>CAJUAV010000001.1 GCA_910584485.1 uncultured Alistipes sp.
CGGGGATGCAGGTGGGGTGGATCTGCGTGAAGCAGGGGTTGGCGAAGCCGGCGCCTTTGCGGTAGCACTGGAAAGCGGCCGAGCCGTTCGACCCCATGGCGTTGGTCGAGAGGAAGAAGACGTTGCCGTAGCCGCCCGAGGCGAGGACGACGGCATGTGCGCCGTGGCGCTCGATTTCGCCCGTCACGAGGTTGCGGGCGATGATGCCGCGCGCCTCGCCGTTCTCGATGACGATGTCGAGCATTTCGTGACGCGGATAGCTCTTCACCGAGCCTGCGGCGATCTCCTTGTTGAGGGCCGCATAGGCGCCCAGCAGCAGCTGCTGGCCCGTCTGGCCGCGGGCGTAGAAGGTACGCGATACCTGTGCGCCGCCGAACGAACGGTTGGCCAGCAGACCGCCGTACTCGCGGGCGAAGGGCACGCCCTGTGCGACGCACTGGTCGATGATGAGGTTCGAAACCTCGGCCAGACGATAGACGTTGGCTTCGCGGGCGCGGTAGTCGCCGCCCTTGATCGTGTCGTAGAAGAGACGGTAGACCGAGTCGTTGTCGTTCTGGTAGTTTTTGGCTGCGTTGATACCGCCCTGCGCGGCGATCGAGTGGGCGCGGCGGGGCGAATCCTGGATGCAGAACACCTTCACGTTATAGCCGAGTTCGCCGAGCGATGCGGCAGCGGCGCCGCCGCCGAGACCCGTACCGATCACGATGATGTCGAGTTTGCGTTTGTTGGCCGGGCTCACGACCTTGATCGCTGCCTTGTGGTTGCTCCACTTCTGGGCGAGTTCGCCGGCCGGAATTTTAGCGTCTAATTTGAAAGCCATATCGAATGTGTGTTTATTTGTTCGGTAAAGAATCGGTTAGCAGCAGGTGCAGCCGTTTTTGACGAAATAGACCACGACCACCGCGGCGAAGCCCGCGAAGACGAGCGTAGCGACGAGGTTGGCGAGGCATTTCAGACGCGGGTACCACGTGTCGTTGGCCCAGCCGACGGTCTGGAACATCGACCAGACGCCGTGCGTGAGGTGGAACCAGAGGGCGGCGAACCAGACGAGGTAGAGCAAGACGTTGTACCATTTCGAGAAGGTGAAGGCGATCAGCGCGGCACCGTCGGCGGGGCTGTAGCCGAGCGAGTTGGTGTGCCGGCCGAGGAGCTCGACGAGCTGCATCTTCGACCAGAAATGCACGAGGTGGAGCAGCAGGCCGAGCACGACGATGAAGCCGAGCACGAGCATGTTTTTCGACGACCACGACACGCCGGGCTCCTTGGCGGTGACGGCGTAGCGCTGCGCGCCGCGGGCGCGGTAGTTGTCGAGGG
Organism: uncultured Alistipes sp.; assembly: GCA_910584485.1. Lineage (GTDB taxonomy): Bacteria > Bacteroidota > Bacteroidia > Bacteroidales > Rikenellaceae > Alistipes. The sequence goes on from CAJUAV010000001.1 coordinate 1,315, forward strand.
TGAGCAGCAGGGCGTAGACGAAGTGTACCAGCACGCCAGCGGCCAGCACGACCGTACCGGCGAGCGCATACCAGTTGGCGCCGAGGAAGGCGCAGATCGCGTTGTAGCCCTCGGGCGAAATGATCGCGGTGAGATTCATGGACATGTGGAAGAGGATGAAGAGCACGAGGAAGCACCCCGAAAGACTCATCACCAGTTTCTTGCCCACGGACGAATTGCAGAGAAAACAGCTCATAGTGATTGGAAATTTTGTTATTTTTGTGAATAAATTGATGATTCGGCCCACAAAGATAGCTATTGTTTGCGGAATAACAAAGCCGCGGAGGCCCTTTTTGCGGGATAAATCGAGCGATGAAGGCGATGGAGAAAAACGAGTTGCGAAGGTGGATGCGGCGGATGAACCGCGCCGTTCCGCCCGAGGTGCGCGCGGCGGCCTCGAAGGCGATTTTCGAAGGGGTGGAACGGAGCGAAGCCTTTCGGCAGGCGCGCTGCGTGGGGCTCTTCTGCGCCCTTGCGGACGAACCCTCGACCGAGGGGGTGGCGGCGCGCTGGGCGGCGACGGGACGGCGCGTGGTCGTGCCGCGGGTCGAGGGCGACGCGATGCGCTTTTTCGATTACGATCCGCAGCACCTCATGTGCGGCGCTTTCGGCATTGAGGAGCCCGCGGCCGATGCGACGCTCTGCCCGCCCGAGGCGATCGATCTGCTGGTTGTTCCCGGGGTCGCCTTCACGGCGGCGGGCGATCGGATGGGGCGCGGACGGGGGTATTACGACCGCTATTTGTCCTGCGCGGCATTCCGCGGGCGAACGGTCGGCGTCTGCTATGCGCACCAGCTCGTCGCGTCGCTGCCCGTCGAACCGCACGACGTGCGGATGGACGAGGTAGCGGCAGGGTGAGGCGTTGAAAAATTCAAAATGAAGAATTAAAAATTAAAAATGGGGCTTGGCGGGGCGGCCGTCAGGCCTTGGATTCGACGTTATAGATGTCGGCGGGCCGAAGCCTCCTTTCTTTTGGTCGCAGTCTGTTGCAGCGGGGGGGGATCGATCCCGTCGGGGATCGGCGGGCCGCGGCTTCCTTTCTCTTGGTCGCAGTCTGTCGCAGCGGGGGGGGATCGATCCCGTCGGGGATCGGCGGGCCGCAGCTTCCTTTCTCTTGGTCGCAGTCTGTTGCAGCGGGGGTATCGATCCTGTCAGGGATCGGCGGGCCGAAGCCTCCGCGCGCGGAGGCCCGCAGTTTTGGCAAACATGCGTGCGCTCCGCAGGCTTCGACCCGAAGGGGGCGCGTTCAGCGCGGCAGCCCGCAGCCGCCCCCTGGCGGAGGGCTGCCACTCGCCCGAAGGCTCGATGCGCCTCCGCTCGGCTGCGGGCAGAACGGAAATCGCACGTAAGCGCGGCGGCCCGAAGCTTCGCCCTGCTTCAGGTCCGCAGGCAGCTCGCACCCCCCCCCTTACAGATTCCGATACGTTCGCTCGATATACTGCTGGAACACCTCCTTGTAGTTCTCGCCGATCGGCAGGAAATCCTTGTCGTTCAGATAGACCCGTCCGCGGACATAGCTTTTGATGCGGTGCAGGTTGACGATGTAGGAGCGGTGCACGCGCATGAAGCGGTCGGCGGGCAGCGAGGCCTCCATGTTCTTGATGCGGCAGAGGGTGGTGATCTTCGTTCCGTCGGCCAGGTGGATGCGCACGTATTCGCCCTCGCTCTCGACGTAGACGATTTCGGCGATGCGCACGAGCGAGACCTTGTAATCGGCCTTCACGGAGAGGAATTCGCGTTCGTTGCTCTCCGTCGCGGGCTCGGCCGACGCCTCCTCGGCGGGGTGCTCCGCCGACCGTTCGTCGCTCCCGGGGTGATGCAGCTCGTAGAGCGAGCAGGCCTTCGCGGCGGCGCGGCTGAACTCGGCCAGCGAGAAGGGTTTGAGCAGGTAATCGACCGCGTCGAGGCGGAAGCCGTCGATGGCGTATTCGGAGTAGGCCGTGGTGAAAATCACCATCGGCCGTCGGGTGAGCGAGCGGATGAAATCGATTCCGTTCAGGTCGGGCATGTTGATGTCGGCGAAGATCAGGTCGACGGTTTGCGTCGAGACGATCCGTTGCGCTTCGAGGGCGTTGTTGCACCCTGCGACGAGCTCCAGATAGGGGATTTTGCCGATGTAGGAGACGAGCTGGCGCAGTGCCAGCGGCTCGTCGTCGACGGCCAGGCATTTAAGCATGGGAAATCGGGATTACGAGTTTGACCGTGTAGCACTCCTCCGTCTCGCGGATATCGAGCGTGTAGCCGTTCGGACCGTAGGTCAGGTCGAGGCGTTTGCGCACGTTTTCGAGGCCGATGCCCCCTTTGCGGCGCCGCTCGTCGGGATTTGCGGCGCGGCTGTTGGCGATGACGGTTGTCAGCCGCTCGTCGGCGCAGCCGATCGTGATGCGGATGTAGGAGGGACGGTTGTAGCTGACGCCGTGTTTGAAGGCGTTTTCGACGAAGACGAGCAGCAGCAGCGGCGGAATCGAGACGTTCGCGGGGAGCTCGGGCGGATAGTCGAACGTGATGCGGACGCTCTCCGTGTAGCGGATGCGCATGAGCTCGATGTAGTTCTTCAGAAAACGGATGTCGTTCGCCAGCGTGATCGACGCCTGCGCCGAGTCGTACAACACGTAGCGCATCATCTTCGAGAGGTCGATGACGGCCGATTTGGCCGCCTCGGCGTCGATGTCGATGAGCGCATGGATGTTGTTGAGCGTGTTCATGAAGAAATGGGGGTTGATCTGGTACTTGAGCGACTCCATTTCGGCCCGCAGGTTCTCCTGCGTGAGGAGCTGCATCTGCTGCTCGTCGCGCAGCGACTGGTAGAGGAGCTTGATGGCGCTGTTCGTGCCGCTCATGAAGAGGGCGAAAACGACGTTCCAGTAGATGTCGAGGTTCGTGAACGAGGCGCGGCGGCGGCCTTCGTGCAGCGTGTCGGGCAGCGGCCGCAGGTCGAGGAGGTATTCATACAGATCGACCAGCGAGAAGACCGTGATGATCAGCAGCAGCGTGAAGAAAAGGTATTTCCAGTATCGGCGCCGCGGCAGGTAACGGGCGGCGATGAGGTAGTTGTGGACGAGAAAGATCGTCAGATAGGGGATGATCTGCCGCCAGACGACCCAGGCGTCTTCGAGGTTTACGTGCAGCTCGGAGAGCATCTGCGAGTTCAGGACGGGCACCAGAATGATGGCCGACCAGACCAGCAGGTAGAGCAGATTTTCGCCGATGGCTTGTTTGTTTCCGGTTTTCATGGCGTGTGCGCAAGTAGTGGCATGCGGGCGGCGATGCGGATCGGTCGGCGGCCGCACGCGTCGTGCGGAGGCTTTTTCGCACGGGGCCCGCTCCGACCGAACAAAGCGGGATTCGCCGCGGCTTCGGTGCATACCGAAGCTCGCCTCCGATCCCGTTTCGCTCGTCGGCCTCATTGCGGCCCCTCGCTTTGGCCTCGTCTTCCTTGGCTCGGCTTGTCGTCCGGCCCCGTCATCCTCGGCTCGTTTCGGATTCTGCGGGACCCGTTCGCCGCCCAGTCTCGTCTTTTCGACCGGCCGTGTTTCTCCGCCTTGTTTCGGCTACTCGTCCAGCCCCCTCTTTCTCGGCTCGTTTCGGCTTCTGCAGGTCCCGTTCTCTGTCCCGTTTCGTCGCCTCGTCCGGCCCCCTCTTCCTCGACTCGGCTTGCCGCTCGGCCCCGTTTCGCCTCGCTTCGGCTTCTGTCGGTCCTCGGCCCCATCTCTTCGCCGAGAGCCCCTGCCGCGGCGTCAGCGGTTCAGCAGCGAGGTTTCGTAGAGGTAGCGTTTGATCGACCGCTTGGGGGTTTTCTCGAACTCGGTGGGGTAGAGCACTACCTCCGACAGGCGTTCGTAGGCGGCCAGCTGGGCGTTGATCTGCCGCATGTTCTCCTGCATGAGGGCGGGCAGCTCCGTCTTGTCGATCCCCTCCTTTTCGGCCTGTTCGTAGTCGGGCACCACGAGCGCCTTGAGGCGTCCGCCGCCCGCGTCGAGCACGAGCGATTCGAGCACCATGTACATGTTGTTCAGGCGGTCCTCGATCTCCTCGGGGTAGATGTTCTGGCCGTTGGCCGAGAGAATCATCGTCTTCGAGCGGCCGCGGATGTAGAGCGTTCCGTCGGGATCCATCGTTCCCATGTCGCCCGTGTGCAGCCAGCCGTCGTCGTCGAGCACCTTCCGCGTCTCCTTTTCGTTCTTGTAGTAGCCGAGCATGACGTGCTCGCCGTGGACGAGGATTTCGCCCGCCGTGTGTTCGGGATCGGCCGAGTCGATGCGCACGTCGAGGTGCTCGGCGATGTAGCGGCCGCACGAACTGCTCTTGTAGAGGGGCGCGGGGGTGAAGCTGATCAGGGGGGCGCATTCGGTCATGCCGTAGCCGACCGTCAGCGGGAAGCCGATGCGGCGCAGGAACGATTCGGTCTCCTGGTTCATCGGTGCGCCGCCCACGATGAAGATCGAGCAGGCACCGCCGAAGGCGTCGGTGAGTTTTTTGCGGATGACGGCGTAGATGGCCGTGTTGAGCAGCGGAATCTTGACGGCGATCGACATGGGGCCCTTTTCGAGCATGGGCAGCACCTGCTTGCGGTAGACCTTTTCGAGGATCAGCGGCACGCAGCAGATGACGCTGGGCCGCACGGCGGCCATCGCTTCGAGCAGGATCTTGGGCGAGGGAATGCGCCCCAGCAGCGTCACGTGCAGGCCGCAGGCGATCGGTGCCAGAAAGTCGAATGCGCAGCCGAAGGCGTGGGCCAGCGGCAGGAACGAGAGCACGCGCCCGCCCGCCTTGAAATAGAGCTCCCGCGTCTCGGGGTTGATCGCCTTGAAGCCGATCAGGACGTTGCCCGTCAGGTTGTTGATCGTCAGCATGACCCCCTTCGAATAGCCCGTCGTGCCCGACGTGTAGCTCAAGAGCGCCATGCGGTCGTTCGGCACCTCGGGATAGCGGATATCCTCCGCCGCAAAGCCCTGCGGATAACGCGCCTCGAAGGCGGCGTCGAGCTCGGCGCGCAGCCGTGCGAAACGGTCGGCGGGCGCCTCTTCGGCCGACCGCTCGAAGAGCACGTGGTAGTCCGTCAGCGAGAAGACCGCCTCAACCTGCGGGATTTGGTCCTCCTCGACGAGCTCCCAGTACGAGTCGCCGATGAAGAGCAGGCGGCTTTCGGAGTGGTTGATGATGTGGACGATGTCCGTGGGGGTGAAATCCTGCAGAATCGGAACGATGACCGCGCCGTAGGTGATCGTCGCCAGGTAGGTGATGCACCAGCGGGGGTTGTTGCGGCCGATGAGGGCGATCTTGTCGCCCGGACGGATGCCGGCCTGTTCGAAAAAGAGGTGTATGCGGGCGATGCGGCGGGCCGTTTCGAGGTAGGTGTAGCTCTCCTTGCCGAAATAGTCCGTCAGCGCGGGCAGATCGCGGTGTTCGCGGAAGCTGCGTTCGTAGATCTTGATCAGATTCTCTTGTAACATGACAGTCGGGTTTTGCTCCGAAAGGGGGCGTGCGGCCCCCTTTCGTCAAAAAAGTTTTTTACGCTTCCGCGTCCTTTTTCGGTGCCTCCTCCGTTTTCGGCAGATGCACCTTGCGCGGCTTCCAGATGTAGATTTTCGATTCGGTGCCCTCGTGCAGCCGCTTGATGTTCTTGCGGTGGGTGACGATCAGCAGCACGGCGATCACGAGCGAGAAGACGATGAACGGGGGCAGGTGGCCGACCTTGGGCGAGATGAGCGTGAAGATCGGGTAGCTGATGCCGGCCGTCATCGAGGCGAGCGAGACGTAGTGGGTGGTCATCAGGACGAGGACCCATACGACCAGGCAGAGCAGCACGAGCGGGGCGTTGACGGCGATCACGCCGCCGACGAGCGTCGCCACTCCCTTGCCGCCGCGGAAGCCCGCGAAGACGGGGAAGATGTGGCCCACGAGGGCGGCGAAGATGGCCGCGAAGCGCAGGATGTAGAACCAGTTTTCGTGGGCGTTGCCGGCGAAGAAATCGTCGTATTTGATCAGGTCGACGATCGTCACCGCGACGAAGCCCTTCAGGACGTCGAGCGCGAAGACGGGCAGCGCGGCCCGCCTGCCCAGCACGCGCAGCATGTTGGTCGTGCCCGCGTTTTTCGAACCGTACTCGCGGATGTCGATGCCGTAGTATTTCTTGCCGATCCACACGGCGCTCGGAATCGAGCCGAGCAGATAGGCGATCTGCAGCATCGTGAAAGCGATATAATAGGTCAGAATCATGTCGTATTCGTATTTGGTTCGAGGGCAAATATACGAAATTTTTTGTCAGCGGCGGTCTTCGGGCGAAAAAAACTCGGCCCGCGGCGGCCGTTTCGCGGATTTGTCGTATCTTTGCCTTGCCGTTTTTCGCGGGGGTCTCCGATGCGGCCGATGCCGCTCGGAATGATGACCCGGCCCGCCGCGGCGAACGGCGCATCTAAACCGCATATTCTCATGAATCGATTCCTGCAGACGGCCCGCACGTGGGCCTGGTGGCGTTCATGGCTGCTGATCCTGGTCGGATGCAGCATCCTCGGTACGGCCTACGTTCTTTTCATCAACCCCTACAATTTCGTCCCGGGCGGCGTCTACGGCATGGCGATCGTCATGCACAACATCTTCCCCTCGGTGCAGGTCGGAACGTTCAGCTACATGTTCGACATTCCGCTGATGATTACCGCCGTGGTGATCTTCGGCGGCAATTTCGGCGCCCGCACGGTGGTTGCGGCCTGCTATACGCCCGGTTTCATGAACGTTCTGACGCGGCTGGTCTACCCCTCGCCCGAGGCGGTCGAGGCGCTCGATCCGTCGCAGCTGCTGGGCGGCAACCTCGATCTGTCGGGCGACCTGCTCGTGGCGGCGCTGCTGGGCGCCATCCTGACGGGCATCGGCATGGGCATCGTCGTGCGCCAGCAGGCGACCACGGGCGGCACCGATATCGTGGCGATGCTGCTGCAGAAATACGCGGGGATCAAGTTCTCGTCGGCGATCTTCTTCGCCGACGGCTTCGTCGTGATGGCGGGTCTGCTGGTGATCGGCTTCGGCCTGTTCGTCGGGACGCCCGATCCGTCGGGCTGGCTGCTGACGATCTATTCGCTGCTCATTATCTACGCCACCTCGCGCATTCTGGCCTACATGCTCGACGGCGCCTCGTACGACAAGCTGCTCTTCATCATCAGCGACCGCCACGCCGAGCTCAAACGCTTCATCATCGAAGACCTGGACCGCAGCGCCACCTACATCCGTTCGCGCGGCATGTACACCGATGCCGAGCGCGACATGATCTTCCTCGTGGTGAGCCGCAAGGAGGTGCGCCTCGTCCAGCAGAAGATCAAGGAGATCGATCCGCGCGCCTTCGTCGTCGTCACGGATGCCTACGATACCTACGGCGAGGGCTTCAAGTCCTTCCCCGAATACGACGAGTTACAGGCCGAATAGTTCCCTTTTTCCGCAGCATGCAGATTCAACCCAACACCCTTCGCCCGCTCACGGGCGTCGGCCGCCGGCTCTTCGTCGAGACCTACGGCTGCCAGATGAACGTCGGCGACACGGAGATCATCGTTTCGATCCTCCAGCAGCACGGCTACATCTATACCGAACGGGCCGAGGAGGCCGACGTGATCCTGATCAACACCTGCTCGATCCGCGACAATGCCGAGCAGCGCATCTGGGGCCGTCTGGCCGAGATGCGGCGCCTCAAGCGGCTCAAACCCTCGCTCAAGGTGGGGGTCGTGGGCTGCATGGCCGAGCGGCTGCGCGAAACGCTCCTGGAGGGGGACCGCGGCGTCGACGTCGTGGCGGGCCCCGACGCCTACCGCGACCTGCCGAACCTGCTGCGCGAAGCCGAGGCGGGCGGCAAGGGGGTGAACGTGCTGCTTTCGACGGAGGAGACCTATGCCGAGATCGCCCCCGTGCGCATTGACCGCAACGGCGTGAGCGCCTTCGTCTCGATCATGCGCGGCTGCAACAATTTCTGCTCTTACTGCGTCGTGCCCTACACGCGCGGTCGCGAGCGGAGCCGCGATTGCGACACGATTCTGGCCGAAGCGCGGTCGCTGTTCGAGAACGGTTACCGCGAGGTGACGCTGCTCGGGCAGAACGTCAACTCGTACCGCTTCGGCGAGGTCGATTTCCCCGAACTGCTGCGGCGCGTGGCGGCGGTGTCGCCGCTGCTGCGCGTGCGCTTCGCCACGTCGCATCCGAAGGACATGAGCGACAGGCTGCTGGAGGTGATGGCCTCGATGCCCAACATCTGTCGGGCGATCCACCTGCCCGCCCAGTCGGGCGCCACGTCGATGCTCGACCGCATGAACCGCAAATACACGCGCGAGTGGTACCTCGGCCGCGTCGCCGCCATCCGCCGATACCTGCCCGACTGCGCCGTTACGACGGACCTGATCGCGGGCTTTTCGGGCGAGACGGAGGAGGAACATGCCGAGACCTTGTCGCTCATGCGCGAGGTGGGGTACGATTTCGCCTACATGTTCAAGTATTCGGAGCGTCCCGGGACCTTCGCCGCGCGGAACCTGCCCGACGACGTGCCCGACGAGGTGAAGTCGCGCCGCCTGCAGGAGATCATCGCCCTCCAGAACGAACTGGGGCTGGCGAGCTACCGCCGCGACGTGGGGAAGGAGTTCGAGGTGCTGGTCGAAGGGACGTCGCGCCGCGACGAGGGGCAGCTCTCGGGCCGCACCTCGCAGAACAAGGTGGTGGTCTTCGACCGCCGCGATCACCGTGCGGGCGACTACGTGCGGGTCCGCATCACGGGCTGCACGGCCGCCACGCTCTTCGGCGAAGAGATCGCGTAGGGCGGAGGTCTGCTCGGCGAAGGACTTGTCGGAGCAACCATCGATTCCGTCAGGAATCGACGGGCCGCAGCTTTCGGCGGCGAAGGCCCGCTACTCGCGTCCGCTCGTGCGTGCGCTTCGCAAGCTGCTGCCCGTGTGAGAGCCGCACGAACACGCATGGCTCGACGTTGCAGACGTCGGCAGCCCGCAGTCGCCCCGGGGCGGAGGGCTGCAACTCGGGGATGCTCGCCGCAAGCTCCTCCGCTCGGCTGCGGACCGAAAAAAAATCGCACGCAGGTGCGGCGATCCGCAGCTTCGGCAAGCGAAGCCTTTCGCGCCCCGATCGGGCAGGCCGGTTTTTGCGCCCGCGCCCGCCCGTGCCCCGAAACAACGAATGAAAAAACTTAAAAAACAAACGAATAATGCGATTCGACGAATTGGATTTGGAGGATGAGATCCTCGACGGACTATACGACATGCACTTCGAAGAGATGACCCCCGTGCAGGAACACACGATTCCGGTCATTCTCGAAGGCCACGACATCATCGGCTGCGCCCAGACGGGCACGGGCAAGACGGCGGCCTACACGCTGCCGCTGCTGAACCGCCTGCTGCTCGAAGGCAACCCCGACAACGTCGTCAAGGCGCTCATCATCGTGCCGACGCGCGAGCTGGCGCAGCAGATCGACCAGCAGTTCCAGGGCTTCTCGTACTACCTGCCCGTCTCGACGACGGTCGTTTACGGCGGCGGCGACGGCAAGGGGTGGGACCTCCAGAAGCGCGGCATGCGGATGGGCTCGGACGTGGTGATCGCCACCCCGGGCCGCATGATTTCGCACCTGCAGAACAGCGGCATCGACCTTTCGCACGTCAGCTACCTGATCCTCGACGAGGCCGACCGCATGCTCGACATGGGTTTCAGCGAGGATATCCTGACCATTATTTCCTACCTGCCGAAGGAGCGCCAGACGCTGCTGTTTTCGGCGACGCTGCCTCCCAAGATCCGCAACCTGGCCAAGACCATCCTGCGCGAGCCGGTCGAGGTGAACATCGCCGTCTCGAAGCCCAACGAGTCGATCGACCAGTCGGCCTACGTCTGCTACGAGTCGCAGAAGCTGGCCATCGTGCGCGATCTGTTCAAGGAGCCGACCGACTCGAAGGCGCTCATCTTCTCCTCGTCGAAGATGAAGGTCAAGGAGCTGGCCCACACGCTCAAGCGCATGCACCTCGACGTGGCGCCGATGCACTCCGATCTGGAGCAGGCGCAGCGCGAGGAGGTGATGCTCAACTACAAGAACAACAAGGTGAAGATTCTGGTGGCCACCGACATCGTGGCGCGCGGCATCGACATCGAGGATATCGCGCTGGTCATCAACTACGACGTGCCGCACGACCCCGAGGATTACATCCACCGCATCGGCCGCACGGCGCGCGCCGCGGCGACGGGTGCGGCGATCACCTTCGTGAGCGTCGAGGAGCAGGGCAAGTTCCACCGCATCGAGGAGTTCATCGAGCGCGAGATTCCCAAGCGCGAGCTGCCCGACGGCATGGAGGGCCCCGCCTACGATCCCGCGGGCAATCGCGGCTTCGGCGGCCGCGGCGGTCGCGGAGGCCGAAGCGGTAACGGAGGACGGAGCGGGCAGGGCGGCCGCGGAGGTCGCCGCGACAAGAGCCGTCGCGAAGGCGGCGGGCGGAACCGCAGCGAGGAGCCGGCCAAGGTCGCTTCGCAGAGCGAGGCGCCGCAGCCGACGCCCGTGCCCGACAACGACCACGCCGCAGGCCGCGGCGAGGGGAACCGCGGAACGCGCGACCGCAAACGCCGTCATCGCGGCGGCCGACGCCACCGCAAGCCGACCGATGCCGCCGCGACCCCCGTCGAGCCGTCGAAGAACGCCTGAAAAACACCGCCCATGACTCCCTGCCGCCCGCTTCGCGCACTGCTGCTCCTCGTCGTGTCGCTTTGCTGCACGTCGTGCATCGCCTGGCGCTTCATCGGCCACGGCGCCGAGGGCATCGACGACTACGAGACCTTTCCGACCGATACGGTTCACCGCGGCACGGATCGCTCCTTCCGCTTCGTCGAGGAGCACCTGCCGATGCTCGACACGCTTCGGCTGCCGACCCATGCGGGCCGCGAGCCGATGACGCTCGCCGAGACGATCGATGCGCTCGCCTCCTCCAAGCGCGCTTCGGGCGGGCTGGTCGTCGTGCGCAACGATACGATTCTTTTCGAGCGCTACTGCGGCGCCATTCGGCGCGAGAGCCATTCGACGATCTTTTCGATCTCGAAATCGATCACCTCGCTGCTGGTCGGCATCGCCCTCGACAAGGGGGTAATCCGCTCGGTGGACGATCCCGTGACCGACTACCTGCCCGAACTGAAAAAACGTGATCCGCACTTTGCGCGGCTGACCGTCGCCCACCTGCTCGACATGCGGTCGGGGATCCGTTTCGAGGAGAACTACGGCGCCAACCCCTTCAGTCGGATGGCGCGCCTGCACTACGGGCGCAACATCCCGCGACAGCTCCGACGGCTGAAATTCGATGCCGAACCCGGGGCGCATTTCCGTTACAGCTCGATGGCGACGGCCCTGCTGGGCGTGCTGCTCGAACGGGCTGCGGGACGGCCCTATGCCGATCTGCTCTCCGAGTGGGTGTGGCAGCCGCTCGGCATGGAGCGCGACGCGCTGGTGAACCTCGACGATCGCCATCACCGCACCCCCAAGGCCTACGGCGGCATTTCGACCAACTGCCGCGACCTGGCGCGCTTCGGACGGCTCTACGTGCACGACGGCGTGTGGGAGGGACGCCGCATCGTCGACTCGGCCTGGGTCGCACGGTCGCTCTCGCCCGAGCGGGCCGCCCGCAACGACTACTACACCAACTCGTGGCGTTCGGTAGGATGGGGATTGGGCCGCTACGACGATCCGAACGAGGCGATGACGCGCATCGTGGCGGCGGGGTACGATCCCGCCCGCCTGCGCACCGTGTACGAGGGGGGCGAGTGGCGCATTTCGGCCATGTCGGACCGTTTCTACGCGCTGGGCGTCGGCGGTCAGGTGGTCTACCTTTGTCCCGAGAAAAAGATCGTGGCCGTCTTCCTGGGCGACAACCGCGTCTGCGAATATCAATTTTTATTCGATGATCTGGCAGCATATCTGTAAATCGATCTTATCATGAAAAAAATCGGAATGTGGGCGGCCGCCCTGTTGCTGGTCGGCGCCGTGCTGTTTGGCTATTTCCGCTTCTATTTCGTCTTCGGCGAAGGGGTCAAGAGCGGCGAGCTGAATTATGTGGTCCGCAAGGGGGTGCTTTTCAAGACCTACGAGGGCAAACTGATTCAGACGGGCATCCGCTCCAAGACGGCGGGGTCGGTCCAGAGCTACGAGTTCGAATTCTCGGTCGAGCGCAAGGAGTTGGCCGAGCGGTTGATGATGCTGGGCGGGCGCACGCTCGAACTGCACTACAAGGAGTATTTCGGCGCATTGCCCTGGCGCGGCTTCACGAAGTTCGTCGTCGACAGCATCGTGGCCGTCGAGCGCGCTCCGCTGCCCGAATCCCTGCCCGAAATCTGATTTTCGTCGTCGTGAAACCGACTCTTCTTGCCGCGGTCGCCCTGCTGCTGGCGACCGGCTGTGCGGCCTCCGATCCCGAGGATGCCCCCGTTTCGTTCGATGCCGACGTGATCTTCTTTTCCGAACCCGACATGACCCGCAGCACGACCGTCGGCGAGGCGCTGCGCAATCACCGCATATATGACGGATATAGCGACGAGCCTATCACCTTCAAAGAGCTGTCGGGGTTGCTGCGGGCTGCTTCCGACAGGGAGCGCGCCGCCGAACAGAAGGGCACGACCCGGATCTACGTTTTTGTGGCCGAAGGAATTTATGCGTACGATGCCGAGACCCACAGCCTCGTACGCCTGTTCGACGAAGACCGGCGCGATGCCGTGAACATATCCGTCGATGCTCCGATGTACCTGGTCTACATGGCCGATCAGGCCACCTATCCCGCAGCGTTGCCCGCAGCGCTTGTGCAGGAAGCCTGCCGTATGGTAGCCGAAACCGATGCCGGACTGGCCGCGCTTTATGCGGATATGACAGGGCTGCATACCTATTTGTTCGAGGATACCGCGGAGGATCTGTGCGTGATGCTGGAACTGGACGCAAATTGGATGTTTGCGCGGGCGCAGTCCGTCAGAAAGTAAATGCCCCGTCCGCTGCGGCGGAGGTGCGTCGCAGTTTTTTCTCCATCAGATCGAATACCCCTTTCCGCCAACGGGCCTGTCCGACGCAGCGGTATCCGGCGCTCCGATAGAGTGCCTGCGCCGTCGGATTTTTGGTGAAGACGTCGAGCCGCAGCGTCTCGCAACCTGCTGCGCGCGCCTCCGCTTCGATGTGGCGGAGCAGGGCGTGTGCGAGGCCCAGTCCTTGATATTCGGGGTCGACGCAGAGCCGGTGCAGTACGCGGAACGGTGCCTCGGGCTGCTCCCAGCGGCCGTTTGCATAGGCGGGGTCGCACCGTGCGTTCAAGGCGCAGAGGGCGATCGGGTGTCCGTCGCGCGGCATGAGCCGCAATTCGCGCCGTCGGGTATCCGCCGCCAGCTGCTCCCGATCGGGATATGCCTCGTCCCACTGGTCGATGCCCGCACGGCGTAACGCGTCGACGACGGCCGCGACCAGCCGACAGGTGGCGTCGAGGTCGGCAGGGTCGGCGGGGCGGATGATGAGGTTCGACTGCGGGTCGGACATGACGGCGCGGCGGATTTTTTTGGCAAATATAACGGATTTTCGTTATATTTGTCGAAAGTAAAAACGTATCGTCTATGATTCCTGCTGTCGAACGATCGAAGATCATCGAGTTGATCCGTCGTGAAGTGGTTCCCGCCATCGGTTGTACGGAGCCGATCGCCGTGGCGTTGTGCACGGCGCGGGCGACCGAACTGCTGGGTGCCCGCCCCGAACGGATCGAAGTGCTGTTGAGCGCCAACATCCTCAAGAATGCGATGGGGGTCGGCATCCCGGGCACGGGGATGATCGGGCTGCCGATTGCCGTAGCCCTGGGTGCGCTGGTCGGGCGTTCGGCCTATCAGCTGGAGGTGCTGCGCGACGTGACCCCCGAGGCGGTGGCCGAAGGGCGGCGTTTCATCGACGAAAAACGCATCTCGATCGCCCTCAAAGAGGGGATCGACGAAAAACTGTATGCCGAGGTGATCGTTTCGGCGGCGGCGCACCGCGCCGTGGCGATCCTTGCGGGCGGCCATACCCGTTTCGTCTATCTGGAGCGCGACGGCGCGGTCGAACTCGACGAGCGATGCGCCTCGGCGAACGCTTCGGACGAGGAGCGGTCGGTGCCGCTCTCGCTGCGCCGCGTGTGGGAGTTCGCGACGGAGTCCCCCGTAGAAGAGCTGCGTTTCATCCTCGAAACGAAGCGGCTGAACAAGGCCGCGGCCGAACGCTCGTTCGAAGGCGATTACGGCCACGGCATCGGTCGTACGATGCGCTGTGCCCGCGAGCGGCAGGTGATGGGCGACAGCATCTTTTCGCACATTTTATCCTATACCTCGGCCGCCTGCGACGCCCGCATGGCGGGGGCGATGATTCCCGTGATGAGCAACTCGGGCAGCGGCAACCAGGGCATTGCGGCGACGCTGCCCGTGGCGGTGTACGCCGAGGAGATCGGGGCCGACGAGGAGCGCACGATTCGCGCCCTCATGTTGAGCCATCTGACGGTGATCTATATCAAACAGTCGCTCGGGCGTCTGTCGGCTCTCTGCGGCTGCGTCGTGGCGGCTACGGGATCGAGCTGCGGCATCACCTACCTGATGGGCGGCGGTTACGATCGGGTCGTGGCGGCCGTCAAGAACATGATCGCCAACCTGACGGGCATGATTTGCGACGGTGCGAAACCCAGTTGCTCGATGAAGCTCACGAGCGGCGTTTCGACCGCCGTGCTGTCGGCCATGATGGCCATGGACGGCCATTGCGTCACCTCGGTCGAGGGCATCATCGAAGAGGATGTCGACCGTTCGATCCGCAACCTGACGCGCATCGGCCGCGACGGCATGTGCGAGACGGACCGCATGGTGCTCGATATCATGACGCATAAGGAGTAGGTTCGGGGGGCCGTTTGGGCGGCGTGTTCCGATTCCGCAGGTTTCGCGCTGCAAGCACGGCAGCCTGCAGCCGCCCCCTGGCGGAGGGCTGCCACTCGCCGCAGGCTCGATGCTGCCTCCGCTCGGCTGCGGGCCGAACGGAAATCGCACGTAAGTGCGGCGGGCCGAAGCCTCCGCGTGCGGAGGCCCGCTGCTTTGGCAAGCATGCGTGCGCTCCGCAGGCTTCGACCCGAACGAAAATTCGCGCGACAGCGCGTGCCGTTCGCCGCCGCCTCACGCGGCAGAACGGCAAGTCTCGCCCGCAGGCTCGACAGGCCTCCTGCCGCCGTCGGCGAACTGTTGCAGGCATTTTCGATCCCGTGAGGGATCGGCGGGCCGCAGGCTTTGACCCGAACGGGTTCGCGTTTTGTGTGTCAGGATGTATGGGTCATTGCGCAGCAATGGCGGGCCGCAGCTTCGCCCCGCGAAGGCCCGCAACTCTTGCGAGTGCGTGCGCTTCGCAAGCTGCCGCCCGAGGAAAGGCCGCCCTGAGCACCGATCGCATGCAGTGCGTGCAGATGGCAGCCCCCTCCGGCGGAGAGCTGCCACTCGTATAAGCTCACCGCAAACTGCCGCCCGTCTCCCGTCTGAAAAAAGCCTGCCTGCCGCTTTCGGCGGCTCCCCGCAAGCCGCAGCCCGAACAACGGTCTCCCTTTTCCCGCTATCGGAGACGACGATTTCAGATCGCCGTCTCCTTTTTGTTGCGCGGATTGCGGCAGACGGCCGTCTCGGCGCGATACCGATCCCAGTCGTCGATCGTGCGGCGTGCGACGCCCGAGCGGATGGCGGCCTGTGCCACTGCTGTGGCGACTGCTGCGGGCAGCCGCGGGTCGAGCGCCTTGGGTAGCAGGTATTCGCGCCCGAAGCGGAGTGCGGCGAGGTTGTAGGTCCGCAGCACCTCGTTCGGAACGGGCTGTTCGGCCAGGGCGGCGATCGCTTCGGCCGCAGCCAGCAGCATGCCGTCGTCGATCGCCGTGGCGCGCGTGTCGAGCGCACCGCGGAACAGATAGGGCATGCCGACGGCGTTGTTCACCTGGTTCGGCAGGTCGGAGCGCCCCGTGGCGTAAACGAGGTCGGGACGGGCGTTTTTGGCCGCTTCGGGGGCGAGTTCGGGTTCGGGATTGGCCAGCGCCAGGACGATGGGCGAGGAGGCCATGGCCCGAACGTCGGCGACGGTGAGCGCTCCGCCGACCGAAAGGCCGAGGAACAGATCGGCTCCTTCGAGCGCCTGTGCGAGGGTCGAGATGCGGCGCGTGGTGGCGAAGCGGCGTTTGTAGTCGTGCAGCAGAGGCCGTTCGGTCGTGATGACGCCGAGCGAATCGCAAACGACGAGCCGATCGGAGCGCACCCCCATCCGCAGCAGCATCTTCGCCGAAGCGATCGCGGCCGCTCCCGCGCCATTTACGACCACCTGCATGGAGTCGATCCGTTTGCCGACGATCTTGGCTGCATTGATGACGGCGGCCGCTACGACGACCGCCGTGGCGTGCTGGTCGTCGTGCAGCACGGGAATCGGAAGAGCGGCCCGCAGCGCCTCCTCGATGCGGAAGCAGTCGGGGGCCTTGATGTCTTCGAGCAGGATGGCGCCGAAGCCCGTCGCGATCGAACGGATGGTCCGCACGAGCGTGTCGGGATCCTCTTCGTCGATTTCGAGGTCTGCGGCGTCGATCCCCGCCAGTGCTTTGAGCAGCATGCACTTGCCCTCCATGACGGGCTTCGAGGCCGCCGCTCCGATGCGGCCCAGCCCGAGCACGGCGGTGCCGTTGCTGACGACCGCCACGCGGTTGCCTTTCGTCGTATAGCGGTAGAGCGCATCGGGATCTTCGGCGATCGCACGGCAGGGAGCCGCCACCCCGGGCGAATAGGCGAGCGAGAGATCGTGCGGCGTGGCGATGGGTTTGGTGACGCAGGTTGCTACTTTGCCGCGCGGGGCGGCTTCGTGGTAGGCGAGTGCTTCGTGGTCGAGCGAGGTGTGTTTCATGTGTGCGTGCGTGTTTTCGCGAACGCACCGCAAAAATCGGGCGGAACACGCACGAAAAGGCCCGCCGCGGGAAAATGCGGCGGGCCTTGGGTCGTAGGGGCTGCCCGAGGGGTCAGAAGAGCGACCCCTCTTTGGTTTGCGGGGCGTCGTACCCCAAGTGGCCGTAGGCCGTTTCGGTCGCTTCGCGGCCGCGCGGGGTGCGTTTGAGGAAGCCCTCCTTGATGAGGAAGGGTTCGTAGACCTCTTCGATCGTACCCGCGTCCTCGCCGACGGCCGTGGCGATCGTGTTGATGCCGACGGGGCCGCCGCCGAACTTCTCGATGATCGTCGAGAGGATGCGGTTGTCCATTTGATCCAGTCCGCGCGAGTCGATGTTCAGGGCTGCGAGGGCGAATTTCGTGATGCCGAGCTCGATGCGTCCTTCGCCCTTGACCATGGCGAAATCGCGCACGCGTCGCAGCAGCGCGTTGGCGATGCGCGGCGTGCCGCGCGAGCGCAGGGCGATTTCGAGCGCCGCATCGTCGTCGATCGGGATGTCGAGGATGGCCGCCGAGCGGCGGACGATGCCCGCCAGCACGGACGAATCGTAGTACTCGAGGTGGCATTGGATGCCGAAGCGGGCGCGCAGCGGCGAGGTGAGCAGGCCGCTGCGGGTCGTGGCGCCGATGAGCGTGAAGGGAGCCAGCTCGATCTGGATCGAACGGGCCGAGGGACCCTTGTCGAGGACGATATCGATCTTGTAATCCTCCATGGCCGAATAGAGGTACTCCTCGACGATCGGGCTCAAACGGTGGATTTCGTCGATGAAGAGGACGTCGCCCGGATTGAGGTTGGTGAGCAGCCCCGCCAGATCGCCCGGCTTGTCGAGCACGGGGCCCGACGTGACGCGCAGCTGCGCCCCCATTTCGTTGGCGATGATGTTCGCGAGGGTGGTCTTGCCGAGCCCCGGGGGGCCGTGCAGCAGCACGTGATCGAGCGAATCGCCGCGCATCAGGGCCGCCTTGATGAAGATGCGGAGGTTCTCGACGATCTTCT
Organism: uncultured Alistipes sp.; assembly: GCA_910584485.1. Classification (GTDB taxonomy): domain Bacteria; phylum Bacteroidota; class Bacteroidia; order Bacteroidales; family Rikenellaceae; genus Alistipes. The sequence continues at coordinate 19,289 of CAJUAV010000001.1, forward strand.
CCTGTCCCGCGAAATTTCCCAACTCCTGCGGGCGGATCTTGTTTTCGAATTCGAGGTCGCTCTCCGTATTGCGTACGATGGACATGGTGTGTTGCCTTGATTGATCTTTCAAAGTAACGAAAAAAAATCGAGACGGCGCCCGTTTCGACCGAAAAAAACGAAAACCGTCCGACATGCGCGAAGGCGTCGGACGGTCGTTTTGTTGCGGTGTACGGCGCAGCGTGCTGCTGCGCGGCGCGTGAAAAGCGGGGTCGAGCGGGCGTTATGCGGCAGGGCATGCGCGGGGCATCCTTGGCCGCGAACAGGCCCCCGCAGCCGGTCAGGCGAGGATATTCCCCGCGGGGTCGATGCGCAGCTTGGCTTCGCGCGGCCCCAGCTCCAGCTCGATGAGGTAGAAGCTGCGCGTGGGCTCCTCGACGAAATCGGTCTCCTCGATGGCCCACGAGGCGTACTCCGATCGGCCGATGGCGGCCAGCACGGGAGCGGGCAGCTCGTCGAGGCCGATTTCGGTCTCGGTGCGGACCCATTTGTCCGCGACGAAATAGAGCTCGCGCAGCTTCGTTCCGTCGAGGATTTCGACCTCGATCGCGCCGGTCGACCCCTTGCGGTCGATCTCCAGGATGCGCGCCGCGGGGTAGTGGGTGGCGATGTAGGCGGCGACACCGTTCGGCAGCGTCCCGGGCAGCAGCTGCTCGAAATCGTCGCGATCGTCCGCATCGACGACGGTGCGGAACAGCCGTCCGTCGGCCGTATAGTAGAGTTCGACCTCCGTGTCGCGCAGTTCGCACTCGATCACGTAGAGCGTCTCCAGCCCGTCGCGCTCGAAACGCTCCGTCTCGTCGATGCGCCACGAAGCGTACTCCGTGGCGGCGAAAGCGGTGCGGACCGCTTCGGGCAGCGCCTCGAAAGCGATCTCCTGCTCGGTCATGTACCACGTGCCCGCAGGCGAGAACCACGCCTTGCAGTCGCTCCGCCCCCGGGGCAGTCGGTTGTCGGGGCGGTCGAAATCGGCTACGGCATAGCCGTTTTTCGATTTCCAGGTGACGTGTTCGGCATCGGGATAGCGGTTTTTGAGGGCTTCGCGGACGGCATCGGGGGCCGAGTAACCGTCGTCATCGTTGCAGGCGAATGCGCCGAGGGTCGCCAGACCCGTCAGCAGCCAGATAAGATACTTTTTCATAGACATTTTAAATTTAATGGATTTAAAAAGGGCAAATTCGGTGCCGCGTTACGCCCCGTCGCAGCCGCGGAAAGTGAAATATTTGGCGGCGAGGTAGCTGTAAGCGACTGTCACGGCGGTCGTGAGCACCTTCGAAGGGGTGGGCCAGATGCCGCAGATTTCGACGAAAAATTTCAGTCCGAGGTAGGTAATCAGGAGCGACCCGATGATCGAGAGGGCGTAGCGGAAGAGCTGGACCTCTCCCGCGAGCGGCGAACGGCGGAAGGCGACGTGGCGGTTGAGCCAGAAGCCGTTGAAGAAGGTGATCGGGAAGACGAGCCCCATCGAGGCGATGTGCGGCGTGAGAAGCACGATGCCGAGGTCGATGTCGCGGCGGGCGACGACGAAATTGTAGATCACGGCGTACCACAGCGCGTCGAGCCCCATGTTGATCGCGCCGCACACGGCATATCGGTAAGTCTGCCGCGGCACGAGTGCGGCGACGGGGGCGACGTATCCCCGATCGACGAGGCGCAGGATCGCTTCCGAAAGGCTCATGCGGCAGCTGCGGGCGAGGTTCGACATGCGCGGCGATCGATCAGCGGGCGCGATAGACCCATGTGTCGGGGAAACGGTCGGTGTGGGCGCGGCGGAAGAGGGTGCAGGCCTCCGCGTCGGCCGACTCGAAGGGCGAGACCATCCATTTGGTGCCGAAGCGGTAGATGCCGCAACGCATCGACCCCTCCTTGCGGGCCGTCTCCTTCACGGCGCGCTCGGCATTTTCGACGGTCGAGAAGACCCCCAGTACGACGTAGTAGCGTCCCGGAGTCATCGTCATGACGCCCTCCTGCGCGGCGGCAGCTTGTTCGGCGGCCGTTTGCGCGGCAGCCTTTGCACGGCTGTCGGCTGTCGCAGTGCGTTCGTTCGATCGGCCCGCTGCCGTCGCGGCGGCGCCGCTCGAAGCGTCGGCCGTCGCGGATGCGGTCTTCGAACGGTCGGCGGTCGTTGCCGCGGAGGCGTTCGTGCGGCCGTCTGCCGCCGTCGGGGATGGCTTCGACCGATCGTCGCTTGTCGCGGCGGCGGGTGCTGCGCCCGACGGCTCGTCGGCCGCAGCCGTCGGAGCGGTTCGGGGGGCTGCGGTGTTCGGCGCAAGGTCCTCATCCTGTGCCGTTCGCGGGCCGGCGGATTCCGTTACGGGTGCCGTTGCCGCGTCGGCAGCGGGGCGGCCTGCGTTCGGGGCGACCGTCGCAGCGCCCTCGGATTTGTTCGGGAGCAGGGCGGCGATGCTTGCGGGCAGGGTTCCCTGTTCCTGTTTCCAGAGCAGGTAGCCGTAGCCGCCGACGGCGGCACCCGCCACGATGGCGAGCAGCCCCAGCGCAATCGTCCAGTCGAACCGACGGCGGCGGCGCACGGTGATCGGGGCGTGCCCCTGCGGATTGATGCGTCGGTCGAATGCGGGATCGAGCGCGAAATGCTTCATCTTCAGCGTTCCGACTCCCTCGATGGTCAATACGCCCTCTTGCAGCGTGTAGCCCAGCCAACGGCCGTAGATCTCCTCGGCCTGCTCCTGCGGGCAGTGCGCTGCGTCGGCGAGGCGGCGGGCGAGGGTCGTTCCCTGCACCGTCGACGAAAAATCGATCGCGCGGGCGGGCGGCAGGAGTTGTTTTTTCGAGATGCGGCGGGCGGGACGGCGTTCGGGCCGCAGCGTGCCGACGCCGGGCAGCGCCAGCGGCAGTCCGGCCGCCAGCACGTCGCCTACGAGGCGGTTCACCTCCGTGACCATCGGATGGGTACTCATGGCGGAATTATTTGGCGGTTGCGTGCTTTCGGTCCGCTGCGGGTTCGATCGCGGGGCGGGTGAAGGCACGGTAGATCATGAAGCAGCCCAGCAGGATGAAGGGAATCGAGAGCCATTGCCCCATGTTGAGGGTCCAGCCCACCTCGAAGGATTCCTGCTCGGTTTTGATGAACTCGATGAAAAAGCGCGTGAGGAAGATGCCCGTGAGGCCCACGCCGAAGAGCGAGCCGGGGCGTCGGCGCGCCAGGTCGCGGCCGTAGTACATCCACAGCACGACGACGAAGGTCGCCAGGTAGCAGAGCGCCTCGTAGATCTGCGTCGGATGGACCGCCGCGGGAGCGTATTCGTGCACCCACTTCGCCGAGCGGACGAACTCGAAGCCCCACGGCAGCGAGGTCGCCTTGCCGAAGATTTCGGAGTTGAAGAGGTTGCCGAGGCGGACGATGGCGCCGCCTACGGTGACGCCGATCATGATGCGGTCGAGCGACCAGAGGTAGGGGAGGCGGTTCTTGCGCGAGAAGAGCCACAGCCCGATCAGCAGGCCGATCGCCGCGCCGTGGCTGGCCATGCCGCCGTCGCGGAAGCCCGTGATGATCGTCCACGGCTGCGAGAGGTAGCCCGCGGGGTCGTAGAAGAGGCAGTGTCCGAGTCGCGCGCCGAGGATCGTGGCCAGCGTGCCGTAGAGGAAGATCGACTCGGAGACGGCAAGGGGCATCCCTTCGCGGCGGACGAAGTTGTCGAAAAATTTGGCGGCGATCAGAATCGCGATCGCCCACATGAGGCCGTAGTATCGGATGTCGAACGTGCCGATCCGAAACCAGACGGGATCGAAATCCCAGACGACGGAGAGTGTATGCAGCATGTGCGGTTGTGTTGTCTGTGCGGTTTGGTTCGGCCGCGCACGCAGACGGCAGAGGGGGCATCGGCGGCTTTCGGCGGCACCCTCTGCGGCGTGCGGGGCCGCTACTGTTTGTCCAGTTCGTTCAGGGGCACCTTCTTGAGCGTGAACGAGAAGGTGGAGCCTTCGCCCGGGGCGCTGCGTACGGTGATGCGCTCGCCGTGCGCCTCGACGATGTGTTTGACGATCGCCAGACCGAGCCCCGTGCCGCCCTGCTCGCGCGAGCGGCCCTTGTCGGCGCGGTAGAAACGCTCGAATATGCGCTTCTGGTCCTCCTTGGCGATCCCCTGCCCGTTGTCCTCGACCTCGATGAGCACCTTGTCCAGCAGGTCGCGGAAGCGGACGCGCGTCGTGCCGCCCTCGCGGCCGTAGCGGATCGAGTTGATGACGAGGTTCACGAGCACCTGACCGATGAAATGCTTGTCGGCCTGCACCCAGAAATTCGACGGCAGATCCTCGGCCCCCTTCACCTGTACGCGGATGCGCTTGCGGTCGGCCTCGATTTCGGCCTGTTCGGCGATCTCGCGCGCCAGCGCCACGACGTCGAACGTCTCGCGCTTCAGACGGTTCATGTTGTTTTCGAGCGTGTTGATCGTGTCGAGGTCGTTGACGATGTTGATGAGGCGGTCGATGCTCTTCTCGGCGCGTTCGAGGTAGGTTCGGTTGATGAGTTCGTCCTCCAGCCCGCCGTCGAGCAGCGTCGAAATGTAGCCCTGGATGTTGAAAATCGGGGTTTTCAGCTCGTGCGCCACGTTGCCGAGGTACTGCTTGCGGAAATGTTCCGCCTCCTTCAGACGGGCGATTTCGCGGTCGTTCGTGTCGGCCCATGCCGTCAGCTCCTCGCCGATGTTTTCGACGCGCTTGTCCTGCAGCTCGTTGAAGATCTCGTGCGTGTGCACGTCGCGCGCGCTGACGATCGAGTAGATCGGCTTGAGCTTGTAGGCGACGTACTTGCGGATCAGGTAGAGCGCCAGCATCAGCATGGGCGTGAAGGTGCCGAGGACGATGAGCAGCGTCGGCAGCCATGCCGCGTGCAGGGCGACGAGCACGGCAGCGACGATCGCCGTCGAGGCCAGTGCGATGAGCAGCGAGGCCAGCTCTTTGGTTTTGATCGTAATCATGGCGGAAGCGGAAACTGTGCGGATTAGCGGTTGAGGTAATGCTCCATGAGGCGGGCGATGTACTTGCCCACGATGTCGAATTCGAGGTTGACGACCGTGCCGACGTCGATGCGGCGGAAATTGGTGTGCTCGAACGTGTAGGGGATGATCGCCACGCGGAACGACGAGGGGGTGGGGTCGCAGACGGTGAGGCTGACGCCGTTGACGGCCACTGAACCCTTCTCGACGGTCGTCAGGCCGCCGCCGCGCGGTTCGTATTCGAAGGTGTAGTACCAGCTCCCGTCGGCATCCTCGCGGGCCGTGCAGCGGGCCGTCTGGTCGACGTGGCCCTGCACGATGTGACCGTCGAGCAGCGCTTCGGGGCGCATCGACCGTTCGACGTTCACCTCGTCGCCCACCTCCAGCAGTCCGAGGTTACTGCGGTCGAGCGTCTCCTTCATGGCCGTGACCGTGTAGCAGTCGCCGTCGATGGCCACGACCGTGAGGCATACGCCGTTGTGGGCGATGCTCTGGTCGATTTTGAGTTCCGACGCGAAAGGGGCGCGCAAGGTGAAATCCTTGTTCTGCCGATCGACGCGGATGGCCGTCACTTCGGCGACGGCCTCTACGATACCCGAAAACATGGCTGTTGCGTGTTGTGTTGTCAGTTGTTGATAATGAGTTTGCCCCGTACGGCGTAGACGGCCTGGATGTCGCTCTTGGCGATCACCATCTCGTCGAAACGCTCCCGATCGGCGGCGACCAGGCGAAGCTGCTTGGCGTTCTCGGCCGTGCGGACGGTACGCAAAGTTACGATTTTTCGGCCGACAATCACATACTCCTGTCCCGGAATCATCGCATTGACGTCCGACTTTTTCAACAATACGACCGTTCCCGTGGGGGTCTGGGGCTCCATGGCGTGTCCCATGTAGCGCATGGCCAGGTCGCAGTCGACCAGATCGGGCAGCACGAGGTGCGTGTCGACGGTCAGTTCGTCGAGGTTGCGGATCGAGCTCTCGACGTCGGCGTCGTAGCAGGGGATCTGCGGTGCGAGGCTCGTCGAGGAGACGAACATGTCGCCTTCGCCCGTGAGCAGCCAGAGTTTGTTGATCTGGGGGTAGGTGCTGACGATGCGGTCGGCGAGGTTGAGCGAAATGCCGTTGTTGCCGCGCTTGATCTGGTAGAGGTTTTCGCCGCGGATCAGGCCGATGTGGCGGGCGAAATAGTTCGTCGACATGTTGGCCCAGCGGATGACCGCTTCGAGGCGCTGCCAGTTTTGTTGCTGTTTTTCTTTCATTTTTTTGGTACAATTAAAAAATATTCGCATCTTTGCAGTCCAGGTCCCGTAGTTCAATGGATAGAATTTAAGATTCCGGTTCTTACGATAGGTGTTCGAATCACCTCGGGATCACCAGGCCGAAAGGCTCTTTTTCGCGCGGCAGCATCGTCTGCCGCGTTTCTTTTTTGCTTCGGAGCCGCTCTTCCGTCCGTCTTTCTCTTCCGTCCATCGATTGTCGGGAACGTTTTGCGTTCGTCGAACTAACGGCAAAGATAATAAACAAAATTAAGATTGCAATAGCGCATACGACGAATTGTTCGATTCATCGTGTCGAAAGACCGTTCGGACGGCCCGAAATGCCGCTCCCGTGATGCGCAGCGGCGTCTCGGAGGGTTGCGGAAGGCCGTATCGAAACGCGAACCGTCACGCCTCGGTCGGTGGGGCGTGACGGTTCGTGCGTTCGGCGGCGGCGCTATCGCAGCAGATGCCAGAGGTAGGCGGCGTAGAGGAGCAGGAAGAGCGCTCCTTCGGTGCGGTCGATCGCGCGGCGGCGGAAGGTGAAGGCGGCGATCCAGAGCAGCAGGGCGTTCGAGAGGACCGCGGCGAGGTCGGCGTGGGTGATGCCACCCATCGAGAGGGGGCGGATCGTGGCCGAGAGGCCCAGGATGAGGAGGATGTTGGCGATGTTCGAGCCGATGGCGTTACCCAGGGCCATCGCCGAGCGCCCCTTGACGAGCGAGACGATCGAGGCGGCCAGCTCGGGCAGCGAGGTGCCTCCCGCGACGAGCGTGAGGGCGATCACCGAGTCCGAGACGCCCAGCGCGCGGGCGATCGCCGTGGCGGCGCGCAGGAAGAGTTCGCCGCCGCCGACGAGCAGCACGAGGCCGCCGACGATCATTGCCGCGAGCTTCCAGAGGGCGGGGCCCTGTGCCGCACCGACCTGCGGCGTGCCGGTTTGCGGTTGTGCGTCTGCCCCCTGCGCCGTGCTGGTTTGCGGCTGCGCATCTGTCTGCGTCTGCGTGTCGGTTTGCGGCTGCGGGGCCGACGGAACGGTCGCGGCGTGGGTGCGGCGGGCATGGCGGATCGTGAAGGCCATGAAGGCGCCGTAGAGCAGCAGCATGACGATCCCTTCGCCGCGGCCGATCGTATCGACCGTGCCGAGGTGCAGGAAGCGGTCCGATGCGGCCGCAAGCAGAAGCACCGAGGCGAGGATGCCGAACGGAATGTCGTAGCGGATGTTGTCGCGCGTGTAGGGGATGGGGCGGATCAGGGCGCAGAGGCCGAGGATGACGAAGCCGTTGAAGAGATTCGAGCCGACGACGTTGCCCAGCGCCATGTCGGTCTTGCCGCCAATCGCCGAGAGGACCGAGACGACCAGTTCGGGGGTCGAGGTGCCGATGGCGACGATCGTCAGGCCGATCAGAAATTCGGGCATGCGCAGCCGTTTGGCGAGGGCCGAGGCGCCGTCGGTGAGCAGGTCGGCACCCCCGAGGATGAGGGCCAGACCGAACAGCAGCAGGAAGATGTTCATGCGGACGGTTTTTTATTTGAGCATTAGCAGACTGACCGCCATGACGGCCATGCCCGTCACGACGCCGTAGATCGCCGTGTGCGCCTCGCCGTATTCGCGGGCGGCGGGCAGCAGTTCGTCGATCGAGATGAAGACCATGATCCCAGCCACGCCCGCCAGCAGGCACCCCATGAGGGTGGGCGACATGACGGGGGCGAGCAGCAGCCACGCCGCGAGGGCGCCGAGCGGCTCGGCGAGGCCCGAGAGCATCGACCAGCGGAAGGCCTTCATGCGGCTCCCCGTGGCGTAGTAGATCGGCACCGAGACGGCGATGCCTTCGGGTATGTTGTGAATGGCGATGGCGACGGCGATCGCCGCACCGAGCTCGGGATCGTTCATCGCCGAGGCGAAGGTGGCGATTCCTTCGGGGAAGTTGTGGATCGTGATCGCGAGGGCTGCCATGAGCCCCATGCGCATCAGCTTCGGGTTGTGGGGGCGCCGCCGCAGCTCCTCCACGGTGTGGGCCTCGTGGGGATTTTCGACGGCGGGGACCAGGCGGTCGATGACGCCGATCAGGAAAAGCCCCGCGAAGAAGCTCCCGACGCTCCAGAGCGACCCCGTGCGATCGCCCCACGCCTCGGCCAGCATCGTGTCGGCCTGCCGCATGAGCTCCATGAAGGAGACGTAGATCATCACGCCGCCCGAAAGGCCCATCGAAAAGGAGAGCAGGCGGCGGTTCGTGCGACGGGCCAGAAAGGCGATGGCGCTGCCGATGCCCGTCGCCATGCCGGCGCCGAGGGTGAGCAGCAGGGGAATAAAAAGGGTGTGGTTCATCATCCGTTGTGCCGTGCAAAGATAGTACAAAAAACGACGTACGACAACGGGATGCGCCTTTGCAGGACGCATCCCGTTGTCGTTGCGGGCCGCATCCGAAAAAATACGCGGCGGCGCAAACCGTTCGCGGCCGGTGAATGTGGCCGGCCAGCCCCCGCGGAGGTCGGCGAAGCGCCGTCTTCCGCGAACTCGTGCGCATCTTCCGCAGGCTGCGGCCGCACGTTCGGTGCGTGTGCCGTTCGGCCTACATTCCCATGCCGCCGCCCGCGGAAGCGCCCTTGCTGCTGCCGCCCACCTCTTCGGAGCTGTCGTCCGATTTGCGGTTGGTCTGCTTGACGGCGATCTGCTGCTTGCCGAAGCGCCAACGCAACGAGAAGCGGATGCCGCGGTTGCGGTAGCTGTCTATGGTGCGCTGAATGTAGGTCGGCGTGTGCGTGAGCTGCGAGGATTTCATCGATTTGTCGAATGGATTCGACATGGCCACCGAGAGCTCGAGCTTCTCTTTCAGGAATTTCTGACCGAGGTTGATGCTCGAAAAGAAGATCGGACGACGCTGTTTGCTCGACATCGAAGGCTCGAATTGCCCGAGGTACTCCGTGAAGGTGAAGCGGGCCCCTTTCCAAAGGGCGACCGTCGTGCTGAACGAGTGGGTGAAATTCCAGCTTTCGGTTTCGATGCCCTGATTCGGCAGGCTGTATTTGCCCCAGCCGCCGCGCAGGCTCGTCGAGAGGTTGAATTTGGTTGAGGGACGGTAGGAGAGCGAGAAATCGCCGATGTAGAACTGCATGCGGCCGTCGTTGGCGTAGGTCGAGTTGATGAAGCCCTCGTCGTCGATGAAGGTGTAGCTGCTTGCCAGGTTGTTCGAAAAGTTGGTCGTGAAGCCCGTAGCCACGGTCCACTTGTTCGTGAAGCGGCTGTAACGCAGGTTGATCGAGTGGCTGATGCCCGTTTCGAGGTCGGGATTGCCGTAGGTGCGCGTCGTGAGCGTTTCCGAGACGTAGGGCGACATGGCCGAGACGCTCGGGCGGCGCAGACGCTGCGTGTAGCTCAAAGCCACCATCTGCCCCTGCGAGGGGGTCAGCGTCAGCGAAGCGTAGGGTACGACGTTCGTCAGGCTGCTCGTGTAACGCTGCCGTTCGCCGTCGTTGTCGCTTTCGAGCTTGTAGCGGGCGCTTTCGAGACGGGCGCCGAAGCGGGCAGCGAGCTTCTGCGTCGTGTAGGAGTATCCCGCGTAGAGGGCGAAGATATGTTTCGTCAGCCGCGTGTCGCCGTGCGTCTCCAGCGTTTCGTCGTAGGTGTTCACCGAGCGCTGTTTGTCGTAGTCGTAGCTGTGCTTGAAACCCGCCTCGATGCCCTGCCCGCTGCCGAAGGGGTTGTTGTAGTCGATCTGAAGCACGTTCGAAAGACTTTGCTCGCGGTTGTTGCCGAAGAGGAGGCCGTATGCGGAGCTCCCCACCAGGTCGGTGATCCGCTCTTCGGAGGGCTGGCCCGTCGGCGGGGCGATCGAGAGGTTGTCCGAAAGGGTCAGCGTGTGGTTCTCGCGGCCGAACGTGTGTTCGTAGTTGACGCCGAGGTCGTAGCCGCCCCAGTCGGGACGCACGTCGTTGTCGCTGCGGTAGCGGCGGATCGGATCGAACGCGTCGTCGAGATACTCGATCGTGTTGTGTTGCAGCGTGTGGTTGTGGCCGCTATAGGCGGAAAATTCGGTCGTCAGCAGGTTCATCGAGTCGATCTGGTAGCTGGCCTGGAGGTTGGCATAGAGCGAACGGAAACGGTACCCGTAATCGCCCGTCGAGGTCATGTAACGGTAGGGCGCATCTTCCGCGAGGTTTTCGAGGGTGCTCCGCACATAGCCGTTCGAGACATCCATGGCCTCGGCGCACGTGTAGTAGAAGGCGCCCGAAAGGGTCAGCTTGTCGGTCTGCACGGCGAGGTTGGCCGAATTGTTGGTCATCCATCGGCCCGTTTCGGTGAAATTCCACGAGGTGTTGATCGAGCCGTTGTAGCCGTCGAAGCGCGCCTTCGAGGTGATGATGTTCAGCACGCCGCCCGTACCCTCGGCGTCGTATTTCATCGAGGGGTTCGTGATGACCTCGATGCGCTTGATCGAATTGGCCGGCATCGACTTGATGACGTCCGAGAAGTTGCGCGACATGGCGTTCGAGGGGTGGCCGTTGACAAGGATCTTGTAGTCGCTCTGGCCGTTCATCTGAACGTTGCCGTCGGCGTCGATCGAGAGCTGCGGCACCTTGCGGATGATCTCTTCGAGGGTGCTCGACTGCGCTTCGGGGTCGTCCTCGACCGAGTAGGCGAGCTTCTCGGCGTCGGTCGTCACGATCGGCCGCTGCACGGTGAGGACTACCGCTTCGACCTCGACGCCCTGCGCGAGCCGCAGCTCGCCCAGCGCGATCGGCTTGCCCGCGGCCCGAAGCGGCTGCGCGAGGTTCGAGTAGCCGACAGCCGAAATCGAGAGGGTGTAGTCGCCCGTCTGCTTGATCGGCAGCGAAAAGCGTCCTTCGGCATCGGCGGCGACGGCCGCCACGGGGATCGAGTCGCGCAATGCGGCGACCGTGGCGTAGCCGACGGCTTCGTTTTCGGGGCCGACGACGCGGCCCGTGACGAGGCTTTGCGCGGCGGCCGTGGAGACGGCCGCAACGGTCGCGAAGACGGCGACGAAGAGGAGGAGGATACGTTTCATTTTGACCTAACTGTTTGTTTGAGTTGCACTTGTCTGTTGTCGCAAACGGAGCGGGGCTGCGGTTTATTGCCCGTTGCGCGGCGTTTATGCCGTTGACGATACAAATATAGGTAAAAAATCCGTGATTCAAGAAGAATATATCGAAAATCGATCGATTTTTGTCGAGAGGAGGGCGGGAAGTGTTGCGAGAGTGGGGGCGGCAGGTTCGCGGGTCCGCTTGTGTCGTCTTGCCGCTGTCGGCGAATTTTCGAGGCCGGGTTCGATCCTGCAGGGATCGGCGGGCCGAAGCCTCCGCGCGCGGAGGCCCGCATTTCGCCGAATGCTCGATGCGTGCGCTCCGCAGGCTTCGGCCCGAGTTCAGGTAGCACACATGTGCGGCAGCCCGCCGCCCGGCTGCGGGCCGTGTCGGTTCCGCGGGCGTTGCCCTGTATCGCACGATGCCGTCGCACTCTCCGTTCCGCCGGCTCCGCCCATAAAAAAGCACCCGACCTCGAAAGGTCGGGTGCCGAACGGATCGGTCGTTTTCGCTTCGCCGCATGTGCAGGACTGCGCCTGCGCGAGCTGTGCCGCAGCGGGAAAACGGCCGTCGAAAATGCGTTTCCCTACTCTGCCTTGGCAGCCTCGGGACGCATCATCACCTTGATGCGGTTGCCGTTGTCGACGATCTGCTTGGCGAAGGCCTTGATCTCGTCGTAGGTCATCTGCTGCACGGCGGGCTCGTACTCGGCCAGGTAGTCGAGGCCCGAACCCCATTTGCGGCTGATGGTGTTCATCCAGCTGCCGTTCTGCTCGAGGTTGTTTTTCCACTGCTTGAGCAGGAACTCGCGCGTCTTTTCGATATCCTCGGGCTTGGGGCCGTTGGCTGCGATTTCGTCGATCTCCTTGAGGATGATCTCGCAGAGCTCGTCGGCCATCTCCTCGTTCGTGTCGAAGACGATGCGCATGGTGTAGCCCGCCTTGGGGAGCCACTCGAGGTTGCCGCCCACGTGTACGCCGTAGGTGCCGCCCTTCTCCTCGCGGATCGATTCGAGGTAGCGGGCGTTGAGGGCCTGCGTGAGGTAGGTCATCGCCACGATGTTCTTCGTCGTGTAAGGCATTTCGCCCGCGTAGAGGTAGCGTACCGAAACCTTCGGCTGCTGCATCTCGGTGCGGAACATCTTGTCGACGGTGCCGCGGACGGGGGCGCACTTGTCGTCGACGGCCTGCGACGCCTTCTTCGAGACGGGCAGCGAACCGATGTATTTTTCCACGAGGGGCTTCAGCACGTCGAGGTCGACGTTGCCGACGATCTTGAAGGTGAAGCTGTTCGCATCGGGGAAGAGCTTGCGGTAGACGGGAGCCAGCTCCTCGAACTTATAGGCTGCGATCGTCTCTTTCGACAGCTCGCGACGACGCGGGTTGTTGTCGAAAACGATTTCGGCGAACTTCTTCTGCATCAGGTAGTCGGGGTTCTTCTCCAGGTTCTCGAGCTGCGACGAGACGATCTTCATGACCGTCTGGTAGTCGGTCTCGTTGAAGCGCGGTGCCGTGAAATGCAGGTAGAGCAGCTGTAACATCGTTTCGAGGTCTTTGGGCGAGCACTGGCCGTTCATGCCGCTGCTGTATGCGCCGACGCTCGGGGCCACCGAGGCCGTGATGCCCGAAAGCTGCTTCTTGAGCTCCGTGGCCGAGAACTTGCCGACACCCTGCATCGAGCAGAAGGCGGGCAGCAGGTCCGTGTAGATGCACTCCTCGTCGGTCAGGATCGAGACGCCGCCGTAGGCCGTAGCAACCAGGCGTACCTCGTCGGCTTTGAATTTCGTCGGCTTCACGACGATCTTCACGCCGTTCTTGAGCGTCCATTCGGTCGTGCCGTAGCGCTCGTCGGTCGCGGTCTTCTTGACGGGCGAACCCTTCAGCGCCGCGAGGTCGGCGATCAGCGGCTCCTTGACGATGTTGTCTTCGTAGGCCTTCACCTCGCTCTCGGCCACCTTTTTGCGGATGGCCAGAATCTCCGCCTCGGTCGGCACGGGGGCGTTCTCCTTGGCGGGTGCGTTGACGACGATCACCTGGTTCTTGTCGGTGATGACCTGTGCGGCCATCGCGTTGATCGCCTCGACGTTCAGCGCCTTGATGAGCATGCTGTCGATCTTCCACTCGTTTTCGGCGTCGGGCATCGGGCCGTTCTTGCGGAAGGCGTTGAGGTAGCGGTTCACGTACCAGGCGTTCGTCTGGTCGTTGCGGTTCGTGTACTGGCGCTCGTTCATGCGCAGCAGGTCGTTCTGTGCGCGCTCGAACTCGCCCTGCGTGAAGCCGAAGCGGCGGATCTTCTCCATTTCGGTCAGCATGGCCTCCAGACCGCGGGCCAGCTTGCCGTCCTCGGTGCGGACGGTGAAGGTCGTGGCGTCGAGCGTCGGGATGATGCCCACGCCGCCGTCGGCCGACATGCCGCTGCCCGTGAAGGGGGCGTCGGGCTGCATGGCGATCTCCTGCAGACGGGCGTTAGCCATGATATCCATGTAGGAGCCCATCAGGGCGAGCATTTCAGCGTAGATCGTGTTGGCGGCCTCCTTGGGAATGGCGGGACGCTTCATGAAGATCATCGCCTGCGTGGAGGTCATTTCGGGATCGGTGAAGATCGAGACGATCGGTTCGTCGTTGTCGGGCACCACGATCACCTCCTTGCGCGCCGCATCGGCGGGCGAGGCGGGGATGTCGCTCATGAGCTTCTTGAGGTCGGCCTCCACGCGGTCGACGTCGATGTCGCCGACGATCACCACGGCCTGCAGGTCGGGACGGTACCACTTGCGGTAGAAGGCCTCCAGCTCGTCGTGCGAGAAGCCCTTCAGACCGTCGAGGTAGCCGATCAGGTTGCGCTCGGCGTATTTCGTCCCCTTACCGATGGCCTGGAGCATCTTGATCGTCGAGCGCCACGAGGCGCCGTCGCGGGTGCGGAGCTCCTCCATGATGACGCCGCGCTCCGAGTCGATCTCCTTGGGCTGCAGGGCGATGAAATGCGACCAGTCGTGCAGGATGAGCATGGCCGAGTCGATGATCCCCTGACGGGTCGTCGGGACGTCCGAAATGTTATAGCAGGTGTAGTCCCACGAGGTGCCCGCGTTGAGGTTGTAGCCGAACTTTACGCCGACGGTCTCGAGGTATTCGATGACCCGCTTGCCGGGGAGGTTCTTCGTGCCGTTGAAGGCCATGTGCTCCAGGAAGTGGGCGAGACCCTGCTGCGAGTCCTCCTCCTGAATGGCGCCCACGTCGTGCAGGATGTAGAAATCGGCCTGCTGCTTGGGCTTCTCGTTGTGGCGGATGTAGTAGCTCATGCCGTTGTCGAGGCGGCCCTTGCGGACGGCCGTGTCTTCGGGCATGGGCTGCATCGGGTTGAGCCCTTGCGCGGCGACGCTGAAGGCTGCCAGCATCGCGACGACTGCGAATGTGATTCTTTTCATAATCGGTGAATTAATAGGTGTTTTCGGTTTTTTGTTCCGTCTCGGGACGGTATTCGATGATGTCGCCCGGCTGACAGGCGAGTTCGCGGCAGATCGCTTCGAGGGTCGAGAAGCGGATCGCCTTGGCCTTGCCGTTCTTGAGGATCGACAGGTTGGCGGGCGTGATGCCGACGCGTTCGGCCAGCGTACCCAACGAAATCTTGCGTCGGGCCATCATAACGTCTATGTTGATGATTATGGCCATCGGTCACCCCCCCCCTTGTAAATCGTACGTGTCGCGTTCATATTTGTTTGTTTGTTAGATCGTTAGCCGTTGCTCTTCGCCCAGGTCGCGGCTGATGGCGAAGACCTCGGCGGCGAACAGGAGCAGGATGCCCATCAGCACGACGCCGTACGAGAGCGTGAACGACGTGTCGACCGTGTAGGGCGTGTCGGCGAGGATCGTCGCGGCGCGGCGGGCCATGCACCAGATCCACAGCCGCGAGAGAAGCTCGGAGACGATCGTGAGCAGGGCGATCAGGCGCAGGCGTCCCACGTCGCCGCGTCCGATGGGGCGTTCTTCGCGGATGGCGCGGCGCACGGAGTGGATGATGAGCAGCATGAGGATGATGATCGCCAGGTAGATGAGCGGACCGGCGAGGGTCAGCGCGTAGATCCATTTCGAGCCGCCGATGATGTTGAAGGCGAGGCTGGCGAAGGAGGGATTGCCCGGGGCGGGTTCGCTGACCGTGAGGGTCATGCGGGTCGGCTGGGCCGTGATGCGGCGCAACGAATCGGCGGCGGCGAGGGCGACGGGACGGTCGTTGCGGAGCGGAATGTCGAAGAGCATGTAGACCGAACGCGGATGGTCGGAACCGAACTCGCGGAACATCGAATCGCTCATTTCGCTGCCGGTGCGCCGTCCGTAGCTGAACGAGGGAATCACCTCGTGGGCCAGTGCGACGAGCAGCACGGCGAAGAAAGCCACGTAGATGGCGAGCAGGCGTTGCAGGTAGATTTTCTTGTGTTGCATGCGTAGCGAACGTTTTACGAGGCAAATATAGTAATAAATTCCGAATAACGACCAAATTTTATCGTTTTTCGATAGTGGAGGGCGTGCTTTTTTCGGTGGGCGGGGCGGTGGCGGGGTGTGTGCGCTTCAGAGCGGCGGGCGGAATCGACGTCGCGGACGTCGGCAGGCGCCACCGGGCGGAGAGCTGCTTCCCGCAAGAACTCGTCGCATGCCGCTCCGCTCGGCAGCGGGCAGGTGCCGACTCGGATGGCGCAGCCATCGGCGGGCCGCAGTCTGCGCCGTGCTCGCTTTGCCGCGGCGCGAAGCCCTGTGAACGCGGGAACTTTTGTGCGGTTGCGGAAAAATCCCTATCTTTGTTCGTTCCGAACATGCAATCGAAGATGGCAGAGAAGAGTTATTTTTCCCACGAGGTCGAACCGCAGGAGGTCGATTTCACGCTGCGGGCCAAGGCGCCCGCATTGATTATGGCTGCGCTGAATGCGGCGGGCCGCGATGCCCGCTGCAAGGGATTCGGCGTCGACGAACTCGGGAACGAGAACCGCACCTGGGTGCTGGGGCGCATGGCGGTCGAATTCGACCGTCGCCCCGCGCAATACGAGCCCTATCGGGTCGAGACGTGGATCAGCGGCTACAACCGTGCGCTGTCGACGCGTAATTTCCGCCTGCTGGGCGGCGACGGCGAACCCTTCGCCAAGATCGTTTCGCAGTGGGCGATGCTCGATCTGGCGAGCCGCACGGCGGTCGACCTCTCGCAGCTGGGCGATGCGCACGACCGTTTCGTGGTGCCCGATCCCTTGCCGATCGATCCGCCGTGCCGCCTGCGTCCGCTCGGCGAAGGGGCCGAGACGACCGAGCGCCGCGTGGTCTACGGCGACATCGATTTCAACCGCCATTTCAACACGATCCGTTATATCGAACTGATTTTCGACCGTTTGCCCGTCGAGGCGATCGCCGAGGATCGTCCCTTCCGCCTCGACATCCATTTCCTGCACGAGAGCCGCCTCGGCGAGACGCTGCGCATCGCCTGCGAAGAGTGCGAGGAGGGTTTCGGCTTCGAAATCGCGACCGAGGAGCACCCCTGCGTGCGCGCCTCGGTGCGTTGGCGGTAGGGCGTCGGATGCCCTTGCGGCTGCGAATATTTGGAACGGCTTTTGCACCTGCGGGCGGCAAAAGCCGATTTCGTTTTATTTATGCAACATCCCGTTACCGAGCAGCACGAAGCCGTGCCCGAGACGCAGCATCGGGTCTGCGTCGACCTGTTGAACGCCGCGTTGGGCAAGGAGATCGCCACAACGTTGCAGTACCTCTATTTCCATGCCCGTTTCGAGGATGCGCGCTACCTGCATCTGTCGCAGATCATGCGCCGCATCGCCATTGCCGAAATGCGCCACATCGAGGAGTTTTCCGATCGCATCCTCTTTCTGGAGGGCGACATCGACATGAATCCCGCCTTCCGCACGCGGCAGATGGAAGACCCGACAGAGATGCTGCGATTCGCCGTGCAGCTCGAAGAGAATACGGTGCGCAGCTATAACGAGGCGGCGCGACTGGCCGCCGAGGAGCGCGATGCCGCGACGCACAAACTCTTCGAAGAGACGATCGCCGAGGAGGAGGCGCACCTCGATACCTTCCGCGCCGAACTCGACCACCTCGAGCAGTACGGGGAACGTTACCTGGCTCTTCAGGCCGAGGCGGGAAGCCGCCATGCGGCGCAGGAGCTCGGCCGTGCCAACGAAGCCTTCGAAAAGGGGGAGTAGGAGCCGCACCGCCGATTGTCGGAAGGGATTCCCGTCGAAGGCGGGAATCCCTTTTTTGGGGTCGATCGAAAGGACGCTTTCCCGATGGTCCCCGAGCTGCTCCGCCTCGGCAGCCGGCGGGCAGGGCGGCTGCGCCCCGCTCGGCAAAATGCAAGCGCCCCTCGGCTTATTCGTATCTTTGGCTTCGCCGAAGATACTTCGTCTCGGCAGAAGCAAGCTGACGTTTGCTTCTGCACTCAACTTTTATTATCTTTGTATTCGTCCTTGTCGGGTCGTCGGCCGTGCGCGGCCGGCGTTTCGACCGACGGGATTCGTATGCTTATGAAAATCACCATCCTCGGTCCCGCGCATCCCTATCGCGGCGGTCTGGCTTCGATCATGGAGACCATGGGGCGCGTCTACCAAAGCCGCGGCCATGCGGTCGATCTCTGCACCTTCACGCGGCAATATCCCGCGCTCCTCTTCCCGGGAAAGAGCCAGACGGTCGCGACCCCGCCTCCTGCCGATCTGCGGATCCGCCGTGCGGTCGACACCTGCCTGCCGTGGAACTGGCGGCGCGTGGGGCGGCAGCTGGCGGCCGAGCGCCCCGACATGCTCCTGTTGAAATACTGGACCCCCTTCATGGCCCCCTGCTTCGGTACGATCGCCCGCCTGGCGCGCCGCAACGGCCTGACGAAGGTGATCTGCCAGATCGACAACGTCGAGCCGCACGAACACCACTTTTTCGACCGCCCCTTCAACCGCTATTTTCTGCGTGCGGTCGACGGCTTCGTCTGCATGTCCGACGAGGTGATGCGCCAGCTGCGCACCTACACGGATGCTCCGGCGCTCTTCTCGCCCCATCCGCGTTTCGAACAGTACGGCGAGCGGGTCGACCGCACGGAGGCCTGCACGCGCCTCGGCTTCGATCCGTCGCTGCGCTATGCCCTCTTTTTCGGGCTCATCCGCGATTACAAGGGGCTCGACCTGCTGCTCGACGCCTGGGCCCGCCTGAAGCGGGCAGGACGTACCGAGGGGCGTAGGCTGATCGTGGCGGGGGAGTTCTATACCGATCCCGCTCCCTATCGGCGACAGATCGCCGAGGCGGGACTCGGGCAGGAGGTGATCCTCCACGACCGGTTCATTCCCGATGCGGCCGTCAGCGACTACTTCTCGGCGGCCGATTTCGTCGTGTTGCCCTATCGGAGCGCCACGCAGAGCGGCGTGACGCAGATCGCCTACCAGTTCGCCACGCCGATCATCGTCACCGACGTCGGCGGTCTGAAGGAGATCGTGCCCGACGGCCGCGTGGGGTATGTCTGCCCGCCCACCGTCGAAGGGGTCGCCGATGCCGTCGACCGCATCTGGCATGCCGATACGCTCGCCGCCTTCCATGCCGCGGCGCTCGTCGAACGCAACCGCTTCTCGTGGGAGGAGATGTGCGATCGGCTGCTGGAGGTATACGGACAGGTGAAAGGCTGAAAGCAGGCAGCCTGTTCGAAGCTATGATAAAAACGACGAAAGCAACCCGCAAAGGTCGCTTTCGTCGCAGCAGAACCGTTCACAGACGGTTATTTTCGGATGTTGGGCAGTTCGAGCCCGTAGCCTTTCTTCTTGTCTTCGATCTTGAGGTAGAGGCTGAAGATGAAGGCGAGCACGCCGAACGACGAGAAGATCATCATCGGCAGCAGATAGCCGCCCGTGGCATCGAGCACCTTGCCGATGAGCAGTGGCACGAGGCAGAGACCGATGTTCTGGATCCAGAAGATCACACAGTAGGCCGAGCCGAGGATCTTCTGGTCGATGATCTTGGGCACCGAGGGCCACAGCGCTGCAGGAACGAGCGAGAACGAGACGCCGAGGGTTACGACGAGTGCCAGAGCGAGCCACGAGCTGGGGAAGAGCGGCAGCAGGAAGGCGAAGCTCAAGTGGCAGGCGGTCATGATGACGGCGCCGACCATGAGCATCGTGGCACCCTTGCCGCGGAAATCGAGCAGCGCTCCGAGGAACGGCGTGAGGATCATCGCCAGCACGGGGAAGCAGCTGAAGAGGCGGGCGGCGGCTTCGGCGTCGAGTCCGAGGGTAACCTCCAGGTAGTTGGGCGCATAGCGCTGGAAGGGGAAGATGCCCGAATAGTACAGCACGCAGAGCAGGGCCACGAGCCAGAACATCTTGCTCGAAAAGATCGCTCCGAGGTCGCGGATGCGGAACTCCTCGTCGGCGGATTTCTCCTCCTTGAGTTCGCCGGCGGCGATGAGCTGACGGTCGAGCTTGCGATCCATGAAGACGAAGACCGTGTAGCAGAGCATGCCGATCAGCAGCAGGGCGGTGCAGAAGGCGACGGGGGCGACGACCGACTTGTCGAAGGCGTTCGAGATCATCGGCGCGATCCACATGACGGCGAAGACGCCCAGGCGGGCGATGGCCATTTCGATGCCCATGGCGAGGGCCATCTCCTTGCCCTGGAACCATTTTGCGATGGCCTTCGAGACGGTCGTACCGGCCATTTCGGCGCCGCAGCCGAAGATCATGAAACCGAGCGATGCCATCTTGGCGCTGCCCGGGAAGGAGCTCCACCAGCTGTCGAGCCAGCCGCAGAGGGCCGTGGTCTGGAACCAGTCGGTGATGCCGACGAACTTGATCGAGGCGCCGACGACCATCAGGGAGGCCGAGAGCAAGCCCGTGAAGCGGATGCCCATCTTGTCGAGGATGATGCCCGCGAAGATGAGGAAGAAGACGAAGACGTTCAGGAAATACTCCGAGGCGGCGTAGGTCCCGAAGGTGGCGCTGTCCCAGCCGCGCGCCGACTCGATGAGCGACTTGAGCGGCGACATGACGTCGACGAACATGTAGGCGAAGAACATCATCGAGGCGATGAGGATCAACGCTCCCCAGCGCGCCGCGAACGAGTCGTTCAGTTTTTTTGTCAAGGTTTGTGTCATAATCGTTTATTAAGTTTGGTTTCAGTCTTTTTGTAGGTGGCGGGTCGCCGTTTCTCCGCCTCTGTCGGCGAACGTGCAAATCGGCCTCGCAGAGGTCGGCGGGCCGGAGCTTCGCCGCGCGAAGGCCCGCAACTCGCGTAAGACGCATCGCGAGCCCTTCGCAAGCTCCGTCCCGAGCAAAATTCGCGCTGCAGGCGCGTGCCGTTCGCCGTCGCACACGTAAGGCCCGCCTGTTGCGTGCCCTCCGCTCGGCTTCCTCCCGAGACGCCGTTCGCCGGCCGGCCCCCTTCAGGGCTACTCCTCCGTCTTGGCGTACCGCTTCAACTGCTCGTACGCCTCCGCGATCCCCAGCTCGCCCGCCTTCGAAAGGTCGAGACACCCCTTGCGCGTATCCTTCATGAAGATCTGCACGATGCCGCGGTTGTAGTAGGCCTCGGCGAAATAGGGGTGCTGTTCGATCGCCTTCGTGTAGTCCTCGAAGGCGGCGGGCAGGTCGCCGGCCAGGGCCTTCAGGTTCGCACGGTTGTAGTAGGCGTAGGCGAAATCGGGGAAGAGCTTCAGCACCTTGTTCAGGTCCGCTTCCGCCTCGTCGTAGCTGTAGGTGCGCTTCGAGGCGTTTTGGAGACGGTTGGCGGGATCGGCATCGATCGTGATGCGCTGGTACGAGTTGTCGATCGACGAAATAAAATCGATCATCTCGGCGCGCGTCGTCGAACGGTTCAGGTAGAGGAACGGATTCGACGGATTGAGTTCGATGGCCGCCGTATAGGTGTTCACGGCATTCGTGTACTGCTTGATGAGCCCCTGCGTAATGCCGCGCTCGAAGAGGCGGATCCACGACGGCTCCTCCGTGTTGAGGGCGCGCGCATAGGCGCGGTCGAGTCCGACGAGCGAGTCGGCCGGCAGCGTGCTTTCGCGCCACGTGAGGGTCAGGTAGCGGTTGTCGATGCGCTTGGCGAAATCCTCCAGACGCCGCGGGTGGTAGCGGCCGCCCTGCTGCGGCAGCGTGTCGGGCTGCGTGAGGGTGAATTTGTAGAGGGGCAGCAGCCGCATCTGCTCGCGGCCGCCCTGTCCGCCTGCGATGCGGTCGAACGAGCCGCCCGCGAACTTGTTGTCGAACGACAGCAGCTTGTCGAACCGCTGCGTCGTATCGGCATAGATCGAATAGGTGCTGTCGCTCAACCGTTCGCGGTAGGCGGCGATCTTGCGCTGCGCCGCGTCGCGGTCGCTGCGGGCACCCTTCTCGTCGCGCATCAGCGTGCGGAGCCGCCCGCGGTAGATGTAGGCGTTGGCGAAATCGGGGTAGAGGCGGATGGCGGCGGAGTAGTCCTCGATCGCCTGCTCGATTTCGCCCAGCTGGGCACGGACGTGGGCGCGGTTGTAGTAGACCAGCACGTTCCCGGGCGAGTAGAGGGCCACCTTGTCGTAATCCTCCAGCGCACGGTTGTAGTCGCCGATCTGGCTGCGCAGCATGGCGCGGTTGAAATAGGTGAGCGAGTTGGTCGAATCGAGGCGGATCACGTGGTCGAAATCGCGCAGGGCGTCCATCGGACGGTTCGTGTCGGCATAGACCAGCGCACGGTTGAAATAGGAGAGCAGGTAGGTCGAATCGCAGGCGATCGCCTTGTTGAAATCGGTCTCGGCCTCGTCGAAGCGCCGCTGGGCAAGGTAGAGGGTGCCGCGGCGGTTGTAGCTGTTGGGGTATTCGCGGTTGGTGCGGATCGCCTGGTCGTAGTTCTCGTAGGCGCGCACCGTGTCCTTGAGGTGCAGGTAGCTCAATCCGCGGCAGATGTAGGCGTCGGCCACCTTCGTCTCCTGACGGATGAACTTGTCGAAATCGGCGATCGCCTCGTCGAACTGCTGGTTGAGCAGGCGCGTGACGCCGCGGCTGTAGTAGGGACCGGGGAGGTCGGGGCGCAGCTCGATCGCTTCGCGGAAATCCTGCAGCGCGTCGTCGTAGTTGCCCAGGCGCGAACGGGTGATGGCGCGGTAGGTGTAGGCCTGCGTGTAGACGGGGTTGAGGCGGATGGCGGTCGAAAAATCGGCCTCGGCACCCAGCAGGTCGTCGAGGTTGTATTTGGCGATGCCGCGCAGGAAATAGCCTTCGTAGGCCTCTTCGTCGAAGCGCAACAGCGTATTGAGCACGCGGATCGCATCCTGGTAGTCGTTGTTCATCATGCGCGAACGACCCACCCAGAAGAAGTAGTCGCGGTTGTACTGTGCCGAGACGTGCGTCGTGCACGTCAGCAGCAGCACCAGCGCTATCGTCAGTTTTTTGAGCATGCTTTTTTGTTCCTTAACGGATCGTCGCCGCGGTTTATTATTCGAGCTCGTAGCCGAAGCGCTTCAGTTCGCGGTCGTTGTTGCGCCAGTCGTCGTTGACCTTGACGAAGAGCTGCAGGAAGACCTTCTTGCCGAGGAAGGCTTCGAGCTCCTTGCGGGCCCCTTCGCCGACTTTTTTGAGGCGCTCGCCCTTGTGGCCGATGACGATTCCCTTCTGCGAGTCGCGGGCCACGTAGATCGTCGCGGCGATGCGGTCGATCGTCGGCTCCTCCTTGTAGCTGTCGATGGCGATTTCGCAGCAGTAGGGGATCTCCTTGTCGTAGTGGCGCAGGATCTGTTCGCGGACGATTTCCGAGGCGAAGAAACGCAGCGTCTTGTCGGTCAGCGTATCTTTGGGGTAGTAGGCCTCGCCTTCGGGCAGCAGTTCGAGGATCGTGCGGAAAAGCCCCTCCGTGTTGAAATTCTCGCGGGCCGAGGCGGGGACGATGCGCGCTTCGGGCAGCTGCTCGTGCCAGCGGGCGACGAGCGCTTCGAGCGCTTCGGGGGTCGTCAGGTCGATCTTGTTGATGACCACCACGACGGGGACGCTCGTGCGGCGGATGCGGTCGAGGATTTCGGCCGCGCGGTCACTCTCTTCGACCGTGTCGGTGACGAAGAGGATCACGTCGGCGTCGGTGAGGGCCCCCGTGACGAATTTCATCATCGACTCCTGCAGCTTGTAGGCGGGCTTCAGAATGCCCGGCGTGTCGGAGTAGACGATCTGGAAGTCGTCGCCCGAGACGACGCCCATGATGCGGTGGCGCGTGGTCTGCGCCTTGGAGGTGATGATCGAGAGTTTTTCGCCCACCAGCCGGTTCATGAGGGTCGATTTGCCGACGTTGGGGTTGCCGATGATGTTGACGAAGCCGCTTTTGTGCATGTTTCCGAAAAAGATGAATTTCGGACAAAGATAGGAATTTCTTCTGATTTATTTGCGTATTTATCTTCAAACGGCTGCCTCCGCAACGATAAAAGACGATTTCCGACGGTCGTTCGTGCTCTTCCTGCGTGTCGTCTCCGCACGAAAAAGCGCCGGCGGATCGACCTCGGCGAGGGGGCGGAGACGCGCCGCGCTCCTCTCGTCGACAAATTCTGCAACTGTCACGGTGCGGGTTGCGAGACGGACGATCGCGGCGAAACGTTCCGCGAAAAAGAGTAGATACGACAACGGGACGACCCCATGAAGGTCGTCCCGTTTCGGTGGTTTCGATCGACGGGTTACCGCCGCCGCATCATCCCTGCGGGCAGCTTGGGCATCTTCATGTTGCCGCCGGCGACCATCTTCATCATCTTGCGCGTATCCTCGAACTGCTTCATGAGGCGGTTCACGTCGGCCATCGTCGTGCCCGAACCCTTGGCGATGCGCTCGCGACGGCGGGCGTTGATGATTTCGGGGTGTTCGCGTTCGGCGGGGGTCATCGAGCCGATGATCGCCTCGACCTGTTTGAAGGCGTCGTCGGGAATGTCGACGTCCTTGAGCATCTTGCCCATGCCCGGGAGCATCGAGGCCAGGTCCTTCAGGTTGCCCATCTTTTTGATCTGCTGGATCTGCTGGATGAAATCGTTGAAATTGAACTGGTTCTTGACGATCTTTTTCTTCAGCTTGCGCGCCTGCTCCTCGTCGAACTGCTCCTGCGCACGCTCCACGAGCGACACGACGTCGCCCATGCCGAGGATGCGGTCGGCCATGCGTTCGGGGTGGAAGACCTGCAGGGCGTCCATCTTCTCGCCGCTCGAAATGAATTTCAGCGGTTTGTCGACCACCGAACGGATCGAGATCGCGGCACCGCCGCGCGTGTCGCCGTCGAGCTTCGTGAGGACCACGCCATCGAAATCGAGCCGGTCGTTGAACTCCTTGGCCGTATTGACGGCGTCCTGACCCGTCATGGCGTCCACCACGAAGAGGGTCTCCGAGGGCTTCACGGCCGCCTTGATCGCCGTGATTTCGCGCATCATCGCCTCGTCGACGGCCAGACGGCCCGCCGTATCGACGATCACCGCGTTATAGGATTTCTGACGGGCGTACCGGATCGCGTTTTCTGCGATCTCGACGGGGTTCGTGTTGCCCGCCTCGGTGTAGACCTCGACGCCGATCTGCCGGCCGAGCACCTGCAGCTGGTTGATGGCCGCGGGACGGTAGACGTCGCCCGCCACGAGCAGCACCTGGCGGCTCTTCTTCGTCTTGAGCAACTGCGCCAGCTTGCCCGAGAAGGTCGTTTTACCCGAGCCCTGCAAACCCGCGATGAGCACCACGGCAGGCGTCCCCTCGAGGCGGATGTCGGTGGCCGAGCCGCCCATGAGCTGCGCCAGCTCGTCGCGGACGATCTTGGTCATCATCTGCCCCGGCTTGACGGCGGTCAGGACGTTCTGTCCCAGCGCCTTCTGCTTGACGGTGTCGGTGAAGCTCTTGGCGACGCGGTAGTTGACGTCGGCGTCGATCAGGGCGCGGCGAATCTCCTTGAGCGTCTCGGCGACATTGATTTCGGTGATGCGGCCCTCGCCCTTCAGGATTTTGAACGAGCGTTCCAGTTTATCGGTCAGATTCTCGAACATGGTTGTCGGATTTCGGTATTTTCGCGCGAAGATACGAAAAAAAAGAGGAACACGCAAACGAACGCCTCGCGCGGATTACGGCAGCAGCCCCGCCTCGTAGTAGACGACGATCTGTTCGAGCAGCCGATCTTCGTTCGCGGCGTCGTATTCGGCCTTGAGGTTGTGGCCGAAGAGACGGCCGATTCCCTGCCAGAAGGTCGCCACGAAGCCTCCCCTGAATTCGCGGATCAGCTCGTAGGCGGTGTAGTCCGTTTCGCGGTCGATGAGTTTGACGAAGACGCGCCCCTGCGTGCGGGTCATGCGCTTCGCCACGGGGGTGTATTCGTGCAGCAGGTCGCGGTAGCAGCGGCGGATGTACTGGCGCCGCTCCTTCTTGTTCATCGTCAGCAGCTCGCCCTCCATTTCGCGCATCTTCGCCTTCGCTGCCTGCGCCATCGGGTAGACGCGCTTGACGGCTTCGACCATGCGGCGGTAGCGGCGCAGGTCGACGGGGCGGCTGAAGACGTAGACGGGCAGGATGTCGATGTGGGCGATCGAGTCGCCGCGATCGACGATCCACTGCTGGTGGAAGACGCCGCGCAGCCGTTGGGCGGCGACCCGCGGGATCGCTGCCACGAGCAGCAACGGAAGGAGGAGGCATCGGAGCATGTTTCGCAACTTTTTCGTTACCTTTGTCGGGCGGAGGGACCGCACTCTGCGGGGCACGGGATCCGCTGCGCAGTCAAAGGTAGCAATAAAACGGTAAAAAATCCGAAAACGTATGTTGGAAAAAGGTTTATCGGCCACGGCCCGCACGACGGTCACGGCGGCCAACACGGCCTCTGCGATGGGGTCGGGCGATCTGGAGGTCTTCGCCACGCCCGCCATGGCGGCCCTGATGGAACAGGCCGCGATGACGGCCGTGGCGGCGGAGCTGCCCGAAGGGGCGACGACGGTCGGCACGGAGCTGAACTGCTCGCACATCAAGCCGTCGCGGCTCGGCGCCTCGATTGCGGCGACGGCCGTGCTGACGGCGGTCGAGGGGCGCAAGCTGACGTTTACGGTCGGGGCGAGCGACGAACAGGGGATCGTCGGCGAGGGGACGCACGTGCGTTTCGTGGTGGACCGCGTGCGCTTTATGGCCAAACTGGGGTAGGCAGCTTTCGGGAAAGGCTTGTTCGGGGCGGTTCCGCGGGGAAGACTTTGCGGGGCGGCCGTTTGTCGAGGCGGTTCCGTGTGGGCACCTGTTCGGAGCCGACTCCGCACGATTGTTGATGTCCGGTCGGATTGCGGCCGAAGAACCCCCGGGCAAAAAAAGGGGAACGGGGTTGCCAATTGAAAAAAATTGTGTATCTTTGTCCCGCTTTCGAGCATCGGATTGAACTGTGGTGTAACGGTAACACATCAGATTTTGGTTCTGGTATTCTGGGTTCGAATCCCGGCAGTTCAACCAGCACGGCAGGCTTCGTTTCGGCGAAGCCTGCTTTTTTTGTCGGTCGGGATCGGTTGCTCGTTGCGTGCGCTTCGCGAGCTGCGACCCGAACACGCATCGCACGTAAGTGCGGCGGGACGAAGCCTCCCGCAGTCGCTTGTTGCGTGCGCTTCGCAAGCTGCGACCCGAACACGCATCGCACGTAAGTGCGGCGGGCCGAAGCCTCCGCACGCGGAGGCCCGCAACTCTAAACGAGTGCGCCCTCCGCAGGCTCCGACCCGCATGAGCATGTGCGCGATAGCGCGGCAGCCCGCAGCCGCCCTCTGGCGGAGGGCTGCTTCTCGCTGCTGCTCGTCGCAAGCCTCTCCGCTCGGCTGCGGATGAATCATCGAACGCATATCCATGCAACAACATCATTCGACGTCGCAGCCATCGGCTGGCCGCAGCTTCGCCCCGCTTTAGGCCCGCAACGCTGGCGAGTGCATACCCTTCGCAAGCTGCGACCCGCGTACAGTTTCACACTCGTCGCTACTACTTCTTGGCAGCGTACTGCGGGTCAAATCTTATTTATTCGTTAATATTGTTGAGGGTTGTTTTGATTTTATTAAACTAATTCTTAATTTTGTATCGATAAACCGATCGAACCATGGAAACCAAGAAAATCTTCCCGACCATCTGCCCCTGTTGCGGCGGAGAGCTGCATGTGCGGAGCCTCTGTTGCACGGCGTGCGAGACGACCGTCTCGGGCGACTATCGTCTGCCGCCCTTCATGCGGCTTACGCCCGACGAGCAGGCCTTTCTGCTCGAATTCGTCTCCTGCAGCGGGTCGCTCAAGGAGCTGGCCGCGCGCTGCGGATTGAGCTATCCGACCCTGCGTAACCGTCTCGACGACCTGATCGAAAAACTGAATAACCTGCAAACCTATGAATCGCTTCCTTAATCCTTTCCGCTACCTGGCGGGCACGAAAGCCCTCGCGTGGGGCCTCCTCTTCATCCTGCTGACGGCAGGGGTGCTGCGCGCCGCCTCGATGGTGCAGGACAGCCTGTTGCATTTCGCCTTCGTCCGCGACCTCTCTTTCGGGCGGGTGCTCGCCGTCGAGCTCGCTTTGTGGCTGCTGCCCGCCGTCGTACTGTACGGCGCGGGGTTGCTCCTTTCGCGTTCGAAGATCCGTCCGATCGACGTGCTCGGCACGACCGCTTTCGCGCAGCTGCCGCTGCTTCCGATGAACCTGCCGTTTCTCTTTCCGCAGATGAAGACGTGGACGGAAGGGTTGCGCCATACGGTGCTGGCGGGCGGTATGCCCGAGACGGGAACGCTCGTGCTTTTGACGGTGTACGGCTTCGTTGCCATCGCGTTGCTCGTATTTTTCTATCTCTGGAATTACCGTGCCTTCTCGGTCAGCTGCAACGTGCGCGGCCCGAAGGCGATCGCAGCCTTCATCGTCGTGCAGGCGCTCTGCATGCTCTCGGCGCCGCGGCTGGTCGCGTGGATGCTCTGATTCCTGCTCCGAAACGAAGCGCGGTCCTCTTTGAAGAGGACCGCGCTTTTTTAAGCTTCGTCGAGTGCCCGTCGCAGGGCCTTGGCCAGCTGGTCGGGACAGGAGGTGCCGCGTCCGCGGCAGTCGATGCCCGCAAGGCGTTCGATCGCCTCGGAGGCGCGCATGCCCCGCACCAGTGCGGCGATGCCCTGCGTGTTGCCGTGGCAGCCGCCCGTGAAGGCGACCTCGCGGATGATGCCCTCTTCGAGCGCGAGATCGATCCGCTGCGAGCAGGTGCCCGTCGGAACAAAGGTGTGTCGTCGTATCATGGGAATCGGTGTAAAAAGGCCGCCGTACGCGATGCACGGCGGCCGAGGGTTTGTTTCGGATCGGTTAGCGCTGCTGCTGGAGGCCCGTCGAATCGGCCACGACCATGTTCTTGTCGATGCGCAGCGTCACGTTGCTGTCGACCTCGATCAGCAGGGTCGTCTCCTTGATCTCCTTGACGGTGCCGTAGATGCCGCCGGCGGTGATGATCTTGTCGCCCTTTTTGAGCGAGTTGCGGAACTCCTGCATCTGCTTGCGGCGTTTGGCCTCGGGGCGCCACATGAAGAGCCACATGACGAGGAACATGACACCGATGAGGATGAAGCCGCTGTATTGCTGCATGAATCCCGGCTGCGGCTCGACGGGAACGACCTGAAGAAATTGCATCATGATGGTTGCTGTTTTAAAGGTTTTCGGTTGCGAAGATACGAAAATTCTCCGTATCCGCAAATCTCAATCCACATCCGCTTCGACAAGGAGTCGGAGGGGCTCCGCGGCGCCGCTGAACCGAATCGTCACGAGCTTCAGCTGCCAGCCGTAGGTGCCGCGCGCATCGAAACGGAGCGTGAGGGGGAGGGCCGAGTCGGGCGGAATCGGGCGGTTTTCGTATTCGAGGAGGGTGCATCCGCAGCTCCGTTCGTGGCCGAGCACCAGCAGCGGCCGCCGCGTGTCGTTGCGCAGCCGCAGCCGCAGAACGGCGGTTTCGCCTTCGTGCAGGTGTCCGAACCGAACGGTATCCGATCCGCCTGCGGCAAGTGTTCGGTCGTCGACGGGGATGATTCGGCCCGCGGCGCCGTGCTGCGGGCCGCCGTGGGCCGTTGTGCCCTGCTTCGGTGCGGCGGAGGGGCCGCAGGCCGCTGCGAGCAGCAGGAGCGCCGAGGCGGCGAACAAGCGCAGGGGTGATCGCATTGCGGATCAGATCAGGCCGCGCCCCGCCTTTTTGATGCGTCCCTCCTCGGTGAGCGAGGCGACGATCTTGTCGAGCACGCCGTTGATGAAGGTGCTGCTGCCGGGGGTGGAGTAGTATTTCGAAATCTCGATCCACTCGTCCATCGTCACCTTGACGGGGATCGACGGAAATTCGACGAGCTCGGTCATGGCCGTGCCGAGGATGAGGTTGTCCATGAAGACGATGCGCTCGACGTCCCAGTTGGCCGTGTAGTGCTCGATGTAGCGTTGGTTCTCGCCGAAGTGGATGAGGGCCTTTTCGAAGAGGGTGCGGACGAAGGCGGGATCCTCTTCGCTCTTGAACTTGTCGGCCACGCGCAGCTCCTGGTGGGAGGGGCGCAGGTTCGAGAGGGAGCGCTGGAGCATCAGCAGGATGAAGGGCAGATCGTCGCACCAGTAGATCGACATCTCTTCGAGCGCGTCGTCCAGGGCGGGGCAGTCTTCCAGCAGCAGGAAGAACTGCTCGACCATTTCGCGATCCTCCTCGAACGTGCGCTCCTCGTGCGCCATGTAGCTCTTGTAGAAGGGAAGCTCGATGAGCCGCAGGTAGAGCGTGCGGATCAGCTCGGGGTATTTCGCCCAGCCGAGTTTGCGGGCGGCCAGGTGGTCGTTCACGGCATCGGTGTTCTCGATGACGCGGATGACGCGGTTTTCGACGAATTTGGTGTTGGGGTGCAGGTCCTCGAAGGTGGGCAGCTTCTTGCGGCGGGCGATCTCCTGGCGTTCGGCGGCATAGCGGGCGACCTCGGCGGGGAGGGCCAGCAGCTGGAAATAGAGGTCGTAGGCCTTATCGATCGAGAGCATCAGGGTTTTTTCGGAGGCGATCATGTTGTCGGCTTCCGACTTGAGGTGGGCGAAGAGCGCCTTGGCGACCTTGATGCGGAGTAATCTTCTGCTTAACATAATTGAGAACGTTCGTTTCTTCGATTTATCGGCCGCAAAGATAGCACAAGCGGCGGGCGAAACAAAATTTCGGAGGCGGAAAATCGGCCCTCGGGCGGCGGAAAAAACAGGCCGCCGGCACTGGCGACCCGTTTTTCCATGTCGTAAAGATAGAATAAGAAATCGAAAAAGTCAAAATGAAT
Organism: uncultured Alistipes sp.; assembly: GCA_910584485.1. Taxonomy (GTDB): domain Bacteria; phylum Bacteroidota; class Bacteroidia; order Bacteroidales; family Rikenellaceae; genus Alistipes. The sequence continues at coordinate 49,816 of CAJUAV010000001.1, forward strand.
GATGGGTGAACGCGTTCGAATCCGTATTATTTTCTTCGCTTGATGCAAAATGCAGCGCCGAAGATGCGGAAAATTCCCCCGAAATCGTTACTTTTGTGCAAAACGGAAAAAAACGATACCTGTTATGGCAGCTATTACCTCGCTGGAGCCCCGCCTCGTGTGGGAGCAGTTTGATGCGATTACGCGCGTCCCCCGTCCCTCGAAGCAGGAGGGGCGAATCATCGACTTTCTGGTCGATTTCGCCGAACGGCACGGCATCGCTTATAAGAAGGATGCGATCGGCAACGTCGTGATGCGCAAACCCGCCACGGCGGGGATGGAGGATCGCCCGACGGTGATTCTCCAGAGCCACATGGATATGGTGTGCGAGAAGAATTCGGACGTCGAGTTCGATTTCGAGCACGACGCGATCCGCACCCGCATCGAAGAGGGCTGGGTCCGTGCCGAGGGGACGACCCTCGGCGCCGACTGCGGCATCGGCATGGCCGCCGCACTGGCCGTGCTCATCGACGACGGGGTGGTCCACGGTCCGCTGGAGGCGCTCTTCACGGTCGACGAGGAGACGGGCCTCACGGGCGCCTTCGAACTGGGCGAGGGAATGCTGACGGGCAAATACCTGCTCAACCTCGATTCGGAGGACGAGGGCGAACTCTTCATCGGCTGCGCGGGCGGCATCGACACGATCGCCACCTTCCATTATACGATGGAGCCCGCCCCAAAAAACTACCTCTTCTACCGCGTCGACGTCTCCGATCTGCTGGGCGGCCACTCGGGCGACGACATTGACAAGGGGCGCGTCAACTCGAACAAGACCGTCGCGCGCCTGCTCTGGGACGGCATGCAGAGTTGCGAGCTGCGGTTGAGCTACTTCTCGGGCGGCAACCTGCGCAACGCCATTCCGCGCGAAGCCTACGCCATCTTCGGCATTCCCGCCCGCTTCAAGGCCGATTTCGAGAAGCGCTACCGCCTCTTCGCCGCCGACCTGAAGAACGAGTTCCGCCTGCGCGAGCCCCATTTCAAGATCACGCTCAACGAGATGCCCGAGGTGGATCGCGTCCTCGACCGCAAGACGCAGTTCGGGCTGGTCTATGCGCTGGTCGGGGTGCCGAACGGCGTGACGGCCATGTCGTTCGCCATGCCCGGGCTGGTCGAGACCTCGACGAACCTCGCCTCGGTGAAGTTCGCGGAGGGCGATACGATCGTCGTCACCTCGTCGCAACGCTCCTCGGTCGAGAGCGCCAAGACCTATGTGATGCAGATGGTCGAGTCGGTCTTCGCGCTGGCGGGTGCCGACGTCGCCCACTCGGACGGTTACCCGGGATGGGCGCCCGATCCCGATTCGCGCCTGCTGGAGGTGACCGCCGCCGCCTACCGCGACCTCTTCGCCACCGAACCCAAGGTGCGGGCGATCCATGCGGGGCTCGAATGCGGGCTGTTCCTCGAAAAATACCCCGATTTGGAGATGGTCTCGTTCGGGCCGACGCTGCGCGGCGTCCACTCGCCCGACGAACGGCTGGAGATCGCCACGGTGCCCAAGTTCTGGGCGCTGCTGTGCGAAGTGCTCCGCCGCCTCTGACCGCTGCGCCGCCTATGGCACGTCGTCTGCTTGCTTCGCTGCTCGTGCTGCTGCCGTGGCTGACGGCGGCGCAGACCTCTGACGATGCCTTCTATTACCCCTATGCCGAGCCGGAATCGCGTTTCGAAGAACCGATCTCCGACTCGGTGCTTTTTTATGGCTCGCCGCACCTCTCCGAAGACCGCTACGGGACCGAGACCCGTTTTCGCCTGCCGCGCGTGACGATCCGCCGCGGCGCCGAGGGGTTCGATCGGGAGCGGGCGACCCTCTGCGGCATCGACGTGCCCTACGGCTGTTTCGGCATCCTGCGCCTCGCAGGCGCCGACGAGCGGATCGCCCGACCGCTCGCGACGACGGCCGACGCGACGGGCTCGACGGGGCCGCTGCGCCGTTTCCGCTTTACGGAGGAGGCCCCGCTGCGCCCCTTTCGGCTCGCGCTCCGCACGGCGACCGAGGGGTACCGCCTCGGCGTGCAGGCCTCGGCCGAGCGCGCCTTTCGGGGCGGACTGCATGGGGCGTTCGCGCTGGAGGGGCGCACGGGACGCGATGCCCGCATCGAAGGGGTCTTTACGCATGCGCTGACGGCTGCGGCGCGGCTGTCGTACCGTCGTTCGTCGGGGCTCGATGCGACGCTCTTCGTCGCCCTGCCGCTCTCGATGCGCGGGCTGCGCTCCGCCTCGACCGAAGAGGCCTTCCGACTGACCGACGACCGTTATTACAACCCTTCGTGGGGCTTTCAGGCGGGCAAGGTCCGCAACGCGCGCGTGCGGCGCGAGGTGCTGCCCTATGCCGTGACGGCGCTTCGCCTGCCGCTCGGCGGCACGACGCTCGCCCTCTCCGCGGGAATCGAGGCGGGGGTGCGGCGCACGAGCGCCCTCGACTGGTACGACGCCCGCACGCCGCTGCCCGACAACTACCGCAACCTGCCCTCCTGGAGCGGCGATGCGGAGACGGACGAGGCGTGGCGCGCGGCCGATCCCCGTTATACGCAGATCGACTGGGACCGCCTCATCGCCCGCAACCGTGCCTGCGACGGCACGGCCCGCTACGCCCTCGAAGACCGCGTCGAACGGCGGACCGACCTTACGCTGCGGGCCGCCTTCGAGAGCCCGCTCGGGGCGGTGACGCTCGACTACGGCGTGCGCGCCTCGTACGACCGCAGCCGCTTCTACAAGGAGATGCGCGACCTGCTCGGCGCCTCTTATCTGATCGATGTCGACCGCTGGCTGATTGACGACGATACCTATTCGAACCGATTGGAAAACGACCTGCGCCACCCTTCGCGCACGATCCGCGAGGGGGATCGCTTCGGCTACGACTACGCCTTCGAACGGCAGCGGGCGTCGCTGTGGCTGCGTGCCGTGCGGCGGGGCGACCGCTGGCACGCCGAAGCGGCCTTCGAGACGGGGGCGGAGCGGCTGTATCGTCGGGGCTATTACGAAAAGGAGCTCTTCCCCGCGGCGGGCTCCTACGGCCGCTCGCGCCGCATCGAGTTCGCGCCGTGGTGTGCGAAGGCGACGGCGGGCTACGCCCTTTCGCCGCGCAGTACCCTGGCGGCGACCGTGGCCGCGGGGTGCGAGTCGCAGCGTCCCGAACACCTCTTCATCCAGCCGCTGTACTGCAACCGCACGGTCGAGGAGCCCGCGGCCGCCCGCTTCGCTGCGGCGCGGCTCTCGTTCCGCCGAACGGGCGAACGCCTCGACTGGGAGGCCGCGGCCTACGCGACGCGGCATGCCGACGGCCTGCGCACGCAGCGCTACTACGACGACACGGCGGGCGCCTACGCCGATCTGACCCTCGCGGGGATCGAGACGACCGTGTACGGCGTCGAGACGTGGGCCGAATGGCGTCCCGCCTACCGCTGGACGGTGACCGCCACGGCCGCGTGGTGCCGCAGCCGCTATACGGCCGATCCGCAGGTGACGGTCCTCGCCGATGCGGATCACGCCGCGATCGATCTGCGGTCGGCGAGCCACCTGCACGGCTGCCGACAGGGCGGGGTGCCGCAGCTGAACGCCTCGCTCGCCGTGCGCTACTACGGACCGCGCGGGTGGAGCTTCCGCCTCTCGTCGGGGCTGGCGGCCGACCGGTACGTCGACCTGGCGCCCCTGCGCCGCACCGATCGCGTGGCGCGGCAAAACGGTACGACCCCCGAGGCCTTCGCCGCCTTCGTGCGGCAGGAGCGGCTGCCCGACGCCTTCACGCTTGATGCGTCGCTCTTCAAGTCGATCCGCTTTGAACGCTCGGAGCTGTGGGTGATGCTTTCGGTCCGCAACCTGACGGGCGACGAGGCCCCCGCCTACGGCTACGAATCGCTGCGCACGCAACGAGCGGGCCGCGGCGAGACAGCGTTGCGGATGCCGCAGGCGAACCGCTACCTCTATGCCGCACCCCGTTCGTGGATGCTCTCCGTCGGCTGGCGCTTCTGACCCTTACGGCTGCTCCGCGTGCCGCTTGCGGTAGCGGGCGGGCGAAAGCCCCGTCGCGGCCCGAAAGACGCGGACGAAGTGGGGCAGGTCGTTGAATCCCGCCGCGTAACAGATCTCCGAAACCGTTTTTTGCGTATGTTCCAGCAGCTTGCACGCCGTGTGCAGCCGATAGCGCGTCACGTACTGCGAGAAGGTGATCCCCTGGCGGCGTTTGAACCAGGAGCAGAAGGCCGACCGGTTCATGCAGACCTCCGCGGCGATTTCGTCGAGCGGAATCGGCTGCGTGTAGTGCTGCATGACGTAGACGCAGACGCGCTGCATGCGCTGTACGTCGCGCTCGATGCGCACGGGATTTCCGACGGGGGTACGGTCCGACGTGGCGAAGAGGAGGGGCAGCAGCCGCAGCATGCCGCACAGCCGCTCCGTCTCGTCGGCCGTGCGCATCCGCTCCAGCGTTTCGCGCACGCGGCGGGCTATGCCCGGCCCGAAGCGAAGGGCCGTTGTCGGAAAGGGGTGTGCGGCCAGGCGGTTCCGCAACTCGGGAAAGTGGGTCGTGCACCGCTCGACGAAGGCGTGTTCGAAGGCTGTCATGAGGTAGCGGATGCGCCCCCGATCGTCCGCCGATGCGGGCGCGAACTCCCAGCGGTGCGGCATCGAGGGCGGGATGAGCACCGTGTCGCCCTCGGCGAAGGGGAGCAGCGTATCGCCCGCCAGCCGATGGCCGCGGCCGCGGACCACCGTCAGCAGCTCCCAGGCGTCGTGCCGATGCAGATCGGCTTCGACGGAGGGCGGGACCCGGACGTCGATGAAGAAAAAGGAGTGGTTTGCCGGATCGGGCAGGCGGTAGGGGGTGATCGTAGCGTCGTATTCCATGGGTTTGCAAATGTACGACAATAAATCGATACGATTGCGCAAATGCGCGACAATAAATCGCTCTACCTTTGCCGTCGCAAACCATGAAATCCGTTTTTCAGATGATCGATTTTTACGAAGTACTGGAGATGCGTCGCACGATCCGCGATTTCTCCGACCGTCCCGTGGACGACGAGGTGCTGACCCGCGTGCTGGGAGCCGCCTTCAAGGCGCCGACGAACGACCATTTGCGTCAGTTCGAGTTCGTCGTGGTGCGCGACCGCGAGCGCATCGCCCGACTGGTCGCCTCCGTGGCGGCCAACACGCAGCGCATCCAGCAGACGGGGTTGGCGGCGGCCGCCGAGACGATGGACGGCGACGAGCACGCCATGTTCGTCGATGCGCTGCCCAAGCAGCAGCGGATGCTCGTCGAGAGCGGCTGCCTCGTGCTGCCCTTCTTCCGCCAGAAGGATTGCCCGCTGTGCCGTCCCGTCGACCAAAGTTCGCTCAACTATTTCGCCTCGGCGTGGGCGGCGCTCGAAAACCTCCTGCTGGCTGCGACGGCCGAGGGGCTGGCATGTGCCTTCCGCGTCCCGATCGGCGACGAGTCCGACCGCGTGAAACGGCTCGTCGGCGCCCCCGACGGGTACGAGCTGACCTGTTTTCTGGCGATCGGCCATGCCGCCCCCGATGCGCACCGCTGTCGGCAGAAGGAGATCCGCATCGAGGATCGGATCCACCGCGACCGCTTCTGACCGCAAGGCGCGGAATCCCGAATTTTTTCGCTACCTTTGCCGTCGAATCGAAAACGATTGTTTATGGCAGGTTCGAATTTCGTAGATTACGTGAAGATATTCGCCCGTTCGGGCCACGGCGGCGCGGGCTCGGCTCATTTCCGCCGCGAAAAGTTCGTCGCCTTCGGCGGACCCGACGGCGGCGACGGCGGGCGCGGCGGCAGCATCGTCCTGCGCGGCGACCGACAGTACTGGACGCTCATCCACCTCAAATACCAGCGCCACCAGTTCGCCGAGGACGGCGAGTGCGGCTCGGGCGCCCGTTCGTCGGGCCGCAATGCGCAGGACATCGTCATTCCCGTGCCGCTCGGCACCGTGGCGCGCCGCGTGGTCGAGACCGAGGAGGGCGAAACGGAGCTGGTCCCCGTGGGCGAGGTGACCGAGGACGGCGAGGAGCTCGTGCTGTTGCAGGGCGGCCGCGGCGGCCTGGGCAACTGGCATTTCAAGAGCGCCACGAACCAGACCCCGCGGTATGCGCAGCCCGGCGAGGAGGGCGACGAGGGGGCTTTCATTCTCGAACTGAAGGTGTTGGCCGACGTAGGACTGGTGGGCTTCCCGAATGCGGGCAAGTCGACGCTGCTGTCGGTCGTCTCGGCGGCCAAGCCCAAGATCGCCGACTACGCCTTCACGACGCTCGAACCCAACCTGGGCATCGTCGAGGTGCGCGACGGCCGCTCGTTCGTCATGGCCGATATCCCGGGCATCATCGAGGGGGCCCACGAGGGGCGCGGCCTCGGGACCCGTTTCCTGCGCCACATCGAACGCAACTCGGTGCTGCTCTTCATGATCCCCGCCGATACGGAGGATGTGCGGCGCGACTACGAGGTGCTGCTCGGCGAGCTGACGCAGTACAACCCCGAGCTGCTCGACAAGCAGCGGCTGCTGGCCGTCACGAAATGCGACATGCTCGACGAAGGGTTGATGGAGGAGCTGCGGCGGCAGCTTCCCGAAGGAGTGCCGTCGGTGATGATTTCGTCCGTGGCGGGGCTGAACATCGCCCGCCTGAAGGATATGCTCTGGGAGGCGTTGCAGGCGGAGTGATTCGCTGTCGCAACGAATACCCGAAAGGGCGGTGCCGCGGTTGCGGTGCCGCCCTTTCGGCGTTTGTCGCATCGGCCGATCCGCAGGCGGTCGGCGGAGCGGCTGCGGGCTTCGCCCCGAAAGCGCGACGGACGCGCGACGGGCGGGCGCTATCGGGCGGTCGGATGTTCGTCGTGCGCTTCGGGACAGCAGCCGTCGCCCGGGTGGTGCGCCAGCACGGTGTGCGGCACGGGGCCGTGCGAGAGGAGCTGGATCGGGCAGTTGTAGTTTTGCAGCTGCTCGGCGGTGATGCGGTTCGAGCGGTGGCGGTGGACGGTGCGGTTGACGCAGACGATTTCGCGCACGATGCTCGTGATCGTGCCGATGTCGTGCGACACCACGACGATCGCCATGCGGCGGTTCAGCGCCTGCAGGGTGCGGTAGAGTTCGTGTTCGAAGCGGTTGTCGACGAAATTGGTCGGCTCGTCGAGGATCAGCAGCTTCGGGTCGGAGACGATCGCACGGCAGAGCAGCGCCCGCTGCATCTGGCCGCCCGAGACGGCGCCGATCGGGCGGCGGGCCAGCTCGCCGATGCCCGTTTCGTCGAGCAGGCTGCGCACCTTCGCCCGATCTTCGCGCGTGTAGCGGCTGCGGAAGCCGCGTCGTCCCTGCAATCCCGAGAGGACGACCTCTTCGACCGAAATCGGAAATTCGCGGTCGAACGCGGTGAGCTGCGGCATGTAGCCGATCAGGCGTTCGCTGCCGTCGTACAGCTCGGGGGCGTAGCGGATCGTGCCCCGATAGGGCACTGTCCCCAGTATCGCCCGCACGAGGGTGGTTTTTCCGCCTCCGTTGGGGCCGATCACCCCCAGAAAATCGGTCGAGTCGATCTCCAGATCGACGTGTTGCAGCGCTTCGCAACCGTCGTAGGCGACGCTGACGTCGCAGAGCGAGACGAGCTTCATGGCTTCGTGATAAGTGCGGTGATCCGATCGATGTTCCCGATCGCATCTTCGGCCAGCGGGTCGAAGGCGACGGCCTCGGCCCCGATGTCGGCGGCGATCGCTTCGACGCTCGAGCGGGGGAACTGGACCTGGTAGAGGATGCGGTCGACCGCTTCGGCGCGGGCGCGGCGGATCAGCTGCGCCAGGTGGCGCGCCGAGGGCTCCTTGCCCTCCTGCTCGACGGCGATCTGCTCCAATCCGTAGTCGCGCGCATAGTAGGAGAGGGCGGGATGGTAGACGAATACGGTGCGGATGCCGCTGCGGGCGATCCGTTCGGCCGTGCGGGCATCGAGTTCGGCCAGCGCCTGCTGCAATCGTTCGTGATTGCGCGTGTAACGCACCGAGTCGGGGTGGTCGGCGTGGATCGCGGCGTAGATCGCCGCCGCCATGCCCCGCAGGGCGCGGGGCGAGCTCCACAGGTGCGGATCGACGCCGTGAGGGTGAGCTTCGCGGGTATGCGCATCGTGCGCGTGACCGTCGTGCGGGTTGCCGTGCCCGTGCGAGCAGCTGCCCGTCAGCAGTTCGACGCCGCTCGCGGCGCCCAGGTCGACCACTTTCGCGGGGTCTGCGATCCTGGCGACGAGGTTGCGCTCGAAATCGATCAACCCGATCTGAAAGAGGCGGCGGGCCCGATTGACGGCGACGTACTGGCGCGGCGTCGGCTCGAATGTCTCGGGCGAAGCCCCCGCGGGCACGAGCACCTCGATGGGATAGTCGTCGCCGACGATCGCTTCGACGAGGCTTTTAAGCGGCGGAATCGAGACGTAGATCGTCTCCGTGTCGGCCGCGGGACGGGATGTGCAGGCGGCGAGCGAAAGAGCTCCGAAGAGCAGCCAAATAGGGATTCGTTTCATAATTCGTATCGCTTCGTGGGGCAGACCGCAGGCGTCGACCGGCGGCCGATGCAGCCCTGCGCGCGGACTGCCGTTCTTCGGGCGCGCCCGAAGAACGAACATTATTCCGCTCCTATCCACTCGATTTCAGGCATCGGTCGATCGGAAATCACCTCGCAGCGGCGGCCCGTCTGCGTGCGGATGCGCAGCGCGGTGATGCGGCCCTCGTCCCAGCTCATGTCGATTTCGTAGCCGCCGCGCGCTTTGAGGCCGCGGATGCTGCCCGAACGCCATGCCGCGGGCACGGCGGGCAGCAGGCGGATCTTGCCTTCGTGGCTCTGCATGAGCATTTCGCAGACTCCTGCCGTGAAGCCGAAATTGCCGTCGATCTGGAAGGGCGGATGGGCGTCGAAGAGGTTGGCGTAGACGCCGCCGCCGTTCGATTGCAGGTTCAGCGGCCCGAATCCGACGGGGCGCAGCAGCGTCCCGATGAGCTTGAAGGCGCGTTCGCCGTCGAGCAGGCGGGCCCAGAGGTTGATCTTCCAGCCGCTCGACCAGCCCGTCGCCTCGTCGCCGCGCATTTCGAGCGTGCGGCGGGCCGCGGCGAACAGCTCGGGCGTCGCGGGGGTGATCTGTCCGAAGGGATAGAGGCTCACCAGGTGCGACACGTGGCGGTGGTGGGGATCCTGGTCGGCGAAGTCGCGGGGCCACTCCTGCAGACGGCCGTAGGCGCCGATGCGGAACGGGAGCATCCCGTCGAGCCGTGCGCGCAGCGTGTCGCGGAGCGGCGCATCCGTGCCGCCGAGTTCGGCGGCGGCGATCGTGCGGGTGAACAGCTCGCGGATCATCGACAGGTCGGCCGTCGAACCCTGCGCCACGCCCGCCGCATCGTTCGTGCCGGGAATGACGAAGAGGTTCTCGGGCGAGGTGCTCACGGGAGTTACCCAATATCCCTCCTTGTCGCGCACGAGCCAGTCGAGGAAAAACTCCGAGGCCCCCTTCATGATCGGGTAGGCGTCGCGCACGAGCCAGTCGCGGTCGCCCGTATAGGCGTAGTGTTCCCAGAGGTGCGACGAGAACCATGCCCCCATCATGGGCCAGAAGACCGTGCAGGCGCCCCCGTCGTTGGGGTAGGTCTCGCGCCAGATCGAGCAGTTGTGGTGGCCGACCCAGCCGCGGCGGCGGTACATGTCGCGGGCGCATTCGGCACCCGTGGCGGCGCATTCGCCGATCATGCGCAGGAAAGGTTCGTGGCACTCGGAGAGGTTGGCGACCTCGGCGGGCCAGTAGTTCATCTCGACGTTGATGTTGGCCGTGTAGCCGCTGTTCCACGACGGGATGAGGTCCTTGTTCCAGATGCCTTGCAGGTTGAGCGGCTGTCCTCCTTCGCGCGAACCGGCGATCATCAGGTAGCGGCCGTACTGGAAGAGCAGCGTGACGAGCTGCTGATCGGCGGGAGCCCCCGTCGCGCGCGTCGCGGCGGCGTAGCGGACGATGCGTTCGTCGGTGGGGAGCGCTTCGGCCGCGGGGTCGGCGGGCAGGGTCAGCGAGAGGCGGTCGAAGAGGGAGCGATAGTCGGCCGTGTGGTCGGCCAGCAGCTGCTCGTAGCTCTTCGTGCGGATCCGCTTGAGGGCGTTTTCGGCGAGGCGGGCGGCATCCGCACCCTCGCGCGAAGGGCTCTTGAAGGGGCCGTTGTAGCTCGTGGCCGATGCGAAGACGAGGATGATTTCCCGTCCGCCGCGGATGCGGAGACGGTCGCCGAGATCCTCGATTTCGGTGGCGGGGTCGGGCGTGCGCACCTCCAGGCGGCTTTCGAAGAACATGCCGCGTCCGTCGATGTCCTTGCCGTAGAGGACGCGGGGCTTGCCCGTGCGCGAACCGTCCTCGTTGAAGAGGTAGGGGTGGCGCTGCTCGTGGCCCCAGGCCTCGAAATCGCTGTAGTTGCGGCGGTCGACGCGCCCGGGGGCCTGTCCGCTCATCGAGAGGAGCCGCTTGCGGGCATCGATCTTCGTGCGGGCGGGATGGGGCGAGGAGAGGCGCACGGCGATGTCCCAGCCTACGGGGCAGTCGGTCGTCAGCCGCATGACGATCACTCCGTCGGGATGCGAGGCGAAGATTTCGCGGCGGAAGCGGTAGTTGTCGCGCTCGTACTGCACGGTGGCCACGGCGCGCTCCAGATCGAGCGATCGGCGGTAGGCCTTCGCCTTGCCGCCGCGGAAATCGCGGATGTGCCAGTCGCCGAGGGGCTGGTAGCACTCGTGCAGGCGGCCCGTCCATTGCTTGAGCAGCTCGGAGGCTTCGAGGTATTTTTCCGCTTCGAGCAGCCGCACCATTTCGGGGTAGAGCGGCGTGATGTCGAGGTCGCTCCAGCGGCTCGACGGTTCGCCGCTGTAGAGCGTATTGTCGTTGAGCTGGAGCAGCTCGTCGTCGGCGTTGCCGAAGATCATCGCGCCGAGGCGGCCGTTGCCGACGGGCAGGGCGCCGTTCCAGTCGGCCGCGGGGGCTTTGTACCACAGCGTGAGGGGCCCTCCCTCGACCTGGCGGCGGGCCGAAACGGTCGTCGCGAGCAGCAGGGCCAGCGCGCATGTCAGGAATTTTCTGGTCATATCGGGTCGTTTTTTGTTTGTTCTTCGGGGTCGTGCGGGTCTTGTCCGAACGAAGGCGTACACGGTCGCGCTTTGGCGCAGGGGGGCGCAGCCTCGCTCCGAAACGCGGGCGGGCCGCGGTCCGTAGCCGCAGGCGCAACGGAGTGGCAAGATAGTGAAAAAAATCGGGACGGCGATGCCTCGTCCGCGAAAATATGGTTATCTTTGACTGCGTCCAAGATACTCCCGCTCGGCAAAATGCAAATTTATTTGCATTTGCACGCGGCGTATTCGTATCTTTGACTGCGCCCAAGATACTCCCGCCTTGGCAAAATGCAAGCAGGCTTGCTTTTGCCCTCGCTTATGCGTATCTTTGTACGACTAATCCGATTCGGCCATGAGAACCCTGTTATACCTCCTTTTCCTGCTGGCGGCGATTGTCGCGCTGGCCCTCTTCCTCTCCTTTCCCTCGCACCGCGATGCGGCGCCTGCCGTTGACGAACTTACCGAACAAACCGATAAATCCATGAGCGACAAGAAACAGTATGCCCTGATCGAGACCGAAAAGGGGCTGATGAAGGCCGAACTCTACACGAACGAAACGCCCGGCACGGTGCGCAATTTCGTCGACCTGGCCGAGCACGGTTTTTACGACGGACTGACCTTCCACCGCGTCATTCCCGATTTCGTCATCCAGGGCGGCTGCCCGCGCGGCGACGGCACGGGCGGCCCCGGCTACACGATCAAGTGCGAGACTTCGGCTCCGCGCCAGTACCACGACCGCGGCGTCCTCTCGATGGCCCATGCGGGCAGGGACACGGGCGGCTCGCAGTTCTTCATCTGCTGCAACCGCGAAAATACGCAGCACCTCGACGGTCGCCACACCTGCTTCGGCCGCGTCGTCGAGGGGCTCGACGTGATCGACGACATCCGCCCCGGCGACCGCATCCTTTCGATCCGCATCGTCGAGGAGTAGCCGCCCTTTTCCGTACGCGACCTGCGCGGGGTGCCGCCCTTCGGGGCGTGCCGCTCGGCGCAGGCCGCCGCATGTTATTACGTAACCGCTCTTTCCGATCATGAACCGTATTTTGACTCTTCTTTTTTCGTTGGCGGCCCTTTCGGCCGCCGCGCAGGTGACCGAACCCGTGCCGACGCGTGCCGAGACGGGTGCCGATGCCTGTCCCGCCGCGATCGCGCCGATCGAGGCACCTTTTTATATGCCGCAGCTCGGCAAGCCTCTTTTCCGCGACGTCGACGTGCGGCTGGAGGCCCGCGCGGACGGCGCGCTGCGTACGCGGCAGATTCAGCAGGCGATCGACCGCCTGGCCCGCGAGGGCGGCGGTCGCGTGGTGCTCGGTCGCGGCGTCTGGCCGACGGGCCGCCTCGTCCTCAAAAGCGGGGTCGAACTGCACGTCGAGGAGGGCGCCGAGGTGCGCTTCAGCGGCGAGGTCGAAGATTTCCTGCCCGCGGTCTTCACCACCAATGCGGGGGTCGAGCTCTATTCGCTCGGTGCCTGCATCTACGCCGAGGGGCAGCACGACATCGCCCTGACGGGGCGGGGCCGGCTGATCGGTCCCGCGCTCGGCGGCTCGATCCGCGCGGGGCGCCCCCAGAACGACGGCGACATCGATCCCGACACGCCCGTCGCCGAACGGTTGTTCGATGGCCGCAACGGCCGCGGGATCCAGCTCCCGACCTTCTTCGGGCCGATCGGCTGCCGCAACGTCTATCTGGAGGGAGTCTCGTTCGAGCAGACCGCTTTCTGGAACGTCGCCCCCGTCTATTGCGAAAACGTGGTGATCCGCGGCATCCGCGTCAGTTCGTTCGGCACGCCCTGCGGCGACGGCGTGGACATCACCTGCTGCCGCAACGTGCTTGTCGAGTACGTGACGACCGACTGCGGCGACGACAACATCGCCGTCAAGGGGGGCCGCAACGAGTTCGGCTACCGCGTGAACCGCGCCTCGGAAAACATCGTCGTGCGCCGCTGCCTCGCCCTGCGCGGCATGGGCGGCCTGACGGTCGGGAGCGAGACGGCGGGGTGGATCCGCAACCTCTACGCCCACGACTGCGTCTGCGACGGCACGCGCGTCGGTATCCGCCTCAAGACGCGCCGACCGCGCGGCGGCGGGGGCGAAAACCTCTTTTTCGAGCGCATCCGCCTCAAGACCGAGGCGGGCGCCCTGGCGTGGGAGATGCTCGGCACGGCCAATTTCGTGGGCGGCCTCTCGGCCCGTCTGCCTGCACCCGCGCTGACGCACCTGACGCCCGCCTTCCGCAATGTCTCGATCCGCGAGGTAATCGTCGAGGGGTGCCGCGAACTGATCTACGTGCAGGGCATTCCCGAAAGCCCCGCCCGCAACATCCGTATCGAGAACGTCACGGCCGATACGCGTCGCGACACCTCCGTGTCGGCCTACGGGGTCTACAAGCCGAAGCCGTCGCCCTACGTGATCGACCTGGTCGACGTCGACGGCATCGTCCTGCGCAACATCCGAGCGACCACGGATAAGCGTGACATTCGGCTGGTCGACGTTCGCGAGGGGCTGTTCGAGAACATCGTGCTCGACCTGCGCGGCGGGGAGCTCCGCACGGAGATTTCGGGTGACGGGACGCGCTGCCTGCGCTTCGAGCGGTGCGAGCCCGCGATCGTCGCCACGCGCCGCGACGAATAATTATTGTTGTCCGCCGACGAAAAAAATACGATATTTGCACCGCGAAACGAAAAAACGAATCCGAACATGAAACAGATTACCCGAGACGTGGTTTACATCGGTGCGGACGACGCCGATCTGGACCTTTTCGAAAGCCAGTATATCGTCCCGAACGGGATCTCCTACAACTCCTATCTGATCCTCGACGAGCAAGTGGCGATCCTGGACACGGTCGACCGTCGCTGCGGTGCGGAGTGGTTCGCCGAACTCGAACAGGCGCTCGGCGGCCGCCGGCCCGACTACCTCGTCGTGCAGCACATGGAGCCCGATCACAGCGCCTGCATCGCCGAGGCGATGGAGCGCTATCCCGCGCTGCGGCTGGTGGCGACCGAACGGGCGCTGCGCATGCTGCCGCTCTATTTCGAGTCGTTCGATTTCGAAGGGCGCACGCAGGCCGTGGGGGAGGGCGACACCCTCTCGCTGGGCGCACATACGCTGCAATTCCACATGGCCCCGATGGTGCACTGGCCCGAGGTGATGGTGACCTACGACCGTGCGGACCGCCTGCTCTTTTCGGCCGACGCCTTCGGCAAGTTCGGCGTGCTGTCGCACGACGAAGATTGGGCCTGCGAGGCGCGCCGCTACTATTTCAACATCTGCGGCAAGTACGGCAATCAGGTGCAGGCGCTGCTCAAGAAGGCGTCGAAACTCGACATCGCGAAGATCTGCCCGCTGCACGGCCCCGTGCTGGAGGAGAACCTGGGGTACTACGTCGGCCTCTACGACACCTGGAGCCGCTACGAGGCGGAGACCGAAGGGGTGTTGGTGGCCTATGCCTCGATTCACGGCGGTACGGCCGAGGCGGCCGAGATGCTGGCGGGGATGCTCGATGCGAAGGGGGCCGGCAAGATCGCCGTGGCCGATTTGAGCCGCTGCGACATGGCCGAAGCGATCGAGGATGCCTTCCGCATGAACCGCATGGTACTGGCGGCCGCCAGCTACGACGGGGGCCTTTTCCCGCCGATGCTCGATTTTTTGCATCACCTGCAGAGCAAGGGCTTCCGCAACCGCCGCGTGGCGCTGATCGAAAACGGCTCGTGGGCCCCCTCGGCGGGGCGCGAAATGGCTGCTCTGCTCGACACGATGAAGGATATCGAGCGGGTGACGCCCGTCGTGACGATCCGCGGCCGCATGAAGCAGAGCGACCTCGGCGCGCTCGAAGCGCTGGCCGACGCGCTGCTGGCCTGATCCGACCGAACCGCCTTTTTCGCGAAGGCGGTTCTTTTTTTGCCTTTCGCGGCACCGATCGGTCCGATTTTGCGTATATTTGCAGGTGTCTTACAAAAACAAACGAAAGATGAAGAAACTGTTTCTGATCCTTGTCGGGACGGTGCTGCTGGCCGGTACGGCTGCGGCGCAGACCTATCAAAAGCACATTTTCGGTGTGCGTGCGGGTTTGAACATCGCTAACGTATCGTTCGACGGTGTTAAACACGAGTCGAAAGCTGGATTCCACCTGGGCGGTTCGTATCAGTATCTGCTGACCGAACGCATGCCCCTCTACCTCGAAACGGGTTTGCAGATCACGCAGAAGGGCACCAAACACGATGCTACCCTGAAAAAGTACACCGCTTTTTATGCGGAGATTCCCGTGGCCGTGACCTATAAGTTCCGCGTGGCGGACGAAATCGCGCTGCTTCCCGCCGCAGGCTTCTACTACGGCCTCGGTCTGGGCGGCAAGGTGAAAGCCGCCGGCAACAAGGCCGACACGTTCGGGGACGACGGTGCCTTCAAACGCTCCGATTTCGGCATGCGCTTCGGCGGTGCGGTCGAGTGGCGCCGCTACTCGTTCGGTCTGGGCTACGAGTTCAGCCTCGTGAATGTCGCAAAGCACGGATCGGATACGCACAACCGCAATTTCTTCTTTTCGGTCGGCTACAATTTCTAACGGACCGCTCATTGATTATCGGGCTCCTGCCGCATTTCGCGGCAGGAGCTTTTTATCCCTCCATATATGGATTATCTGCGATACAGCGAAGCGGCGGCCCGTCGGGCGCGCGCCGTGCTGGACGAAAGCCGCCTCTTCGAGTTGTGGCGCGAAAGCGGTGCCGAACCGCATCTGGTCGGGTCGCTGCGCATGGGCCTTATGATGAAGCACCGCGACATCGATCTGCACATCTACTCCGAACGGCTCGACACGGCCTCGAGCTTCGCCGTCGTCGCACGGCTGGCCGAGCATCCGTCGGTCGGGAAGATCACCTGCCTGAACCTCCTGCGCGAGGTCGATGCCTGCATCCAGTGGCAGGTCGAGTGGCGCGACACGGAGGGCGAAACGTGGGTGATCGACCTGATCCACCTCCGAAAGGGGGCGCCCTGGGAGGGCTATTTCGAACGGATGGCCGACCGCATTCGGGAGGTCGCGACGCCTGAAGAGCGGCTGGCGATCCTGCGTCTGAAACATGCGGCGCCCGATGAGGCGCACATCCCGGGCATCGCCTTCTACATGGCCGTCCTGCGCGACGGCATCCGCACGTGGGACGAGTTCGTCCGCTGGCGCGCCGATCATCCGCTGGAGGGGATTATCGAGTGGATTCCCTGACGGCTGGTTTTTGTGCCCGTTTCGACGAAAAAACGGGCCCCATCGTTGGCCGAATCGAAAAAAAGCCGTACCTTCATACATCGAACGAAAAAAATCGACAGACATAAATAGCTAAATTCTTATCAATCATGAACAAATCGATTTTAAACAAGTGGTTGTTCGGTGCGATGGCGCTCTTCGCAGCGGCCTCGTTCACCGCATGTTCGGACGACGACGATCCGACGGGGGATCCCTCGATCGAAGCGGAGGTGTCGTCGCTCGCCTTCACCGTCAAGGGCGGCGAGGCGACCTTCGACCTCAAGGCCAATTTGCCGTGGTCGGTCGCGCTGCCCGAGGATTGCGACTGGATCGCGGTCGATCCGATGGAGGGGCGCGGCGACGCCCGCGTGACGGTGACGGTCGCCGAGAACGATTTCTCGCGTGAGGGCTCGTTCGAGTTCGTCACGGCCGATCCCGCGCTGAAGCAGACGATCCGCGTGCGCCAGGGCGAAATGCTGCCCGAGGTGACGCTCTATGCCGAGACCTTCGGCACGGCGGCCGTCGCCGAGCCCTATCCCTCGGTGTCCCGCTACACGGGTTGGGCGACGAGCGGCACGGGTGCCGCCACGGTGAGCTACGGCGGTACGAACGTGCGCATCGGCACGGCGGCCGAGGGCGTCAATGCGGCCCTCTTCGGCGCCAAGCCCGCCGTGCTGCGTGTCCAGAAAATCGCGCTTACCCCCCCCCAGCGTCGCATGCGTCTGACGTTCAAGGGTAACTACGCAGGTACGGTGGCTGTCGGCGACGACGGCGAGCGCTGGAGCGCGCTGAACTACACGATGACCGACGGCGCGGCCTCGATCGATTTCGTGCTGGCCGAAGAGGCCGAGGAGCTCTACCTGCGCTTCGCGACGGATGCGGGCAGCGGCACGATCGAGGAGATCGCCCTCACGACGATCAACGGCGACGGCACGCGCATCGACCTGACGCAGGGCACGGTGATCGAGGAGCCGACGCTCGCGCCGCTGAAGGTGAAGGAGCTCGTGGCGATGGCCCTGGCGGGCGAACCTGTCGATGAACGTTCGGTCGAGGGCTTCGTGGCCGCGATCGGCGGCAGCACGGAGAATTTCGCAGCAAGCAACGTGATCCTCTGCGACAACGACGGTGCCGCGCAAAGTGCGATGGTCTTCTACAGCAGCGCCCTGATGGAGCTCGGCCTGGAGGTCGGCGACAAGCTGTCGATCGCGCTGGCGAATGCCGAGTACGCACCCTACAACGGTCTGCGCGAATACAAAGGCATTGCGAAAGACGACGTAAAGGTCCTGTCGAAAGGTGCGACGATCGCCTACACGACGATCACCGCCGCGCAGCTCGTGAACGAGTTCGACAAGTATATGTCGATGCCCGTGCAGATCGAAAAGGCGCGTCCCGCAGCCGCTTCGGTCGGCAAGAATTTCGCGACGGGGCTGACTTTCGTGGCCGACGGCACCGAATTCGCCGTCTACAACCGCAAGGACTGGACGGTCGGCAAGGGGGTCAAGGTGGCCGATACGGAGGCGACGATCCGCGGCATCTGCTCGGTCTTCAACACCCCGCAGCTGATCCCGACGACGGCCGAGGACATCGCGGCCTTCGCCGACGAGTCGGGCGACGAGCCCGGGGGTGACGCGTCGATCCTGTGGCACGACGATTTCAGCCAGTTCGACAGCGTCACGGCAGACGGCTCGCAGGATATAGGCAAGACGCTGACGGGCTCGCTCGCGGGCTTCACGGATGCCTATTCGGGCGGCAGCGTGAAGGTCTACCAGGCTGCCGGCAAGATCAAGCTGGGCAGCAGCAGCGCCAAGGGCATTCTGGAGACGCCGGCCCTCAAGAAAGTGACGACCGCCGCGGCCGATGCGGTGCTGACGGTCGATCTGACCGCCTGGAAGAGCACGGGTGCCGCCGACAAGACGAAGGTAATCATTACGGTAAACAACGGCGGTACGATCGAGGGCGAGGCTTCGATTACGACCGAGCAGCTCGACGAAGCGGGCAAGACCTATACCTTCAACCTCGCGGGCATCACGGCCGCCACGACGATCACGTTCGAAGCAGCCGTGAAATCCAAGCACCGTTATTACCTGGATAATCTGAAGATCAGCCTCAAGTAAGGCGCTTTCTTTTCGAACCGCCGCCGCGATCCTGCGAGGCACCTTTCGGGTGCGGGGATGCGGCGGCGATTTTTTTATCCGACCGATGAAACGATGGCTGTTGTTTTGGTGCCTGCTGGGAGGCGCTTTGTCCGGCTTCGCGCAGGAGCCGTTCCGCGTGCTGTTCTACAACGTGGAGAACCTCTTCGATCCGATCGACGATCCTGCGACGCGCGACGACGCATATACGCCTGCGGGTCGCAAGCGGTGGACGCAGGAGCGCTGCCGCGCGAAGATCGACGGCCTCGCGCGCGTGCTCCGCGACGCGGAGCTGCCCGCCGTGGTCGGGCTCGCGGAGGTCGAGACGCGCGGCGTGCTCGAAACGCTCGTCGCGCATCCTGCGGTGGCGGCGGCCGACTACCGCATCGTGCATTTCGACTCGCCCGACGAGCGCGGGATCGATGTGGCGCTGCTCTATCGTTCCGACCGCTTCGCCGTCGCAGGGTGCGCGCCCGTGCGGACGGCGGTGCCCTCCGAGCCCCCGCTGCGCACGCGCGATCTGCTCACCGTATGGGGCAGGGTGGCGGGGGAGCCCCTCTTTTTCGTGGTGCTGCACGCCCCCTCGCGCCGAGGCGGTGCGGCCGCGTCGGCTTTCCGACGCATCGCCGTCTGCGAACAGGTGCGCCGTCTGGTCGACTCGGTGGCGCGGCGCGATCCCGCGACGAAGATCGTCGTGGCGGGCGATTTCAACGACGATCCGATCGATCGGAGCCTCTGCGAAGCGCTCGGCGCCTGCGGCAGCCTGCGCGAACTGCCTGCGGGGGCGCTCTACAACCCCTTTGTCGCCCTCTTCAAGGCGGGATACGGCACGCTCGCCTACGGCGGGGAGTGGAACCTTTTCGATCAGATTCTCCTCTCGCCGAACCTCGTGCGCGGCGAAGGGCTGCGGCTGCACGGCGAGGCGATGATCTTTTCGCCTCCCGACCTCTTCGAGCGGCGGGGACGGGACCGCGGAACCCCGTTCCGCACCTACGCGGGGAACCGCTACAACGGAGGTTACAGCGACCATTTCCCCGTATTCGTCGACCTCGAATAAACGAAGGGCGGCCGGTGAAACACCGACCGCCCGTTTTTTTGCCCGGCCCGTTGAACCGCGCACTTTTTCGGGTCGAAGCCTGCGGAAGAGTTGCGGACCTCCGCAAGCGAGAGGCTTGCCGACCTTTGCGAGGTCGAACCATGCGACGATATTTCAGGTCGCCTTCGCCCATCGCCGCCATCGCAGGTAGCCCGCGACGGCCAATCCCGTATAGAGGAGGTAGAGCGCGGCCGTCCACGGCAGCTGCTTGTAAACGTACAGACCGACGGTGACCGCATCCACGACGCCCCACACCAGCCACTGCTCGACCAGCTTGCGCGAGAGCATCCACATCGCCACGACCGAAAGGGCGGTCGTCAGCGCATCCCAGAAGGGGACGACGCTGTCCGTGCAGTGCGTCAGCAGCAGGTAGAGCGCACCGTGCAGCAGGGCATAGGCTGCCGCGAGGACGGGAAGCTGCCGCCACGGCGTGTGGCGCACCTGCGGCCGTTCGGAGGGCTCCCGCCGCGGCGCATTCCGCCAGACGAGCCAGCCGTAGAGCCCCGCGAGGATGTAGTAGAGCTGCATCGCGCTGTCGGCGTAGAGCCCCGACTTGAAATAGAGCGCTCCGTGCACGCAGGGCATGACGAGTCCCACGATCCACAGGCGGATGTCGGCGCGGTATTCGAGCCACAGGTAGAGCAGTCCGAGCGCGACGCCCGTCAGTTGCAGCAGCAGTTTCCAGTCCATATCGCCGGCGGATCAGAAGCGGACCGTCACGTTGCCCAGCACGTGGATCGGCGCCTGCGGAAAGTAGTAGGCCATGTCGTAGCGCTCGCCCTTGTACATGTAGGAGTAGCCGTAACCGTTGCTCTCGTAGCGGGCGTCGAAGAGGTTGTAGATCGTAAGACCCAGGCGAACCTGCTTGGCGGCCTTCGTGCGGAACGCATAGCCGAGGTTCAGGTGCGTCACGCAGTACGAATCGAGCTGCTGCGCCTTGTTCTCGTTGTTGGTCAGGTACTGGTCGCCGACCCACTGCGTCTGGAAGACTGCCTCGAAACCGCGGTGGTGGAAATCGAGCGTGAGGGCTCCCATCGCTTCGGGCGAGAAGGCGATGCGCATGTCGCCGAGGTTCTGGCCGTAGGTGGGGCTGTCGTAGAGCTCGTCGACGTAATCCTCGATCTTGTTTTGGCTGAAGGTGGCGTTGGCACTCGCCGTGAACCAGTCGGCGACGCGCCAGGCGGCCGACAGCTCGATGCCGCGGCGGTAGCTCTTCGGCACATTGACGTTCAGGGCATTCGAACTGTCGTTGACGCGCCCCGTCGGAACGAGCTGGTCGCGGTAGTCCATCCAATAGAAGTTGATGCCCAGCGACAGCCGAGGAGCCGTGTAGGCGTAGCCCAGTTCATAGTCGTAGAGCTTTTCGGAGTCGGGGTAGCTGTCGTCGGCCGCGAAGAGGTAACGATCCGTGAAATCCGAACGCGTCGGCTCCTTCTGCGCCACGGCGAACGAGGCGTAAAGGGCATGCCGCTGCGCGATCTGCCAGTGCAGACCCGCCCGCGGGTTGAAGAAGCCGTACCGTTTGTCGACGTCGATCGGCTGCATGCCGGTTTCGTCGTTCAGGTAGTTGTCGTTCGACCCCCACGCCTTGTAGTGCACGTAGCGGTACTGGAGGTCGGCGAACAGACGCAGCCCCTTGGCCGCTTGCCAGTTGGCGCGGACGAAGAGGTTGGCGTCGTCCTTGCGCACGTCGTTGTCGTACCAGCGCTTGCTGCGATAGAGCTCCTCATCGAGCCCCTGCACCCAGTCGAGTTCGCCCCAGTGCGGGCAGGTGTAGCGGCTCCACGAACCGCCGAACGAGAGGTCGAGCCGCTGCGAGGCGTAGTGCGCCGCGGTCTGCAAGCCCCCCAGGTGGTTGCGCATGATCTTTTCGCGGATCAGGTCCTTGCGGATCTTCTCCCCCTCGGGTGTGAACGCGACGTCGTTCGGGAAGAGGTACTGGAAGAGCTTCGCATCGTCCTTGTACTGCTTGTAGTAGCCGTAGCCGTAGGTGTAGAAGGCCGTGGCGTTGAGCTCCCAGCGGTCGTCGATGCGCTGGTTCAGGATCAGCTGGTTGTTGATTTGCAGGTAATTGTCGGTCTGGTCATCGTAGTAGCCGACCTGCTGCCACTCGTACTCCTCGCTGTTCCAGACGCGGTGCGAATGCGCATCGTCGGTGGTGAACATGCCGCTCGAGTTGTAGCGGCGGCCGTTCAGCCGCATTTCGTCCTTCGTGGCGCCGTTGTACGTCAGGCCCGTTTTCGCCTGCCCGCCGAACGACACGAGCTTGAGCATCGTGTTGCCGCGGCAGTAACCGGCCTGGAGCAGGTAGGATTTGAGGTCCGTGGCGCCGCGGTCGATGTAGCCGTCCGAAGCGATGTGGGTCAGACGGGCGTCGAGGACCCAGCTGCCGCCGAGGAGCCCCGACGAGAGGCTGACGGCCTGTTTCTGCGTGTTGTAGGAGCCGTACGAGAGCGACGCCTCGCCGCCGAACTCGGTGCCGACGGCCTCGGTGGTCATGCTGACGGCGCCGCCGAAGGCACCCGTGCCGTTGGTCGAGACGCCCGCTCCGCGCTGGATCTGGACAGAACCCACCGACGAAACGAGGTCGGGGGTGTCGTACCAGTACATCGAGTGCGAGTCGGGATTGTTCATCGAAACGCCGTTGATCGTAACGTTCAGGCGCGTGGCGTCGGTTCCGCGCAGGCGGATCGAGGTGCCGCCGATGCCGATGCCCGTCTCGTTGGTGGCAATCAGCGAGGGGGTGAAGGCGAGTGCCGAAGGAAGATCGGTACCGTAGCTGTTGCGGGCGATCGCTTCGCGGCCGAGGTCGGCGAAGGCGACGGGCGTCTGCGACGTGGCGCGCGTGGCGACCACCTCGATCTGCTGGAGGTGGTGCATGCGGATCGAGTCGTCCGAGTCGGCTGCGGGTTGTGCGATGGGAGCGGTGCGTGCGGGTTCAGCGGCCTGCAACGCGGCGGCAGCGGCGAATACGCATGCCGTCAGAGATAAAAAAAACCTTTTCATCGTTTAACTTTGAGTAAGTAAAAACCTGAAAAGGGGTGTCGAATGTTGATTATGCTTTCCCGGTCTCGGCATTACCCGTATCCGGTACGATGGGTATAATCTCAGCCCGCCGACCTCTCCGCGATCCGTTCGCGACCGAATCGTTCCGCCGCAGCCCGAGGGCGTTGGCGACCGGAGCGGGGCAGGCACCCCTTTTTGTCGGCGCGAAGATACGGCAAAAAACGCAAAATTCAAATCGCGCTCCGAAAAATCGGCCGGCGGAGCGAAAAAAAGGCCGACGCGCAGTTGCGCATCGGCCTCTTCGACGGAAGGATTCGGTTTAGATGTACATGTTTACGATCGCCTCGTAAAGCTCCTGCTTGCCGCTGATCTGCTTCGGCTCGTGCGTGCGGGCGTAGTCGGCGACCTCTTCGAGGGTGAGCTTGCCCTCCTCGAACTCCTTGCCCTTGCCGCCGTCGTACGAAGCGTAGCGCTCGGCGAGCATCTGCGTGTAGGGCGAGTGCTCCAGCAGGTCGGCCGCGATGAGCAGCGCGCGGGCCATCGTGTCCATGCCCGCGATGTGGGCGATGAAGAGGTCCTCGGGATCGGTCGAGTTGCGGCGGGTCTTGGCGTCGAAGTTCGTGCCGCCGCCCTGAAGGCCGCCGCCGCGAACGATCACCATCATCGCCTGAACCAGCTCGTAGAGGTCGATCGGGAACTGGTCCGTATCCCAGCCGTTCTGGTAGTCGCCGCGGTTGGCGTCGATCGAACCGAGCATGCCCGCGTCGACGGCGCACTGCAGCTCGTGCTCGAAGGTGTGGCCCGCGAGCGTGGCGTGGTTCACCTCGATGTTGACCTTGAAATCTTTGTCGAGGCCGTGGGCGCGGAGGAAGCCGATGACCGTCTCCGTGTCGACGTCGTACTGGTGCTTCATCGGCTCCATGGGTTTGGGCTCGATCAGGAAATTGCCCTTGAAGCCCTGCTTACGGGCGTAGTCGCGGGCCATCGTCAGCATCGTGGCCATGTGCTCCTTCTCACGCTTCATGTCGGTGTTGAGCAGCGACATGTAGCCTTCGCGGCCGCCCCAGAAGACGTAGTTTTCGCCGCCCAGCGCGATCGTCGCGTCGATGGCGTTCTTGATCTGCAGCATGGCGCGGGCCGCCGTGTCGAAATCGGGGTTCGTCGAGGCGCCGTTCATGTAGCGGGCGTTGCCGAAGACGTTGGCCGTGCCCCACAGCAGCTTGATGCCCGTTTCGGCCTGCTTCTGCTTGGCATAGGCGACGATTTCACGCAGGTTGGCTTCGTACTTGGCGGGATCGGGATCCTCGTCGACGAGGTCTACGTCGTGGAAGCAGTAGTACTCGATGCCCATCTTCTGCATGAACTCGAAGCCCGCATCCATCTTGGCCTTGGCGCGCTCGATCGGGCAGGCTGCCTCGTTCCAGGGGAAATGTTTCGTGCCGCCGCCGAACTGGTCGGCGCCTTCGGCGCACAGCGTGTGCCACCAGGCCATCGAGAAGCGCAGCCAGTCCTTCATCTTGCGGCCGGCAACGACCTGCTCGGGATTGTAGTAGTGGAACGCCATCGGGTTCTTCGACTCCTTGCCCTCGAACGGAATCTTACCGATCGACGGGAAAAACTCTTTTGCCATAGTTGTAATATAGGTGTTAGGTATTTGTTTGTTCGTTTTTTTTGTCGTATTCGGTCGCGGTCCGGCGCACGTAGTGCACTCGTTCGAGGCGCGGCTTCGGGGCTATCGTGAAAGGGGCGTCTTCGACGCTCTATTCACTCGGGGCGGAGCTTGCGAAGCGCACGCACTCGCAAGAGTTGCGGGCCTAAAGCGGGGCGAAGCTCCGGCCCGCCGAGCTGCGCGCGAAAATTGCGGTTCGGATGGCAGCCTGCCGAGGGAACGCCTTCGCGGTTCGTGCGGGGTTGCGGCCGCCGTCGACTGCGCGTCGCCCCATGCCGAAATGTCTTTGCGAGGCTCTGCCGCCCGCTTCCGCTTACCGTTCCAGCCGTCGCTCCACCTCCCGTTTCCAGGCGGCGTAGCCCGCTTCGAGCGCTGCGCGATCCTCCTCGGCGGGTTCGATCACCTCCAACCGCCGCAGCGAGGCGAAAGCCTCCTCGCGGCTCTTGTAGAGCCCTGCGCCGAGCGCCGCTCCGCGGGCCGCACCCAGCGAGCCGTCCGTGTCGAAGAGCTCGATGCGGGCCCCCGTCAGCGTGGCGAGCGTCCGACGGAAGAGGGGCGAGAGGAAGAGGTTGGCCTTGCCCGCACGGATCACGTCGGGTTTCAGTCCCAGTTCGCGCATCAGGTCGATGCCGTAGCGGAACGAGTAGGCGATGCCCTCCTGCGCCGCGCGCAGGATGTGGGCCGTCGTGTGGCGGTTCAGATCGATGCCGACGATCGCTGCCCCCGTCGTGCGATTGCCCAGCACGCGCTCGGCGCCGTTGCCGAAGGGCAGAACGAGCAGCCCGTCCGAGCCCGCGGGGGCCTGGGCCGCCAGGTCGTTCATTTCGCCGTAGCCGAGCGTCTCGCGGACCACGTTGCGGCGCATCCACGAATTGAGACATCCCGTGCCGTTGATGCAGAGCAGGATGCCGTAACGGGGCGCTTCGGGGCGGTGGTTGACGTGCACGAAGGTATTGACGCGCGAAAGCGGATCGGCCTTCGGCGTGTCGACCACGCCGTACACCACGCCGCTCGTGCCCCCTGTGGCGGCGATTTCGCCCGCCTCCATCACGTTGAGCGAGAAGGCGTTGTTGGGCTGGTCGCCCGCGCGGTAGGCGATGGGCGTTCCTTCGGGAATGCCCAGCAGCGCTTCGGTTTCGGCGCTGGTGCGCGCCTCGATGCCGATCGAGGGACCCGCTTCGGGGATCATCGCATGGGGAATGCCGTAGTAATCGGCCACGAAATCGGCGCGGCGCTCCTCCTTGAAATCCCACAGGATCTGCTCCGAAAGGCCGCTGACGGTGGTCGAAACGCGGCCCGAGAGGCGGTAGGCGATGTAGTCGCCCGGGAGGATGAAGCGGTCGATTTCGGCGAAGAGTTCGGGTTCATTGCGCTTGACCCAGGCGAGCTTCGAGGCGGTGAAATTGCCCGGCGAATTGAGCGTGCGGGCCAGGCAGTAGTCGCGGCCGATCGCTTCGAGGGCCTCGGCGCCGATCTCCACGGCGCGCGAATCGCACCAGATGATCGCCTTGCGCAGCGGCTTGTGCTCCTTCGAGAGGGCCACCATGCCGTGCATCTGGTAAGTGATGCCGACGGCCGCCACGTCGCGCATGGAGTGCTCGGCGGCGATTTTGCGGATGCCTTCGACGGCGTATTTCCACCACATGTCGGGATCCTGCTCGGCCCAGCCGCTGCGCAGCGCCTCGATGGGCATCTCCTGCGACGGATTGGTCGAGGAGGCCACGCAGGCACCCGTAGCCACGTCGAGCAGCGAAACCTTGACGGACGACGAACCGATGTCGATTCCTAGACTCTTCATATCGTAGTTTGTTGGTTGTTTTTCCGTTGCCTCGGGGCAAAGCCCCGTTTAATAAAGTAAAAGTACGGTTTTATTTCGGGATATGCAATGCCTGCGGCAAAAAAAACCTCCTTCTTGCGGAAAAGAAAGAGGCTTTCGGTTCGTCAGGCAAAGGTCTCGAAGCGGTAGACGATCTTCTGGCAGTAGAGTTCCCCGGGGTGCAGCAGCGGCGAGGGGAAGGCGGGGTGGTGGATCGCGTCGGGGTGGTTCTGACACTCGATCGCCACGCCGTCGTGGTCCTCGTAGGGGCGGCCCGATTTCGAGACGGCCGATCCCGCGAGCCAGTTGCCCGTGTAGATCATCACCCCGGGCTGCGACGTGAGCACGCGCACGAGGCGGCCCGACTTGCGCGAACGCAGCGCGCCGATTTCGCCGAGGATGTTCGGCCGCCAGCCGTCGGCGGGGAAGGGGTGGTCGTACCCCTTGAAATCGCGGATGCGGTTGAACGGATCGTCGATGCCGTCGCGCAGGGGACGGAACGTGCGGAAATCCTGTGCCGTACCCGCCGCATCGAGCCAGCGGCCCGTCGGGATCTGGAATTCGTTCACCTCCAGTACGCGCGAGCAGTCGAGTCGCAGCTCGTGATCGAGCACCGAGCCCGACGACTCGCCGTCGAGGTTGAAATAGACGTGGTTCGTCAGGTTGACGACCGTCGTGCGGTCCGTGCGGGCCAGGTAGGTGATTTCGAGCTGGTTTTCGTCATCGAAATCGAAGACGGCCTCGACGTTCAGTTCGCCCGGGTAGTTCTGGTCGCCGTCCTCCGAGAGGAGCGACATCACCACGCGGTTCGTCTCGACGCGGCTTTCCCACACGCGGTTGGCGAAATTCTTCGTTCCGCCGTGCAGGTGGTTGCGGCCGTTGTTGATCTCCAGCCGATAGTCGGTGCCCTCGATCGTCATGCGGCCGTCGGCGATGCGGTTGGCGCAGCGGCCGACGCTCTTGCCCATGGCGGGAGCGTCGCCGAAATAACCCTCGGGATCGCAGTAGCCCAGCACGACGTCCGCCATGCGGCCCTCGCGGTCGGGGACGATCGCCGCGAGGATCGTGGCGCCGTAGTTCGACAGCTGCACCTCGGCGCCCGCGTCGTTGCGCATCGTGTAGCGGATGATCGCCTCGCCCTCGGGCGTGAGGCCCCACACGTGTTGTTCGATGGTTGTCATGATCGTTTCGTTTCGGTTGCGGGAGGGGCCCCCTCCCGTGCGGGTTACTCGGCGGGTCGGAGGGTTTCGAAAAGTCGGTCGATGCGGCGCAGGGTCTCCTCCTTGCCGATGAACGACGTGACGTCGTACATGCCGGGGCCCTTGCCTGCGCCGACGAGCGCCAGACGGAGCGTGTTCATCACCTGTCCGACGCCGTAGCCCTGCTTCTCGATCCAGCCGTGCACGACCGATTCGGTGTTCGCGAGCGAGAAATCGTCGATCGCGGCCAGCACCTCGCGCAGCTCGCGCAGGATGCGCGGATTGTCGCCCTTCCAGTATTTGCGCGCCTGCTTCTCCTCGTACTCGGCGGGAGCCGTGAAGAAGAAGGAGGTGAGGTCCCACAGCTCCGTGACGAACGAGGCGCGCTCCTTCATGATGCCCGCCGCGCGTCCTGCGAGCTCGTCCGAGACCTCGATGCCGTGCTCGCGCAGGATCGGCTGGTAGAGAACGGCCAGTTCGGCGTCGCTCAAACGGTGCATGTACTGGGCGTTGAACCATTTCGCCTTTTCGGGCTGGAAACGGGCGCCCGATTTCGAGACGCGGTCGAGCGAGAAGCCCTCGACGAGCTCGCGCATCGTGAAAAGCTCCTGCTCGGTGCCGGGGTTCCATCCCAGCAGCGCCAGCATGTTGATGAAGGCCTCGGGCAGGTAGCCGTCCTCGCGGTAGCCGCGGGCCGTGTCGCCCGTGGCGGGCGAGCGCCAGAAGAGCGGGAAGACGGGGAAGCCCATCTTGTCGCCGTCGCGCTTCGAGAGCTTGCCGCCGCCCGTGGGTTTGAGCAGCAGGGGCAGGTGGGCGAAGGCGGGCTGCGAATCGCTCCAGCCGAAGGCGCGGTAGAGCAGGTAGTGCAGCGGCAGCGAGGGGAGCCACTCTTCGCCGCGGATCACGTGCGAAATCTCCATCAGGTGGTCGTCGACGATGTTGGCCAGGTGGTAGGTTGGCAGGCGGTCGGCCGATTTGTAGAGCACCTTGTCGTCGAGCGTCGAGGTGTTCACCTCCACGTGGCCGCGGATCAGGTCGTCCATCTTCACCACCTCGTTTTCGGGCATCTTGAAGCGGATCACCCACTGGTCGCCGCGTGCGATGCGCTTTTCGACCTCCTCGGCGGAGAGCCGCAGCGAGGTTTCGAGCCGCTCGCGGACCTCGTGGTTGTAGGCGAAGGCCTTGCCGGCCGCTTCGGCCTCCTTGCGGAGCGCATCGAGCGCTTCGGCCGAGTCGAAGGCGTAGTAGGCCCAGCCCGCCTCGACGAGCTGCAGGGCGTAGCGGAGGTAGATTTCGCGGCGCTCGCTCTGACGATAGGGGGCGTGCGGACCGCCGACGCCGACTCCTTCGTCGATCTCGATGCCGCACCAACGGAGCGATTCGAGGATGTACTCCTCGGCCCCCGGGACGAAGCGCTGCGAGTCGGTGTCTTCGATGCGGAGGATCATTTTGCCGCCGTGACGGCGGGCGAACAGGTAGTTGTAGA
Organism: uncultured Alistipes sp.; assembly: GCA_910584485.1. Classification (GTDB taxonomy): domain Bacteria; phylum Bacteroidota; class Bacteroidia; order Bacteroidales; family Rikenellaceae; genus Alistipes. The sequence goes on from CAJUAV010000001.1 coordinate 78,584, forward strand.
GGGCCGTGCGGACGCCGCCGATGTGGAGCGGGCCCGTCGGACTGGGCGCGAAACGAACGCGAACAGCTTTTTCCATCCGTGTGATAGCGTTTTATTGGGTTAGTCCGCCCCTTGCGCGGGGGCGGCGATGTTTTGTGCGGAGCGTCAGTTGACCCGATATTCGATGCGCATCGTGATGCGGGCCTTCTTCTGGCGCGACGAGGTGTTGAACGAGCCGCCGGCCGAGAACTCTTCGTTCGAGTTGGCGCCCGTGATCTGGAAGACGCCCATGCGGGCCGACTTCACGGCGCCGAGCTTGGCGCCCGCGTTCGAGGCGATCTTCTCGGCGCGCAGACGGGCGTCGGCCGAAGCGGTCTCGATCAGCCCCATCTTCACGTCGTCGAGCTTCGTATAGTAGTAGTCGGGAGCGTAGGCCTCGATTGCCACCCCCTGCGCGATGAGCGAGGAGATTTCGCGCGAGACGACCTCCACCTTCTCGACCTCCTTCGACTCGACCGTGAAGCGCTGGCGCAGCTCGTAGCCCGCGAAGCGCTGGCCGGCCCATTTGCCGTCCTGGTAGATGGTCGTGAACTGCTTTTCGGCGTTGACGAACTCGAAGATGACCGCTTCGGCGGGGATTCCCTTCGAAAGGAGGTACTCCTGCACCTTGCGTTTGTTCTGCTCGACCTTGGCGTAACCCGCCGCGGCGGTCTCCGCTTCGGCGGTCAGCGTGGCGGTCCAGACGATCTTGTCGGACGAAAATTCCGTTTCGCCCAGTCCCGTCACGACGATCGTCTGCTGCGAACGATACTTGTAGGTGTAGGCGCGGCCCACGAGTGCGGCGGCGATGACGATCGCCAGTCCGATGATCCAGTACTTACTGTTTTTCATAACGATATGAATTTTCGGTTAAACCGTTTTATACGTTGAACAGGAAATGCATGATGTCGCCGTCCTCGACGACGTACTCCTTGCCCTCGATGCCGATTTTGCCCGCGTCGCGGCACGCCTTCTCCGATCCGAGCGCCACGTAATCGGCATACTTGATGACCTCGGCGCGGATAAAGCCCCGCTCGAAGTCGGTATGGATAACGCCCGCGGTCTGGGGCGCTTTCATGCCGCGGACGTAGGTCCATGCGCGGCTCTCGTCGGCACCCGTCGTGAAGAAGGTCTCGAGGTTGAGCAGCCGATAGGCCGACTTGATCAGGCGCGCCACGCCCGACTCCTGCAGCCCCAGGTCTTCGAGGAAGAGCTGCCGTTCGTCGTAGCTCTCCAGCTCGGCGATGTCGGCCTCCGTGGCGGCGGCGATGACGAGCATTTCGGCCTTTTCGTTCGCGATGGCGCGCGCCACGGCTTCGGTGTGGATGTTGCCCGTCACGGCGCTCTTCTCGTCGACGTTGCAGACGTAGAGCACGGGTTTGTCGGTCAGCAGATTGAGGTCGGCGACCAGCTTGCGGTCCTCCTTTTCGAGCTCCAGTTCGCGGGCATTGCGGCCCTGTTCAAGCAGCGCCTTGTACTGCAACAACAGTTCCACGGCGCGCTTGGCCTGCTTGTCGCCGCCGACGGCCGCCTGCTTCTGCGTCTTGCCGAGGCGGTTTTCGATCGTCTCGAGGTCCTTGAGCTGCAACTCGGTGTCGATCACCTCCTTGTCGCGCACGGGGTCGATCGTGCCGTCGACGTGGGTGATGTTGCCGTTTTCGAAGCAGCGCAGCACGTGGATGATCGCGTTCGTGTTGCGGATGTTGCCCAGGAACTTGTTGCCCAGCCCCTCGCCCTTCGAGGCTCCCTTGACGAGCCCCGCGATGTCGACGATTTCGATCGTGGTGGGGATCACGCGCTTGGGCTTGTCGATCTCGGCCAGACGGATCAGCCGCTCGTCGGGCACGGTGATGACGCCTACGTTGGGCTCGATCGTGCAGAACGGGAAATTGGCCGCCTGCGCCTTGGCGTTCGACAGACAGTTGAACAGGGTCGACTTGCCGACGTTCGGCAGCCCTACGATGCCGCATTGTAATGCCATATCTTTCTTGCTGTTTTTTCGGTTTGATCCGCAAAGGTAATCATTTCTTCCGAAGGTTGCCCTTTCGACGAACGAAAAAAGGGTCACTCGCCGACCGTCACGGCCATCAGACCGATCACCACGTCGTTCGAGAGGGTCTCTATTTCCAGTTCGGCCAGCTCCTTCGCGGGATCGACCGGCATTCGGAGCACCACCGCCGCACCCCCTTCGATGTAGCGGGCTCCGACCCCCTCGATGCCGCAGCGGCGGTCGAGGAAGCGGCTCATCGTACCCGTGGCGAGGTGGAGCCGTTCGAGCGGCAGTCGGTCGGCCAGCAGTCGGTCGAACGGCGCCTGGAAGGTGTAATAGTCGTGATAGAGGATCTGTTCGACGGGCGCCCAGTTGTCGGGGTTGACCAGCGCGAGCGGTTCGGCGCTGCTGCCGTCCGCATAGCGGACTCGGACGATGCCGTTTTCGATGCGGCTCTGCATGGGGTTCGTCGAACCCGCCAGCACGAGGACGAGCCGACGGCCGTGCCCCGAGAGGGGAACCGTCAGGCGGTCGGGATACTGCTCCCAGAGCGAGGTGTAGCAGATGTTGGGGCCCGTGTGCGCCATGCGGAACGGGATGGCCAGCGTATCGGGGGGAAACATTTTGTCGCCCGCCCACTGCCAATCCTCTTGGCACAGCGGTTCGCAGGCGGCTGTGAGGACTCCCGTGCGGTCGTCGACCGCCGCTTCGCGCAGCAGGCGGCGCAGGCCGCTGTCGTCGAGCGCCACCGTGTCGGTCGGGTGGCACCACTCGCCGAAGCCGTGCAGCGGAATCTGCAGCGTGGTCGTGCCGCTGCGGTTCGAGCGGTAGGTGTTGCGGTAGAGCTCCGTCAGGCGGGCGTTGTAGCAGGCGGAGAGGTCGACGGGACGGTAGCTGCGGATGCGGGTCGTGTCGGGCAGCGGAAATTCGATAAATTCTTCAATCTGATATCGCCGCCAGAAATGCAGGCCGCTCGGGGTCTCGTGTTCCGCAAAGCCGATTTCCGTGATCTGGCGACGCTCGTTCCAACGACCGTCGGAGCCCCACCTGCGGACATACTTAACCGTCGTGCGCGGCCGAGTCTCGATGCGCACGTCGCAGTGACGGGCCGCGCCCAGCGGGATGCGGATGCGGGGCTCCTCGAACGAGGGCTCGACCGCCTCCCACGCCGTTTCGCGGCCGTCGACCGTCACCCGCACGGGTTCGCGATCGGCGAGCGGCACGAAGAGTTCGCAGCGCGTCCCGACGGGGTAGCGGTTGTCGATCGCATAGCGGATCGAGCAGCTGTCGCGCTCCATGCGGTAGGCGATATCGGGCAGCTCGATCGCGGCATGCTCCCACGCGGCGGGAAAGCCGGGGTGCAGCTCCACGCGCCCCTCGTCTCCGATCAGGTCGGGACGGATGCCGAAGAGCCCCTCGACCAGCGCGCGGGCCCAAATGCCGATCGCGTCGGCGAAATCGCGGTAGCACTCGCCGCGGGCGGCGTCGAGATAGCTCAACTGCCCGAAGTTGAGCGGCGAGGTGCCGAGGTACATGTTGTCGAGCGCCAAGCCTTTCATCAGACGGAACGCCTGCTCGTTCAGCCCCGCCTGCCAGCACGCCAGCGCCGTGTGCATCACCTCGGCGACGGCGACGTTGTGGATGCTCCACTGGTAGGGCTGCCACGAGGTTGTGGCGGGCAGTCGGTAGGTGGCGAGCGAGGGATATTTCGCCTCGGTCTTCTCCTCCGCCCGCGCCACGGGTGCCTTCGGCAACGCCTCGAGCGCATAGACAGCCGTAGCGGCCGCCTCGAACGGATCGCCGATCTCGGAGTCGATCGCATGGTAGACGGTCCAGAGCCCTGCCGCGGAGTGCAGCCGCCGATGGCCCGTCGCATCGCGGTACTCGCCCCAGTGGAGCTCTTCGGGATCCCACAGCTGCTCGTGGAGGGCGCGGCGGATCGCCTCGGCCTCTGTGCGATAGGGGGTCGGATCGATTCCCAGCCGTTCGGCGATGCGGGCCGTTTCGCGGAAGGCGAAATAGTTGTAGGCCGAGGAGTGGGTGACGGGGCCGCCGCCGTAGAAGAGGGCGTCGCTCGCCCAGATGCAGCAGTAGGCGTCGTAGAGGTGGTCACCGTCGGGGTCGAAGTTGCGCTTTTCCCATTGCAGGTGGCGGTCGATGACGGGGAACAGCTGCCGCATGAGGAGCGTGTCGCCCGTCGCGCGCAGGTGGCGCAGCAGGGCGTCGACGTAGACCAGGTTCATGTCGTAGTGCGACATTTCGCGGCGCCCGGGGCGGCGGCAGATGTAGCCGTTGCTGTACATCGGCGTGCCCCAGCGCTTCTCGGCGCGCGCCAGGCAGAGCGCCGAATCGAGCTGCGGGTGCGTGCAGTCGGGTTCGACGTCGGTCACCTGGTTGGAGGCGTAGGTCGTGAAATGGGTGCGTGCCCGCTCGTGCCACCCCAGCGCATCGCCGACGTAGGCGCCGCGCCAGCCGAGGTGCTCCGTGCGCCAGCCCACGGCACCGTGCAGCCACGTGCGGCCGCTCCAGATGCCGTCGGCCGCTATGCCGAGGGCCCCCGCGATCGGGTTGATCCACGCGTCGGGCGTCTCGATGCGCAGGCTTGCGGCGAGCTGCCGCCGCTCGCGTTCGGCCTGCCGCAGCAGGGCGGCCGTTTCGTTCGGGGCGAGGGGCTCCGCAGGCCGCGGAAAATAGACGATCGTCCGCTCGCCGTGCGGCGGCAGCTCGATCACTCCCTCCAGGTGGGGCAGGATGCTGATCCGATGTTCCGACAGCGGGATGACGAGTGTCACCTCGCCTTTTACTTTCGCTTCGTAGGCGACCCGCACGAGCGACCCGTCGATGCGGTAGCGGTTCGTCTCGCAGTCGTAGGTCTTCAGGTCGAAGCTGTCGGGCGGATCGACGCCGAGGTCGCCGTTGCGGTAAAATTTGCGTCCCGAGACGCCGCCGAAGCGGATGCCGATGCGCTGCGGCCGATCGGTCGTGTTCGAGAGCCGCCAGAAGGCCGCGTCCGACGAGCGGAGCACCTGCACCTCCAGCTCCACGCCGCCCTGTGCGTAATCCATGCGCCCCGCCGTGTAGCGGGCCGTGCAGGAGCCTGCGGGGAGCTCGATGCGGAGGTGTCCGCCCATGCCCGGCAGGTAGATGCCGAATTCGGGACGGTCGCTGCACTCGACGCGGAACCCCGTATGGGCTCCGTAAAGGGCGCGGTTGTAACGCGCCTTTCCGTCGACGGTCTGTACCCCTTCGCCGCAGGGACGGTAGTGTGTCGGGCGCGGCGCCCAGGTCACCTCGTTGAAGGTGTAGCTTTCGTCGAGTTGCGGACGCCCGTGCTTTTGGGCGTCAATCGTTTGTGCGGCTGCCAGCAGCGGCAGCAGGAGCAGCAGTCGTTTCATCAGGGCAGCGGTTTGAGGCCCTCCCAGCGCACCTCCCAGGTGCCGTCTTTCGGGAAGCCCGGGTTTTCGGTCGTGCAGCCGTCCCAACCCGCGCACATGAGCGCGACGGTGGTGAGCAGGCCGCCGTTACCGGGCAGGTAGCAGCGCAGGCGCGCATCCTGGAAATTGTGTCCGTTGGGCAGGTAGGTATTGGTGCGGTTCTTCATGAGGATCGCCTCGATCGCCTTCTCGGGTTCGCCGAGGCGCACGGCGCACATCGCCGTCGTGGGGTAGTCCCAGCCCCAGGTCTTGTCCCAGTTCCAGTTGGCGCAGACCCAGTCGAGGGTGCGGTGCATCGTCTCGGGTTCGACGAGCGGCGAAAGAGGCACGACGCCGAGTGCCGCCAGCACGGCCATGTGGTCCGACGTGAAGCGGATGTCGCGGTAGGTCTCGGGAGCCGTTTCGGCGGCCAGGTAGAGCCCCTCGGCGGCCGTCAGCGGCGAGAGTTTTTGCAGCAGACGGTCCCAGTCGGGGTTGCGCTCGCGGCCGAGGCGTTCGCGCCACTGCTGCGCCACGTCGATGGCGTAGTACCAGTAGGCCAGCTCGAAGGGCGGATTGACGGTCTCGGCGGCGCGCAGCGTCTCCTGTGCGGGGATGATGCCGCGCAGGACGTAGCGGTCGTTCGCGGCGTCGTAGTCGGCGAAATCGGCCATGAAGCGCGCCGTCTCCTCGACCAGATCGGCGTATTGCTCGAGCCACTTCCGCGAGGGACGGGCGCGGTAGACGAGTTCGGCGAGGTAGATCGGGTGCGGCTGCTGCCAGATGAGGAACGAGCCCGTCTTCGAGGGGGCCTCCATGGCCGACGGATCGGTCATCTTCATCCAGCGCAACCCTTCGAAGCCCTGTCGGCGGGCGATGTCGCGGGCGACGGGGGCGGCGGTGCGGTACCACGCGAGCGACCGTTCGAGCAGCTCGGGATGGCCCCACAGCGCGAATTGGGCCTGGTGCCAGAAGATCATTTCGAGGTGGAACTTGCCGAACCACGAGTTGTAGGTGAGGCCCGTCTCCTGCGGCGGCGTGTCGCCCGCGCACTGTACGGCCAGCAGGTACTGCGACAGCACGATGCGGCGTTCGAGCTCGGCGGCGCGCGGGTCGGTCGCACGGCCCAGATCCACGGCGGCGCCGTCGCTCCAGAAGCGCGTCCAGTAGGAGGCCGCCCGTTTTTCCACGGAGTCGATCGGCAGTTCGGCCGTCGGAAGGGGCTCCTGCCCGGCTTGCGGGCGGCTGTCGGCGGCCTCGGCGATGTATCCCTCTTCGGGATCGGGCGTGAAGCAGGCGGCCAGCGCCCACTCGTCCGCGGCGGGGGTCAGCACGAAGGCGTGGGGGCCCTGCTGCGTAAGCGCGGCCTTGCCCTCCCACGTCAGGCGTACGTAGTAGACCGTCGTGTCGATCGTGCGGCGCAGCGTGGCGTTGTCGGCCGCGGCGTACAGCAATTCGGTGCGGTGGAGCGCCTCTTTCGACCAGTCGCAGGCGTCGTCCGAGTGGCCGCCCGTGGGGTAGGCGAAGCGGACGACGACGGGGCGGCGGGCCGTCGAACGGATGCGGGCCGCGATGCGGTCGGCAGCGGGGTCGCAGCAGGTCGTCACCTCGGTGCGGGTGCCGTCGGCGGTGAAGGACGAGCGGATGCTTCCTGTCCAGAGGTCGAGCCGCTGGTCGATGTCGGTTACCGCTTCGGGAGTCAGCCCGCAGAAGCCGATCGTGCCGAGGTGCAGGCGGTGGGGGTTGACGCGGTACCAGTCCGCGGCCCCTGCGCCGCGCCCCTCCTTGGGCTGCGTGGCGTAGCGCTCGGTGCGGCCGCGGCCGAAATCGTAGTCGCGCAGCGTCTCTTCGTGGCGGTACGCTTCGGGGTTGGCGAAAGCATGCCATCCCCAGTCGCTCTGCGTGCCGAGGGGCACCCCTTTGGCATAGTGCTCGGGGAAGGTTTGCAACCCCGTCGCATCGACGGTGAAGGCGAAGCCGCCGTTGCCGACGGTGAGCGAGGCGAGCGTGTCGAGACGTTCGATGTGCGGCGAGTTGCGCTCGACGAGCGCACGGCGGTCGATGCGGCCGTTGTCGGAACAGCCTGCGGCGAGCAGCAGCGCGGCCGCAGCCGCGAAAAAGGTTCGGTTCATGGTGTGTCAGATGTGTGTTTGATTGACGGGCGGTCGCAGCCTGCGGGCCTCCGCGCGGGGAGGCTGCGGCCCGCACGGCTCCGTTCGGAGCCGTTTCGTTACTTGATCTTTTCCTCTAATAAAAACGTATAATTCTCTATGTTCGAGTACCCGTTCGCGGCTATTTTCGCTGCATCCGTCGGGTCGTTCTTGTCCAGTCCGTAGCGCTCCTCGACCGCGTCGGGAATGCCGTCGCCGTCCGTGTCGGTCGGCCGTCGGTTGGTCGTGTCGATGTTGCGCCAGGTGGCGGCCTCGCCGTATTGCAAGGTCTTGCGCTGGTCGCGCAGGATCGTGCCGCGCTTCCCGAGCGAGGTCAGTTCGTCGATCAGGTAGCGGTCCACGCGGTCGCGGGCGGGCAGCGAGGCGCCGACTCCGCGCACGATCCGTTCGTAGGCTTCGCGGGCGTCGACCTGCGTGGCGATCGCGGGGTGCTTCGGCGAAGGTGCCGCGAGGAAGGTCGGCGTGCCGCTGCAATAGGTGCTCCAGTTCGCGGGGGTAAGTTCGACGCCGCCCAGCGTGCCGTCGCAGTCGAAATCGTAGCGGTTGCCGACGCAGTAGGTCTCGAACAGCGCGTTGCCGCGCGTGAAGGGCTTCGTGGGCTGCTCCCGCGAAAGGATTTCGTAGTAGGCGTGTCCGGGCCCCGTGGGGCTGCAGATCGTCGGGTCGCCGTAGATTTCGGGCGTCACCTTGTCGGCGGGGGTGTTGCGCCAGACGTAGCAGGGGCCGACGATGAAATAGTTGTTTTCGATCTGTGTGTCGGAGCGGCCCTGCGAATCGCTCATGTCGTAACAGCTCGATGATCCCCAGTTGTAGACGACGTTGTTGACGTACTGGTTGAGCCCCTTGACCTTGAAATTGCGCGCTCCGTTGTCGATGAGCAGGTTGCCGAAGAGGGTGACCCCCTCCGTGTCGGAGGTCTGGATCAGGCCGCCCGCCGAGTGGTTCATGCAGCCCTGCCCGACGATCGAGTGCTGGAGGGTGATCTCCTGGGGCCGCGTGCCCTTGTTGTCGGTGTTGATCGAGAAATTCTCGTCCAGCCCCCAGACGAACGAGCAGTGGTCGTAGATGACGCGTGCGCCGCTCGAAAGACCCCCCGCGTCGAGGTTGTCCCTGCCCGAAGCCTGGCGCCCGACACGAACACGCATGTAGCGGACGATGAGGTTCGAAGCCCCCGATGAGCTCACGCGACGGTTGAAGAGCTCGATGCCGTCGCCCGGGGCGGTCTGGAAGAGGAGCGTCTGGTCGCTTTTGAGCACGAGATCCGACTTGAGTTCGATGACGCCCGCCACGTCGAAGACGATCGTGCGGCCGCTGCGGCTCACCGCTTCGCGCAGCGATCCCGCGCCGTTGTCGGCGAGTGAGGTGACGTGGACGATCTCTTTGCCGCGGCCTCCCGTGGCGAAGCGGCCGTGCCCTTCGGCCGTGGGGAACGCCTTGACGGGCCCGTAGTCGGGGAACGTTTCATGCGGCTTCTCTTCGTCCCCGGGTTTTTCGCCGCCGGGTTTCTCCTCGTCGTCGTCCTTGTCGCCGGGCTCCTCCTGGGAAGGGGGAACGGGCTGCGGCTCTTCCGAATCTCCTCCGCCGCAGGCGACGAGCAGGAGTCCCGTCAACAACAGCGGCAGCAGGGTGTGTAACGTGCGTTTCATAGCGATAAAAGGGTTATTTGCCGAGTTCGATGCAGCCCATGATGAAGGGCCCCGTACCTTTGGCGTCGTTGTCGCGGATGCGTTCGCCGATGTAGTACGCGAAACTGCCGTCGCGGTAGGGATCGCCGCCCAGCCCGCCCACGGCGCAGCAGCGCGTAAGCGACAGGATGCCCGCTTCGTCGGCGAAGATCAGCCGCGAGACGAGCCCTTCGAAGGCGTCGAGGGCGTAGCGGCGATAGCTGCGGTCGAGGTAGCCGCGGTTGACCGCCTTGGCATAGGCGTACATGAATTGCGCCGTGACGGTCGCTTCGGGGTAGTTGCCCGCCCGCTCGGGGCAGTCGAGGACCTGATACCAAAGTCCGCCCCGGCTGTAGCGGGGCAGGGCGTCGGCCAGCCCCTGCACGTAGGAGACGATTTCGGCGCGGTCGGGATGGTCGGCGGGGATGAAATCGAGGTTGTCGACGAGCGCCATGAACCACCAGCCGATCGAGCGGCCCCAGAACGAGGGCGAGCAGCCCGTTTCGGGATCGGCCCAGCGCTGCGAGCGGCTCTCGTCCCAGGCGTGGTGGTAGAGCCCCGTCGCAGGGTCGAAGGTGTGGCGGTGGCAGAGTTTGATCTGCCGCACGGCCTCCTCGATCCATTCGGGGCGGCCGAATACGGCGCCGTACTGTGCCAGGAAGGGCGAGCACATGTAGAGACCGTCGAGCCACATCTGGTGTTCGTAGCGGCGCTTGTGCCAGAAGCCGCCGTCCGAGGTGCGGGGCTGTTCGCGCAGTTGGTCGACGAGCCGGTCCATCGCCTTGCGGTATTTCTCCTTGCCCGTCTCGGCGTAGCAGTCGAAGAGGTATTTGCCCGAGTTGATGAAATCGAGGTTGTAGCTCGCGCGGTCGTAGCGGTGGATCGAACCGTCGTCGTGCACGAGCGTGTCGGCCAGCCGCTCCACGTAGTCGAAATAGGTGCGGTCGCCCGTCGCGTGCCACATGCGCAGCATGGCGCAGCAACCCACGCCCTGCGAATAGCCGAAGAAGGGGGCCTTGCAGAAATCGAGCTGCCACGCCTCGGGGAAGCGGTGCATTTCGGAGGCGGCGAAGCGGCGGGCGAAGGAGCGGGCCGCAGGGCCTTTGGCGACGGCCGTACAGCTGACGGCCAGCAGAATCGGGAGCAGAAGGGTGCGCAGTTTCATGGGCGGACGAAGCGTTCGGGTGAAAATCATACAAAAATAAACGAATAAAGGGAATTTTCCAAGCGCGGAATCTTCGAAATTATTTCTATATTTGCACGAATAAACGGCATCTTCTATGGATCTGAACCAAATACGGGCGGAGCTGCACCGGCTGGCTTCGATGGCCGACGGGTGGCGCCGTCCGCAGGATATCGCCCCGATCGAACGCGATCTGATGCTCGCACGGCTTCGGGACCTCTACGAATCGGTCGCCTTCGGCCCCGCTGCCGCAGGCGACGCAGCCTCGGCACGGACGGCTTCCGCGCAGGCGCCGATGTCTGCCGAGATCGTCTCGCGGCCCGAAACGTCATGCGGCGTGACGGCTGCGGTGGCCGAATCGCCGAGAGCGGCGGCACAGCCCGAACCGCAGCCCGCTGCGGCAGCCTCGCCGTCGGACGGGATGGCGGAGCCGACCGCCGCGTCCGAGACGGAGGTTTCCGCTGTGGCGGAGCAGCCGATCGCGCCTGCTGTTGCGGAGCCGGCCGCCCCCGCCGCCGAAACGAAATCGACCGCTCGGACCCTTTTCGGCGAAGACGAGGCGCGGATGCGCCATCGCCGCAAGCAGCGGGTCATCATGTCGCTCTACGATGCGCCCCCCGCCCCTTCGGCGGCGGGCAGCACGGAGGAGCGGCTGCGCAACAGCGAACCGATCGATCTGGAACAGTTTAAGATCGGTTCGATCGACCGACTGCTGGCGGACGATCCCGTGGCGAAGAACCCGCTGCCCGACGAAACGCCCGCTGCCGAATCATCCGCGGAGACGATCCCCGATGGGGGCGTCGAGGTGCCGATCGTCGATGCGGCGCCTGCCGACGAGGTCGCCGCGGCAGTGCAGTCGGAACGGGCGGAGGAGCCCGAGCAGCCTGCGGAACAGCCGTGCGCGGACGAGCAGGCCGCAGCCCCCTTGGAGGTCGGGGAGACGGTGACCGAACCGCAGCCTGCGGCCGAGGCGGAGACCCTGTCCGGGCCGATCGTTGCCGCCGCATCGTTTGTCGAGGTGTCGGCGGAGCCGATTGCCGAATCGGTTGCCGATGCGCAGAGCGGAGCGGCCGACACGGAGCCGTCTCCGATCGATCCGATGCCCGAATCGACGGAAACGGAGCAACCCGCAAACGAGCCGCATCCCGTCGAATCCATGGAGGCCGAAGAACATCCCGCCGCCGTTCAAACCCGCGAGTCGGCCGAAGCGGAAACTCCTGCGACCGTTCAAACCCGCGAGTCGGCCGAAGCGGATGCCCCTGCGTCCGCTCAAACCCGCGAACCGACGGAAGCGGAGCCGTCCGAACCGCTTTCGGCTCCTGCGGAGCAGCCCGCCGCCGTCCGGCACCCCGAAACGTTCGAAACATCCGAAACATCCGAGGCGGCCTCCGCTGCGTCCGAATCGCCTGCTTCGGCCTCCGTCCGTCCGTCCGAGTCGGCTCCCGTGCTGGGCGAGGTGATCGCGCCGCACGTGCAGACGCTGGCCGATACGCTTGCCGCGCCGCAGGAGACGGCAGCCGACCGCCTGCGCCACGGACCGATCGCCGACCTGCGCCATGCCGTGGGGATCAACGACAAGTTCCTGCTGATCCGCGACCTCTTCGACGGCAACGGAGCCCTTTACGAAATCACGATCCGTCGCCTCGACGAGTTCGACAATTTCGACGATTGCATGATCTACATCGCCGAGCATTTCGCCTGGAATCCCGATACGGACGGCGCGAAGCTGATGATGGAGCTGCTCGAACGCAAATTCGCCTGATCCGACGATGCCCAAACTCTACCTTGTACCCACCCCGATCGGCAACCTCGACGACATCACGCTGCGCGCGGTGTCGGTGCTGCGTTCGGTCGATCTGATCCTGGCCGAGGATACGCGGACGACCTCCGTGCTGCTGCGGCACCTCGGCATCGAAAAGCCGCTCCGCTCGCACCACAAATTCAACGAACACGCCACGGCGCAGCTCTTCTCGGAGATCGTCGCCGCGGGCCGCGACGTGGCCCTGGTCTCCGACGCGGGCACGCCCGGCATTTCGGACCCGGGCTTCCTGCTCGTGCGCACCTGCGTCGAACAGGGTGTCGAGGTCGAGACGCTGCCCGGTGCCACGGCGCTCATCCCCGCGCTGGTCGACAGCGGCTTTCCCTGCGACCGCTTCTGCTTCGAAGGCTTCCTGCCGCAGAAGAAGGGACGCCTCAAACAGTTGCAGCGCTGCGCCGACGAGGAGCGGACGATGATCTTCTACGAGTCGCCCTACCGCGTCGTGAAGTGCCTCGAACAGTTCGCCGAGGTCTTCGGTCCCGACCGTCTGATCTCCGTCTCGCGCGAGCTGACCAAGAAATTCGAACAAACCCTCCGCGGCACCGTAGCCGACGTGCTGGCCCATTTCCGCGCGACCGAGCCCAAAGGCGAATTCGTGCTGGTCGTCGCGGGCAAGTCGCGCAAACACAAATCTTCGGAAGAAACCCCTGTCGACGATGAAAACGAAAACGAGTGACCTGCACCTCGGCCAGCGCATCGCCCTGGAGCTCCTGTGGGGCTTCGCGCGTCTGATTGCCGTGGTGCCGTACCAAATCAAATATTATGTCTTCGAGCCGATCCTCTTCTTTATCTTCTGCGATCTGCTCCACTACCGCCGTCGGGTGATCCTCGACAACCTGCGCCGCTCCTTTCCCGAGCGCGACGAACGTTCGCTGCGCCGCCTGGCCCGCAAGTACTACCATACGCTCGCCGAAATGTTCATCGGCACGATGAACCTCTCCTACATGCCGCCGCGCAAGATCCGCCGCTATTTCACGATCGAAAACCTCGACCAGATGCGGGCGATGACCCGCGGCCGCGACTGGATCGCCTGCATGGCGCACTACGGCTGCTGGGAGCTGGGCTCCTTCATGTCCTATTACGACGAGACGATCATGGCCATCGGCATCTATCATCCGCTGCGGAGCGCCGTGCTCGACTGCTTTTACCGCCGTCTGCGCACGACCCGCTATTCGGTTCCCGTGGCCAAACGCGAGGCGATGCGCTTCTACCTCCACCACCGCGACACGGGCTACAACGGCCGTCGGCTGGCCCTCGGCATGATCGCCGACCAGAACCCGCCGCGTCGTCCCGACGCCCACTGGTATCGTTTCCTGAACCAGGATACGGTCTTCTACGACGGCCCCGAGCAGCTGGCGCTGCGCTACGGCATGCCGGTGCTCTTCACCGATGTCTATCGCGTGGGGCGCGGCCGCTACCGCATCCGTTTCGAACAGCTCTACGACGGCGAGGAGCCCATCGGCAAGCATGCCGTCACGGAGCGCTACGTGCGCCGTTTGGAGCGGATGATTCAGGAGCGGCCCGAACTTTGGATGTGGTCGCATCGTCGCTGGAAGCAAAAACACGATGCCGAAGAGTAAAATCGTCCTGCTGAACTGGAACGGTGCCGAGCACCTGCGCCGCTACCTGCCGTCGGTCGTCGCCACCGCGCCCGAAGGGGTGGGCGTCGTCGTGGCCGACAACGGCTCGACGGACGATTCGGCGGCGCTGCTCGAACGCGATTTCCCGACTGTGGAGCGGGTGCTGCTCGACCGCAACTACGGCTTTGCGGGGGGCTACAACCGCGCCCTGCGGCAGATCGACGCCGATTACCTGATCCTGCTCAATACCGATGTCGAGACCCCCGCGGGATGGGTCGAGCCGCTCGTGCGCTGCCTCGACGAAAACCCCGACGTGGCGGCCTGCGCGCCGAAGCTGCGCTCGGTCGAGCGGCGCGACCGCTTCGAATATGCGGGGGCCGCGGGCGGCTACCTCGATTTTCTGGGCTATCCCTTCTGCCGCGGCCGCGTGCTGCGCACGGTGGAGCGCGACGAGGGGCAGTACGACGATGCGCGCGACGTAGGCTGGGTGACGGGGGCGGCCTTCTGCTGCCGTGCCGCGCTCTTTCGCGAACTGGGCGGCTTCGACGACGATTTCTTCGCCCACATGGAGGAGGTCGATCTTTGCTGGCGGATGCAGCTGGCGGGATGGCGTGTGCGGATCGTGCCCGAAAGCACGGTCTATCACTACGGCGGCGGCACATTGCAGACCGATTCGCCGCGCAAGGTCTTCTTCAACCACCGCAACAACCTGGCGATGCTCTTCAAATGCGCTTCGCGCGGCCAGTTGGCATGCGTGCTGCTGTTGCGGCCGTGGCTCGATCTGCTGGCCGCCGCGACCTATCTGCTGCAGGGGCAGCGCGCCAATTTCTGCGCCGTCTTCCGTGCGTGGGCCGATTTTCTGCGGTGGCGCGAACGGCTGGTCGCCAAACGGCGGACGATTCGCGGCCGACGGCCGTCGGGGACGCTGCCGACCATTTGGCGCGGATCGATCCTTTGGCGTTACCTCTGCGGCCGCCGCACCTTCGGAGAACTGAAAATCAACGGGAAATAGCGGGGTCGTCGCGCTCCTGCCGCTCCTGCCAAAGGCTGTCGGGCAGGGTCAGACCCGTCGAGTCGAGCCGTGCGATCGCTTCGCGCACGGCCGCTTCGTACTGCGCATGCAGGTCGAGCGGACGAATCGTCAGTGAGACGTCGCGCCCGGGTTCGAGCTGAAGCTCGCGTTCGAGGTCGATCTGCGCGAAGCGGACCCGCGCCGTCAGCCGCCGCGTCTGCACGTCGGTGGTCAGCGTGAAGCGGTTGCCGCAGATCAGGCAGGAGTCCAGCCGCCGTTCGCCACCGGTCGCGTCTTCCGTGACGAGGTAGGCGTAGCCGCCGTCGATGCCCTCGAGCTCCTCCGTAAAGCGCCCTTCGAGGACGACCGTGCGGGTCGGGCGGGCGAGTTGCAGGTAGACGACGGCGAGGATGCCGGCGACGAGGATCGCGAAGAGGGTGGTGTTGCGCATGGGTTCGGACTTTTACTGCGGCAAATATAGTACTAATTATTTAGTCCGACAAGGCGGGTGCCGCCGCGTTTGACAATTTGTTGAAAAAAAATTGGCTCCTTCGCTTGCACGTGCGCCGAAAAGGCGCTACCTTTGCCGCCACAGAACGATTCCGAGCCGTACGCACGGCCGCACAACGCCGCATGATGAAGAACCGCCCCATATCCCCATCCGAACAAAAGCAGGCAGCCTGTCGGTCGGGGTTGGCGTTCGATCATCCGTCGGAATCATTGTCTATAATAGGGTAACTGTTTCGGTTACCCTATTTTTTTGGAATCTTTCCGCAGAGGCGGGAGAGCGATAAAAAAGATTGCCATGAAAACGATTTATACGCATGCGCGGTGCTACGTCGACGGCGGTTTCTCGGAGCGGACCCTGGCCGTCGCGGCGGGCCGTTTCGTCGAGCCGACGGAGGCGGCCGAGGGCGATCGGGTTGTCGATCTGAAGGGGGCGACGGTCGTGCCCGGCCTGGTCGACGTCCATGTTCATCTGCGCGAACCGGGCTTCTCCTACAAGGAGACCATAGCGACGGGCACGGCGGCCGCGGCGGCGGGCGGTTACACGCTCGTCTGCGCGATGCCGAACCTGAACCCCGCGCCCGATACGGCCGCGACGCTCGCCGTGCAGCGCGAACTGATCGCCCGCGAGGCCGTGGTGAAGGTCGTCCCGTACGGCTGCATCACGCGGGGACAGCGCGGCGGGGGCGAGCTGGCCGATCTGGCGGCGATGGCCCCTTCGGTGGTCGGCTTCTCGGACGACGGCCGCGGCGTGCAGGACGACGAGACGATGCGTCGGGCGATGGTCGAGGCGGCCCGCCTCGGCAAACCGATCGTCGCCCACTGCGAGGTGAACGAGTTGCTGCGCGGCGGCTACATCCACGACGGCGACTACTGCCGTGCGCACGGCCATCGGGGCATTTCGTCCGAGAGCGAATGGCGGCAGGTCGAGCGCGACCTGCGTCTGGTCGCCGAGACGGGGTGCCGCTACCACGTCTGCCACGTCTCGACCAAAGAGAGCGTCGAGCTGGTGCGGCAGGCCAAGGCGGCGGGACTGGCCGTCAGCTGCGAAACGGCGCCGCACTACCTGCTCCTCTGCGACGAGGATCTGCAGGAGGAGGGGCGCTGGAAGATGAACCCGCCCCTGCGCAGTCGCGCCGACCGCGCGGCGCTCGTCGAGGGGATTCAGGACGGGACGATCGAGGTGATCGCCACCGACCACGCGCCCCACTCGGCCGAGGAGAAATCGCGCGGACTGGAGCGCAGCGCCATGGGCATCGTGGGGCTCGAATGCGCCTTCGGCGTCCTTTACACGGGGCTCGTTCGCACGGGCGTCGTGACGCTCGAACGGCTCGTGGAACTCATGTCGGTCAACCCGCGCCGCCTGTTCGGCTTCGGCGGCGGCCTGCGCCCGGGCGAAGCGGCCGACTTTACGGTGCTCGACCTCGACACGCCCTACGCGATCGATCCCGAGCGTTTCCGCTCGAAGGGGCGCGCCACGCCCTTCGCGGGTCGGACCGTCACGGGCCGTGCCGTCCGCACGGTGGTCGACGGCCGCTGCGTCTACGATGAAGAAACAATGAACACCAAATAGATACGATGAAAGCTTATACGAAGAAAATTGTCTTGGAGAACGGCCGCGAGTTCTACGGTTACGGCTTCGGTGCCGACCGCGAGGCCGTCAACGAGATCGTCTTCAACACGTCGGTCGTCGGGTACCAGGAGATCATGTCCGATCCCTCGTACACGGACCAGATGGTGGTGATGACCTACCCGCTGATCGGCAACTACGGCATGGCCGACGAGGACTACGAAACGAAAACCCCGACCATCGGCGGCATGATCGTGCGCGAGTACAACGATCTGCCCTCGAATTTCCGCTATACGCGGACGCTGCACGAGGTGCTCGAAGAGTACGGCATCCCGGGCATCCAGGGGCTCGATACGCGTGCCCTGACGCGCATCATCCGCGACGAGGGGATGCAGAAGGTCATCATCACCGACGCGTCGACCCCCCGCGAGGAGGCGCTGGCGCGGCTGCGCGCCTACGTGATGCCGCACGACATGGTGGCGCGCGTGAGCTGCAAGAAGCGCTGGATGTCGCGCGTACCGAACCACACCTACGACGTGGTGGCGATCGACTGCGGCATCAAGAACAACATCATCCGACAGCTCAACAAGGTGGGCTGCAACGTGACGATCGTCCCCTACGACGCGACCGTCGAGGAGATCCTCGCCTTCCGTCCTGACGGTATCGTGCTGTCGAACGGCCCGGGCAACCCCGAGGACGTGCAGCCCGCCATCGATACGATCCGCAAGCTGCGCGGCCGCCTGCCGATCTTCGGCATCTGCATGGGCCATCAGCTGCTGGCGCTCGCCTACGGCGCCCGCACGCGCAAGATGAAGTTCGGCCACCGCGGCGCGAACCACCCCGTGAAGTGCCTCGAAACGGGGTTGATCGAGATCACGAGCCAGAACCACAGCTATGCGGTCGATCCCGACTCGCTGGCGGGAACGGGGCTCGAAGTGACGCACGTCAACCTGCTCGACGGATCGGTCGAGGGAATCGCCTGCCCGGCCGACCGCGTCTTCTCGATGCAGTATCACCCCGAGAGCGCCGCAGGTCCGCTGGACAGCTGCTACTTGTTCAAGAAGTTCGTACACATAATGGAGGAGGGAAGAAAAAATGCCTAAAAGAACCGATATAAAGAAAGTGATGGTCATCGGCTCGGGCCCGATCGTGATCGGTCAGGCCGCCGAGTTCGACTATGCGGGTACGCAGGCCTGCCTGGCGCTGCGCGAAGAGGGATACGAAGTGATTCTGGTCAATTCGAATCCCGCGACGATCATGACCGACACGCACATCGCCGACAAGGTCTACATGGAGCCGCTGACGCTCGAATACGTCGCCAAGATCATCCGCTACGAGCGTCCCGACGCGATCGTGCCGGGGCTGGGCGGACAGACGGGTCTGAATCTGGCGGTGCAGCTCGCCAAGAAGGGCATCCTCGAAGAGTGCCAGGTGGAGATCCTCGGCACGAGCTTCTCGTCGATCGAGCGCGCCGAGGACCGCGAACTCTTCAAGGAGCTGTGCCAGTCGCTGGGCGAACCGGTGCTGCCGTCGGCCGTCGCCACCTCGATCGAGGAGGGCGTCGAGATCGCCGCGCAGATCGGCTATCCCGTCGTGCTGCGTCCCGCCTTCACGCTGGGCGGCACGGGCGGCGGCTTCGTCGACACGGAGGCCGAGCTGCGCGAAATGATGCGCAACGCGCTCTTCCTCTCGCCCGTGCATCAGGTGCTCATCGAGAAGAGCATCAAGGGGTATAAGGAGATCGAGTTCGAGGTGATGCGCGACGCCAACGACACGGCGATCGCCATCTGCTCGATGGAGAACGTCGACCCCGTCGGCATCCACACGGGCGACTCGATCGTCGTGGCTCCCTGCCAGACGCTCACCAACAAGGAGTTCCAGATGTTGCGCACGTCGGCCCTGAAGATCATCCGCGAGCTGAAGATCGAAGGCGGCTGCAACGTCCAGTTCGCCCTCGACCCGCTCTCGTTCCGCTACTACCTGATCGAGGTCAACCCGCGCGTGTCGCGTTCGTCGGCCCTCGCCTCGAAGGCGTCGGGCTTCCCGATCGCCCGCGTGAGCGCCAAGATCGCCGTGGGCCTCACGCTCGACGAGATCCGCATCGCCAACACCCCCGCCTCGTTCGAGCCGGCGCTCGATTACGTCGTGACGAAGGTGGCGCGTTTCCCCTTCGACAAGTTCTCCGACGCCTCGAATAAGCTCGGCACGCAGATGAAGGCAACGGGCGAGGTGATGGCCATCGGCCGCACGATGGAGGAGTCGCTGCTCAAGGCCGTGCGGTCGCTCGAAACGGGCGTCTGCCACATCTACCACAAGAAATTCGACCACTCGACCAACGACGAGCTGCTGGCCTACATCAAGGAGGCGACCGACGACCGTCTGTACGCCATTGCGCAGCTGATCCGCAACGGCGTCGATCTGGTGATGATCTACAACAACACGAAGATCGACATGTTCTTCCTCGAGAAGTTCAAGAACATCGTCGAGATGGAGCAGGTCGTACGCGCCAACAAGGGCGACCTGGAGACGCTGCGCGACGCGAAGCGCATGGGCTTCGGCGACAAGTTCATCGGGCAGCTCTGGGGCATGACCGAGCACGAGCTCTACGCCCTGCGCAAGGAGCACGGCATCTTCCCCGTCTACAAGATGATCGATACGTGCGGCGGCGAGTTCGCCTCGTACGTGCCCTATTTCTACTCGACCTACGAGGAGGAGAACGAATCGATCGTCAGCGACAAGGAGAAGATCGTCGTGCTGGGTTCGGGCCCGATCCGCATCGGTCAGGGCGTCGAGTTCGACTACTCGACCGTACACGCCATCTGGTCGATTCGCGAGGCGGGCTACGAGGCGATCATCATCAACAACAACCCCGAGACCGTTTCGACCGACTACACGACCAGCGACAAGCTCTATTTCGAGCCGCTGACGGTCGAGGACGTGATGAACGTCATCCACCTCGAACGGCCCAAGGCGATCGTCGTTTCGCTGGGCGGCCAGACGGCCATCAACCTGGCCGAGCCGCTGGCACAGCTCGGGGTTCCGATCATCGGCACCGACTGCGAGGCGATCCGCAACGCCGAGGACCGCGGTTGCTTCGAGAAGATCATGGAGGAGCTCGGCATCCCGCAGCCCGAGGCCGAGGCGGTGACCGACATCGAGGCGGGCGTACGCGCCGCGGCCCGCATCGGCTATCCCGTGCTCGTGCGTCCGAGCTACGTGCTGGGCGGCCGAGCCATGCAGATCGTTTCGAACGAAGAGCGCCTGCGCCACTACCTCCAGACGGCCGTCGAGGTGAACGTCGACTCGCCCGTTCTGGTGGACCGCTACATCATGGGCAAGGAGCTCGAGGTGGACGCCATCTGCGACGGCAAGGACGTCTTCATCCCGGGCATCATGGAGCACGTCGAGCGTACGGGTATCCACTCGGGCGACTCGATCAGCGTCTATCCGACCTTCAGCGTCTCGCAGGAGGCCCGCAAGAAGATCATCGACTATACGGTGCGCCTCGGTCTTCGGATCGGCATCGTCGGTCTGTATAACATCCAGTTCATCGTCGATGCGAAAGACGACGTCTACGTGATCGAGGTGAATCCCCGTTCGTCGCGTACGGTGCCTTTCCTGTCGAAATCGACGGGCGTTCCGATGGCCCACATCGCCACGCAGGTGATCCTCGGCCGCTCGCTGCGCGAGCAGGGGATCACGGAGGTCTACGGCAAGGAGAAGACGCGCTGGTACGTCAAGGCGCCCGCCTTCTCGTTCGCCAAGATCCGCGGCATGGACTCCTACCTTTCGCCCGAGATGAAATCGACGGGCGAGGCGATCGGCTACGACGACAAGCTGACGCGCGCCCTCTACAAGGCGCTGCAGGCGACGGGCATGAACGTTTCGAACTACGGGACGATCTTCGTCTCGATCGCCGATCCCGACAAGGCGGCGGCGCTGCCGCTCGTCAAGCGCTTCTACGACCTGGGCTTCAACATCGAGGCGACGACCGGCACGGCGGACTACCTGCGCAAGCACGGCATCCGCACCCGCACGCGCCGCAAGCTGCACGAAGGGAGCTCGGAGATCATCGATGCGCTGCGTCAGGGACACGTCAGCTACGTCATCAACACGATCGACATCAACCAGCACAACACCCGCCTGGACGGCTACGAGATCCGTCGTACGGCCGTCGAGAACAACGTGACGGTCTTCACGGCGCTCGAAACGGTGCGCGTGCTGCTGGACGTGCTGGAGGAGATCACGCTGCGCGTCTCGACGATCGACGCGAAATAGGGAACGCAAGCCGCAGGGGCGGTCGCCGGCCCGACTTTTCGGGTCGGGTCGGCGGCGAATCCCCGCAGGCGGCAGCCTGATTGTGCGGCGGGCCGCCGTCTTGTCCAGCAGCGACCCGATGCAACACCGAAATTACCGATGCTATGACCGACTATAAACATTCCGTCTATACGATTCTTCGGAACGAGCCGTTGACCGATGCGGTTTGGCGCCTCGTGCTGGAGGGCGACACGCAGTGGATCACCCGTCCCGGGCAGTTCGTCAACATCGCCCTCGAAGGGCATTACCTGCGCCGTCCGATCTCGGTCTGCGACGCCGATGCGACGACCCTCACGCTGATTTACAAGGTGGTGGGCGAGGGTACGCGCCGCATGAGCGCGATGCGCGCGGGCGAACGGCTCGATCTGCTGACGGGGCTGGGCAACGGCTTCGACCCCTCGAAAGCGGCGCCGCATACGCTGCTCGTCGGGGGCGGGGTGGGTGTTCCGCCTCTGTACAAGCTGGCGAAGGAGCTGCTCGCCGCAGGGCGCCGCGTGACGGTGGTGCTGGGCTTCAACACCGCCTCGGAGGTCTTTTACGCCGACGAGTTCGAGCGGCTGGGCTGCACGACGATCGTCGCCACGGCCGACGGCACGCGCGGCGTGAAGGGGTTCGTGACGACCGCCATCGCCGAACGGGCGGCCGATTTCGGCTATTTCTACGCTTGCGGTCCGCTGCCGATGCTGCGGGCGCTGTGCGACGGCGTGCGGCAGGACGGCCAGCTGTCGTTCGAGGAGCGCATGGGTTGCGGCTTCGGCGCCTGCATGGGCTGCTCGTGCCGAACCAAATACGGCAACAAACGCATCTGCAAGGAGGGCCCCGTGCTCGAAAAGGAGGAAATAATCTGGTAGCCATGAAAGACACATCGGTCGTATTGAGCGGCTGGCGGCTGGACAACCCCGTGATTCCCGCCAGCGGAACCTTCGGATTCGGCAACGAGTTCAAGGATTTCTACGACATCAACATCCTGGGGACCTTCTCGTTCAAGGGAACGACGCGCGAGGCGCGCTTCGGCAATCCCACGCCCCGTATCGCCGAGTGCACGGCGGGCATGATAAATGCCGTCGGGCTGCAGAATCCGGGCATCGACCGCGTGATCGCCGAGGAGCTGCCCCGTCTCAAGCGCTATTTCCGCAAACCCGTGATCGCCAACATCTCGGGCTTCTCGATCGAGGAGTATGCCTACTGTTGCGAGCGGATCGACCGCGAGGAGCAGGTGGGGCTGATCGAAGTCAACGTCTCGTGCCCCAACGTGCGGCACGGCGGCATGTCGTTCGGCACCTCGCCCGAGGCGGCCGCCGAGGTGACGCGCGCCGTGAAGGCCGTGACGACCAAACCCGTCTATATCAAGCTTTCGCCCAACGTGACGGACATCGTCGCGATCGCCCGTGCCTGCGAAGAGGCGGGAGCCGACGGTCTCTGCCTCATCAATACGATGCTCGGCATGCGCATCGATACGATGCGCCGCCGTCCCGTGATCGCCAATACGATGGGCGGCTTCTCGGGTGCGGCGATCTTCCCCGTAGCCCTGCGGATGGTCTTCCAGGTGGCAGCGGCCTGCCGCATTCCCGTGATCGGGTGCGGCGGCGTCGAGACGCCGCGCGACGTGATCGAAATGATGATGGCGGGCGCCACGGCCGTCGAGGTCGGCGCCGCCAACCTGCGCGACCCCTACGCCTCGAAAAAGATCGTCGAGGGGCTGCCCGCCGAAATGGAGCGCCTCGGCATCGAGCGGCTGGCCGATATCATCGGCTGCGCACAATAGACAAACAACGACCTCGCAGAGGTCGGCGGGCCGCAGCCTCCCGCAGCGGAGGCCCGCAGTCGGCGTCCCTCCGCAGGCTGCTGCCCGAGTATGAACAAAACCATAAACGTGATCGATATGCAACACGACGTCATCATCGCCTGCGACTTCAAATCGGCCGCAGATACCTTCCGTTTCCTCGACCTCTTCGCGAACGAGGAGCGCAAACCCTTCCTCAAGATCGGCATGGAGCTCTACTACGCCGAGGGCCCTTCGATCGTGCGCGAGATCAAGCGCCGCGGTCACAAGATCTTTCTGGACCTGAAATTGCATGATATCCCCAATACGGTCCGCAAGGCGATGGCCGTGCTCTCGCAGCTTGACGTCGACATGTGCAACGTCCATGCGGCAGGCACGATCGAAATGATGAAGGCGGCCCGCGAAGGGCTCACGCGCGAAGACGGTACGCGTCCGCTGCTGATCGCCGTGACGCAGCTCACCTCGACGAGCGAGGAGCGCATGCAGCGCGAACTGCTCATCGGCGCCTCGATCGACGAGACGATCGTGCAGTATGCGCGCAACACGCGCGAAGCGGGACTCGACGGCGTGGTCTGCTCGCCGCTGGAGGCGGGCATGGTCCACGAGGCCTGCGGAACCGGTTTTCTGACGATCACCCCCGGGGTGCGCTTCGCCGACGGCGACGTGGCGGACCAGGTGCGCGTCACGACGCCCGCCCGCGCCCGCGAAATCGGCTCGGATTTCATCGTGGTGGGACGTCCGATCACGGCCGCTGCCGATCCCGTGGCTGCCTATCACCGCTGCGTGCGCGAATTTTTGAACGAGTAGGGGAGCCTCGCGGGCTCTGCCTGCGAAGCACAGGATAACCATGAAACGAATACAGCTGTTTTACCTGCGGAACTGCCCCTTCTGCCAGAAGGCGTTCCGTTACATCGACGAGGTGCGGGCGGCCCACCCCGAACTGGCCGCGTTGCGAATCGAGCTCGTCGAGGAGTCGGAGGAGCCCGATGTGGCGGCACGGTACGATTATTACTACGTGCCGACCCTCTACATCGACGGGGTGAAGGTCCACGAGGGTGCGCTCTATCCCGACGAGGCGGAACCGCTGTTGCGCAAGGCACTCTGACCGATGGCCGAACCGATCGCCTGTCCGCCCGAAGCGCGCACGCCCGCGCTCCGCGGTCGGCTGCTCGCCGTGTGGGAGGCCTCGGTGCGCGCGACGCACGCGTTTCTGACCGAGGCGGACATTCGCCGCATCCGCGGGCAGGCCGCGCAGGCGCTGGCCGCCGTCCCCGAGCTCTTCGTGGCGTACGGCGCCGACGGCGGGCCGATCGCCTTCATGGGGGTGTCGGCGGGGGAGCTCGAGATGCTCTTCGTCGCCCCCGACCGTCGCGGAGAGGGCATCGGCAGCGGTTTGCTGCGGCATGGCGTCCGACGGTGCGGCGTGCGGAGGCTCTGCGTGAACGAGCAGAATCCGCAGGCGGCCGCTTTTTACCGCCGGCACGGCTTCGAGGTCGTGCGACGTCTCGCGCAGGACGGTTGGGGCAACCCCTTTCCGCTGCTTTACATGGAGTTGAACACAACAAAAAACAAGAACGATATGGAGAAACTCATTGCCAAAGATCTGCTGTCGATCGGCGCCGTCTTCCTGCGCCCCGCACAGCCGTTTACCTGGGCCAGCGGCATCAAGAGCCCGATCTATTGCGACAACCGTCTGACGCTGACGGCCGTCGAGGTGCGCAAGCACGTCGAGGCGGGGCTGGCCGAGATCGTCCGCACGCACTATCCCGAGGCGGAGGTGCTGATGGGAACCTCTACGGCGGGCATCGCCCACGCCGCCATCACGGCGACGCTGCTCGACCTGCCGATGGGCTACGTCCGCTCGGGTCAGAAGGATCACGGCCGCGGCAACCAAATCGAGGGCCGGCTGGAGAAGGGCCAGAAGGTGGTCGTCATCGAGGACCTGATTTCGACGGCGGGCTCCTGCATCGAGGTCGTGAACGCCCTGCGCGAGGCGGGTGCCGAGGTGCTGGGCGTGGCGTCGATCTTCACCTACGGGATGAAGAAGGGGCTGGAGCGTCTGGCCGCCGCCGAGGTCGTGAACCGCTCGCTGTCGAACCTCGACGCACTGGTCGAGGTGGCTGCCGAGGAGGGATATATCCGTGCCGAGGACAAGCAGCGGCTGCTGCAGTTCCGCGACAACCCGTCGGACGAGAGCTGGATGAAATAGCCTTTCGGGGGCGCAGCCGCCTGTTTGTCGGGCGGCCGCGGCCTCCGCGAAGGCTGCCATCGGATGTTTCACACTTTTCATTGCTACCCATGCGTCATTTAATCGATCCGACCGATCTGTCGGTGGAGGAGATCCACGAGATTCTTACGCTCGCCGAGGCGATCATCGCCGACCGCGCCAAATACCGCGAGGCCTGCAAGGGCAAAAAACTCGCTACGCTCTTTTACGAGCCGTCGACCCGTACCCGCTTGAGCTTCACGGCCGCCATGCTGGAGCTGGGCGGCGAGGTGATCGGCTTCTCGGACGCCAACTCCTCCTCCGTCTCGAAGGGCGAGACCGTCGCCGATACGGTGCGCGTGATCCGCTGCTTTGCCGACATCATCGCCATGCGTCATTTCAAGGAGGGTGCGCCGCTCGTGGCGTCGCAGTATGCGGGCATCCCCGTCATCAACGCGGGCGACGGCAGCCATGCCCACCCGACGCAGACCCTCACGGACCTGCTGACGATCAAGCGCGAGAAGGGCCGCTTGGACCACCTCACGATCGGTTTCTGCGGCGACCTGAAGTTCGGCCGCACGGTCCACTCGCTCATCAAGGCGCTGTCGCGCTACGAGGGCATCCGCGTGCTGCTCATTTCGCCCGAGGAGCTGCGTCTGCCGAGCTACATGCTCAAAGAGATGCGCGCCCACTCGAACCTCGAATTTCGCGAGGTGCGCACGATGGAGGAGGCGATGCCCGAGCTCGACATCCTCTACATGACGCGCGTGCAGAAGGAGCGCTTCCTCGACGAGGAGGAGTTCGACCGCGTGAAGGACAGCTTCGTGCTCGATCCGTCGAAACTCGCTGCGGCACGCGAGGATATGATCGTCCTGCATCCGCTGCCGCGCGTGAACGAGATCACGCGGGCCGTCGACAACGATCCGCGGGCGGTCTATTTCCGTCAGGTCGAGAACGGCAAGTTCGTCCGCATGGCGCTGATCTACAAGCTGCTCGAATGGGCCGACGCGAACCGCCCTTACGAACATACGCCCGTCTTCGGGCAGGAATACGTCGTGGGCGGCCACACCTGCTCGAACCGCCGCTGCATCTCGGCGACCGAGGATGTCGACCGCATTTTCCGCGTGGCCGAGGACGGCACGCTGCGCTGCGCCTACTGCGAAACGAAGGCGAAATAGCCATTGTTGATAAATTGTCAGTAGAAATTCGGCCGTTTCTTTTCGTGAAACGCCCTCGAATGACTATCTTTGTACGTCCTTTTTCCGATCATGAAACTCAACGGGTATATCGATTTCCGCCAACGGCGCAGCCGATCGCTTGACGAGCGGTTCTGCGGCGTGTCGCGTCGTACCCGCGGGTTTTGTGTGCACGCGAAACAGTCGTGTCGCGCAGATAGATAAGACGAATACCGCCATGACTGTCGAATGTCGTGGCGGTTCTGTTTTGCTTCGGAGAGGGAACGGCGAACGAACAACAAACGAAAAAAAATGATACGAGTCGGAGTTATTATGGGGTCGGTGAGCGACTACGAAGTGATGCAGGAGGCCTGCACGATGCTCGATGCGCTGGGCATCGTCTTCGAAAAACGCGTCGTCAGCGCGCACCGCACGCCCGAACTGCTTTTCGAATACGCCCGCACGGCCAAGGAGCGCGGGTTGCAGGTCATTATCGCGGGTGCGGGCGGCGCCGCCCACCTGCCCGGCATGGTCGCCTCGATGACGACGCTGCCCGTGGTGGGCGTGCCCGTCAAGTCGCGCGCCCTGAACGGCCTCGATTCGCTGCTTTCGATCGTCCAGATGCCGGGCGGCGTCCCCGTGGCGACGACGGCCATCAACGGCGCGAAGAACGCCGCCCTGATCGCGGCGTCGATTCTGGCGCTGCAGGACGGCGCCGTGGCCGAGAAACTGGAGGCGTTCCGTGCCAAGCAGACCGCCGACGTACTGCAAATCGAGCTTTGACGTGCAGACGATCGGTATCATAGGCGGTGGCCAGCTGGGGCTGATGATCGCCGAGCAGGCGCGCCTGCTGGGGGTGCGCACTGCGGTGCTCGATCCCGCGGCCGATGCGCCCGCCTTCGCCGTCGCGGACGAGCGCATCGTGGCGGCCTACGACGACGCGGCGGCGCTCGAAGAGCTCTGCCGCCGCAGCGATGCGGTGACCTACGAATTCGAAAACGTGCCGGGCGACGTACTGATTCCGCTCGCCGAACGTTATCGTATTCCGCAGGGCTATAAACCGCTCTACGATTCGCAGGACCGCCTGCGCGAGAAGGAGAATGCCCGCCGTCACGGCTTTCGGACCCCCGAATTCGCTCCCGTCGACGATCGGGCGTCGCTTCGCGCGGCGCTGGAGTGGATCGGCTACCCCGCGGTGCTCAAGACCCGCACGCTCGGCTACGACGGCCACGGCCAGCAGGTGCTGCGCTCGGAGGCCGATTTCGAGGCGGCCTGCCGCCTGCTCGCCGTGCCCTGCATCCTGGAGCAGTTCGTCCCCTTCGACTACGAAACGAGCGTCGTCGTCGTGGCCGACCGCAACGAGGCCGTTTCCTTCCCGATGGGGCGCAACGTCCATCGGGACGGCATCCTGGACCTCTGCTTCGTCCCTGCGGCGATCGAACCCGCGCTGGAGCGGCGGATCCGCCGCACGGCCGAGGCGTTCATGCGCAGCGCCGGCTACGAAGGAATCCTGGCCATCGAGCTCTTCGTGCGCGGCGACGCGTTTTATTTCAACGAGATGGCGCCGCGCCCGCACAACTCGGGCCACTATACGATCGAGGGGACGACGACCAACCAGTTCCGCGAGCTGGTGCGTTACCTGACGGGCGAAAAGCTCCGGCAGCCCGAGCTCGTGGCTCCGACCGTGATGAAGAACATCCTCGGGCAGGATCTCGAAGCGGCCGAGCGCATCGCGGCCGAGGGGCACGAAAACGTCTTCGTGCACCTCTACGGCAAGACGGAGAGCCGCCCGAAACGCAAGATGGGCCACATCACCTTCGTCGGCATGACCGCCGACGGCTATGCGGCGCAGTGGGCCGACCGCTTCGTGCGATAGCGGCCCGACGACGCGCCGCGCCTGAAACGAAAAAGAATGAGAAACTGTACGATATGAAGAACTACCGCATTTTTGTCGAAAAGAAGCCCCGCTTCCGTGTCGAGGCCGAAAGCCTGAAACGGGAGCTCAACCTGAACCTGAATCTGCAGATCGAGGAGCTGCGCCTGCTCTGCGTCTACGACCTCTTCGGCTTTACGGACGAGCTCGTGGAGCGCTGCCGCTACGGCGTCTTCGGCGAGGTGGTGACCGATACGGTGACCGATGCGTTCGACCTCGGCGACCGTCCTCACCTGGCCGTGGAGTTCCTGCCCGGCCAGTTCGACCAGCGCGCCGCCTCGGCGGTCGACTGCGTGCGACTGGTCGATCCGACGGCCGACGTGCGTATCCGCTCGTCGAAACTGCTCGTTTTCGATGCGGGCGTTTCGCAGGAGGCGCTGGCCAAGATCCGCCACTATTATATCAATGCCGTCGAATCGCGCGAAAAGAACCTCGCGGTCCTTTCCGAGCAGGAGCAGGCCGAGGTGCGTCCCGTCGAGGTGCTCGACGGCTTTTGCGCGATGCCCGAGACGGAGTGGGGCGCCTTCTGCAAGAGCCGCGGGCTGGCGATGAACGCCGACGACCTGGGCGAGGTGGTGCGCTATTTCCGCGAGGAGGGGCGCGATCCCTACGAGACGGAGCTGCGGATCCTCGATACCTATTGGAGCGACCACTGCCGCCATACCACCTTCACCACGGAGCTCGAAGGGATCACCGTCGAGGAGTCGTTCCTCAAGTCGGAGATCGAATCGTCGCTGGCGCTCTACCTCCGCATCCGCCGCGAGCTGGGACGCGAGGCGAAGCCGGTCTGCCTGATGGACATGGCGACGATCGGCGCCCGCGTGCTGCGCAAGCGCGGCCTGCTCGACGACCTGGAGCAGAGCGAGGAGAACAACGCCTGCTCGATCTTCGTCGACGTGGACGTCGACGGCGCGACCGAGCGCTGGCTGCTCCAGTTCAAGAACGAGACGCACAACCATCCGACCGAAATCGAGCCCTTCGGCGGCGCTTCGACCTGTCTGGGCGGCGCGATCCGCGACCCGCTGTCGGGCCGCAGCTACGTCTACCAGGCGATGCGTGTGACGGGTGCGGGCGACATCTACCGCAAGGTCTCCGAGACGCTCCCCGGCAAGCTGCCGCAGAGCATCATTTCGAAGAAGGCCGCAGCGGGCTATTCGAGCTACGGCAACCAGATCGGTCTGGCGACGACCCACGTGCGCGAGATCTACCACGACGGCTACGTCGCCAAGCGCCTCGAGGTGGGTGCCGTGGTGGGTGCCGTGAAGGCGGAGAACGTACGGCGCGAGCGTCCTGCGGCGGGTGACCGGATCATCCTGTTGGGCGGCCGCACGGGCCGCGACGGTATCGGCGGCGCTACGGGCTCGTCGAAGGAGCACGACGCCCGTTCGCTCGAGACGTGCGGCAGCGAGGTGCAGAAGGGCAACGCCCCCGAGGAGCGCAAGCTGGAGCGGCTGTTCCGCCGTGCCGAGGTGACGCGTCTTATCAAGAAGTCGAACGACTTCGGTGCGGGCGGCGTCAGCGTGGCGATCGGCGAGCTGGCCGACGGGCTGGACATCTACCTCGACCGCGTGCCGACGAAATACAGCGGTCTGAATGCCACGGAGCTCGCCATCAGCGAGTCGCAGGAGCGCATGGCCGTCGTGATCGAGCCGAAGGACGTCGAGGCCTTCATGGGTTACTGCCGCGAGGAGAACATCGAGGCGGTCGAGGTGGCCGACGTGACCGACACGGCGCGCATGCGCATGTTCTACAAGGGCGACAAGGTGGCCGACCTGCGCCGCGATTTCATCGATTCGGCGGGTGCGAAACACTACGCCGAGGCGGCGATCGCCGCCGTCGACGAGCGCGACCCCTTCGCCCGATCGGTCGAGGGCGCCACGGCGGCCGAGCGTTTCACGAACAACCTGAAAGATTGGAACGTCCTGTCGCAGAAGGGGCTGATCGAGATGTTCGATTCGACGATCGGCCGTTCGACGGTCCTCATGCCCTTCGGCGGACGCACGCAGCGCAGCGAGACGCAGGTTTCGGTGCAGAAACTCCCCGTCGACGGCTACACGACCACGGCCAGCATCATGGCCTTCGGCTATAACCCCCGGATCGCTTCGTGGAGCCCCTACCACGGTGCAGCGTATGCCGTCGTCGATGCGGCGGCGAAGGTGGTCGCAGCGGGTGCCCGCTACGAAAAGATGCGTTACTCCTATCAGGAGTATTTCGAGCGCATGACCAAAGAGCCGACCTCGTGGGGCAAGCCCCTCGCTGCGCTGCTCGGTGCGCTCAAGATGCAGATCGAACTGGGGCTGCCCTCGATCGGCGGCAAGGACTCGATGTCGGGCACGTTCCAGGATATCGACGTGCCGCCGATGCTCATGGCCTTCGGCATCACGACGGTCGACGCCGCACGCGTCATTTCGACCGACCTGAAGGGGGCGGGACACCGTCTCTACCTCATCCGCCATACCCCCGATGCGCATTACATGCCCTCGACCGAGCAGCTCAAGCGCAATTTCGCCTTCGTCAGCGACGCGATCGCCGACGGCCGTATCCTCTCGGCCTGGGCCGTGGGGACGGGCGGCGCGGGCGAGGGCCTCGCGAAGATGGCCTTCGGCAACGGCGTCGGCGTCGAGGTGACGATGCCCGAGGAGCGTCTCTACGATTTCGCCTACGGTTCGATCCTCGTCGAGACGGCCGAACCGCTCGCCTTCGAGGCCGCCGAGGAGGTGGGCCGCACGATCGGCGAGGAGGCGATCCGCATCGGCGATGAGCGGCTGGCGCTCGACGAGCTGTACGAGGCCAACCGCGCCCGCTTCGCCACGGTCTATCCCGACAAGGGGGAGAACCGCGCCGAGGTGATGACCTCCGAGCCGGCTCCCTGCACGGTGACCTACCCGGGCGAGGCGGTCGAACACCCCGTCGCCTACCTGCCCGTCTTCCCGGGCACGAACTGCGACTACGACACGGCCAAGGCCTTCCGCGCAGCGGGCGCCGAGGTGCGCTCGAGCGTCCTCTGCAACTTGGAGGGCGACGACATCCTGCGTTCGATCGACCGGATGTGCCGCGAAATCGCCCGGGCCCACATCTTCGTCTTGAGCGGCGGTTTCTCGGCGGGCGACGAACCCGACGGCAGCGCCAAGCTGATCGTGAACGTGCTGAACAACAGTCGTGTCCGCGACGAAATCCACGCGTTGCTCGACCGCGGCGGTCTGGTGCTCGGCATCTGCAACGGCTTCCAGGCGCTCGTCAAGTCGGGCCTGCTGCCCTACGGACGGCTGGGCCTGGTGACCGAGGCTTCGCCGACGCTCTTCCGCAATGACATCAACCGCCACATTTCGCAGATCGTCACCACGCGCGTGGCGACGACCCGTTCGCCGTGGCTCTCGTCGTTCAGCCTCGGCGAGGAGCATGCGATCGCCGTCAGCCACGGCGAAGGCAAGTTCGTCGTCGGCGAGGAGCTGGCCCGCGAGCTCTTCGAGCGCGGACAGGTGGCCTTCCAGTACGTCGACCCCGCGGGTCGTCCGACGGCCGAGGCGCCCTACAACCCGAACGGCTCCTCCTATGCGATCGAGGGCATCATCTCGCCCGACGGCCGCATCCTGGGCAAGATGGGCCATACGGAGCGCTACGAGGAGCTCCTCTACAAGAACATCGACGGCAACAAGCGCCAGCCGCTGTTCGAGAATGCGGTGAACTATTTCCGCAAAAAATAACCCTTAAGCAGCTAAAAAACCTTTAAAATATCCGAAATCCTATGAAACAGCTCGAAATGCTCTACGAAGGCAAGGCAAAACAGGTATTCCTCACCGACGATCCCGACAAGATCATCATCCACTACAAGGATGCTGCGACGGCGTTCAACAACGTGAAGAAGGCCACGATCGAGAACAAGGGCGTGCTCAACAACGCCATTTCGACCCTCATCTTCCACGAGCTGCACAAGGCGGGCGTGAAGACCCACTACATCGAGACGCTCAACGAGCGCGACCAGCTCTGCCGCCGCGTGATGATCATTCCGCTGGAGGTGATCGTGCGCAACGTCGTGGCGGGTTCGATGGCGCAGCGTCTGGGCATCGAGGAGGGCACCGAACCCTCGAACACGATCTTCGACATCTGCTACAAGAAGGACGAGCTGGGCGATCCGCTCATCAACGACCACCACGCCGTGGCGCTCGGCGCCGCCACCTACGAGGAGCTGGACCAGATCTATAAGATGACGGCAAAGATCAACGAGGTGCTCAAGGGGCTCTTCGCGCAGATGAACATCCGGCTGATCGATTTCAAGATCGAGTTCGGCAAGACCTCCGACGGCGAAATCGTGCTGGCCGACGAGGTGTCGCCCGACACCTGCCGTCTGTGGGACGCCACGACCAACGAGAAGCTCGACAAGGACCGCTTCCGCCGCGACCTGGGTCGCGTTCGCGAGGCCTACGAGGAGATTCTGGCCCGTTTGCAGCAGATTACGAAATAAATCGAGAACGATCGCATGATGATTCCCTATTCGGATCGCGAGATCCACGAGGAGTGCGGCGTTTTCGGCATCTATGGCGTCGATAACGCGGCCTCGCTGACCTACTACGCCCTGCATGCCCTGCAACACCGCGGGCAGGAGGGGTGCGGCATCGTCACGGTCGATCCCGCGGGCGAGTTCAATCGCAGCAAGGGCAAGGGGCTCGTGACGGAGGTCTTCAAGGAGGAGGAGCTGGCGCGCCTGAAGGGGCGCATGGCCATCGGCCACGTCCGCTATTCGACGGCGGGCGGCAACCGTTTGGAGAACGTCCAGCCCTTCCTGTTCCGCCACAACACGGGCGATTTCTCGCTGGCCCACAACGGCAACATCGTCAACTCGGCCCAGCTGCGGCTCTACCTCGAAAATCGGGGCAGCCTCTTCCAGTCGAGCTCCGACAGCGAGGTGCTGGCCCACCTGATCAAGAAGGAGACCCACTGCGCCGACCGTCCGCGCATCCACGCCATTCTGGAGGCGCTGAACATGCTCGAGGGGGCTTTCGCCTTCGTCATCATGACCTCGCGCCGCCTCTATGCCGCCCGCGACAAGTACGGCCTGCGGCCGCTTTCGATCGGCCGCATCGGCGACGGCTACGTCGTGGCGAGCGAGACGTGCGCCTTCGACGCGATCGGCGCCGAGTATGTGCGCGACGTCGAGCCGGGCGAGGTGGTGACGATCGATCACCACGGCCTGCGGTCGAGCCAGTATTCGCAGTACAAGCGCTACCACATGTGCTCGATGGAGTACATCTATTTCGCCCGTCCCGACAGCGACATCGAGGGGCGCAACGTCCACGCCTGCCGCAAGGAGTCGGGGCGTCTGCTCTTCGAGGAGTCGCCCGCCGCGGCCGACATCGTGGTCGGCGTGCCCGATTCGAGCTTGAGCGCCGCCATGGGCTATGCCGAGGCGAGCGGGCTGCCGTACGAGATGGGGCTTATCAAGAACAAGTACATCGGCCGCACCTTCATCCAGCCCACGCAGGAGCTGCGCGAGAAGGGCGTGCGCATGAAGCTCTCGGCCGTTCGGACGATCGTCAAGGGCAAGCGCGTCGTGCTGGTCGACGACTCGATCGTGCGCGGCACCACCTCGCGCCGCATCGTGGCGCTGCTCAAGGAGGCGGGTGCCACCGAAGTGCATGTGCGCATCGCCTCGCCCCCGATGATCGCCCCCTGCTTCTACGGCGTGGACACCTCGACCTACGACGAGCTCATTTCGGCCCGCATGTCGGTCGCGGAGGTCTGCAAGGCGATCGGCGCCGATTCGCTGGCCTTCCTCACCGAGCCGGCGCTCTACAAGGCGAGCTGCCGCAAGGAGCTCTGCACGGCCTGCTTCACGGGCCGCTATCCGACGGCGCTCTACACCGACAAGGAGCACGCGAACAAAGACGGTAAATTCTAAAACGAGACTTTTTTATGGCACAATCCTATGAAAAGGCCGGCGTCAACCTCGAGGCCGGATACGAAGTGGTCCGCCGCATCAAGAAACACGTCGCCTCGACGGCCCGCACGGGCGTCATGGGCAACATCGGCGCCTTCGGCGGGATGTTCGACCTGGCGGCGCTGAAGGTCGAGGAGCCCGTGTTGGTGAGCGGTACGGACGGCGTGGGCACGAAGCTCAAGCTGGCGTTCGCCATGGACAAGCACGATACGATCGGCATCGATGCCGTGGCGATGTGCGTCAACGACGTGCTGGCGCAGGGCGCCGAGCCGCTGCTCTTCCTCGACTACGTGGCCGTGGGGAGCAACGAGCCGCAGAAGATCGAGCAGATCGTGGCGGGCGTAGCCGAGGGCTGCCGTCAGGCGGGCTGCGCGCTCGTGGGCGGCGAGACGGCCGAAATGCCGGGCATGTACGCCGACGGCGAATACGACATCGCAGGCTTCACGGTGGGCGTCGTCGAGCGCAAGAAGCTCATCGACGGCTCGAAGGTGAAGGTCGGCGACGTGCTGGTGGGCATCGCTTCGAGCGGCGTGCACTCGAACGGCTTCAGCCTCGTCCGCAAGGTGGTGGCCGATAACGGTCTCGACTTGCACCGCGAATATGCGGAGCTGTCCGGTGCACCGCTGGGCGAAAAGCTGCTCACGCCGACGCGCATCTACGTCAAGCAGGTGCTCGAGGTGATTCGTCGCTGCGACGTGCACGGCATCAGCCACATCACGGGCGGCGGCTTCGATGAGAACATCCCGCGCATCCTCCGCGAGGGGCAGGGCATCGAAATCGAAGAGGGGTCGTGGGAGATCCTGCCCGTCTTCCGTGCGCTGGAAAAGTGGGGCGGCATTCCGCACCGCGAGATGTTCAACATCTTCAACATGGGTATCGGCATGGTAATCGCCCTCGACGCTTCGGAGGCCGATCGGGCGATCGCGATCCTCGCCGAGCAGGGCGAACGCGCCTCGGTGATCGGCCGCGTGACGGATACCGAAGGGGTCGTGATCCGATAGCATGAAAAGGCGCATCGCGGTATTCGCCAGCGGCACGGGCACCAATTTCGAGGCGATCGCAACGGCCGCCGAGCGGGGCGAACTCCCCGCCGAGGTCGTGCTGGTCGTTTCGGACCGTCCCTCGGCCGAGGTGGTGGCGCGAGCCGCCCGCCACGGCATCCCCTGCTTCGCCTTCACGCCGAAAGCCTACGCCTCGAAGGCGGACTACGAACGCGAGATCGTCGCGCGGCTCGATGCCGCGGAGGTCTGCCTGGTCTGCCTGGCGGGCTATATGCGGCTGGTGGGCGAGACGCTGCTCGACGCCTACGGCGGTCGGATCATCAACATCCACCCCTCGCTGCTGCCCGCTTTCCGCGGGGCGCATGCCGTCGAGCAGGCGATCGAGGCGGGGGTGAAGGTCTTCGGCGTGACGGTTCACGAGGTGGATCGTTCGCTCGACGGCGGCCGCATCCTCGCGCAGCGCGCCTTCGAATACGACGGCAGCGACCGCGCGGAGATCGAACGGCGCATCCATGCGACGGAGTACCCGCTCTACGTCGAGACGATCCGCCGCCTGCTGACCGAGTGATTCGGCCGCGGGGGGAGTCGCAACGGGTGTTTCCGGCACGGCGTCGGCGCTCCGCGGCGGCCTTTTCGCGGACGGACGGGAGGCGCGCAACCTCGCCTCCATTCGAATGTATATGAAATAAAAGAAGATAAACCTATGAAACGTGCTTTAATCAGTGTAAGCGACAAGACGGGCATCGTCGAGTTCGCCAAGGGCCTGCGTGCGCTGGGCTGGGAGGTGATCGCCACGGGCGGTACGATGAAACTCCTGCTCGACAGCGGCGTCGAGGTCATCAACATCAGCGACGTCACGGGCTTCCCCGAGATCTGCGACGGCCGCGTCAAGACCCTCCACCCGAAGGTGCACGGCGGCCTGCTGGCCCGCCGCGACGATCCGTCGCACCGCGCCGCCCTCGAGGAGAACGGCATCGAGTGGATCGACATGGTCTGCGTGAACCTCTACCCGTTCCGTCAGACGATCGCCAAGGAGGGCGTGACGATCGAGGAGGCGATCGAGAACATCGACATCGGCGGTCCGTCGATGCTGCGCTCGGCCGCCAAGAACTGGGCCGACGTGACGGTCCTCTGCGACCCCGCCGACTACGCCCGCGTGCTGGAGGAGATCGGCCGAGGAGGCGACACCCAGAAGCAGACGCGTCTCGAACTCTCGGCCAAGGCCTATACCCATACGGCGCAGTACGATGCGATGATCGCCACCTACATGCGCCGTCAGGCGGGGCTGAACGAGAAGCTGTTCCTGGAGTTCGACCGCGTGCAGCCGCTGCGCTACGGCGAGAACCCGCACCAGTCGGCCGATTTCTACCGCGAGACGGGCGTTACGCTGCCTTTCTCGCTGGCCACGGCGCGTCAGCTGCACGGCAAGGAGCTCTCCTACAACAACATTCAGGATGCCAATGCCGCCCTGCAGATCGTGCGCGAGTTCGATGAGCCCTTCTGCGTGGGACTCAAGCACATGAACCCCTGCGGCGCCGCCACGGGCCGCGACGTCGTCGAGGCTTGGACGAAGGCCTACGAAGCCGACAAGGTCTCGATCTTCGGCGGCATCGTCGCCGTGAACCGCCCGCTGACGCGCGAGGCGGCCGAGCTGATGAAGCCGATCTTCCTGGAGATCATCATGGCCCCGAAATTCGAAGAGGGGGCGCTGGAGGTGCTGACGAAGAAGAAGAACCTGCGACTGGTCGAGGTCGACATGACGCATAGCGACGCCGTGCAGCGCCAATACGTGAGCGTGACGGGCGGTCTGCTGGTGCAGAACCTCGACACGACCACCAAGCGGGTCGAGGCCGGCATGTGCGTGACGGCGAAGCGTCCGACCGACGCCGAACTGGCCGATCTGAATTTCGGCTGGCGCATCGTGAAGCACGTCAAGTCGAACGCCATCGTCGCCGTGAAGGAAGGCCGCACACTGGGCGTGGGCGCCGGGCAGATGAACCGCATCGGTTCGGCCGAAATCGCCCTCAAGCAGGCCCGCGCCGCGGGTTTCGCGGAGGGCGTGGTGCTCGCCTCGGACGGCTTCTTCCCCTTCGACGACTGCGTGACGCTGGCTGCCGAGTACGGCGTGACGGCGATCGTGCAGCCGGGCGGCTCGGTGCGCGACGAGGATTCGATCCGCAAGGCCGACGAACTGGGCATCGCGATGAGCTTCACGGGCGAACGCCACTTCAAGCATTAGACGGAGGCACGCGATCGGCACCGCTCGTCGGCGGGCTGGTCGCGCGCTCCGCATGAAGCGGGGGTGAGGGTCTGCTGCTCTTGTCGGGCGTTCGTGCGGTTCGCCCGAACGAGCGGCCGCCGTTTTCGGGCGGGCAGGAGGCTGCCCGTACAGCCCTCCGCCGAAGGGGGGGCTGCTGCGACGGATTTGCAGGACACCCCGTTTGAACAAACACTAAAACCTAACGCAATCCATCATGAAACAACTCAATATCCTCGTCATCGGATCGGGCGGTCGCGAACACGCCATCGTCGATGCCCTGTCGCGTTCGCCGCAGGCGGCGAAGATCTATGCCGCCCCGGGCAATGCGGGCATCGCCCGCCGGGCCGAATGCGTGGCGATCCGCGAAACGGAGGTCGAACGGCTCGTCGCCTTCGCCCGCGAGCGGGAGATCGGCCTGACGGTCGTCGGTCCCGAGGCGGCGCTGGCCGTCGGCGTGGTCGACGCCTTCAAGGCGGCGGGGCTGCGCATCTTCGGCCCGACGCAGGCTGCGGCCCGCATCGAGTCGAGCAAGGAGTTCGCCAAGGAGCTCATGACCAAGTACGACGTTCCGACGGCCGCTTTCCGTGCCTTTACCTCGTACGACGAGGCGCGCGCCTACGTAGCGACCCGTCCGCTGCCGACCGTGCTCAAGTACGACGGCCTGGCCGCAGGCAAGGGGGTCGTGATCGCCGAAACGATGGAGGAGGCCGATGCGGCGTTGCGCGACATGCTGCTGGACGACAAGTTCGGTCGCGGCAAGGTGGTCGTCGAAGAGTTCCTGACGGGCCCCGAGTTTTCGTTCATGTGCTTCGTCTCGGGCGAACGCGTATGGCCGATGCAGCTGGCCCAGGACCACAAACGCGCCTACGACGGCGACAAGGGGCCCAACACGGGCGGCATGGGCGCCTACTCGCCGCTGCCTTTCGTGACGGCCGAGGACGAACGCTACTCGCTGGAACGGATCCTGAAGCCCGTGGCGCGCGCCATGGTCGCCGAGGGGTGCCCCTTCGAAGGGGTGTTGTACGGCGGTCTGATGAAGACGCCGCAGGGCATCAAGGTGATCGAGTTCAACGCCCGCTTCGGCGATCCCGAAACGGAGGTGGTGCTGCCGCGTCTGAAGAGCGACATCGTCGATATCTTCTGCGCCGTGGCCGACGGCGGCGAGGCGACCCTCGAGTGGGACGAGCGGGCGACGCTCGGCATCGTGCTGGCTTCGAAAGGCTACCCGGGCAGCTATGCGAAGGGGGTCGAAATCGAGGGCCTCGATCGGGTCGAAGGATGCGTCTACCACATGGGTACGAAGGCCGAAGGCGACCGCGTGCTGACGGCGGGCGGCCGCGTGCTCTTCGTCGTGGGGCAGGGCGCGACGCTCGCCGAGGCGCGCGAAAAGGCGCTGGCCGACGTGGCGCGCATCGCCTGCGACAACCTGTTCCACCGTACCGACATCGGTCACTGCGCGCTGGACGAATAGTGCGGCCGCGGGTGCCGTGCGCCCGATGCGACGAACGACAACCCGATCCGTCCGCACGGCGCGACGTCGGATCGAAGCAAAACGATTAAGCAAAGCGAACAACGATGATTATTTCCGGTAAAGAACTTTCGGCCTCGATGAAGGCCGCGATGGCCGCCGAGGTGGCCGAATTTCCCGCCAAATACGGTCGTGTGCCTCATCTGGCGGTGATTCTGGTGGGCGACAACCCCGCCAGCGTCTCCTACGTGACAGGCAAGGCGAAGGCTTCGGCCGAGGTGGGGATCCGCAATACGACGATCCGCCGCGAGGCGTCGATCACGGAAGAGGAGCTCCTGGCGCTCATCGCCGAGCTGAACGCCGATGACGAGGTGGACGGCATCCTGGTGCAGCTGCCGCTCCCCGCACACATCCGCGAGGAGCGCGTCATCGCCGCCATCGACGTTCGCAAGGACGTCGACGGCTTCCATCCCGCGAACGTCGCCGCGCTGTGGCAGAAGCAGCCCTGCACGCTGCCCTGCACGCCGAAGGGGATCATCCGCATGCTGGAGCGCGCAGGCGTCGACATCGCGGGGCGCGAGGCGGTGGTGATCGGCCGCAGCAACATCGTGGGGCTGCCCGTGTCGAAGCTGCTGCTCGACCGCAACGCGACGG
This sequence comes from uncultured Alistipes sp., assembly GCA_910584485.1. Classification (GTDB taxonomy): domain Bacteria; phylum Bacteroidota; class Bacteroidia; order Bacteroidales; family Rikenellaceae; genus Alistipes. The sequence continues at coordinate 118,243 of CAJUAV010000001.1, forward strand.
TGACGGTCGCCCACAGCCGCACGAAGAACCTCGCCGAGGTGACGCGCCGCGCCGAAATTCTGGTCGTGGCGATCGGACGTCCGAAGTTCGTGACGGCCGACATGGTGAGCGACGGCGCGGTGGTGATCGACGTGGGCGTCAACCGCGATCCCGAGACGGGCAAGCTCTGCGGCGACGTCGACTACGCCGCCATCGAGCCCAAGGCGTCGGTCATTACCCCCGTCCCGGGCGGCGTGGGGCCGATGACGATCGCCTGCCTGATGGAGAATACGATCGAGTGCTTCCTCCGCGGACGCGAATAAGCCGCCCGCGACCGAAAACGAAGCCGCCGAAGGAGCAGTTCCTTCGGCGGCTTCGTTCGTCCTATCCGCGGCCGTTGCGGATCACCGCTTCGCGCAGCCGTTCGTTGAAGGCCGAGGCCTGCAACAGCCGTTCGAGCGGGAGATGGAGGCGGTAGCGCCAGAGGTAGCGCGGGATGGCGGGCACGTTGATGCGCTCCTCTTCGGGACGGGCGTAGCGCAGCTCGCCGTCGACGGCGAGCCAGTCCTGCACGGGCAGGATCGTGAAGAGCGCGGGCGAGGCGAGGTGCGCCTCGACGATGCGGCGGCAGAGGTCGGGCGGGCAGCTGCGGGGCGCCTCGCCCGTTTCGCCGAGCACCTCTTCGTAATAGCGCTGCGTGAGGGCGCGATCCTCCTCCCACCAGGCGCGGAGCGGCGTCATGTCGTGCGTCGAGGTGGTCGCGACCGAGAGACGGGGGTAGCGTTGCGGATCGGCGAAGGTCTCGCCAAAGAGCTTGGGCATGCGCTGGATTTCGAGCGAGAGGAGCTTCAGGCAGTGCATCGTCTCGGGAACGCAGGCGGGGATCATGCCGAGGTCCTCGCCGCAGGCGAGCATCCCCGTGGCGTCGAGCAGCGCGGGGAGTTTCCGAAGGGCCGAGGCTTTCCAGAACTCGTTGTGGCGACGGTAGAAAAAGTCGTCGTGCAGGCGGTCGAAGGCGGCTCGGCGCTGCGGGTCGAGTGCGGCGTAGCAGGCCGTGTCGCGGCCGCCGATGCGGGGGTGGAAGAACCCTTTGCGGCGCGGATCTTCGAGGAACAGCACGTCGTCGAGCAGCGTGAAGAGCCCCGAGCGGATGCGCGTCGAACGCTCGTCGTCGCCCGCGAAGCATGCGGCGGCCTTGCGCTGCGTGTCGCAGTCGGGAAGGGGCCGTCCGTCCGCCGCGAAGCAGGTCGCGCGCACATAGCCGGCATCCGCACCGAAGAGGTCGGCCAGCCGCCGGTCGTCGGCGACGGGCGTCGTGTATCGTTCTTCCGTGAGGTCGAAGCCCGCTTCGAGCAGCTCTTCGGCCGAGTAGGGCAAGGCGGGGTTGAAGCACCCCGCCAGTCCGTGCACGGCGTGCAGCGGGATCTCCCAGATGCGGAAGAAGCCGAGCAGGTGATCGATGCGGTAGGCGTCGAAATAGTCGGCCATCTTCGCCAGACGGGCCCGCCACCAGGCGTAGTCGTCGGCGGCCATCCGCTCCCAGTCGTAGGTCGGGAATCCCCAGTTCTGGCCCGTGGCGGAGAAGGCGTCGGGCGGCGCCCCCGCCTGCGAATCCATGTGGAAGAGGTGCGGCGAAAGCCACGCGTCGCAGCTCGTGCGGCTGATGCCGATCGGCAGGTCTCCCTTGAGGACGATGCCGCGGCTGCGGGCGTAGCGGCAGGCCTCCGAGAGCTGGCGGTGCAGGTGGTATTGCACGTAGCAGTGGAAGGCGATTTCGTCCGCGTGGCGGCGGCCGTACTCCTCCGCGCGCGCGGCGTCGTAGTGCGCCATCGCGCCCCATTGCGCGAAATCGGCCGTGCCGAACTCGTCGCGCAGGGTGCGGAAGAGGGCGTAGGGGATGAGCCATGCGCGGTTCGCCTCGACGAAGGCGCGGTAGTCGCTCTCGGCGGCCGTGCGGGCCCCGTGGCGGGCGAAGGCGCGGCGCAGCAGCTCGTTTTTGGCGCGGTTGACGCGTTCGTAGTCGATCTGCGGCAGGGCGTTCAGCTCGGCCTGCAGGCGACGGTATGCGGCGTCGGGCTCCACGCCCGCCTCCGTCAGACGGATGTACTGCGGGTGGAGCGCGAAGGCCGAATTGGCGTTGTAGGGGTAGGAGTCCTCCCACGTGCCGCTCATCGTCGTGTCGTTGATCGGCAGCAGTTGCAGGATGCTCTGTCCCGTCGCTGCGGCCCAGTCGGCGAGGAGCTTCAGATCGGCGAATTCGCCGATGCCGAAATCCTCCTCCGAGCGGAGCGAGAAGACGGGGACGGCCGTCCCCGCTCCGCGCCAGTCGCAGGCCGCAAAGCGGGGTACGAGCGCTTCGACCGCTCCCGTACCCTCGGGCAGCGCCTCCCGACGGCGGTTGCCGCCCTCCTCCCAGCGGAGCGGGCGCAGCGTCTGCCGGTCGGCGACGAGCAGTTTGTATTCGAAGGGGGCGTCGGCCGGCAGCGTGCGGCTCCAGAGGGGGAACTCGCGGTCGTCGAAGGGGAGGATCCGCTGCCAGTCGCCCAGGGCCGTGCCGCTGCCCGCGAGGGCGAGCACCTCGTCGGGGCGGATCGTCGGCAGGGAGACCCGCAGGCAGAGCGCGCCTTCGGAGGCAGCGTCGTTCTCCGTCGCAGAGGGCGTGTCCGAGCCGCAAGAAGGCTTGCGGGCGAAGATGCCGCGCGTGAAGGCCGAGGTGTAGAAGGGTGCGTCGTCGCCGCGCTCCGACCAGCCGTCGCGAACGAAAAGGCTGTGCACTCCCGCGGGGAGGCGCAGCGTATGGGGGCGCCACTCGCGGCGGGTGCGGCGGCCGTCGACCTCCACTTCGTAGCCGTAGCGGAGCGTCGCGCCCTCCTCGGCGGCGATTTCGACCTGCCAAAGGCCGTCGGCCGCGTAGTGCATCGCGTAGCGGCGGTCGCCGATGCGCAGCACCAGCGATTCGCCCCAGACGGTGCGGTATTCGATCTGAAAATGCAGTCTCATTTCTATTCGGTAATTCAAACAAAGATAAGACAAATTTACCGAATATGAAAAAGGATCGGCCGCCCGCAGGCGACCGACCCTTCGATTCAGAGCCGGCGCGGCCGCTGCACGATGCGGATGACGAGCGAGACGGCGCAGACGCCCGCTCCGTAGATCGGGGCGATCAGTCCGACGCGCAGCCCTGCCCAGACGATGCCGTCCGATACGACGTGCTCTCGGAGCAGGTCGCACACCGAATAGCAGCCGAGCAGAAAGGAGAGGAGCCCGAAACCGAGCGCCAGCCGGCCGAGCGTGCGGACGCACTGCGGGGCTTTCCACGCCGCCAGCAGCAGCGCGACGAGCAGCAGGGTGATGGTTCCCGTCCAGGCCGAGCCGCCCTCGAAAAAGAGTCGGAAGAGCGACCCTTCGCCGCGGCGCTTGTAGTGATCGGTGATGCAGACCACCCCGTCGGGGCGCGTGATGACGCTCCGTCCGTTGGGCTCGTACTGCTGTTCCAGCATTTCGGTCGGCAGGGCAGGCTCGGTTCGGTAGAGGGTGTCGGCCGCTGCGCAGGGGCGTGCCGAAAGCACCGCGAAAAGGAATGACAGAAGGATGAATTTTTTCATGAGGTGTCAGCTGTTAAAGATTTGACGGGCAAGGCGGATGACGAGCGAGAGAATCCAGATGCCGAGGCCGTAGAGCGGAGCGATCAGCGCGACATGCAACCCGCCGTAGACGACCGTCGACGGAACGTCGCCGACGTTGCGGAGGACGTCGCTGATGCCGTAGAGCCCGACGAGCAGCGAGAGCGTTCCGACGCACAGCGCCAGTGCGCCGATCTCCCGAACGCGGTCGGGCATCTTCACGGCGGCCAGCACGAGCGCGACGAGCAGCAGCGTCAGCACGCTCATCCAGCCCGTTCCGCCCTCGCGGAAGAGGTTCGCGGGCCCCTTCGTGTTGCGCGGTTCGTAGGTGGTCTTGACGTGGACCACGCCGTCGGCATCCGTGAAGGTGATCTGCGAGGAGAAGCGCCAATCGGCCTCCCGGTCGGCAGGCAGGTCGGCGGGCTCGGTTTCGAACAGCGTGTCGGGGCGCACGACGGGCGCGGTTCGGACGATCTCCTGCGCCGGAGCGCCGAGGCCGAAGAGCAGCCCGCAAAGAAAAAACAGGATACGTTTCATCGGGTGAAATCGGATTAAAAGGTGGAACAATTCGGTGAACCGGTTCTGTTGCAAAGGTAGCGCCCGAAGCCGCTTTTCGCAAGGTCGAATCCCCCGCGGACGCTGTCGAATCCCCCCGCAGCGCCATTCGGGGCTTCGCCGAAAGGCGTTTTCGGTTATCTTCGACGCGGTATTGTCCGTAAAAAACGTATCTTTGTTCCGTGCGCTATCCGATCACGATCCTCTACTGGGGGCTCTGCACCCTGCTGCTTGCGACGATCTTTTCGTCGCTCGGCTACGCTTTCGGCGATTCGCTCTTCGTCGCCTCGATGTTTCTGCCCGGGCTGCTGCTGTTGAAGCTCTCCCTGCCGCCGTTGCTGCACGAACCGATGCGGCAGCGGATCGTGCACGGCCTCTACCTGGTCGCGGCGCTGCTCGTGCTGGAGTACCTGCTCCTCTTTCTGGTCAATTACGATTTGTGCGGCTTCGGGCGGAAGATGGAGTTCCCGCCGCTGCTGCTCAACCCCGTCTTCATTCTCTTTCTGCTGGTCACCCTCGCCTTCGGGGAGCGGGCGATCGATCGCCGCAGCATCGCCCGCGAGGCGGTGCGGCCCCAGACGATCGATTTCATTTCGGAGCGCCGCCGCATTTCGCTCACAGAGGAGCGGATCCGCTACGTCGCCTCGAACGATACGGAGGTGACGGTCCATACGGTCGACGGTGCCGCCTATCGCACCCGCACGCCGATTTCGCAGTGGGAGGTTGCGTTGAACGAGCAGCGTTTCATGCGGATTCATCGCGCCTACATCGTCAACCGCTCCTGCATCGTCCGCCTTTCGCGCACCGAGTGCGTGGTGGGGGAGGAGACGCTGCCCGTCTCGCGCAAATACGCCGAGCGCGTCGTACGCGAAAACGGGGCTGCCTGACAATTTGTAAGGCGCCCCGTTTTTGCCGATCTCTACGCAAGAGACGGACAGGATCATCTACAAAGATACGATCTTCGGATTTCACAACCAAGTTTTTCGTGCGTTTTTTTATTTGAAAAATCCCCTCCCCGAAAAATTCACACTGATTTTCAATTAGTTATAAATCGTCGATTTTTTACGTTTCCGAAACGTACGATCTGTCGTCTCCGCAGCTCGCGACGCTCCGCGACACGGTCTGCCCGCGGCGCACGAGCGATACGGTTCGTTCTTCGTCCCGATTGACGGTCAGCTCCTTCCGTTCGGCGGCGATCTCTTGCGTAGAGACCGGGCGGAATGAGTTATCAAAATAGGGGATACAACCATGAAGACGAAATCGACCATCGTGTTGAAATGGCTGCTTTTGGGGGCGCTGGCGTGCTGCTGGACGGGCGCCCGCGGACAGAACGCGGTCGTCAAGACGAACCTCCTGTACGACATCGGCACCTTCACGCTCAATGCGGGCTTCGAAATCGGCCTCGCGCCGCGCTGGTCGCTCGACCTCTCGGGCAACTACAACGGCTGGGAGCTCTCGCACGACCGCATGTGGAAACACTGGCTCGTGCAGCCCGAGGCGCGTTACTGGTTCTGCGACCGCTTCGCACGCCACTTTCTCGGCTTCCACCTGCTGGGCGGCGAGTACAACGTGGGCGGCATAAAGAACGGCATCAAACTCTTCGGGACCGACTTTTCGAACCTCTCCGAGCGGCGCTACCAGGGCTGGGCCGTCGGTGCGGGCCTTGCCTACGGCTACGCCTGGGTGCTCGGACGTCACTGGAACCTGGAGGCCGAAATCGGCGTGGGATACGCCTACACCCGCTACGACGTCTATCGCTGCGCGGGCTGCGGCAAGCGCGTCGCCGAAGATCGTTCGCATCACTACGTAGGCCCGACGAAGGCCGCCATCAACCTCGTATACGTATTCTAAAACAGGCTGCCGTCATGAAATCCGTTCTTAAACGCATTTTGCTCGTGCCGGGCCTGCTGCTCGGCTTCGCCGCTTCGGCGCAACACGTTTCGGGCCGCTACGCGGTCGACAGACCCGTCTGCACGCGTCACGGCGACTACCTCGACGTGGCGATGGAGCTGGACCTCTCCGCCCTCGACATCCCCTCGAACCGCGCCCTGCTGCTCACCCCCGTGCTCGTGCGCGGCGAGGAGCGGGCCGTGCTCCCCTCGGTCGGCATCTACGGCCGCACGCGCTACTACCAGTACCTGCGCAGCGACGAAAAGATGCTCTCGGGTGCGGATGAAATCACCCTGCGCGCCTCCGAGAAACCCGACGTGCAGCCCTATCGGGCGCAGGTCGCCTACGCCGAGTGGATGAACGGCGCCCGCCTCGAAATCGAGCAGCGCGAATATGCCTGCTGCAAGGAGGTGCTCGCCTCCTCGAGCCGTTCGTTCGACGGTTATCGCGAGTGGGTGTTCCGTCCCGTTTTCCGTCCCGTGCGCCCCGAAGGCGATTCGGTCAAGGTGCGCAGCCTCGACGGCTCGGCCTTCATCGATTTCCCCGTCAACCGCACGACGATTCTGGCCGACTACCGCGGCAACCGCGGCGAGCTGGACAAGATCATCGCGACGATCGATTCGGTGCGCAACGACGCCGACGTCACGATCACCTGTTTGAGCATCAAGGGATTCGCATCGCCCGAGGGTACCTATAAGAACAACGAGCGGCTGGCCAAAGGGCGCACCGAAGCCCTGATGGACTACGTGCAGCAGCTCTACCGCTTCCCCGCAGCGGTCGCGCGGACGTCGTACGAGCCCGAGGACTGGGCGGGGCTGCGCCGCTTCGTCGAGGGGTCGGGGCTGGAGCACAAGGCCGAGATCCTCGCCCTGATCGACGGCGACCTGCGCCCCGATGCGAAGGAGGCCGAGCTGCGCCGCCGCTATCCCGCACAGTACCGCTTCCTGCTCGAAAACTGCTATCCCGCGCTGCGTCACTCCGACTACCGCATCGTCTACACGATCCGCACCTTCAGCGACGTGCGCCGCATCAAGGAGCTCGTGAAGACGGCGCCGCAGAAGTTGAGCCTCCAGGAGTTCTACCTCGCCGCCCGCGACACCGAGGCGGGGAGCGACGACTACGACGAGCTCTTCGAGGTGGCCGTGCGCATGTATCCCGAGGATGCGGCCGCCAACCTCAATGCCGCCAACGCGGCGATGGCGCGCGGCGATCTGAAGAGCGCCGAACGCTACCTCGCCAAGGCGGGCGCATCGCCCGAGGCGACCTACGCGCGCGGCCTGCATGCCGCTCTTGCGGGCGACTACGCCGCGGCCGAACGACGGCTCGCCGAAGCGCGGAAGAGCGGGGTGGCCGAAGCGGCCGATGCCCTGCGGCAGCTCGCCGAACGTCCCGCGACGAACAACGAAACAAACAACTAAATCATCTTTAATTCATCGATCCCATGAAACACGGATTTATTTCGAGCATGGCGGCGCTGCTGGCAACGGCTGCGCTGGCAGGCTGCTCCTCCTCCGACGAAGGTACGGAGCCCGGGAAGGTCGACCGCGACCAGACCCGCTATTTGAGCGTCGCCGTCAACAGCCCGACGGCCTCGCGTGCCGATTTCGAGGACGGTGCACCGGCCGAGAGCGACATCAAAACGCTTTATTTCGTCTTTTACGACGGTACGGGTGCTCCCGTCTTCGACTACCAGCCGACCAATACGACGACGTCGGGGTCGACCGATCCCAACGTGACGAAGATCTGGAGCTCGGTGATTCCCGTCCGTCTGACGGCGGGACAGAACCTGCCCTCGTACGTGATGTGCTTCGTCAACCCGATCGACGGCAACAACCTGAAGACGATGACCCTCACCGAAATCGAACCCGAGGTGCGCGACTGGGTCAGAGCCGCTGACGGCAGTTTCCCGATGAGCAACTCGGTCTACTACGGCAACGATCCCATTTCGCATCGCCAGGGCGTCCGCCTGATGGCGACCCCGATTTCGGAGCTCCAGCTCTTCAAGACGGAGGACGAGGCGAACGCCGCCCTGACGTCGGGCACGGGCATCATCGACATCTACGTCGAGCGTTATGCCGCCAAGATCGGTCTGTCGCTCCAGCCCTCGAAGATCGAGGCGTACGCCGTAAACGGTTATACGCTCAAATTCGAGCCCGAGTACTGGCGTCCGAACGCAATCGACCAGCAGATCTATGTCACGAAGGCTTTCGGTCTGAATCCCGTTGCCGACCGGGGCCGCTTCGATCCGACGCAGACCCCTACGAAACAGCAGATGGAGGATGCGTTCCGCGACAGCGGCATGGCTGCTACGTGGAACGACGAATCGAACCGTCGCTGCTACTGGGCCTGCTCGCCCTCCTATTTTACGAACAGCTACCCGAAAGTCTCCGACAACATCACCGATACGCGTACGGGCTTCGAGCATACCTATTCGCTGAAATACTACTCCTACAACGAGATCAGCGGTGAGGACGCCGCCCTGAAGGGTCTTGCCTGGAATCCGACGACGGGCTTTTCGACCGATGCGACGGTCGATACCGACAACGGCTATTTCTATTCGCGCGAGACGACGACCGCCATCGAGGCCATCAACGATGTCGACGATGGCAATCCGAAAGCGGCGGTCGCTTCCGTCGTGATCGTCGGCCGCTACCGTCTGACGAAGGCGGGGGAGACTACCCCGAAGGAGGCGCAGGATTTCTACCTCTACGGCCGCGAAAACAACAAATGGAACCTCTACGAGACCGAAGCGGAGTTGAAGGAGAAGATGATCGCCAACCAGCGCTGGATCTTCACGGACGAGGGCCAGACGCTGGCGACCGCGCCCGAATTTTTCGAGATCAAGCATCCCGAGGCGGGCGTGCGCAACCCCGACGAAGCCGTGGCAGGCCGTCTGGTCGCCCTGCAGCTGAAGACGACGCAGACCACGGATCTGTATTACTACGACGGAACGGGTTATGTCGTGATCGACGATAAGAACATCGAGAAGGCCAACCGTCTGCTCTGGCAGGGCGGCTCGGCACAGATGTACAAGGGCGGTCTCGCCTTCTTCTCGGTGCCGATCCACCACCTCGGCTGGAACGATACCCGCTGCTACAAGGAGGGTCAGACCGACTGGGAGCACCTCAAGCGCGGCGACCTCGGCGTGGTCCGCAACCACGTCTACAACATCGAGGTGACGAAGATTTCGGGCCTCGGCACGGGTCTGCTTTACGAGGACCAGCCGATCGTGCCGCCGATGGACGACGTCGAGTACTCGATCGCCGCCCGTCTGAACGTGCTGGCCTGGAAGATCGTGCCGACGCAAAAGGTAGAACTCTGATAACCGCTTTCGCGTGAAGCGGCCTTCGCCGCCGCTTCGCCCGCATGCCGACAACCGAGCGGCGGGGGCCTCCGAGAGGCCTCCGGCTGCCGCGGGCTCCCGCCGCTCCTTTTTTTATCGCACGCCGCCGCGTGCCCTCCGATCCCTGCGCGAGGATCTTTGCCGTTCGCGCGACGAGGGGAGGCTGTTTGCTCCCCGCCCGACGTCGGTCGACGAACCGATGCACCGAAAACGAAGAGAACGAAGCCCCTGCCAACGGGGCCACGACATACGATACAAGACAAACGCAATGATACGCTCCTGCATACGAACGCTCGGTCGGCTGCTGCTGACGATGGCCGCGCTCCTGCCGCTCGCCTCGTGCCACTCGATCTACGACGGCGAAGGCGACTGCTCGGTGACCTACCGCGTGGATTTCCGCTATACGCTCAACATGAAGAACGCCGATGCGCTCCCCGCCGAGGTGACGCGCGTGACGCTCTATGTCTTCGATCCCGCGGGCCGGCTCGTGACCGTGCGCAGCGAAGCGGTCGCGCCGACCGACGGCGAGCACTACTCGATGCGGCTCGACGTGCAGCCCGGGCGCTACGACCTGCTGGCGTGGTGCGAGGGCCGCTCGCCGATCGAGGGGGCGACCTCGTTCGTCGTCCGCAACGCCGACGCACCCGCCGCCATGAGCGACCTTTCGTGCGCGCTGCCGCTGGGCAGCGATGCCGCGGGTCCCTGCGTCGAGCGCGACATCCACCGCCTCTACCACGGCATGGCCGCGAACGTGGAGTTCCCCGATACCTACGGAACGGTCCACGTGGGCCCCGTATCGCTCACCAAGGATACGAACCTCATCCGCGTGCTGCTCCAGCAGATCGGCGGCAAACGCATCGAGCGGAGCGATTTCGAATTCCACATCGAAGCGGCCAACAACGAGCTCGACTACCGCAACCGCGTGACGAGCACCGTTCCGTTCCGCTACCTCCCGTGGTCGAAGCAGAATACCTCGGCCGTCTTCGACGAGACGAGCCGTCCCGACTATGCGAAGAGGGCCGCCGCCGCGACCCGCACCGAGCCCAACGGCCTGCTGGCCGAGTTCACCGTGGGGCGTCTCATCGACGGAACGCGTCCCGAGCTCGTCGTACGCCGCACGACGGACGACCGCGAGATCATCCGCATCAACCTCATCCGCTACCTGCTGCTGGTCAAGGGCGAGTACAACCGTCCGATGGACAATCAGGAGTACCTCGACCGTCAGGACGACTATACGATGATGTTCTTCGTCGATTCCGACCACGACTGGTACACCGCCGGCGGGCTGTTCGTCAACAGCTGGATGGTCGTACCGCCGCAGGACACCGAAATGTAACCCGCACGAAGCCAGACGATGATGACCGCTTTCCGCACATACGCACAACGGTGCTGCCGCCTCGTCGCGGTGCTGCTGCTCACGGCATGCGGCGCCTCGGAGCGGATCGACACGCCCGACGAGCAGCCGTTGCAGGTCGTCTTCCGCCTGGCGATGGAGAACCGTCGGGCGGGCTCGCGTGCGACGTGGGGCGACGACTACGACCCCTCGGACCCCGGCACGGAGTTCGACAACCGCATCCGCCTCGGCTCGCTGCGCACGCTCGTCTTCACGACGGGCACGGACGCCGCCTTCGTGGGCGAGGTGGGGGAGTTGGAGTATCGGCAGACGGCCCACAACCTCTATGAATTTTACGGGACCCTGCGAATCCCCAACACCTACCTCAAGCCGAATGCGGAGTACCGCATCATGGTCTTCGCCAACTGCGGCGACGTCGTGACGGCCGCGAACCTCGGTGCGCTGACCTACGACCGCCGAGATGCGGTTCCCGATCCGACGGATTCCGCGAAGGACGGCTATATCCCCATGTGGGGCGTGCGAACGGTGGGCCTGGAACTCTTCGCGGGCGATCGGCAGGACATCGGTACGATCTACCTGCTGCGCGCCGTCGCGAAGATCGAACTCGCGCTGTCGGAGGAGCTCGCCGCATCGGGCTGCACGATCGCCGAGGCGTCGCTCGACCGCTGCAACGGGCGCGGCTACTGCCTGCCGACGGGTTACGGCGCGGCGGCCGACACGCGGGAGATCGATCTCGAAAAGGGCGCCCGTCCGCTCGCTTCGCTGCTTCCCGCCGCGGTTGCCTTCGACCGCTCGGCCGACGGCTCCGCCGCGACGATCTACCTGCCCGAATACGCCGCGGTAGACGGCGGTGCCGCCTCGATCCGCGTGGTGGTCGACCAGCCGACGCAGCCCGTCGCGACACCGTATGCGGGGACGATCCGGCTCGGTTCGTACGCGGGCGGCAAACCGACGGGCGATGCCGTCGACCTGCTGCGCAACCACATCTACCGGTACGAAATCACCGACCTCGGGGTCGACGAATTCGTGCTGCAATACACCGTCTGCGACTGGGAGGATGCGCAGACGAGCGGAGAGATCCTCTTCGAATAAGCCTCGAATGTTATGAAACGAATCGCAAACTGTCGCATATACCGCTGCCTGTCCGCACTCCTCATCGTCGCGCTCTGCTCCGTTTCGTGCGTGAAAGAGCGGCTCGACGATCCGTTCGATCCCGCGGGCGAGGGCGAAGATGCCGTCGTATCGCTGCAATGGAGCGTCCCCGACATGAAGGTCGTCACCCGCGCCGAGCTCTCCGACGAGGCTGCGGGCCGCGTGGACGAACTCTGGGTCGGCATCTACAACAAACATACGGGCAAATGCACCCATAACCGCATCCACAATGTCTCGTCGGCCGACCTCGTGACGCCGCACCCCATCGAAGGCATCGAGACCAAATCGGGCGACAGCTACATCGTGGCCGTGGCCAACCCCCGCTCGAACTACGGCATCAGCGAACTGATCGAGGGCGAGGGGATCGACAGCGGTGCGGATGCCGAGGGCAACCGCGGCATCGTTCCGCTCTACCGCCTGCTGCAGCATGCCGATACGTGGGAGAAGTACCGCAGCATCTCCGCCGCGCAGGTCTCGCCGACGAACATCGACCTCTTCACGGCGAACCTCATCATGCAGGGCTCCTATTTCGACAATGCGGATATCACGCAGCACCCCGAGGGCCACGTGTGGAACGACGCAGAGGGCAATCCGCTCCAGTCGGTCTACATCACGGCGGGCGCGTGCCGCCTCGACGGCTACATCCACCTGCGCCGTCTGATCTCCTACAACCGCTTCCTCATCCGCAGCGCGAAGAACGTCTCGGTCGATCTGGTCAGCTGGCGCGTGCGCCACAACCCCGTCATCAGCTACCTGCAGGAGCGCGAAGGGGCCGACGGCGAGAATGCGGCCGACGTCTCGCGCTATTTCGAGGGGAACACCGACCAGTTCCGCACCAACCACGGCGCCTCGAACATCTCCTACATCTTCGAGGATTTCGACGACGGCGAGGGCGGAACCGTCACGGGCTTCGATTTCTACCAGTTCGAGAACAAGCATACGGCACCCGCCCGTACCGCGCTCGGCGGGGGCGACTACTACGGCGTGGAGGACTACAACGACCGCGACCGCGAATACAAGGCGCCCGCCGACGAGGAGCGGCTCCGCAACACGGGGATCTACAAGAGCCTCTGTGCGACGCCCGATGCGCCGGATATCGTGACGGGCACGAACGTGCACAACTACGCTTCGTTCGTCGAGTTCGAAGCGATGGTCCGCTACTACATCCTCAAAAGCGAGGCGGGGACGCCCGAGCAGGCGCAGCTGGCCGATCCCGTGGATCCCGAAGTCGCGGGGGCGGAGAACGTCGTGCTGCGCATGGGACAGGTGCGGTACGTCGTGCATTTGGGTTATTGCGAGGGAAAGGCGGGGGCGACCCCGACGGCCGCTACGGCGCGCGATTTCAACTGCCGCCGCAATACGAAATACACCTACAACGTCACGATCGAGGGGTTGAAGCGGATCACCGTCGAGGCGGTCTCCGACGAGGAGGGCAACCCGGGGGCCGAAGGCAGCGTGACGGACACGGAGGACCAGCAGATGATTTCGCTCGATTCGCACTACGCCGTCTTCAACATCCGCATGTCCGACAACGAACGCCGCCGCATGAATTGGCGCATCAGCGCTCCCTACGACCACACGACCTATACACTCAACGGCAGTTACGAGCATCCCGAGGACGAGGCGATGCGCAACAACAAGTTCTACAACTGGATCCGTTTCAAGCCCACGGTCAGCGAAGAGCTGCTGGCCGTCTACCGCGAACAGGGCATCACGGACGCGGAGTCCGACAAGGCGTTGTGGACGCTGCGCGACATGTGCAACGTCGATGCGGAGCATGCGGGGCTCGACAGCAAAGGCAAGCCCGTCTACTCGACCGGCGAACAGGACAAGGATGCCGAGACGCCCCGCTGGTACACGGTCTTCATCAACGAATACACCTATGAAGACAGCGCCGACGAAACCTCCGAGGAGTGGAAAAAGTACGTTAACCTGAAGGAGCGCATCGTTTGGCTCAATACGAAAGAGTGGCACGAATCCTCCGACACGGAGAGCACCTACACCAATGCGCAGTACATGATTACGCAGCGATCGATCCAGACCTATTACGACCCTGCCAAATCGCATACGGCGCTCGGCGTCGAGTACGACAACGAGAGCTTCGGCATGAACCTGCGCTGGGAGGCCAACACGGCGGGCCTGAACGAGATCAACGGCCGCTGGAACACGTGGCGCTACCTTTCGGGCGACAAGGATGCGACGAGCACCGTCTTGACCGTGTCGATCTGCGACCGACAGCAGATCAGAGGCCGCAGCTACGTGCCGCGGGCCGTCGTGCCGGCGATCGCCGCGAAGGATATGCAGCTCCCCGAATCCTATCCGACGGTCTTCCAGCTGTCGCCCCTCGGCAGCGGCGCGGCGAGCGGCAACGCCTACGATCCGACCCCCGGGTCGCCCTATTACGAACTGCTGAAGATCTGCATGAGCCGCAACCGCGACGAGAACGGTAACGGCGTGATCGACCGCGAGGAGCTGAAATGGTACCTGCCCACCGCCAACAAGTACCTGCGCATCATCATGGGCCGAAGCGCCCTGCGCGAGCCGTTGATGGATTTCGACGTGCCGAAGGAGCAGATCGAATTCGTGACGTCGAACAACACCTATTGCGGCGCGCCCCGCTTCCACTACGGATCGAGCGACCACAAGAGGCTGTGGGCCGAGGAGGGCGTGTCGGTCAGCAACGGGCTGCGTTTCGAACAGACCTACGCCTGGCAGGTCCGCTGCTGCCGCAACCTGGGCATCGACCTCTCGACGATTTCGGAGAATGACCCTGTGGATGTCGCCTACCAGCTTAACGAAGGCGCGGGCGCCCAGAAGACGGATAATCTCTTTACGATGAGCTACTACACGGCCGAAGTGCTGTGTGCGGCCACCTCGTCCTATCTGCTCGCCCACGCGATCAACTCGCGATCCAATACGGTGACCTATCGTTTCGAGGTCGCCGACGAGGACTGTTCGGCGCAAAACATGTTCTATGCGGACGAGGCGAGCGGCAGCTATCTTCCGCTTACCGTCGAGAAGCAGGGCGAGTGGTTCGATGCGAAGCAGACGGCGTTCGTCGTGACGAACGACGGCAAGCTGGCGAATCAAAAGCAGGCGGGATCGGATCAAAAAGTCTTTTTCGATGCCGACAAGAAGAGCCGTTGGTATTATAATCCCGCGACCGGCTATATGACCAATGCGACAGGCGGTATGTGGTGGGGCGACGGCGAATTTACGGACGAAAGCGGCAACCGTTATCGCTATGTGTACGATCAGGCGGCCGACCGAGGCACGCTGTACGACAGCAGCGGCAAAGAGGTGACCGCAGCGGATCTGGCGGGCGGAGGCGATGTCGTCTGGACGCTGAACAATACGGATAAGGAGGCCGCCGCCGAACAGTGGATCGCTACGGTCAATCGGAACGGCATCTGCCGCTACTACTCCCAAAAGGCCGATCGCAGCGATCTGGGGTCGTGGCGCACGCCCAACCAGACGGCCCTCGCCATGATTCAGACCTCACACCTGCTCTCGGCGCCGACGTCGGCCAAGTGGCTCTCCTGCACCTACGAATACTACACGTTCGGGAGCGGCACGAATGCCTTCCACCGCATCGTCGGTGCCGCACCGAACATCATGACATTGGGCGAAAACGGCGATTGGCGCGTCCGCTGCATCCGAGACGTCATCGACCGCTAAACGAAAGCCGCCTGCTTCGAATCGAATCGTGAAGCAGGCGGCTTTCGTTTCAGAGGGCGCGCTATATCGTGCCGCGCAGCCGTTCGACCACCTCGCGCAGCGAGTCGGCCGAGCCGACGTTGCCCGGGAAGATCACGTAGAGCATATCGGGGAAGCGGCCGTCGGCCTGCGTGCGGATCGTCGGGATGCCTGCTGCCGCCTGCCCCTCGACGCGTGCCGTGCGGACGCCGAGGCTGTGGGTCAGGATGTCGTGCGAGGTGATGCCTCCCTTCGAGACCAGAAAGTCGGGTCGGAAGGGGAGGTTCCGCACCAGCTCCACCAGAAAATGCGAAATGCGGCCGCCGAGGGCCTGGCGTCGTACCGCGTCGTCGCAGCGCACCTCGCGCCGCGAGGTGTAGAAGACGGGCGTGCGGCCCGCCGCGAAGATGGCCGCCGCGCGGTCGAGCAGTTCGCTCTGCAAGGCAGGGCAGCCGTCGAGGATGCGCTGCACGTCGATTTCGATCCCCTCCGTGCCGTCGGCTTCCAGTAGCCGGTTCAGCTGTTCGGTGCTCTTCCGCACGTGCGAGCCCACGACCACGGCGCCGCGCGCTCCGCGGGCGGGAGCCGCGATGCAGGGCCGCTCCTCGATGCCGCTCAACGCCTTCGGCAGCGACGACGAGCTGCGGATCACGCCGCAGCCGTTTTCAACCCCGTCGAAGAGCGAGAGCAGCGCCAGCGAAAGGCGCCGCAGATCGGCGTAGTCGAACGAGTCGACCGCCACGCACCGTTTCCCGACGAGCGTCCGCAGTCGCTCGGCCAGCGCCGCGGGTGTCGCGGCGCGCAGCTCCTCCAGGCGGATCGAGGCGACCTCTTCGGGGCGGATCGTGCCGCCTCCCTTCTCGACGACGTAGTCCGTCAGCTCCGAGTGACGATAGGCGAAGACATTGTCGCGCGCGAACTCCGTCTCGTGAACGGGGACGAGCGCCTCCTCCTGCCGCATGTAGTGCACCCCCTCGATCGTCATGCGCCCCGCCTCGAAGAAGGAGGGGACGAAGAGCATCGGCGAGAGCGGTTCGATGCCCTGCTCGCGCAGCACTTCGGCGATCGTGTCGGGTTCGGCGGGGAAATGGCCGCGCAGGGTCGAGTCGCTGCGGCTGACGAAGAGCAGGTTGCAGCGGCGCGTGCGGTTGGCTTCGAGCGTTGCCTCCACCGCGCGGCGCACGACGCGGCGCGCCTCCTCTTCGGTCAAGGCGCGGCTGTTGACGAGCAGGTAGCAGAAAGGGGCGTGGTCGTCGAGCGCCGCCCCGACCGTCTCGGGGGTGATGTCGGTGAGCAGCAGGCAGCCGTGGACGGTCTGGATGCCTGTCGGGTCGTCGTCGATCACCACGATCCGCACGCGGTTCGCGCGCAGCTTCGCGGCGACGGCCTCGCGCAGCTCGGCACCCTCCGTGCGGGGGTAACGGGCGAGGGCTTCGGCGTAGGTGCGGATCATCTATGCGCGCAGTTTGTCGATTCCGAAGATCGCGCGCGCCTCGGCGGGCGTCGCGGGCTCGCATCCCAGCGCACGCACCAGCTCGACGAGCTTGCGCACGAGGAAGGCGTTGTTCGGCGCCGTCTTGCCGGGCTCGTAGTAAAAGCTGTCCTCGAAGCCTACGCGGACGACGCTCGCCCCCATCGAAATGGCGCAGCCGAGCATGTGCAGGTCCTTCATCGAGTCGTTGTTCAGCCCCCAGTCGGCCCCCTTCTCCATGAGCGAGACCATGTAGCCGAGGTTGCGCGGCGTATCCGAGAGGTTGCTCGCCGTGCCCGTGCCGAGGCAGAAATTGTAGTGCATCGGGCGATCCAGCACCCCTTCGTCGGCCAGCTTCGTGCAGGTCTCGACCATGCTCAAGTCGAAGAGCTCCATCTCGGGGACCACCTTCTTTTCGCGCATGCGGGCGGCCCAGTAGCGGATTTCGGGCAGCGTGTTGACGTAGACGCTCTCGCCGAAGTTGACCGAGCCCATGTTGAGCGAGGCGACCTCGACGCGCGGTTCGTTCAGGCAGACGCTGCGCTCTTCGAGCGAGAGGGTCGACAGTCCGCCCGTCGAGCCCTGGATCACGATGTCGCTCTGGGCGGCGATCCGATCGAGCGTGTGGCTGAAGTGGGTGAGGTCGAAGGTCTGCTCGCCTGTCAGGTCGCGGACGTGGAGGTGGACCATCGAGGCCCCCTCGGCGGCACAGGCGGCCACGTCGGCGGCGATCTCTTCGGGGGTCAGCGGATTCTTCGATCCTGCGGGTACGGGTTTGCCCACGTGGCAGACGGGGGCGACGGTTACGACGATTTTGCGTTTCATGGCGTATCGGTTGTTTTTGATCGGTTGTTCGGAATAAGGATGTTCAAAGATACGAAAAGTCGAGCGCAGAAACAAGCGTTAGCTTGGTTCTGCCGAGACCGGAGTATCTTCGACGGAGTCAAAGCTGCGAAAAGTCGAGCGCAGAAACAAGCGTCAGCCTGGTTCTGCCGAGACCGGAGTATCTTCGACGGAGTCAAAGCTGCAAAAAATCGAGCGCAGAAGCAAGCGTCAGCTTGGTTCTGCCGAGCGGGCGGCTACTCCATCCCGATCGTGAAGGCGATGCGGTCGGTCGTGTTGTGCGTCAGGCGCAGCGTGCCGCCGTGCAGGCGGACGATCTGGCGCGAGACGGCCAGCCCGATGCCCGAGCCCTCCGTTTTCGTCGTGAAGAAGGGGGTGAAGACGTTGGCGGCCACCTCCTCGGGAATCGGATCGCCCGTGTTGCACACCTCGATCGAGATGCGCTCCTCGGCATCGATCGTCGCCTCCACGCCGATGCGGCGGCGTCCGTCGGGAAGCTCCGCGACCGCCTCGCGGGCATTCTTGAGCAGGTTGACCAGCACCTGCGACATGAGCGTGCGATCGGCATAGAGCATCATATCGGAGGGCTCGATCCGCGTGCGGAATTCGATCCCCCGCAGATCGGTCAGCGCCGCCGCCTCGGCGAGCAGTTCGGCGAGGTAGAAGGGGCTGCGCTGCGGCGCGGGGATGCGCGTTATCTGGCGGAACGAATCGACGAACTGCAGCAGCCGCTCGCTCGTCGTGTGGATCGTCTTCAGTCCGTCGCGCAGCGTCTCGGCATCCTGCGGAGCGGTGAGCAGCGTGTGGCTGATCGAGGTGACGGGGGCCAGCGAGTTCATGATTTCGTGGGTCAGGATGCGCGTCAGCTTGTTCCACGACTCGATCTCCTTGGCATCCATCGCCTGGTTGATGTCGCCGATCGTGACGATGCGCAGCTCGCGGCGGTCGAACTGCAGATCGGCGCAGCTGATCGAGAGGGCCAGCCGCCCCGTCTCGATCGCGCATTCGACCGCCCGATGTTCGCCGCAGCCGATGCGGAGCAGCGTGTCGGCCAGCTCGGGCGAGAAGGGCCGCAGCTGGTCGACGTGCGAAAGACGCGGCAGGCCGAAGAGCCGCACGGCCTTCGAGTTGGCCTGCAGCACGGCGCCGTTTTTCAGCAGCGTGATGATGCCGATGTCGGCGCACTCCATGATCAGTTCGAAATAGCGCTCCTTCTCACGCAGTTGCAGCTTGGCGGCATCCATCACCTCCTTGATGCGGTTGAGCGAGTAGTTGATAAGGGCATGTTCCGTCACGGCGGGGGCATCGGCGAAGCGGAAGGTGTAGTCGTCGTTGCGGATGGCGTTGAAGATGAAATTGAGCCGCTTCATGATCTCGCCGTAGATCGAGCAGAGCGTGCGGGTCGCCAGCAGTAGGGCGGGGATCGTCAGGACCAGCACCGAGTAGCGCGCCGTCATGCAGGCCGCCGTCGAGCCCGCCGCGGCGAGGATGACGACGAGGACCGTCGAGAAGATTTTCGGATAGGGTATCTTGCGGCGCTTCATAGTCCGTAGCGCTTGATCTTGTTGTAGAGCGTCTGGCGCGTGAGCCCCAGCCGTCGGGCCACCATCGAGAGGTTGCCGCCGCAGGCCTCGATCGCCTCGGCGATCATGCGGCGCTCCATCTCTTCGAGCGTGGCGCTCTCGGAGGCGGGACGGGACGTTTCGCGCAGCTGTAGCGCCGCGGCGTCGATCGCGGCTCCGTCGGAGAGGATGAGGGCCTTCTCGACCGTGTGCTGCAACTCGCGGATGTTGCCCTCCCAGCGGTGGGCCGTCAGCCGCTTCGCCGCCTCGTCGGTCAGGCGTACCCCCTCGCGGCCGTACCGTTTCCCGTAGCGCTCCAGAAAACGTTCGGCCAGCGGCACGATCTCTTCGGGGCGTTCGCGCAGCGGCGGCAGCTCGATGTGGATCGTGTTGATGCGGAAAAGCAGGTCCTGACGGAAGGTTCCGTCGGCCGTCATGGCCGCGAGGTCGCGGTTCGTGGCGGCGATCAGGCGGATGTCGATCGGCGTCGCGACATTGCTGCCCAGCCGCAGGATACTGCGGTTTTGCAGCGCCGAGAGCATCTTGGCCTGCAGATGCGGCGGCAGGTTGCCGATTTCGTCCAGAAAGAGGGTCGATCCGTCGGCCGCTTCGAATTTGCCGGCGCGGTCGGCGCGCGCATCGGTGAAGGCTCCCTTCAGGTGGCCGAAGAGCTCGCTTTCGAAGAGCGTTTCGGGAATGGCTCCCATGTCGAGCGAGACCATCTCCCGCCCGCGGCGCGGCGAGAGTCGGTGGATTTCGCGCGCCAGCATCTCCTTGCCCGTGCCGTTTTCGCCCGTAATGAGGATGTTCGCATCCGTCACGGCGACGCGGTCGACCAGCTCGCGGATGCGCGTCATGGCGCGGCTCGTCCCCCAGAACATCGCCTCGTCCGCCTCCTTGCGACCGCCCGTCTGCGGTTTCGCCGTCCTGCCCGCGCGGCCCGTTGCCAGCCGGTAGGCGTTCTGCAGCGTCTCGATCAGCTTCTCGTTCTGCCACGGTTTGACGACGAAATCCACGGCCCCGATCTTCATGGCGCGCACCGCCAGGTCGATGTCGGCATAGGCCGTGAAGAGGACCACCTTCGCGGCGGGAAACTGCGCGGCGATCTCCTGCAGCCAGTAGAGCCCCTCGTTGCCCGTGTTGATGCCCGCATGGAAATTCATGTCGAGCAGCACGACGTCGGCCCGCTCGGTGCGCAGGGTCGAGAGGAGCCGATTGGGGGTGGAGAGGGTGACGACCTTCTCGAAATACTTGTCGGCCAACAGTTTTACGGCCGACAGAATGTTGCGGTTGTCGTCGACGATCAGAAGGGTTCCGGCTTTGGGCATGGCAGGGGTTCGTTTGTGGGCGGGCCGAGGATGCGCCCCGCGTCGGACAAATGTACGCGAAAAAACGGGGGCTGTCAAGAAAATTCACACGCGTTGTCAAATAATTAGACACTTTTTTGCGGACAGCTAATTCGCTTCCATCTTGTTTTCAGTCGATTGCGATGTTTGGCATGCCGTTGGCACCTTTTCGGTCCAAACGGAAAACAACGCCCAACACCGCATGAAACACCTTGTATCGACCCTTTCACTGTCTATTTTTTTGACACTTTCCGCCGCTGCGCAGGAGCGCATGACGCTCGACGACTGCATGCGCTACGCCGTCGAACACTCGACGACGGTCGGTCAGCGTCGGAACGACCTCGACTCGCGCCGCAGCGAGTATGCGCAGGCGATCGCCTCGGCGCTGCCCTCCGTCTCGGCATCGATCGGCGCGGGGGAGAATTTCGGCCGTTCGATCGACCCCGAGACGAATGCCTACAACGACATCACCACCTTCAGCAACTCGTACAGCCTCGGCGCCTCGATGCCTCTTTTCGCGGGGCTGTCGACCATCAACACGATCCGCGCCGCCAACGTGGCCCGTGCGATGGGGGCGGCCGATCTGCAGGTGGCGCGCGACGAGGCGGCGATCGAGACCATGACGGCCTATATGGACGTCGTCTACTACACCCACGCGATCGGCTATGCCGAACAGCAGCTCGCCGAGAGCCGCGCATTGCTCGCACAGGCGCGCAAACTCTTCGAGCTGGGACGCAGGAGCGCCGCCGACGTGGCCGAAATCGAGTCGCAGGAGGCGGGGAGCGATTACCTGCTCACGACGCAGCAGAACAACCTCGAACTGGCCCGCATCCGCCTGCGCGAGACGATGAACTACCCGCAGGAGCAGCCGCTGGAGATCGACACCGAGCTGCGGATCGAGGCCGCGATGCCCGAGGCCTCGTTCGGCGAGGTGCTCGACCGCGCGCTGACCGACCATCCGAAAGTGCTTTCGGCGGCCGCCAACACGCGCTACTACCGCTTCAATTTCGCCGCCGTGCGCGGCCGCTACCTGCCCTCGCTCTCGCTCTCGGGCGGCATCAACACGAACTACAACGTCAACGTCGACAACCGTTCGGCCTCGCCGTCGTTCAGCTCCCAGTTCCGCAACAAGCGCGGTTCGTACATCCAGCTTTCGATGTCGATTCCGATCTTTTCGGGGCTCAACCGCCGTGCGGCGACCCGCCGCGCCCGCAACGGCTGGGCGAACGCCGCCCTGCAGCAGACGGCCGTGCAGCGCACGGTCGAGAGCGAGGTGGCGCAGACCTTCCGCCAGATGATCGGTTACGGCAAGCAGTACGTGCAGGGGCAGAAGAAGGTGCGCGCGGCGCAGCTGGCCTACGACGGCATCGCCCGCAAGTTCGAAAAGGGGCTCGTCTCGGCGGTCGACGTGCAGACGGCCTCCGCAACGCTGTTGCAGGCGCAGTCCGACCGGCTGCAGTCGCGGCTGCAATACATCCTCAAGTCGCGCATGGTTGAATACTACAACGGAACACCGCTCGTAGCGACGATGGGGGAGTGAGCGGCCGTCCGCAAACCCCGCAAACCCGAACGCAAAAAACAAATACGCAATACACATCATGGACATCAAACGCGAAAAGAAGAGCGGCTGGAGAGCCCTCTTCCAAAAGAAGAACCTCCCGTATGCCCTCGGGGCGATTTTCGTACTCTTCGTCGCCTGGCTGGCGCTGCGCGACAACGCCTCGGTGCTGCGCATCGACGCCGCGACGCTCTCCGTCTCGGAGGTGCGGCAGGGCGAATTCAACGATTACGTGCGTCTGACGGGCAGCGTGCAACCCATCACGACGGTGCAGCTCTCGCCCCTCGAATCGGGCGTCGTCGAGCGCATCGTGGCCGAAGAGGGAACGCAGGTGCGCCGCGGCGACGTAATCATCGAAATGTCGAACAACTCGCTCTCGATGCAGATCCTCCAGTCGGAGGCCGATCTGGCCGAGAAGCAGAACATCCTGCGCAACACCTTGATCTCGATGGAGCAGGAGCGCCTGTCGCTGCGGCAGGAGAAGTTGCAGCTGGACCTCGACGTGCAGCGCAAGAAGCGCGCCTACGAGCAGAACGAGGAGCTCTGGCGCAGCGATCTGCTGGCCCGCGAGGAGTATCTCCAGGCCCGCGAGGACTACGAACTGTCCGTCGGCAAGCGGGCGCTCATCCTCGAACGTCAGCGGCAGGATTCGCTCTACCGCACGAGTCAGGTGGGGCAGATGGAGGAGAGCCTGCGTTCGATGCAGCTCAACATGCAGCTCATCCGCCAGCGCGTGGACAACCTGAAGGTCAAGGCGCCGATCGACGGCGAGGTGGGCATGCTCGAGGCGGTCCTGGGCCAGTCGATGGCGCAGGGGGCCAACATCGGCCAGATCAACGACCTGTCGGCCTACAAGGTGACGGCGCAGATCGACGAGCACTACATCGACCGCGTGACGACGGGCCTCACGGCGTCGTTCGAGCGGCAGGACACGCGTTTCGAAATGATGCTGCGCAAGGTCTATCCCGAGGTGCGCAACGGCCAGTTCAAGGCCGATTTCGTCTTCCGCTCGGCCGTTCCCGAGAACATCCGCAGCGGCCAGACCTACTACCTCAACCTGCAGCTGGGCCAGCCGACCGAGGCGGTCATCGTGCCGCGCGGCTCGTTCTACCAGACGACGGGCGGCCGCTGGATCTACGTTCTCGACGCTTCGGGCGAGAAGGCCTGCCGCCGCGAAATCCGCATCGGCCGCCAGAATCCGCAGTATTACGAGGTACTCGAAGGGCTCCGCGCGGGCGAGCGGGTCATCACGTCGTCGTACGACAACCTCGGCGATCACGACGTACTGATCCTCAAACGTTAAAAACCACCTGATGAATAACAGAATCCGTTAAACAACAACCCGATATGTTCCGTAACCTCAACTTCCGCTCCTGGTTCACCTTCCTGAACCGGAACAAGCTCTACACGGCGATCAACTTCTTCGGTCTGTCGATCGCCCTGGCGATGATCGTGCTGATTTCGACCTACACGATCCGCCAGCTCTCCACCGATGCCTTCCAGCAGAAGGCCGACCGCATCCTGCTCGTCACGAACGGCACGGCCAGCAATTCGGCCTACTACCTGCAAAAGTATCTGCTCGACCGCTACCCCGAAATCGAATCGACGACGGCTATCGAGATCGAAAAGCAGGATGTGATCGTCGGCAACAACCGCGACAAGTTCAACGTCGAGGTGCTGCATGCCGACTCGACCTTCTTCGACATCTTCACCGTTCCCTTCGTCGAGGGCGACAAGGAGCTGTTCCGTGCCGAGCGCCGAAACGTGATCGTTTCCGAGGCCTTCGCCCGCAAGCTGGTCGGAGGCGCCGCCGCCATGTCGGTCATCGGTCAGCCGATCCTGCTGAACGAACAGAAGAAAGAGCCCGTCGACTACGTCATCGCGGGCATCATGCGCGGGATCGACAACTCGGTGCTGCCCGCTTGCGATCTGGTGGTGCGCGCCGAACGCCTCACGGACATCAACATGTCGAACGATTCGTACATGAGCAATGCGGGCGCGGTGCAAACGTTCCTGCTGGCACGCGAACAGGCCGACCTCAAGGCGCGCGAAGCGGACATGCTCGCCTATTTCAAGGAGATCTACTGGCCCTATAAGTACGGCCATTTCGATCGGATCGAGCTGATGCCGCTGCGCGACTGCTATTTTTCGAACATCGTCAGCAACGACCTGAACCGCGGCAACTGCGATTTCGTGCTCATCCTCTTCTCGGTGGCCTTCGTGCTGCTCCTGTTCGCCGTCATCAACTACGTCAACCTCACGATGGCGCAGACGGGCATGCGGGCCAAGGAGATGGCCACCCGACGGCTGCTCGGAGCCTCGCAAGGGGAGGTCTTCGCGAAGCTGATCTTCGAATCGGTCACCTTCACGGCGCTCTCGTTCCTGCTCGGGCTCGTGATCGCCGATCTGGCGACGCCGCTCGCCTGTCGGCTGCTCGACTACGAATTCACGATCTGGAGCGCCATGTCGCCGCTCTACGTCGCGGGATGCCTCGCCTCGATTGTCGTGATCGGCGTCCTTTCGGGACTGCTGCCCGCGTTCGCCATCGCCGCCTTCAAGCCGATCGACGTCATGAAGGGTTCTTTCCGCAGCCGCACGAAGATGCTCTACAGCCGCATCTTCATCGCCTTCCAGCACACGATCACGGTCATGATGCTGGTCGCCGCGCTGACGATCCGGCTTCAGATCCGCCACCTCGTTTCGATGCCGCTCGGCTACGAAACGGAGGATATCCTGGTGGTGGACAACGACATGTTCCGTTCGCGGAGCGAGGTGGCCCGTTTCGTCGACGAGCTGAAGAAGCTGCCCTGCGTGGAGGCGGTCGGCGTGGGCAACGGCACGCCGCTTTCGGGGACGAACAACAACACCTACCAAACGATCTCCTTCCAGCAGATCCGCGGCGACAGCGCCTATTTCCGGATCCTCGGTCTGCGGGTAAAACAGGACAACCGCCTTGCCGAGGCGGC
Organism: uncultured Alistipes sp.; assembly: GCA_910584485.1. Classification (GTDB taxonomy): domain Bacteria; phylum Bacteroidota; class Bacteroidia; order Bacteroidales; family Rikenellaceae; genus Alistipes. The sequence continues at coordinate 143,581 of CAJUAV010000001.1, forward strand.
GTGGTTCTTCAACGAGTACGCCTTCCGTCAGCTGGAGACCGACGAGAGCGCTCCCGAGCTGCGGATCGACGACAAGAACACGAACCCCGTCGGCGGCATCTACTACGATTTCCGCCTCTTCCATTCGATGTGCGAACAATCGGCGGCGATGATCTATGATTACGGCGAGTGGGATTTCGAACAGATGTTTCCCTGGAACACGATCGTCAAGACGCAGGGAAGCCATGCCGCCGCCGTCGCCTCCATTCGCGAGATGCTGAAAACGACCCATCCCGAGGTGATCTGGAACTACGGGAACCGCTACCTGACCGACGAAATCGCCCGACTGTATGCCGACCAGGACCGTCTGATGAAGATCGTGGCGATCTTCACGCTGCTGGCCGTGATCGTCTCGGCGCTGGGACTGCTGGCGATCAGCACCTATTACATCCTTCAGCGGCGGCAGGAGATCGCCGTGCGCAAGGTCTTCGGGTCGCAGCACGGACAGATCGTCCGCCGTCTGGTGGGGTCGTTCCTGCGCATGGTGGCCGTCGGCGCCGTGATCGCCGTGCCGTTCGCGGGGTGGTGCATGCAGCGGTGGCTCGACGGCTATTCGTACCGCATCGATTTGTCCTGGTGGATTTTCGCCGCGGCGATCGGCGCCGTGCTGCTCTTCGCCTTCCTCACGGTGCTGTGGCAGAGCATCCGTGCCGCCCTCGAAAATCCGATCCGCTCGATCAAGGATTGATCGGGGGAGGGCGATGGGACGGCTCCTCGCGCGCCGTTCGCCGCCGCCCCATGCGGCGGACGGCAAGTCTCGCCGAAAGGCTCGACCCGTCCTGCCGCCGTCGGCGAACAGCGCAAATCGCGCTGCCAACGCGGCGGCCCGCCGCCCTGCGGGTGCGTGCGCTCCGCAAGCCCCCTCGGTACTCCGAAAAACAACGAACCGAACGAATTCATTCACATATTAAAATCTTACAACTATGGCAATGCTGAAAGTCGAAAACCTGAAAAAGAGCTTCTTCACCGAAGAGATCGAGACCATCGCCCTGAACGGCGTGACGTTCGAGGTAAACGAGGGCGAGTTCGTCGCCGTGATGGGCCCTTCGGGCTGCGGCAAATCGACGCTGCTGAACATCCTGGGCCTGCTCGACAACCCGACGGGCGGCAGCTACCACCTGCTCGACAAGGAGGTCGGCAGCCTCCGCGAGCGCGACCGCACGCAGTTCCGCAAGGGCAACATCGGCTTCGTCTTCCAGTCGTTCAACCTCATCGACGAACTGAACGTCTCGGAGAACGTCGAACTGCCGCTCATCTACATGGGCGTCAAGGCGTCGGAGCGCAAGGAGCGCGTGAAGAAAATGCTCGACCGCATGAACATCTCGCACCGTGCCGACCACTTCCCGCAGCAGCTCTCGGGCGGTCAGCAGCAGCGCGTGGCCATCGCGCGCGCGCTCGTCTCGAATCCGAAGCTGATCCTGGCCGACGAGCCGACGGGCAACCTCGACTCGAAGAACGGCCAGGAGGTGATGAACCTCCTGCAGGAGCTCAACCGCGAGGGCACGACGATCATCATGGTAACCCACTCGCAGCACGATGCGTCGTACGCCTCGCGCACGATCTGCCTCTTCGACGGGCGGATCGTCACGGACGTCGCCTCGAAGCTCTGATCGCTCCGCGCGGTGCGCCACGGCGTGCCGCCGCACCCCTGCAAAACGTCGCCGATCTTACCATAAGCGCGTTTTTCGGGCATGGGACGGAGTGACTCCCGCCCATGCCGCCAAGTACGAAAAAACTTTTTCAAGACCATGCAATCCGTCAACTACGCCCTGCGATACCTCATGCGGCGCCGCGGCAACTCGCTCGCGCGGCTCCTCTCCCTCGCCCTGGGACTGATCGTCGCCCTGCTCATCTTCTCCTACGTGGGCTTCGTCCTCTCGTACAACCGCTTCTTCCCCGACCGCGACCGTATCTGGCAGGTGTGGATCCGCTCGCCGAAATACGGCCTGTCGGAGAAGATGGTGCGTCCGCTGGCGCCCAACCTCGCGGCCGACCTGCCGCAGATCGAGGCGGCGACCCACTGCACCGACGCCCGCATGCAGATCACCTGCGGCGAGGCGCGCTACGACTGCTACGGCTACTATGCGGGGCCGGATTTCTTCGACGTCCTCGATTTCGGCGTCGTGAGCGGCGATCCGCACCGCATCCTCTCGGCCGAGGGGCGCGCCGCGGGCGAGGTGATGATCTCCGAGCGGCTGGCCGAACGGCTCTTCGGCAAGGAGGATCCGCTGGGCCGCACGCTCGGCATCGAGCAGGGCGCCGCGTGGACCGTGGCGGGCATCTTCCGCACGCCGCCCGTCAACAGCACCTTCGGCCGCTTCGAGTTCGTCGCCTGGCTGCCCTACGACGCCGAGCGCGAGAACTGGGAGGGCAACGACTCCTTCCCGACCTTCATCAAGCTGCGCGCGGGGGCCGATATCGCCGAGGTGGAGGCGTCGACGGCCGAGTTCGACCGCCGCCACGGCATCGCGGAGAGCCGTGCGGAGTGGCAGGAGAGCTACCTGTTCGTCACCCTCGCCGAGGCCGCCTTCACGGACAACGAACGCCGGCAGATGTCCTACCTCTATTCGGTGATCGGCGTGGTCGCGCTGCTCGTCGCCTGCCTGAACTACGTGCTGCTGACCGTCTCGTCGCTCGCCGAGCGCAGCCGCACGATCGCCATGATGCGCTGCACGGGTGCGCGCCGCAGCGACATTTTCCGCATGCTGCTGGCCGAGACGCTGGCGATGGTCCTCGTCGCTGCGCTCGCGGCGGCCTTTCTGATCGCCTGCCTCCACGTCGAAATCGGCGGGGCGCTCGGCTACGCCGTGGGCGACCTCTTCGCCTTCGAACGCATCTGGATCCCCGCCGCGGTCTGCCTCGCCGCCTTCCTCGCGGCGGGCCTGCTGCCCGCGGCGCTCTTCTCGGCCGTCGATCTGCACTACGCCTTCCGCCGCGGCAGCGACAACCGCACGTGGTGGAAACGCTCGCTGCTCTTCGTGCAGGTCGCCTGCACGACGGCGATCGTCCTCTTTCTGGCCGTCACCGTCCGCCAGGCGAACCACATCTACCGCATCGACCTCGGCTATGCGTACGACCGGCTGGTGACCGCCACGATCCCGGGCCGCGCCTCGACGCTCTCTACGATCGTCGACGAACTGCGCAAGCTGCCCGCCGTCGAGGATGCCTCCTATGCGGGCGGCTATCCGCTGTGGGGCTATTCGGGGATGCCCTGCGTCGACGAAGAGGGGCATATCCTCTTCTCGTGCCGCTGGGAGTGCTGCGACGAACACTATGTGCCGACGATGGGGATGCGGATCGTCGAAGGCCGCAACCTGCTGCCGACCGATCCGACCGACCGCGTGCTGGTCAACGAGACCTACGTCCGCCTGCGCGAGTGGGAGGGATCGGCCGTTGGCCGCACGATCCGCGATTCGGGAGGCGCCTACGAGATCGTCGGCGTCGTGGCCGACTACCGCATGGCGGGCGGCGGCGTGCTGCCGATCGTGCTGCATCCCCTTCGGAGCGAACTGACGAATCCCGAGGCATCGATCACGCTCCAGCTCTCGATCCGCCTGCGCGACCTGGCGCCCGAGACGATCGCCGAGGCGAAAGCCGTGATCGACCGCTACTACGAATCGGATTGGCAGTGGGGCTTCGTCCTCTACCGCGCACGCCTCGAAAACGCCTTCCGCCAGTTGCGCGACATCCGCAACGGCATGGCGGCCGTCGCCCTCGTGACCCTCGTGATCGCCTTGTCGGGCCTCGTAGGCTTCATCGGCAACGAAATGCAGCGCCGCCGCAAGGAGATCGCCATCCGCAAGGTGAACGGCGCCACGGCGGGCGACGTGCTGCGCCTCGTCGGACGGAACCTGACGGCGGTCGTGCTGCCCGCCGTCGCCGTCGGCACGGCGGCGGCCGTCTGGGGCGGCATTCGCTTTCTGGAGGCCGTGGGCGAACTGCGGGCCGACGTGCCGTGGTGGCTGTATGCGGGCGGCATCGCCGTCGTGCTGGCGATCGTCTACGCGATCCAGCTCCTCCGTACCTGGCGGACCGCCGCAGCCAACCCGATCGACATGATTAAAACGGAATAAACGACCTTACGCATGAAAATCGCTTTCAAGAACTTTCTGACCACGCTGCGGCGTTACAAGGCGGCTTCGGCGCTCAACATCGTCGGGCTGACGCTGGCCTTCGCGGCCTTCTACGTCATCGCCTCGCAGATCTGGTATTCGCTCACCTACAACCGTGCGATCGCGGATTCCGATCGCATCTACCTGCTCACGCCGATGTGGAACGCCGAGGATCCCGAACATGCCAGCTGGTCGGCCAACTGTCCGCTGCCCGTTTCGCGCGAGGCGGTCGAGCGGCTGCCCGAAGCCGAGCTCTGCTCCTTCATGAAGGGTTATGCCTTTCCCGATCGGGTCTGGGTGCGCCGCAACACATACAGTTTCGAGAAGTTCGGAATCGCCGTCTCGGCCGCCGATACGACCCTGGTCGACCTCTGCTCGTTTCGCACCGTCGCGGGCGACCTGAAGGGATTCGGAGCGCCGCGAACGCTGATCGTCTCCCGTTCGGCCGCCGAACAGATGCAGGTCGGAGTCGGCGATCCGATCTTCCTCGAAGGCGGCGAACGGTTCGACAGCGGCAAGCCCGACGAGGCGTGGACCGTGGTCGGCATCTTCGAGGATTTTCCGAAAAATACGATCCTCGGCGACCGCCGCATCTTCCGCTGCGACCACGGCCGCGACGGAACGAGGAACAACAACTGGAACTACTCCGTCTTCGTACGGTTGAAGGCGGGAAGCGATCCGCAGCGTTTCGTCGAGGTCTGGCAGCAGCAGTACGCCTCGTGGTACCTCGGCATGGTGCAGCAATGGCGCGAGCAGTTTCCCGACGAGGCGGAGGAAGCGGGGGACGGGAACCTGCCGCTGCGGCTCGTGCGGCTCGACCGGATGTACTACGGAGAACGGATCAACAGCAGCTGGATCGAGCAGGGAGCCGTCGGCGCCACCGCCACGCTCGTGGCCGTCGCCGTGGCGCTCGTCGCGATCGCCTTCATCAATTTCGTGAATTTCTTTCTGGCGCTCGTCCCCGTCCGCATCCGCGCCGTCAACATCTGCAAGGTCTTCGGCGCCGACCCCGGTACGCTGCGCCGCAGCTTCCTCTTCGAGGCCGTGGGGCTGGCGGGCATCGCGATGCTGCTGGCACTCTACCTCATGGTCATCGTGCAGCAGAGCGCGGTCGCGTCGCTCGTCACCTCGTCGCTGGCGCCGGCAGACAACCTGCCCGTCATCGCGCTGATCGGGGCGATTCTGGCGCTCATGGCGGTTGCCGCAGCGGTCTATCCCGCCTTCTACATCACCCGCTTCAACGCATCGCTGGCCGTGCGGGCGGGCTTCGCGGGGTCGCGCTCGGGACGGACGCTGCGTTCGCTGCTCATCGGCGTGCAGTTCGTCGTCTCGACGATCCTCATCATCCTGTCGGGCGTCTTCGTGCTGCAATACCGCCACATGCTCCGCGAAGATATCGGCTTCGACCGCGAAAACATCCTGACCTTCGAGGTCTACGAGCTGCACAAACGCAGCGATGCGGTGATCGAGCAGCTCGAACGATACCCCGATGCCGTGGGCGCCACCGCTTCGCAAAACCTGATCCTCGGCTCGAATTCGATCTGGGGCCGCGAGTACAAGGGCAAACAGCATCTGCTGTACGTCTGGACCGTCCGTTACAACCTGCCCGAGGTGCTCGGCATCGACGTAACGCAGGGCGAATCCTTCACGCCCCGCTCGGCCGAGCGTCGCGAACTGCTCGTCACCGAAACGTTCCACCGCGAGATCGGCGTCGGACTCGACGAGGCGTACGACGACCAACGCGTCTGCGGCATCATGCGCGACGTTCGGCTGCTCCCTGTGAGCGATCCCTCGGTCTATTCCGCCTTTCTGTGCGACCGCACGGACGGTTTCTACACCTTCTACCTCCGCCTGCGCAAGGGGGCCGACATCGAGGCGGCCTGCGAGTACGTCCGGCGCGTGGTCGCCGAGCTGGCGCCCGATGCCGACGAACCTTCGGTCGGGCTGCTCGATGCGGCGGTCGCCCGATTCTACGAGGCGACCCGCCGCCAGACGATCGCGATCACCCTCTTCGCGCTGCTGGCCGTCGTCATTTCGCTCATGGGCATCTTCGGCATCGTCCTTTTCGAGACGCAGCACCGCCGCCGCGAAATCGCGCTGCGGAAGGTCTTCGGCGCCTCGACGGCAGGTTTGATCGGAATGCTCAACCGCCGCTATGCGGCCATCGTCGCCCTCTGCTTCCTCGTCGCGGCGCCCGTTGCCGCCCTCGTTGCCGAACGCTGGCTCTCGCAGTTCGCCAGCCGCATCGAGCTGCCCCTCTGGCTCTTCGCGGCGGCGGGAGCGGTCGTGCTGCTGCTCACGGTCGCCCTGGTGACGCTGCGCAGCCGCAGCGTCGCGAACGAGAACCCGTCGCATGTCATGAAAACAAACTGATTCCTCTTATGCTTTATCTGTTTCAGAATTTCCGCGCACTCATGGGCCGCCACGCCGCGGCATCCCTGCTGAACATCTTCGGCATGGGCGTCGCCTTCGCGGCGGTCTACCTGATCGCCGTGCAGGTCGGCTACGACCTTTCGTTCAACCGCCGCGTGCCGCATGCCGACCGCATCTGCCGCCTCGAACACCCCTCCTGGACCAAGGAGGAGGGGCGTTTCGCGCGCTGGAACCGCGTCATGCCGCAGCAGCTTTGCGAAGCCTTTCCCGAGATCGAAGCGAGCGGTTCGATCGGTTTCGACGCTGCGGAGCGACCCTTTTCGGTCAAGCGCCGCCACACGATCGACAATTTCACGCTCCGCCTCGCGGAGGGCGAACGGGCGGGGTTAGACGTCTTCGCTTTCGAGCTGCTCGACGGATCGTTCGACGCCCTGCGAACGACCGACGATCTGCTGCTCTCGGCTGCGACGGCGACCCGCCTCGGCCTGAAGGCGGGCGACCGCATCCATGCCGGAGCGGGCGCGGAAGGAGAGCGGCTGCTGACCGTGGCGGCCGTGTATCGCGATTTCGCCGCTCCGAGCGCCTTCGACGCGCTCGACGGATTCCGCCTGCTGCCGCCCCTGCGACGGCGGGCGGACGGCGTGCAGTCCAATCCGCACGGCTCGTGGTCGTATCCCTTTTATCTGCGGTTGGCACCCGCGGCCGATCCCGCGGCCGTCGGCGAGCGGATGGCGGGGTGGTTGCGCGAGCAGTTCGGCAAGGAGGGGATGTCCGAGGAGGAGATCGACGGGCAGATGAAGCTGCTGCGCCCCATCCCCGAGCCCTTCGCGAAACTCTATTTCGCCGAGAATACGGAGGCGGGCGACCAGCCGCAGGGCAATCGTACGACGACCCGCATCCTGCTCGCGATCGCGGTGCTGATCCTGACGCTCGCCGTAATCAATTTCGTCAATTTCTTCTTTGCGCTCATTCCGATCCGCATCCGTGCGATCAACACCTGCAAGATCTTCGGGGCCTCGCAATGGCAGCTGCGCTGCGGGTTGTCGGCCGAGACGCTCGGCCTGGTCGCGGCGTCGGGCGGGGTCGCCGCGGCGCTGTTGCTGCTGGTTGCCGATACGCCGATCGTCGATCTGCTCTCGACCTCGATATCGCCCTTCGAAAACGGACGTGTCGTCATGGCGTTGCTGCTGGCGGGGATCGCGATCGCCGTTGCGACGGGACTTTTCCCCGCCTGGTACCTCACGCGCTTCCCGCCCGCCTTCGTCCTCAAGGGATCGTTCCGCGCCACCGTGGCGGGGCGGCGGCTGCGCGACGTGCTGGTGGGGGTGCAGTATGTCATCGCCCTCGTTTTGATCGTCGCCGCCCTCTTTCTCCATCGGCAGCATCGTTTCATGATGCGCTACGAGATGGGCTTCGACCGCGAACAGCTCTACGGCGTGCATGTGCCGCAGCGGACGCTGCCCGACGGCGAGCGGCTCGAGGCCCTTTTCGCGCGGTTCAAGCAGCGTCCCGAGGTGGCCGACGTCGCCGCGGCAGGCGGCAACCTCGTCGATCCGCAGCCCGACGGATGGGGCTATATCGACGCCGAAACGGGACGGATGAACCTCTTCTCGACGATGCGCGTGTCGTCGAATTTCCTGTCGGTGATGGGGATCGATCTGACCGAAGGCCGCGCTTTCACGAAGGCGGACGAACAGGGCGAGGGGGAGTATTTCATCTGCAACGAAACGGCGCGCAGGGAGTTCGGGCTGCCCCTCGATCTGCAAATTCCCCGCAGTTCGGGAACTCCGACCGCGGTTGTCGGATTTTGCGAAGATTTTCATTTCCGACCGATGCAGTACGCCATCGAGCCCTTCGCCTTCATCGTGCAGCATCGTACGCGCGAGGCGCCGAATTACCTCTACATCCGCATGCGGGCGGGCGTCGGGAGCGAGCGGGCCCGCGCCTGCATCCGCGAGACGCTCGCGGCTTTCGACGGTTCGATCGAGCCCGAACGGCTCGAACCGCGCTTCATCGACGAGGAGCTTGAGGCGAACTATCGCCACGAGCGACGCCTTTCGACGCTCGTGCTCCTTTTTTCGCTGCTCGCGGTGCTGCTGTCGGTGATGGGCGTCTTCGGGCTGGTGCTCTTCGAGACACAGCATCGCCGCCGCGAAATCGGCATCCGCCGCGTGCACGGCGCCACGGTGGGGGAGATCCTCGCGATGTTCAACCGACGCTACCTGGCGATCGTGCTGGCCTGCTCGATCGTCGCGCTGCCGATCGGTTATCGGGCGGTCGATCGCTGGCTCTCGTCGTTCGCCTACCGTACGCCGATGACGTGGGAGCTCTTCGCCCTGGCCGTGCTGCTCGTGGCGGGCATCACCGTCGCGACGGTCACCGCCCGCAGCTGGCATGCCGCCCATGAAAATCCGTCGGACGTGGTGAGCGGAAATTGAGTTCGCCGACGGCGGCAGGAGGGGCAGCGGGCGGTAGACGCGAACGTGCCCGTCCGCCGCATGGGACGGCGCGGACAGTCGTGCGGCGGTCCGCCGAGCTCCCCGATAAAGCCGAGAGGCTGTCCCCGCATAAGGGGGACAGCCTCTCTTGTTTTCCGCACGTCGTGCGTCTATTTCCAGCAGAGGATCTTGTGGAAATCGAACTCCGACGGATCGGCGACGTACTTTTTGGCCGCTTCGTAGTCGGCCTCGGTCACGGCATTGATGATGTTTTCGAGCACCGAGGTGAACTTGTCCGAGTTGATGTCGACCAGACGGGGCGGAATCTTGCCCGTGGCGGGATCCTGCAGATCCTTCAGGTAGAGCGGGGCGACGTTGCCTTCCGAGTCGACGTAGACCATGCAGCCCGTCTTGCCTTCCGAGAAGAGTTTGTAGACGCCGATGCCGAGCTCCGAGCAGTAGGTCAGGTCGTAGGCGATCGGGGTCTGGCAGCGCACCTCGTAACCCAGCTCGACGGGACGGCTCTTGACCTTGATGCCGAGCGCCTTCACCTTCTTCTCGATCATTTCGTTGAAGATGTGGGCCTTCGAGACTTTGCCCAGCTCGGGATGGCCGTGCTCGTCGTACGAGAAGTGGATGCCGCTCTTGCGGATCTCCTCCTCCGACAGCGCGTGGAAGACGCCCTCCGAAATGACGGCGGCGCCGTAGTCCATGCCCATGATCTTGCGCTTGATGATCGACGAGATGACGAGGTTCACGATCTTCTCGACGGTGATTTCGGTCTTGTCGAACATCTCGGGGATGACGATCATCGGGTAGTGGCATGCTTCGCCGATACCGAAGGCGAGGTGGCCCGCCGAACGGCCCATGGCCGCCAGCACGAACCAGTTGCCGCTCGTGCGGGCGTCGACGTAGACGGCGCGGGCGATGACGGCGCCCTTGTCCTTGGCCGACTCGTAGCCGAAGGTCGGCGTGCCCTTCGGCAGCGGAAGGTCGTTGTCGATCGTCTTCGGCACGTGGATGTTGGCGATGGGGTACTGCTTGGCTTCGAGGAACTTGGCGATGCGGTTGGCCGTCGAGGCGGTGTCGTCGCCGCCCACGGTCACGAGCAGTTTGATGTTGTTCTCGGTGAAGAACGCGAGGTTGAAATTGTGCTCGAAATCCGAGTCCTTCGGCTTGAAGCGGCTCATCTGGAGGAACGAACCGCCCTGGTTGAAGATCGCATCGGCCATCGGGTAGTCGATTTCGACCGTACGGGGCGAGGGGTTGAAGAGGCCCGTATAACCCTCGTGCAGACCGATCACCTTGTACCCTTTGCGCAGGAACGTCTTGGCGACGCTGCCGACCACGGTGTTCATGCCGGGAGCCGGTCCGCCGCCGGTCAGAATAGCAATAGCTTCTTTCATGATGTGTGTTGTAAAGATGGTTTGGCTGATTGTTTAGTCAAATGTACGCATATTTTTTCGGTTGCGCAAGAAAAATCGTGCTCTTCGCGCGATCGACGCTCCGAAGAGGAAAGTTTTCGGCCGAAATTTCGGGGTGGCACGAAATTTTTTTACCTTTGTTGCATCAACGGATTTAACGAGAACGCGATGAATCGAAAACTGAAACTCGCCCTGGTGGCGCTGCTGGGCTTTTCGACGGCCTGTTCGACGGTGAAGAACGCACCGCGCGACGAGGCGTCGCCGCAAACGGATGCCTCCGCCCGCACCGAAAAGGGGACGGAACCGACGACCGAAGAGCCGGTCCGTGCCGACCGCATCATGCTGATGTACGGCGTGCCCTCGCCGCGTCCGTCGCAGGAGACCCCGCAGCCCGAAACGGCGCCGCAGGCACCCGCGACCCCCGAAACGCCGCAGGCGGAGTAGGCGATGGCGGGTTGTCGTCCCGGGCTGCGCAAACGGCTGGCGCTGCGTCTTTTCGCCGATCTGTACGACGAGAAGGTCGCGGCGCCGCGCCTCGATACGCTCTTTTGGGAGTGTACGCTGCGCTGTAACCTGAACTGCCGCCATTGCGGCAGCGACTGCCGTGCGGATGCCCGCGCGGCCGACATGCCGCTGGCCGATTTCCTGCGCGTGCTGGACGAAGAGATTACCCCGCACGTCGATCCGCGCGAAGTCCTCGTCATCTTTTCGGGCGGCGAGGTGCTGCTGCGCGACGATCTGGCCGAGGCGGGCCGCGAGGTGACGCGGCGCGGCTATCCCTGGGGGATGGTGACCAACGGACTGGCCCTGACCGCGGCGCGGCTGGACGAACTGGTCGCGGCGGGGCTGCGCTCGATTTCGGTCAGCCTCGACGGCTTCGCGGAGGAGCACGGCTACATCCGCCGTCACCCGCAGAGCTTCGCGGCGGCGCTGGAGGCGATCCGCAACATCCGCCGCCATCCGTCGCTCGCCTTCGACGTGGTGACCTGCGTGACGGAGCCCCTGCTGCCGCGTCTCGCGGAGTTTCGGGAGCTGCTGATCGACCGAGGGGTGCCCGCCTGGCGCCTCTTCTCGATCTTCCCGATGGGACGGGCCCGTGAGGATCGCTCGCTGCGGCTCGCCGACGAGGGGTTCCGCACGCTGCTGGAGTTCATCCGCACGACCCGCCGCGAGGGCCGCATCGAGGCCTCGTATGCCTGCGAGGGTTTCCTCGGCGCCTACGAAGCGGAGGTGCGCGACCATTTCTACCAGTGTGCCGCGGGGATTTCGGTCGCCTCGATCCGCGTCGACGGGGCGATTTCGGGGTGTACCTCGATCCGTGCCGACTATGCGCAGGGAAACATCTACTGCGACCGTTTCTGGGAGGTGTGGAGCCGTCGTTTCGAACCTTACCGCAACCGCGAGTGGATGCGGCGGGGCGCTTGTGCGGCGTGCGGGATGTTCCGCTACTGCCGCGGCGGGGGGATGCACCTGCGCGACGAGCGGGGCGAGCTGCTCTACTGCCATTATCGGAAGCTGGGCGGACGGTGACGCATGCGCGCTTCAGCGCGGCAGCCCGCAGCCGCCCCCCCCCGGCGGAGGGCTGCTTCTCGCGAATGCGCTCGTCGCAAGCCTCTCCGCTCGGCTGCGGAACTGCACGAAATTACAAACAGACTATACAGATTATTAAATATGGAATCCACTTTTTGCCAGAGCTGCGGCATGCCGCTCACGGATGGCTGCAAGGGCACGAATGCCGACGGCAGCCGCAACGAAGACTACTGCTCGTACTGCTACGCGCAGGGACGCTTCACGAACGATTTCACGATGAGCCAGATGATCGAGTTCTGCGCCCGCTTCACCGATCAGATCAATGCGGAGGCGGGGTGGAACCTGACGCCCGAGGAGATGAAAGCGCGCATGCGCTCCTTCTTTCCGCAGCTGAAGCGGTGGCGGCGGAAGGACGAACGAACCCTCGTCGAGAAGGCTGCCGCGCTGCTGGCGCAGTGCGACGATGTGACGCTCGCTTCGGTCAACGCCGAGGGCTTTCCCCGTCCCGTGCCGATGGGCAAGGGGCGGACCGCAGGCTGCAACGAGGTCTGGATGGCGACGGGGGCGAGCTCCGAGAAGGTCGCCGACTTTGCGCGTGATCCCCGTGCGGGCCTTTGCTATGCGAACTGCGGCGACAGCGTCGCCCTGCGCGGACGCGTGGAGATTGTCCGCGACGATGCGCTGCGGCGGGAGATGTGGCAGGAGAGCTATGCCGCCCATTTCCCCGGCGGCCCGACCGATCCCGAATACGTGCTGCTGCGTTTCGTCGGCACCGAGGCGACCTTCTGGATCGACGGCCTCTTCGTACACGAGAGGCTGGCGGACAAAACCGAACCCAACAACGATTCCGAATAAACAGAGATGAAAACGATTCGAACGATGCTTTTGCTGGCGGCCCTCGCGGTCGCCGAAATGCTGTGCGCCCAGTCGGTGAGCTGGTCGATCAAGGCCGATGCTCCGCAGGGCGACAGCTGCCGCGTGATCCTTGAGGCGCGGATTCCCGACGGCTTCCACATGTACGATCTGGGCCCCTACGCCGAGGGGCCGAACCCCACGACGATCGCCCTTGCGGTCGATGGCGGCGAGGCGCTCGGCTCGGTCGAGGCCCTCGACGAGCCGCACCGCTACCACGATGCCACCTTCGACATGCAGATCGGCATCTACGAAGGGACGGCGCGCTTCGCGCAGTGGGTCCGTCTGCCCGCCGACGGGGGCGAGGTGCGCGCCTCGCTCGAGTGGATGATCTGCAACGAGGGGAGCTGCATGCCGCCCGAAGATGCCGAGCTGACGCTCCGCATCGGAGCGGCCGCGGGCGACGGTCCGACGGCCGAGCTGGCCGCCGTCGAACGCGAAGCGCCGGAGCGCCCCGCCGCGGAGAAGGATGCCGCAGGCGGCGGTTCGCTCTGGTCGCTGCTGATCGAGGCCGTGCTGTGGGGCTTCGCCGCGCTGCTGACCCCCTGCGTCTTCCCGATGGTGCCGATGACCGTCTCCTATTTCCTGAAAGGGGAGGGCGGTGCGACCCGCGGCCGACTGCGCGCCGCGCTCTACGGGCTCTTCATCGTGGGGCTCTACACGCTGCCGATCGCCGCGATCATCCTCATCACGCGTCTGGTGGGCGGCGATGCCGTGACGGCCGACATCTTCAACTGGCTGGCGACGCACTGGCTGCCGAACGTCCTCTTCTTCCTCGTCTTCATGCTCTTCGCCGCCTCGTTCTTCGGCGCCTTCGAGATCACGATGCCCTCGTGGCTGGTCAACAAGAGCGATGCGAAAGCTGACACGAAGGGGTTGGGCGGCATCTTCTTCCTGGCGCTGACGCTCGTGCTGGTCTCGTTCTCCTGCACGGGGCCGATCGTCGGTTCGGTGCTCATCAAGTCGACCGCGGGCGAATTCTGGACCCCGATCCTCACGATGTTCGCCTTCTCGGTCGCCTTCGCGCTGCCCTTCACCCTCTTCGCCTTCTTCCCCTCGATGCTCAAGTCGCTCCCGAAGAGCGGCGGGTGGCTCAACTCGGTGAAGGTCGTGATCGGCTTCATCGAGGTGGCGCTGGGACTGAAATTCCTTTCGGTGGCCGACCAGGTCTACCACTGGGGGATCCTCGACCGCGAAATCTACCTCGCCGTCTGGATCGTCGTCTTCTCGCTGCTGGGGCTCTACCTGCTGGGCAAGCTCCGCTTCGCCCATGACAGCGAGCTGCCGTACGTCGGCGTGACGCGTCTGGCGCTGGCGATCGTCACCTTCTCGTTCGTCGTCTACCTCGTCCCGGGCATGTGGGGCGCTCCGCTGAAGGGGCCTTCGGGTTACCTCCCGCCCCTCGCTTCGCAGGATTTCGTGCTCGGAGCGGGCAGCGGCGCGACGACGACGGCGCCTGCCGCACCCGCGGGGCGCAAGTACGCCGATTTCCTCCACCTTCCGCACGGGCTCGAAGGCTTCTTCGACCTGCGTGAAGCCGAGGCCTATGCCGCCGAGGTCGGCAAGCCGCTCTTCATCGATTTCACGGGACACGGCTGCGTGAACTGCCGCGAGATGGAGGCCCGCGTGTGGTCCGATCCCGAGGTGCTGCGGCTGCTGCGCGACGACTACGTGATCTGCGCCCTCTACTCGGACGACAAGAAGGTCTTGCCCGAATCGGAGTGGGTGACCACCGACGCGGGCAAGGTGCTCAAGTCGCTCGGCAAGATCAACTCCTACTACGCCCTCAAGCACTACGGCGTGAATGCCCAGCCCTACTACGTGTTGCAGGGCCGCAACGGCGAACAGCTGGTCGAGCCGCGCGGTTACGACCTCGACACGGCGGCGTTCGTCGATTTCCTGCAGCGGGGGCTGGCAGCCTACAAGAGCCGCTGACGAAGCGTTTCGGCGGTCGGACGCGCGAAAAAGTTTGCCGAAGCGGAAAAAAGAGTATATCTTTGCACCCCGAAGCGAAAGCTTCCCCGATCGGGTTCGGCGACCGCACGGCCGGCCGATCCGTGATCGGGAACGACGGGGTGTAGCGCAGTCCGGTTAGCGTGTCTGCTTTGGGAGCAGAAGGTCGCCGGTTCGAATCCGGCCTCCCCGACGTCCGTCGAAAAAGGGCGGTCGACATTGAAAGTCGACCGCCCTTTTTGCGTGCTTGCGGAGCCCTGCCGCTATTTGTTGATCTTGGCCCACGAATCCTTGAGCGTCACCGTGCGGTTGAAGACGAGGCGTTCGGGGGTCGAATCGGTGTCGGGGCAGAAATAGCCCACGCGCTCGAACTGGACGGCGCGGCCGACGGGCGTTTCGCGCAGCGAGGGTTCGAGGTATCCCCGGACGCGGACCATCGATTCGGGATTGAGGTTGTTCTCCCACGTTTGGCCCTCGGCGCAGTCGTCGGGATCCTCCGTCAGGAAGAGCGGGTTGAAGAGGCGGATTTCGGCCTCGACGGCATCGGCCGCCGATACCCAGTGGATCACGCCCTTCACGCGGCGACCGTCGCTCGACGAACCGCCGCCCGAGAGCGGGTCGTAGGTGCAGCGCAGCTCGACGATGTTGCCCTCGGCGTCCTTGACCACCTCCTCGCACTTGATGAGGTAGGCGTAGCGCAGGCGCACCTCGCCGCCCGGCTGCAGACGGAAGAACTTCTTGGGCGGGTTCTCCATGAAATCGTCGCGCTCGATGTAGAGTTCGCGCGAGAAGGGAACCTGACGCGTTCCAGCGGCTTCGTCCTCGGGGTTGTTGATCGCCGTGAAATACTCTTTTTTCGCCTCGTCGTAGTTCGTGATGACCACCTTGAGCGGATTGAGCACGGCCATGCGGCGCTCGGCGACCTTGTTCAGGTCTTCGCGCACGCAGTACTCGAGCTTGCCCAGGTCGATCACGTTGTCGCGTTTCGCGACGCCCACCATCTCGGCGAAATTGCGCACCGAGGCGGGGGTGTAGCCCTTGCGGCGCAGGGCGCAGATGGTCGGCATGCGGGGGTCGTCCCAGCCCATCACGGCACCCTCCTGCACGAGTTTGAGCAGGCGGCGCTTCGACATCATCGTATAGGTGAGGTTCAGCCGCGCGAACTCGTACTGGTGCGAGGGATAGATATCGAGCGCCTGGATGAACCAGTCGTAGAGCGGTCGGTGTACGTCGAATTCGAGCGTGCAGATCGAGTGGGTGATCCGCTCGATCGAGTCGCACTGGCCGTGGGCGTAGTCGTACATCGGGTAGATGCACCATTTGTTGCCCGTGCGGTGGTGTTCGGCGTGCAGGATGCGGTACATGATCGGGTCGCGGAAAAGCATGTTCGGATGCGCCATGTCGATCTTCGCGCGCAGCACCTTCGAGCCGTCGGGGAACTCGCCCGCCTTCATGCGGGCGAAGAGGTCGAGGTTCTCCTCGACCGAACGGTCGCGCCACGGCGAGGGGGTGCCCGGCACGGAGACCGTGCCGCGGTTCTCGCGGATCTCGTCCTGCGACTGGTCGTCGACGTAGGCGAGCCCCTTGCGGATCAGCTCCACGGCCCAGTCGTAGAGCTGGTCGAAATAGTCCGAGGCGTAGCGCTCCACGGCCCAGTCGAAGCCGAGCCAGCAGATGTCGCGCTTGATCGAGTCGACGTACTCGGTATCCTCCTTCACGGGGTTCGTGTCGTCGAAGCGAAGGTTGCACTTGCCGCCGTACTTTTTGGCCATGCCGAAATTGATGCAGATGCTCTTGGCGTGGCCGATATGCAGGTATCCGTTGGGCTCGGGCGGGAAGCGGGTCTGGACGCGCTTTTCGCCGCCGGCGATGGACGCTTCGATGATCTCTTCGATGAAATTGAGGGATTTCTCCCGTGTTTCGATGGTTTCGCTTGCCATAGTAAAGTGCGTGTTATGTTTCGCGTCGAACGACGTTCGACCGACAAAAATAGGGAAAAGATTTTAATTTCGTTATTTTTGCGTCCGATATTAACGGATTCCCCATGCGAAAAATCACCAATGAAGAGTTGGGCCGCCCGACGGCCGAGGCCTTCGCCGCGCTGCCGAAGATGCCCGTCGCGGTGGTGCTCGACAACGTGCGTTCGATGCAGAACGTCGGCGCCTTTTTCCGAACGGGCGACGCCTTCGCCGTCGAGCGGATGCTGCTGTGCGGTATCACGGCGACGCCGCCCGCCCGCGACATCCACAAGACGGCCCTCGGAGCCGAACTGACCGTGGCATGGAGCTACGCTCCGTCGACCTGCGAAGCGATCGACCGCCTGCACGCCGAAGGCTATACGGTGCTGGCCGTCGAGCAGGTCGAGGGGGCCGCGATGCTCGACCGGCTGACGATCGAGCGGACGAAGCGCTACGCCCTCGTCTTCGGCAACGAGGTGGAGGGGGTGTCGCAGGAGGCGGTCGACCGCTGCGACGGCGCCATCGAAATTCCCCAGGTCGGCACGAAACACTCGATCAACGTCTCGGTCTCGGGCGGAGTGGTGCTGTGGGAGTTCTTTCGGGTGCTGCGTCCCAGATAACGAAAGAGGATCGGAACCGCTCCGATCCTCTTTCGTTATTCCCAGGGCTGCCACCGCGAGCAGCTTCCGCCATCGCCCGCACGGTTGCCGCCGCCGGCCAGCTCGCAGCCGTCGACCGTGCCCCAGCGGCAGTTTTCGCAGCGGCGGCGATTAGCGGGCGTGGTTTTCTTTCCGTCGTCGCCCGAGCCGCCCGACGATCCCCCGAAAAGACCGAAGGCCAGGTAGGCGAGCAGTCCGTAGACGAACACCGAGCAGTAGGAGAGAATGGAGAAAATCGCCAGGATGTTGTAGCGGCGGCGGATGCGGGTGGCCTGCGGAGTCGATCCGTGCCAGCAGGTGAGGATCTCCCGCGTGAAGCGGTCGCGGGGCGCGATCCGCTCGCCCGCCTTGCGGTCGAACTCTTCGCGCAGCTCGTCGAACCAGAAGAGGTAGCGGATGGCGAACCATGTTGCGACGAAGAGGTAATACATGACGACCAGCGTGAAGAGCGCATGCAGCGGGTGAATCGTTCCCCGGAACATGCCGATGACACAACCGAGAACCATCAGCCCCAGTGTGACGATGCCGAAATAGCGAAGAATCGTTTTCATGACGTATTCGGATGATTGCATGCAAAGATAGGTCTTTTTCGCCGATGCGGCAAATCGGTCGCCCGCGGCCTTCCCGCTTTCGATAAAGTTTCGTACATTTGCCCCGTCGGCGCGCCGCCGGTGGCGCGTCGCATGCGAAACGACTACTAATACCGATTCGAAACATGTCCGTAGAATCCAAGGTCCGCCCCGTCACCACGGCGAAGCTGGCGGAAATGAAACGCAGCGGCGAGAAGATCGCCATGCTCACCTCCTATGATTATTCGATGGCCCGTATCGTCGATGCCGCAGGCGTCGACGTGATTCTGGTGGGCGATTCGGCCGCCAACGTCATGGCGGGCTATACGACGACGCTGCCCATCACGCTCGATATGATGATCTACCACGCCGCGTCGGTCGTGCGCGCCGTCGAACGCGCCTTCGTGGTGGTCGACATGCCTTTCGGCACCTGCAGCGGCGACGAGCAGGTCGCCCTCGCCGCGGCCGTCCGCATCATGAAGGAGTCGGGCGCCGACGGCGTGAAGATCGAGGGGGGCGAGGAGCTGCTGCCCTGCATCCGCAAGATCCTCGCCGCGGGGATTCCCGTCATGGGGCACCTCGGCCTGACGCCGCAGTCGGTGCATCAGTTCGGCGGCTACGGCCTGCGCGCCAAGGAGGAGGCCGAGGCCGAGAAGCTCCTGCGCGATGCGCGGCTGCTGGACGAGGCGGGCTGCTTCGGGCTCGTGCTCGAAAAGATCCCCGCCGAGCTGGCCGCACGCGTGACGCAGGCCGTATCGATGCCGACGATCGGCATCGGCGCGGGCAGCGGCTGCGACGGGCAGGTGCTCGTCGTGCACGATATGCTCGGCATCAACAAGGGATTCAAACCCAAGTTCCTGCGCCGCTATGCCGACCTCTTCGAAACGATGACCGAGGCGATCGGCCGCTACGTGGCGGACGTGCGCGCCGTCGATTTTCCGAACGAGAACGAGCAGTATTGACGCTCGGCGGACGGCTCGAAGAGCCGAGCGGGCCGCAGCCTCCCCCCGCGGAGGCCCGCTGCTCGCGTGCACTCCGCAGGCTGCGCCCCGACGAACAACCGACACACCTTATATCCGATGAACCGAATCCTGCTTTTCCTGGCGCTGCTGTTGCCGGCTGTCTTGCCCGCACAGCAGCAGCCCGAGCGTGCCGACGTGCTGGCGACGATGCGCCGCGCGAACGACTATTTCATGCGCAAGTATGCCGATCCGACGGCGGTCGTTCCCTACTATGCGCGCAAGAAATGCTACGAGTCGAACCTCTGGACGCGGGCCGTCTACTACGAGGGGCTCATGGCGCTCTACGCGATTTATCCCGAGAACCGCTACTACGACTACGCGGTGCGGTGGGCCGATTTCCATCGGTGGGGGATGCGGCGCGACGACACGACCACGCGCAATGCCGACAACTATTGCTGCGCACAGACCTACATCGACCTCTATCGCCTCTGCCCCGAGCCCGAGCGGCTGCGCAAGACCGCCTCGCTCGTGCAGATGCTGCTCTCGACGCCGCAGACCGACGACTGGACGTGGATCGACGCCGTGCAGATGGGCATGCCCGTGCTGGTGAAGTACGGCGCCCTGCGCAACGATCCGCGCTGCTTCGAGCAGGCGTGGCGGATGTATGCCCGGACGCGGAACGAGCTGGCGGGCGGCCTCTACAACGAGCGCGACGGCCTCTGGTGGCGCGACAAGGATTTCGTGCCGCCCTACAAAACCCCGAACGGAAAGGCGTGCTACTGGTCGCGCGGCAACGGCTGGATCGTGGCGGCGCTCGTGCGCGTGCTCGCCGAGCTGCCGCAGGACGATCCGCATCGGGCCACCTACGAAAAGGACCTGCGGACGATGTGCGCCGCGCTGAAAAAGTGCCAGCGCACGGACGGCTTCTGGAACGTCAGTCTGGCCGATCCCGCCGATTTTGGCGGCCCCGAACTGTCGGGCACGGCGCTCTTCGTCTACGGCATGGCCTGGGGCGTGAACAACGGGCTGCTGGAGCGGGGCGACTACCTGCCTGCGATCGTGCGGGCGTGGGAGGCGATGGCCGCGGCGGTGCACGACAACGGCTTCCTCGGCTACGTGCAGGGAACGGGCAAGGAACCGAAGGACGGACAGCCCGTCACGCGGGACTCGGTGCCCGATTTCGAGGATTACGGCCTCGGATGCCTGCTGCTGGCGGGATCGGAGGTCTACAAATTGCGATAGGCGATGCGAAGGGGAGGGCTGAAGCCCTCCTCTTTTTTTGCCGCACGAAGTGCGTGCCGTTCGCCGCCGCCCCCTGCGGCGGACGGCAAACCTCGCGTCCGACCGCTCGGAATGCCGTCCTGCCGCCGTCGGCGAACGTTTTTCCCTCTTTTTTGAAAAAATATCGGCAAGGGAGCGCTGCGGGTTAGGTGGTTTGCAAAAAAATGACTACTTTTGCGGGCAACAAAAATCCACGTTCATTATGTCTTTCATCAACGAGAGGGTGCAGCCGGAAGGACTGACGTTCGACGACGTGCTGCTTGTTCCCGCCTATTCGGAAGTGTTGCCGCGAGAGGTCTCGATTCGGACCCGTTTTTCGCGAAATATCCAGCTCAATATCCCCATCGTCTCGGCGGCGATGGATACCGTCACGGAGGCGCCGCTGGCCATCGCCCTGGCGCGCGAAGGCGGCATCGGCGTGATCCACAAGAACATGACCATCGCCGAGCAGGCCGCGCACGTGCGTCGCGTGAAGCGCGCCGAGAACGGCATGATCTACGATCCGATCACCATTTCGAAAGACAATACGGTCGGCGACGCCCTGGAGCTCATGCACGAGAACAAGATCGGCGGCATTCCCGTCGTCGACGGCGACCGCAAGCTGATCGGCATCGTCACGAACCGCGACCTGCGGTTCCAGCGCGACATGGAGCGGCTGATCGGCGACGTGATGACCCCGCGCGCGGAGCTCGTCACGACCCATTCGACCGCCCTCGAAAACGCCAAGGAGGTGCTGCTCAACTCGAAGATCGAGAAGCTGCCCGTCGTCGACGACGACGATCGTCTTGTCGGCCTCATTACCTATAAGGATATCACGAAGGTGCAGGATCATCCCAACGCCTGCAAGGATGCCAAGGGGCGTCTGCGCGTGGCGGCGGGCGTCGGCATCACCGAGGATGCCCTCGACCGCGTCCGCGCCCTCGTCGCCGAGGACGTCGACGCCGTGGTGCTCGACTCGGCGCACGGCCATTCGGCCAACATCGCCCGCAAGCTGCGCGAGATCAAGGCCGCCTTCCCTCACCTGGAGGTGATCGCGGGCAACATCGCGACGGCCGAGGCGGCCCGTTTCCTCATTGAAGCGGGTGCCGACGGCATCAAGGTGGGCATCGGCCCCGGTTCGATCTGCACGACGCGCATCATCGCGGGCGTGGGCGTGCCGCAGCTCTCGGCCATCTACGCCGCCGCTTCGGAGGCGGCCAAGGCGGGCGTGCCCGTCATCGCCGACGGCGGTCTGCGCTACTCGGGCGACATCGTCAAGGCGCTCGCCGCGGGCGGCGACTCGGTGATGATCGGTTCGATGTTCGCGGGCACGGAGGAGGCCCCGGGCGAGACGATCATCTACAACGGCCGCAAATTCAAGTCCTACCGCGGCATGGGCTCGATCGACGCCATGAAGGCGGGATCGGCCGACCGCTATTTCCAGAAGGGCTGCGAGGGGAACATCAACAAGCTCGTTCCCGAAGGCATCGTCGCCCGCGTACCCTTCAAGGGCACGTTGTGCGAGACGGTCTACCAGCTCATCGGCGGCCTGCGCTCGGGCATGGGCTACTGCGGCGCGAAGGATATCCGGACGCTCCAGCAGGCGCAGTTCGTCCGCATCACCGCTTCGGGCATGCAGGAGAGCCACCCGCACGACGTGGCCATCACGCGCGAGGCGCCGAACTATTCGAGCGAGCGATAGGGCGCATGGAACCGTCGAACGACGTCGCCGCCTGCGGTCTTTTCTGCGGCGCCTGCCGCGCGTTCCGCAAGGGATCGTGCGCGGGGTGTCTGGCGGATCGCGGGCACGACTGGTGCAAGGTGCGCCGCTGCTGCCTCGAACACGGCCGGCGAAGCTGCGCCGAGTGCACGACGATGCCGCTCGACGCCTGCAAAAAGTTCAACGGCCCGATCGGCAAGCTCTTCGCCCTCGTCTTCCGCTCCGACCGCCGCGGCTGCATCGAGCGCATCCGCGCGATCGGCGCCGAGGCCTTCGCCGCCGAAATGCGGCAGGCGGGATGCTACAACCGACCCGTAAAGAAACCTTAACATTCCGATACATGGAAAAAATCATCATTCTCGACTTCGGTTCGCAGTACACGCAGCTCATTGCGCGGCGCGTGCGCGAACTGAACGTCTATTGCGAGATCCACCCCTACAACAAGATCCCGACGCTCGACGATTCGGTCCGCGGCGTGATCCTGTCGGGCAGCCCCTCGTCGGTGCGCGATGCGGGGGCTCCGATTCCGCAACTGGAGGGAATCAAGGGCCGTCTGCCGCTGCTGGGCGTCTGCTACGGCGCGCAATACCTCGCCTACGGCTACGGCGGCGAGGTGGAGCCCGCACCGAGCCGCGAATACGGCCGTGCGATGCTCACCGTGGGCGATGCGGCCGATCCGCTGCTGTTGAACCTTCCTGCGACGACGCAGGTCTGGATGTCGCACGGCGACACGATTACGGCGGCGCCCGAGGGCTACCGCGTGATCGCCTCGACCGAGGATGTCCGCTTCGCCGCCTTCCGCATCGAGGGCGAGCGGACGTGGGGAATTCAGTTCCACCCCGAGGTCTACCATTCGACCGACGGCAAGCAGCTGTTGCACAATTTCGTGGTCGGCATCTGCGGCTGCGCCTGCTCGTGGACCTCGGAGAGCTTCGTCGAAACGACCGTCGCCGAGCTGCGCGCGAAGCTGGGCGACGACAAGGTGGTGCTGGGCCTCTCGGGCGGCGTCGATTCGACGGTGGCCGCCGTGCTGCTGCACCGCGCCATCGGTCGGAACCTCTACTGCATCTTCGTCGATTCGGGGCTGCTGCGCAAGAACGAGTTCGATGAGGTGCTCGCCTCCTACGAGCACATGGGGCTCAACGTCAAGGGCGTGAAGGCGGGTGCGAAATTCTTCGCCGATCTGGCGGGAGTCAGCGAGCCCGAGAAGAAGCGCAAGATCATCGGCCGCGATTTCATCGAGGTCTTCAACGAGGAGGCGCAGCAGATCCGCGACGTGAAGTGGCTGGCGCAGGGGACGATCTATCCCGACGTAATCGAATCGTGCTCGGTCAACGGTCCCTCGGCGACGATCAAGTCGCACCACAACGTGGGCGGCCTGCCCGAGAAGATGAACCTGCGGATCGTCGAACCGCTGCGGCTGCTCTTCAAGGACGAGGTGCGCCGCGTGGGCCGTTCGCTCGGCATTTCGGAGCAGCTCATCGGCCGCCATCCCTTCCCGGGTCCCGGCCTGGCGATCCGCATCCTGGGCGACATCACCCCCGAGAAGGTCGAGATCCTCCAGAACGTCGACAAGATCTACATCGACGGACTGCGCGCCGCAGGGCTCTACGATCAGGTATGGCAGGCGGGTGCGATCCTGCTGCCCGTGAAGAGCGTCGGCGTGATGGGCGACGAGCGCACCTACGAGAGCTGCGTGGCGCTGCGCGCCGTCACCTCGACGGACGGCATGACGGCCGACTGGGTGCACCTGCCGTACGAATTTCTGGCCGATGTCTCGAACGAGATCATCAACAAGGTGCGCGGGGTGAACCGCGTAGTCTACGACATCTCCTCCAAACCGCCCGCAACGATCGAGTGGGAGTAGGGGATTACCGCCCTTCGTATTGCGATCCGTCCTTCGGCAAGAGGGGCGGATCGTTTTCGGATGGCAGGAAGCGCGCGCGCCTTTCGGCCGATCGCGGACGGGGCGCTCTTTTTTCCCTGCGGCGCTTGCAGAATCGGAGAGAAAAAGTTATTTTTGTTCAATCGGAACATCTAACGAAGAACCCTTATGAAATACCTTGAAATCGGCAAAACCGGCATGAAGGTCTCGAATTTGAGCTTCGGGGCCTCGTCGCTGGGCAGCGTCTTCCACGAGACGAAGGAGAGCGAGGCGCTCGAAGCGGTCTATGCGGCCGTCGAGGGCGGCATGAATTTCATCGACGTCTCGCCCTATTACGGCTTCTACAAGGCCGAAACGGTGCTGGGCAAGGCGCTGCTGAACGTGCCGCGCGACAAATACTACCTCTCGACGAAGGTGGGCCGCTACGGCCGCGACGGCGTCAAGTCGTGGGACTATTCGGCCCGCCGCGCCAAGGAGAGCGTCTACGAGAGCATGGAGCGGCTGCACGTCGACCGCATCGATCTGATCAACGTGCACGACATCGAGTTCGCCGATCTGAACCAGGTGGTCGGCGAGACGCTGCCCGCGCTGGTCGAGCTGCGCGAAGAGGGGGTCGTGGGCCACGTCGGCATCACCGACCTGCAACTCGAAAACCTGCGCTGGGTGATCGAACGCGTGCCCGAAGGAACGGTCGAAAGCGTGCTCAATTTCTGCCACTACTGCCTCTGCGACGACAAGCTGGCCGATTTCCTCGACTTTTTCGAGGCGCACGGCGTGGGCGTCATCAGCGCTTCGCCCCTCTCGATGGGCCTTTTGTCGCAGCGCGGCGTGCCCGACTGGCATCCCGCACCGAAGCCCCTCGTCGATGCGTGCAAACGCGCCGCGGAGCATTGCGCCGCCAAGGGCTACCCGATCGAGAAGCTCGCCATGCAGTATGCCGTCAGCAACGACCGCATCGCCACGACGCTCTTCAGCTCGGCCAACCCGCTCAACGTAAAGAAGAATCTGGCCTTCGTCGAGGAGCCAATCGACTGGTCGCTCGTCGAAGAGGTGCGCGCCATCATCGGCGACCAGCAGCGCGTCAGCTGGGCCAATTCCTGATCGGACCATGGATTTCAAGATCATCGACGCCCACGCCCATCTGTGGCTGCGGCAGGATACGGAGTGGAACGGCATGCGGATCCGCACGCTCGAGAACGGCCGCTCGGAGTTCCTCGGCGAGGAGGTGCAGATGGTGCCTCCTTTCATGATCGACGGCCGCAACTCGGCCGAGGTCTTCCTCTCGAACATGAACTATGCGCAGGTCTCGGCGGCCGTCATCACGCAGGAGTACATCGACGGGATTCAGAACGACTACCTCGAAGAGGTCGCGCGCCGCTATCCCGACCGTTTCTTCGTCTGCGGCATGTGCGACTATTTCGCCGAGCAGGTGGCCGAACAGGCCGAGGCGCTCGCCGCGCGCGGATTTCGGGCGATCAAGATTCCCGGGAACCGCCTCAAAACCGATCGGCAGACGGTGCAGCTGACCGAGCCGAAGATGATGCGGCTGTTCGAGACGATGGTGCGGTGTGATCTGCTGCTCTCGATCGATCTGGACGACGATGCGTCGCAGATCGCCCAGATGGAGGAGGTGCTGGCCGCCTTTCCCGCGCTGCGGGTGGCTGTGGGCCATTTCGGCATGCCGACCCGCGCGACCTGGATGCGGCAGATACGCCTCGCGCACAACCCGAACGTGCGGATCGAGTCGGGCGGCATCACGTGGCTCTATAACGCCGAGTTCTACCCCTTCGCGGGGGCGGTGCGGGCCATCCGCGAGGCGGCCGACGAGGTGGGGATGGATCGCCTCATGTGGGGCTCGGACTATCCGCGCACGATCACGGCGATCACCTATCGCATGTCGTACGATTTCGTGCTCAAGAGCAAGGAGCTCACCGACGAAGAGAAGGCGATGTTCCTCGGCCGCAATGCCGAACGCTTCTACGGCTTCCGCCGTTTGGTGGAGCTGCCCTATATCAAAAACATGTCGGAGTAGGCGGAGCGGCGGCTTTCGCCGAAATGCCTGCCGCCGAGCGGCGGCGCATCGAGCCGTTCGGCGTGTTGCGCCCCTCCGCCGGAGAACGGCTATGGGCGGCTGCCGACTGCTGCGAGGTCGAAACGCGGCCGGTCTTCCCTGATCGGTCGCCCGAGGCCACGGCGTAAAAAAACGTATTGGAAAAACCAAACAGATTCGAATATATGAAATCGGTACAGATCGCCGCCCCGTCCGAGATGCGGGTGGCCGAAATCGCGGCACCGAAGCCCGGACGGGGCGAGGTGCTGGTTAAAATGCATTATGTGGGCTTCTGCGGCTCGGACCTCAATACCTACCTCGGCCGCAATCCGATGGTCAAGCTCCCCGTCGTCCCGGGCCACGAGATCGGCGGTTCGATCGCCGAAGCGGGCGAAGAGGTGCCCGCGGCGCTCACCGTGGGGCAGACCGTCACGATCAACCCCTACACGAATTGCGGCACCTGCTCGTCATGCCTCGGCGGCCGCGTGAATGCCTGCCGCTACAACGAGACGCTCGGCGTGCAGCGCAACGGCGCGATGGCCGACTACATCGTCGTGCCCTGGCAGAAGGTGATCCCCGCGGGGTCGATTTCGCCGCGCGACTGCGCCCTGATCGAACCGATGAGCGTCGGTTTCCACGCCGTTTCGCGTGCCGAGGTGACGGACCTCGACACGGTGATGGTGATCGGCTGCGGTATGATCGGCGTGGGTGCCATCGTGCGCGCCGCGCTGCGCGGTGCGACGGTCATCGCGGCCGACATCGACGACGAGAAGCTGGCCCTTGCGAAGCAGTTAGGTGCCAAATATACGGTCAACACCCTGACCGAAAACGTGCACGAACGGTTGCAGGAGCTGACGGGCGGCCACGGTCCCAATGTGGTGATCGAGGCGGTCGGCTCGCCCGTGACCTACGTGATGGCGGTCGACGAGGTGGCCTTCACGGGTCGCGTGGTCTGCATCGGCTACGCCAAGAGCAACGTCGAATTCCAGACGAAGCTCTTCGTGCAGAAAGAACTTGACATCCGCGGTTCGCGCAACGCCATGCCGTCGGATTTCCGCGCCGTGATCCATTTCCTGGAGGAGCACCCCGACTTTCCGAAAGATCGGCTGATCTCGGCCGTCGCGACGCCCGAAACGGCGCATGAGGCGATGCAGCAGTGGGCCGTTGCCCCGGGCAAGGTCTTCCGCATCCTGGTGAAATTCGAGTAAGCAGGGCGGCCCCCGACCGCGGAACGAGTCGGGGGCGTCGACAAAATCGATACGAAAACCCCGTCAGAATTGCTTCTGACGGGGTTTTCGTACTCGGAGCGGGGATCGAACCCGCACGGCCGTTGCTGGCCACAGGATTTTAAGTCCGGCGTGTCTACCGATTCCACCATCCGAGCATCCTTTCGCGTGCGGCAAAAGTACGCATTTTATTTAGTTTTCGCAAGCCTCGGCATAGCGAATGATCGCCTCGTCGGCATCGGGGCGGAACCAGCGGACCTCGGGATCGCGGCGGAACCACGTCAGCTGGCGTTTGGCGTAGCGGCGCGAGTTGCGCTGGATCAGCGCCACGGCCTCCTCGCGTGTGATCGTGCCGTCGAAAAAGGCGAACAGCTCCTTGTATCCGACCGTTTGCAGGGCATTGAGCCGGCGGAAGGGGAGCATGCGCCGCGCCTCCGCTTCGAGCCCCTCGGCCATCATCTGCTCCACACGGCGGTCGATCCGCTCGTACAACACCTCGCGGGGCAGCTCCACGCCGATCTTCACGATGCGGAAAGGGCGCTCGTGCCGCCTCCCCGTGCGCAACGACGAGTAGGGCACGCCCGTTTGCAGGCAGACCTCCAGCGCCCGCTGCACGCGGGCGGGATTGCTGCGGTCGACTTCGGCCCAGTAGCGCGGGTCGAGCCGTTCGAGCTCGGCGCCGAGGCTGGCGAGCCCCTCCGTCGCCAAACGCCGCGAAAGCGTTTCGCGCAGCCGTTCGTCGACGGCGGGCAGGTCGTCCATCCCTTCGCACAGCGCCTTGACATAGAGCCCCGAACCGCCGACGGCGATCAACGTGTCGTGGCGGCGGAACAGCTCCTCGATCCGCGCGAGGGCCTCGACCTCGTAGCGGCCGCAGTTCAATTCGTCGTCCACCTCGCGGTCGGCAATGAAATGATGTTCGGCGCGGCGGAGCTGCTCGGCGGTCGGCTGCGCCGTTCCGACGGGCAGGCCGCGATAGAACTGCCGCGAATCGGTCGAGAGGATCGGCGCCCCGCAGCGTTCGGCCAGTCGGATGCTCAAATCGGTTTTGCCGCACCCCGTGGGGCCGACGATCACCAGCAGGCGCTTAATATTCATCGTCGTAGCTGTCGTCCCCCTCGAACGAGCCGAATTCGCCCATCGCATCGTCGAAGATCGAACCTTCGCTCTCGTCGTCGGCGATCGTCTTCGAGGGGTCGTACTGGTCGGGCACCTCGGCGATGGCGAAGATTTCGCGCGGGTAGTGCGCCTCGGGATCGGCTTCGTAGGCGCCCGTGAGCTCCAGATAGTAGGCGCGGTCGCCGAAGAGGTCGAACAGATAGATCAGGCGATCGCGCCGACGGTGCAGAATCTGCCCGAGCGTCACGCGCTCCATCGCCTCGGGGCCATCAGCGCCCCCTTCGCCCATCTCCATCAGGGTGAACTCGCGCCCCTTCTCCCAGCGGTCGTCGGCCGTGAAGAAGGAGGCCATGCAGGGTTCGTATTCGAGCGCTTCGAGCAGAAATTCGTGGAAGCGCAGCAGGGTCATGTCGTACATCACCTCGTAATCGCGGACGAAACGGTCGTTTTCGTCGCTCAACATGCGGAATCGGAATACCATCGACATAGGCTTATCGGATTTTACTACAGTTTTTCGAGAAAGGCGATCGTGTCGACCGCATCGGGATAGTCCGTCAGACGCGGATGCTGCGCCCGCCCGAAATCGACCCGCCGCGGATGTTCGAGGCAGCGCGTGACGACGCACTGGATTTCGCGGTCGTGGACCGCCAGCCACGCGGCCGCCTCTTCGGGGGTGCGGTAGCGGCGGCAGGCGATCAGGCTCAAAGCCGTCGAAAAATCCGCCTGCTCGACAACGAGTGCGCCCCCGAGGTCGAGGCAGCTGCCCCCCGTCATTTCGACGAGGGCTTTCGTCTGACGGGCGTTGTTGCGGTATTTCGGGTGGAGCTGCGGCGGACGGAGGGCGGGGAAGGGTGCCCCCTCGGGCAGCAGCAGCATCGAGACGTTGCGGCATCCCAACCCGTTATGGAGCCAGATATCCTCGGCGAGCCCCGCGAGTTCGGCGGCGGTCTCGTCGCCCGCGAGCACGGCGACCGACTGCCGCGAACCCCGCAGCAGGGCGGGCAGATCGCCGTAGGCGGCACGGAAATAACGGTTCGTGTTGTCGCTGCCCGTGGCGATCACGGCATCGGGACGGCTCGTACCGTCGTAGGGCTCGACAGGCAGCGCGGGATCGATCGCATGCAGCTCGTCGAGCAGGTACTCCGTCAGTACGCGGTCTTTCGACGAGGGCTTCACCAGACAGCGGTGGCCGCTCGCGAGGACGCACAGCAGGTCGAAAAAGCCGACCAGGGGCACGTTGCCCGCCATGACGACCAGCACCCGTTTCGGTGCGGCGACGGGGATGCGATAGGGGGCTGTCCACGCTTCGAGCCGCTCGCGCTGCAACATTTCGAGCCGGATCGCTTCGACGGCCGCACGAATCGCATCGGGCGTAAACCAGGGGTTCGCCTCGACGGCGGCACGGATGACCGCCTCATCGGCCGCTCGTCGGCCGAAGGAGGCGAGACGTCGGCCGAGTTCGACGAAAGTTGGGATCGCAGCGTTCATGCAGACAAAGATACGAATAAGCGAGAGCAAAAACAAGCTTGCTTGGTTTTTGCCGAGCGGGAGTATCTTGGACGCAGTCAAGGATACGAAAAGTCGAGCGCAGAAGCAAGCGTAAGCTTGCATCTGCCGAGACGACGTATCTTCGGCGCAGCCAAAGATACGAATAAGCGGAGTCGACCTGCTTGGTTTT
Organism: uncultured Alistipes sp.; assembly: GCA_910584485.1. Lineage (GTDB taxonomy): Bacteria > Bacteroidota > Bacteroidia > Bacteroidales > Rikenellaceae > Alistipes. The sequence continues at coordinate 173,448 of CAJUAV010000001.1, forward strand.
GCCGAGCGGGAGTATCTTTGGCGCAGCTGAAATAACCCTCCCTTCATCCGCGCTTCCGAGCTCCGAAAACGAGGCGAATACAAAAAACGCACCCCGAAATTTCGGGGTGCGTACTTGTTGCGGCCGTTCGGGCTATTTGGCATTCAGCCACCCGATCAGACGGGCCATGTTCTGAATGTAGGTGCGCACCGAAATGCAGGGCGTCTCCTCCGTGCAGGCGTAGGGCGAGGTGTCGTAACGGTCGCCGACGAGCGTCTGACCGTACTGCGTCTCGTCGCTCGGCGTCGTGTCGGAGCAGGGGATGTAGGGATTCGACGTGGTGGTCAGCGGCGACAACCAGGCGCCCCGCGCATCCTGCGCATCGAGCAGCTGGGCGGCTTCGGCATCCGACAGGGCCGCCTGACCGCCGCGCATGCGCGTGTAATATTTGCGCAACGGAATCAATTCGTTGTTCAGGAAGGGCGAATCCTTCTGCAACTCCTCGCGCGGCAGCGCCTTGACCTCTTCGTAGAGCTGGCGCAGACGGCTCGGATTCACCCCTGCGAACGAGCTGTAGTGGGCGATCGTCTGCTCGGGGCGCTGGTCGACGTAGTAGTGTCCGTTGGCGGTGTTCGAACCCTTGCGGTGCACGAAGAGCGGCTTGCCCGTATCGGGATCGATGAAGCGTGCCGTGACGAAATTGCCGCTCTGGTCCATGCGGCGCTTGCCGGCGCGGCCGCTCGCCTCGACCACGTCGTCGGGCAGGCGCGAAGCCTCCAGGAAGTCGATCGCCGCGGGAATGCCCGCCAGGAAACGCGTGTCGGCCGTCAGCTTGTAGTAGTCGAGCATCAGTATGATCATGCGCACGGTCGTACCCGTATTGACGCCGCGCGGTTCGTACGAGCGGGCGTGGGCGGGCTTCAGGTCATCGACCGTGTACTGGTCGGCCCAGCCCGCATAGGGTGCTCCCTGCTGCAGGGTAATCATGAGGTACATGGCGCGCAGGATCGGCTCCTTCAGGTTCTGCATGCCGAGCGACTGGTAGCACTGCGTGAGGAAATCGATGATGTCGGGCATCACGTCGTCGTTGAGCGTGATGAACGACGAGTAGTCGGCCTGACCCTGGAAGGGGTGGTCGTAGCGCAGGGGCCAGCGCTGCGGCCAGCCGCCCACGGGATACTGGCTGTCGAGGGCGAAGCGGATCACCTTTTCGAGGGCGGGACGGTAGGTCGGATCGTATTTCTCGACGTACATGCGCAGCAGGAAGGTCGCCGCCTCCATCGTGCCGCCGTCGTCGAAGGTGGCGTTGCCGTAGTAGTGGCGGAACTCTTCCAACCGCCAGCCCGCATGGCCGACGGTGCGGTACCACTCCTTGAGCGAGTTCTCGCCCGCGAAATCGAAGCAGTAGTTCCAGCCGCCGCATTCGAGCTGCCCCCAGATCAGGGCGTTGGCGACGCGCTTGGCCTGCTCGTAGTAGTATTCGTCGCCCGTGGCGTGGTAGGCGTCGAGCAGCAGGTGGCCCACCGAAGGGGTGCCCGGGGGCTGGATCCAGACCATCGTCGGCTTGGCTTCCATCTCGCCCCAGCGGCGCGAAAGGTCGGGCAGGTAGTTCCAGACGAAGCCGCCGTTGCAGCTCACCTCGTCCATCATGAAGGAGGTGGCGGCGCGCATGCGGTCGCGGACACGCGTTTCGAGTTTGTCGGCAGGCTTGGCCGAAGCGGCTCCGATCGAGAGCAGCAGGGCCGAAGCGATGCCTCCGAGGATAACGTGTTTCATGTCGTACGGTTTTGTAGGTTTTCGGGTTGTGGTTTTCGAAGAGTAAATGTAACGCATTTTTTCGAAATCCGCGCATCATTCGGCCTTTTTGTAGGATCGAAAGGGGCCAAACGTCCGTTTCGGGCGGCGAAATGACCGTACGCGTTGTGCGGATCGCCGAAAACCGTTATCTTTGTCGCCTCGGAGAGGCGCCCGCGCGGCGCATGTTCGGAACAAGCGCAGACACTTATCGATTTTCGCCATGAATAAAAAGATCCTGTTGCTCGGCTCGGGAGAGCTGGGAAAAGAGTTCGTGATCGCGGCACAGCGGCTGGGACAGACCGTCGTCGCCTGCGACAAATACGCCGGTGCGCCGGCGATGCAGGTGGCCGACGCCTGCGAGGTGTTCGACATGCTCGACGGCGATGCGCTGGCGGCGGTCGTCGCCAAGCACCGTCCCGACCTGATCGTGCCCGAGATCGAGGCGATCCGCACCGAGCGCCTCTACGATTTCGAGCGCGAGGGGATCCGCGTCGTGCCGAGCGCCCGCGCGGTCAACTACACGATGAACCGCAAGGCGATCCGCGACCTGGCCGCCAAGGAGCTGGGGCTGAAGACGGCCGCCTATTTCTATGCGAAGAGTTTCGACGAACTGCGCGAGGCGGCTGCGAAGATCGGCTACCCGTGCGTCGTGAAGCCGCTCATGTCGTCGTCGGGCAAGGGACAGTCGGTGGTCCGTTCGGAGGCCGATCTGGAGCACGCCTGGCAGTACGGCTGCGAGGGTTCGCGCGGCGATATCAAGGAGCTCATCGTCGAGGAGTTCATCCGCTTCGACAGCGAAATCACGCTCCTCACGGTAACGCAGCAGAACGGCCCGACGCTCTTCTGCCCGCCGATCGGTCACGTGCAGCAGAGCGGCGACTACCGCGAGAGCTTCCAGATGCCCGCCATTTCGGACGAGCACCTGCGCGAGGCGCAGCGCATGGCCGCCGCCGTGACAGAGGCGCTGACGGGTGCCGGCATCTGGGGCGTGGAGTTCTTCTTGAGCCACGAGAAGGGGGTCTATTTCTCGGAGCTCTCGCCCCGTCCGCACGACACGGGCATGGTGACGCTCGCCGGAACGCAGAACCTGAACGAGTTCGAGCTGCACCTGCGCGCCGTGCTCGGGCTGCCGATTCCCGCCGTCACGTTCGAGCGGATGGGTGCCAGCGCCGTCATCCTGGCCGACGAGGCTTCAGCCGAGGCACCCGCCTACGAGGGCATCGAGGCGGCGCTCGCCGACAACCCCTGCACCGACATCCGCATCTTCGGCAAGCCGTCGGCCCGCAAGAACCGCCGCATGGGCGTCGTAGTGGGGTATGCCCCCCACGGATCGAACCTCGACGAGCTGCGCGACCGCGTAAAGGCCGCCGCCGCCCGCGTGAAGGTGATTTGTAAATAGGTTCCGAACGAACTCCGCAAACGCAAAGCAGGCTCCTTTTTTAAAGGAGCCTGCTTTTTTCGATGCGGATGCCTCGGGCCTATTTCCCGAATTTCGCCAGCACGTTGTCCGTCGCCTTTTTGAGGAGCTCTTCGGGGCAGCAGAGGGTGATGCGGATGTAGCCGTTGCCCTCCGAACCGAAGATGCCGCCCGGGGTGAGGAAGACGTCGCACTGCTCCATCACCTCGTCCGAGAAGCTGAAGCTGTCGCCCTGGTAGCCCTCGGGAAGCTCGGCCCAGATGAAGAGGCCCGCCTGGTGTTCGCGGTAGCGGCAGCCGAGCGCATCGAGCAGGGCGTAAGCCTGCCGCTCGCGGCCGTAGTAGATGGCGTTGAGCTCCTCGAACCACTCGTCGCCGAGGGCGAGCGCCGTCTCGGCGGCGGCCTGGATGGGGTAGAACATGCCCGAGTCCATGTTCGACTTGAAGGTCAGGATCGAATCGATCCACTCCTTTTTGCCGACCACGACGCCCACGCGCCAGCCGGCCATCGAGTGGCCCTTCGAAAGCGAGTTGAGCTCAAGCGCCACCTCGCGGGCACCCTCGATCTCCATGATCGAAATCGGCGCCGCCGCGTTGCGGATGAAGCTGTAGGGGTTGTCGTGCACGATCAGGATGTTATGCTTGGCACCGAAGGCGACGATCTTTTCGAAGAGCTCGCGCGTCGGTGTCTGGCCCGTCGGCATGTTGGGGTAGTTGACGAGCATCATGCGCACGCCGTCGAGCCCCGCCTGCTCGATCGCCTCGAAATCGGGATAGAAACCGGTCTCCTTGTTCAGGGCGTAGGTCACCATCCGACCGCCTGCGAGCCGTACGGCGGCCGAGTAGGTCGGATAGCCCGGGTTCGGCACCAGCACCTTGTCGCCCGCATTGAGGAAGGTCATGCAGATGTGCATGATGCCCTCTTTCGAGCCGATCAGCGGCAGCACCTCGGCGTTGTAGTCGAGCTCCGTGCGATACCACTTGCGATACCAGTCGGCAAAAGCCTTGCGCAGGATGGGTTCACCCTTGTAGGACATGTATTTGTGCACGTCGGGCCGCTCGGCCTCCTTTGCCAGCCGCTCGATGACCGAACGGTGGGGCGGCAGGTCGGGACTGCCCATCGCCAGCTTGATGATCTGACGGCCCGTCGAGGCTTCGATCTCTCCGATCTCGCGCAGACGCCGCGAGAAATAGTACTCTCCGGTGCCGTCCAAACGGTGTGAACGGTCGATGTTTACTGCTTTTGCCATATCGTTTGAGGTTTTGTTGTTACAAAAATAACAAAAAAGTCGCTAATCGCGCCCGCGGGCGCGACATTTTTCTTCCCGTTTTTCTTCGGGAGGATTCAACGCGCTGTAAAACACGAACTTATTTTCATCTTGGGCCCGCTTCGAGCTTTTCGAACAGCTCCGCCACGTCGCGTCCGTCGGCGAGCGCATGATGGAGCGTCACGGAAATCGGAAGCAGCCGGCGCTCCCCCTCGTGCACGAGCTTTCCGGTAGAGATGCGCGGCACGGAGTCGCCTCGTCCGAAAGAGACGGCGTGTTTCATCTCCGAAAACGCGAACCAGGGCAGGGCGGAGTAGCGGATCAGGTCTTCGCGCCCCGCATGTTCGGAAAAGGAGAGCCCGCGGCCGTTTTTCACGCGTGCGATCTCCTGCTCGGCATGCAGCCGGAAACGGTCGAAATCCGCGTCGTATTCGAAGAAGCCGAAGCCGAACGTGCCGTCGTCGCGCCCGATGGTGGGCGACAGATGAATCGCGTCGTACCGCACCACGCGGTCGCCTTCGATGCGCAGCTTGAAAGCCTCCGTCTCGTTTACGCATTGCAGCAGCGCATGCACCGAGTACAGAAAGAAAGGCTTTTGCTCCTCCCTGCATCGGCGGAAGCTCTTCGTGAAATCGACCGAGGCGGTAATGCCGAAAAAGGGGTCGTCGAAAGTCGAGAAAAATTCGAAATGTTCCTTTCGGTTCCAGCTGTCCAAATCAATCGTCCGTTTCATGGCAAGTGCCTTTATGATCCGTAAAGATACGCATAAGCCGAGAGCAAATGCAAATTTATTTGCGATTTGCCGAGGCTGCGTATCATCGGCGAAGCCAAAGACGCATGAGCGAGGGCAGAAGCAAGCCCGTCTGCATGTTGCCGAGCAGAACATTTCCGAGGCAACCGCAGCTCCGACACAGCCCTGCGGAAGGGCGCAAAAAAAACGCAACGAAGGCCCTTTTCAGGCGATTCGTTGCGCTTCGCGTTTCGTCTGCGTTCGTCGCTACATCGCAAACAGGATGAAGATCTGCGCCGTCAGCACGCGCAGGAACATCACCACGGGATAGACGGTCGAATAGCCCACGGCAGGCATGTCGTTGCCCGCGACGCCGTTGGCGTAGGCCAGTGCCGGAGGATCGGTCATCGAGCCCGCGACCATGCCCATGAGCGTATAGTAGTTCATCTTGAGCACCAGACGGGCGAAGACGCCTACTAACAGCAGGGGCAGCACCGTGATGACGGCACCGTAGCCGATCCAGCGATAGCCGCCCCCCGCCACGGCGTCGACGAAGCCTTCGCCCGCACCCAGTCCGACGCAGGCCAGGAAGAGGGCGATGCCCACCTCGCGCAGCATGAGGTTGGCGCTCATCGTGGTGTAGGTCACCAGGTGGAAATGGGGGCCGAAGCGGCCGATCAGAATCGCCAGGATGAGCGGGCCGCCCGCCAGACCCAGCTTGACGGGCTGCGGCACGTTGAGCAGCGGAATCGATCCGAGCAGCACGCCGAGGGCGATGCCGACGAAGATCGTCACGAGGTTCGGGTGGTCGAGTTTCTTGAGCGAGTTGCCCAGCACGTCGGCCACCTTGTTGACCGACTTCTCGGGTCCCACGACCATCACGCGGTCGCCCACCTGCAACTCGAGACCCTGGTAGGGGAGCAGGTCGACGCCCGCACGGTTGACGCGCGTCAGCGTAATGCCGTATTTCGTGCGCAGGCGCAGGTCGGAGAATTTCTTGCCGTTGATCTCGGGACGCGTGATGAGGATGCGGCGCGAAATGAGGGTGGCGTTCGGAACGTTGTGGCCCCACTCCTCGTCGCTCATCTCGACCGCGTGGCCGAGGAAGGCGGTGACGGCCTCCGTGTCCTCCGTTTGGCAGATCGTGCGCAGACGGTCGCCCAGGTGGAGCTTCGTTTCGCCGTCGGCCATCGTCAGCGTGCCGTCGGCGTGCATGACGCGCGAAATGACGAACTGGCGGTTGATCAGGTCGCGCACATACTCCACCGTGCGCCCTTCGAGCAGCTCGTTCGTGAACTCGATCGAAAACTTGTCGGCCAGCTTCTGCTCCTGCGAGAGGGCCGCCAGCGCCTTGTCCTCCTCCTCGAAGCGCACGCGCAGCGCGAAGCGCAGCACGATGAGCGTCAGGATGATGCCCACGACGCCGAGCGGATAGGCCACCGCGTAGCCGAGCGCGATCGACGGATCGTTGTAGCCCGTCGTGTCGGCATAGGCCTGCTGGGCGGCACCCAGCCCGGGGGTGTTCGTGACGGCGCCCGAGAGAATACCGACCATCGTCGGCACGGGTACGCCCGTCACCAGGTGCAGCACGCCCGCCGTGGCGACGCCCAGCAGCACGATGGCCACGGCGCAGCCGACGAGTTGCATGCCGCCGTGCTTGAACGACGAAAAGAAGCTCGGGCCGACCTGCAAACCGATCGAAAAGACGAAGAGGATCAAGCCGAACTCCTGCGCGAAATGGCGGATCTCGTTGTCGATCGACATGCCGAAATGGCTCATGGCGATGCCGACGAAGAGGATCCACGTCACCCCGAGCGAAATGCCGCAGATGCGGATCTTGCCGAGCAGGATGCCGATCGTGATGACCAGCGAGATGACGAGCACCGCCTGGGCGATGCCCGTACCGAAAAAGAGGTTATACAACCACTCCATAAAGACTGTAACTAACCAGTGAATTGCTTAAATGATCGGCAAAGATACGATTTATTACAGAATTTGAAAAACTTTTCCCGTTCGGGCGGAAAGTTTTCCCGAAAGGCTGCGGCGTCAATAGAGGTATCGCTCCATGAGCGGAACGAGCAGCGCCGTGGCCAGCCCCATCAGAGCCATCGCCAGTCCGCTCAACGCCCCCTCGACGGCTCCCGTCTCGATGGCGCGCGCCGTGCCGATGCCGTGGGCGGCGGCCCCCAGCGCGAAGCCGAAAGCCTCGCGTTCGCGCACCCCGCTGCGGCGGAGCAGCGCGGGTCCGAAGATCGAGCCGAAGATGCCGACGCAGAAGACCACGACGGAGGTGAGCGTGGTGATGCCGCCGAGCGGCTCCGCGATCGAGACGGCGATCGGCACGGTGACCGATTTCGGGGCGAGCGAGTGGAGGATCGACCGCTCGACGCCGAAGCAGGCGGCGATGTAGACGACGCTCAAAACCCCTGCGACGCACCCCGCGAGGGTGGCGACGCAGACGGGCCCGAGGTTGCTGCGCAGCCGCTCGCGCTGTTCGTAGAGCAGGTAGCCGAGGGCGACGACCGACAGATCGAGGGCGAAATCGAGCACGCGCGTCGCCTCGCGGTAGCGGGCGTAGGGAATCCCCGTCAGATGCAGAAAGACGATCAGGGCGACGAACGTCAGGAGCACGGGATGCAGCAGCGGAGCGCGCAGGCGTCGGTAGAGGGCGCCGCACCCGACGAAGAGGGCGACCGAGAGGGTCAGCAGAAACAGATCGGATCGGAAAAGCATGTTCATACCCGTTTTCGGTTCGGCCGCCGTCGCAGCAGGCGGTCCGTATAGCGGAATGCGTGGCCCGTGACGAGGAGCACGATGCAGGTCGAGACGACGGCCGCCGCCGCGATCGCCCACAGGTGTTCGAGCAGGATGGCGTACGACTCGATCAGCCCGACCCCGTACGGAACGAAGAAGAGGGCCATCGAACCGAGCAGGAAGCGGGCGACGGGACGCACCTGTTCGGCATCGGCCCAGCCGAGGGTCAGCGCGGCGAAGAGGAGCACCATGCCGAAGATGTTGCCCGAGACATGGCCGCCCGTCGCTTCGCTCAACAGTTGGCCCGCGAGGCGGCAGGCGAGGATCCACAGCACCCCCTTCATCGCTTCGGCGTTTCGGTGTCGCGACGGCGGTCGCACGATCGGTCGCCGCATGCGGAGCAGGGGTTGCGGCGTCCGCGACGCCCGAAGCGGCGGTGCAGGTAGCGGACCACGACGACGACGGTCAGCAGCAGGATCCCCCGCACGGTCCACAGCTGCCAGTCGATCGGGCCTGCAAGCAGCGTCGCGAGGCGGTAGACGAGCCAGGCGGCGCCCCACGCCACGAGCGTGTCGTAGAGTACGGCGGCGAGAGCCCAGCGCCATCCCGATTCGGTCGCGATGGCCGAAATGGTGGCGATGCAGGGGAAATAGAGCAGCACGAAGACGAGGAAGGCGAGCGCGGCGGCGGTGTCGAAAGTACCCTCCGTGACGATCTTTTCGCCGAGCGTGGCCTCGCCCGTGCCGTCGGCGGCGGGAAGGGCCGCCGCGGGATCGCTCTCCGCCTCGGGCGTGTAGAGCACGCCCATCGTGCTCACGATGATCTCCTTGGCCGGCACGCCCGTGAGCAGCGCCACGCCCGCCTTCCAGTCGAGCCCGAGCGGCGCGAAGAGGGGACGGCACAGGTGACCGAGGCGGCCGAGGTAGGAGGTCTCGTAGCGGTTCGCCTCGGGCACGTCGGCCGCGGGGCGGGGGTAATAGCTCAAAAACCAGACGACCACCGAGGCGACGAGGATCATGCCGCCCATCTTTTTCAGATACTGGGCGCACTTGTCCCACATGTGCGAGAGGGTCGTTTTCCAGGTCGGCATGCGGTAGGGCGGCAGCTCCATGACGAAGGGCGTCTCGTCGACGGGGAAGAGGAAGCGCCGCATGAGGCGGGCCGTCAGGATGCCCGTCAGAATGCCCAGCACGTAGAGACCCGTCATGACGAGCCCCGCCGAGGCGGGGAAGAAGGCGGCCGTCAGCAGGATGAAGACCGGCAGACGGGCGCTGCACGACATGAAGGGGGTGATGAGGATCGTAATCAGGCGGCTCGAACGGCTCTCGATCGTGCGGCAGGCGAGGATGGCGGGCACGTTGCAGCCGAAGCCCATCACGAGCGGAATGAACGACTTGCCGTGCAGTCCCGCGCGGTGCATCACGCGGTCCATGATGAAGGCGGCGCGCGCCAGGTAGCCCGAATCCTCCATGAACGAAATGAAGACGTAGAGGATCATGATGTTGGGCAGGAAGACGATGACCGATCCCACGCCGCCGATCACCCCGTCGACCACCAGATCGCGCAGCACGCCCGCGGGCAGCAGCCGTTCGGCCGCGCCGCCGATCCAGCCGACGAGCGTCTCGATCCACGCCTGCGGATAGGCGCCGAGCGAGAAGGTGCACCAGAACATGAGCCCCATGAGCAGCAGGAAGATCGGATAGCCCCACAGCTTGTGCGTGACGAAAGTGTCGATCAGCTCGGTCGCCGAGTGCTCCTCGCCCTTGCCCGCGGTGTAGGTCTCCTTCAGGGCGCCCGAGATGAAGCCGTATTTCTGGTTGGCGAAGGCCGTCTCGACGTCCTCGCCGAGCGCTTCGGTGATGCGGCGCACGCCGCGGTCGCGCAGTTCGCACCACGCCTCGTAGCGGGGGCAGTCGCGCAGCTGCTCCTCGACCCGCCGGTCCCCTTCGAGCAGCTTCATGGCGTAGTAGCGCGGCGGGAAGACGTTCGGCAGCTCGTCGCGGTGCAGGCTCATGTCGCCGTTGAGCGGCTGGAGCTGCTCCTCGATGACGTTGCCCTGGCGGATGTGGATGTGGCGCACGCGGTCGTCGCGGTTTTCGTAGACGGCGATCACCGTGTCGAGCAGCTCCTCGATGCCCCGTCCGTTGCGCGCCTCGACGGGGACCATCGGTACGCCCAGCATGCGCCCCAGGTGTTCGTGGTCGAGCTTCGCGCCGCGGGCTCGCAACTCGTCGTACATGTTCAGGGCGATCACCATGCGGGGGTTGATGTCGATCAGCTCGGTCGTGAGAAAGAGGTTGCGCTCGAGGTTCGAGGCGACGACCGCATTGACGATCACGTCGGGCGTCTCGTGGGCGATGTGGTCGCGCACGTAGCGCTCTTCGGGCGTGTAGGCCGAGAGGGCGTAGGTGCCGGGCAGGTCGGTGATTTCGAGGCGGTAGCCGCGGTAGTGGCGCACGCCGCCCTTGGCACCGACCGTCACGCCGCTGTAGTTGCCCACGTGTTCGTGGCCGCCCGAAATGGCGTTGAAGAGGGAGGTCTTGCCGCTGTTCGGGTTGCCGACGAGGGCCACCGAAATCGTGCGGCTGCGGCTGTCGACCACCTCGTCGAGCGAGGCGGGCGCCGCCACCTCGGCCCCGTAGTGCGCCTCGCGCTCGGAGGCGAGCAGCCGCTGCGCCTCCTCGTCCGAGAGGACGACGACCATCGCGGCCTCGCTGCGCCGCAGCGAGACCTCGTAATCCATGATTTTGTATTTGATCGGGTCCTTGAGGGGGGCGTTGAGCACGACTTCGACCCGCTGACCGCGGATGAAGCCCATCTCGACGATGCGGCGGCGAAAGCCGCCGTGCCCCGTAACCTTCAGAATCGTAGCCGATTCACCCGTTTTGAGTTCGGACAGACGCATCTTCTTCTTCGTTTAAATGCCTGTTGCGGCATGCAAAGATACGTCATCCGCGCCGATCTTGTGCTCCCCAAAAGTCGGTATTTTGCGTTTCGCCTACCGCCAGCCGCCCCCGAGCGCCTTGCAGAGGGCGACGTAGTTGATGTATTGTCCCGCGACCAGGTCGACCAGCTGCATCTGCGCCCGATAGAGCGTGCGTTCGGCGTCGATCACGTCGAGGTAGTCGACCATGCCGTTGCGGTAGAGGGCGTGGGCCATGCGGACGATGCCGTTGTAGGAGGCGACCAGCTCGCCGCAGCGGTCCGTCTCGCGGCGGTTGTCGCTGATGGCCGAGAGGGCCGTTTCGACGTCGCTGAAGGCTTCGAGCACGCATTGCTCGTAGTCGTATGCCGCGCGGTTGTAGCGTTCGACGGCCGCCCGCTCGGCGCCGCGCAGCCGTCCGAAGCCGACGACGGGCTGGACGAGCGAGGCGGCGGCGCTCCAGACGAAGGGATTCCGTTCGGTCAGCCCCTTCGTCGAGGCGGCCCCCACGCCGCCCGAGGCGGTCAGCCGCAGGGCGGGGAAGCGGTCGCTGCGGGCGATGTGCGCCTCGGCCGCGGCCCGATCGAGGTTGAAGAAGGCCTCCAGGATGTCGGGGCGCCGTCGGACCAGCTCGGCGGGCACCCCGATCGGCAGCGCTTCGGGCTGCCGGTCGGCGAGCAGGCCGATCCATCCCGTCGGAATGGCCAGCCCCTGCGGCGTTTCGCCCGCCAACAGCGCCAGCGCCAGCCGCAGACGCTCGATGGCGCCGCTGTAACGCGGGATGTCGGCCTCGGCCGTGTAGACGAGGCTGCGCGCCTGTTCGAGTTCGACGCCGCTCGCCATGCCGTAGCGGAACATCGAATCCATCAGCACGGCCGACTCGCGGCGCAGGGAGGCCGTGCGGGTGGCGATCTCCAGGTCGCGTTCGTATTGCAGGAGCGTGAAATAGTTCGTGGCCACCTCCGCCGCCAGCGCGAGCCGTGCGGCGCGATGGTTCCAGACCGTCGCCGCGATCGCCGCCGCCGAGGCGCGTCGGGTGGCTCCCGCCTCGCCGAAGAGAGGGATCTCCCAGCGCAGCACGGGCTCGGCGCCGTAGTGCTCGGTGATCTTCGTCCGTCGCTCGTAGGAGGCCTCGGCCGTCAGCTCGGCGTCGACCTGCGGCAGGAAGGCGGCCCGTGCCGCGAGGCGCTGCGCACGGGCTTCGGCGATGCTCGTCGCCGAGGCCTGCAGCGTGCGGTTGTTCAGCAGGGCGTGTTCGACGAGGCGGTTCAGCGTCGTGTCGCCGAAGAGCTCCCACCACTGCTCCGCGAGGGCGCAGCTGTCCTGCGGAAAGCGGTCGGCATAGCGATAGGCTTCGGGGGCGGTCACGCGCGGCGGACGCAGGTGCGGCATGCAGCCGAAAAGGGTCGTGACGACGAGCAGGGAGAGGAGGCGACGGATCATGCGGCAGTCTGTTTTGCGGCCCGCCGCCGCTCGAAGCGGCCCAAACGGGCGACGAGGTAATAGAGAGCGGGGTAGAGGAAGATGCCGAGGAGCGTCGCGGCGGTCATGCCGCCCACCAGCGCCAGCCCCATCACGTTGCGGGCCGTGGCGTAGACGCCGTGGGCGAAGACGAGCGGCAGCACGCCGAGGATGAAGGCGAAGGCCGTCATCAGGATCGGGCGCAGGCGGAGCCGTGCCGCCTCGACGGTGGCCTCTTCGAGCGAACGCCCCTCCTCGAAGAAGAGCCGGTCGGCGTATTCGACCACCAGGATGGCGTTCTTGGCCGAGAGGCCGATGAGCATCACGAGCGAAATCTGCAGGTAGATGTCGTTCACGAAGAGCGGACGGGCCAGGTGGGCGGCCCCCGTGAAGAGCAGCGCGCCCAACACGGCGATCGGTACGCTCAAGAGGATCGCCAGCGGCAGCTTCCACGACTCGTAGAGGGCCGCCAGCGCCAGGAAGACGATCAGCAGCGTGACGACGTAGAGCATCCCGCCCCGTCCCGAGGCGGAGGCCTCCTGAAACGAGACGCCGCTCCAGGCGATCCCCACGTCGGCGGGCAGCAGCTCGGCGGCCGTACGGCGCACGGCCTGCATGGCGGTAGCCGTCGAGGCGTCGCGCGCGGGATCGATCGTAAGCCCGATCGAACGGTAGAGGTTGAACTGGTTGATGTAGCCCGCACCCACCGTGTCGGCCACCTCGACGAGCGTCGGCATCGGAATCGCCTCGCCCGACGAGGAGGTCACGTAGTAGCTTTCGAGCGACTCGCGGCCGATGCGGTAGGCGGGCGCCGCCTGCAGATAGGTCTGGTAGAGGCGGCCGAAGCGGGTGAACGAGCCGATGTAACGACCGCCGAGGAAGGTCGACAGGTTGTCGTAGAGCGTTTGCAGGTCGACCCCGCGCGCCAGCACCTGTTCGCGGTCGACCTTCAGCCGCCGCTTCGGGATCCCCGCGTTGAAGGGGGTGGTGACGGAGGCGATCGAGGGCTCTTTCGAGAGGGCTTCGATGAGGCGGTCCGTCTCGCGGGCCAGATAGGCCGTGCCGTTGCCGCCGAGGTCCTGCACCTCGACCGAGATGCCCGACGTGACGCCGAGCCCGGGGATCGAGGGCGGAATGACGGCATAGCAGAGGGCGTTCGGAACGGCCGCATACAGCAGCTCGTCGAGGCGGTCGGCGATCTGCATCGCCGTGAGGCTGCGTTTGCGATAGTCGACCAGCGAGACGAAGATCACGCCGCTGTCGGTCGAGGCCGTGCCCGAGAGCATGTTGCGGCCCGCGGCGTAGGCCGTCGAGGCGACCTCCGAAAGGCTGCGGATCGCCGCGTCGGCCTCGGCCATCGCCTCGCTCGTGACTTGCAGCGAGGAGGCTTCGGGGGTGGTCACGAGGACCATCAGATAGCCCTGATCCTCCTCGGGCAGGAAGCCCGCGGGGAGCCACCGCCACAGCGCGGCGATCGCCCCCAGCGTGACGGCGACGAAGATTCCCGTGCGGGCCAGGTGGCGCATGAAGGTCGGCGTGAAGGCGGCGTAGCGCTGCGTCCGACGGGTGAACCAGTGGTTGAAGCGGCCGAAGAATCCGCGGGCGCTCTTCGCGGCGGGCCGCAGCAGCAGGGCGCACAGCGCGGGCGAGAGGGTCAGCGCGTTGAAGGTCGAAAGGACCACCGAGACGGCGATCGTGATCGAGAACTGGCGGAAGAGCAGCCCCGTGATGCCGCCCGTGAACGATACGGGGAGAAAGACGGCCAGCAGGACGACGGTCGTGGCGATGATCGGCGAGGCGACCTCGCGCATCGCTTCGAGAGCGGCGGCACGGGGTGCGAGCCCCGCGGCCATCTTCACCTGCACGGCCTCGACGACGACGATCGCGTCGTCGACCACCAGGCCGATCGCCAGCACGAGTCCGAGCAGCGAGATGATGTTGATCGAGAAGCCGAGCAGCGGGAAGAGGGCGAAGGCGCCGACGAGCGAAACGGGAATGGCCACGAGCGGGATCACCGTCGCGCGCCAGTCCTGCAGGAAGAGGTAGATGATCGCCACGACCAGCACCAGCGCGATGAGCAGCGTGCGGAAAATGTCGCGGATGCCTTCGCGGATCGAGGTGGTGGTGTCGACGATCTTGGCCGCGGCCACGCCGTCGGGGAAGCGCTCGCCCAGTTCGCCCATCGCCTTGCGGACCGATGCCCCGACCTGCATGGCGTTGCTCCCGGGCTCCTGGTAGACCACCACGAGGGCCGTCGGCCGATTCTCGAACCGCGAGCTGACGCCGTAGCTTCGGCTCCCCAGCTGCACGTCGGCCACCGCGTCGAGGCGGATCTGCTCGCCCGAGGGGGTCGTATGGACGATGATGCGGGCGAACTCCTCGGCCGTGGCCAGCTGCGGCGGCAGGGTCACCGTGTAGGTGTGGACCGTTCCTTCGGGGGCGGGCTCTGCGCCGAACTGCCCCGCGGGGTAGATGCCGCTCTGTACGCCGATCGCCGAGGCGATTTCGTCGACCGTGATGCCGTAGTATTTCAGCACGTCGGGCTTGAGCCAGACGCGCATGGCGTATTCCGAGGCCCCCATGATTTCGATCTTGCCCACGCCGCCGATCCGCAACAGAGCGTTCTGGAGGTTGATGTAGGCGTAGTTCGACAGCCACTCCCCGTCGTAGCGGCCGTCGCTATAGAGGGCGTAGACCATCAGAAAACCCGTCATGGTCTTCTGTGTCGTCACCCCCTGCCGCGTGACGGCCTCGGGCAGCTGCGCCGTGGCGGCGGCCACGCGGTTCTGCGTGAAGATGGCGTCCAGATCGGGGTCGGAGCCGATTTCGAAGGTCACCTGAAGGGCCATCGTGCCGTCGTCGGCCGAGGTGGCCTGCATGTAGAGCATGTCGTCCACGCCCATGATGCTCTGGGCCAGGGGCGTGGCGACGGCGTTGTTCACCGTTTCGGCGTCGGCGCCCGCATAGGAGGCCGTCACCTCCACGACGGGCGGGGTGATGTCGGGATACTGCTCGACCGAGAGACTCGTGAGTGAGACGAGCCCCAGCAGCACGATCGCCAGCGCGAGCGCCATGGCGAAGACGGGGCGGTTGACGAAAAAGCGTTCCATCGGCTATCGGGCGGAGGTTACGGGTTCGATCTTCATCCCCTCGCGCAGCTTGGGCGACTGCGCCGCCACGATGCGTTCGCCCGCCTCGAGGCCGCTGACGATGCGCCAGCCGTCGCCGACGGTGCCTCCCGTCTCGACGCGGCGGAAGAGCAGCGTGTCGTCGGGCTGCACGACCCACACGGAGCTGACGCCCTGCGCCTGGCTGACGCTGCGCAGCGGCACGACGATCTCGTCGCGCAGCGGCCCCACGTTGGCCTCGACGCGCGCGAACTGCCCGGGTTTGAGCGACTGCTCGGGGTTGGGGAACTTGACGACGATCACCAGCGTGCCGGTGGCCGTCGAGACGTCCTTGCGCGTGTAGCCGTAGTGCCCCTCGTAGGGATAGGCTACGTCGTCGGCCAGCGTCAGCCGGATGTCCGACAGCAGGTCGTCGTTGTCGTAGATCGTCGGTCGGTTGCCCGCGTAGCGGAGGTAGTCGCTCATCGGGATCGCCAGATCGACCGAGAGGGTGTCGATGTTCGAAATGGTCGTCAGGACCGTAAACTGGCTCCCGGGACCGACGAAATCGCCGATGTGGGCGTTGCTGCCGCTCGCGATGCCGTCGATGGGGGAGAGGATGCGCGTGTAACCGACGTTCAGACGGGCGTTGCGCAACGCCTGACGGGCCGAGCGGACGGCGGCGTCGGCCGCCTCGTGCCGCGCCGTGTACTGGTCGAGCTGCGCGCGGCTGATGGCGTTCATGGCCGCCAGGGGCACGGCGCGTTCGTAGTTGTTGCGCGCCTCGATCGCCTGCGCCTCGGCCGATTGCAGCGACGCTTCGGCCGAGAGCATGTCGGTCGAAAGCTGGCTCGGGTCGATCGTATAGAGCACCGCCCCCTTGCGGACGGGCTTGCCGCTTTCGAACTGCTTGGTGAGCAGGTAGCCGCTCACGCGCGGTTGGATCACGGCGTCGAAATTGCTTTGCAGGTAGCCGATGAAGCGCATCCGCTGCGGCAGCTCGCTCGCGCCGACCTCGATCACGTCGAGGCGGAGCGGAGGGGGCGTCTGTGCGGTGCGGCGATCGGAGGGGCGGTTGCAGCCTGCCGCGAGCAGCGGCAGCAGAAGGGCGAACAGTCGGTACATCTCTTTCCGTTTTGTCCCGAACGCGGGGCAAAAAACGTACCGCGCAGCGGATCAGCCCTTTTTTTTGGGCTCCGAATGCGTTTTTAGGGACGTTCGCCCTTGGATTTTCGAATCTTTTTATATCTTTGCCCCGAGTAACCCTTAAAATTCACGATACGATGAAAGAACTCGTTGAAAAAATCAATGCACAGTATGAGGTGTTCGCCGAGAACGCGGCAGCACAGGTAGAGAAGGGCAACAAGGCCGCCGGCACGCGTGCCCGCAAGGCTGCCCTGGAGCTCGCGAAGCTCATGAAGGATTTCCGCAAGGTATCCGTAGAAGAGGCCAAGAACTGATTCGCGCCGCAAGGCGACAGATAAAGGCCGATCCCGCAACGGGATCGGCCTTTGTTTCGTTCGTGCGGGAGGACGGATCAGTCGACGGCGATGCCCGCGCGGCGGAAGACCTCGTAGTCCGCCTCCTCGAGCCCCGTACGGCTGAAGCGCACCGCCTCGTTGTGGTCGTTCAGATAGCGGCGCGGCGCCCGACGGTCGTAGTCGAAGCTCACGAGCGAGGCGCTGCGGTCGCAATACCTACCCTCGATCGAGGCGATGTCGGCCATCGTGTGGTACATGAAACGGGTCGTCGCGGGCGCCGAGGCGTTCGCTTCGGCCGCGGCGGCCTTCTCGGGAAAGAGCTGCCGGTAACGCTCCGAGAACCAGCTGAACGAAGCCACGTGCAGCTGGTAGGCGGTCGTCGTGGGCGAGGCGTGCAGGAAGCGGCCGCGGCTGTCGTCGAAGAGGTCCTCGCCGTGGTCGGCGCAGTAGAGGAGGGCCGACGCCGTCTCGGACAGCGAGCGCAGGTAGTCGATCGTGGCGGCCAGGAAAGCGTCCGTGTAGCAGATCGAGTTGTCGTAGGCGTTGCGCAGCGCCTCGCTGTTCTGCGGACGGATCGCCGTATCGGGATCGGGCACGAAGCGGGCGTAGGAGCGCGGGTAGCGGCAATGGTAGCTGAAATGCGACCCGTAGCAGTGGAGGATGAAGAGGATCTTGCGCGAGGAGCTGCGTTCGACGGCCTGTTTCATTTCGTCAAGCAGCTGCATGTCGAGGCGCGGTTCGCCGAGGTAGCGGATGTGGCGGGCGTCGCGCGCCAGGTTATCGATCATCGCCCCCTGCCGCGACTGGTTCGAGATGAAGTGCGTCTCGAAGCCCGCCGCGTTGAAAAGGGCGGGCAGCCCCTTGCGGCGGTAGATCTCCTCATGCTCGTTCGTGTCGACGGACGAGAGGAAGAGCGGTACGCTCTTGTGGGTCGTATTGCTCTGCGTGAGGACGTTGCGGTGGAGGATCAGATCGTCGATCCGCTTCAGGCAGGGGTTGGTCGGGCGGCTGTAGCCGTAGAGCTGCCAGTTCATCGCCCGCGAGGCTTCCCCGATCACATAGACGTAGATTTCGCGCTCGGCGGGGACGACCGTCCGGCGGGCATGGAAATCGAAATCGGCCGTCGTCTGCCCGAAGCGGAGGCTCTTGCGCAGCTCCGAGCCGCTCACGTAGACGTTGTAGCCGACGTTGATCGGGAAGACCTCGTCGCGCAGCACGTGGTCGCTCGTGCGGTAGGCGGGCCACAGCGCGAGAACGCCGAGGCCGAAGATCGCGGCCCCCGAGAGGCCGATCGTCTTGCGGGCCGTCGTCGAAAGGGTCCGCTTCCGACCGATTTCGCGCGCCGCGAGCCACAGCAGCGGCAGGTAGAGCGCCGCGACGAAGAGGACGGCGGGGTAGATGTTCCCGAGCAGTTCGGTCGCCTCGCCCGGGTTGGTCGTGATGACGTTCGTGAGCATGTCGGCGGCGACGATCGAATTGCCGAAGAGGTAGAGCAGCACGATCTGAAAGGCGCCGAAGAAGAGGAACGGGAAGCCGAGCCAGATCATGATGCCCGAGCGGCGCAGCGCGACGCTCCACATCATGTAGAAGCCGAGCGGCAGCAGAATCAGCGCCTCGGTGCTCCAGAGCGGGTAGTGCTCGGTCGTCGCCAGGATGAGGTTCGGCAGGATGGTCGCCGCAACGAAGGCCAGCGCCAGCGTCGTCGGGAAACGGCTGTGGCTCTTCCGCGGCGTCGAATCGTTGAAGCGGTAGACGAGTTGTTGCATAAGTTCGGGTTAAAAGGCCTCGTTGATCGAGAGCAGGAAGCCGCTCGTATCGCGACCGAAGCCGTAGTCCATGCGTACGTTGACGCGTTTTTTCAGCTCCCAGCGCAGGCCGAGGCCGTAGTTGGGCAGCGTCTCGCGCCAGCGGAAACGGTCGACCTCGCTGAAGACATTGCCCGCGCCGAGCCAGGCGACGCAGCCGATGCGGCCGCGGATGTGCTGGCGCAGCTCGACCTGGCACGTGACGAGGCAGTTGTCCGTGTAGCGTCCTTCGTAGTAGCCGCGCATGCGCTCGTTGTTGCCCATGCGCGCCAGCATCGGCCAGGGGGTGCCGGCCGAGTTGAATTCGCCGTAGAGGTCGAAGGCCAGCAGCGCGCCGCGCCACACCTTGCGATAGGCGTCGGCGATGCAGACCGTGCGCCAGAGCGCGCGGCCGCAGTTGCCCAGTCCGCGGGCGAAGAAGATCTCCTGAAGGCTCAAATAGATGCCGCGCGAGGGATTGGGAATGAAATCGCGCGAGTCGTATTCGACCATCGCGCCGAGGCCCGTGGCCGTATAGGCGAGGTGCTCGCGGCGGATGTAGTCGAGCCCTGTCTCGCTGAATTTGCGCCCCTTCGCATGATCGAAATGGAGGATGACGCCCGCATAGGTATCGGTGAAGATGCGATGCTGGTAACGGGCCGTGATGCGGTAGCGCTGCTCGACGTAGTCGGTCGGCTCGTTGTGGCGGCCCGCCTTGTAGCCGATGCCCCACAGATCGCGCGGTGCGGAGGAGAAAGAGAGGTTGTAGAGGAGGCGCTGGCGGTTTTTCGGGAAGATCGTGTTGCCCGTCACGCCGAAGGCGTAGAAGCCCGAGGTCGAGACGTTGGCGAAGATCGAGATGTCCGAGGGCGGGGTGACCGTGTCGCGGCGGTCGAAGCGGTAGAGCCCCGCGGCCAGCAGGCCGATGCCCAGTTCGGTAGTCTTCGAGTAGCTCGGTCCGCCTGCGAAGGTGATATCGATCTTCTTCTCGCGCGAGCGGTCGACGGCCGAGTTGCCGAAATAGTCGATGAAGCGACGCAGGAAACCCCGTCGCACCGAATCGGGCCGCTCGGGGTTCGATACGATGAACGGGGTGTTCCGAAAGGGATCGGAAGAGGCGGCGGGCGACCGTTCGGGCTGCGTCTGCGCCTTTCCGACGCAGAGGCTGCCCGCCAACAGCAGCGTCAGCAACGCGCGCTTCATGCCTCGGCTAACGATATTGGTCGAGCACCTTGTAGAAGGCCTCCTTATCGGCCTCGGTCAGCTCGCCCTTGCGCTCGAAGACGATCTCGCCCTCTTTGGTCACGAAGAGCAGCACGAAGAGGTTGTTGCACTTGCCCAGCCCCCAGGCGGTCTGCAGCGCGCGCTCCTGGTCGGCGAGCACGAGGGCGCCGTTCTTGGCGGTGCGCTTGCGGGCCATCGAGCGGACGGTGGCGTTCGGCAGCCACGTATCCTTGAGGTTCAGGATGCCGAAAGCGGTGATCCCGTCGCTCTTCGCGCGGCCGTTCTCCTCCAGTTCGTAGGTGAAATCCTCGTTCTGCTTGTGCCGGTCTGGATCGATATAGAAGATCAGCAGGTGCTTTTCGCCCCAGTTGGGCAGGAGGGTCTCCTTGCCGTCGAGCGATTTGAGCGTAACGTTGTCCACCTTGCGATGCGGCTCCTGCGCCAGCACGGCCACCGCCAGCAAGAGCGCGGCGACCTGTAATACGATGCGTTTCATAGGCGTCATAAGAGAAAAATACGCTGCAAAGGTAACCTTTTTTTCCTGCACCGAACGACCGGACAGCGATTATTTTTGTTCCGTATGGGATGGATTGTCGTTATGCGTGCTTTTCCCGTGATGCAGCGCGGCTTCGGGGGCATAGGCCCCGCCGCCCGCGATCCAGAGGAAGACGAAGATGCCGATCCAGAGGAATTTCACTTCGTCGAAATGGGGATAGCCGCCGCGCAGCTGGTCGACGGCGAATCCCAGGGCGAGCAGCGCCGCCGCACGACGCACGCCGACGCCGATCATCAGCAGCACGGCCAGGAAAGTCTGCGCCGCGGCGAGCAGGGCGAACGAGGCGCGGTTGCTGATGAAGAGCAGCGAGGGGTAATCGTCGATGATTTCGTTGTAGGTCTGCATCTTGCCGATGTTGTGGAGCAGCAGCACGCTGCCGATGAAAAGACGCAGGTAGAGAATCGCCGCATCCGTGTGGCGATAACGTTCCAACAATTTCCGCAGTCGCTTGGTCATGTCCGTCGGGCCTGCAATCCGTGTGCCGAACGGTTCGACGGTTGCTTTCGCCGAAGACTTTCGCTATCTTTGCAGCATGAAACGACTCCGCATCCTTTTCGTCTGCCTCGGAAACATCTGCCGTTCACCGGCGGCCGAGGCCGTTTTCCGCCGCCTGGTCGACAAGGCGGGACTCTCCGACCGCATCGAGATCGACTCGGCGGGGACCTACGGCGGTCATGCGGGAGAGCTGCCCGATCCGCGGATGCGGGCGGCGGCCTTCCGCCGCGGCTACGAGCTCACGCACCGCGCCCGACCGATTCGCGAAGAGGATTTCAACCGCTTCGACCGCATCCTCGTCATGGACGACTCGAACTACGAACGGGTCCACCGCCTCGCCCCCTCGCGCCGCCATGCCGAGAAGATCGACCGCATGATCGCCTTCTGCAAGACGGACCGCACCTACGTCCCCGATCCCTACTACGAGGGGCACGAGGGGTTCGAGCTGGTGCTCGATCTGCTGGAGGAGGGGTGTGCGGCGCTGCTCGAAGAGGTGCGGCGGGAGCTGTAAACCAACCTTGGCATAAAAAACGACGGCGGACAGGGTAAAAATCGCTGTCCGCCGTCGTTTCATCGGGCCTCACCCGTTAAAAATCCAGCCCGAAGCTGATGCTGTAGGTATTGCGCAGCAGCGTGTCGCGTTCGGCCAGCAGGTAGGCGAAATCGACGCGCAGGTGGAGGATGCGCACCCCCATGCCGAGCGACCAGAAGGTGGGGTAGTACCCTTTGCGCTCGCCGAAATGGTAGCCGGTGCGGAACTGCAACAGCTGCATGAGGTTGTATTCGGCACCGACGGCCGCCTGGAATCCCCGCACGGCCGAGGGGGTGAAGAAATAGCCCGCATCGACGCCCACCGTGAGCTCGTGGGCATCCGAAAAGAAGGTGTCGAGCGCCGTGCCCGCCTTGATCTCCATCGGCAGGCGGCAGACCGAGTGTCCGAGGTACGCCCCGAGATTGGCGAGCTTGGCGCCTGCCCGCCACGTGCTGTACGTGCCGATCCCCTCGAGCGGCTTCTGCCACCCCGCGGCGAGGTCGACGGCCAGCGCATCGGCCGTGTCGTCGGGCCGCTTGAGGTGCATGTAACGGCCTACGATACCGATCGCCCAGCGTTCGCCGAAGCGCCGCGCATAGCCCGCATCGAGCGCCGAATCGTGGTTGCCCTTCTCGCGCAGGTACTGCCGCCAGCCCAGTTGCAGCGTGTTGGACCGGTCCCAGCGGTAGTGGCCCGAGACGGCATAGTAGTCGAAATCGCTCTGCCCGTAATAGGAGGAGGAGAAGCGGAGCGGCACGGGCGAAAGAGCCGCGAAAGAGGGGTTGTTGTAGATCGCGTGGGCGTCGGACAGGGCGGTCATCGTGATGCCGCCCATGCCGAGCGAACCGGCGTCGATCGTCGGGAAGGCCGCCTCCTGTGCCTCGGCGACCGAGACGCAGAGCAGCGCGACAAGGAGCGAATGCAGACGTTTCATGCGGCAAAGATAGCCAAAAAACGCGCAACCGGTTCGCGCGGCGCGGCAATAGGGCCGAATCGCCGATTTTTCTTTCCGTTCCGCGCAGCGGCCTTGTCGAGCGATTGTCGATAAATTTTGCCGTGCGGGGCATCCGAATCTCGAAAAAAAAGCCGTACCTTTGAGAGGTGAAACCAACAGCAAATATCCCGATATGAAACAGGACAACGCTATTTTCGATCTGATCGGGCGCGAACGCAGCCGTCAGACGCACGGCATCGAGCTCATCGCCTCCGAGAATTTCGTGAGCGACCAGGTGATGGCCGCCATGGGGTCGGTACTGACCAACAAATACGCCGAAGGTTACCCCGCGGCGCGCTACTACGGCGGCTGCGAGGTGGTCGACGAGGTCGAAAAGCTCGCCATCGAGCGCGTTTGCAAACTCTACGGCGCCGCCTACGCCAACGTGCAGCCCCACTCGGGTGCACAGGCCAACATGGCCGTCTTCTTCGCCGTGCTCAAACCGGGCGACACCTTCATGGGGCTTGACCTGGCACACGGCGGCCACCTCTCGCACGGTTCGCCGGTCAACTTCTCGGGCACCTATTTCAAAGCCGTCGGCTACCGCCTCGACGAGGCCACGGGGACGATCGACTACGACGCCATGGAGCGTCAGGCCCTGGAGTGCCGTCCGAAGCTGATCGTCGGCGGCGCCTCGGCCTACTCGCGCGAATGGGACTACCGCCGCATGCGTGCGATCGCCGACAAGGTGGGGGCACTGCTGCTCGTCGACATGGCCCACACGGCGGGTCTGATCGCCGCGGGGCTCCTCGAAAACCCCGTCAAATACGCCCACATCGTCACCTCGACGACCCACAAGACCCTGCGCGGTCCGCGCGGCGGCCTGATCCTCATGGGCGAGGATTTCGACAATCCGTGGGGCTACACCACGCCGAAAGGGGTCGTGAAGAAGATGTCGCAGCTCCTCAATTCGGCCGTCTTCCCGGGCATTCAGGGCGGTCCGCTCGAGCACGTGATCGCCGCCAAGGCGGTCGCCTTCGGCGAGGCCCTCGACCCGAGCTACCGCGAATACCAGTCGCAGGTGCAGAAGAACGCCCGCGCCATGGCCGCCGCCTTCACCAAGCGCGGTTACAAGATCGTTTCGGGCGGCACGGACAACCACCTGATGCTGGTCGACCTGCGCACGAAATTCCCCGATCTGACGGGCAAGCTGGCCGAAAAGTGCCTCGTGGCGGCCGACATCACCACCAACAAGAACATGGTTCCCTTCGACAGCCGCTCGCCCTTCCAGACCTCGGGTCTGCGTTTCGGCACGCCCGCCATCACGACGCGCGGTCTGAAGGAGGAGCAGATGGACGGCATCGTCGAGCTGATCGACCGCGTGCTGCACGACCCCGAGAACGAGGCGAACATCGCCGCCGTCCGCAAGGAGGTCAACGCTCTGATGGCCGGCTATCCGCTTTTCGCCTGGTAGTCCGATGGAGGAGATCCTCGCCTTTCTGGAAGAGCTGCGACGCAACAACCGCAAGGAGTGGATGGATGCGAACCGTCCGCGCTACAAGGCGTTGCGCACGCGCTTCGAAGCGTTCGTCGCCGAGCTGATCGAGGGGTGCGCCTCGTTCGACCCGACGGTGGGCGGACTCGCGGTGAAGGATTGCACCTACCGCATGAACCGCGACATCCGCTTCTCGCCCGACAAGTCGCCCTACAAGACCCATTTCAGCGCCTTCGTCGCACCGCGCGGCAAGAAATCGGGCTTTGCGGGGTACTATTTTCACGTCGAGCCCGAAGGCGAAGGGACGCTCATCGGCCGCTCGGTGCTCGCCGCGGGCGAGGTCTGCTTCCCGCCCACCGTACTGCGCAGCATCCGCGAAGAGATCGTCGACCACGGCGACGCGATGCTGCGCGCGATCGACTCCGCCGAGGGTTTCGCGCTCGATACCGCGAACAGGCTGCGGCGTGTGCCGACGGGCTTCGCGAGCGGCACGCCCTACGACGAACTGCTGAAGCTGAAGGACCTGTGCCTGATGCGGACCTTGTCGCGCGAAGAGCTGCTGGCGCCCGATCTGCTCGAACGGAGCGTCGAACGGTTCCGCACGACCCGCCCGTTCGTCGAGCAGCTCAATCGGGCGATCCGTTACGCCTACGAGGAGATGATGTAGCGAAGGCGAAACCACAGCGTGGATCAAGGCAAGGAATGCGATGCAAATTCAATCCGCAAATACGCATATGAATTATGTATACCTGCTAATATTTGCAACAGGAGCTCTGTGGACCTTATATTCGATTTTCTTTTCCGATACAAAGGAGAAGGGAAAAATCGGGCATCTGAAAATGGAGAGGGATTTATTGCTCCTCGTCATCTGTTCGTACCTTGTTTTTCAACTATCGACCCACCTGTTCCGAAACTAATAAGCCGACAAAGTATATTAACGAGGGAGGAGCTACATGCCCCTCCCTCGTTTTTTTAATTTTTTCGTGCTTCGGCTTGCGACAATGCGAAAAAGGCGCTACCTTTATACGAAATAATTCTTACCTACCATGTCGAACCGATTTCTCTCCACGCTTTTGCTGCTCTTCGTCTGCGCCGCAGGCTACGGGCAGTCTGTCTGGCTCTGGCCGATCGAGGGGCAGACCGCAGGCGAAAACATCCTCTACGTACCACAGCAATACATCGACAAGGAGCACAATTTCGATGCGCTCTTCCTCGGCGGCGAGGAGGGCGACCGCATCGTAGCACCGGCCGATGCCGCCGTCGTCTGGTTAAGCTTCTGCTACCGTCATTCGCTGACCTACATGTCCTCGTTCGATACCCCCGACGAACAACGACCGATCGGGGAGCAGCTGGAGCAGCTCGCTGCCGAGGCGGACCGCCGCCGGTACGATCCCGACTACATCACGGCCCACTGCTCGCTGCAACTCTCCGACGGACGGAAGATCTACCTCGCAGGATTTCGCCCCGCCCGCTATTTCAAATCGGGCGAACGGATCGAGCGCGGAACCCTGCTGGGCACGCTGCATCGCAGCTACTCCAAGATCCGCCGTCCGTCGCTATCGGTCAGCGTCTCGAAGAACGGCACGCCCGCCGACCCGATGACCTCCTTCGGCCTGCGAAGCACGTTCCTGCCCCCGCAGCGGCAGGCGGTCAAAGAGCGGCTGACGGCCGAAGAGGCGCGGCGCGATTTCGCGCACATCCTGGCCGTGCTGCGCGAGGCCTATCCGTCGCTCGGCGATGCGGTGGCACCCGAACGGCTCGCAGCGTTCGAACGTGCGGTGAACGATTCGCTTGCGAACGGCATTCGGCGCGACGATTTCTACCACTATATGCTGAAGCTGCAGGCGCTCGTCCACGATTCGCATTTCGTGCTGCACCGCACAGACGACCGCGGCAGCGGCAAGATGCCGCAGCTCTTCTTCGGTTGGTACGGCGACAGCTGCGTCGTCACGATGACGCAACATCCCTACGCTTCGTACGTCGGCCGCCGCATCGCGAAGATCGGCGACATGACGACCGATTCGGCACGCCGCAACCGCACCGCCCTCATCGGATGCTACGACGCGGGAGTCCGAAGCGTCGTCGAGGAGCGGCTGGCGTCGCAGATGACGATGGTCGAGGACGACGAAATGACCCAGCGCATCGAATTCGCCGACGGCGAGCGCCGCACCTTCCGCGGGTCGCGCATCACGGGCCATCCATCGAATTTCACGCAGACATACCTCGATTACTACCGACAGAACATTCACCTGCCCGACTATTACGAGGCGCGCATGATCGACGACTCGACCGCCTACCTCGGCATCACCACCTTCGAACTCAACGAAGTGACCGTCGATCGGATCGTCGGCTTCATCGATTCGCTCGCCTCGGTCCGCACGCCCAACCTGGTGGTCGACCTGCGCAACAACGGCGGCGGCGACATACGCGTACTCGATCGGCTCCTCGCGTGTCTGCTCGAAGCACCCGCCCGCAACAAGGGCGCGATGCAGTGGGTGAGCAAGCGGGGCCATTTCGCCTCGTTCGACAGCTGCTGCCTGAACTACGGGCCCGATATGGAGATCTTCGGCGAATACGAGCCGATGCCCGACGGCAACGGCTTCTTCAGCACGGCCGACAGCGAACGCGTCGAGCCCGATTCGCTCGTGCAGTACCGCGGCCGCCTCTACGTACTGACCAATGCGGGTTCGTACTCCGCTTCGACCTGCTTCCCCGCCGCCATCGTGCGCAACCGCCGCGGCGTCGTGGTGGGGCGCGAAACGGGCACCGCCTACCACTATATGACGGCGCTCAAATCCGCCTCGATCCGCCTCCCGAACTCGGGCTTCCAGTTCTCCGTACCGCTCGTGCGGCTCGTCTACGACACGACGCGCAACGAACGCATTCCCTACGGACGCGGCGTGCTGCCCGACTATCCCGTCGACCTGACGCGACGCGAACTCTTCGAAGCGCCCGACTCGATCCTGCAATATGCGCTGCGGCTGATCGCCGAGGGGCGCTACCTGGAGGGCGACGACCCCTTCGCGGCGAACGATGCCGAGCCGCGGGCACGGCGGAAGATGCTGCCGCTGTCGCTGCTGCTGTTGTTGTTCGGTACGGGAACAGCCGTCGCGCTTACGCGGAAACGTCGGTCGTAAGACCGCAGCGGAGTCGGCGGCTCCTGCAAGGGGTTGGGGTTAGAAGCTGCCCTGACCGCATGCCGACTGTTTCGCGCGATAGCGCGGCGGGCCGCAGCTTCGCCCTGCGAAGGCCCGCATCGCAAACGTCGCATGCTTCCGCCGCCCCCTCACGACGGACAACTGTTCAAGCGCTCGATGCCGTCTTGCCGCCGTCGTCGAACCGATACAACCGGTTCGACCTCGCAGAGGTCGGCGGGACGAAGCCTCCGGCAGCGGAGGCCCGCACCCGCATTTGCTCGTGCAGGCGCTCCGCAGGCTTCGTCCCGAATAAAAACGTGCGCGTCGACCCATGGAAACGAAAACGTGCCGAGGCCTGCAAGCCCCGGCACGTTTTCGTTTTCGCTCCGTCGGGATCACTCCACGGTTACCGACTTGGCCAGGTTGCGCGGCTGGTCGACGTTGCGCCCCTTGTAGACGGCGATGTAGTAGGCCAGCAGCTGCAACGGCAGCGAGGCGACGATCGGCATCAGGCACTCCGTGATGACGGGCACCTCGATCGTGTAGTCGGCCGAGCGGCGCACCTGCTCGTCGTCGGCCGCGATGACGGCGACGATGCGTCCGCCGCGCGCCTTGATCTCCTCGATGTTGCTGGCCGTCTTCTCGTAGGTGTGGTCGGGCGTAGCGATCACGACCGTCGGCATTTCGGCGTCGATCAGCGCGATCGGCCCGTGCTTCATTTCGGCGGCGGGGTAGCCCTCGGCATGGATGTAGGAGATCTCCTTGAGCTTCAGCGCCCCTTCGAGGGCCGTGGGGTAGTTGTAGCCGCGGCCGAGGTAGATGAAGTTGTGGGCGTAAGTGAAGATCTTGGCCAGCTGCTCGACCTGCGGGCCCACCTTGAGCACCTCGCGAAGGGTCTCGGGCAGATCGACGAGCGCGCGCGCCACCTCCTCGTAGTACTCCTTCGTCACGGTTCCCTTCTCGCGGCCGATCGCGAGGGCCAGCATCGCCATGACGGTCACCTGGCCCGTGAAGGCCTTCGTCGAGGCGACGCCGATTTCGGGTCCGACGTGGATGTAGGCGCCCGAGTCGGTCGCACGCGCGATCGACGAGCCGACCACGTTGCAGATACCGAAGACGAAGGCCCCCGCCTTGCGTGCCAGCTCGATGGCGGCCAGCGTGTCGGCCGTCTCGCCCGACTGCGATACGGCGATCACGATGTCGTCGGGATGGATGATCGGATTGCGGTAGCGGAACTCCGAGGCGTACTCCACCTCGACGGGGATGCGGCAGATCGATTCGATCAGGTGTTCGCCGATCAGCGCGGCGTGCCACGACGTGCCGCAGGCGACGAAGATGATGCGGCGGGCGGCGAGGAAGCGCTCGCAATGGTCGATCACGCCCGAGAGCTTCACCTCGAGCGTCTCCTCGTTGATGCGGCCGCGGATGCAGTCGACGATCGTCCCGGGCTGCTCGTAGATCTCCTTCAGCATGAAATGGGGGAACCCGCCCTTTTCGAGCTGCGAAATCGACAGTTCGAGTTTCTTGATGTCGATGCGGCTCTTGTGGTTGTCGAGCGTCACGACCTTCAGCGGCTTGTTCCGCTCGATGACGGCCACCTCGCCGTCGTTGACGTAGACGAACTGCTGCGTGTATTCGATGATCGAAGCGGCGTCGGAGGAGAGGAAAAATTCGCCTTCGCCGATGCCGACCACCATCGGGCTGCTCTGGCGTGCCGCGATGATGCGGTCGGGATTGCTCTTTTCGACGACGGCGATGGCGTAGGCGCCGACGACCTGTTTGAGGGCCTGCTGCACCGCTTCGAGCAGCGTGCAGGCGTTCGTCGTGCGGATGTACTCGATCAGATTCACGAGCACCTCGCTGTCGGTCGAGCTGCGGAACGTATAGCCGTTCTCGATCAGCGCGTCCTTCAGCAGGCGGAAATTCTCGATGATACCGTTGTGGATCAAGGCGATGTGCTCCGATTCGGAGTAGTGCGGGTGGGCGTTGACATCGTTCGGGACGCCGTGCGTAGCCCAGCGCGTATGGGCGATGCCGATCGTACCGGCCGTGTTTTTCCCTTCGAGGAAATGTTCGAGGTCCGAGACCTTGCCTTTGCATTTATAGACGTTCAGTTCGCCCGTCGGCGCCACCAAAGCCACGCCCGCGCTGTCGTAGCCGCGGTATTCGAGCCGATGAAGCCCTTTCAGCAGGACGGGTGCCGCGTCGCGCGGACCGACGTATCCGACAATTCCACACATATCGATTTCGACTTGATTTGAGTTTGTTTTTCGGGGCGCAAGATACGAATAAGCGAGCGCAAAAACAAGTTCACTTGTTTTTTGCCGAGCGGGAGTATCTCGGACGCAGTCAAAGATACGAAAAAGAAGAAAAAAGGGGGCCGAACTCGCTTCGGCCCCCGCATCGCGCTATTCGGCGAAATACTTGTAGAAGAGCGGTATCGTCTCGATGCCGCGGTAGAACTGCTCCAGCCCGTAGCTCTCGTTGGGCGAGTGGATCGCATCCTCGGCCAGGCCGAAGCCGATGAGCAGCGACTTGATCCCCAGAATCTGCTCGAAACCGCTGATGATCGGAATCGAGCCGCCCGAGTAGAAGGGCAGCGGCTTTTTGCCGAAGGTCTCGCGGATGGCGCGCTCGGCCGCCCGATAGGCGGGCATGTCGGTCGGCGCCACGTAGGGCATGCCGCCGTGCAGCGACTTCACGCGAACCTTGACGCTCTTCGGTGCAACCGCCTTGAAATGACGCTCGAAGAGCTTCGCGATTTCGCGGTAATCCTGGTCGGGCACCAGACGCATCGAGATCTTGGCCGTCGCCTTCGAGGGGATCACCGTCTTGGTGCCCTCACCGATGTAGCCGCCCCAGATGCCGTTCACGTCGAGCGACGGGCGCACGCCCGTCCGTTCGAGGGTCGTGTAACCCGCCTCGCCCGCGACGTCGCCGATCTCCAGCGCCTGTTTGTAAGCGCGCAGCGAGAAGGGAGCCTTGTTGAAATCCTTGCGCTCGGCCGGGGTCAGCTCGCGCACCTTGTCATAGAAGCCCGGGATCGTCACGCGTCCCTCGTCGTCGGTCAGCCCCGCGACGAGCCGCGCCAGCACGTTGGCGGGATTGGCCACCGCGCCGCCGAAGAGCCCCGAGTGCAGGTCCTTGTTCGGCCCCGTCACCTCGACCTCCATGTAGGCCAGCCCGCGCAATCCGCAGGTGATCGAAGGGGTCTGCATCGAGATCATCGAGGTGTCCGACACCAGGATGATATCGGCTTTGAGCAGCTTTTTGTTGCGGGCGCAGAAGCCGTAGAGGCTCGCCGAACCGATCTCCTCCTCGCCTTCGAGCATGAATTTGACGTTGCACGGCAGCGTCCCCGTGGCGCACATCGCCTCGAAGGCCTTCGCGTGCATGTAGAGCTGCCCCTTGTCGTCGTCGGCGCCGCGGGCGCGGATGCGCCCCTCGGTCACGACGGGCTCGAAGGGATCGGTGCGCCACTCCTCGCGCGGATCGACGGGCATCACGTCATAGTGGCCGTAGACAAGGACCGTCTTCGCCTTCGGATCGACGATCTTTTCGGCGTAAACCACGGGGTTGCCCTCCGTGGGCATGACGTCGGCACGGTCGGCGCCCGACCGGACGAGGGCCGTCGCCAGCCACTCGGCCGCGCGCCGCATATCGGGTCGGTGCGCCTCGACGGCGCTGATCGACGGAATGCGCAACAGTTCGAACAATTCGTTCAGGAAGCGATCCTTGTTCGCTTCGACATAGGCTTTGACTGCATCCATTATCGGTCTGTTTTTCGGGTTAGTACGTAGTTATCCGCCAGGGCGCCTTCGATCGGACGGCCTTCGCGGTCGAGCATCCGCAGCCGCCCCGCTTCGATGCGGTACGAGGCACCCGCTTCGCCCTCGTCGGGGTAGAGCGTCAGCCGCTCGTCCTCGATCGTGTAGCGGCCGTATTCGCGGAGCGAGAAATCGCGCTCGAGGTACTCCGAACGGCTCTCGTAGGCGCCGTCTTCGGCCAGCGTCAGGCTGACGGCGATCCCCGGGCAGTCGGCCGCGGGAATCGTCCCGACGTAGGTGCCCGCTACCTCCTGCGGCTGCACCGCCACGGAGGCGGCCCGTTCGATTTTTTCGGCTCGGCGGCCGTTCGCTCCGCCGCAGGCGACCGCCGTCAGGGCAGCCAGCCCGATGAACATCTTTTTATACATGGCTTCAGAGTTGACAGATTTCGCGGATCTCGGCGATGAACCGCTGCGCCAGCGCCTCGGCCTCGGCCATCGTCCGAGCTTCGGTGTAGACGCGTACGATCGGTTCGGTGTTCGACTTGCGCAGGTGGACCCACGAGGTCGGAAAATCGATCTTCACGCCGTCGATATCCGTCACGCGTTCAGCGGCGTAACGGTGCTTCATTTCGAGCAGCACTTTATCCACGTCGATCGCGGGCGTCAGCTCGATTTTGTTCTTCGAGGCGTAGTAGGCGGGGTAGCTCTTCCGCAGCTCGGTCATCGTCGTTCCCTTTTCGGCCAGGTAGGTCAAAAAGAGTGCCGTGCCGACCAGTGCGTCGCGGCCGTAGTGGAGCTCGGGATAGATCACGCCCCCGTTGCCTTCGCCGCCGATGACAGCCCCCGTCTCCTTCATCGTCCGCACGACGTTCACTTCGCCCACGGCCGAGGCCTCGTAGCGTCCGCCGCGACGCTCGGTGACGTCGCGCAGCGCACGCGACGAGGAGAGGTTCGAGACCGTGTTGCCCGCTCGGCGCGAGAGGATGTAATCGGCTACGGCGACGAGCGTATACTCCTCGACGAACATCGAGCCGTCCTCGCTGACGAAGGCCAGGCGGTCGACGTCGGGATCGACGACGATGCCCAGATCGGCCTTTTCGCGCACGACGGCCTCCGAAATCGCCGTCAGGTTCTCGGGCAGCGGCTCGGGGTTATGGGCGAACTCGCCCGTGGGCTCGCAGTTGAGCTCGATCACCTCGCAGCCCAGCTCGCGCAGCAGCTTCGGCATCACCACGCCGCCCACCGAGTTCACGGCATCGATCACGACGCGGAAACGGCGCCTGCGCACCGCCTCGACGTCGACCGCGGGCAGCGCCAGCACGCGGCGGATGTGCTCGTCGTTGAAATCGAAGCGTTTCAGCACGCGGCCGATCGCATCGACAGCGGGGTAGTCGTACCCGCACTCCTCGGCCAGCGCCAGCACCTGCCGCCCTTCGGCGTCGGAGAGGAACTCTCCGTTCGCATCGAGCAGCTTCAGGGCGTTCCATTGGCGCGGATTGTGCGAGGCGGTGATGATGATGCCACCGTCGGCCTCTTCGGCGATCACGGCCATCTCGGTGCCGGGCGTCGTGCAGAGCCCCGCATCGATGACGTCGGCGCCCGCGGCCAGCAGCGTTCCCTCGACCAGCGGGGCGACCATCGGGCCCGAGAGGCGGGCATCGCGGCCGACGACGATTTTGATGCGTCGGCCCGCGTTGCGCGAAGCGATCAGACGGGCGTAGGCCGTCGTGAAGCGGACGACGTCGATCGGCGTCAGGTTGTCGCCCTGCGCGCCGCCGATCGTGCCGCGAATACCGGATATGGATTTAATCAGCGTCATAACGATACTTATATTAAATGTTTTTCGATCTTTGTTTTGTTATTCGAGGTAAAAATATTACTTTTATGCCAAATATGAAAATAAACAGCGAGAAAAATATGCGTACGATCCCCTCTTCGGAGTTGATTATCAACGACGACAACTCGATTTTCCACCTCCACCTCCGCCCCGAGCAGCTGGCAGACACCGTCATCCTGGTCGGCGATCCGGGCCGCGTGGCGCTCGTGGCCGAATATTTCGACTCGATCGAATGCCGCGTCTCGAACCGCGAGTTCAACACCGTCACGGGCACCTGCAAAGGGCGCCGCATGACGGTCCTCTCGACGGGCATCGGCATCGGAAACATCGACATCTGCGTCACGGAGCTCGACGCGCTGGTCAACATCGATTTCGCGACGCGGCAGGAGAAGGCCGAAAAACGCCGCCTGACGCTCGTGCGCCTCGGCACCTCGGGGGCCCTCCAGCCCGACATCAAGGTCGGCGAGGCGGTTTTCGCCCGCACGTCGGTCGGCTTCGACGGCCTGCTGAACTACTACGCGGGGCGCAACGAGGTGTGCGACCTGCCGATCGAGCAGGCTTTCATGGCCCACACGAACTGGAACGAGCTGCTGCCGAAGCCCTATTTCGTCGATGCCGATCCGACGCTCGCCGCGCTCTTCCGCGACACCACGCGCGAGGGGATCACGATCGCCGCCCCGGGCTTCTACGCCCCGCAGGGACGCTGGGTGCGCCTGCGGCCGCAGGATCCCGAGCTGAACGCCAAGATCGAATCGTTCGAGTACGAAGGACGCCGCATCACCAATTTCGAGATGGAGAGCTCGGCGCTGGCGGGCCTCGCGGCCCTCATGGGGCACCGCGCCGCGACGATCTGCACGATCATCGCCCAGCGCGTCGCCCTCGACGCCTGCACGGACTACAAACCCTTCGTGCGCCGCATGATCGAAATGTCCCTCGACAAACTCGCCACGCTCTGAACCTAAAACTGTACAATCACGCAATAAATCAAGTCTGACAAGATGAAATTCACCGTATCAAGCTCGGCGCTGCTCTCGCTTCTGGCAACGACCGGCAAGGTTATCAGCAACAAGAACACGCTCCCGATCCTCGATTATTTCCTCATGGAGTTGAACGGCAACACGCTGAAGGTGACCGCTTCGGACCTCGAAACGACCCTCGTGGGCTCGATTTCGGTCGAGAGCGTCGAGAGCGAAGGGACGATCGCCGCGCCCGTCAAGCAGATGCTCGATTCGCTGAAGGAGTTCCCCGAGCTGCCGCTGACGATCGAGGTCAACGACAAGAACTGGGAGATCCGCATCAGCTGGAAGAGCGGCTCGCTCTCGATCCCGGGGGCCAGTGCCGTCAGCTATCCCGCCGTGCCGCAGCTCAATGCCGAGAAGAAGGAGCTGACGCTCGACGTCGACCTGCTCGTGAACGGCATCAACAAGACGATCTTCGCCACGGCCGACGACGAGCTGCGCCCCGTCATGAACGGCGTCTACCTGAACCTGCAACCCGACGCGATCACCTTCGTCGGCACGGACGCCCACAAGCTGGTCAAGTACGAGGCCGAGTGCGCGAACGAGGCCGCCGCGTCGTTCATCCTGCCCAAGAAGCCCGCCAACCTGCTCAAGACGGTGCTGCTGAAGGAGGAGGAGGCGATCCGCGTCTCGTTCGACTCGAAGAACGCCCGCTTCGACCTGAAGAGCCACACGCTCGTCTGCCGTCTGATCGAAGGCAACTACCCGAACTACAACGCCGTGATCCCCGCCGCCAACCCCAACCGACTGCTCGTGGACCGCATCGAGCTGCTGAACGGCATCCGCCGCGTGGCCGTCTGCTCGAACCCGACGACGAACCTCATCCGCATGGATATCGACGAAAGCCGCATCACGCTGACGGCCCAGGACATCGATTTCTCCATGTCGGCCAACGAGACCATTTCGTGCAGCTACGAGGGCCAGCCCATCTCGATCGGCTTCAAGTCGACCTTCCTGGTGGAGATCCTCTCGAACATCGCCACGCCGACCGTTTCGGTCGAGCTGGCCGATTCGACCCGCGCAGGCGTCTTCAAGCCCGTCTACGACGACAAGCAGACGAGCCAAACGCTCATGCTGCTCATGCCGATGATGATCAACGCCTGATCGCCGCGATGAAACTCCGACTCAAACGACCGATCATCTTCTTCGACCTCGAGACGACGGGCGTCGACACGGCGCGCGACCGCATCGTCGAGGTTTCGATGATCAAGATCATGCCCGACGGCGAGGAGATCACCCGCACGCGGCGGCTCAATCCCGGCATGCCCATTCCGCCCGAGGCGACGGCCGTGCACGGCATCACGGACGACGACGTCCGCGACTGTCCGACCTTCCCGCAGGTGGCCAAATCGCTCGCCCAGTTCATCCAGGGGTGCGATTTCGGCGGCTTCAACTCGAACCGCTTCGACCTGCCCGTGCTCGTCGAGGAGTTCATGCGGGCGGGGGTCGACGTCGATTTCAAGCGGCGCCGCTTCGTCGACGTGCAGACCATCTTCCACAAGAAGGAGCAGCGCACGCTCGTGGCGGCCTACCGGTTCTACTGCGACAAGGAGCTCGAAGACGCCCACTCGGCCGAAGCCGACACACGCGCCACCTACGAGGTGCTGCAGGCGCAGATCGAGCGGTACGACGACCTGGAGAACGACATCGACTTTCTGGCCGAGTATTCGTCGCAGGGCAACGCGGCCGATTTCGCGGGCCGCATCCTCTACGACGAGCAGGGGTGCGAGGTCTTCAATTTCGGCAAGCACCGCGGCTGCTCGGTCGAGGAGGTCTTCCGCCGCGAACCGAGCTACTACGACTGGATGATGAACGGCGATTTCCCGCTCTACACGAAGAAGCTCATCACCGAAATACGCATGCGCGCGAAAAACAGGTAGCACACACGCCATGAAACGAATCCTATTGACCGTCGGCCTGCTCTCGCTGATCTGGGCGGCCTCGGCGATCGAGCGCTCGAAGACGATCGTCTACATCAACGGCGCGAAATATTACGTCCACGCCGTGCAGGCGGGCGAGACGCTCTACGCCATCGCGAAGAGCTACGGCGTCGACGAAAAACGGCTCGTCGAGCGCAACCCCGCGGCCGCCGAGGGGTTGAAGGCGGGCGCCGTCCTCAAGATCCCCGTCGTCGCGGACGACGAGGCGCCGCGGCAGGAGCGTTCGGCCAAGGCCGAGCGCAAGCTCGCCCGCACCTTCGCCACCCACACCGTCGTCGCGGGCGAGACGCTCTATGCCGTCGCGCGCCGCTACGAAATCTCCGTGCAGACGATCATCGAGGAGAACCCCGACATCGATCCGACGCACCTTTCGGTAGGGGAGCGCATCCTCATCCGCCGCAAGCAGATCGGCAAAAGCAGCGAGGAGGAGCGGGCGACGGAGTGGTCGGATTACCGCGAGACGCTCAACAGCGTGGCCGACAACGACGAACACTACTACATCGTGCAGAAGGGCGACACCTTCTACGCGCTTTCGCGCCGCTTCGGCATCACCGAACAGCAGTTGAGCGAGCTGAACAACGGCCTGACCCCCGCCGCCCTGAAGGCGGGCGCCATGCTCCGCCTGCCCGAAAAGCCCGCGGCCGACGAGCCTGCGAACGTCCCCGAGGAGCGCATCGAGGCGGTGCAGGGACCCGTCGAGATCGATTTCCGCGCCCACTGCAACTGCGAGCCGCTGCGCATTTCGCTGCTGCTGCCCCTGACGACCGACGGACGCCCGCACGAACACTACCTGGAGTTCTACCAGGGCTTCCTGATCGGACTCGACAGCGTGCGCCGCGAGGGCCACGCCGTCGATCTGACCCTCTTCGACACGCAGCGCAACCGCGAACGCCTCGCGGCGATCGTCGCCGACGAACGGTTCCGCCGCTCGCAGCTCATCGTGGGCCCCGTCTACGAGGAGGAGCTGGGCGAGGTGCTCCGTTTCGCCGAGCAGGCGCAGGTGCCCGTCGTCTCGCCGCTGGCGCAGCTCTCCGAGACGCGCAGCGACGCCCTCTTCCAGATGGCGCCCGACCCGAAGCACAAGTACGACAAGGCGGCCGACCTGCTGGACGCCGACAAGCGCATCACGCTCATCTACACGGATCGAACGGACAAGGAGTTCGAGCAGGAGGTGCTGGAGCTGCTGGGCGACCGTCCCTACGCGAAGCACACCTACCGCTACGAACACCCCTCGGCCCGCGCGAAGAGCAACACGGGCGACCTGACGCCGCTGCTCGAAAACAAGGACGACAACCTGTTCGTCGTCCTGGCCGCCGACGAAACGGACGTCGACCGCATTCTGGCGGGGCTCTCGTCGGCCGATACGAACCTGCGGAGCCGCTCGCAGGGCGAACCGCGCTACACGGTGCTGGGCAACGCCCGCTGGAACCGCTTCCGCAACATCGACCGCTCGATCTTCTTCAAGAACCGCGTGGTCTTCTTCTCGACCTACCACGCCAAGCGCGACGCGCAGGTGACGGTCGATTTCGACCGCGCCTACCTCACGGCCTTCGGCACGCTGCCTTCGCTCTACGCCTACCGCGGCTACGATGCGGCGGCGATCTTCGGCCGCGCGATGTACAACGACATCGAATACGATCTGGAGGACCGCCGCTACACGCCGTTGCAGACCCTCTACCGCTTCAAGCAGGAGGCGAAGGGAGGCACGCACGCCAACACGAGCTGGATGCGCGTCAACTATCGCAACGATTTCACGATTACCACCGAATAAACCCCTTCCGCCCATGGCAGCCATCACGAACGGCATTCCCGAAAAGACGATCGAACGTTTGAGCGAGTACCGCCGCACGCTCCTCGCCAGCCACAAGCAGGGCATCACGCACATCTTCTCGCACGTGCTGGCGGGCATCCACGGCATCACGGCCGTGCAGGTGCGGCGCGATCTGATGCTCATCGGTTTTTCGAGCGACACGAAAAAGGGGTACGACGTGCAGGTGCTCATCGAGTACATCAGCCGCATCCTCGACAGCGAGACGCCGATGAACATCGCCGTCCTCGGCATGGGCCACCTCGGGCAGGCGATCACGAAATATTTCAACGGCAAGGGGCTGAAACTGAAGATCACGGCCGCCTTCGACATCGATCCCGAGAAGGTGGGGCGCACGATCGACGGCATTCCCTGCTACCACATGGACACCTTCGAGACGAAGGCCGAGGAGCTCGACCTTTCGATGGTGGTCGTCTCGTCGCCGACGAAGGTGGCACCGAGCCTCGTGCTGCCGATCATCAACGCGGGCATCCGCGGCGTGCTGAATTTCACCTCCACCCCCCTGAATTTCCCGCAGGGCATCGTCGTCGAGAACTACGACATCACGACGCTGCTCGAAAAGGTCGCCTATTTCGTCAAGGAGGGGGACAACAACAACGGCTGATCCGCGATGCAGCTCCACCGCAACCCCCTTTCGCTGCCCGACGGGCGGCCCGCCGTCGTGACGGTAGGGTCGTTCGACGGCGTGCACCGCGGTCATCGGGCGCTCCTCGACCGCCTCGTGCGAGAGGCGCGCCGCCTCGGCGGCACCTCGGTCGCGGTCACCTTCGAACCCCATCCGCGCATCGCCCTCGGCCGCGCCGACGGGCTGCTGCTGCTGACCGACACGGCCGAAAAGGCGGAGCTGCTGGCCGCCTGCGGCGTGGATCACCTGGTCGTCCTGCCGTTCGACCGCACGCTGGCCTCCCTGCCGGGGGCGGTGTTCGTCGACGAATACCTCTGCCGCCGTCTGCGTGCCGCGGTGCTCGTCGCGGGCTACGACCACCGCTTCGGACACGATCGGATCGCCGCCGAAACGCTCGCCTCGGAGCGGCTGCGCATCGTGGGCGTCGGCCCGTGCGAGGTCGGCGGCCGCGCCGTCAGCTCGACCGCCATCCGCCGCGCGATCGAGGCGGGCCGCCTCCAGGAGGCCGAAGAGCTGCTGGGCCATCCGATCGCCCTGACCCGCCGCCCGTAAGCCCCGTTTTCGGTCCGACATCGCGCCCGCCGCTTCGATCCGAAGCCGTGCCTCCATACCCGCCGCGCCACCGGTCGCATGCCGTTGACAGGCGCGCTTCATCCCAAAATCCGTATCCGGCTGTCCGCTCGTGCGGGGCATGTTCTGCCCGAACCTCCACGCCGTCCGATATACCTGCCCGCAGCGTGAAAGCAGCCCCTCCGTGATCCGTTCGCGCCGACGCAGCCGCGCATCCTGCCGCCGACGCACGGACCGCGCGCCGAATAAAACGGCCCCGTCTGCAAGGGCTCCCACCGCCCGCCGACCACACAAAAACACCCCGAACCTCCTCGCAAGAGATTCGGGGTGTTGTCGCATCGGGCGCAAACCCGAAAAAACCTATTTCTCGATCAGCGAAATCGAACGCTGGATGAAATCGGTCAGGCTCTTGCCCTTCAGCATGCCGTTCGAGAGCAGCGCCAGGTCGATGATCTGCTTCACGAGACGGTTCTCGCCGCCGATCTCCTTCAGCCGGTTATCGCGCTCGTCGCGCAGTGTCACGATCTTCTTCGAGAGCTCCTCGCGGGTCGCCTTCTCCTCGGCCGTGAGCTCCTCCTCCTTCTTGCCCTTGACGACCTCCTCGAAACGGTGCTCCTCGGCGACCGCCGCGTCGATCTTCTTGGTCATCGACTTGAGCTTGTCGCCGTAGGCCTGCTCGACCTGGCCCAAGATGTCGATGACGATGGGGTGGTTGCCGTTGACGGCGATCGTGAAGTGATCGGGCATCTGACCGTAGAACTGGCTCATGCCGCCGCCGTTCATCGCTGCCATCTCCTTCATGCGGCGCATGAACTCGTTCTGCGTGATGACGACGGGCGCTTCGTCGGCGGCCATCGCCTCGAAGGCAATGTGGTAGTCGATCTTCTCGTCCTTCGGCATCTGGCTCTCGAAGACGGAGGTCAGCAGCTCCTGCTGCGCCGTGGTGAGGGTCATTTGCAGGGCATCCTCCTTTTGGATGAGCTTCTCGATCACGTCGCTGTCGACGCGCACGAAGCGCGTATGCTCGTTCTTCTGCTCGTACCAGTTCACATAGTGGTTGTCGAGCTGGCCGTTCATCTCCAGCACATCGTACCCCTTGGCACGGGCGGCCTCGAGAAAGGCGTGCTTGCCCTCGATGTCGTCCGCATAGAGGAAGATCAGATCCTTGTTCTTGTCGGTCTGCGTCTCGCGCACCTTCTCGGTGTACTCCTTCGGAGTGTAATAGCTTCCGTCGACGCTCTTCCACAGCATGAAATCGTTCGCCTTCTCGGCAAATTTCTCGTCCGTGAGGATGCCGTACTGAATGAAGACCTTCAGGTCGTCCCACTTCTGCTCGTAGTCGGGGCGCATCGTCTTGAAGAGCTCCTGCAAACGGTCGGCCACCTTGCGGGTGATGTAGCTCGAAATCTTCTTCACGTTCGGATCGCTCTGCAGGTAGCTGCGCGAGACGTTCAGCGGAATATCGGGCGAGTCGATCACGCCGTGCAGCAGCGTGAGGTACTCGGGCACGATCCCCTCGACCTGGTCCGTGACGTAGACCTGGTTGCTGTAGAGCTGGATGCGGTTCTTCTGAAGCTCGAAGTTGTTGCGGATCTTCGGGAAATAGAGAATGCCCGTCAGGTGAAACGGATAGTCGATGTTCAGGTGGATCGAGAACAGGGGCTCCTCGCTCATGGGGTAGAGCTCGCTGTAGAAATTCTTGTACTGCTCCTCGGTGATTTCGCTCGGCTTGCGCGTCCAGAGGGGCTCGACACTATTGATGACGTTGTCCTTCTCCGTATCGACGTACTTGCCGTCCTTCCACTCCTTGACCTTGCCGAAGACGATGGGCACGGGGAGGAAGCGGCAGTATTTCTTCAGGAGCTCCTCGACCTTCGACGCCTCGGCGTACTCCTTCATATCCTCCGAGAGGTGCAGCACGATCGTCGTACCGCGCTCGGCGTCGCCGTCGGTCTCCTCCATCTCGAATTCGGGCGTGCCCGTGCAGCTCCAGTGCACCTCCTTGGCCCCCTCGCGCCACGAGCGGGTGAAGATCTCGACCCGATCCGAGACCATGAACGACGAATAGAAGCCCAGACCGAAATGACCGATGATCGCCTGGTCCTTGTACTTGGCCATGAACTCCTCGGCCCCCGAGAAGGCGATCTGGTTGATGTAGCGATCGACCTCCTCGGCCGTCATGCCGACGCCGTGGTCCTTCACCCGAAGGATGCGTTTGTCGGTGTCGACCGAAACTTCGATCTTCAGGTCGCCCAGCTCGCCCGTCATTTCGCCTTTGGCCGAAAGGGTCTTGAGCTTCTGCGTCGCATCGACCGCATTCGAAATCAGCTCGCGCAGGAAAATTTCGTGGTCCGAATAGAGGAATTTCTTGATGACGGGGAAAATGTTCTCGGTCGTCACGCCGATTTTGCCGTTTTTCATCGTGGTATGTTTTTTTGTGTTATTTTCGGTTCGCACCTTATTCGATCAAACGGTGTGCCAGCCGCATTTTCTGCCATTCTGTCAGTCGCAGCCTGACAAAAAAAGGACCGACTCTTGAGTCGGTCCTTCGGTTGCGCTGCATGCCGCCCGCCTATTTGGCGTAGAGGCGGAAGGTCATGCGCCAGCTCTCGCCCGGGGCGATCGAACGGAAACCCGCCGCCGCAGGGTCGGCCGCATTGGGAGCGTTCGTCGTCCACGACTGGGGCTCGGGGCAGCAGTAGTTCACCTTGCCGCCGTTGTTCCAGATCGTCCAGTAGGTGGTCTGCTCGTCGACCTCGTAGAAGGTGCGCACGCCCGTGCGACGGTTCTCGACCAGCGCGCCGCGGTAGGGTGCCCCGTCGACCTCGATTTCGCGCAGCGTGAAGCCCGCCTCGATCGGGTCGCAGTCGGTCACCTGCAAGCCCCCTTCGCGCAGGCGCGCGAACTGCTCCGTCAGGGGCAGCGTGCGGCCCGTCGGGAGGTTGCGGCCGTTCAGTTCGACCTGTTCGCCCACGGCGACGCGCATCGCGTAGTCCGACGCCTCGCCCCCCGCGAAGGGGATGAGCATCGGCGTGTGGAAGCCGACGCCCACGGGCATCGCCTCGCTGCTGCGGTTGGCGAACATCACCTCCTGGTGCAGCCCTTCGGCCGTCAGGCGATAGGTGATCTTGCACTTGAAGGCGTGCGGGAAATCGCGGTAGATCGCGTCGTTGGCCGCATTCGAGTAGTAGCGGCACTCGACGAGCACCTCCTCGTCGGTTTCGATCGCCTTCGAGACGACGAACGGCTCGCCCTTGAGGATGCCGTGGTGGTAGTTGTGCTCCTTCTCGATCGTGATCGGATATTGGTAAGTGCGGCCTTCGAAGGTGTAGCGTCCGTCCTCGATGCGGTTGGGCGGGAAGAGGAGCGGCAGGCCGAAGATCTGCGGACGGCTCTTGAAGGTTTCGATTTCGTCCGCGGCGGGAGTGCGCAGGATCTCAACGCCCAACCGCGTGTTCGCCAGCCGCACGAGGTTGGCGCCCACCGAGGGGATGAGCAGGGCCGTGTAGTCGCCCTTCGCCAGTTCGACGGCCCGCAGGCCGTTCCAGTCGATGTTGCGGATCATGGCCTACAGCAGCTTGTCGATTTTCTCCTGCAGCGCAGCCTTCGAGCAGGTGCCCACCTGACGGTCCACCACCTCGCCGTTCTTGACGAAGACGATCGTCGGGATGTTGCGCACGCCGTACTTGATCGTGATTTCGTCGTTCTCGCCGACGTCGCACTTACCGATGTTCGCCCGACCGGCGTACTCGGCGGCCAGTTCCTCGACGATCGGGGTCATCTGACGGCAGGGGCCGCACCATTCGGCCCAAAAATCGATAACGAGCGGCTTGTCCGAAGCGACGAGCTCCGCATAGTTGTTCTGATCGATAACCAATGCCATAGCAATCTGTGTTTTAAGTTTTTAAATGTTTATGATGAAATCGAGTATTTCAGTTCGTTGCGCTCCAGGAAATCGACCATCGACTGCGACACCTCGATGCGGTAGCGCTTCGAGAAGAGGCGCAGCGCGACGTTCGTTTCGGGGTCGAAGAGGTGGATGCGCAGCAGCGTGTCGCCCTTCGAGGCCTTGACCTCGGCCGCCAGTTCGCGGATGAGCGTGTCGGTCAGCTCGCCCACGGGTAGCTGCACGTGCAGCTCGCGGATCATCGTCTCGCGCACCTCCTGCAGCTGCATCATCGACAGCACCTTGAACTCCAGCTGCGACGTATCGCCGTAGGGCCTCGGCTGCACCTTGCCGCGGATCATGAGGTAGTAGTTCTCGAAGAGGTACTTGCGGAAATTCTCGTAATCCTTGCCGAAGAGGGCGAACTCGTGCGAGCCGTTGTAGTCTTCGAGGCGGAATTTGCCGAAATTCTTCCCCGTGCGGGTCGTCAGGTGCTGCACGCCGACCACGAGGCCCGCCACGGCGATCTCCTGGCCGCGCAGCGGTTCGAGCTCTTCGAGCTCCGTGAGCTGCGTGCTGCACAGGTTGTCGATGATGAGCTTGTACTCGTCCAAAGGATGTGCCGTAAGATAGAGGCCCATCATTTCGCGCTCCTTGTGGAGCGTTTCGAGCTGCGACCACTCCATCGCCACGGGGAGCGTCGGACGCTGGATGTCGACGTGTCCGCCGCCGCCGAAGAGGCTCTGCTGGGCGTTGTTCTGCTCGGCCTGGAAGCGCTGGCCGTAGCGCATCAGCGCCTCGATGAAGGTCGAGCCCGAGGGATCGCGCTGGTCGGGGGCGAAGAACTTGCTGCGGTGGAAATCGGCGATCGAGGCGAAGGCCCCCGCGTAGGCGAGGTTCTCGATGCACTTGCGGTTGACGACCGAATAATTGACGCGCTCGAAGAAATCGTAGATATCCTTGTAGTTGCCGTTGCGCTCGCGCTCGGCGATGATGCTCTCGGTCGCCGCTTCGCCCATTCCCTTGATGGCGGCCATGCCGAAGCGGATGTCGCCCGCGCGGTTGGCCGAGAAGGTCTTCATCGACTCGTTGACGTCCGACCCGAGCACGTTGATTCCCATGCGCTTGCACTCGTTCATGTAGATCGTCAGCTGCGAGACGTTCGTCAGGTTTCGGCTCAACACGGCCGCCATGAACTCCGACGGATAGTTGGCCTTGAGGTAGGCGGTCTGGAAGGCCACCCACGAGTAGCAGGTGGCGTGCGACTTGTTGAAGGCGTAGGAGGCGAATTTCTCCCACTCGCCCCAGATCTTTTCGAGAACCTCGGGATCGTGTCCGTTCTTCTTGCCGCCCGCGATGAATTTGGGCTTGAGGGCGTCCAGCTTGTCTTTGAGCTTCTTACCCATCGCCTTGCGCAGCGTATCCGACTCGCCGCGCGTGAAATCGGCCAGCAGACGCGACAGCAGCATGACCTGCTCCTGGTAGACGGTGATGCCGTAGGTGTCCTTCAGGTAGCGCTCCATGACGGGGATGTCGTAGACGATCGGGCTGCGGCCGTGCTTGCGGGCGATGAAGTCGGGGATGTTGTCCATCGGGCCCGGGCGGTAGAGGGCGTTCATCGCGATCAGGTCCTCGAAGGTCGAGGGTTGCAGCTCGCGCAGGTATTTCTGCATGCCCGGGGACTCGAACTGGAACGTTCCGACGGTGCGTCCCTCGCAGTAGAGGCGGTAGGTGGGCTTGTCGTCGATGATCGAGAAGTCGTCGATGTCGACCTCGATGCCCTTCGTCTGGCGGATGTTCTCGACGGCGTCCTTGAGGATCGAGAGGGTCTTCAGTCCGAGAAAGTCCATCTTGATGAGGCCCGTATCCTCGATCACCGAACCTTCGTACTGCGTCACGAGCATCTTTTCGCCCGTCTCCTTGTCGTCGGCCGTCGAGACGGGCACCCAGTCGGTGATGTCGTCGCGGCAGATGATCGTGCCGCAGGCGTGCACGCCCGTGTTGCGGACGTTGCCTTCGAGCATCTTGGCGTAGCGGATCGTGTCGTGCAGCGTCTGGTCGGTCGACTCTTCGGCCGCCTTCAGGTCGGGCACGAGCGATATGGCCTGCGCGAGGTCCTTGAC
This sequence comes from uncultured Alistipes sp., assembly GCA_910584485.1. Lineage (GTDB taxonomy): Bacteria > Bacteroidota > Bacteroidia > Bacteroidales > Rikenellaceae > Alistipes. The sequence continues at coordinate 218,118 of CAJUAV010000001.1, forward strand.
GCGCTTGCCCTCGGGGGTCTTCTCGGGAACCAGCTTGCAGAGGCGGTCCGACTCGGAGAGGGGGAGCTTCTGCACGCGGGCGACGTCCTTGATGGCCAGCTTGGTGGCCATCGTACCGTAGGTGATGATGTGGGCCACCTTCTCCTTGCCGTATTTCTGCGTCACCCAGTTCAGGACGCGGCCGCGGCCGTCGTCGTCGAAATCGACGTCGATATCGGGCAGCGAAATACGGTCGGGGTTCAGGAAGCGCTCGAACAGCAGGTCGTAGGCGATCGGGTCGATCTGCGTGATGCCGAGGCAGTAGGCGACGGCCGAGCCCGCCGCCGAACCGCGGCCCGGGCCCACCGAAACGTCGAGCTCCTCGCGCGCGGCGCGGATGAAATCCTGCACGATGAGGAAGTAGCCCGGGAAACCCATCGTCTTCATGATGTGCAGCTCGAACCGCAGGCGCTCCGTGACCTCCTCCGAGAGGTGCTCGCCGTAGCGTTTACGGGCGCCGATCATCGTCAGCTCGGCCAGGTAGTCGGCCTCGAACTTGATGCGGTAGAGCTTGTCGTAGCCGCCCAGCTTCTCGATCTTCTTCTTCGCGTCGGCCTCGCTCATGACGACGTTGCCGTTCTCGTCGCGCGTGAACTCGTCGAAGAGGTCCTGCTCCGTGAGGCGGGCGCGGTACTCCGCCTCGGTGCCGAACTCCTTCGGGATCTCGAACTCGGGCATGATCGGCGCGTGGTCGATCGTATAGGTCTCCACGCGGTCGCAGATCGCCGCCGTCTCGGCCAGCGCCTCGGGATCGGTCTCGCCGAAAATCGCCTCCATCTCGGCCGTCGTCTTCATCCACTCCTGCTTCGAGTAGAGCATGCGCTTCGGGTCGTCGAGGTCCTTGCCCGTCGAGAGGCAGATCAGGCGGTCGTGCGCCTCGGCGTTGTCCTCGTCGACGAAATGCACGTCGTTCGTGCAGACCGTTTTGATGCCGTATTTTTTCGCGAACTCGCGCAGGCGGCGGTTCACCTCCAGCTGCAGGGGGTAGGCTTCGTGGTTGGCGCGCTCGACGGTCGCCTTGTGGAGCTGGAGTTCGAGGTAGTAATCCTCGCCGAAGAGGTCGCGGTACCAGCGGATCGCCTCCTCGGCCTTGTCGAGCTCGCCCTGCGTGATGGCGCGCGGCACCTCGCCGCCGAGGCAGGCCGAGCAGCAGATGAGCCCCTCGCGGTGCTTCTCGATCTCGGCGCGGTCCGTACGCGGGCGCATGTAGAAACCCTCGGTCCACGCCTTCGAGACGATCTTGACGAGGTTCTTGTAGCCGCGTTCGTTCTTCGCCAGCAGGATGAGGTGATAACCGCCCTGGTCCTCGCGATGCGTCTTGTCCTTGTCCTGCAAGCGGCGGCGGGCGACGTAGACCTCGCAACCGATGATCGGCTTGAAGGCCGCCTTGCGACGCGCCTCGGCCGCCTTCTGCTCCTCGGCGGCGATTTCGGCCGCGGGGTCCTCGGCGGCGATCGAGCCGTCGCGCAGCCCCGCGATGCGGGCCTCAGCTTCGGCCGCCGCCCCCTTGTACTTGCCCGTGACCTTCTTGACGTAGTTGAAGAACTCCTTCACGCCGAACATGTTGCCGTGGTCCGTGATCGCAATGCCGGGCTGACGGTCGGCGATCGCCTTGTCGACCAGCCGCTGAATGGAGGCCTGGCCGTCGAGGATCGAGTATTGCGTATGGACGTGCAGATGGACGAATCGGGACATAGCGTGTTGGGTGGTTGTTACGGAAAGTCAAAGGTACGGATATTTCCGCAATATTTCCGTGGCAGGCGGTTTGTATTTATCAACAAAATTGCGTACATTTACCGAAACGGACGCCCGCGGCGTTCACGAAACAAAACCAGCCATGCAGCACGAAACATTTACCGTAGTGGCCGAATACGGCAGTCTGGCCGAGGCCGAAATCGCGAAGAGCATCCTGCTGAACGCAGGCATCCGCGCCGAGATCCGCAACGAATACATGACCTCGCTCTCCTCCGTAGCGATGCCCGCGCAGGTGGTCGTCCGCGAGGAGGACGCCTTCGAGGCGCGCGAAGCGCTGCAACGGATGCGGTAGGGTATTCGCCGCGGCACGGCCGCGCGCAAACGAACGGGAGGCTCCTTTTCGAGGAGCCTCCCGTTGCGTCATTCGTTCCAGATCTTCCACCCTGCGGCGGCCTGTCCGAGGAACATCCGCTCGCCGTTCAGTACCCGCGCGCCGCGTTGCAGGCCGTAGGCCAGAAACTGCGTCACGGGCGGGTTGTAGACCAGATCGAGCAGCCGATGGTCGGGGGTGACGTAGGCGTAGGGGATGCGGGGCGCCGCCTCGACATCGGGATAAGTGCCGACGGGCGTCGCATTGATAATGAGCTTGCTCTCTGCCACTGCCTCGACGGGCAAATTATCATAGGTGTAGTTGCCCTTCGCCGCATCGCGCGATACCAGATCGAAGGCGATGCCCCGTTCGGCGAGCGCATACTGCACCGCCTGCGAGGCGCCGCCCGTGCCCAGGACAAGGGCATGTTCGGGCTCCGAGCCCTCCAGCAGCTCGTCGAGGGCCAGCCGCAGCCCGACGATGTCCGTGTTATGGCCCGTCAGGCGGCCGTCGGACGAACGGCGCACGCAGTTCACGGCGCCGATCTTCGCCGCATCGTCCGACAGGGCGTCGAGGTAGCGCATCACTTCGCGCTTGTAGGGAATCGTGACGTTGAAGCCCTCCAGCTCGGGCACGCGCGCCAGCAGCTCGGGCAGCGCCTCGATCGAGGGGAGTTCGTAGAGTTCGAAGGCGCAGTCGGTCAACCCTTCGCGTTCGAATTTGGCGGAAAAATGTTTGGCCGAAGCCGAGTGGCCGAGCGGGCGGCCGATGAGTCCGAAACGTCGCATGATGCGTAGCAGTTATAAGGTGATTCGAAAGAGCAGGGGAGGGAGCAGTTGAGCGAAGGCGGCATTCGAACCTGCGGGCTGCCGCCCTTGCAGCGCGTCGCCTGTCCGTGCCGAAATGCGCTTCCTACAGCAGCGCGCCCAATAAAAAGAACGATCCGACGAGCAGCACCGTGAAGGCGACGGCCAGCAGGTTGAAATACTTGTCGATGAAGCCCTTGATCGGGGCGCCGAACTTCCAGATGAGCCATCCGATCGCGAAAAAGCGCAACCCGCGCGAGCAGATCGAGGCGATGAGGAACATCGGGAAATTGATGTGGAACAGCCCGCCCGTAATCGTGAAGATCTTGTAGGGCAGCGGCGTAAAGCCCGCCGTGAAGACGATCCAGAAGTTGTAGCGCTCGTAGAGGGCGCCGACGCGCTCGAAGGCCTCGACCGAGAAGACGTGGTCGAAAAAGAAGCGGGCCAGGGCGGTGTATTCGCCCGCGGTATTCTGCCAGAGGAAGAAGCCGATCGCATAGCCGGCCATGGCGCCGACGATCGATCCCGCCGTGCAGATCGCCGCGAAGCGGAACGAGCGGGTCGCGGCGCCGAGGCAGAGGGCGATGAGCAGCACATCGGGCGGAATGGGGAAGAAGCTCGATTCGGCGAAGGCGAAGCAGAAGAGCGCCACGGCGCCCCAGCGCGATTTGCCCCAGGAGAGCATCCAGTCGTAGAGACGTTTGAAGATATTCATGGGTTGTGTCCGTTTAACGTGTTTCGGGCGCCGCTTCCGTCTCGGTCAGCAGCTCCACGGCCCGACGGAACTCCGCCGAACGCGCCGCATTCATCACGCGGTAGAATCCCTCCGTGCCGAAGAGCCGCTGCGCGACCAACGCCTTGAGCTCCGCCCGCACGAGGGGTTCGGAGCGGCGCACGGCCGCTGCTTCGGGGGCGATGCCGCGACGGTCGCCGCGTGCCGCGAGGGTGTCGAGCAGCGCCTGCGGCACCTCGTAGCCGCGCTCGAAGCGGTCGAAATCGGGGTAGGCTGCGGCGAGCGCCGCCCGCTCCCGATCGAGGTAGTCGGTCGCCGTCTCCTGCAACAGCCCGCGGCGCACGAGCTGCGCGTGCCAGGCCGTGTGGAAGGTCGTATCGGCCTCGACGACGACGTCGGGGCGGATGCCTCCGCCGCCGTAGACCGCCCGCCCCTTGCGCAGGGTGCGGTAGCGGGGCGCATCGGCCGCCGTCGTGTCGGCGTAGCCGCGCAGGTGGTCGAGGTAGTAGGCACGGCGGTTGCCCGCCTCGTAGGGGCGCTGGATCACACGGCCCGAGGGGGTGCGGTAGCGGGCGATCGTGATGCGCAGCGCCGAGCCGTCGCCCAGCGGCACCTGCCGCTGCACGAGCCCCTTGCCGAAGCTCGTGCGGCCGACGATCGTCGCACGGTCGTGATCCTGCAACGCCCCCGCCACGATCTCCGACGCCGAGGCCGAAGCCTCGTCGATCAGCACGATCACCTCGCCGTCGATCATTTCGCCGTCGACGGTCGTCGTATGCGAGGCAGGTGGCACGGCGCGCCCCTCGGTCGAGACGACCAGGGACCCCGCAGGCAGGAAAAAGCCCGCCAGGTCGACCGCCTGGTCCATCAACCCGCCCGCATTGCCCCGCAGATCGAGGATCAGTCGGGCCGGACGGCGCAGGCGGTTCCACGCCTCGCGGAACTCGCGCATCGTGGTGCGGCCGAAGCGGTTAATCTTGATGTAGCCCGCACGGGGCGCGATCGGATAGGCGGCGTCGATCGTGTGGAGGGGGATCTTGTCGCGGACGATCTCGAAGCGCAGCCGTTCGCGCACGCCCCGCCGCACGACCTCCACGGCGACCTTCGTGCCGCTCTTGCCGCGCAGGTATTTCGGAACGTCGCCCCGCGAGAGGCCCACTGCGTCGAGCGTGTCGATGCGGACGATGCGGTCGTCGGGCAGCATGCCGACCCGTTCGGCGGGTCCGCCCGCCACCGTCGCGGCGACCGTCACCGTGTCGCGCAGCAGCATGAACTCGATGCCGATGCCGCTGAACTCGCCGCTCATGCTCGCCTCCGCCTCGCGCATCTGGTCGATGCCGAGGTAGGCCGAGTGGGGATCGAGTTTGGACAACATCCCCTCGATCGCCCCCTCGACGAGGGGCTGCATGGCAGTCGTATCGACGTAGTAGCGGTCCAGCAGGCGATAGGCGCGCACGAATTTCTGCAACTGCCGCACGGCATCTTCCGCCTGCTGGGCGGAGAGGGGAGCCGTGCAGCCGAGCACGATCGCGGCGAAAAGCAACAGACGTTTCACGTCGCCACCTACAACAAAGCGGTTGCCAAATCGGCGAACGGCACGCGGCGTTGTTCGCCCGTACGCATGTTTTTGACCGTGGCGGCCTCCTCTTCGAGCTCCTGCGAGCCGACGATCACCACATAGGGGATGCCGCGACGGTTGGCGTACTCCATCTGCTTCTTCATCTTGGCCGGCTCGGGGTAGAGTTCGGCGGGGATCTCCGCGTCGCGCAGCGCCCGCAGCAGCCGCAGCGAAGCGGCCTGCTCGGCCTCGCCGAGGTTCGCCAGGAAGACGCGCGTCGAGCAGTTCAGCTCCTCGGGGAAGAGTCCGAGCCCCAGCAGCACGTCGTAGATGCGGTCGGCACCGAACGAAATGCCGACACCCGAGAGGTTCGGCAGACCGAAGATGCCCGTGAGGTCGTCGTAGCGGCCGCCGCCCGAAATCGAGCCGATGGCGAAATCGAGCGCCTTGACCTCGAAGATGGCCCCCGTGTAGTAGTTCAGTCCGCGCGCCAGCGAGAGGTCGAGTTCGAGCGGCAGTCCGACGCCCGCCGCAGCCGTGAATTCGAAGACCTTCGCCAGCTCCTCGACGCCTTCGAGACCCGTCTCGGAGGAGGCGAGGATCGTGCGCAAAGCGTTCAGTTTCTCTTCGTTCGTGCCGGCCAGTTCGAGGATCGGTTGCAGTCGGTCGATCGCTTCCTGCTCCAGTCCCCGTTCGCGCAGCTCGGCCTGCACGTTCTCCAGACCGATCTTGTCGAGCTTGTCGATCGCCACCGTGATGTCGGTCATCTTGTCGGCGTGACCGATCACCTCGGCGATGCCGTAGAGGATCTTGCGGTTGTTCATCTTGAGCACGACGCGGATGCCCAGCGCACGGAAAACGCGCTCGACGATCTCGACGAGCTCCGCCTCGCACAGCAGCGAGCGGGTGCCGATCACGTCGACGTCGCACTGGTAGAACTCCCGATAACGCCCCTTCTGCGGGCGGTCGGCGCGCCAGACGGGCTGCATCTGGTAGCGCTTGAAGGGAAAGGCCAGCTCCCCCTGATGCTGCACCACGTAGCGGGCGAAGGGAACCGTCAGGTCGTAGCGGAGCCCCTTTTCGCAGATCTTCGAGGCGGTGCGCACCTCGCCGTCGGTAAGGCCCGCGGCGTAGTCGCCCGAGTTCAGGATCTTGAACAGCAGCTTGTCGCCCTCCTCGCCGTACTTGCCCATGAGGGTCGAAAGGTTCTCCATCGAGGGGGTTTCGAGCGGCGCGAAGCCGTAGAGGCGGAAGACGCGCTTGATGGTGTCGAAAATGTATTGGCGGCGCATCGTCTCGACGGGCGAGAAATCGCGCGTGCCCTTGGGTATGGTCGGTTTTTGTGCCATGCGGACAACGAATGAATTGGTTTTGTCTGTTTATGTCGGGGCGGGCGACGGCTTGCAAACGCCTGTGCCGAAAGCCGTTTGCGGGCAATCGGATTGCAAACTCATGATCGCGAGCCGCTTTCGGCCCGCCGTGCTGCGTGCGGCACACGATTCGGTTTCTGCCCGCAGCCGAGCGAAGGCGGCAGCGAGCCCTCCGCCGGGGGACGGCTGCGGGCTGCCGATCCCTCACGGGATCGAGCGGAGGCTTCTCTTACTCGGCCAGCAGCTTCTTGTATTTCACGCGATGCGGCGTCGTATCCTCGCCCTGGGCGCGCTTCCACGCCTCGTACTCCGAGTAGGTGCCCTCGTAGAAGACCACCTTCGAATCGCCCTCGAACGAGAGGATGTGCGTCGCGATGCGGTCAAGGAACCAGCGGTCGTGCGAAATGACCACGGCGCACCCCGCGAAGTGTTCCAAACCCTCCTCCAGCGCACGCAGCGTGTTGACGTCGATGTCGTTCGTCGGCTCGTCGAGCAGCAGCACGTTGCCCTCCTCCTTGAGGGCGAGCGCCAGGTGCAGGCGGTTGCGTTCGCCGCCCGAGAGCATGCCGCACTTTTTCTCCTGATCGGCGCCCGAGAAGTTGAAGCGGCCGACGTAGGCGCGGGCATTCACCTGACGGTTGCCGAGCGTGATGAGGTCGGCGCCCTGCGAAATGACCTCGTAGACCGTCTTGTCGGGCTCGATCGAACGGTGCTGCTGGTCGACGTAGGCGAGCTTCACCGTGGGGCCCACGCGGAACGAGCCGCTCGTGGGGGTGTCGAGCCCCATAATCATGCGGAAGAGGGTGGTTTTACCCGTTCCGTTGGCGCCGATCACGCCCACGATGCCCGCGGGCGGCAGCGAAAAGTTGAGCCCCTCGTAGAGGACGCGATCGCCGAACGCCTTCGTCACGTCGTGCGCCTCGATCACCACGTCGCCCAGACGCGGACCGTTCGGGATGAAGATCTCCAGCCGCTCCTCTTTCTGCTTCGTGTCCTCGTTCATCATCTTGTCGTAGGCCGACAGACGCGCCTTGGACTTGGCATGACGTCCCGCGGGCGACATGCGCACCCACTCCAGCTCGCGTTCGAGCGTCTTGCGGCGCTTCGACTCCTGCTTCTCCTCCATCGCCATGCGGGCGGTCTTCTGCTCGAGCCACCCCGAATAGTTGCCTTTCCACGGGATTCCCTCGCCGCGGTCGAGCTCGAGGATCCAGCCCGCCACGTTGTCGAGGAAATAGCGGTCGTGCGTCACGGCGATCACCGTACCCTTGTATTGACGCAGGTGCTGCTCGAGCCAGTCGATTGACTCGGCATCAAGGTGGTTCGTCGGCTCGTCGAGCAGCAGCACGTCGGGCTGCTGCAACAGCAGGCGGCAGAGCGCCACGCGACGGCGTTCGCCGCCCGAAAGCACCTTGACCGACTGCTCGCCGTCGGGGCAGCGCAGTGCGTCCATCGCGCGGTCGAGCACCGTATCGATCTCCCAGCCGTTGACCTGGTCGATCCGCTCGTAGAGTTCGCCCTGCCGTTCGATGAGGGCCGCCATTTCGTCGTCCGACATCGGTTCGCAGAGCTTCGCGTTGATCTCCTCGTACTCCTTGAGCAACGCCACCGTCGCGGCGCACCCCTCCTCGACCACCTCGCGAACCGTCTTCGCATCGTCGAGCTTGGGCTCCTGCTCGAGGTAGCCCACCGAATACCCGGGCGAGAAGACCACCTCGCCCTCGAAATTCTTGTCCAGACCCGCGATGATCTTCATCAGGGTCGATTTACCGGCACCGTTCATACCCACGATGCCGATCTTGGCGCCGTAGAAGAACGAAAGGTAGATGTTGTTCAATACCTTTTTCTGATTGGTGAAGGTCTTCGAGACCCCGACCATGGAAAAGATGATTTTTTCGTCTGCCATATCTGTCGTTTGTTTATTTTCGCTTGAACAGCCAAAGATACGACGATTTCGAGGAGTATGCAACATTCGGCGGGAAAAATGAGGAGCAACGGCCCGTTCTCTCCGAGGCGGCGGGCTGCGACCTCTGCAAGGCCGATCGTCTCCGCTGCAAGTGCTCATCGAAGAAAAAAGCGCACGGTTCACAAGAGGGGGGATACCCGTGTGAACCGTGCACTCGCAAACGGTGGAGGTAAGAGGGCCTTCGTGCAGACCGCAGCGCAAAAGAGGATGTACTCGGGGCCGTATCTTGCGAAGGGACGCCCTTTACGGGACGAAGCTGCGGCCTGTCGATGCCGTGCTCCCCGAGACCGCTGCGGAGTACCTTTCGGTCGGCCTACGCGCCTCAATAATTCTCCTTCTTCGGCTCGAAATAGGCCTGCGGATGGAGGCAGGCGGGGCAGGCTTTCGGTGCCTCCTCGGCCTCGATCAGGTAGCCGCAGTTGCGGCACTGCCACCAGATCTTGCCGTCGCGGTGGAAGAAATTGCCCTCCGTGATGCGGCTCAACAGCTTCAGATAGCGGCGTTCGTGTTCGGCCTCGACCGTGGCAATCAGTCGGAAGGCGGCCTCGACGGCGGGGAAGCCCTCCTCGCGCGCCGTCTCGGCGAAACCTTTGTAGAGCACGTCCCACTCCTCCTTTTCGCCCATGGCGGCAGCCAGCAGGTTGTCGGCCGTCGTGCCGATGCGGCCTGCAGGGTAGGAGGCGGTGATCTCCACGGCCCCGCCTTCGAGGAACTTGAAGAAGCGCTTGGCGTGTTCCTTCTCCTGCTCGGCCGTCTCCAGGAAAACGGCGGCGATCTGTTCGTAGCCCTCCTTTTTGGCCGTGCTCGCGAAGAAGGTGTAACGGGTGCGGGCCTGGCTTTCGCCCGCGAACGCTTTCAGCAGATTCTGCTCGGTACGCGTACCTTTCAAACTCTTTTCCATATGCTTCGATATTAAGGTAGGACAAAGATAATACGCAGGTTCGATTGCGCAAGCAGAATGCCGATCAAGCTTATTTATAGGCCTATTCGAAAAACCGATTCCGCTTTTCGAGCAGCCGTTCGGTGTCCGCACGGAACACCTGCCAGGCGGAGCCGAGGCGCATCGTATCGGCCACGGGAGCGGGCAGGATGCGGTAGCCGGGCAACGCCACCCAGACGGGAATCGCCTCGGCCGCGTAGCGCATGCGGCCGTCGGGGTGTTTCGTCACGCCGATGCGGGCCATCAGCCCGCCGTCGCAGTAGCGTTTGCGCTGATTCGAGACGAAATTGCCGAGCGAATAGAAGACCGCATGCGTCGAATCGGCCTCGAAAGGCTGGATGACGTGCGGATGCGACCCGATCACCAGATCGGCGCCGTGCCGCCGCAGAAAGGCCGCCAGCGCACGCTGGGAGGGGTTCGGCCGCCGCTCGTATTCGTTGCCCCAATGGATGCAGACGATCCGGCAATCGAGGGTCGTATCGGCCGCGGCGAGGGTCAGATCGCGCGCCAGGGCGGTCGTGTCGATGCGGTCGAGCAGCATCCCGCGCGGCGTGGGGAGGCCGTTCGTGCCGTAGGTGCAGTTGAAGAGCGCGAAACGGATGCCGCCGCGCTCGATGCGCAGCGGGTAATGCGACCGGCGATCGAGGCTGTCCGTGTAGAGCCCCGTGCGCAGCAGGCCGCAACTGTCGATCAGTGCGGTGGTCGCACGGACGCCCCGCGCCCCGTCGTCGAGGCAGTGGTTGTTGGCCAGGCAGACCGCATCGACCCCGCAGCGGCGCAGCTCGACGGCCAGCGCCGCGGGCGAGCGGAAGCAGGGATAGCCGCGGTAGGGCGGTGCGGCGGCGAGGGTCGTTTCGAGGTTGACGACCACCAGGTCGGCCCGTTCGAACCAGGGGCGCACGGCGGCGAAGACCTCCCCGTAGTCGAACCCTTCGCCGCGGCGGGCGGCATGCACCTGCGGAAGATGCTGCATCACGTCGCCAGTGAAGAGCAGTTCGGCATGCAGCGGTCGCGGCGGCTCGACGGGAGCGGGCGGCGGCGTTTCGCGGCAGCCCGCCGCAAGCAACGGCAGCAGCGCGGAGAGCAGCAGTCGGAGCAGGCGGCGGATCATCGTTTGTCCGTTTCGCGCTTCGGGAACCAGCCGCGGGCGACGCGTTTGCGTTGTTCGAACAGTTCGCCGATCGACCAGCAGGAGGAGGCGCCCCACACGGCCGCGAGGGTGGACCAGAAGAGGTCGTCGACCAGCAGCGAGGCGGCGATGCCCGCCGCGCCCATCAGGGCGAAGACCCACCAGCAGCGCACGCCGAAATAGTACTCGCCCTTGATGACGAGCGGATGAAAGAGGCCGATGACGAGAAAGGTCGCCAGACCGATCGCGAGGCCCGTCAGGTGAAAGGTTGCCAGAAATTGCGTCATGATGGTGCAAAATTACATATTAAAAACGAAAAACGGGGTACGGAAACGAAAAGTTCGCGGGGGGGGGCGTTCGCCGCCGTCGGCAAAGCGGGGTCGAGCGGTTGGCGCGCGGGCCGCCTGCAAATCCTCGGGCCGCAGCTTGCGAAGAGACGCCTCCCGACCGATCTTCTGCCGCAGCCCCCTGCACCTGCGACGAACAATTCGCCCTTAAAACTTGCTTTTCCAAGCCGTTTATCGCTATTTTTGTATCCGAAACCAATACCGAACCACTCCGATGATCCGAATGCTGCTTTCCATCCTGGCCTGCGTTACCTTTAGTACGGCCATCGCCCAAACGCATGCGCTTTCGCTCGATGCGCAGGTAACGAAGGACTACGAAAAATTAAAGAAGGGAACGACGGTACGCATCGACAGCGTCTCGCGTGAAAGCGTCCAACTGTCCTCGCCGGCGACAGGTGCCGCATCCTTTGCCGAAATCTACATGCTCTCGATCGGCGACCTGAAAGTTCCTGTCAAAAACTCCCTCGAAGATCGGCTCGCCTTCCAACCGACCGACATCCAAGGCATGTGGGACGGTTACATGATCGGTCGCGTCTTGCCCCTGATGCAGAAATTCGGTCCCCAGACGGAGTTGAGGGAAGAACGCGAAGGGGATGTGCTTCAATATCTTCAACGCATCAAGTCGAACGGGCAGACGTTGAACGACCCCTGCCTGGAGTACTACCTCTACGGTCTGCTCGCCAAAATCGCCCCCCGACGCATGATCGACGGCAGGCCCTACCACATGAACGTCACCGTGTGCGACGACCCGACCGCCAATGCCGCCATGTATCCGAACGGCACGCTGGTGCTCAATACGGGACTGCTGGCCGCACTGCATACGGAAGACGAACTGGTCGCCATCCTCGCGCACGAAACGGCTCACTATGTGCTGGATCACAGCATTCAGAATATCAATAAAATGGTACAGCGTCAAAAACGCGCCGAATTCTGGGCCGCCCTGGCTACGGGCGTAACCGCCGTAGCCGAAGGGGTGGCAGCCGCCAAAAGTCCGTATTACGTTCCGGGCGCTGCGACCCTGGGCGTGGCCGTGCTCTCCTCGACGATCGCCACGGAGGTAATCAAACGGCTCGGCATGGAGTACAATCATCAGCAGGAGCTGGAAGCGGACCTGATCGCCAAAAAGGTCCTGCACATGTTGGGGTACGAAAAAAATGCGCTGGCCACGGCCTTGAACCGATTGAGCGAGACGATCGAAGCGGAGCATGGCAAGGCCCTGTATTTCGCATCTTATACGCATCCCGAACTCGCCTCCCGCATTCGGCTGGCAGGCGATCCGCAGCCCCTGACGAGCAACATGTTCGAACGACAGGTCTCGTTTGCCGTTACGGAAACCGCTCGCCTCAAATACGAAGCAAAAAGATTCGGCCGTGCGCTCGATCTCGTATCGCAGAATATCGCGAACAACGTCGCGACCCCTCGGGACTATCTGCTAAAGGCATATTGTCTGTTGGCGCTGCACGATACGCCGCGAACCAACGAAGAGGCCCTCGAGGCCGTAGCGCGCGCCAAGGAGCTCGATCCGAACGACCTGAACGGCTTCAAGGCCGAAATCGTCGTTCGCCTGCGCATGCGGCAAATCGGGGAGGCCGTGCAACTCCTCGAAGCCTATCGGATACGCCTGGAAAACGAACTCGCCGCAGCGAACCCGTCAACCGGCGAATTCGCCGCAGCCGAGCTTACGTGGGCGAAACACATGCGGATCAAACTTGCGGGCATGTATCCGCACGCCTGAAAACGAAAAAAGACGGACATCCTTCGATGCCCGTCTTTTTTTGCAAGCGGCTTCCCGCGTCAGAAATTGTACTGCAGCTGGAGGCTGACGCGATTCGCGTGGTTCTTGACCGAATCCATGTTCTTGCGCGAACCGTAGAGGTACTCGGCGCCGATGCGGCAGCGGGGCGTCAGCGAGTAGAAGATGTTGCCGAAGATGTAACGGCCCTGGTGGTACTCGTTGGCGAACGAGAAGTCGTTCTCACGCTCGACCTGGACCATCGAGTAGCCGCCCGAAAGGAAGAGGCGCGTCGAAAGGCCGATCTGACCGGCAGCCTGCCAGCCCCACATTTTCTGCACCTTGATCTCCTCGCCCGTACCGTTGTCGGGGAGCATGTCGAGCCCCGAGCCCGTCAAGTCCTGGATGTAGGGGGTGATGCCCTGACCGTAGATACCGTTCATGAAGATGCGGAACCAGGGACCCACGCCCACCGTACCGCTCAACTGGGTACCCCAGCCGAAGAGGCTCTTGTTCTCCTTCACGACGTCGTTGCGGACGTACATGTTGCGGAAGACGGCCGATGCACGGAGGTGGCTGCGACGCTCGGGACCCCATGCCACCTGGAGGTAGACCGGAATATCGGGTACGCGCTGGCGCATTTCGAGGAACTTGTAGTTATAGGTGGCCGACACGTGGGGCATTTCGGCCGCCACGCCTGCCGACAGCACGTCGTCGGCGAACGAGAACTCGTAGCGGATCATCGTCGCGAAGTTGAAGTTGTAGGCGTTCGGGCCCTGGAAGTCGATCGTGGTGGGGGCGGCCTTCAGGTCGCAGAAGGTGGTCACGTCGCGACCCAGCGTGAAGCCGAGGAACGAAACGTAGGCCGAACGCAGACGCGGCGTGTAGCTGCGGCCCGAACCGCCGCGGAAGTCGGCATCGGCGAAGATCACCACGCGGCCCAGCGTGCGGGTGTTGGCGATGCTCTTCAGGAAGAGGCGCGAGGTCGAGGCATCCATCAGCAGCTGCTGGCGGTTGTTGTAGGTCTCGGTCAGCGGGATGTCGTAGGGGATGAAATCGCGGCTGTCGGAGATGCCGTCGAAATCGTACGACGTACGCATGACGATCGAACCGCCGAGGGCCAGCGAGAAGCGGTTGTTCTTCGTGGCGAAGACGAACTGCGGACGATCGACCTGCTGGAAGCCCGCGCGATGCGTGTCGTAGTAGTCCTGCGTAGCCTGCGACATGGTCTGCAGCTTGTCGCAGCAGTCGTTGGGATAGCCGCTCTCCTGCACGGAGATCAGATAGATCGTCGGGTCGTACTCGCCCTGCACGGAATCGACGTAACGCTGCGCCGATGCGGTCGTTGCGAAGAGGATCGCCGCCATCAAAAGTCTGAATGTTTTCATAAGCAGTGAATAATTGGTTTGAATTGCTTTTGTTGTCCTTTGTTCGAGCCGCAACAGCGCGGTTCGGTCGGGTTGTTCGCAAGATGTATGCCAAAGGATTCTGCACGGATTTTGTTTTTCGGCCCCCCGAATGTCCTGAAAGAGTCCGACAGGCCGCCTGAACGCATCCGACCGATCTTCGATTTCGGGACGAAGCCTGCGGAGCGCACGCCGGATGCGGGCCTCTGCTGCGGGAGGCTTCGGCCCGCTGCCCCCTTCGGGATCGAAAAGCGGCGAACGGCACGCGCCCTTCCGCCCGACGGCCCGACGACGACAGCGTCCACGGTTCCGTCCGACACACCGAGGCCCGAAAACATCCCGCCCGCACGAAGCGTCGGCGGAGAGCCTCCGCCGCCGAACCGTCCTTGAACCGCTTGCTTCTGCGCACGACTTTTATTACCTTTGTACCGCTTATGTTTCTGTTCCTGCTTATCCTCGCCGCGCTGCTTCCCGCAGTTCTCGATCTGCGGCGCTACAGCCGCCTCGCACGCCGCGGCTGCCGCCCTTCGGCCCTGCACACAGGGTTGTGGCTCGTTTTCGACCTGCTCCCCTTCGTCATGCCGCTGTTGTACCTTTTTCTGGACAACACGCCGCCCGCCGTGCGAACGTCGATGTGGCTGCTCTGGTGCTGGCTGTTCGTGCAGGGGCCCCGTTTCCTGTACCGGCTGCTCCGACGGCTCCGTCGTCCCCGTCTCGGGATCGCGCTGGCGGCCGCCGTCGCCGCCACGATGCTGTGGGGCGCCCTCGCAGGACGCCGCAACCTGCGCACGGAGCGCATCGAGTGCTGCTCGGAGCAGCTGCCCGCCGCCTTCGACGGCTTCCGCATCGCCCTCTTTTCGGACCTGCACCTCGGGGCGCTGGTCGACACGGAAGGGGAGGTGGGGCGCCTCGTGGAGCGGATCAACGCGCTGCATCCCGACCTGGTCTGCTTCACGGGCGACCTGGTCAACATCCGTTACACGGAGCTCGATGCGACCGCCGAACGGCTGCTGCGCGGCATCGAAGCCCCCCTCTTTTCGGTGCTGGGCAACCACGACGTAGGCACCTACATCGGCGACAAGCGCGCCCTGCCCCCCGCCGAGAGCTGCCGACGCCTCGTCGAGCGCCAGCAGGCGATGGGGTGGCACCTGTTGCAGGATACGACCGTTTACCTGCGCCGCGGCGACGACAGCATCGCCCTTTCGGGCCTCTCGTTCGATCCCGCGCTGCGCAAACGGCGCCACGACAAACGGCTGCCGCCCGCCGAAACGGCGAAATGTTACCGCGACGTACCGCCGCAGCTCTTCGACATCACGCTGGTCCACCTGCCGCAATACTGGGATCAGGTGCGCGCGGCGGGCTACGGCGATCTGACCCTCTCTGGCCACACGCACGCCATGCAGTGCCGGCTGCGCTTCGGCGACGGCCGCGGCTGGTCGCCCGCGCGATTCCTTTACAAACGGTGGGGCGGCCGTTACGATGCCGACGGCAGCACGCTCTACATCAACGACGGCGTGGGATACGTCGGTTATCCGATGCGCCTCGGCGCCCGTCCCGAAGTGACGCTCATAACCCTCCGAAGATGCGAATAACCCTCTCTTACGCAACCACCTCCGATCATTACCTCGACGACAGCACGAGCCGTCGGCTCGTTTTGTCGACTCCCGAAGACTGGGCCGAAGTGCATCGGCTCCGCGCCCTGCACGACGCCATCCTGGTAGGCGCCGAAACGGTGCGACGCGACGATCCGTCGCTGCGGCTGCGCGACCCCGAAGCGAGGGCGCGACGCCTGGCGGCAGGGCTGCGCCCCGAGTTGGTGCGGGTGACGCTGACCGCTTCGGGCGATCTTTCGCCCGAGGCGCGCCTCTTCACGACGGGCACGGGCGAACGCTACGTCTTTTCGACGCGCGCGCTGCCTGCGCTGGCCGAACGGGCGGAGGTGATCCTCTGCGAGGAGCCGATCACGGCGGCGCAGGTGGTTACCGAACTCGAAAAACGGGGCATTCGCAGCCTCTTCGTCGAGGGCGGGCCCCGCACGCTGCGCCTCTTTCTCGACGAGGAGTTGGCCGATCGGGTGCGCGTGGCGGTCAATCCCGCACGAACGCTCGGCACGGAGCTCGGCGGCGCCCGCTTCCGTTTCGTGCCGCCCGCAGGAGCCCTGCGGCGCGACGAATGCTTCGGCACGATGGAGGTAACGACCTGGGAGCTGCATCCCGACCGCAGCGCGGAGGAGCTGCAACTGCTGCGCGAAGCCGTCGAGGCGAGCCGCCGCTGCCCGCCGAGCCCCACCTCCTACCGCGTGGGGGCGGTGGTCGTCGCGGCCGACGGCAGCCGCTACACGGGCTACACGCACGAAACATCGCCCACGCATCATGCCGAACAGGAGGCGATCCGCAAGGCGACGGCGGCGGGTGCCGAGCTGCGCGGCGGAACGATCTGCTCGTCGATGGAGCCCTGCTCGCGCCGCGCGAGCGAACCCGAGAGCTGCACGGAGCTCATCCTGCGCCACGGCTTCGGCCGCGTGATTTTCGCCTGCTACGAACCCGACTGTTTCGTGCGGTGCGAAGGGGCGCTGCGGCTGCGCCGCGCGGGAGTCGAGGTGCGCGTTTATCCCGAGTTGGCCGAGGAGGTGCTGGCCGTCAACGGGCATCTGTTCGCTCAAAAAGGATAAACGCCGCTATCCGCGGACGAAAAACGCGCGATAAGCGCGTGCCGTTCGACGTCGAAGACGTCGGCGGGCCAAAGCCTCCCGCAGCGGAGGCCCGCAATTCTTGCGAATGGGTGCCCTCCGCCGGCTTCGTCCCGAGAAGCGATCGTCGTTGTCCGCCGAACGGTTCGATCCCGTCAGGGATCGGCGGGCCGCAGCTTCGCCTGGCGCCGACCGCTGTTTTGACAAACTGGCGTATCCTCCGCAGGTGCCGTTTCTGAACGGGTTCGCGCGATAGCGCGGCGGGCCGCAGCTTCGCCTCGCGAAGGCCCGCAGCTCGCGCAAGGCTCGCGTGCGTCCCTTCGCAAGCTGCGTCCCGAATCGGCCGCGGGCTGCCGCCGTCGATCTCCTTCGCCCCCTCCTTGGCCCGCTTCTTGCAGCGCTCGCTGCAAACCGCGAAATCCATGAACAAATGCGTCTCGCTGCTCACGGCCGCGACGTGGCTTGCCGCCACCGCCGCCGCGCAGCCCTCCGAGGCTCCGTCGCGCCCCGACACGCCGACCTTCGTCGGCACCGCGGGGCTGCCGGCCGCCTTCGACGGAACGATCGCCGAGCGTCCGATGACCCTCGACGAGGCTCTTTTCGTCACGCTGACCGAAAATCCCGCCCTCGCCGCGTCGGACTACGCGCTGCGGGCCGCGGCCGAGGAGCGCCGCGCCGCCGTCGGACTGCGTCTGCCGCAACTCGCGCTGACGGGCGCCTACGCCTACCTCGACAAAGACATCGGCGTCGACCTGAACCGCGCCAAAGGAACCTTCGACCGCCTGACGAGCGAGCTGCTCTCGAGCGGCCTCATCCCGCCGTCGCTCATCCCCTCCATCCAGGGGTTGCTGCAACCGATTCTCGAATCGAACTGGAACCTGAAGATGCAGGACCGCAGCCTGGGTTTCATCGGCGGCGAGGTGACCCTGCCGATCTGGATGGGCGGCCGCATCGGTGCCGCCATCCGCGCCGCGCGGCTCAACGAACAGACCCTGCACCTGCAGCGGCAGGGGCAGCGCTGCGCCCTCGTCTCGCAGGTCGTCGAACGCTACTTCGGACTGGCCCTCGCCCTACAAGTGGTCGAGGTGCGGCGACAGGTCGTCGCGGGGGTGCGCAGCCACCTCGACGATGCCGTCGAACTCGAGCGCAACGGCGTCATCGCCGCCTCGGAGCGTCTCTACGCCGAGGTGAAGATGGCCGAGGCGGAACGCGACCTGGAAGATGCGCGGCTGCAGGTCGCGACGATCCGCAGCGCCCTTTCGGGCACGCTCGGGGGCGCCGAGGCGGGCACACCCGTGACGGCGATGTTCCTGCTCGACCGCCTCGAACCGCTCTCGTTCTACCGCACGCTGGCCGAGGAGCACAACCCGCTGCTGGGCACGGTCTCCCTCAAACGGCAGCTGGCCGAGGAGGGCGTGAAGGTCAAACGGGCCGAATTTCTGCCGCAGATCGTGGCGATGGGCGGCGGTTCGTTCTACAACTACCAGGTTTCGGGCATCGTGCCGCGCTGGGCCGTGGGCATCGGCATCCGCATCAAGCTCTTCGACGGCCTGCAGCGCGAACGCAACTACGCCGCCGCGCGCCAGACCGTCCTGCAGGTCGGGGAGCTCGAACGGGAGGCGGCCACGGGCATCGCCGTGCTGGTCGAGCAGCGCTACAACGAGCTCGCGAACTTCCGCAGTCGCATCGCCTCGCTCGAACACGCGCTCTCGTTCGCCGAAGAGTACCTGCGCATGAAGGAGATCGCCTTCCGCGAAGGAATCGCCCCCTCGTCGGAGGTGATCGACGCCGAGCTGAACCTGGCGGCCATCCGCACCGAACGGCTCCAGGCGGCCTACGGCTTCGATCTGGCACTGGCCCGTCTGCTCGAAACGACGGGGGCGGCAGACTGCTACGCCTCCTACCTGCGCCGCCGCGACGCACGCCCCGTCCTTTTCGATCGCTAACAAACGTCGACCGTCATGAAAAAAAATCGTTTTTATCCGCTCTTTTTCGTCGTGCTGCTCCTCGTCGGGGCTGCCTTGGTGCTGCTGGGCCGCGCCCTGCGCCGCCACACGCCGCAACTGATTCAGGGGAGGGTCGAATGCACGACCTACCGCGCCTCGTCGAAAGTCGCGGGGCGCATCGTCGAACTGCGGGTCGAGGAGGGCGACCGCGTCGAGCAGGGTGAGCTGCTCTATACGCTCGCCATCCCCGAACTCGACGCCAAGCTGCAACAGGTCGAGGCGCTGCGCACCGCCGCGGGAGCCCTCGACGCCGCCACCGTGGCGGGGGCCCGCAAGCCGCAGATCCGCGCGGCGCAAAGCCTCTGGCAGAAGGCGCAGGCGGGGCTCGAACTGGCCCGCAAGAGCTACGAGCGCGTCCGCCGTCTGCACGAAAGCGGGGTAGTCCCCGCCCAGCAGCTCGACGAGGCGCGGGCCAATTACGAGGCGATGCGCGCCACCGAGCGGGCCGCACGGGCCGAATACGACCTGGCGCGCGACGGAGCCCGCAGCGAAGACAAGGAGGCCGCCGCAGCGAAGGTCCGCGAGGCCGAAGGGGCCGTGGCGGAGGTCGAATCCTACATCGCCGACGCCCGCGTGACGGCCCCCGTCTCGGGGGAGGTCTCCTCGATCATCGCCGAGGCGGGCGAGCTGGTCGGCACGGGGTATCCCGTGGTGGCGATCCTCGACCTGAACGATCGGTGGGTTACCTTCAACATCCGGGAGACGCTGCTGCCGCGCATCCGCATCGGCACGCGAATGGAGGGGTACGTTCCCGCGCTGGACCGCCGCATCGCGCTGCGTGTGAGCTACATTTCGCCCGAGGCGGATTTCGCCACCTGGACCTCCTCCCGCACGCAGGGCGGCTTCGACATCCGCACCTTCGCCGTCAAGGCGCGTCCCGAGGCGGAGACCGACGGGCTGCGCCCGGGGATGAGCGTCGTGGTCGACTGGGACAAAATCGAGTAACCGATGCGCACCCCGCCTCTCTCGCCCCCGAACGCTCCGCAACCCGCGCCGGCCCGCCGCCGCACCCTCTTCCGCCGTACGCGGGCCGTGCTCCGACGCGAAATCGGCCGCATCCGCTGCCGCCCGATCTATGCGGCGCTGCTGGCGGGGCTGCCGCTCGGTTCGTTCCTGCTCTTCGTCTTCCTCTTCGGTCCGGGGACGATCGACAGTCTCCCCGTGGCGCTCGTCGACGAGGACCGCACGCCCCTCTCGCGCCGCCTCGCGGCGATGATCGAGGCCGCGCCCGCCGTCCGCATCGCCTGCGAAACGACCTCGGCCGACGAGGCTCGACGGCTGCTGCTCGCGGGGCGGGTCGCGGCGATCGTACGGATCCCCGCCTCGTTCGAAAGCGACCTGCTGGGCGGCACCCCCACGCAGGTCGTCTGCTCGGTGACGGGCACGAACCTCTCGGTCAACGGCATGCTCTCGAAAGACCTCCAGGCGGCCGTCTCCACCTTCTCGGGCGGTGTCGCGCTGCAACGGCTCACGGCCCGCGGCGCCGACGAGCGGCAGGCGATGGCCGTCGTGCAGCCCGTGCGCTTCGACAAACACGTCCTCTTCAATCCGACGGTCAACTACGGCCTCTACCTCATGCCCGGCTTCCTGCCGATGATGCTCCTGCTGTTCGTCGTGCTGGCCACCCTCTACACGATCGGCATCGAGCTCAAGGAGGGGACGGCCATCGACTGGTTCGCGACGGCCGAGGGGCATACGGGCGCCGCCCTCGCGGGCAAGCTGCTCCCCGTCACCGCGACGATGTGCCTGCTGGCGGGGGTGATGTTCGGGCTGCTCCTCGGGGTCACGGGGGTCCCCTGCAACGGCAGCTTCGCGCTGCTCGCCGCGGCGACGCTGCTGCTCATACTGGCCTACCAGTCGATCGCGGTGATGCTCGTCGCCCTGACGGCCGATCTGCGCCTCTCGCTCTCGCTGGGCGGGGGCTACGCCGTGCTCGCCTTCTCGTTCTCGGGGCTGACCTTTCCGCTCCTCGGCATGTGGCGGTCGGCGCGCATCATGAGCCTCGTGTTTCCCTTCACGTGCTACATGCGGATCGTGATCGACCAGCTGCTGCGCGGCGCCCCCGTACGCTGTTCGCTGCCCGACGCGGGATGGCTGCTGCTCTTCGCGCTCGTGCCCCTCGCCGCCCTCAAACGCCTCAAACGGGTCGCGACCGACCCGAAATACATCGGAAGGGAGTGATGCCATGAAACAGACCGAAAACCGCCTCCGCAAAGCGCTGCACCGCTTCGCCGACCTCGTTCGCCACGAGCTGCGAAGCGCCCTGAAAGACGAAGGCACGCTGCTCGTCCTCGTCGCCGCACCGCTCATCTACGCCACGCTCTACTCGATCGCCTACGGCGCCGAGGTGCTGCGCAACGTCCCGATCGGCGTGATCGACGAGAGCCGCACGGCGGCGAGCCGCGCCCTGGTCGCCGAGTTCGACGCAGGGCCGAACTGCTACGTCGCCTGCGAGCCGACCGACATGGCCGAGGCGCGCGCCCTCTTCTTCGACCGCCGCATCTACGGCATCGCCTATATCCCCGCCGACTACGAAGAGCGGCTGCTCGGCGGCCATCAGGCGGTCGTGCCGCTCTACCTCGACGCGAGCTATTTCCTCGTCTACCGCCAGGTCTTCCAGGAGCTGGCCGCGACGCTCCTGACCACGGGAACCGTCGTCGGGCTGCAACGCCTGCTGGCCGAGGGGGCCGAGCTGCCCGTCGCCGAAGCCGCGGCGCGCCCCGTCGTCTATGTCGGCACGTCGCTCTTCAACCCGTCGCTCGGCTACGCGTCGTTCGTGATGCCCGCCGTGCTGCTGCTCATCCTGCAACAGACGCTGCTGGTCGGCGTCGGCATGGTGGGCGGCACGTGGCGCGAACGGCGCCGCTATCGTCTGCTGCTCCCCGCCGACGGCGGCCGCCCGAACATCGCGGGCATCACGGCCGCGCGCGGGACGGCCTACCTGCTCCTCTACCTGCCGACGACCCTCTACCTCTTCGCCGTGCACTATCGCCTCTTCCACCTGCCGATGAACGGCGCGACGGGCCCCGTCGTCCTCTTTCTGGGGCTCTACCTCGCCGCGGCCGTCGCCTTCGCGCTGGCCCTCTCGACCCTCTTCCGCACGCGCGAGGCACCCCTCGTGTGGCTGCTCTGGTGCTCGATCCCGCTCCTCATGTTGAGCGGCATCTCCTTTCCGCGCGAGAGCATGCCCGCGTGGCTCTACGGCCTCGGACGGCTCGTGCCGAGCAGCCACGCGATCGACGGTTTCGTCCGTCTGCAGACGATGGGCGCCTCGCTCGGCGAGGTGGCCGAAGAGACGGCGTGGCTGGCGGCGATGACGCTCGTCTACGGCGGGGCGGCGATGTGCGGGCTGCGCCGTCGGATCGATCGGGAGGGGTAGCCCCCGAAACGACGGGAGGCCCGACCTGTTACGGTCGGGCCTCCCTGCTGCGGAGAGCCCCTAACGGGGACCGGGGCCGAAGCCGCCGCCACCTCCCGGGGGAGGTCCCATCATCCGGCGGTGCTGTCGGAAATCCCGCTGCTCCGAGCTTTCGTAATCGCTCATGTTGCGCGAACCCTTCTTGCCGAAACGGCGCAGGTTGTAGGTGAACTGCACCATGTAGTAGCGTCCCATCGAAAGGTTCGTCGTGTTCTGCGTGTAACCCGAGCCCGTCGAGCGCGAGAAGGCCGAGCTGGCGCGGTTGAAGAGGTCGTTCACGCCGAAGACGATTTCGCCGCGCTTGTTTTTGAAGATCTTCTTGCCGATGAAGACGTTGCAGAAGAGGTAGTCGCGGTTGTAGTCGTTCGTGATGCCGATGTTCTGCGAGTAGGAGGCCGCTGCCATGAAGGTGAGGTTCCACGGCAGGACGAACTTCATGTTGGCGTTCACGGCGTGGTTGAAGTAGCGGTTCTTGGTGTTGCCCTTCGCCAGCGAGTTGGTCGCCTCGTTGTAGTTGCCGTTCCAGGCGAGCGTGAAATCGACCTTCTCGGAGATGTTCGAACCGAGGACGGCGCGCAACGAGTAACCCAGATTCTCGCTGTCGTTGCGCTCACCGTCCGCGATCGTGCCGTCCGACGAGACCGTGCCGCCCACGATGCTCGGCGTCTTCGACCAGTTGACGCTCGCCATGATGTTGAAATTGCTCTTCAGGAAGCCGATCGGCAGGCCGTAGCTGATCATCGTGCGCAGGCTGCGCTGCCCGTCGAGGTTGACCGGCATCGAGTAGTAGTTCGGCGTGTAGCGGGTCGTCGTCCCCTCCGTGTCGGTCAGGTCGATTTCGATCGGCCGCTCCTTGGTCGATTGCACGAGGTGCGTCGCCGTATAGTCCGACGTGGCGCCGAACGAGAACATCCACATGAAGGTGCGCCCCTTCTCGATGTTCGAGTGCACGTAGTGCATGCGGACGTTGTGCGAGTAGGAGGGCTTCAGGTAGGGATTGCCGCGCGAAATGTGCTGCGCGTCCGAGACGTCGAAGACCCCTTGCAGATTCGTGATCGACGGGGTAGAGGTGTTCGACTGCACGTAGAGACGCAGCGAGTTCTCCTTGTTCAGGTAGAGCTGCCCCATCATGAAATAGGTCAGGTTGTCGTAGTCGTGGCGGATCGGAGCGTTGTCGCCCACGGTCTGGCCGCTGATGATGCGTCCGTCGAGCTTCGCGTGCTGGTAGTAGAGGTTCGCCGAGAAGGTGTTGCGCTCTTTCGAGTAGCGGAAGCCGGGGCCCACGCGGTGCGACGAGTTGTTGCTTTCGTAGTTGTTCGAGAGCGACGGATCGGGCTGCAAGCCCGCGATCGAATAGTCGTCTCCCGTCTGGTAGGAGGCCTTGTCGCGCTCGCTGTGGGAGTAGGAGGCGCGGTATTGCAGGCTCAACTGCGCATGTTTCGAGACGGGCTCCGTGTAGGAGAGTTCGCCCTCGAGGTTGAGGCTCTCCGAAGGGGCGAGGTTGCGCAGGTAGCGCAGCCGCGTGTAGGCCTCGGGATCCCAGGCCCACGGCAGCTCGCCCCCGTCGACCGCCTCGGGGCGCGTCTGGAGCGTTCCCATCTGGTTCGAGTAGGAGTTCGTCTTGTTGGTCTGGTCCGAGTAGCGAACGTTGCCGTTGACCGTCAGCGTACGGCCGATTTTGCCGAGCTTGAGGCGGTAGACGGCGCGCGTGCCGATGTTGTAGCCGTGGCGGTCGCCCGAGTTGAAATTGTCGGTGCGGCTGTATCCGCTGCCGCCCGCCTCGGGGGCGCCGTACTGCCAGCCCTGCGTGCTGCTGAAGGGATCGTTGCTCTGGAAGCTGAACGAAGGGCGCAGCATGAGGTCCTGGTTCTCGGAGATCTTCCACTCGAAACGGGCGTTGAAACGGTGGTTGAAGGCCTCCGTATCGGAGTAGCCGATCGTCGACAGGGTATCGGGGAGCATGGGCGCCTCGTACCACTTTTCGACCGTCGAGCGGTTGTGCGTATCGGTGTTGTTGAAGAAATAGCTGCCCTGGAAGGTGATCCGGTCGCGCTTGCCCCACGTGTCGGAGAAGTTCAGACCGAAGGCGTTGACCTTGGCGATACCGCTCTGCGGACGCATCATGTACTGGCCCACGCCGCGGCCTCCGCCGCCGCCCGAGACGCCGAGGATATCCTCGAAGGAGAAATTCTGCTGGTTGACGTTGTTGAAGAGCGCCAGCACCGAAATGCGGCGGCTGCCGCTGAAGAGGTTGACATTGCCGCCCGCGACGTATTTCACGCGATCCTCGGCCCCCTTTTCGGCGTCGTAGCCGATGCCCGCGTACATCTTGCCGAACTGGCCCTGCCGCATGTTGCGATGGGTGACGATGTTGAGCGCCTTGTAGCCCTCGCCGTCGTCCATGCCCGAAAACTCGGCCGCGTCGCTCAACTTGTTGTAGACCTCGATGCGGTCGACCGTCTCGGCGGGCAGCGACTTGATGGCCGTCGTGACATCCTCGCCGAAGAACTCCTTGCCGTCGACGAAGACCTTCTTGACCTCCTCGCCCTGCGTCTCGACCTTGCCGTCGGTGACCGTCACGCCGGGCATCTTCTTCAGCAGCCCCTCGACGTCGGCGTCGGCCGCCACCTTGAAGGCCGACGCATTGTAGCTCACCGTATCGCCCTTCTGCGAGGTGCGGATCGCCTGCACCTCCTTGACGACGGCTTCGATCGCCACGCCCGGCTTGAGCGCCAGTCTGCCGAGGGCCAGACGCGCCGCCTTCAGCTCGACGGTGGTCGAAAATTCGTTGTAGCCGAGGAACGAGACCTTCACCTCGTAGCGGCCGTAGGGGAGCGACGGCACCGACACGGCGCCGCCATAGCCCGAGGTGACGTACTTCTTGAATTCGGGATCGGTCGTCGAGAGGACCGAGACGACGGCTCCGATGACCGTTTCGTTCGTCTCGCCGTCGACCACCGTCGCCGTCAGGGTGCCTTTTTGCGCCCGGGCGGTCGCCGCGGCACCGAGCAGCAGCAAGATCAGCAATATGCGCTTCATTAATTTCAGTTTTTGTGTAGCAAAAATAATGATCCGGCGCTTCGCTCCGTCGCTGCGGCGGGTGAAACGACCGAAAAAGGGTGTCAGCCGACGACTGACACCCTTGAACTTTTCATCGACGCTCCGTGCGTGCGGCAGGCCGGCGGTCGCCGCCGCCCCGACGATGGCGCATGCCCTGGCGGTAGCGCTCCTGCTGCTCGCTCCACTGGCGGTACTGGTCGCGCGAAAGGTTCTTCTTCAACTGCGCGTCGTAGGAGGCGTAGAGCTCCTGCATCCGCTCGCGGTCGGCCGTGCGCGCCGTGGTGTCCGAGGCCGCGCGGCGCTCGGCGTGCAGGCGGCGCATCTGCTGCGCGAAATCGAGGTTGATGCGGTAGATCTGCTGTTGCTGCACGTCGTCGAGCTTCAGCTGCTCGGCCATGCGCTCGGTGCGGTACTTGGCCATCTCTTCGGCCGTACGCTGACGGTGTGCGGGACGCTGCGCATGCAGCGCGGGGGCTGCCAGGAGGCAGCAGGCGGCGAGAACCGCGAAAATACGTTTTTTCATCCTTGCGTGATTTAAGGTTTGCCTTGTTACCTGCAAAGATAGCTCCAAACCCCGCCGCATGCGCCGCACGGCCGCCGAGGCGGCGGCAAAGCGCGCCGAAACGGCTACTCGGTCGGGCGAACCGCCCGCAGCCACGCCTTGAATTCGGGTACGCGCGCCTTCGAAATGATGATCCGCTCGGGCGTTTCGACCTTCAGGGCGAGCGACAGACGACTGCCGAACCAGACGGCGATTTCGCGCACGGCCGGCCGCGCGACGATGAACTGGCGGTTGGCGCGGAAGAAATCGGCCTCGGGCAGCACCGCCTGCAACGCTTCGAGGGTCTTGTCCATCGGGTAGGCGTTTCCCGCGTGGTCACAGGCCGTGACCCGCTCGTTCGAGGTATAGAAATAGGCGATGCGGTCGCGGTGCAGCGGGATGATGCGGTCGCGCACGTGGATGAGGAAGGTCTCCTCGTAACGGCGGACCGCCTGCTGCACGCGCGATCCGTACTCGCGGCGCTCGCTGCCCGTGAGGCGTTCGAGCTTGTCGAGCGCACGGCGCACGTCGGCCGCCGAGAGGGGTTTGAGCAGGTAATCGATGCTGCACAGGCGGAAGGCCTCGAGGGCGTACTGGTCGTAGGCCGTGGTGAAGATCACGGGGGCGGTGATCTCGACCGCATCGAGGATGCGGAACGACTCGCCGTCGGCCAGGTGGATGTCCATGAAGAGCAGGTCGGGTTGCGGACGGCTTCGCAACCACTCGACGCTCTCCTCGACGCTTTCGAGGATGTCGAGCACCTCCAGCGAAGGGGCTACCTCTTTCAGAATGGCCACCAGGTTCTGCGCGGCGGCGGTTTCGTCTTCGATCAACAGGACTTTCATGCTTCGTCGGGGTTCAGGAGGGGCAGACGCACCGTGAAGGTCCGCCCGTCGTTCAGGATTTCGATATGGCGGCCCGTGATGAGGCGCCAGCGGTTTTCGAGGTTTTTCAGCCCGATGCCCGTCGAGGGCTCGGGTTCGAGCTTCGGCACGATCGGATTCGACACCTCCAGGAGGCCTTCGGCCGTCGTGCGGATCGTGACGTGCAACGGTTTGTTGCGGGTGATCGTGTTGTGTTTGACCGTGTTGCCGATGAGCGGCTGCAACGAGAGGGCGGGCAGCAGCCACGACGCGAAGCGCGGTTCGATCGCGAAATCGAAGAAGAGCTTGTCGGCGTAGCGGATGCGGTACTGCGCGGTGAAGGCCTCGGCGAACTTGAGCTCCTCGGCGAGCGGGATGAGCGTGTTGCGGCTGTTCTGGAGGATGTAGCGGAAGCAGTAGGAGAGCTGCTCGATGTAGCGGAGCGCGGAGGCCTCCTGCCGATCGCGCACGAGCATCGAGAGCGAGTTGAGCGAGTTGAAGAAGAAATGCGGACTGATCTGACCGACCAGCATGTCGTAGCGCGCCGTGAGCGACTCGTTCTTGAGCTGTTCGATCTCGATCTCGATCGCCTGTTGCCGCCATACGAGGCGGCGGATCCAGACGTACAGGATCGAGACGATCATCGTGAAGGAGCACTTGAGCAGCAGCACGGGATCGAACGGTCGCGGATGCAGGATATTGATGCTCATTCCGCTGCGGTCGCTCACGGGAGCCAGCAGGAAGGTGGCGCCGATGAGCGCCAGTGCCAGCAGCACGGTCCATGCGAGACGGCCGGTCGAGGCCCTGCGTTCGCGACCGCGCAGCAGGATGCAGATCAGCAGCCACGAGCAGAAGAAATAGAAGAGCAGCTGCACGGCGATTTCGGAGCCGCTGAACGACGTGCCGTAAAATTCGCCGTAGTTGAACTTGTTGCCGTTGACGCGGTAGATGCGGTTCAGATAGGGGTGGCCGTTCGCATGGCGGGGCGCACCGACGTCGATTTTCATGCGGTCGCCGTCCTTGAGGTTGAACCAGCGGATGCGGTTCAGCGGCACGTAGACGCTGTCGCCCGAAGCGTAGAGCAGGTAGCCGTGCCCGTCGGGCGAGACGGAGAGGAGGCCTTCGCCCTCCTGCGAGATGCCCGGTTGCGGAATGCGGGGGCGCCATTCGTTGCGCTGGCTCTCGAAGAGGAGTAGCAGGTAGGAGAAATTGACCACCAGGCTGACGGCGAGCGCCACCAGCAGATGGATGAAGAGGTCGGTTCGACTGCGTTTCATGCGACGGGGGGGGTTATTGCTGCTCCCGTTCGCCGTACCACGAAGCGTAGAGCATGTAATCGCGGGCCGTGCGACGGACGATCTGTTCGCGCTGCTCGGGGGTGATCTGCTTCACTTTTCGGGCGGGGACACCCGCATAGACCGAGTCGGGTTCGAGCTCGGCGCCCGCCAGCACCAGCGCACCCGCTGCGACGATGCAGCCCGAGGCGACGTGGGCGTTGTCGAGTACGACGGCCCCCATGCCGATCAGGCAGTTGTCGTCGATGCGGGCCCCGTGGACCGTGGCGTTGTGGCCGATCGAGACGTCGCTGCCGATAATCGTCTCCGAGGGGCGGGGCGAACGATCGTAGAGGGCGTGGAGCACGGCGCCGTCCTGAATGTTCGTGCGATCGCCGACGACGATGCGGTTCACGTCGCCGCGCAGGACGGCGCCGTACCAGATCGAACAGTCGCGACCTACGGTCACGTCGCCCAGCAACACGGCCGTCTCGGCCAGAAAGGTGTTTTCGCCGACCACGGGTTCGTGGCCGCGGATCTTGCGGATGATAGCCATTACTTATAAGGGTATGTCAGGTTTGTCCTTACGGGATATATCGGGGGCGGGTTACTCGGGCGATCTTTTCTCGAACGGCAGCTTGCAGGCGGCGCCCCCCCCGTCTCGGGCGGCAGCTTGCGAAGGAGCGTACGCGAGCTTTGCGCGAGCTGCGGGCCTTCGCGGGGCGAAGCTGCGGCCCGCCGATCCCTGCGGGATCGAAGCTGCTCGCAGCACGTCCGCCGCCGACATCGGTAAATCCTCCGAAAGCTGCGACCTGCCGCATCCGCGTGCCGTCTGTTCTCGGGCAGCAGCTTGCGAAGGGACGCACGCGAGCCTTGTGCGAGCTGCGGGCCTTTGCGGGGCGAAGCTGCGGCCCGCCGATCCCGCAGGAATCGAAGCTTCTCGCAGCGCGAACCTCCTCCGCTACTCCTCCTGCTTGGCCGCCTGCCAGAGCGCCTCCATGCGGTCGAGCGGCAGCTCCTGCAGCATCTTTCCCTCGGCGGCGCACTGCTCCTCCATGCGGTTGAAGCGGCGGATGAACTTCTGGTTCGTATGTTCGAGCGCCGCCTCGGGATCGATCCCGTAGAGGCGGCAGGCGTTGATAAGCGCGAAGAAGAGGTCGCCGAACTCCTCCGCGGTCTGCTGCGAACGCTCCGCCCGCATTTCGGCCTCCACCTCGGCGATCTCCTCGCGGACCTTCGCCCAGACATCCTCCTTCTGCTCCCAGTCGAAGCCCGCATTCGAAGCCTTTTCGCCGATGCGGTAGGCCTTGACCATCGCGGGCAGCGCGCGCGGAACCCCGCCCAGCGTACCGTTCTTGCGGTTCTTCTTGCGCAGCTTGAGCGCCTCCCAGTTCTTCATCACCTCGTCGGGCGTGTTGGCGTGGATATCGCCGTAGACGTGCGGATGACGATAGATCAGCTTGTCGCACAAGGCATTGGCCACATCGCCGATATCGAAGGCTTCGGCCTCTTCGCCCAACTTGGCGTAGAAGACCACGTGCAGCAGCAGGTCGCCCAGCTCCTCGCGGATCCCCTCCATGTTGTGGTCGGCGATCGCGTCGATCAGCTCGTAGGTCTCCTCGATCGTGTTGTTGCGCAGCGTGTCGAAGGTCTGCTTGCGGTCCCAGGGACATTCGCGGCGGAGCGTATCCATCACCTCCAACACACGGGCCAGGGCCTCCGTTTTCTTTTCGATATTCGTTTTTTCCATCGTTGTCAGCAGTTTGTCGGAGGACAAAGATAGCCTTTTTTCGCCTTTTTCGCAAGCTCCCGACACGAAATGCGACCCGATGCGGCGCAGCGGGTACGGATTTTGCACAAAGGCGGACAGACACCAATTTAAACAAATTTTATTATGTATTTTTTATGGTATTTACTCATCGGTTTGGTGGCCGGATGGATCGCGAACCTGATCATGAAAGGTAGCGGTTCGGGTCTCATTATCAACATGATCGTCGGTCTTATCGGCGGTCTGCTCGGCGGATGGATCGTTTCGTGGTTCGGATGGATTCCCATGGGTACGGTCGGCACGCTCTTTACGTCGATTCTCGGCGCGATCATCCTGCTTTGGATCGTTGCGCTCATCAGCAATCGGCGCGTCAAATAACCAATCTAAAACTTTCACATCATGAACGACAACATGAACAAAAACTTCGAGAAGGCCGCAGACAAGGCCCAGGAGACGACCCAGCGCGCAGCGCACAAGGTCGAAGAGTACGGACAGCAGGCGCAGCACCGCGCCGAGGAGAAGTACTGCGAAGGCAAGCACTCCGTTTCGGAGGGCATGGACCGCGCCAAGGACAAGCTGGGCGAGACGGGCTCGAAGATCAAGAACAGTGTGCAGGAAACCGCCACGAAGGTGGGCAACCGCGCCGAGGAGGCCGCCACGAAGGCAGGCCACAAGGTCGAGGAGTGGGGCCACAAGGTGGCCGACGGCATCAAGGAGAAGGTGAATCGCTAAACCGCTCCGCCGCACTTGCGACGAATCGTCCGATCCGCACGGGTCGGACGATTTTTCTTTGCCTCCGCATCGAAGATATTTCGGCCGCGGGTTGCTTCTGCGGACGAGATTTGCTACCTTTGCATGCTTATGATGGAAGAACTGAACCAAACACCCCGCCCCGAGCCCTTCGACGTGATCGTCATCGGCGCCGGAGCGGCCGGCCTGATGGCGGCCGGCACGGCGGCACGCAGCGGCAAGCGCGTGCTGCTGCTCGAAAAAATGGAGAAATCGGGACGCAAGGTGCGCATCTCGGGCAAGGGCCGCTGCAACGTGACCAACGCCCGTCCGCCCGAGGAGTTCATGGAACACGTACGGGCGAACCGCGCCTTTCTGACGCAGGCCTTCGCCGAATTCAACAATCGGGCGACCATCCGCTTCTTCGAGCGGCAGGGCGTCAAACTCGACATCGAACGCGGCGAACGCGTCTTTCCCCACAGCGGCAAGGCGTGGGACATCGCCAACGCCCTGCTCGAATACTGCGTCGACAACGGCGTCAAAATCCGCTACGAGACCCCCGTGACGGAGATCCTGACCGTCTCGGGCCGCATCTTCGGCGTCCGCTACCGCAACAAGCACGGCTTCGAGCGCAAGGAGGAGTGCCGGCAGGTGATCCTCGCCACGGGCGGCGTCTCCTATCCCGCCACGGGCTCGACGGGCGACGGCTACGCCTTCGCCGCCGACCTGGGCCACACGATCGAGGAGCTGCGCCCCTCGCTCACGCCGCTGCGTTCGAGCCACGCGCAGATGCCTTACCTGCACGGTCTGCTGCTGCGCAACGTGCGGGCGACGCTCTGCTTCGACGGGGAGGCCGTGCGCGAAGAGTTCGGCGAGATCGGCTTCTCGGAGCGCGGCATCGAGGGGGCGGTGGCCCTGCGGTTGAGCCGCGATGCGGTCGACGCCCTGATCGACGGCCGCTCCGTCAAACTGGTGCTCGACCTCAAACCCGCGCTCGACGCCGAGACGCTACGCGAGCGCATCGCCCGCGAAATCGCCGAGCTGGGCCCCACGGAGCTCTTCGCCGAGCTGCTGCGGCGCCTCGTGCCGAAACAGCTCGTGCTGCCGCTGGCCAACGAACTGGACATCCACTCGAAGGTCTACCTCTCGAAGCTGACCGACGTGCAGATCGACCGCCTCATCAAAACGCTGAAGGGGCTGACCTTCCCCGTTTCGGACTACGCACCCTTCGAATACGCCGTCACCACGGCGGGCGGCGTCCGCTGCGACGAGGTGAACCCCTACACGATGGAGTCGCTGAAGATCAAAGGGCTCTACCTGGCAGGCGAGGTGCTCGACCTGGATGCCGACACGGGCGGCTACAACCTCCAGATCGCCTTCTCGACGGGCCGTTTGGCCGGACTTTTGAAGCAGTAGGGACGATGCGACTGACGGGACGTTCGATCAAGCGCCGCCTCTACGGCCTCGCGACCCTGCCGACGCGGGTCGCCCGCGCCCGCTATTTCCGCGGACACGGCGTCCACTCGCCCTTCGTCTACGCGATCGTGCGGCAGGTGTTCATGAAAAATCGCCTCGCGGGCGACGAGACGGCGCTGTACGATACGCTGCTGCGGCTCGACGTTGCGCCGCGCCGCGCCATGCAGCTGCAAAACCTCTGCACGCACTGCGGGTACGAGACCTTTTCGATCGACGCGCTCGACACGCCGTGCGACCTCTGCCTGCTGACGCCGCGCCTCGCTCCCGCAGCGACGCGCGAGCTGGTGCGGCGGGCGGCCCTGCAGGGAACGACGGTCGCGCTGCTCGCTCCCTGCGACGGGCGCGAGCGGACCGACCTCTGTCGGGAGCTCGTCGAGCGGCACGGCTGCACCTCGGTGGACAACCGCGGCTACCTGCTCCTGTTCAGCGACGACGACTTACCGAAACAACACTACCGCTTATGAAAATCTATACGAAACAGGGCGACGGCGGGCTGACCTCGCTCGTCGGCGGCGAACGGGTCTTCAAGACCGACGAACGGGTCGAAGCCTACGGCACGGTGGACGAGCTGTCGGCCTTCACGGCGATGCTTGCCGACCGCCTGCGCGAAGATCCGAAGGCCTCGGGATATGTGGAAGAGCTCGAACGCATCCTCTCGCAGATGATGACCGTCGAGGCGCTCCTGGCCGTGGGGGAGGAGGGTTCGGAGAAGGTGGCGCCGCTCGCCGCGGAGACGATCGCCTGGCTCGAAGAGCGGATCGACGCCCTGCAACAGCGGCTCGCACCGATCACCCGCTTCACGATCCCGGGAGGCCATGCGACGGTTTCGGCCTGCCACATCTGCCGCACGGTCTGCCGTCGGGCCGAACGGGCGGCGCTGCGTGCCGACCAACGCTACGGCGTTCCCGCCGAAGTCCTCGCCTGGCTGAACCGCCTCTCGGACTATTTCTACGTGCTCGGCCGCACGCTGACGGCGCACTACGGCGTCACCGAGACGCAGTGGATTCCGTAAACGGACGGTCCCGTTGCACGGTCGGACCCGAAAACGCGAATTTTCGTGCCGAGGGGTTGCAATTGCCGATTTTTTTATACATTTGCAAGCCGTAGCGCAGCGGCGTGACAGAATGCCGCTCACGCAATCGGCTGAAAACGTGAACTTAAAAACTTTCTATCATGTATTGGACTCTTGAATTGGCTTCCAAACTGGAAGATGCACCCTGGCCCGCCACGAAGGAGGAGCTGATCGATTACGCCGTACGTTCGGGAGCGCCGCTGGAGGTCCTCGAAAACCTCCAGGAGATCGAGGACGACGGCGACATCTACGAGTCGATCGAAGACATCTGGCCCGACTACCCCTCGAAAGACGACTTTTTCTTCAACGAGGAGGAGTATTAGTCCGACTCGCCATAACGCAGCGGCGCGATAACCTTGGGGTTATCGCGCCGCTTTCCGTTCCGTCCTCTCACCGGCCCGCCTTTTCGACATGCTCTTCGACGACCTCGGCGCTGTGACGACCGGCCTCTGCACGATCGATTTCGACCCCGACCGCCCGCTCGGTCTCTTCCGTCCAACCGCATCGATCCACCCGATCTCGTTCCGAGCGGTCTGCACCAGGAAATGCTGCCCGCTCGGGGAGCAGTCGATGCCGATGAGCCGCACCGAGTCGCCGCGACGCAGCGCGGTGAAGAGCGTATTCTGCCCGAACAAAAGTCGCACGCTGTCGGAAGAAGGATCGGCGCCCCGCAGCACGCTCCGCAGGCCGAACAGCCGCCCGTATCCGCAATTCCCGCGCGAAAAAAGGGTGTGCCCGACAGATCGAAAAGACGCGGGCAGCGCTGCCAAAAAGTCGATTGCGTGCTGGCATCGCACGGCACGCGGCGACCTACCGAAAGGCCGCCCCCCAGTCGTAGCTCCCCGGCTTGAAGGTCAGGTGGACGTCGGCAGCGGGGTAGCGGAGCCTCACGACCCCCGCGGCGACGGCATCCGTCACGACGAAATCGTGCCAGCCGAGCGCATCGAGCACCGCATAGGCCGTCGCACCCCCCTCGATCACCACCTCTTCGAAGCGCTCCGCCGCCACGAGCGCCTGCACCGTGCGCGCCATCGCGCCGCGCAGACGGCGCGCCCGCGCACCGTCGACCCGCACCTGCTGCGGGATCCGCAGCAACAGGGCATCCGCCCGCTCGGCCTCCATGCGCTGCCGTGCGGCGGCGATCCACGCCGTCGGCTCGGCCCCCTCGAAGACCGCATCGGGCATCGGCGCGACCGCCACCCGCCGCCGACGGAAAAAGGGTTCCGCCGAGAGGTCGTGGCGCACCGTGCTGCCACAGACGACGAGCGTCCGACGGTCGCCGAAGCCTGCGAAAGGCACCTGCGGCCGCTCCGTGCATCCGTCGGCCGCCAGCAGCACCCGAAACGCATCCGCGGCCCCCGCCCAGAGCGGGGCATCGCAGCCGAAACGGGCCGCCAGCGCAGCCAACGCCTCGACCGACGGCGTCTCGCCGATCGAAATGCCCTCCGCCAGCCGCTCCGTCGCGGAGTCGACATAGTGCACGCCGCCGCCGAGCAGCTCCACGACATCGGCCGTCGCGGCGGGAAATTCGGGGTCGGTGCGAAACACCGTGCGGTCGATCGGCTCGCCGCCCAACAGATAGCGCCCGCCGACGATGCAGCGCCCCTTCGAGGGGTTCGCAGGCAGCAGCAGCGCCCGTTCGTATCCCGCCGTCATCAACGCCCGCAGCTCGGCCGTCACATGGCCGCGCAGGACCGAATCGGTCTTTTTGAAAAGCCGCACGCCGTCGGGCAGGCCGTTCGGCGCAGCGGCACGCAGCCGCGCCACGATCCGCTCCGTGACGGCCACCGCCTCCGTGCGCGGCATCGAGCGGGTATCGGTGGCCAGCACCGTCACCCCGTCGCCGAGCGTCAGCCGCTCGACCGAGGTGGTGAAACGGACGCGGCAGCCGAAACCGAGGGCGATGCCCGCTATTTCGGCCGCCCCCGTGATATCGTCGGCTATGACGAACCAGTTCATCGCATACGATTTTTGATGCGGCCTGCGGCAGACGGAACGGGCCGCAGCCTCTTCGCGCAACCATCCGCACGGCAGATGCGCTCGCAGGCTGCGGCCCGACCTTCCGTCGCAGACCGCTGCGGTTGTTACTGTTTGCGGTTCCGCGCCATGAGGGCGGCGTATTCGATCGACATGAGCATCGCATCGGGATTGGCGATGCCCTTGCCCGCCACGTCGAAGGCCGTACCGTGGTCGACCGACACACGGATGATCGGCAGGCCGAGCGTGATGTTGACCCCCTTGACGGCCACCATGCGCTGCGTCTGGCGATCCCACTCGAAGCCGCCTACCTTGAAGGCGATGTGGCCCTGGTCATGGTACATCGCCACACAGCCGTCGAACTGACCCGAGCGGGCCCGCGAGAAGAGCGAATCGGGCGGCACGGGACCCTCGACGTTCCAGCCGCGCGCGCGCATCTCTTCGATGGCGGGGATGATCTCGCGGATCTCTTCGTCGCCGAACAGACCGCCCTCGCCGGCATGGGGGTTGAGGCCCGCCACGCCGATGTGCGGATCGGCGATGCCGAAGCTCTTGCAGGCATCGAGGATCAGCTCCGTGACGGCGATCACGCGCTCCTTCTTCGCCCGATCGCACGCCTCGTGCAGCGAAACATGCGTCGAGACGTGGATCACGCGCATGCGGTCGTCGGCCAGCAGCATGGCGTATTTCTTCGTCCCCGTGTAGTGGGCGTAGATCTCCGTGTGGCCCGCGAAATCGTGTCCTGCGACGTGCAGCGCCTCCTTGTTGAGCGGCGCCGTCACCGTGCCGTCGACCTCGCCTTTCATGGCCAGATCGATCGCCGTGCGCACCGCCTCGAAGGCGGCATGGCCGCACTGCGCCGAGACCGTGCCGTAGGCGAATTGCGAGGCATCGATCAGCTTGAGGTCCAGCACGTCGATCGTTCCGCGCTCGAAGCGGGCGTCGGCCGTGCGCTCCACGGCGCGCACCTTCAGATCGACCTTCGCGGAGCGCACGCCGAGCTCCATCATGGCGGCGTCGCCGACCACGATCGGGCGGCACAGCGCGTAGGGCGCCTCCTGCGCCAGGGACATGGCGATGATTTCGGGACCGACCCCCGCGGGGTCGCCCATCGTAATGGCTAAAATCGGCAGTTGATTCATCTTCAGTAAAGTTCGTTATAGATTGCTACGGCATCCTCGCGCGTCACCTCGCGCGGATTGTTCACCAGCAGGCGCGTCACCTTCATCGCGGCGTCGGCCAGCTCGCCGACCTTCTCGCGGCCGATTCCCAGCTCGGTCAGCGTGGCGGGTATGCCGCACCGCTTCGAGAGCTCGGCGATGCGCTCCACGCCGCGGCGGGCCGCCTCCTCGGTCGAAAGACCCGTGCAGTCGACCCCGACGGCGCGGGCGATGGCGGCATGCTTCTTCAGGTCGGACGACATGTTGAAACGCATCACCGTCGGCAGCAGGATGGCGTTCGCCAGCCCGTGCGAAATGTGGTACTCGCCGCCCAGCGGGTAGGAGAGGGCGTGCACGGCCGCCGTATTGACGGGCGCCAGGCAGAGCCCGCCGTAGTAGCTGCCGAGCGAGAGGGCCGCCCGCGCCTCGCGGTCGCTGCCGTCCTTCACGGCACGCTCGAGGGCGGCGGCGATGAGCTCGATGCCCGTCAGGGCGTAGCGGTCGACGACGGGGTGGGCGAAACGGTTCGTGTAGGCCTCGATGCAGTGCGTCAGGGCGTCCATGCCCGTCTCGGCCGTGATGCGGGGCGGCACGGTGAGCGTCAGCAGCGGATCGATGTAGGCGGCATCGGCCAGCAGACAGGGACTGACGATGCCCTTCTTGAGCTTCTCTTCGCGGTCGAGCAGAATCGCGTTGGGCGAGACCTCGCTGCCCGTGCCCGAGGTCGTCGGGAGGCAGGCGCACCACAGACCGCGGCGCTCGATGAGGCCCGTGCCGAAGCAGTCGGCCACGCGCTGGCGGCTCGGAGCGAAGACGGCGACCACCTTGGCCGTGTCGAGGACGCTGCCACCGCCGATGCCTGCGACGCTGTCGGCGCCGAACGACCGCGCCTCGTCGATGATCTCGAGGACCTCGTCCAGGGCCGGTTCGGCCGTGATGCGGTCGTAGATGCGCACCTCGGCACCGGCGTTTTCGAGTTCGGTCACCGTGGCGGCGATCAGCGGACGGATCGGGGGCGCGGTGAGCAGAAAGAGTTTGCGGAAGCCGAGTTGGCGGAATTCCTCGGCGAAGCGGCCGAGAGCCCCCTCGCCGAAGACCACGCGCGAGGGTTGTTGCAACGTAACGATGTTCATCTTTGTCTTATGCGTTTTTTTCCGTTTTGCGTTTGGCGAGGTAGCCGTAGATCGTCAGGTCCTCGTCCACCGCACGACGCGGGAAGAGGTACGAGGCGGCCCAGCCGACCGCGAAGACGATCAGGTGGCTGTATACGCCCAGCATCATCTTGTTATGGGTGAAATTCCACGCCCCCAGATCGAGCAGGATCCGCTTCTCGCCCCCGATCATGAATTTCGACGAGGTGAGCACGGCATAGGCCGTGAAGAGGATGCAGGCGACGAGGCCGACCCACAGCCCCTCCTTGTTGGCGCGGCGCGAGAGCAGGCCGAGCAGGAAGAGCCCGACGATGCCCGACGAGAAGATCGCGTAGAGGCCGAACAGCACGCCGAGGATCCCCTCGCCGTCCCAGTAGGCGTAGATCGCGGCGATGACGATGGCCGCCAGGCCCGCCAGGGCGACGATCCAGCGGCCGAGCACCAGCCGCTGACGGTCCGTGCTCTCGGGATGACGGCGCACGTAGAAATCCTGCACGCCGATGGCGGCGAAGCAGTTCAGGTCCGAGTCGAGCGACGAGATGGCACCCGCCACCAGCGCCGAGACGATCAATCCCTTCACGCCGATCGGCAGCTGCGTGGCGATGAAGTAGGGGAAGACGTCGTCGGCCTTCATGCCTTCGGGCAGCCCGCCCTCGATCTTGTAGTAGGCGAACAGGCAGGTGCCGATGAACATGAAGAGGGTCCAGATGGGGACGCTGGCCAACACGCCGATGTAGGCGGCCTTCTCGGCCGAACGGTCGTCGCGGGCCGTGAGGTAGCGCTGCACGATCGTCTGGTCGGTGCCGTATTTCTGGATGGCGTAGAAGATGCCGTTGACGACCATCACCCAGAAGGTGAGCTGCACGAAATCGAAGGCGTAGGGGCCGACGTCGATCTTGTGGTATTCGCGCGCCACCTCCCACACGGCCGCGGGGCCGCCTTCGGGGGCGAAGAGCAGGATCGCGGCGCAGACCAGACCGCCCGCGATGAGGATGAAGCCCTGGATGACGTCCATCCACACGACCGCCTCGATGCCGCCCAGCAGCGTCAGGATCGTCACGGCGATGCCGATGCCGATGATGATGGCGTAGATGTTCCACCCCATGAACTGGGCGATGGCGAGGCTGACGAGGAAGAAGACGGTGCCCATCTTCGAAAAGTGGGTCAGCAGGAAGGCGAGCGAGCCGTAGAGGCGGGCTCCCCAGCCGAAGCGGCGCTCGAAATACTCGTAGGTGCTCAAGCGGATGACGCGTCGGAAGAGGGGCACGATGAACCAGATCATGCCCAGCAGCACGAGCGGCACCATGAGCCCCTGCACGAGCAGGATCCAGTTGCCGCCGTAGGCGGCGCCCGGGTAAGCGAGGAAGGTGACGCTGCTGATGAGCGTGGCGAAGATCGACATGCCGATCGCCCACGAGGGGAGCGAGCCGCCCGCCGCGAAATAGCTGTCGGTCGAGTTCTGTTTGTGGGCGAAGCGCAGGCCGAAGAGCATCACGAAAGCGACGCTCGCGATCACCAGTGCGATATCGACCCAGTGGAGGGTAGGTGTCATGAGGCGGTAGGTTCTTCAGGCAGGTTTGCGGTTCAAAGGTCGAAGGCGGCGATCTGTTCGTCGATCGTGCGATAGGCGGCCTCGTCGAGCATCGTAAGCGGCGGCAGCATCTCGCGGCCGCAGAGGTCGCGGCGCTCCATGATGCGTTTCAGGGCGGCCAGCTGCTGCCCGAGGGGGCGTCCCTGCTGGTAGACGACGGCCATCGAGTCGGTGAGCTGCTGGAGGCGGTTCGCCTCGGCCGTGTCGCCCTTCACGGCCGCCTCGTAGAGGTCGCGGAAAAGCTGCGGCACGAAGTTGCCCGTGCTCGGGACGATGCCGTCGGCACCCAGCTCCAGGGCATGGGCCGACTGCGCCGCCCAGCCGCAGAAGTAGGCGAAATCGGCGCGGCCGCGGGCGATTTCGATGCACTGCGCCATGCGCTCGGCATCGCGCTCCGAATCCTTCAGACCGACGATGTTCGGATGGTCGGCCAGCCGGCGCACGGCCTCGACGGGGATCGACAGATGGGTCGTCGCCGGGATGTTGTAGAGCATCACGGGGATCGAGGCGTTGTCGGCCAGCATCGTGTAGTAGTCGATCATCTGCTGCTCGGTCAGGGCATAGTAGCCCGGCAGAACGGCCACGGCGGCGTCGGCACCCGCCCGTGCGAAGCCCTCGATCTGCGAGAGCTGCTCTTTCGGGCAGAGGCCCGTCACCCCCGCGTAGACGCGGATGCGCCCCTCGGCGGCCTCGACGGCCGTGCGGATCATGTCGATCCCTTCGCCCGTCGGCACGGAGTTGCCTTCGCCCGTCGTGCCCATCACGAGGGCGTCGACCTTCGCTTCGGCGAACGAGCGGATGATCTTCGCGACGGCGGTCATATCGACCGCGCCGTCGCGCACGGGCGTCACCATCGGAACGACGACCCCGGCATATTTTTTCGTCTGTTTCATCATATCGTTGTTGTTTGAGTTGATCGTTGTTTATCGTTTCGGCGCGCGCGGCGAACCTGCGGAGCAACCGGCCTCGGCGCGGTCATGCCGTACGGCACCGGACACGGCCTCTCGGGGCGGAGCCTGCGGAGAGACGCTTCATGCGGGCCTCCGCACGCGGAGGCTTCGGCCCGCCGATCCCTGCGGGATCGACAGGTCACACGTGCTGCCCACGAATACCTTTCAGCCCGCAGCCGAGCGGAGGAGCCAGCACGAGCGGGACGCGAGTTGCAGCCCTCCGCCAGGGGGCGGCTGCGGGCTGCCGATCCCTCACGGGATCGAATACGCCCTTCGACAACCCGCCACCTTTTCGTGTGGGCCTACAACCCCTTCGCCACCTCGTCGAGCGCCTTGCGGTCGAGCCGCACCCGCACCATGCCCATCGGGTGGAAGCGCTTGTCGTTGTGGATCGCGGCGTAGACGATCGTGTAGACGTCGTCGCCCTCGGGGATCAGTCCCAGCGGCGTGCGCATCGTGTGCCACCACTTGGCGACCTTCGTGTCGATCGGCAGGTAATGCGCCTCGCTCCAGTGCACGCCGTCCTTCGAGAGGGTGTAGGCGATCATGTTGGGCAGGCGCAGCCACTCGGGACCGCCGTCAAAGACGGCGATGTAGAGGCCGTTCGGCAGCTGCGAGACGATCGGGTTCTCGACGAAGCGGGGGTGGATCGAGGTGATCGGGTTGATCTGCTTCATGCGCGTCCAGGGCCCCTCCAGCTCATCCGCCTCGGCCAGCCCCACGTACCAGTGAGTCGGCTTGCCGCCGAACGGATAGTCGGCCTTCGTTTTATAAGGGTAGGCACCGCTGATGAAGCCGTACCAC
Source organism: uncultured Alistipes sp. (assembly GCA_910584485.1). Lineage (GTDB taxonomy): Bacteria > Bacteroidota > Bacteroidia > Bacteroidales > Rikenellaceae > Alistipes. Next base: position 258,738 of record CAJUAV010000001.1, read on the forward strand.
TTGTCGCCGACGCGGTAGGGGAAGAACGAGGCGACTCCCTGGCGCCCCTCCCAGAGCTGCGAGTCGAGCCCGGGTTCGATCACGATGCCGCAGTCGCGGTAGGGACCGCCGATCCCCTCGATTCCCTCGACCTCCGATTCGCAGCGCCAGATGCGGCCGAACGAGTGGTTCGGCGCCACGACGCTGTCGCACGTGTAGGCGAGGTAGTGCCCCTGCCAGCGGTTCTTCTCCTTGTTGAAGATCGGCATGTAGGACCAGATGGCGGCGCGACGATCGTTCATCGGGTGGTCGTAGTGCGACACGGCATAGGTGCCGCTCGCCTGATAGAGGGTCGACTGCCGCTCCCAGCGGATCGCGTCCTTGCTCGTCCAGTGGCCGATGCGCGTCTTGATGCGGTCGTATTTGGCGGGGTGGCCCTTTTCGCCCGCGCGCTCGGTGGGGAACATGTGATAGGTATCGCCGATCTTCACCATGCAGCCCCCCTCGAAGCCGCCGTAGATCCCCTCCGTGCCGGGCATGCCTTCGTCGACCACGGGGGCGTCGGGCCCGCCGAGAATCGTGAAGAGGGTCGGCTTTTCGGAGAATCCCTCGATCGGGAAAGCGGGGTAGTCGGCACCGCTCGGCAGCTCGGCATCGGCACCCGAGAAGCGCTGCGACGCCGCGACGGCGCCCAGCAGCACGACGGGTTCGCCGCCCGCAGGCACCTCGATCGCATGCTCGCCCTTCGGATACTGCACGCCGTAGAGGTCGAGCTCGGGCAGCTCGGTCACCGTGACGGCCCGACGGAGCAGCGGTTCGCGCACGAGCACGCCGCGTCCCAGTCCGAGCGCCTCGACCGCCTCGCGCGAGGGAGCCGCCACCAGCAGACGCGCGGCCGAGCCGAAGCGCAGCCGCACCGTACCCGCCGCCAGACGGCCGTCGGGACCGAGCGGCAGGCGGACGCCTTCGAGGGCCGCCGCCTCGGGAACGATTTGCAGGATGCTGCGGTCCGAGCCGCTGAAGGGATTGCCGTAGACGACGGCGGGGAAGCTCCGCGCTTCCGCGGGGGTGCAGGAGGCCGCCTTCCACGGTTTGCCCGCGGCGGCATCGATCGGCAGCGTCAGGCAGAGCAGGCCCGCCAACTGCAGGAAAAGGGAAATTCGCATAGGTCGGTTGTGTATGATATACGGTGTTGCGCTCCGTCCGCCGCATCGCGAATCGCGGACGGAGGAACAAATATAGGCAAAAAGATCGGATTTTCGCAGCACGAGCCCCCTTTTTGCGCAATTTCGGCGCTTCGGCGCGATCGGGCGAAAAAAGCGTCGGAAAAGTTGGGAAATCCGCTTTCGATCCGTATCTTTGTACGGTTCGGCTCCGAAGGCGGCGCCGGTGCGGCGGCACGAACCGCCCGCCCGCCTCTTTCGACCGCTGCTCCGTTCGGGCGTCTTTTCCGCATTTCCATCCCCGTCATCCTGCGGACGACGCCCTGCGCAGGGCTTGACTGCCCGTGTGCCGCACGAACAACGAACTCAAAACCACCATACCGATGAAAAAACAACTTTTCCTTCTGATGCTGCTTTGCGCAGGCGCGACGGCCTCCGCCCAGCAGATCATCGAGACGACGCCCGAGACCTTCCCCGAAGCGGTCAAGACGCTTCGCAAGGCCGTGCGCAACCAGAAAAACGACGTCGTGGTACGGATGCACGGCGGCACCTACCGCTTCGACGCGCCGCTCGTGATCGACGAGACGCTCGGCGGCAAAAACGGCTTCTGTGTCCGCTTCGAGGCGGCCGAGGGCGAACGCCCCGTCATCAGCGGCGGCGTGCGCATCGAGGGCTGGGAGCGGGTCAGCAACAACCTGTGGAAAGCCCCCTTCGCGAGCGACCGCAAACAGCGCACGCTGCTCGTCGACGGACGTCGCGCCCGCATGGCGGGTTCGAAGGCGCCGATCCCCGCTTTGGGCAGCTACGGCAGCATCGAGGTCAAGGGCGACGAGCCGTGGGCGTTCGGCGCGGGCCGCAGCGTCGAGGGAATCCGCTTCGCGGCGGGTGCCGAGACGATGCCGTACCGCAACCCCGAGGATGTGGAGCTGGTGCAGAACAACGTCTGGACCGAGAAGATCCTCTGCGCCTCGAACGTGCAGAAGTGGGGCGACGAAATCGCCGTCGAGCTGCAACAGCCCTATTCGACGATTCTCAACTCGCTGGCCTGGGCCGGCAAGACCAAGTTCACGGGCGCCTTCCTGATCCGCAACGCCTACGAGCTGCTCGACGAGCCCGGCGAGTTCTATTTCGACCGCGCCGCCAAAACCATCTATTATATGGCGCGCGAGGGCGAAGACCCCGCAACGGCCGAAGTAATCGCTCCGATGACCGAGGGGCTGTTGCGCATCCACGGCTCCTCGTGCTCGTCGAACGTCGAGAACGTCGCCTTCGAGGGGATCACCTTCTCGCACGACGCCTGGAATCTGGTCGAGCTGGAGGGTTCGCACGGCTTCGGCGGCATCCAGTCGCTCGGTCTGGCGATGAAATACATTCCCAACGGCAACTGGCACCCGACCAAATATAACAGCTGCGACGTACCCGCGGGTACGATCGAGGTGAAGAACGCCCGCAACATCCGCTTCATCCGCAACCGCTTCGAGCACCTCGGATCGGCCGTGGCGGTCAACCTGGTGAATGACGTTCAGAACGCCGAGGTGACGGGCAACTATTTCAACGACCTGCTGGGCAACGCCGTGAGCGTCGGCCACCCGCAGCACTACGAGATCGGCGACGGCGACGCGGGCTGCGTCTACGCCCCGGGCATCGAGGGCGTCTGCCGCGACATCGCCGTGACGAACAACTACATCCGCAACGTGAGCCTCGATTTCCGTCAGGCCGAGGCGCTGGTCGGTTTCTTCGTGAAGAACGTCCGCTACGACCACAACGACATCTACGGCGTACCGTACGGCGCCATCGCCCTCGGCTGGTGGTGGGGCAATGCCGCCATTCCCGAGTCGAAGACCGCGGGCGGCAACTCGATCAGCTACAACCGCGCGGGCCACACGCACCAGATGCTCTCCGACGGCGGCATCATCTACATGCTGGGACGCCAGCCGGGATCGGTGGCACGCCGCAACTACCTCTTCGACGGACCGCGCTGCATCTATCCCGACGACGGCTCGTCGGGCTGGCTCATCGAGGAGAATTTCGTCGTCAGCCTCTACCAGCTGTGGCTGCACATCGACTCGGACCGCAACTACGACATCCGCATGGTGAACAATTTCGTGAAAGACAACCGCCTGGTGAACAGCGGCAACGGCACGACGATCGAGGGGACGAAGGTCTACCGCAACATACCGTTCGGTCCCGAGGCGCTGGCCGTCAAGGAGGAGTCGGGCATCGAACCGGCTTACCGCGACATCATCCCCGCGGCGGAACCCGATCCCATCGAGGTGATTCCGCTCAAGACGGCGAAGCGCAAGAACGTCTTCTAAACGGCTCCGCACCTGCCGACAAAACGGGCATCCTCCGAATGAGAGGATGCCCGTTTTTTTCGGATGACATCGAGCCGTACACCGCATGGGACGGAGCCTGCGGAGCGGCCTGCTGCGGGGTTCGCCGTCCGCCGCAGGAGGCAGCGCGATTTTATTCGGGACGGAGCTTGCGAAGCGCCCGTACTCGACAGAGTTGCGGGCCTTCGCGGGGCGAAGCTCCGGCCCGCCGGCAGAATCGAAACAACCTGTTCGCCGACGTCGGCAGGACGGCAACGAGCGGACGCGAGGTTTGCCGTCCGCCGCATGGGGCGGCGGCGAACGGCACGCGCTTGCAGCGCGATCCGCTATTCGGCCCGCCGCCTACCGCTTCACCCCGATCTCGCCGATCAGAGCGGTCACGCGGCGCCGCAACCCGGTAATAATCGGCACCCAGATCAGCGTCATCATCACCACCGCGCCTCCCGACAGACCGAAAGCCATGCCATGCAGAAACTCCGAAGCGGGCAGCAGACCCTGCAACAGCAGGAGCCCCGCCAGCAGCACCGTAAAGAGGCGCAGCAGCCGACAGACCATCCGCAGCGAGCAATCGTACGCCTTGTTGAGCACCCGCAGCCGCGCATAGGTGTCGTCCGCCGCATCGAACGGCCCCTCGGCCGTCGGTTTTTGCAGGTAGATGAACTCCTTGAAATCGCAGACGATCCGCAGTCCGCAGTCGGTCAGAAAGTTGTAATACTCCTCCCGCACGCGGTCGTCGGCGGTCCGCTCCGCCAGATCGATCTTGTAGCGGAACTCCCCGGGCGTTCCCTTGCGGAAAACGAACCGCACGCCGTTCGTGCGCACGAAATTCCACCCTGCGGCGGCCATGTCGTTCAGCCATCGCTCCTCGCGCTCGTAGTCGGGGATCGTATAGAAGCGCCAGACCGTGCGATACTCTTTTTGTTCTTGTGCCATATCTCGTAACGTGTTTCAGATGCAGTAGCGGCAGGGGGCGAGCGGTTCGTCCGAGGCTCCCTGCCCCAGGATCCGCTCCCCGTTGCGCACCAGTTCGCGCAGGCGCGCCAGCTCGGCTTCGAGCACCGCACGCCCCTCCGCCGTCAGGCGGTAGCTCTTCTTACGGCTCTCGGCCGCGTGTCCGAAGGGCTCGATCCACCCCTTGTCGAGCAGCGTCGAGAGCGCTCCGTAGAGCGTTCCCGCCGAAATGACCAGCCGTCCGCCGCTCAAGGCGGCCGTGCGCTGCATGATGCCGTAGCCGTGCAGCGGCTCGACGAGCGCCAGCAGAATGTAGTAGACCGCTTCGGTCAGGGCATTGTTCGCGTTGTTCATCTATTTCGTCGTTCGTTATATCGGTTAACGATACAAAAGTAGCCGATCTATTCCGAAAAACCAAGCATCCGACAAAAAAAAGAATCGCCCGCGTACCTGCGGACGATCCTTTCAACGGAAAGCGGCGGGGGAGTCAGCGATACGACTCGGCATAGATGCCGACGATCGCCTCCTCCGAAAGGGGCAAACGGTCGCCCTCGAAGAGCACGCCCATCACCTCGCGGGCATTGCGCGCAAAGGTCGGGAACTCGTCGGGCGTAATGCCGTAGTCGGACATCTTCAGGTCGGCCGCACCGCACGCCTTCAGCAGGCGGTCGAGCGCCTCGACGAACGCTTCGGGCCGCGAAGCCTCGGCCATGCCCAGCAGCCGCGCCAGTTCGACGAAGCGGTCGTCGCAGCCGTGGTTGCGCACGAAATAGTCGAAATAGGCACGACAGATCAGGATCAACCCCGCGCCATGCGGCAGCTCGGGATGGTAGGCCGAGAGGGCATGTTCGAGTGCGTGTTCGCTCGTCAGCCGCGTCAGGGTCATGACGAACCCCGAGAGGGTATTGGCGAAGGCGACCCGTGTCCGCGCCTCGCGGTCATCGCCCTGCCGCACGGCACGGGGCAGGTATTCGGCGATGTTGCGGATCGCTTCGCGGGCGTACATATCGCTCGCCAGGTTCGCACCCGTCGACACGAACCCTTCCACGCTGTGGAGAAGGGCATCGAAACCCTGAAAAGCGGTCAGCCGCGGCGGCACGGTGCGCATCAGCTCCGAGTCGACGATCGACAGAACGGGGAAAAGCGACGGATCCTGCACGAACGCCTTCTCGTGCGTATCCTCTTTCGTGATGACGCCGCCGGCATCGGCCTCCGAACCGGTGCCCGCGGTCGTGGTGACGGCGACGATCGGCAGCGGACGCCGCACGATCGGCCGCCCCTTGCCCGAGCCTACGGCGACGTAGTCCCACAGCGTGCCCTCGTTGGTCGCCAGCACGGCGATCCCCTTCGCGCAGTCCATGACGCTGCCGCCGCCGAGCGCCACCAGGAAATCGGCACCACAGCCACGCGCGGCGGCAGTTCCCGCCTCGACGTCGGCGACCGTCGGATTGGGCGTCGCGCCGTCGAAGAGGGCGGTTTCGACTCCCGCCCGATGCAGTTGTTCTTCGGTACGCGCCAGGTACCCGTTGTCACGCGTCGAACGACCGTTCGAAAGGACGATCAACGCTTTGCGGCCCGGCATCGGCTGCGCGTGCAGTTCGTTCAGAGACCCCTCGCCGAACAAGATCCGCGTGGGGAGATAATGGAAGTAATTCGGATTCGTTTTCATGTTGTTCGCATGTTTTGACAGGACAAAAGTAGGCTGCGCAACCGCCGCCGCGCCTACCCGTTTTACGGCGCGAGGTACCTCGATTCAGGTTTGCCGCGGGCGGCATTTCCGAATTTGCGGAAAATGCCCTTACTTTGCGAAAAAATAAGCCCGCGACCATGAACGAAACGCCCATCATCCAGGCCGACACGATCGAACGCTACAACCGCGTCTTCGGCTTCGAAACGCGCCATCCGCAGGTCGGCATCGTCCGCTTCGACAGCTCGGTTCCGCCGCTGACCCACCGCATGACCTTCGGTTTCTACGCCCTCTTTCTCAAAAAGACGGCCAACTGCCGGATCGACTACGGCAAGACGGTCTACGATTTCGACGACGAAACGGTGGTCAGCTTCGGCCCGGGGCAGACCGTCGGCATCCACCAGCCCGAAGAGGGTCCCGCGCCCGATTCGATCGGGCTGCTCTTCCATCCCGATTTTCTCCACCGCACCCCGCTCGGGGCGAAGATGAAACACTACTCGTTCTTCTCCTACGCCTCGAACGAGGCGCTGCACCTCTCGACCGAGGAGCGCATCCTCATCCAGGACTACATGGAGAAGATCGCCCGCGAGCTGCAACACCCGATCGACAAATTCTCCAAGGCGCTCATCGTCTCCAACATCGAGGTGCTGCTCAACTACTGCATGCGCTTCTACGAGCGGCAGTTCATCACGCGCGAGGAGATCAACCACGACACGCTGGCGCGCTTCGAACGGCTGTTAGACGACTACCTCGACTCCGATGCGGCCCTCCTGCACGGCATTCCGACCGTGCGGTATTTCGCCGACAAGATCTGCCTCTCGCCCAACTATTTCGGCGACCTGGTCAAGCAGCAGACGGGCAAGACGGCCCAGGAGTACATCCAGCTCAAGATGATCGCCGAGGCGAAGGAGCGGATGCTCGACCCTGCGCGCAACATCAAGCAGATCGCCGAGTCGCTCGGCTTCCAGCATCCGCAGCATTTCGTCCGCTTCTTCAAGCGGCAGGAGGGGTGCACCCCCACGGAGTTCCGCACCCGCGCCGTCTGACGACGGCAGACCGGCGGAAAACGACCGACGACGACATAGGCTGCCCAGCCCGAAAACCGCCGCCGAAACACGGGCGCCGCAGACTGCCGACGGAAAGCCCCGCCCGAAAATCGCCGCCGCGCCATCCAGCGGTCGAAAGCGTCTTGCCAACCGGCGGAAAACGACCGCCGCGAAAAAAAAACGGGCCGCACCCTGAAAAAGGTTCGGTCCGTTTTCGTTGCGGTTCCGAGCGACTACATCATGCCGCCCATGCCCCCTGCGGGCATCGCAGGCATGGCGGGCTGCTCCGATTTCTTCTCGGCCAGCACGCACTCGGTCGTCAGGAACATCGAGGCGATCGACGCAGCGTTCTCCAGCGCCACGCGCGAAACCTTCGTCGGGTCGATGATACCTGCCGCGAGCATATCCTCGTAGCGGTCGTCGCGGGCGTTGTAGCCGAAGGCACCCTCGCCCTCGCGCACCTTATTGACCACGACCGAACCCTCGCCGCCGGCGTTGGCGACGATCTGGCGCAGCGGCTCCTCGATGGCGCGCTTGATGATCTGGATACCCGTCGTCTGATCGTCGTTGGCACCCTTCATCCCTTCGAGCGCCTTCGTGGCGCGGATGTAGGCGACACCGCCGCCCGGCACGATGCCCTCCTCGACGGCGGCACGCGTAGCGGCCAGCGCATCGTCGACGCGGTCCTTCTTCTCCTTCATTTCGACCTCCGTCGCGGCACCCACGTAGAGGACGGCCACGCCGCCCGCCAGCTTGGCCAGACGCTCCTGGAGCTTCTCGCGGTCGTAGTCCGAGGTCGACTTCTCGATCGAAGCACGGATCTGCGCCACGCGCGCAGCGATGGCCTGCTTCTCGCCCGCACCGTCGACGATCGTCGTGTTCTCCTTGTTGAGCGTCACCTTGTCGGCCGTACCGAGCATCTGGAGCGACGCATCCTCGATCTTCATGCCCTTGTCGGCCGAAATGACCGTGGCACCCGTCAGCACGGCGATATCCTCGAGCATCTCCTTGCGGCGGTCGCCGAAGCCCGGGGCCTTGCAGGCGGCGATCTTCAGCGTGCCGCGCAGCTTGTTCACGACGAGCGCCGACAGGGCCTCGCCGTCGACATCCTCGGCGATGATCAGCAGCGAGCGGCCGCTCTGCGCCACGGGCTCGAGCACGCCCATGAGCTCCTTCATCGTCGAGACCTTCTTGTCGGTAATCAGGATGTAGGGCTTTTCGAGCTGCGCCTCCATCTTCTCGGGATCGGTGATGAAATAGGCCGAGATATAGCCGCGATCGAACTGCATGCCCTCGACCACCTCGACGTGCGTTTCGGTGCCTTTGGCCTCCTCGACCGTGATGACGCCCTCCTTGTTGACCTTGGCCATCGCCTCGGCGATCAGCTTACCGATGTTCGAGTCGTTGTTAGCCGAAATGGTGGCCACCTGCTCGATCTTCGCGTAATCCGAACCGACCTCCTGCGACTGCTCGCGCAGCGAACCGACGATCGTTTCGACCGCCTTGTCGATGCCGCGCTTCAGGTCCATCGGGTTGGCACCCGCCGTGACGTTCTTCAGACCGACACCGATGATGGCCTGTGCCAGCACCGTGGCGGTCGTCGTACCGTCGCCCGCATCGTCGTTCGTCTTCGAAGCGACCTCGCGGACCATCTGGGCGCCCATGTTGGCGAAGGCGTCCTCCAGCTCGACCTCCTTGGCCACCGTCACGCCGTCCTTGGTTACCTGCGGCGCACCGAATTTCTTGTCGATGATGACGTTGCGGCCCTTGGGGCCCAGCGTTACCTTCACGGCGTTCGACAGCGCGTCGACACCCTCCTTGAGGAGCTCGCGCGCCTCCACGTTATATTTGATCTCTTTTGCCATAGTCGTAAGTTGTTAAGGGTTAGATGATAGCCAGAATATCGTTCTGACGCATGATGAGGTACTCGGTGCCGTCGACCTGAATCTCCTGACCCGCGTACTTGCCGTAGAGGACCGTGTCGCCCTCTTTGACCTCCATGGCGACCTCCTTCGTGCCGGGGCCTACGGCCACGACCTTGCCTGCCAGCGGCTTCTCTTTGGCCGTGTCGGGAATAATCAGACCGCCTGCGGTCATCTCTTCAGCGGGATTCGGGAGAATCAGCACCCGATCCGATAAGGGTTTTACGTTCATGGTTCTTTCTGTTTTGAGTGTTTATGTTTGCGTTTGTCTGTTTCGCACGGACGTTTCATCGAGCCACAATTGGTGTGCCAACGCTCGGTTGGCAGAAATTTCTGTCAGTCGGAGGGGCATCGCGTGACAGATTGGCAGACCGGACGGCTTGCGACGGCGGCGCTTGGCAGACGGCGGGGCAGGGGAGGGAGGGACTCTTTCTTCGGGTCGGAGCTTGCGAAGAGACGCAGGAGCAGACGCGACATGCGGGCCTTCGCGCGGCGAAGCTCCGGCCCGCCGATCCCTTTCGGGATCGATTGCAACTCGTCTGCCGGCGTTCGCCGACGGCGGCGGGACGGGTCGAGCCTGCGGGCGAGACTTGCCGTTCAGCCGCATGGGGCGACGGCGAACGGCACGCACCGTCGTGCGAACCGAACGCGATCCGCAACCGAGCGGACACGCTTACGCTCTTCGCACGTCTGCCTCCCCGAACGCCCCCCCTCCCATGCGATTTTGCACCGAAATGCGTGCATTTTCGAATTTTGTATTATCTTTGCAGCGAAATCATCCGACAACCGCGACTTTCGTCCGGAACACAATCATCACACAACGACCTTACCTTATTTATGCAAGACTTGGAAGCGCTCTCGGGTAAAAGCCTGGCCGAACTCCGCGAAATCGCCTCGGTGTTCGGCATCGACGGCTCGAAGCTCAAAAAGCGCGAACTGATCGCCCGAATCACCGAGAGCGGCGCCCCGACCGACGCGACGCCCCGACCGACCGACCGCGATGCCGCGCTCCCCGCGCCCGAACCGAAACGCCGCGGCCGCCGGCCCCGTCTGGCGAATGCCGAGGCAGCCGCCGAATCGATACACCCCCTCCCGCAAAACACCCCGACGGAGCTTTTCCCCGCCGCAGAGCCGCAGAACGCCCCGACGGCGCCCGTCGAAGCGGCCCCTTCCGAAACGGCTCCCGCCGCCGAGCCGAAGCGCCGCGGCCGCAAGCCGAAGGTGCGCCCCGAAGCGGCGGCTCCGGCCGACGAGGCGCCGCAATACGCCGCATCGGCCGACGAGCCCGTCCCGACGGTGGGGCAGGGCCATCCCGCGCTGCACATCGACCTCGACGACGAGATCATCACCAAGGACGACTACGCGGGCGAAATCGAGGGCGAAGGGGTGCTGGAGATCATGCCCGACGGCTACGGCTTCCTCCGCTCGGCCGACTACAACTACCTCAATTCGCCCGACGACGTCTACGTCTCGCCGTCGCAGATCAAGCTCTTCGGCCTCAAGCCGGGCGACACGGTGAACGGCGCGATCCGCCCGCCGAAGGAGGGCGAAAAGTATTTCCCGCTCGTGCGCGTGAACGAAATCAACGGCCTGAAGCCCGAGTACATCCGCGACCGCGTGCAATTCGAGTACATGACACCCCTCTTCCCGAGCGAAAAATTCTGCCTCACGGGCAACGGCCACAACAACCTCTCGACGCGCGTCGTCGACCTCTTCGCCCCGATCGGCAAGGGGCAGCGCGCCCTGATCGTCGCCCAGCCCAAGACGGGTAAGACGGTCCTCATGCAGTCGATCATCAACGCCATCGCCGACAACCACCCCGAGGTCTACATCATCGTCCTGCTGATCGACGAGCGCCCCGAGGAGGTGACCGAAATGGCGCGCAACTCGAAAGCCGAGGTGGTCGCCTCGACCTTCGACGAGCAGGCCTCGCGCCACGTCAAGGTGGCCGAAATGGTCCTCGACAAGGCGAAGCGCATGGTCGAGTGCGGCCACGACGTGGTGATCTTCCTCGACTCGATCACCCGCCTGGCGCGCGCCTACAACTCCGTGCAGCCCGCCTCGGGCAAGGTCCTCTCGGGCGGCGTCGACGCCAACGCCCTCCACAAGCCCAAGCGCTTCTTCGGCGCCGCGCGCAACACTGAGGAGAAGGGGTCGCTCACGATCATCGCCACGGCCCTGATCGACACCGGTTCGAAGATGGACGAGGTGATCTTCGAGGAGTTCAAGGGCACGGGCAACATGGAGCTGCAGCTCGACCGCAAACTGGCCAACAAGCGCGTCTATCCCGCCGTCGACGTGATCGCATCGAGCACGCGCCGCGAAGACCTGCTGCTGCCGCGCGAGGTGATGAACCGCACGTGGGTGCTGCGCAAATACCTTTCGGACATGAACACGGTCGAGGCGATGGAGTTCCTGCAAAAGCAGATGAACCTCACCGAAACGAACGAAGAGTTCCTCGCCACGATGAACCACTAAACCAACCTCATAACCCGATGAAGAAAATCCTGCTTTGCTGCTTCGCCCTGGCAGCCGTCTTCAACGCTCACGCGTGGGGACAGAAGGGGCACGACGTCACGGCGTGGATCGCCGAACAGCACCTCACGCCCGAGGCGGCGGCGGCCGTCGACCGCATCCTGGGCGGCCACTCGCTCGTCTACTACGCCAACTGGATGGACAACGCCAGCAACACCCCCGAGTACGCCTACAGCAAGACGTGGCACTACCTGAACATCGACGAGGGCGAGACGCTCGAAACGCAGCCCCGCCACCCGCAGGGCGACGTGCTGACGGCCCTCGACGGCATCATCAAGCGCATCCGCAAGGGCAAGCTGAAGCCCGCCGAGGAGCTCGACCAGCTGCGCATGCTGATCCACCTCGTAGGCGACCTGCACTGCCCGATGCACGCGGGACGCTCGACCGACCGCGGCGGCAACCGCGTGCCGGTGCTCTATTTCGGCCGCGAGAACAACCTCCACTCGATCTGGGACACGGCGCTCGTCGAATCAGCCCACAAGTGGAGCTACAGCGAGTGGCAGCAGCAGATCGACCGCCTCTCGCAGGCCGACGCCGAGACGCTCTGCCAGGGATCGCCCGCGGACTGGTTCCGCGAAACGGCCGCCATCACCGCGTCGATCTACAAGGTGACCCCCGCGGGCGCGAAGATCTCCTACGACTACCTGAACACAATGACCCCCGTGATCGAACAGCAGTTCCTGCGCGGCGGCCTGCGCCTCGCCTCGCTGCTCAACGCCCTCTACGGCAATCGATAAAAAAATCGGTCGGACAGACAATAAAGAACCGTCGCGGAGCGTTGGCCTCTGCGACGGTTTTTCGTGCGGATCGATCGACAAGGATGTCAAAAACGCACATCGGCAGGGTAGTCTCGGGGCGGGCGCCGCTCGTCCGATTCGGAAGATGAGGGCCGAAAAATCGGCCCGTTTCAGTAATTTTGAAACAAAAACGCCACGAAACACTCCTCCAAAACGGCACTTTGTTCCTCGAAAGACCAACAATCGACCCAACGGAGTAGACCCGAAACGAAGAATTAAGCGTACTTTTGCATCGGAGAAATCATACAGTCAAAATAATAAACGTAATCATGAAAGGAAAATTTGTGCAAGCAGCAGCCGTGGTGTGCGCCATGGCAGCCGTCGGATGCGGTCAGGCTCCGGTGGCATCGGGTCCCGCCCAGTACGCCGTTCTCGAAGTCGCGACGACCACGCGCGAAATTCCGAGCAACTACTCGGCGACGGTGCGCGGCCGTCAGGACATCGACATCTATCCCCAGGTGGGCGGTACGATTTCGGAGGTCTGCGTGACCGAAGGTCAGCGCGTCTCGAAAGGGCAGCCCCTCTTCATCATCGACCAGGTTCCCTATAAGGCCGCCCTCCAGACGGCCGAAGCGAACGTCGCCGCCGCCAAGGCGGGCGTAGCGACCGCGCAGCTCAACTACGAGAGCCGCAAGGAACTCTTCGCCAAGAACGTCGTCTCGAAATTCGACCTGACGACGGCCGAGAACTCGCTGCTGACGGCCAAGGCTTCGCTGGCGCAGGCCGAGGCGCAGCGCGTGAACGCCGCCAACTCGCTCTCCTACACGGTGGTCAAGGCCCCCGCGAACGGCGTCGTGGGTACGCTGCCGTACCGCGTCGGCGCCCTGGTGAGCTCGGCGATGCCCAAGCCCCTCACGACCGTGTCGGACAACTCGGTGATGTACGTCTATTTCTCGATGAACGAAAACGGCCTGCTCGACCTGACGCGCCGCTACGGCTCGATCGACGCCACGCTGCAACAGATGCCCGCCGTGCAGCTGCGCCTGAACGACGGTTCGATCTACCCCGAAGAGGGCCGCATCGAATCGATCAGCGGCGTGATCGACACCTCGACGGGCACCGCACAGCTGCGCGCCGCCTTCCCGAACAAGAACGGCCTGCTGCACAGCGGCAGCTCGGGCATGGTCATCCTGCCGAACACCTATACGGACTGCATCGTCGTGCCGCAGGGCGCCACCTTCGAGCTTCAGGACCGCGTCTTCGTCTACAAGTATGCGGACGGCGTGGCCAAGTCGGCGCCGATCGAGATCGAGAAGATCAACGACGGCCGTGAGTACATCGTGCGTTCGGGCCTGCAGGTCGGCGACGTGATCGTGGCCGAGGGCGCCGCCCTGCTGCGCGAGGGTACGCCGATCGTTCCGAAACAGGCTGCCGCCGCTGCGCCCGCAGCCCAAACCGAAAACGCAAAGGAGGAGTAAACCATGAATCTGAAGAATTTTATCGAACGTCCCGTACTGGCGTCGGTCGTCTCCATCGTGATCGTCATCGCCGGTATCGTCGGACTCTTCTCGCTCCCCGTGGAGCAATATCCCGACATCGCCCCCCCGACGGTGATGGTCCGCGCCACCTACCCGGGCGCGAGCGCCGAGACGATCCAGAAATCGGTGATCGTCCCCCTCGAAGAGCAGATCAACGGCGTGGAGAACATGATGTACATCTCCTCGACCGCCTCGTCGGGCTCGGCCGCCATCACGATCGTCTTCCGTCAGGGCACGGATCCCGACATGGCCGCCGTGAACGTGCAGAACAAGGTGGCGATCGCCTCGTCGCTCCTCCCCGCGGAGGTGACCAAGATCGGCGTGATGACGATGAAGCGCCAGACCTCGATGCTGCGCGTCATCTCGACCTACTCGCCCGACGACCGCTACGACGAGAACTTCATCTCGAACTACGTCAAGATCAACATCGAACCCCGCATCAAGCGTATCCAGGGCGTCGGCGAGGCCTTCACGCTCGGCTCCGACTACTCGATGCGCATCTGGCTCAAGCCCGAGGTGATGGCGCAGTACCGCATGATGCCTTCGGACATCACCTACGCGCTGGCCGAGCAGAACATCGAGGCCGCCGCCGGTTCACTGGGCGCCAACTCGGAGAACGTCTTCCAGTACACGCTGCGCTACAAGGGCCGTCTGACGACCCCCGAGGAGTTCGGCGAGATCGTCATCCGCTCGACGGCCGACGGTCAGGTGCTGCATCTGAAGGATGTGGCCGACATCGAGCTGGGCTCGGAGTCGTACGATTACAAAGGCTTCCTGAACGGCCACGTCGGCATCACGACCATGATCATGCAGACGGCCGGTTCGAACGCCACGCAGGTCGTCGAGGAGATCGACGCGATGCTGGACGAGGTGCGCAAGGAGATGCCCGAGGGGCTCGACGTGACGGGCGTCATGTCGGTCAACGACTTCCTCTACGCCTCGATCCACGAGGTCATCAAGACCCTGCTGGAGGCCTTCATCCTCGTCGTGCTGGTGGTCTACGTCTTCCTGCAGGATATCCGCTCGACGCTCGTGCCGTCGATCGCCATCCTCGTCTCGCTCATCGGTACGTTCGCCTTCCTCTCGCTGGCGGGCTTCTCGATCAACCTGCTGACGCTCTTCGCCCTCGTGCTGGCGATCGGTACGGTGGTCGATGACGCGATCATCGTCGTCGAGGCCGTGCAGGCGCGTTTCGACGCGGGCTACCGCTCGTCGAAGCTGGCGACCGTCGACGCCATGTCGGGCATTTCGTCCGCCATCATCACCTCGACGCTCGTCTTCATGGCGGTCTTCATCCCCGTCTCGATGATGAGCGGCACGTCGGGTGTCTTCTACACACAGTTCGGTATCACGATGGCCGTGGCCGTGGGTATCTCGGCCGTCAACGCCCTGACCCTCTCGCCGGCCCTCTGCGCCCTGCTGCTGAAGCCCTACCTGACCGAGACGGGCGAGACGAAGGACAACTTCGCCGCCCATTTCCGCAAGGTCTTCAACACGGCTTTCACGGCGGTCCTGAACAAGTACAAGTTCGGCGCCCTGGCCTTCATCAAGCACAAGTGGCTCATGTGGGGCACGCTCGCCGCGGCGCTCGCGGGGCTGGTGCTGCTCATGAACAACACGAAGACGGGTCTGGTGCCCGACGAGGACCAGGGCACCGTCATGGTACAGGTATCGGCCGTGCCGGGTTCGACCCTGCACGAGACGGACCAGATCATGCAGACCGTCGCCCGGCGCATCCAGTCGATCCCGCAGGTCGAGAAGGTGATGCAGGTGGCCGGCTACGGCCTCATGGCAGGCGCCGGTCCGTCGTACGGTATGTGCATCATCCGTCTGAAGAACTGGGAGGAGCGTCCCGACAAGGCGGACGCCGTGAGCGCCGTGATCGGGCAGATCTACGGCCGCACGATGGACATCAAGAACGCCCAGCTCTTCGCCATCGCACCGCCGATGATTACGGGCTACGGTACGTCGACCGGTTTCGAAATGCACCTGCAGGACAAAACGGGCGGCTCGATCAACGATTTCTACAACACCTATCTGCGTTACATCGCCGCGCTCAACCGGCGCCCCGAGATCCAGATGGCCTATTCGAGCTTCAACATCAACTTCCCGCAGTACGTCTTCGACATCGACGCCGCCCAGGCGAAGCGTGCGAACGTCTCGCCCTCGGACATCCTCTCGACGCTTTCGAGCTATTTCGGCAGCGCCTACGTCTCGAACATCAACCGCTTCTCGAAGGTGTACCGCGTGACGATGCAGGCCGACCAGAAATACCGCCTCGATCCCGCGTCGCTGAACAACATCTACATCCGTAACGCGGCAGGGGAGATGGCTCCCGCCAGCCAGTTCGTCACGATGCACAAGGTCTACGGCCCCGAGACGCTCAACCGTTTCAACCTCTACAACTCGATCGCCATCAACGGTTCGGCCGCCGACGGCTATTCGACGGGCGACGCGATCAACGCCATCCGCGAGGTGGCCGAAGAGGTGCTGCCGCGCGGCTACGGCTACGATTTCAGCGGTCTGACGCGCGAGGAGACCACCACGGGCAACAACACGGCGATCATCTTCGGCATCTGCATCCTGCTCATCTACCTGATCCTGTCGGCCCTCTACGAGAGCTACCTCATTCCGTTCGCCGTCATTCTGTCGGTACCGTGCGGTCTGCTGGGCAGCTTCCTGCTGGCCAAGGTGCTGGGCATGGAGAACAACATCTACCTCCAGACGGGTATCATCATGCTGATCGGTCTGCTCTCGAAGACGGCCATCCTCATCACGGAGTACGCCGCCGACCGCCGCCGCGCCGGCATGACCCTGTCGCAGGCCGCCATTTCGGCCGCCAAGGCACGTCTGCGCCCGATTCTGATGACGGTTCTCACGTGCGTATTCGGCATGCTGCCGCTCGTCTTCTCGCACGGTGCGGGCGCCAACGGCAACTCGACCCTCGGTACGGGCGTCGTGGGCGGCATGATCGTCGGTACGCTGGCGCTGCTCTTCCTGGTGCCGATGCTCTTCATCGTCTTCCAGACCTTGCAGGAGAAGATCAAGCCGATCCGGTTCGAAACGGCCGAAGAGGTCAAAAACGAGTAACGAGACTACGCATATGAAGAAAACGATCATCACGATATGCCTGGCAGCCGGACTGGTCGGCTGCGGCATCTACAAACCCTACAACCGCCCCGAGGTCGAGACCGACGCGCTCTACGGCGCCGTCGAGGCGTCGGAGAGCGAATCGCTCGGCGACCTGCCGTGGCGCGAACTCTTCACCGATCCGCAGTTGCAGGAGCTCATCGCGCGGGCGCTGGTCGAGAACACCGACCTGCAAAGCGCCAAGCTGAAGATCGACGAGGCGGAGGCCGCCCTGCAGACGGCGCGGCTGTCGTACCTGCCGAGCATCAACCTCGCTCCGCAGGGTGCGCTGTCGAGCTTCGACGGCGCGACGCCGACCAAGACCTATCAGCTGCCCGTGACGGCGGCCTGGCAGATCGACCTCTTCGGCGGCATCACGAACCAGAAGCGCCAGGCCCGCGCCGCCTACGAGCTCTCGAAGGCCTACGAGCAGGCCGTCAAGACGCAGCTCGTGGCAGGGGTGGCGAACCTCTACTACACGCTGCTGATGCTCGACGAGCAGGTGCGCATCACGGCCGCCACGGCGACCGTATGGCGCGAGGTCATCGAGAAGGCGCAGGCGATGAAGGAGGCGGGCATGCTCACCGAAGCGGCCGTCTCGCAGTACGAGGCGACCTACTATGCGGTCCTCTCGTCGGAGCGCGACCTGGGCTACCAGCGCACGAC
This sequence comes from uncultured Alistipes sp., assembly GCA_910584485.1. Lineage (GTDB taxonomy): Bacteria > Bacteroidota > Bacteroidia > Bacteroidales > Rikenellaceae > Alistipes. The sequence goes on from CAJUAV010000001.1 coordinate 276,424, forward strand.
GGTCGAGAACTCGCTCTGCTCGCTGCTGGCCCTGACGCCGCAGCCGATCGCCCGCGGCACGCTCGCCGCGCAGCAGATGCCCGAGGAGCTGCTCGTAGGGCTGCCCGCACAACTGCTCGACAACCGCCCCGACGTCCGCATCGCCGAATTCACGCTCATGCGCGCCTACTACGCCACGAGTGCGGCCCGCTCGAAGCTGTGGCCCTCGATTTCGCTCAGCGGATCGGCGGGCTGGACGAACAACGGCGGCATGCGCATCGTCAACCCGGGCGAAATGCTCTTGAGCGCCGCAGGGTCGGTGCTGCAACCGATCTTCAACGCACGCGCCAACCGCAACCAGCTCAAGATCATGAAGGCGCAGCAGCAGGAGGCCGAACTCTCGTACCGGCAGACGCTGCTCAACGCGGGCGCCGAGGTGAACAACGCCCTCGCACAGTGCCAGGCGGCCCGCGCCAAGCGCGAGTACCGTGCCCGTCAGGTCGATGCGATGGAGCGCGCGATCGTCAGCACGGAGCTGCTCATGCAGTACACCTCGACGACCTACCTCGAGGTGCTGACGGCGCGTCAGTCGCTCCTGTCGGCCGAACTGGCGCAGGTCGCCGACCGCTTCGACGAGCTGCAAGGGGTCGTGAACCTCTACCAGGCGCTCGGCGGCGGCCGCGAGGAGTAGCCCTCCGCACGACTTTTCATACCGAACCGCGGTACTCTTTCACAGGGTACCGCGGTTTTCTTCGCCTAAATCACTACCTTTGCGGGAAACTCCGGAACTATCGCGATGCAAATTTACCGACACGGTCCTTTTCGGCTCGAATCGGGCACGACGCTGCCCGATCTGCAAATCGCCTATCACACCTACGGGCGACTCAACGCGCGACGCGACAACGTCGTCTGGGTCTGCCATGCGCTGACGGCCAATTCGGACGTCGCCGACTGGTGGCCGCACACGGTCGAGGAGGGGCGTTTTCTGGACCCCGCCGACCGCTTCGTCGTCTGCGCCAACATCCTCGGCTCGCACTACGGAACGACGGGGCCCCTCTCGATCGATCCCGCAACGGGCGAACCCTGGTACGGCACCTTTCCCGCCTGCACGATCCGCGACATGACGGCGGCGCACCGCGTGCTGGCCGAAGCGCTCGGCATCGACCGCATCGCCGCCCTCATCGGCAGCTCGGTAGGGGGCTTTCAGGCCGTCGAATGGGCCGTCGAGGAGCCTGCGCGCTTCGATCGGCTGGTGCTCATCGCCACCGCGGCGAAGGCCTCGCCCTGGACGATCGCCATCGACCAGACGCAGCGCATGGCCATCGAGGCGGACGCCTCGTTCGGCGAGCGCCGCCCCGACGCAGGGATGCGCGGCATGGCGGCGGCCCGCGCGCTGGGGCTGCTGACCTACCGCGGATCGCTCGGCTACAACCTCACGCAGCAGGACCGCGAGGAGGCCCCCGCGCAGCACCGTGCGGCGACCTACCAGCAGTACCAGGGCGAGAAGCTCTGCCGCCGCTACAACGCCTACTCCTACTACGCGATCCTGAACGCCTTCGACACGCACGACGTCGGCCGCGGACGGGGCGGGGTAGCGGCCGCCCTCGGCCGCATCGAGGCGCAAACGCTGCTCGTCGGCATCACGTCGGACATCGTCTTCACACCCGCCGAGATGCGCGAGCTGCAAGGGCTGATCCCGGGCAGCCGCTACGAAGAGATCGACTCGCCCTTCGGCCACGACGGCTTTTTGGTCGAGCACGAACAACTGAACCGCATTCTCTATCCGTTCCTTCATACCGTACAACCATGAGCAACATCAACATCGGCCTCTTCGGCTTCGGCGTCGTGGGGCAGGGGGTCTTCGAGGTCATCCGCAAATCGAAGAACGCCCACGCCGAAATCGTCAAAATCTGCGTCAGCGACCGCACGAAGCCCCGCCGCACGGCGGTCGACCCCGCCTTGCTGACCGAGCGGGCGGAGGAGATCCTCGACAACCCGCGGATCGATCTGATCGTCGAGGTCATCAACGACGCCGAGGAGGCCTACCGCATCGTCCGCACGGCGCTGCTGAAGGGCATTCCCGTCGTTTCGGGCAACAAGGCGATGCTGGCGAAGCACCTGCCCGAGCTGATCGAAATCCAGCAGACGCACGACGTGGCGCTGCTCTACGACGCGTCGTCGTGCGGTTCGATTCCCGTGATCCGCAACCTCGAGGAGTACTACGACAACGACCTGCTGCTGGAGGTGAAAGGCATCCTGAACGGCTCGTCGAACTACATCCTCTCGCGCGTCTTCGACCACGAGGAGGCCTACGACGACGCCCTGCAGCAGGCACAGGAGCTCGGTTTCGCCGAAAAAGACCCCTCGTTCGACATCGAAGGGTTCGACTCGCTCTTCAAGCTGGTCATCATCACGGTCCACGCCCTGGGCACCTACGTCGCCCCCGAGCGGATCTTCACCTACGGCATCTCGACGATCCACGATGCGGATATCCGCTACGCCCGCGAAAAGGGGGTCAAGATCAAGCTGGTGGCGCAGGTGGTCAAGGTGAGCGACGAGCACTTTACGATGTTCGTCATGCCCGAGTTCGTCGAGCCGAGCAAATACATCTACAGCGTCGACGACGAATACAACGGCGTGGTGATCCGCGGCGAATGCTACGACCGCCAGTTCATGTTCGGCAAGGGGGCGGGATCGCTGCCCACGGCCTCCTCTATTTTGAGCGACGTGATGGCGCGCCTGCACAACTACCGCTACGAATACAAGAAACAGCACTACCTGCAAAAGCCCGCCTACACGACCGATCTGTCGCTGAAGATCTACGTGCGCTATTCGCAGACGAACATCCTGCACGTGCTGCATTTCGAACACATCCACGAGCAGTACGTGAGCGACGAGAGCAACTACGTGATCGGCACGATCCGCCTCTCGGAGCTGATCGAGAAGCGCGACCGCCTGCGGGCCCCCGACCTCTTTTTGGCCAACCTGCCGATCTTCTTCCTCGATCGCGACCGTTAAAACGAAAAGCGGCTCCCTTTTTCGAAAGGGAGCCGCTTCGTTTTCGGAGCGCAGGCGCGCGTTAGCGCTTCTTCACGCAGCGTACCGAGAGACCGTTCGCGGGGGTCAGCTTCAGATCGGTGCGCAGGCCGCTCTGCTTCGGGTCGCTCTTTTTGAACCAATAGCAGAAGACCGTCGCGGCACCCGCTTCGTCCGTCGCCCAGTTGTATCCGACCCACGGCTGCGCCTCGTCGGCGACGCTGCGCACCGGCAGCGACTCGTCGAAGAGGTTCTGGATCGTGCCGTCGGCATAGATGCGGCGGCCGGCCGCAAAGTAGAACGAGGGGCTGACGCCGTTCGTGAGGGTCCAGCCGTATTTCTTTTCGTAGCTCTCCGCCTCGGCCGTCAGATCGTCCGCAATGCGCAGGTCGGCGAACGCGGCCGCGGGAGCGACCTCCCAGCCGCTCGGGCAGGGGTTGTTGACCGCCTTCCAGCCGTTCGCCTGACCGTTCACGGCGTCGGCATCCTTGAGCCAGGCCGCATCGCCCGCCTTCGTGGTGAGGAAGTGGAGCGGATGGGCATCCGTATAGGCGAAGGTCCCCGTCTCGGCGCTCAACGCGACCATGCCGATGCGCACCGTGTTGCTGTCGCCGTCGTAGAGCGAGAGCGACGTGCCGCGCGAAGCGAGCCAGTCGGAGGGACCGACGAAGGGATCCTTGCGGCCCCACTGGTAGTAGAGACCGTAGGAGTTCCAGATTTCGTCCTTGTCGGCGTTGCCGTTCTGCAGGGCACCCAGCTGACGGCTCATGACGCGGTAGTCGCCGTAATCGAGCGCATCGGCCTCGGGATCGTAGTCGGTGATCCACACGTGCCAGCTCCACAGCAGGTTGTCCTGGTCGTCGTAGGCGCCGATCAGGGCATTGCCGCGCTTGACGATCGTCTCGTCGTCGCTGTCTTCGACCACGAAGAAGGAGACTTTGCCGTTATCGAGCGCGAGGTAGCGCAGCAGATTCATCGAGGTCTGCCAGATGACGGCGACGCGGGCGGTCGCGACCTTCGAGCCGTCGCCCTTGCGCGTCGCATCGAAGAGGTATTGCGCATTGGGGCGGTTGGCGATGTAGCAGTTCGCGGGGGCATCGCTTTGATCGATCACGGGCGTGTCGAGCGAGACGAAGAGGGAGGCCGAAACGGCCTCGCCGCCGTAGGTCATGCCGCGCAGGACGATCGAGCCCGTCGACTTGGCCTCCGTATCGTCGGCCGCGGGAGCCTTGACGGTCATCGTCATGGGTTCCGCCGCGGTATTGAGTTCAGGCTTTTCCCAGCCCGTCGGCACGCTCGATACGCTGTAGGAGGCGATGTTGACGCCCGAAAAGACGACCGTAGCCGTCTCGCCGCGCTTCAGAAACAGCGCCTTCTGCGCATAGGCCACCGAGCCGTCCTTGTCGTCCTTGCTGCAGGCGACCGCCACTGCGGCCGTCAGAAGCGCCGCCAGGCAGATTCGCAGGATTTCTTTCATCATATGTTCGTCGGTTCTTAAGATTCAAACGTTGCAAAGATACGCATAAGCGAGGGCAAAAGCAAGCTCGCTTGCATTTTGCCGAGCGGGAGTATCTTCGGCGCAGTCAAAGATACGAAAAGTCGAGAGCAGAAGCAAGCCGCAGGCTTGATTATGCCGAGACGACGTATCTACGGCGAAGCCAAAGATACGAATAAGCCGAGCGCAAATGCAAATTTATTTGCGATTTGCCGAGCGGGAGTATCTTGGACACCGTCAAAGATACGCATAAGCCGCGTGCCAAAACGAATCCTGGGCGCCGTCCAAGATCACTTCAAAGCGGGATAAACCCCGCAATCGGCCCGCCGATCGGGTATCTGCACGCAATAAACGGTTGAAAGCGATTTTTATTGTCCGAATCGAACGGAATCGGCTTTTGCCCGGAGCGGACGGCAGTCGGGTAGCAGGTCCTGCAACCGAACCCGCAGCCGAGCGGAGACTGCAAGCCCCCGTACCAATCAAGTTCGATCGCGGAGCGATCGGCGGGCCGCTGCTTCGCCCTGCGAAAGCCCGCATATCGCATCCGCTCCGGCATCCCCCATTCGCAAGCTCCGAACTCCGAAGCCCCGGACGTCCTACCGGCACAAAAACGCCACGTACTCCTCGATCGCCTGCCGACAGACGGGGCAGAAGGCCTCGACCCCGCGGAAACTGTTCATCAGACACCGCTGTGCGGGACGGTAAATGCCCTGCGCCGCATAGCCGCCGCCCTCGAACAATCCGACCCGCTCCGCATAGCGCTCCGTGGCGGGGGTCGGCACGGGGGTTCCCTTTTCGAGCAGCCCTTTCCAGATCCGCTTGCGGTCGAAATCGACGCGCGTCGTCAGGTTCGGCTCCCACGGCTCGACCCCTTTGTCGTACATCGTATCGTCGTAGGCCGTCGTCCCGACATACTCGTCGCCGAGCCCCATGAGCAGGTGGCCGAACTCGTGGATGTAGATCTTGCCCGTGAAGCCCGGGTTGTGGGCCGCGCTGATGCCGTAGAAATTGAAGATGCCGCCACCGCCGTATTTCTGCGTGTTCGACAGAACGTATATGTACTCGTAGGGCACGTGCGCCGCCAGGTCGCGCAGCCGCTGCTGGTCGCTCACCGTCTGGTAGCGCTCCGAGCCGAAGGTGTCGAAATTGGCCTTGCAGGCGGTGCTGCGCCAGATGCCTTCGCTCGGGATCGTCACCCCCGAATCCTCCGACGGAGCCCACACGGCGCGGATGTTGAAGCGGTCGCGCAGCCGGTCGTAGGGGGCGTAGACGAACATCGCCTCGGCGAAGCGGCGGCAGGCCTCCTCGAATTTCGCCCGCTCGCCCGCGGCATACCCTTCGGGCAGCAGCACGATGTCGACCCGACGGTCGGGCGCCCCGTTGTAGAGGACGTCGAAGGTCGCATGACGCGGCGTAAAGGGCTCGATGAAGGGATCTTCGGGGTCGATCCGCTGCTCGTACCGCTTTTCGAAGACCCCCGCGCCGTTGCGGGCGAAGAATTCGATGCGGCAGGGGTGCTTCGGATAGGGGAAGACGACCGCCTCGGGGTAGGAGCGGACGATGCGCGTCGCCTCCTCCGTCTGCTGCCACTCGTTGAAGAGGGTACAGTAGCCGCGCGAGTAGATGGCGCGTTCGCTCTTCAGGTCGACGATGCGGAAGAACTGGTTGCCCAGCCCCGTCGTGTCGAGCAGCGACCGCTTCGAACCGCCCCAGTGGGGTTCGGCCTTCAGGCGGTCGAAACAGTAAAACTCGGAGCGGCTGTCGCCTCCGTGGCGGTAGTCGAACCGCATCGTGCGATCGAAGAAGAAATCCCCGAAGGTCACCTCCTGTGCCGCAGCCGCCACGAAACAGAGGCTGCACAGCACACTTAAAAAGCACTTTTTCATATCGTTACACATTTTCGAAAAGCAACGTTTCGCGCACGCGCTTCGGCAGCGCCGCCACCACCCGTTCGTACGAGCCGCGCACGAGCTCCCGCAGCATCGCATCCGTCGCCTCGCCCTGCAGCGAGCAGGAGATCCAGTGGCGTTTGTTCATGTGGTAGGCGGGACCGATGCCGTCGCAGCAGGCCTGCCATTCGGCCGCGCGGTCGGGATCGCACTTGACGTTGCAGCGGTCGAAGCGGTCGACGTTGAAGAAGCAGAACCATTTGCCCGCCACCTCGAAGACCAGCAGGCCGCGGTCGTACGCCGAGACCGCCTTGCCGAACGGCATCTTCTCGCAGGCCCCGGGCAGCGAAAGACAGTAATCGCGAAACTCCTCGATATTCATCGTCCAAAACAATAAAAAAGGCATGCCCGAAAAGCGTTCGGGCATACCTTGCGTCGGAATCCTCCCGAAAAGCTATTTCTTCTCGGGTTTGGCGATCGTTTCGCGCATCTGCGTGTCGGCCATGAGGTTCTTCATCTTGTAGTAGTCCATGATCCCCAGATTGCCGTTGCGGAAGGCCTCGGCCATCGCCAGCGGCACCTCGGCCTCGGCCAGAATCACCTTGGCGCGGGCATCCTGCGCCTTGGCCTTGTTCTCCTGTTCGAGGGCCACGGCCATCGCGCGACGCTCCTCGGCCTTGGCCTGGGCGATGTTCTTGTCGGCCTGCGCCTGGTCCATCTGCAGCTGGGCGCCGATGTTCTTGCCGACGTCGATGTCGGCGATATCGATCGAGAGGATCTCGAATGCGGTCCCCGCGTCGAGCCCCTTTTCGAGCACCACGCGCGAAATCGAATCGGGATTTTCGAGCACGATCTTGTGCGAGGCGGCCGAGCCGATCGACGAGACGATGCCTTCGCCGACACGCGCCAGCACGGTCTCCTCGCCCGCGCCGCCCACGAGCTGCTTGATGTTCGCACGCACGGTCACGCGCGCCTTGGCGATGAGCTGGATGCCGTCCTTGGCCACCGCGGCCACGGGAGGCGTGTTGATGACCTTCGGATTGACCGACATCTGCACCGCCTCGAAGACGTCGCGGCCCGCCAGATCGATCGCCGTGGCCATCTTGAAATCGAGCAGGATGTTGGCCTTCTGCGCCGAGACGAGGGCGTGCACGACGCTCGTGACGTTACCGCCCGCCAGGTAGTGGGCTTCGAGCTCGTTCGGGTCGAGGTTCAATCCCGCCTTCGTGCTCTCGATCATCGACGAGACGATCGTCGAGGGGGGCACCTTGCGCCAACGCATCAGGATGAGTTGCAGCAGGCTGATGCGGACGCCCGAGACGAGCGCCGAGAACCACAGCCCCACGGGAATGAAATAGAAGATCAGCCAGACGGCGATCAGCGAGACGAAGACCAACAGGGCGATCAAGGGCATTTCCATAATTCAGAGGTATTTTTTGGTAAGTTAATCGATTCGTTTGACCACGACGCTGAAATTCTCGAAGCCCGCCACCTCGACCTCCGTGCGCGGGTCGATGTAGGCACCGCTGGATTTCGCTTCGTACCTGCGGCCGCCGATCTCGACGATGCCCATCGGAGCGAGGCGCGACACGGTCACGCCGCGGGCGCCGCAGGCCACCTCGTCGGCGGGCGAGTGCATGCTCGACGAACGGATCTGCTGCCGCAGCGAGAAGCGCTGCCACGTCTTGGCGCGCAGGGCGAAGGTCGTCACCAGCAGCGAGAGGACGAGGCAGACGAGCAGCACGACGATGCCGGTCGTCGTTCCGAAGCGGTCGAAGGCGAGGTAGACGGCCGCGCCGTCGCAGATCATCGTCAGCAGAGCGCCGACCGACACTCCGGGCAGCAGCACCAGCTCCGCCACCAGAAAGAGCAGGCCCAGCAGGAGCAGAAGAGCGATATACCACATAGCGTATTCGGTTTTTTGGTTGCAACCAAAGATACGTATTTTTTTTCGTTATTCCGCGATTTCGACCGTTTTTATTTCGGGCGAGGCACCTTCGGCGGCTCCGCGCAGCGCCTCGACCGCCCGTTCGGCCTCTTCGCGCGTCTCGAAGGTCCCGATCACGAAGAGGGCGGCCCCCACGCGCGACACCTCGGCGGCGGGGTAGAGCGCCTGCACGGCACGGCGCATCGCATCGGTCAGGGCGTCGCTCCCGACCACCTCGACGCGATAGCCCGCGACCGTGGCCGTCGGCAGCGGCTCCTGCGAGAGGTTGCGGTACTCGCCGTCGATCCACACGACCACTTCGGGACGCAGGAACCCGCGTTTTTTCAGCCTTGCCTGCGCCTCCTGCGCTTCGGCGGCCGTGGCGAAGCCGCCCGCGAAATAGCGCCAGCGGCCCCCCTCCTCGAGGTAGCAAAGCGGCGCGGTGTTGCGGAAGGTCGAGACGGGGCGTTTCGACTGGAAGGTACCGAGCAGCACGCGGTAGATCGTGCCGCGCTCGTAGATCTTGCAGGGAGGGATGGGGTTCTGCGCCGTGTAGAGCGGCCGCGGCGAGAAGACGAGCGTGTCGTAGGGGATGAAGATGCGGTCGGCGACCGACACCTTCGGCAGGCGGCAGTCGAGCCGCGCCAGCCGTTCGCGCACGACCTGCAACGAGTCGCAGGCGGCATCGAGCTCGAAGGTCTCGGCGATCGACCGTTCGTACTCGACCAGCATCCGCTTGCGCAGCACGTAGTCGACCAGCTCGTCCGAAGCGGTCCGCCCCTGCAGCGAGGAGACCTCGCGCAGCGTCTCCGAAAGCCGCGCCGACTGACGGTCCAGCAGCGCCTCCTTGCGCAGCGCCTCCAGCAGGTAGTCGTAGGCGTAGCTCTTGTTGTCGAAGATATCGTTCCAGAGCGCCGAGAGCGTGTCGGCCGTGCGGCGGTTGCGCGCCTCGAGCTCCGCGAAACGCTCCTTCAGGGCGAAAGCCTCCTCCTCGGTGCGCACCGAATCGAAGGCGCGCTCCAGCTCGGCCAGCGCCGCATGCCCCGCCGCAAAACGCGCGGCGGCCGCCTCGGCGCGCGGCTCGGCGCGCTGCGCCCGTTGCAGCGCCGCATAGTCCGCCGCAGGCAGATGGCGCGCGAAAGGACGGTTCTTCACCAGGTTGCGCACCTTCAGCGAATCGGGCAGCCGCGAGGGTTCGGGGGCGGTATCGGAGCGGTGCGCGGCGTCGGCGTCGAGGTTGGCGAGGACCCACTCCTGCTCGATCGTGTTGATGCGGTCGAGGACGCGGCCCTTCTTCGTGCGCACCTCGAAGATGCGGTTTTCGGACTGCATGATCTGCTGCGCATGCTGCCGCCCGTTCTCGGGATCGTCGCGCAGCAGGGCGCGGACGCGGACGACGGCCGCGGCGATCGAATCTTCGCGCTGCTGCAACAGCGCCTCCTCGCGCAGCAGCGCCATGTACTCCTCGTTGCGTTCCAGTCCCGCGATGCGCGCCTCGACGGGCTGCTGCGCCCGCGCAGCCGTCGCGGCGCAGACGAGGGCGAAAAACGTGATGCAAATCGTACGCATAGGGTTCATTATCTCCACCATTTCATGAAAAAGAGCTGGATCAGTCCGAATATCTCCAAACGCCCGAACAGCATGAGCAACGCATCGAAGCCCTTCATGAAGGCGGGCATCGCTCCGAAGTTGTCCATCGAGCCCACGGCGCCGAAGCCCGGCCCGACGTTGCCCAGACAGGCGATCGATCCCGTGAAAGCGGTCGTCGGATCGAGTCCGCAGAGGGTGCCGACGAGCGATCCGATGAAAAGCAGCATCATGTAGGCGACGATGAAGACCGTCACCGCATGCAGCATGTCGTTCTCCTGCATCACCCCGTCGAGGCGGATGCGGATGACTGCGTTCGGGTGGCGCTGCTGCTTCATGCGCGCCAGCATCATCTTGACGGCCAGCACCAACCGATTGACCTTGATGCCGCCTGAGGTCGACCCCGCGCAGCCGCAGACGAGCGACGCGAAGATGAGCAGCACCACGGCGAAGGGGGTCCACACGTTCGTGTCGGCCGTCGCGAAGCCCGTAGTCGAGATGAGCGAGGCCACCTGGAAGAACGCATGGCGGAACGACGCCGAGAGCGTGGGGTAGAGCCCCGCAGCGAAGAGGCTCGCGGCGACGAGCACCGAAAGGCCCGCCACGATGCCCAGGTAGCAGCGCGTCACCTCCGAGCGGAACAGGTTGTTGCGCTTGCCCGTCACGGTGGCGTAGATCAGTCCGAAGTGGATGCCCGCCACGAGCATCGTGCCGATGAGGATCGTCTCGATAAGCGGGCTGTTGAAGTGGGCGATGCTGGCGTTCTTGGTCGAGAAACCGCTCGTGGCGGCGGCCGACATGCCGTGGCAGAGGGCGTCGAACCAGTTCATCCCCGCCAGCTTGAGCAACACGGTCGACAAGATCGTCAGCCCGACGTAGACCACGAGCAGGATCTGCACGATGATCTGCGTGCGGTAGCGGAAATTCTCTTTCGCGAGGGTCGACATTTCGACGTTCGAGAGGGTCATCTTGCTGCGCCCCATCGAGGGGAGGATCACCAGCGCGAACATGACGACCCCCATGCCGCCGATCCAGGTCGTGGCCATGCGCCAGAACTGCATGCCGCGCGGCAGCTCCTCGATATCGTCCAGCACGGTGGCGCCCGTGGTCGTGAAGCCCGAGACGCTCTCGAACCAGGCGTTCATCAGGTTGAACTCGCCGCCCCAGATCAGGTAGGGGAACATCCCCACGACGCAGGCCACGAGCCACGAACCCACGACCACGGCGAAGCCCTCCTTCGTGGAGAGCTGCCCCTTGCGATCGACAAAGATCTGCGGAAAGGCGCCGAGCAGCGCCGTCAGCAGCGCCGAGAGCAGCAGCGGATAGAAGGCCGAGTCCGCGCCGCTCGCGTAGGAGATGCCTACGGCGAGCATCATGAAGCCGGCGATGAAGAGCATCACCACCCCGACGTACCGCAATACCAGATCGACCCGCATACGTTTCGTTCGTTTAGTTCTTCGACTGCCGCGCCTGGTTGATAAGCGTGTCGATCTTCTCCTTGAGCTCCAGCACCTCGTCCTTGCATTCGCCCTTCACGGCGAAGGGGGTGCGGAACGAGAGGTAGCGGCCGAGCCCCGCGTTCATCTCGACGATGGGACCCACGCAGTAGATCGACATGAAATAGTAGAACATCAGGACGATGGCGATCATCACGAGCAGCGAGATGAGCACGGGCGTCACGGCGCGGTAGGCATTCTTCTTCATCTGCTCGGTGCGCGGGGCCAGCGAACTCTGCGTCGAGGTCATGTAGGCCTTCACGGCGGCCGAGAGACGGTTGTAGACCCCTTCGAACTCTTCGGTGTACCAGCGGTCGGCGGGGGGTGCGACGGGTTGCAACAGGGAATTGAGCGCCAGCGAATCGGCCGCGTCGGGCAGGACGGCGGGCTGCGGCCGCACGTCACGCTCGTGCGAGGCGAGGTAGCCGTCGACCAGGATCTTCATTTCGGTCGTGGTGAAGGCCAGCGAATCGAGAAACGATTTGTCGAGCGCCTCGGCCTGCGCCACCGAGAGGACGTTTTCGAGCCGCCCGAGCGAGGCGCGGCAGAGGCTGTCGGCCTTCGTCTCGGCGAAGACCGTGCGGCGGATGAGGGCCACGTTCAGCTCGTGCGCCGCATCGAGCATCTCTTTCGCCAGCTCGATGTTGCGGCGGCTCGCCTTCAGGATGTCGTCCGTGGCGCGGCTCAAGCGGCTCAATTCGACGAACGAGAGCATTCCCGATATGAAGAGCAGGCAGACGATACTCAAAAAACCGATCGTCACCCGCTTGCGCATTCCTGTCATATTCCGAACAATTCTTTTATAGGTGCCAAAGATAGCGATTATTCGCCGAAAAACCGCGCCAAAACCGCAACAAAGCGCCTTACGCCTCGCTTTTCGCCGCGCCGTCGTCGATCACCACCCCTTCCAGATCGTGGTTTTCGTCCATCGCAACGAGCTTCACGCGGCAGATGCGGTTGATGCAGCCGCGGTCGTAGGGGGCCGTCACGCGCCGATAGTTGCCCGTGAAGCCGAACATCCGCCCGCCGCGCATCGTGCTCTCGAAGAGCACCTCGTCCTCCGTCCCGACGGCCCGCGCGCAGAAGGCGGCGTGCAGGCGTACGCAGAGCTCCTCCAGCTCGGCCGCACGGCGCGTCGCCACGGCCGCAGGCACCTTGTCGGGCAGCTCGACGGCGGGCGTGCCGGGGCGCTCCGAAAAGGGGAAGATATGGAGGAAGGCGGGAGCCAGCCCGGCCAGGAAATCGTACGTGGCGCGGAAATCGGCCTCCGTTTCGCCCGGGAACCCGACGATCACGTCGATGCCGATGAAGGCGTCGGGCATGGCGCGCCGCACCGAGGCGATGCGCTCGGCGAAGCGCGCCGTCGTGTAGCGGCGCCGCATGAGGCCCAGGATCCGGTCCGACCCGCTCTGGATCGGAATATGGAAATGGTGCCGGAACTTCGACGAAGCGGCGCAGAAGTCGATGATCGGGTCCGTGAGCAGGTTCGGCTCGATCGACGAGATGCGGTAGCGGTCGATCCCCTCGACCTCGTCCAGCGCGCGCAGCAGATCGAGGAACGTTTCGCCCGTCGTGCGGCCGAAATCGCCCGTGTTGACCCCCGTGAGCACGATTTCGCGCTGCCCCGCGGCGGCGATGCGGCGCGCCTCGGCCACCAGCTCGGCGATCGGCTGGTTACGGCTCGAGCCGCGCGCATAGTGAATCGTGCAGTAGGCGCACTTGTAGTCGCAGCCGTCCTGCACCTTGAGGAAGGCGCGCGTGCGGTCGCCCGTCGAGAAGGCGGCGAAAAAGCGCGTCAGCTCCTCCGTCGCACAGCTGTAGACCTGCGCGGGGCCCTTGCCCGCGAGCTCGGCCACGCGGCGGTAGAGGTCGCCCTTGTCGTTGTTGCCCAGGACGAGGTCGACCCCCTCGATCGCCGCGATGCGCTGCGGCGCGAGCTGGGCGTAGCACCCCGTCACGGCGATGATCGCCTGCGGGTTGCGGCGGTGCAGCCGACGGATCAGGTTCCGGCATTTCTTGTCGGCATGCTCCGTCACGGAGCAGCTGTTGATGACGCAGATGTCGGCCTCGGCCGTCGGCGCGACGCGGACGAAGCCCCCCTCGACGAACTGTCGGGCGAGGGTCGAGGTCTCCGAGAAGTTGAGTTTGCACCCCAGGGTATGGAAATTGACGCGGCAAGGTTGCATGGTCGCAGATTTGATTCGGACGCGAAAATACGAAATCTTGGCCGAAAGAGGGCGGCCTTTCGGGGAAAAAATGTAAATTTGCGCGCAATTACGGAACCGACGCGATGGAATTTTTCAACGATCTGGTGCAATACGGCTACCTGCGCAACGCCTTTCTGGCGGCGATCCTCTCGGGGGTCGCCTGCGGGCTGGTCGGCACCTACATCGTCTCGCGCCGCAGGGTCTTTCTGGCAGGCGGCATCACCCACGCCTCGTTCGGCGGGCTGGGGCTCGCCTTCTGGCTCGGCACCGACCCCATCGCGGGGGCGACGCTCTTCGCCGTCCTCGCCGCGCTGGGCATCGAGTGGGCGGGCGACCGCATCCGCCTGCGCGAGGATTCGGCCATCGGCATCATCTGGTCGGTCGGCATGGCCCTCGGGGCCCTCTTCATGAGCCTGCGCCCGGGCTACACCTCGGGCGATCTGGCCGCCTACCTCTTCGGCAGCATCGTCACCGTCACCCGAGGCGACATCGCGGCCCTCGCCGTGCTGACGACGGTGCTCGTCGCGGGCGCCGCGCTGTGGCTGCGGCCGATCATGTACGTCGCCTTCGACCGCGATTTCGCCCGCAGCCGCGGCATCCCGACAACCCTTGTCTCGTACCTCATGGCGGCGATGATGGCCCTCGCGATCGTCCTCTCGATCCGCATCATGGGCATCGTGCTGCTCATTTCGCTCGTCACGATGCCCGTGGCGATCGCCAACACGCTGACCCGTTCGTTCCGCCGCATCGCCCTCGCCGCCCCCGCGATCGCCGTCGCGGGCAACCTCGCGGGGCTCGTCTTGAGCTACCGCTGGGAGGTGCCGCCCGGCACGGCCGTCATATTTGCGCTCACCGTTGGTTTGATTGCCGTAAAACTATTACCTTTGCATCCGAAACCGAAAGCCGCGGCATGAAGACCATCCACAAACTCGTACTGAAGTCCTACCTCGGGCCGATGATCCTCACCTTCTTCATCGTGATGTTCGTCCTGATGATGAACATCGTGTGGCGCTACATCGACGAGCTGGTCGGCAAGGGGTTGAGCGCGGGGATCATCATCGAGCTGATGACCTATTTCATGGCCAACATGCTGCCGCTCGGACTGCCGCTCGCCGTGCTGCTGGCCGCCATCATGACGATGGGCAACCTGGGCGAGAACTACGAGCTGCTGGCGATGAAGTCGGCGGGCATGTCGCTCGTGCAGATCACCAAGCCGCTCATCATCCTGATCGCCGTCGTCTCGGTGGGCAGCTTCTTCATCGGCAACAACCTGGTGCCCTACGCCAACAAGAAGGTCTACAGCATCCTCTACGACATCCGCCAGCAGAAGCAGAACCTCGAATTCCAGGACGGCCTCTTCTTCAACGGCATCGACGACATGTCGATCCGCGTCGGCCACCAGGATCCCCGTACGCACCTGCTCACCGACGTGCTGATCTACGACAACCGCTCGGCCGACGGCAACATGAACACGATCGTCGCCGACTCGGGCTACATCCGCCTTTCGGACGACAAGCGGTTTCTGCTCGTCACCCTCTTCCACGGCGAGACCTACGAGCAGACGCGCACGACGAGCAACAACCACCAGTGGTTTTCGAAAAGCGCCCTGCGCCACCACATCTTCGAGCGGCAGGACCAGGTGATCCCCATGACGGGTTTCGACCTGGGCCGCACGAGTTCCGACCAGTTCTCGAACAGCCAGACGAAGAACATCCGCGAGCTGCAGCAGGCGATCGACTCGCTCGAACGGATGGTCAGCTCGGCCACGAACCGCTCCTACGAGCCGCTGCTCAAGGAGCGCATCTTCCCGCTCGACCACTCGGTCCTCGCCGAGGCCGACTCGCTGCGCATCGACCGCAGCCGCTTCCGCGACCTGGTGGTCCTCGACTCGCTGCCGGCGCTTCCCGTGCGGCAGAAAGACCGCATCTGGGACGCGGCGCGCTCGACGGCCAAGAACTCGCGCAACATGTTCTCGTTCGACGAGTCGAACGCCAAGGAGGCGCTCAACCAGCTCTACCGCAGCCGCGTGGAGTGGCACAAGAAGATGTCGCTGCCCGTCTCGATCATGATCTTCTTCCTGATCGGCGCGCCGCTCGGGGCGATCATCCGCAAGGGAGGTCTGGGGCTGCCGGTGGTGGTCTCTGTGATCTTCTTCGTGATCTACTACATCATCAGCCTCTCGGGCGAGAAGGCGGCCAAGGAGGGCAACTGGGAGGCGGTCTACGGCATGTGGCTCTCGACCTTCATCCTGACACCGATCGCCGTCTACCTCACCTACAAGGCGACCAACGATTCGGCGCTGCTCGATACCGACTGGTACGCGGGGCGCATCAAACGACTGCAAGAGAAAACGAAGCCCTTTTTCGAGCGGCTGAAAAAACGCATAAAACCCGAACGCAACCATGAAACAGGAAACGATTCTGAATAGTGTGGAGGAGGTCATCGAGGACTTCCGCAACGGCAAGGTCGTCATCGTCGTCGACGACGAAGACCGCGAGAACGAGGGCGATTTCATCGTCGCCGCCGAGAAGGTCACCCCCGAGGTGGTCAATTTCATGCTTCATGAAGGCCGCGGCGTGCTCTGCGCCCCGCTGTCGGAGAAGCGCTGCGAAGAGCTGGGGCTCGAGATGATGGAGGAGAACAACACCTCGCTGCTGGGGACCCCCTTCACCGTGACGGTCGACCTGCTCGGCCACGGCTGCACGACGGGCGTTTCGGCCCGCGACCGCGCCGCGACGCTCCGCGCGCTGGCCGATCCCGCCACGCTGCCGACGGAGCTGGGCCGCCCGGGCCACATCAACCCGCTGCGCGCCCGCGACAAGGGGGTGCTGCGCCGCCCGGGCCACACCGAAGCGGCGATCGACCTGGCCCGTCTGGCCGGGTTGCAGCCTGCGGGCGTGCTGATCGAGGTGATGAACGAGGACGGCACGATGGCCCGTTTGCCGCAGCTCGTCGAGATCGCCCGCAAGTTCGACCTGAAGATCATCTCGATCGCCGCCCTGATCGAATACCGCCTGCGCGAGGAGTCGATCGTCGAGCGCGGCGTGACGGTGCCGCTGCCGACCGAGTGGGGCGATTTCCGCATCACCCCCTTCCGCCAGAAGAGCAACGGCGTCGAGCACGTGGCCCTCACCAAGGGCGAGTGGACGGAGGACGAACCCGTCCTGATCCGCGTGCACTCGTCGTGCGCCACGGGCGACATCTTCGGCTCGTACCGCTGCGACTGCGGCGACCAGCTGCATCGGGCGATGCAGATGATCGAGCGCGAGGGGAAGGGCGCCGTCGTCTACCTCAATCAGGAGGGGCGCGGCATCGGCCTCTGCAACAAGATCCGCGCCTACCAGCTGCAGGACGAGGGGCTCGACACGGTCGACGCCAACCTGCGCCTGGGCTTCCGCGCCGACGAGCGCGACTACGGCGTCGGGGCGAGCATCATCCGCGAGCTGGGCATCCGCAAGATGCGCCTGATGACCAACAACCCCTCGAAGAAGGCGGGGCTGGAGGGCTACGGCCTGCGGATCGAGGAGATCGTGCCGATCGTCATCGAGCCCAACCGCTACAACGAACGTTATCTGGCCACCAAGCAGGAGCGCATGCACCACACGCTGGGGCTGGAGAAGAAATAGGGGAGTCGCCGATGGACGCCAAGCAACTCCGCATCGTCTTCATGGGCACGCCCGAATTCGCCGTGCCTTCGCTCCGCGCCCTGGTCGAGGGGGGCTTCAACGTCGTGGCCGTGGTCACGACGCCTGACAAGCCCGCGGGACGCGGTCGTCGGCTCCACGAAAGCGAGGTCAAGATCGCCGCGCGCGAGCTGGGGCTGCCGATTCTGCAACCCGAGAAGCTGCGCGACCCCGCCTTCGTGGCCGCGCTGGAGGCGCTGCGGCCCGATCTGGGGATCGTGATCGCCTTCCGCATGCTGCCCGAAGTCGTCTGGCGCATGCCGCGCCTGGGGACCTTCAACCTGCACGCGTCGCTGCTGCCCCGTTACCGCGGTGCGGCGCCCATCAACTGGGCGATCATCAACGGCGAGCGCGAAACGGGCGTGACGACCTTCCTGCTGAACCACGAAATCGACAAGGGCGCCGTGATCGGACAGCTCCGCACGCCGATCGAAGCCGACGATACGGTCGGCACGCTCTACGAGCGGCTGATGCACCTCGGCACGGGGCTCGTCCTCGAAACGGTCGGGCAGCTGGCGGCGGGGACGGCCGCACCGATCGAGCAGCCGCAGGAGCCTCTGGAGGAGCTGCCGCCCGCCCCGAAGATCTTCAAGGAGGACTGCCTCGTCGACTGGAACCGCCCGGGACGCCGCATCATCGATTTCATCCGCGGCCTCTCACCCGTTCCCGCGGCATGGAGCCGCCTCGTCCGCGAGGGCGACGAAGCGCTGACGGTCAAAATCTTCCGTGCGAGCTTCGAGGCCGCAGCCGCGGACGAAGCGCCGGGTACGATCCTGACCGACCGCCGCACGACGCTCGCGGTCGCCTGCGCCGACGGACGCATCCGCATCGAAGAGTTGCAGCTCGCGGGCAAACGGCGCATGTCCGCGCGCGAGCTGCTGGCGGGATTCCGCGACCTCGACACCTACCGGTTCGAATAGAGGAAGCGTATCTCCCCGCAACGCAACATCCCCGCCTCTGTTCCGAGGCGGGGATGTTGCGTTCGGCGGACCGGCGGCCTACAGCTGCTCGACGGGTACGCGGTCCTTCTCCTTGACGGCGAGCGGCTTCATGCAGAAATACCAGTCGTAGCAGGTCAGTCCGTCAATGAGCTGCTGCGAACCGTCGTAGGTCGTCGGGGCGCCGACCACGATGTCGTCGCCCGGGCGCCAGTCGGCGGGCAGCGACACGCGGTGCTTGTCGATCGTCTGCAAACCGATCAAGACGCGCTTGAGCTCCTGAAAGTTGCGGCCCAGCTGCATCGGATAGCTGATGACGGCGCGGATCTTCGCATCGGGATCGATGAAGAAGACGCTGCGCACGGCGGCCGTGGCATTCACGCGCGGCGAAATCATGCCGTACTTGCGCGCCACCTCCATCGACATATCGGCGATGAGCGGGAAATTCAGCGCGACACGGCTGTGGCCCTTGTACTCGATCTTGTCGTGGATCGAGCGCAGCCAGGCGATGTGGCTCGAATTGGTGCCGATCGAGAGGCCCAGCAGACGGCAGTTGAGCGCCTCGAAATCGGCCTGCATGGCACCGAACAGCACGAATTCGGAGGTGCAGACGGGGGTGAAATCGGCGGGGTGGCTGAAGAGGATGACCCAGCGGCCGTTGTAATCTTCGGGGAAATGGATCGTTCCCTGCGTCGTCTCGGCCACGAACGACGGGGCGTTTTCGCCGATCATCGGCATGCGGTAGTTCTGTGTTTCCATCGTATTTCGATCGTTTAGGGCCGAAACGTTGCAAATACGATACCAACGGGCGCGCAGGGGGAGGCCGCAGCCGAACCCGCGCGTGAACCGCCACCCGACACAACGTGTCCGATCCTTGCGCAGCAAGGGCAGCTGGCAGCCGCCCCCGCGCGCAAACCGCCACCCGACACAACGTTTCCGATCCTTGCGAAGCAAGGACAGCCCACAACCGAACCCGCGCGCAAACCGCCACCCGACACAACGTTTCCGATCCTTGCGAAGCAAGGACAGCCCACAACCGAACCCGCGCGCAAACCGCCACCCGACGCGCCGCTTCGATCCTTGCGCAGCAAGGGCAGCCCGCAGCCGAACCCGCATGCGAACCGCCACCCAACACACCGTTTCCGATCCTTGCGCAACAAGGGCAGCCCGCAGCCGCCCCCCTGGCGGAGGGTTGCAACTCGCCCGAAGGCTCGATGCGCCTCCGCTCGGCTACGGACCGCCGCATCTGCCCGCTACAAAACTGCCCACCGACACCCCGCAAAAAAACCGTCGGCCCCGAAGGACCGACGGCCGTACACCCGTCAGACGAAACGACGCTCCGCGTCCGAATTCCACATCCAAAAAAAACGCGGCCGTTCCGCTCGGGCGAAAAAAGTCTACTCGGCGAACGAGTGGATCACGACCCCCGAACGCAGTTTCGGTTCGAACCACGTCGTTTTGGGCGGCATGATGTTGCCCGTATCGGCGATGTTGATGAGCTGCTGCATCGAAACGGGGTAGAGAGCGAAGGCGACCTTCATTTCGCCGCTGTCCACGCGGCGTTTCAGCTCGCCCAGACCGCGGATGCCGCCTACGAAATCGATCCGTTTCGAGGTACGCAGATCGGCGATGCCGAGGATCTTGTCCAGCACCAGGTTCGACAGCACCGTCACGTCGAGAACTCCGATCGGATCCGCGTCGTCGTAGGTGCCCTCCTTGGCCGTCAGGCTGTACCACGCACCCTCCAGATACATCGAGAAATTGTGCAGCGCCGTCGGGCGGTACTCCTCGGCGCCCATCCGCTCGACGACGAACGATTCGGCGAGCCGCTCCAGCAGCTCGGCGGGCGTCAGACCGTTCAGGTCCTTGACCAGGCGGTTGTAATCGATGATGCGCAGCTGCGAGGCGGGGAAGGTCACGGCGAGGAAATAGCAGTACTCCTCGTTGCCCGTGTGGCTGGGGTTCTTCGCACGGCACTCGGCGCCCACGCGGGCCGCGGCGGCCGTTCGGTGGTGGCCGTCGGCCACGTAGAGGGCGGGAATGGCGGCGAAACGCTCCGTGATGCGGTCGTTCGTCTTGCGGTCGCGGATCACCCACAGCTTGTGACCGAAGCCGTCGGCTGCCGTAAAATCGTACTCGGGCGCCTCCTTGGTCACCTCGGCGACGATGGCATCGATCTCGGCGTCATCGGGGTAGGCGAAGAAGACGGGCTCGATGTTGGCCTGCTGGTTGCGGACGTGGATCATGCGGTCCTCCTCCTTGTCGGGCCGCGTCAGCTCGTGCTTCTTGATCGCCCCCGAGAGGTAATCCTCGTAGTGGCAGCACATCGCCAGTCCGTACTGCGTGCGCCCCTCCATCGTCTGGGCATAGACGTAGTAGTACTCCTCGGGATCCTGCTGCAGCCAGCCCTCCTTGCGCCAGCGGGCGAAATTCTCCATCGCCTTGCGATAGACGGCCTCGCCGTGCTCGTCGGCGATCGGCGTAAAGTCGATTTCGGGTTTGATGATGTGCAGCAGCGAACGCTCCGTGGCCTCGCGCTGCGCCTCGACCGAGTTCAGCACGTCGTAGGGACGCGATGCCACCTCGGCCGCATGTTCCTTCGGCGGACGGATGCCGCAAAAAGGTTTGATTCGTACCATATCAATCGTTTTAGGTTATTCGTTACATCGGTCGGCCGACCGGATTCGGCAAATGGCGACACGTCACGCTCACCGCTCCGTTCGGGCGGCAGCCTGCGGAGTACACGCATGATGCGGACGCGAAATGCGGGCCTCCGCGTGCGGAGGCTGCGGCCCGCCGATTCCTGCGGAATCGCCCCGCTACCGGTTCACCTGGAAGCGGGTGTTCCCGTCGACCAGGTAGCCGACCGTCTGCCGTGCGGCGGCCAGCCCCGCGTTGATGTTCGCTTCGGCCGTCTCGGCGCCCTGCTTCTTGGGCGTGGCGAAGAAGCGCTTGCCGAAGGCCTCCTCCATCTCGGCCGCATGCGCGGGCGCGATGTCAGTCACGTATTTCAGGTCCTCGCGCTCGCGCATCGCCTGCATCACGCCCGCCTCGTCGATCACCTCCTTGCGGGCCGTGTTGACGAGCGTCGCCCCCTTAGGCATCGACACGAGCAGGTCGTGCCCGATCGAACCCTTCGTCTCGGCCGTCGCGGGAATGTGCAGCGAGAGGTAGTCGGCACGGCGGTAGAGCTCCTCGACCGAGGCGACCGCCTCGACGCCGTCGTTCTCGAACAGCGCCGCATCGCGCACGAAGGGATCGAACGCGATCACCCGCATGCCGAGCGCCTTGCCTTTTTTGGCCACCAGGCGGCCGACGTTTCCGTAGGCGTGGATCGCCAGCGTCTTGCCCTGCAACTCGGAACCCGTGCCGGGCGTGAAGCGGTTGCGGGCCATGTAGATCATCATCGCCAGCGCCAGTTCGGCCACGGCGTTCGAGTTCTGCCCGGGGGTGTTCATCACGACGATGCCGCGCTCGGTGGCGGCCGCCAGATCGACGTTGTCGTAGCCGGCACCCGCCCGCACGACGATCTTCAGCCGCGGCGCCGCGGCGATCACCTCGGCCGTCACCTTGTCGCTGCGCACGATGAGCGCATCGGCATCGGCCACGGCGGCGACCAGATCGGCCTTGTCGGCATATTTTTCAAGCAGCGCGAGTTCGAAACCCGCCTCCTCGACGATCGTGCGGATCCCCGCCACGGCCTCCTTCGCAAAGGGCTTTTCGGTTGCAACCAGTACTTTCATGGTATGTTTCAATGTTGTCGTTTCCTGTAATTCGGTCTCCTCCCACGCCGCGACCTCGCCCGTGAGGGCGCTGTACGCCACAGGGATCTTGAACTGGATCGCCATGGGCTATCGGGCGTGTTCGGCGGCGAAATCGCGCATGCATTGTACGAGCACCTCGACGCTCTCCTTGGGCAGGGCGTTGTAGCACGAAGCGCGGAAGCCTCCCACCAGACGGTGGCCCTTGATGCCGACGATGCCGCGCGCCTTGGTGTACTCCATGAAGGCGGGCGCCAGCTCCTCGTACCCCTCCTGCATGACGAAGCAGATGTTCATCAGCGAACGGTCCTCCTTTTCGACCGTGCCGCGGAAGAGCGGGTTGCGGTCGATTTCGCCGTAGAGCAGATCGGCCTTTTCGCGATTGCGGCGGTAGATTTCGTCGAGGCCGCCGATCGACTTGAGCCACTTGAGGGTCTCCTTCAGCACGAAGATCGGGAAGACGGGCGGCGTGTTGAACATCGAGTTGTTCTCGACGTGGGTGCGGTAGGAGACCATCGTCGGCAGGTCGCGCACGATGCGGTCGAGCATATCCTCGCGGATGATGGCGAAGGTCACGCCCGCGGGAGCGAGGTTCTTCTGCGCGCCGCCGTAGATCATGGCGTATTTCGTCACGTCGATCGGGCGGGCCAGGATATCGGACGACATGTCGGCGATGAGCGGCACCTCGACGTCGAGGTCCTCGTGGTACTCCGTGCCGTAGATCGTGTTGTTGGTCGTGATGTGGAGGTAGTCCAGATCGGCGGGCACGGCGAAGCCCTTCGGAATATAGGTGAAGTTCCGATCCTCGGAGGTGGCGAGCACCTCGACCTCGCCGAAGCGCTTGGCCTCCTTGATCGCCTTCTTCGACCAGACGCCCGTGTTGACGTAACCGGCCTTCTTGCCGAGGAAGTTGGCGGGGATCTCGAAGAAATGGGTGCTCGCGCCGCCGCCGATATAGAAGATCTTATAGTTGTCGGGGATATGGAGCAGCTCGCGGAAGAGGGCGTCCGCCTCCTCCATCACGGCGTCGAAATCCTTCGTGCGATGGGAGATCGAGAGAATCGAAATACCCGAATCGTTGAAATCGAGAACCGCCTTGGCGGCGCTGGCATAGACCTCCTCGGGCAGCAGCGAAGGGCCGGCATTGAAGACGTGCTTTTTCATGGATCGAAAAATGGTTTTACGGATGTTTGTTCGTTTAGACAAATATAACGATTTTTTTTCGTTCCGCGCCCTTTTCGACAAATAAATTTTAATCGGAAGGGCGAAGCGACGGCTTTTTGAATAGTTTTTACTACTTTTGTTCCGTCTTTAGAACCGATGAAAATATGGTAAAATCCATGACCGGCTTCGGCAAGGGCGAGGCCGTAGTGCGACACAAGAAAATCACGGTCGAGATCCGCTCGCTCAACTCCAAACAACTGGATCTGAACCTGCGGCTGCCGGCCCTCTACCGCCGTTCGGAGAACGAACTGCGCGGCATCGTCACCCGCAGCGTCCGCCGCGGCAAGGTCGACCTCTTCGTGACGGTCGAAAGCACCTGCGCCGAGACGCCCGCCCGCATCGATCGCGAATTATTCCGCTCCTACCTCCGCCAGCTGACCGACGCGCTGACCTACGCGGGCATCGACGCCTCGTACGACGCCCTCGTGCCCGCCGTGCTGCGCATGCCCGAGGTCGTTACGAGCGACGACGAGACCGTCTCCGACGAGGAGCACGCCGCGCTGCTGACCGCCGCCGAAGCGGCCGTCGAGGCGCTCGACGCCTTCCGCCGTCAGGAGGGGGCCATCCTGATCGCCGACCTCGTGCGGCGCGTCGACCTGATCGAATCCTACCGCGAGCAGATCGAGCCCTACGACCGCCGGCGCGCCGAGACGATCCGCGCCCGCATCCTCGAACAGCTCGGGCGCCTCACGATCGAGGTCGACCGCAATCGCCTGGAGCAGGAGATGATCTACTACCTCGAAAAACTCGACATCACCGAGGAGAAGGTGCGCCTGAAGAACCACTGCCGCTATTTCCGCGAGGTGGCCGCCGAGGAGGAGGACGCAGGCCGCAAGCTGGGCTTCATCGCCCAGGAGATGGGCCGCGAAATCAACACGACGGGCTCGAAGGCGAACGACACCGAGATCCAGATCCTCGTCGTGAAGATGAAGGACGAGCTGGAGAAGATCAAGGAACAGGTACTCAACATTCTCTGACGATGGGCAAGGTGGTCATCTTTTCGGCGCCGAGCGGATCGGGCAAAACGACGATCGTGCGCGCCCTGCTCGAGCGGTACGACCGGTTCGAATTTTCGATTTCGGCCACGAGCCGCGCCCCGCGCGGGGCGGAGCAGCACGGCCGCGAATACTATTTTCTCACGCAGGAGGAGTTCCGCGCACGCGTCGCGGCCGACGCCTTCGTCGAGTGGGAGGAGGTCTATGCGGGCTGCTGCTACGGCACGCTGCGCAGCGAGGTGGAGCGCATCTGGAACAACGGACACGTGATCCTGTTCGACGTCGACGTGATGGGCGGCATCCACCTGAAGCGCATCTTCGGCGACGATGCCTGCTCGATCTTCATCATGCCGCCCTCGGTCGAGGAGCTGCGCCGCCGCCTCGAAGGACGCGGCACGGACGCTCCCGAGGTGATCGAGAAGCGGGTGGCGAAGGCCGCCTTCGAGATCGAACAGGCCCCCGCCTTCGACCATACGGTGGTCAACGACGACCTCGCGGAGGCGGTCGAACGCACCTGCGAGGTGCTGAACGAATTTCTGGCCCGCTGACCATGCAGCAACGGGTCATGCTCTATTTCGGGTCCTTCAACCCGATCCACCGCGGCCACATCGCCCTGGCGGAATATGTCCTCGACCGCGATCTGTGCGATCTGGTGACGCTCATCGTCTCCCCGCAGAGCCCCTACAAGGAGGCGGCGGAGCTGGCGCCCGAACTCGACCGCTTCGAGATGGCCGAGCTGGCCGCGGCCGCCTCGCGCTACCCCGAGCGGATCAAGCCGTCGGTGGTGGAGCTGCTGCTGCCGAAACCTTCGTATACGATCGAGACGCTGCGCTTCCTCGAAAAACAGTGCGGCGACCGCATGCGCTTTTCGCTCCTGATGGGAGGCGACCAGCTGGCGGGGCTCGCGGGCTGGCGCGAGGCGGAAAAGATCCTGCAATACCCGATCTGGGTCTACCCGCGACGCGGCCAGGCGACCGAGCTGCCAGCAGGCGACCTGCACCTGCTGGAGGAGGCGCCGCTGCTCGATTTCGCGGCGACCGACATCCGCGCCGCCGTGGCGGCGGGGGAGGATACCTCGCGGATGCTCCACCCGAAAGTGGCGTGGCACATCCGGCAGAAAGGGTTGTACCGCAAACGGGAATAAAACCTCGGGCGGCAGCCTGCGGGGCACGCATCTGCGGGCCTCCGCGCGGGGAGGCTGCGGCCCGCACGGCTCTTTGCAAGAGCCGCAAACCACGAACCGAACACACAACGAACCATGTCCAAACTCAAAATAGCCCTTTTGGCGGGCGGCGACTCCTCGGAGCGCGAAATCGCCCTCCAGAGCGCCGCGCAGATCGAAGCGGCGCTCGACCGCACGAAATACGACGTCACGCTCATCGACGTCCATCACCGCGACTGGCACTACACGGCCCCCGACGGCACCGCGCACCAGCTCGACAAGAACGACTTTTCGCTGACCGTCGGCGGCGTGAAAACCTGCTTCGACTACGCCCTGATCCTCATTCACGGCACCCCGGGCGAGGACGGCCGTCTGCAAGGCTACCTCGACCTGATGGGGATTCCCTACTCGTCGTGCTCGATGACCTCGTCGGTCATCACCTTCGACAAGATCACCGCGAAGCGGACCCTCGCCGACAGCGGCATCCGCCTGGCGCGCGAGGTCTTCCTGCGGCGAGGCGAGGCGTGCGACCCCGCGGCGATCGTCGCACGGCTGGGGCTGCCGCTCTTCGTCAAGCCCAACGCCAGCGGCTCGTCGTTCGGCGTCACGAAGGTCCACACGGCCGACGAGCTCCCCGCAGCCGTCGCCGAAGCCCTCACCGAGAGCGACGAGGTACTGATCGAGGAGTGCATCACGGGCCGCGAAATGGGGTGCGGCATCCTCGTCGCGGGGGGCCGCGAATACCTCTTCCCGATCACCGAGATCAAGGCCAAGAACGAGTTCTTCGACTACGAGGCGAAGTACACCGCGGGACGCTCGGAGGAGATCACCCCCGCCGACATAACGCCCGACGTAAGGGCGGCCCTGAACCGCTGCACGCTCGAGGCCTACCGCCGCTGCCGCTGCTCGGGCGTCGTGCGCGTCGATTTCATCGTCACGGAGGAGGGCGAGCCCTGTTTCATCGAGCTCAACTCGATCCCGGGCATGAGCGGGGGCAGCATCGTCCCGAAGCAGGTGCGCGCCATGGGCATGACCCTCGGCGAACTCTATGACCTCATCATCGAAGACACGCGCCGCAAATGATCGAGATCGACGACAAAATCGTAAGCGCGGACCTGCTCCGCGAAGGCTTCCTGTGCGACCTCGGCCGCTGCAAGGGCATCTGCTGCGTCGAGGGGAATGCGGGAGCGCCGCTCGACCTCGAAGAGGCCGACATCCTCGAACGCGAATATCCGAACTACCGCCCCTACATGACCCCTGCGGGCATCGAGGCCGTGGAGCGGCAGGGCTTCATGGTGGTCGACGAGGAGGGCGACTACACGACGCCGCTCGTCGACGACGCCGAGTGCGCCTACGCCTACGTCGAAAACGGCGTCACGCTCTGCGCCGTCGAGAAGGCGTGGGCCGAGGGCCGCACGACCTTCCGCAAGCCGATTTCGTGCCACCTCTATCCGATCCGCCTCATGCCCTTCTCGAACGGCACGATCGGCCTCAACTACCACCGCTGGTCGATCTGCGAGGGGGCCCGCGCCTGCGGCGCACGGGCGGGCGTACCCGTCTACCGCGCCCTGCGCGAAGCGATCGTCCGCCGCTTCGGCGAAGCCTTCTACCACCAGCTCGAAGAGGCCGAAGCCCTGCTCAAACAAACGAAACAAGCCTGACCGAAATGAAAAGATATCTCCTGATCCTCCTTGCGCTGACGCTGCTCGGCCCTGCGACGGCCGCGCGCAAACCCCGCCTGACGGCCGCCGAGAAGCGCATGGCGGCGCAGAACGACTCGCTGCGCCGCATCACCGCCGCACAGGCCGCCCGCATCGATTCGCTCGTCGGGCTGCTCTGCGCCGCCCCGCAACACACGCCGACGGTCTGTCCGCAGGCCGCCGCGCAACCGATCGTCGACCTGCGCACCCCCGAGGAGCGGGCGGCCGACTCGCTCGCCGACCTGCGCCGACGGCTGCAACCCCGCCGCATCGGCTCGGTGGCCGAGACCGACAGCCTCGCCGTGCTCGACACACTCGATTCGGGCAACGAGGCGCTGCACGTCATTCTCTTCGCCAACAACACCTGGCGCTACGCCCGCAACCGCGCCATCGCCAAGGACAGCACGATCTTCCGCAAGTACTGGGACACCTCGACGCTCTTTCCGTACAAGGATGTCGACTACACGGCGATGCCTTCGTCGGTGGTGATCGAGCTGGTCGACTCGACCAACGGCTACCACTGTCCCTATAAGCCCACGCCGGTCCGCAGCCGCTACGGTCCGCGCCGCCGACGCGCCCACCAGGGCGTCGACCTGCCCCTGAAGACGGGCGAGCCGATCTACGCCACCTTCAGCGGCCGCGTGCGCATCTCGCAGTACAACCGCGGCGGCTACGGCAACCTGGTCATCCTGCGCCACGACAACGGACTGGAGACCTACTACGGCCACCTCTCCGAGCGCCTCGTGGAGGAGAACCAGTGGGTCGAGGCGGGCCAGGTGATCGGCCTGGGCGGCTCGACGGGCCGTTCGACGGGTCCGCACCTCCATTTCGAGACACGCTACTACGGCCAGTCGTTCGACCCCGAGCGGCTGATCGATTTCAAGAGCGGCACGCTCTGCCGCGACACCTTCCTGCTGAAGCGCTCCTATTTCAGCATCTATTCGCATGCGGGGCAGGATTTCGAGGACGAAATCGCCAACGAGGAGCAGGACAAGAAGGAGAAGGCCGAACGCGAAGCGATGCGCTACCACCGCATCCGCTCGGGCGACACGCTGGGGGCCATCGCCCGCAGATACGGCACGACCGTCACGAACATCTGCCGCCTGAACGGCATCAAGTCGACCACCGTGCTGCGCATCGGCCGCACGCTGCGCGTCCGATAGGGGAGCCCCGCAGCCGAGCAGATGCCCCCCCCGCGGTCCTGCCGACGACCGCCCGCCCCGCAGCCCCGTCGGCGAACCGATCGGCGGCCGAACGAAACAGCCGCCCCCGACGGACGACGGCTGCCCCGAAACCGAAACGCACGAACGAAACGGACGACCCTTGCGAAGGGGTCGTCCGTTTCGTTTTCCGCACGGCGAAAACGCCCCGCATCCGCAAATTTCGGAATGCACGTTTGGAGTTTTCGCACATTATCGTTATTTTTGTCGAAATCAACAACGCATGCCTATGGTGAAATAACAGCGAAACGACTTTACGAATCTTCAGGCCGAAGGTGATTGTCAGACGATTACCCAGCGGTCGAATACATAAAAAGCGTTATCTTTATACTTGCTTGTCGAAATCTGGAAAATTTCAAAGCTGCAAAGGAATAAAGTTTGACGCTCACGTCGCTACGACGTGGGCTTTATTCTATATTTTGCAGCATAGGTATTCCAGAACCTCGACAAGCGGATAGAAGGATTCAGTCCCACGTTTTTTTATGTCCTTATCCGAACCTCAACCTTTTTTCAAACCGCCGCGGGACTGGGCACACATATCCGAACAAACCCCATGAAGAAATTTCTCTTCCTGCTGCTTGCCGCAGGGCTGACTTCGTGCGCGACGCTCTTCAGCGGTTCGAAAGCCAAGATCACGGTCGACAACGACCGTCCCGTCACCTCGCCCGTCACGCTGACCGTCGACGGCAAGAACTACTACAACGTCGAGTTCCCGACCAAGATCCGCATCCGCCGCGGCTTCAAGCCCACCGAAATCACCGCCGCGGCCGAGGGCTACGACACCGCCACGGCGACCGTCCACAAGAAATTCAACGGCACGTCGCTCTGGAACATCATCGGCGGCGGCATCCCGGGCTACGCGATCGACGCCGCCACGGGCGCCATGATGAAGCCCGACGACAAGCGCTACGTGCTGAACATGCACCCCAAGAACTACGTCGAAATCCCCGCACCGGCCCCTGCTCCCGCACCGCAGCCCGCCCCGACGGCCGAACCCGCCGAGCGCGTTTCGCGCGATGCCGCAGGCCGCACCTCGCTCGAGCAGACCGTCATCCGCTGGTATTTCGAGTCGCAGCCGCAGGGCGCCCGCATCTTCTGGCGCGTCATTTCGAGCATCCCCGCCGAGGTGAAGAACACGAATGAACTCTGGCTGGGCAACACCCCCTTCGAGGAGACCCGTTCGTTCAACATCCTCGGCCTGACCTACGAAAACTCGCGCGACGTGCAGATCGAGATCAAGGTGCGCCGCAACGGCTACCTCGACCAGACGAAGCGTTTCAACGTCCGTCAGGCGATCGACCAGCAGGAGATCAGCTCCTTCTTCGATCTGATCAAAAACGAAGAGTAATCCCCGCACGCCATGAAACCGATTTTCCGCTCCCTGCTCGTCGCGCTGCTCGCCTGTGCAGCCGTCACGGCCTCGGCCAAAGGGCCCTACTACACGCCGCCCATGAGCAAAACCTTCACCTTCACGAGCGCCCCCGCGGGTGCCAAGGTCTACTACCAGGGTCGTCTGGTCTGCGCCTCGACGCCCGGGTCGGCCTCTCTGACCTGCAAAGGGGTCATCACCCCCGCGAGCAAGAAGGAGATGCCCGTGGCCATCCAGCGCGCCGCCTACGACAGCCGCCTGACCTTCACCTTCGTCAAGGAGGGATACCTCACGCAGGAGGTCTCGATCGAGCCGACCATCACGCAGCACAAGTCGCAGTTCCTCTTCGACTGGCAGAGCTCGGTCGTCTGCGAGCTGCAACCCGACCCGAACGCCTCGAACGCCTACGCGCGCGACAAGTCGATCCCGAAAGGGGAGGCGCAGCAGACGGTCAGCCGCGACGCCCCGGGCCGCACCGCCCTCGAACAGACCGTCATCCGCTGGTATTTCGAGTCGCAGCCGCAGGGCGCCCGCATCTTCTGGCGCGTCATTTCGAGCATCCCCGCCGAGGTGAAGAACACGAATGAACTCTGGCTGGGCAACACCCCCTTCGAGGAGACCCGTTCGTTCAACATCCTCGGCCTGACCTACGAAAACTCGCGCGACGTGCAGATCGAGATCAAGGTGCGCCGCAACGGCTACCTCGACCAGACGAAGCGTTTCAACGTGCGCCAGGCGATCGACCAGCAGGAGATCAGCTCCTTCTTCGACCTCGTGAAGGCCGAAGAGGCGGAGTAGCCCCGCTTCCCCGCATGCAAAAGCGGTCGGACCCCGAAAAGGGATCCGACCGCTTTCGTCTGCCGCCCGAGCCGTCGCCGCATCACGCCGTGCCTTGCAGCCCGCCGTACCTTGCAGCCCGCCGTACCTTGCAGCCCACTGCACCTCACAGCCGCCGCGCCGTCGGAGCGCTCCGCCAAGACGGCCCGCCGCCGTCACGCTTTCACCCGAACGAGGTTCAGCCCGTCGCGCAGGGGCAGGATGACGTTCTCGACACGCGGATCGTCGGCGACCATCCGGTTGAACGCGACGAGGGACTGCGTATGGCGGTCGTTGTGTGCCACGGGCTCCAGCACCTTGCCCGACCAGAGGATGTTGTCGGCAACGAGCAGCGAGCCGCCGTGCACGAGGGGCCGACCGCCGTCGTCGCCCATCAGCATCCGCCAGTAGGCGGGGTATTCGCGCTTGTCGCCGTCGATGAAGACCAGGTCGTAGCATTCGCCCAGCCGCGGCGCGAGGTCGAGCGCCGAGCCGATGTGCAGGCGGATCTTCGCACCGTGCGCCGAACGATCGAAATAGGATTGCGCCAGCGCCTCCAGCTCGTCGTCGACCTCGATCGTGTCGAGGCGTCCCTCGACAGGGAGCCCCGCGGCGAGCGAGAGGGCCGAATAGCCCGTGAAGGTGCCGATTTCGAGGATGCGGCGCGGCTGCACGAGCTGCACGAGCATCGTGAGCAGACGGCCCTGAAGGTGCCCCGAGAGCATGCGGGGCGCCACCGTGCGGCGGTGCGTCTCGCGGTCCAGCTCGGCGAGGAGCTCCTCCTCGGGCGTCGTGTGCGCCAGGAGGTATCGTTCGAGCGCCTCCATCAGTCGCGGTAAAAACCCTGCTTGTTGAAGGCGTACCACGCCTCGATCGCTTCCTCGGTGTCGGCTGCGAGCTCCCGCAGCCACTCGCGGGCGAATTCGAGGCTCGCCGATCCGTTCGCCGTGATGATGCCGCCGTCGCGCACGGCCTGCCGCTCCTCGAAATGCGCCGCACCCGTATAGCGGTCGCCGCCGCGCTCGCGCAGCACCGCGACCGTGTTGCCCGTATGGCGCACCTCGTTCAGGAATCCGTGCGCCGCCAGAAAGGAGCAGGCGTCGCAGATGGCGCCGACGGGCAGCCCGCGGCGCCGTGCCTCCTCCAGCAGCGGGGCGACCTCCTCGGCCGCCTCGGAGCGCCACCCGAATCCGCCGACGAGCGCCACGCCCGCACAGTCGTCGGGCAGCGCGGTCAGGTCGCGGTCGGGTTGCACCGCAAGTCCGCCGATTGAGCGCACGGCGCGCCCCCCCGGGCTCGCATAGAGCGTCTCGAAGCGACCCGCTCCGTCGGGTCGCGTGCCGCCGCGCAGGGCCGCGGCCAGGAAAGCCGCCTCCCAGTCGGCAAAATCGTCCGTCAGGACGAAAAGCATCCGTTTCTTCATCGTATGGGTCAGTTGTAGATCAATCGGGAAGGGTTCGCGAAGAGCTCGTCGGCCACGGCCGTCAGGTCGTTCGGCGTCAGGGCCTCGATCTTGCCGTAGAGCTCCTCGAGCGTGTCGAGGCCGTCGTGCACCAGCAGACTCTTGCCCGCGCCGAGCATGTAGCTTTCGTTGCTCTCGTTCGAAATGGCCAGCTGGGCGACGAACTGCCGCTTGGCCATCGAGAGGCGCCGCGCCGTGAGCGGCACGCTGCGCAGCCGTTCGAGCTGCCTCGTCACCAGCTCGATGCAGTCGTCCGTGTGGCCGTGCTCGCAGCTGAAATAGACGTTGAAGACCCCCGTGTCGCTGTAGGGCGTGTAGCCCGCCTCGATGTTGTAGGTCAGGCCGTGCTTCTCGCGTACCTCGACATTGAGCAGCGAATTGGCGCTCGGCCCGCCCAGCAGGTTCACCAGCAGCGAGAGGGGCAGGCGCCGCTGGTCGGTCAGATCGAAGGCGCACCCGCCGAGGATGCAGTGCGCCTGGTGGGTGTGCTTCGAGAGCCGCAGATCGAACGGAGGGCGGGGGAGGGTCGGACGCCGCTCGTACCCGCGCGTCCGCACGGGCACCTCGCCCAGATAGCGCTCGGCGGCCGCGCGGGCCGCTTCGGCCGAGAAGTTGCCGATCGACGAAAAGACGATCTGATCGGTCGTGTGGGCGCGCTCCGTGAAGCGGCGGATGCGCTCGCCCGTGAAGCGGCGGAGAGCAGCCTTCGTGCCCAAAATGTCGTGGCCGAGCTCCGAGCCCTCGAAGAGCAGCTCCTCGAAACGGTCGTAGATCGCCTCGGCGGGGGCATCCTTGTAGGCGTTGATCTCGTCGAGGATCACCTCCTTTTCGCGTTCGAGCTCGCGCTCGGGGAAGGTCGAGCGGAAGACGACGTCGGCGAGCAGCTCGACCGCCTTGCCGAAATCGCCGCGCAGCACCGTGGCGTGGACCGTCGTGTCCTCTTTCGTCGTGAAGGCGTTCAGCTCGCCGCCGCGGTTTTCGAGGCGGCAGTTCACCTGCCATGCCCGCCGCCTGGCGGTACCCTTGAAAAAGGCGTGTTCGGTGAAGTGGGCCAATCCGTATTCGTCGGCGTGTTCGTCGCGCGTGCCCGCGCCGATCACCAGCGCGCAATGCGCCACGGGACCCCGCACCCGACGGTGGATGCCGCGGATGCCGTTCGGTAGCGTATAAATCGTAAATTCCTGTATCACAGTTTTTCGCGTAGTTTGAGGTAGGCGCCCGTACGACTTTCGGCACACTGTTCGAGGGCGGCGGGAGTCCCTTCGAAGACCACCGCTCCGCCGCCCGTGCCCGCCTCGGGACCGAGGTCGATGACCCAGTCGGCGCAGCGGATCACCTCCATGTTGTGTTCGACAATGAGGATCGTGTGCCCCTGCGCGATCAGGGCGTCGAAGGCGGCCAGCAGCCGCTTGATGTCGTGGAAATGGAGCCCAGTGGTCGGTTCGTCGAAGATGAAGAGGATGCGGCCGCGCTCCTCGTCGCGCGTCAGGAACGAGGCGAGCTTCACGCGCTGGCTCTCGCCGCCCGAGAGGGTCGACGAGCTCTGGCCCAGCTTGACGTAGCCCAGTCCGACGTCCTGCAGCGGCTTGAGGCGCTCGACGATGCGGCGGCAGGTCGTCCCCGTATCCTCGCCGAAGAAGTCGATCGCCTCGTCGATGCTCATGTCGAGCACGTCGCTGATCGATCGGTCGCGGTAGCGCACCTCCAGCACCTCGTCGCGGAAGCGCTTGCCCCCGCAGGCGTCGCAGACCAGCTCGACGTCGGCCATGAACTGCATCGAGACCTTGATGACCCCTTCGCCCTGGCACTCCTCGCAGCGGCCGCCCGCCACGTTGAACGAGAAGGCCGAGGCGCCGAGGCCCGTGTGTTTCGCACGGGGCTGGTCGGCGAAGAGGCGGCGGATCTCGTCGTAGGCCTTGACGTAGGTGACGGGGTTCGAGCGGCTCGACTTGCCGATCGGATTCTGATCGACCATCTCGACCGAGCGCAGCAGCTCCACGTCCCCTTCGAGGCGGTCGAAATCGCCCGGTTTGTCGCCCGTCTCCGAGAGCAGACGCCGCAGGGCGGGGTAGAGGATCCCCTTCGCGAGCGACGACTTGCCGCTGCCGCTCACCCCCGTGATGCAGGTCATGACACCCAGCGGAATGCGCACGTCGATGTCGCGCAGGTTGTTTTCGCGGGCGCCGCGCACGACGATCGAGCGGCTCCAGGCGCGGGGTTCGCCCGCGGGGGCGATCCGGCGGCGGCCGCACAGGTAGTCGGCCGTCAGGCTGCGCGTGCAGTCGCACAAGCGGTCGGGCGTGCCGCTGAAGATCACCTCGCCGCCGTTCACGCCCGCCTCGGGGCCGATGTCGATCAGGTAGTCGGCCGCACGGATCACCTCCTCCTCGTGTTCGACGACGATCACCGTGTTGCCCAGGTCGCGCAGCTGCTTCAGCACGCCGATCAGGCGGTTCGTGTCGCGCGGGTGGAGTCCGATCGAGGGTTCGTCGAGGATGTAGAGCGACCCCGTGAGGTTGCTGCCGAGCGACGTGGCGAGGTTGATGCGCTGGCTCTCGCCGCCCGAGAGGGTCGACGAGAGGCGGTCGAGGGTCAGGTAGCCCAGTCCGACGTCGACCAGGTAGCGCAGGCGGTTACGGATCTCGGTCAGGATGCGGTCGGCCAGCCTGCGGTCGTGGTCGTCGAGGCGCAGCTCGTCGAAAAAGCGGATGAGTGCGTCGACGGGCATGCGGACCAGCTCGGCGATGTTGCGGCCGCCGACGCGGACGTAGAGCGCCTCGCGGCGCAGGCGCGAGCCGCCGCAGTCGGGACAGACGGTTTTGCCCGTATAGCGCGATTTCATGACGCGGAACTGGATCTTGTAGCGTTCGCGGTCGATGTAGTCGAAGAAGGCGTCCAGCCCGTCGAACCAGCGGTTGCCGCGCCAGAGCAGCAGGCGCTGTTCGGGCGTCAGGTCGCGGTAGGGGGTGTGGATCGGGAAATCGAAACGGGCGGCGTTCTGCACCAGCTCGTCCTTCCAGCGGCGCATCGTCTCGCCGCGCCAGCAGGCGATCGCATCGTCGTAGATCGAGCGGCTCTTGTCGGGAATCACCAGATCCTCGTCGATGCCCACCACCTTGCCGTAGCCCTCGCAGCGCGGACAGGCGCCGATCGGGTTGTTGAAGCTGAACAGGTGTTCGGTCGGGGGTTCGAACTCGATGCCGTCGGCCTCGAAGCGCGACGAATAGCGCCGCACCTCGCCGTCGACAATCGCTGCGCAGCTCCCCTCGCCGTAGGAGAAGGCGCGGGCGATCGAATCGCGCAGGCGCGAGCGCAGGTCCTCGTCGTCGGCGATGCGGAGGCGGTCGATGACGGCCAGCACCTCGTCGGCCCGCGTGCGGTCGGTGACCGTCGGCAGGAACTCCTCCATAAGCATCGTGCGGCCGCCCGCGTGGAGGCGCACGATGCCGTCGGCATGCAGGGCCAGCAGCTTTTCGATCAGCCCCTGCCCCTCGGCCAGGCGAAGCGGAGCGGCGATTTCGACGCGGCTGCCGGGGTGTTCGAGCAGCTCGGCCGCCACGTCGTCGACGCTGTGGCAGCGCACCTCGCAGCCCGAGACGGGCGAGAAGGTGTGGCCCGCGCGGGCGAAGAGGAGCATCAGGTAGTCGTAGATTTCGGTCGAGGTGCCGACGGTCGACCGCGGGTTGCGCGTGTTGACCTTCTGTTCGATGGCGATGGCGGGGGCGATGCCCGAAATGAGGTCGACGTCGGGTTTGGCGATCTTGCCCAGGAACTGACGGGCATAGGCCGAAAGGCTCTCGACGTAGCGGCGCTGCCCCTCGGCGAAGATCGTGTCGAAGGCGAGCGTCGATTTGCCCGAGCCCGAAAGCCCCGTCACGACGACCAGTTTGTCGTGCGGAATCTCGACCTCGATGTCGCGCAGGTTGTGGACCCGTGCGCCTTTGATGTATATGGAGTGTTCGTGTGCCATGTGTTTCAATTACCAAAAAAAGCTGCGGCCCGCCGATCGCCGTGTTCTTGCCTTTCGGGTCGAAGCCTGCGGAGGGCACGCACTCGCCCGAGTTGCGGGCCTCCGCGAGCGGGAGGCTTCGGCCCGCCGATGGCTGCGCCATCGAACCATGCGGGATCGGGGCCTGTTGCAACCGCCCGCAGCCGAGCGGACAACTTCGTTTTCGGGGCGCAGCTTGCGAAGGGACGCGTGTCGCGCCCCTTCGCAGGGCGCAGCTGCGGCCCGCCGACGTCTGCGACGTCGATCGTACAGCGATATGCTCCGCCAGGGGGCGGCGGCCGCATTGTGCGCAATTCGGATTCGGCCTGCAGCCGAGCGGATGGGCGTTGCGATCGCAGAGAGCAGCCCTCCGCCAGGGGGCGGCTGCGGGCTGCACGCACTGCGTGCGCATCCCCTCGACGTCTGCGACGCCGACTCCGCTCCGACACCCCGCCCGCCGCTACTCCTCCATGCTGCCCCCCGCCTTGCGCAGCCGCTCGACGAGCTCGTCGGCGCAGCTTTCGCGGATCGCGAGCCGCATCGTGCAGAGGTTGTCGAAGCGCTGCGCCTCGACGCGCGGCTGCAACGCCTTCACGACGCGCATCACGTCGTTCATCGCAGGGTAGGGAAAATGC
Source organism: uncultured Alistipes sp. (assembly GCA_910584485.1). Classification (GTDB taxonomy): domain Bacteria; phylum Bacteroidota; class Bacteroidia; order Bacteroidales; family Rikenellaceae; genus Alistipes. The sequence goes on from CAJUAV010000001.1 coordinate 312,993, forward strand.
ACCGTCACCCTCCGATCGACCGTTTTTTCAAGGATCCGCGCCGCCGCGATCGCCTCCGCCGCCGCCTCCTTGTAGGCGGCGATCAGCCCGGGCACGCCCAGTTTCGTTCCGCCGAAATAGCGCACGACCACGAGCAGGCAATCCGTCAGCTCGTGCGAGAGCAGCTGCCCGAGAATGGGTTTGCCCGCCGTTCCCGAGGGTTCGCCGTCGTCGTTGGCGCGGTAGTTCTCGCCGTGCGGCCCCAGCCGCCAGGCATAGCAATGGTGCGTGGCGTCGAAGAAGCGTTTGCGCAGCGCATCGAGCGCCTCGCGGATCTGCTCCTCGTCCTGCACGGGGTAGAGGTAGGCGCGGAACTTGCTGCTGCGCTCCCGACAGGCCGCCTCGGCGGGCCCCTCGACGGTCAGAAAACGATCTTCGGCCACCTTCGGTCAGCGTACTTTGCGGAACAGGCGGTTCCAGCGGATGTTCGTCGGGAAGCGGCCCGCCTCGCGGTCGAGCGAGAGCCAGATGAAGGAGGCCTTGCCGACGATGTGGTCCTCGGGCACGAAGCCCCAGAAGCGCGAGTCGGCCGAGTTGTGGCGGTTGTCGCCCATCATCCAGTAGTAGTCCATCGCAAAGGTGTACTCCGTCGCGGGCGCACCGTCGATGCGGATCTGCGTCCCGTCGACCTCCAGGTCGTGGCCCTCGTAGACCTCGATGATGCGGCGGTAGAGGGGCAGGTTGTCGGTCGTCAGCTCCACCGTGGCGCCGCGCTTCGGCACCCAGATCGGTCCGTAGTTGTCCTGGCTCCACCCCGAGATCGGCCACTGGGGGAAGACCTCGCCGTTGGGCGGATAGACGTAGCGGCGCAGCGAGACGACGTTCGGCAGCTCGGCGATGCGGGCGGCCGCCTCGTCGGTCAGAAAGAGGTAGTAGACCGAGCCGTTGCCCGAAAACTCCGTGACGCCGATCCGTGCGAGCGCCTGCTTCGAGAGGGGCGCCGTGGTCTGGGCGACATAGGTATACTGAAGGCCGTCGATCGACTCCTGCGGTTCGCCGTTCACGATGACGCGGCCGTCGACCACCTGCAGCGTGTCGCCCGCGATGGCGACGCAGCGTTTGATGTAGTTTTCGCGCTTGTCCACGGGACGGCTGATGACCGTGTACTCCTCGCGGAGCTTGCGGCGACCCTCCTCGCGGCCGAAGGTCTCCTGGTAGTTGCGCAGGACGTCGTAATAGGTCGCCGCCTGGTTTTCGAGCAGCACCGTGTCGCCCGCGGGGAAATTGAAGACCACCACGTCGTTGCGGCGGATCGGCCGCAACCCCTTCAGACGGTGGTAGGGCCAGCGGACCGCTTCGGAGAAGGAGCGGCGCGTCTGCGAAAAGGGCATCGTATGGTGGACGAAGGGGAACGAAAGCGGGGTATTGGGCATCTGGGGGCCGTAGGTCACCTTGCTGACGTAGAGGTAGTCGCCCACGAGCAGCGATTTTTCCATCGACGAGGTGGGGATGACGTACATCTGGAAGACGAACAGGTGCACGAGCGAGGCGACGACCGTCGCGAAGACGACCGCATTGAGCCACTCGTAGCAGGTCTTGTAGAGGGCGCTGCGACGGCAGAACTCGGCGTTGCGGTACCACACGCGGCGGTAGAACCACTTCGAGATGTAGAGGTCGTAGATGATCGGCAGGCCGAGCAGCATCCAGGGGTTGCCCGTCCAGACGACGAACCAGAGCGTGTAGAGCAGGGCGGCTCCCGTGAAGCCGACCCACTTGTTGCGGAAGAATCGTTTGATCTTTTCCATGTTTCGGAAGGATGTTTAAGGCAGCAGGTCGTCCATCGTGAAGACGCCCTTGCGGCCGCAGAGGAACTCGGCGGCGACGACGGCGCCCAGCGCCAGCGTGCGGCGGTTTTTGATCGTGTGACGCAGTTCGATGCGGTCGTCGGCGCTCTCGTAGGTCAGCGTGTGGATGCCCGGAACATCCCCCTCGCGCAGCGACTCGATCACCAGCTCATCGGCGGCGGCGGCCGACGGATCCTCGATGCGGTGCGCGGCCCGTTCGATGCCGGGGGCGTGGTTGACCCAGCGCGTTTTGGCGGCGAGCCGCCCGATCGCCTCCTCGGCCAGCGTGATCGCCGTGCCGCTCGGGGCATCGAGCTTGCGCGTGTGGTGGACCTCGCCGATGCGCAGGTCGTAGGCGGCCCCCAGGCGGTCGATCCACTCGGCCAGCCGACGGTTGAGCCGGAACAGCAGGTTGACGCCGAGCGAAAAGTTCGAGGCGTAGAAGAGGGCCCCTTCGTGCGCGCGGCAGTAGGCTTCGAGGTCGGCCAGACGGTCGGTCCAGCCCGTCGTGCCGCTCACCACGGGCACGCCCGCGTCGATGCAGGCGCGCAGGTTGTCGTACGCGGTCGCGGGGGTCGTGAATTCGAGCGCCGCATCGATGCCGCGCAGCCGTTCGGGGCAGAGGTCGGCACGGTTCTCCGCATCGATCTTCAGGACCACCTCGTGACCGCGTTCGAGCAGGACGCGTTCGATTTCGCGGCCCATGCGGCCGTATCCGATGATAGCTGTTTTCATGTGACGAAATTATTCACGCAAAGATAATACAACTCGCGCGCACGACCAAACTTTATTTGCCGTTTCGGTCGGCACGCGGCGGAGGCGAAAAAAAATCCCCTCATGCGGCGAACGTTCGTAACGGATTTTTAGTATCTTTGACTGCGCCGAAGATACTCCTGCGCGGCAAAATGCAAACTGCGTTTGCTTTTGCCCTCGCTTATTCGTATCTTTGGCTGTGCCGTAGATACTCCGCCTCGGCAAATCGCAAATAAATTTGCATTTGCGCTCGGCTTATTCGTATCTTTGTCATCGCATAAAGAAGCCGCAATGCGTTATTTCCTCGAACTGGGATACCTCGGCAGCCCCTTTTACGGGTGGCAGCGACAACCCGACCGACCGACCGTGCAGCAGAGCGTCGAGCAGGCGCTCGCGACGCTGCTTCAGGAACCGGTCGAGGTCGTGGGAGCGGGACGCACCGACACGGGGGTCCATGCGGCCTACTACGTGGCCCACGCCGATTTCGCACGGCCCGTCGAGGATGCGGAGCAGCTGCTCTACAAGCTCAACCGACTGCTGCCTGTAGCGATCGTCGCGCACCGCCTGACCCCCGTCGCCGAGACGGCCCATGCCCGTTTCAGCGCCGTCGAACGCGAATACCGCTATTTCGTCGAGCCGCGCAAGAACCCCTTCACGCAGGCGATGCGGTGGCAGTATACGGTGCCGCTCGACGTCGGGCGGATGAACGAGGCGGCCCGCTGCCTCCTCGAGACGGACGATTTCACGACCTTCGCCAAGCTCAACTCGAACAACACGACCAACCGCTGTTCGGTGCGGCGGGCCGCGTGGGAGCGGGGCACGGAGGGGGAGCTGCGTTTCACGATCCGCGCCGACCGCTTTCTGCGCAACATGGTGCGGGCGATCGTCGGAACGCTCGTCGACGTGGGACGCGGCCGCTACACGGCGGAGGAGTTCCGCGCGATCGTCGCCGCCCGCGACCTCTCGCTGGCCAGCACGGGGGCACCCGCCCAAGGGCTCTTCTTGAGCGACGTGCGGTACCCGCCCGAGCTGTTCGAACGGGGCGTGGCGCGCACGCGCGATTTCGCCGATACGAAGACACTTTTTTATTAACCTTTTAAAATAAAAAGACTATGGGATTTATTATTTGGGTGGTCTGCCTGGTTATTCAGATCATGCTTTCGCTGGAGGTTTGGCGTCGCAAGGACCTGCAGACGATCGGTAAGTTGGTGATGATTCTGGTCATCATCCTCGTTCCCTACATGCTGGGCGCGGCGTTCTACTATTTCTACGCCAAGGACCACGTGACCGAGTGGTTCAAATAGAACCGCCGACACGCATGCGAAGCCTTCCCGCTCGGTCGGGGAGGCTTTTTTCTTTTTTGAGTGGGGGGGGGTGTCGGCGGGCCGCAACAAGGTCGCATGTCGTCGATTGCCGCATGTTCGACCTCGCAGGGATCGGCGGGCCGAAACATTCGATGCGTCGAAAGTTCGCAGAACATACGCGTCCGCCATTCGATCCCTTCAGGGATCGGCGGGCCGAAGCCTCCCGCTTGCGGAGGCCCGCATCTGTCGATACGTGCGCTCCGCAGGCTTCGACCCGAAAGCGCATGCGCGCTTCAGCGCGGCGGGCCGCAGCTTCGCCCCGCGAAGGCCCGCATGTTGTGTCCCTTCGCAAGCTGCTGCCCGTATGAGGGTCGCACGAACGCGCATGGTTGAACGTCGCAGACGTCGGCAGCCCGCAGCCGCCCCTTGGCGGAGGGCTGCTTCTCGCTGCTGCTCGTCACAAGCCCCTCCGCTCGGCTGCGGACTGAATAACCGAACGCATATCTATACAATAACATCATTCGACGCCACAGAGGTCGACAAGCCAAAATAAAGTCGCATTCTCATTGCTTGCCGCATGGTTCGATCCCTGCGGGATCGACGGGCCGCAGCTTCGCCAGGCGAAGGCCCGCAGCTCGGACGAGTGCGTCCCTTCGCAAGCTGCCGCCCGCACCCGCGCACGAGACAAACAACCCTCGCCTCCCTGCAAAAAAACGGCCGCCCCGTCGAAGGGGGCGGCCGCATCCGAAGCGCGCTCGGCGCGCTCGAAACTGCATTATACCAGCTTCAGATCCGCCTTGATGGCCTCGATCTTCTCGTCGAGCGCCTGCAGCGTCTCCTCGTACCGGTCGACCGAAGCGAGCGGCATCTTCACGCCGAAATAGAACTTGATCTTGGGCTCGGTACCCGACGGGCGCACCGAGACGAGCGTGCCGTCCTCGGTGAACCATTGCAGCACGTTGCTCTTGTCCTGCTCGATCGGCTTTTTGGCGCCCGTCTTCAGATCGGTCTCCTCCAGCGTCAGGTAGTCGAGCACCTTGACCACGGGCGAGCCCACGATCGTCCGGGGCGGGTTCTGACGGAAATCGACCATCATCTGCTGGATGAGCTCGGCGCCCTCCTTGCCCTTGCGGACCACCGACACGAGCCCCTCGCGGTAGAAGCCGTACTGCACGTAGAGCTCCTGCAGCCACTCGTAGAGGGTCAGCCCCTTCGTTTCGAGCGCCCAGGCGGCAGCCTCGGCCGCCAGCGAGCAGGCCGACACGGCATCCTTGTCGCGCACGTAGTCGCCCGCCAGGTAGCCGAACGACTCCTCGCCGCCGCCGACGTAGGTCGTCTTGCCCTCGTTCTCGCGAATGATCTTGGCGATGTACTTGAAGCCCGTGAGGCAGTCGTAGCACTTCACGCCGAAGCGGTCGGCCACGGCGTTGGCCATCTGCGACGTGACGATGGTCTTCACCACATACTGCCGGCCGTCGAGCAGCCCCAGTTCGGCCCAGCGCGTGAGCTGGTAGCTCATGAGCAGCACGAGGGTCTGGTTGCCGTTCAGCAGCACGTATTCGCCCTGCTTGTTGCGCAGCGCCACGCCCAGGCGGTCCGAATCGGGGTCGGTGGCCAGCACCAGGTCGGCCCCTTCGCGGGCGGCCATGTCGATGGCCATGGCCATCGTCTTGCGCTCCTCGGGATTCGGCGACTCGACGGTGGGGAAGTTGCCGTCGACCACGGCCTGCTCGGGCACGAGCCGCACGTTCGTGAAGCCGTACTTGGCCAGCGAGGCGGGCACCAGGCGGACGCCCGAGCCGTGCAGCGGGGTGTAGACGATCTTCATGTCGCGGTGCTTGGCCACGCACTCGGGCGAGAGCGACAGCGCGTGCACCTTATTCAGATAGATCTCGTCGAACTCCTCGCCGAGGATCGTGATGTTTTCGGGGTTTTTGCCCGTCAGGATCTGCGCCACGTCGGTGATCGCGGCCACCTCCTCGATGATGTTCTTGTCGTGGGGCGGGGTCACCTGCGCGCCGTCGTTCCAGTAGGCCTTGTAGCCGTTGTACTCCTTCGGGTTGTGCGAGGCGGTCACCACGACGCCCGAATGGCACTTCAGCTCGCGGATGGCGAAGCTCAACTCGGGCGTCGGACGCAGCGCGTCGAACAGGAATACGGTGAAGCCGTTCGAGGCGAAGATGTCGGCGACGTGCTCGGCGAACTTGCGCGAGTTGTTGCGGCTGTCGTGGCCGATCGCCACGCGGATCTGCTCGCCCGCGAAATTCTTCTTCAGGTAGTTCGCCAGCCCCTGCGTGGCCATGCCCACCGTATAGACGTTCATGCGGTTCGAGCCTACACCCATGATGCCGCGCAGACCGCCCGTGCCGAACTCGAGGTCTTTGTAAAAGCTCTCGATCAGCTCCTTACGATCGCCTTCGATCAGTTTGCGGACCGCCTCTTTCGTCTCGGCGTCGTAGTTGCCGTCCAGCCACCGCTGCGCCTTGAGCAGGACGGTCTGTTCCAATTCGTTTGCCATAATCTATCGGTTTTACTTATAGGATGAATGTTTTCGGGATCTTTATTTCTATACGCAAATATAAGGAATTTTTCCGACAATTCAATATCAGCGAGTTAAAAATCGCCCTCGAAAAAGGCGCTTTTATTCCATAGCGAAAAAAACATCTTTTGCAACCCTTTTCCGAGAATCTTTTCACGAATTTATCACTAACTTTGCCGACGTAAACGATCCGCTATAACCTCCCATGTTCAACAACGCGCAGACATACAACGACAAGTGGCAGGCATGTCTCGACCGCATCAAATCACAGACCTCCGCCGAGGAGTTCGACAAGTGGTTCCGACCGATCGAAGCCATCGCGTTCGACGGCACGAAGCTGCGGCTGCGCGTTCCGAACGAAAGTTACGTCAACCAGATCGAGAAAAACTATCTTTCGCTGCTGCGGCCGATCATTTTGCAGTGCTACGGCCAGCAGACGCAGCTCCATTACGCCGTTCCGCGCGTCGTGACGGCGACGTCGACCGCCGCCGACCGCGGCAGCGCGACGACCGCCCGTTTCGCGGGCACGGAGGCGAAGATAAAGAATCCGTTCGTCATTCCGGGCATTCCGCGCCGTCTGAACATCGACCCGCAGTTGAGCCCCGGCCTGACGTTCGACTCCTTCATCGAGGGCGAATGCAACCGTTTGGCGCGTTCGGCGGGCATGGCCGTGGCCGTCTCGCCGGGTCACAACCCCTTCAACCCGCTTTATATATACGGTAATTCGGGGTTGGGCAAGACGCACATCGTGCAGGCCATCGGCCACGAGGTGCGGCAGCGTCATCCCGAGCTCTACGTGCTCTACGTCTCGATGAACAAGTTCCAGGCGCAGTTCCAGACGGCCTACAAGAACGGCGAGATTCCCGACTTCATCCATTTCTACCAGATGATCGACGTGCTCATCATCGACGACATCCAGGAGCTGACGGGCAAGCCGGGTACGCAGAACGCCTTCTTCAACATCTTCAACCACCTGCAGTTGGCGGGCAAGCAGCTGATCCTCACCTCGGACAAGCCGCCCATCGAACTCAAGGACATCGAGCAGCGCCTGCTGACCCGCTTCAAGTGGGGGCTTTCGGCACCGATGCAGCTGCCCGACTACGACACGAAGCTCAAGATCATTCGCGCGAAGGCCGAACGGGTCGGGGCGCGCGTGACGGACGATGTGGTGGCCTACCTGGCGGAGCATATCTCGGCCAACGTCCGCGAAATCGAAGGGGCTCTTTCCTCGCTCGTGGCGAACGCCTCGTTCCTCGACCGCAAGATCACGCCGGCGCTGGCCAAGGAGATGCTGAAGGTCTACGTCAAGATCAACCGCAAGGAGGTCTCGATCGACCGCATCACGCAGGTGGTCTGCGAACACCTCGGCATCGACCTCGACCGCCTCAATTCGTCCGAGCGCACACGCGAAATCGCCCAGGCGCGCCAGATCGCCATGTACCTCGCGAAGCAGCATACGAAAGCGCCCCTCACGACGATCGGCGCCTCGATCGGCGGCCGCAACCACGCCACGGTGCTCCACTCCTGCAAGGCGGTGTCGAACCTGCTCGAGACCGACAAACAGTTCCGGCAGCAGGTCGAAGAGATCGAAAAGAAAGTGCTCGCACAATAAGTGCGGGCCTTTTTTTCGCTGCTTCGGCTGCGCCCGAGGGCACATCGCGGGCAGGATCGCAGCCGCGCGCCGCTGCATCGTTTTTCGGCTCCGACCGAGATACTCCCGCTCGGCAAAATACAAACTGTGTTTGCTTTTACCCTCGCTTATTCATCCTCTTCGGCTGCGCCCAAGATACTCCCGCTCGGCAAAATGCTACCTGCGTTTGCTTTTGCCCTCGCTTATTCATCCTCTTTGGCTCCGCCCAAGATACTCCCGCTCGGCAAAATGCAAACTGCGTTTGCTTTTGCCCTCGCTTATTCATCCTCTTTGGCTCCGCCCAAGATACTCCCGCTCGGCAAAATGCAAACTGCGTTTGCTTTTGCCCTCGCTTATTCATCCTCTTTGGCTCCGCCCAAGATACTCCCGCTCGGCAAAATACAAACTGCGTTTGCTTTTGCCCTCGCTTATGCGTATCTTTGTCATCATGAGACGCGTCTACCACTTTCGTTTGTTGCAGACAACGGTCGTCCCGCTCCTCGGGTCGCTCGCCTTCGTCCTCGCCTGCATCTGCCTGCTCCGCTTTTCGCACAACCCGTTCCACTGGGTCGCCGCCGTCGTCGGCATCCTCTTCTTCGGCGGCTGTTTTTTCAGCACCGTCCGCACGATGCTTCGCCGCCGCGACGACGAAGCGGTGGTGCTGACGCCCTCCGCCTGCACGATCACCGACCCGCGCGGCCATCGCATCGAACTGCCATGGCGGCAGATCGAGCGCATCGATCCGCTCGACTACCGCGGACAGCGCCTCGTCGCGCTCTTTCCCTACGACGCGGAAACGGTCCTCGACCAAGCCTCGGGGCGCATCGCACGCCGCCTGATGCGCTGGAACTGCTCCTGCCTGGGCACTCCGATCGCGATCCCCATGCAGACGATCCGCGGCGATCGGGAGGAGCTGCTCGCGACGCTGCGCGACTACCTGCGCAAATACGGCCGCTGACCCCATGGACCAACCCAAGCTCGAACGCCTGCTGCGTCTCATGAAGCTGCTGACGGCCAACACAACCTACACGGTCGACCAGCTGGCCGAGCGCCTCGCCATGTCGCGCCGCACCGTCTACCGCTACATCGACACCTTCCGCGAGGCGGGCTTCCTCATCAAGAAGACGGGCGACTGCATTCGCCTGGACAAGGCCTCGCCCCATTTCCGCGATATTTCGCAGCTGGTCCACTTCACCGAGGAGGAGGCGGTCATCCTCAAAAGCGCCATCGAAAACATCGACGACACGAACCTGCTCAAGCAGAACCTCAAGAAGAAACTCTACGCCGTCTACGACAACAAGTCGCTGGCCGACACGGTCGTGCGCGGCCGCAACGCCCCGAATATCCGCCGCCTCGTCGAGGCGATCGAAAGCGGGCGGCAAGTCGTGCTGCACGCCTATCGCTCGGCCCACGGCAGCGCCGTGCGCGACCGCAGGGTAGAGCCCTTCTCCTTCACGACGAACTACGTGCAGGTGTGGTGCTACGACCCCGAGGACGGCTGCTGCAAGCTCTTCAAGACGGCCCGCATCGGCTCCGTCGAACCGCTCGACGCGCCGTGGGAGCACGCCGCGGAGCACCGCGAGGGCTTCATCGACGCCTTCCGCCTGCACGGCGAGCGCCGCATCCGCGTGCGGCTCGAACTGGGCCTGCTGGCCTGCAACCTGCTCTGCGAGGAGTACCCGCTCGCCGAACGCGACCTGCATCCGCTGACGGGCGACCGCTGGCTGCTCGACACCGAGGTGGCGGACATGGCGGGCGTCGGCCGCTTCGTCATCGGACTGCTGGACGACATCCGCATCGTCGACACCCCCGAGCTGACCGACTACCTTCGCCGCTACATCGCGACCAACCTCGAAGAGCGGTAGGGAATTGCCCCGCCCGCCGCTCCGACAAAGGCACCGCCTACAACACCGCAGCACTCCGGCAAAAAGTCCCCGCCCAACCCCGCAACGCCCCGGCAAAAGGCCCCTCTCCCGACCCCCGTAGCTCTCCGACAAAAGCCCCCGCCCGCAGCGCTCCAAAAACGGGGTCCGCAGCCCTCTCCCGAAAAAATTTTTCACCCTCCCGTATCTTGTGTCAAAACCTGACACAAAACCGCCGTTCCTTTGCAGCACGAACCTTAAACACCACTGCAATCATGGGAACCGCCTACACCATCCGCTGCAAACATTGCGGCGCACGTTTCAACCATTCGACCGACGGAGGCTTCGGTTTTCTGCCGCACTGCATCGGCTGCGGCGACGGCCGCGGCTACGTCGAAACGCAGGTGGCGATCCGCTGCCCCGCCTGCCACCGCCGCCTGAACGCCACCTCCGAGGAGTTCAACGAGCAGGTCGAGGTGACCTACTCGTGGGATTAAAACCGCCCGCCGCCAAAAAAGCGGGCGCAAAGAGCGGAAATCGGCAAAATTTTCGTATCTTTGAAGGTAAATTATGCCGTTTGGCACCCTGCGGCTCCGTCCGCTCCGTTCCGCCGCATTGCGCGACGACGGGGGCGGAACCCGCACCACGAAGCAACGAACAAAAAAACGATACACATGGCAGACAAAACACAAGTGAATCCCGACAAGCTGAAGGTCCTGAACGCCGTAATGGCCAAGATCGAAAAGGATTTCGGCAAAGGCTCGATCATGCGCATGAACAGCGACGAGGTGAACGACGTACCCGTCATTCCGACGGGCTCCGTAACGCTCGACATGGCGCTGGGCGTGGGCGGCTACCCCAAGGGGCGCATCATCGAGATCTTCGGTCCCGAATCGTCGGGTAAGACCACGCTGGCGATCCACGCCATCGCCGAGGCGCAGAAGACGGGCGGCATCGCGGCGTTCATCGACGCCGAGCACGCGTTCGACAGCTTCTACGCACAGAAGCTGGGCGTGGACGTGGACAACCTGCTTATTTCGCAGCCCGACAACGGCGAGCAGGCGCTCGAAATCGCCGACTCGCTGATCCGCTCGAGCGCCATCGACATCATCGTCATCGACTCGGTGGCGGCGCTGACGCCCAAAGCCGAAATCGAGGGCGAGATGGGCGATTCGAAGATGGGTCTCCAGGCGCGCCTCATGTCGCAGGCGATGCGCAAGCTCACGTCGAGCATCGCCAAGACGAAGACCGTCTGCATCTTCATCAACCAGCTGCGCGACAAGATCGGCATCGTCTACGGGAACCCCGAGACGACGACCGGCGGCAACGCGCTGAAATTCTACGCCAGCGTCCGCATCGACATCCGCCGCGTCTCGGTCATCAAGGACGGCGAGGAGCAGCTCGGCACGCGCACCCGCGTGAAGATCGTCAAGAACAAGGTGGCGCCTCCGTTCCGCCGCGCCGAGTTCGACATCATGTTCGGCGAGGGCATTTCGAAGATCGGCGAGATCATCGACCTCGGCGTCGACTACGGCGTCATCAAGAAGGCGGGCTCGTGGTACTCGTACAAGGATAAGAAGATCGGCCAGGGCCGCGATTCGGTCAAGGAGCTGCTGCGGCAGGATGCTGCGATCGCAGGGCAGATCGAAGCCGAGGTGCGCGAGGCGATGAAGGCCGACCACGACAACCGCCGCGGCGGCGCACGTCCCGCCGAAGCCCCCGCCGCAGCGGAAGAGTAGTTCGCGGAAGGGGCGCCCGCTCACGTTCAGGGAACGCCCCTGCATGAATGCGACGCTCCCGCGTTCGCCGACGGCGGCAGGACGGCAACGAGCGGACGCGAGATTTGCCGTCCGCCGCAGGGGGCGGCGGCGAACGGCACGCGCTTTACAGCGCGAGCTCCAGCCGGGCATACGAAGCGTATGTACCCCGCAAGAACCGCCCCACACCTCGTTCGCCGACAGCGACGTGACGGCATCGAGCAGACGCGAGAGTTGCCGTCCGCCGCATGGGGCGGCGGCGAACGGCACGCGCTTACCGCGCGGGGCCCTGCCGAGGCAGACAAAGCACACCCCCGCAAAACACTCGCAGGCGGCGGAAGCGCCCCGATGGATCCGAATCGGTAACGACAGGCAAGAACCAACAGTTAGGAGTATGAACTATACGGCCGAAGACGAGCAGCTCATCAAAGAGAAATGGGAGGAACTGCTCTATTCCTGTACGAAGATCTGCAAGAACGACGAGGACTGGAACTTCATCAAGCGCGCCTTCTTTCTGGCGAAAGAGGCGCACCAGGGAGTCCGCCGCCGTTCGGGCGAACCCTACCTGCTGCACCCGATCGCCGTGGCGAAGATCGTCATCGACGAAATCGGCCTCGGCGTCAAGTCGGTCGTGGCGGCGCTGCTGCACGACGTGGTGGAGGATACGGAGTACACGGTCGAGGACATGGAACGCATCTTCGGACCGAAGATCGCCTCGATGGTCGACGGCCTGACGAAAATGTCGGGGGTTTTCAACGCCGACACCTCCGAGCAGGCCGAATATTTCCGCAAGGTGCTGCTGACCCTCTCGGACGACGTGCGGGTGATTCTCATCAAGATCGCCGACCGCCTGCACAACATGCGCACGCTCGGCGCCATGCCGGTCAACAAGCAGATCAAGATCACGGGCGAGACGATCTACCTCTTCGCGCCGCTGGCCTATCGGCTGGGGCTCTACTCGATCAAGAGCGAGCTCGAAGACCTCTGCATGAAATACCGCTTCCCGCAGCAATACGCCGAAATCCAGGCCAAGCTGGCCGAAAGCGAGGCTTCGCGCCGCGAATACATCGACAAGTTCAACGCCCCGATCATCGCGGCGCTCGACCACGACAAGATCAACTACGAAATTTCGGGACGCGTCAAAAGCATCTACTCGATCTGGAACAAGATGCAGCGCAAGCAGATCCCCTTCGAGGAGGTCTACGACCTGTTCGCCATCCGCATCGTCTTCCAGTCGCTGCCGTTTCCCTCCGAGAAGACCCAGTGCTGGCAGATCTACTCGACCATCACCGACATCTACACCCCGAAGCCCGACCGGCTGCGCGACTGGATTTCGATGCCGAAGGCCAACGGCTACGAGGCGCTGCACTCGACCGTCATGGGCCCCGACGGCATCTGGGTCGAGGTGCAGATCCGCACCCAGCGCATGGAGGACATCGCCGAACGCGGCTTCGCGGCCCACTGGAAATACAAGCATGCGACCCTCTCGCAGGACGAAGACGAGTTTGACAAGTGGCTCAAGCAGATCCGCGCGGCGCTGAACAGCCCGACGGAAAACGCGGTCGATTTCCTCGACAACTTCAAACTCTCGCTCTACACCTCCGAAATCGTCGTCTTCACCCCGAAGGGGGAGTCGCGCAAGATGCCCTACGGTTCGACGGCGCTCGACTTTGCCTACGACATCCACTCGAAGATCGGCAACAGCGCCATCGGCGCCAAGATCAACCACGAGCTCAAACCCATCACGACGCAGATCCAGAGCGGCGACCAGATCGAGATCATCACCGCCGACAACGCGCGTCCGAAAGCCGAGTGGCTCGACCTGGTGACGACGAGCAAGGCGCGCCAGTCGATCAAGCAGTTCCTCAAGCGCGAGCGCCAGAACAACATCGAACGCGGCATGCGGCTCCTCGAAGCGAAGATGCAGGAGCTCAACATCCAGCTCAACGGCCATACGCTGCGCAAGATCATGCCCGCCTACGAGAGTTCGAGCAAGGAGGAGCTCTACAGCAAGATCGGCGCAGGGATCGTCGAGCTGAACGACCTGGAGAAAATCCTGAAAGAGAACTCGAAGCGCAAGCTATTGAAATTTTGGACCTTCCTGATTCCACATAAAGGAAAGGATGAGGTGTCGGAGACGCCCGAACATCCGCATGCGGCCGATCCGGCCGAATCGTCCGACCCGCAGCAGTTCGAGGTGGCGGAGTGCTGCCATCCGATCCCGGGCGACAAGGTGGTGGGGTATCGCGATCCCGCCACGGGGCGCATCATCGTCCACAAGGCGACCTGCGACGAGCTGAACCGCCTGGCCGCCCAGCACGGCAAGAACATCGTCAAGGAGGAGATTCGCTGGTCGCACGAGAAGGCGATGTCGTACCTCGTCACGGCCGAACTGCGCGGCATCGACCGCAAGGGCATCCTGCTGGAGCTGGCGCGCATCGTCAGCGACGATTTCAACATCAACATCCGCGAAATCAACATCAAGAGCCATGCGGGCATCTTTGAGGGCAGTTTGAGCCTCTACGTCAAGGACGCCGAGAGCCTGAACGCCGTCATGGACAAGCTGCGCCGCATCAAGGGCATCGAAACCGTCAAACGCACCCTCAATTAAATCCGCCATGGAGGAAAAATTCAGCTTTATCGTCACGCTGCTCGTCATGCTGCTCGTGCTGCGCAACATCTTCCGCAAGCGTCCGCAGGAGCAGCAAAAACAGGCACGGGAGCCGCACGAACACCCTTTCGAGCCCTTCAATCCCTTCGGACCGCAGGGACCGTTCGGTTCGTTCAACCCGTTCGATACGGCCGAACAGCCGCAGCAGCCGCACAAACCGAAGGCCGCCCGCAAGGCAAGCAAGCCGAAGGCGGCACCCGCGGCCGTCGCGACGCCTCCGACACCGATTCTCCAGGAGGAGCCCGCAACGGAGGTCGAAAACGGCCTCTCGGCGGAGGAGTTCGACCTGCGCCGCGCGGTCATCTATTCGGAGATCCTGAAACCCAAATTCGCCGAAGAGGAAATGTAACGGAACGCCCTCTGGCAGAAGGGGCAGTTCCGCAGGTAAAACAGGCGTAAGACAGCCTTTTCAAGGGTTTTCGGGGACGCTCGGCATGCCGCAGCCCTCTGCGAGCCGCCTTCTCCGCTCCGAAGCTCGGAAGCACCCCACACGCAGAGAGCCGGAGCCTTCCGCTGCGCAGCTGCCATCCTCGCTCCGACACCCGAAAAAGAGGCCGAAACAGGCTCGAAAACCGACGGAGCGGGTAGCCCCGACATACACCGCCAATACGCCGCCGCATAAGCTCGAAAACGGGCAACGGGCAGGGTAGGCGGACAAAGGCCGCAAAGGTCCCGAAAAAAAGCCCATAAGCCGAAGAACTGGGGCAAAGCGTCCGACAACGCGCAGAAGCCCCGAAATAAGCAGCCCGCAAGCCGAAGAACTGGAGCAAGGCGTGCGACAACGCGCAGAAGCTCCCAAATAAACCCGCAAGCCGAAGAAGTGGGGCAAGGCGCCAGACAAGCGCAGAAGCTCCCAAATAAGCCCGCACGCCGAAGAACAAGGCCGTACCCCGACGCACTGCAAATGCGCTGAAACAAGCCCGAAAACGGCGGGCAGGGCAAGGCCCGACGCGCTGCGAAGGTCCGAAAGGCCCTCCCGCGCGGACAATACGACCGAGAACACACAAAACTATTTCATCATGGCAACCATTTTCACCCGCATCATCGAGGGCGAGATTCCCTCGTACAAGGTCGCGGAAGACGACCGCTTCTACGCATTTCTCGACATCCGTCCGCTCGCGACGGGCCACACGCTCGTCGTCCCGAAGCAGGAGGTGGACTACCTGTTCGACCTCGACGACCGCACGCTCGCCGACATGATGCTCTTCGCCAAACAGGTCGCCGCACGCATCCGCCAAAAGATCGCCTGCAAAAAGGTAGCAGTGGTCGTGCTGGGGCTCGAGGTGCCGCATGCACACATCCATCTGATCCCGATCAACGACGAAAACGACGTCGATTTCCACCGCGAAAGGAGCGTTCCGACTCCCGAAGAGTTCGCCGAAACAGCCGCCGCGCTCCGCGGATAAACGCGCTGTTAATAACCCTGTAACACGCTATAATCTAATCGGGTAGTGCGTTCGTGCACTACCCGTTCCGTATCCGAATTTAACATAATACAGGCTCATCTTATGCCGACGAACCGAAAAAGGTCGGCAAGGATACGGAAAATCCGATTTTTACCCGAAAACAATCCCGAAAGGGTAGTGTGGTTTACTTTTGTAAACACTCGAATCGTTCGGAATTTCCATTTGTATTACATTTGTAATGTCAACAAATGTAATCGACACGTTTATAATTACAACTCGACAAATGATCGGGCAGGGTAGCACGAATCGAGAAATCACCCTGAAAGCACTTGTAAAATCATTAAACAATACGACAATGATTTGTTAAAAAACAGCCGTTTATAAAAATCATATCAACCAAAACAAAGGCGTATGCAGACCGTGTCAAGCTCTTATAGGCGGCCTATATGCAAAACCGGTATTTTGCCACAAGCAGGCCTTATATATCAGCCGATTTATGCAAAATAGATCATTTAAAAGTATAGCTAAAGAGATGCGGCAGAATTTAACCATAATATAAATGTGACAAATGTAAATAAAATGAACAGCTGTTAATAGATTACAAAATGAAAATTCATTTGCTTTACAAAAGAAAAGTGTTTATATTTGTAAAAAAGTTTGTGTATGCAGGAAAAATTGCGTGACTTGATGAAAAACGAGGGGCTCAAGCCGGGACAGCTCGCTGAGATGCTCGGTGTCAACCCTGCGGGAATTTCCCATATCATGGCGGGACGAAACAAACCCAGCTTCGAAATGCTGCAAAAGATCCTGCGGCAGTTTCCCGCTCTCAATCCCGACTGGCTGCTGGTCGATCGCGGTCCGATGTATCGGCCCGAACCGAAGAGCGAAGCCGCAGCTCCGACGTCGAACACGGCGAATCTCTTCGACCGACTGCCCGCGACCGAGCCGGCTGCGACCGACCGTTCGCAACCCGCGTCGTCGACGGCCGCACCGATCGCTGTCAACGCATCGACCGTCAAGCGTCGGCCGACTCGCATCGTGATTTTTTACGACGACCAATCCTTCGAAAGCTACGCACCAACGAACGAGTAGCTTTTCCGCACGCAGCAAACCTCGCAGCGTGCGTTTCTTCGACCCATCGGCCGCACCGTTTCCGTTTACGCGATTCTCGCGACGTTTTATCTAGCCCGTTTCAGCGCGTTTTCAAGCGTTCGATCCACCGAAACATACTATTTGTCAATCCGTTGAAATTTGAATTAATATTTATATTATGTTAAATTATGGATGCGGAAGAACGACGCATTCAAGTCCGTCCCCGCAGCTGCGCGCCAACTGCAAGGCATTCGGAACAATCGATCGCTTGCGACGATCGCACGCGTACCGACAGCGTCGAGTCGGCAAACAGCCCGTGCTTCGAAGCGATGCGCTCCCTGTACGGCTGACGGCAGCAAGCTGCAAAACCGAAACAACGAAATAAACAGCTTTACGACGAACGCACAAATTGCGCACCCGACAAAACAAGCGCCCCAAAGCAATCCGAACCGTCCAGTCGGCAGCCCCAAGAAACCGAAGGAAAGCAGCTTTGTACGGAACCGCTCCGCAACACACGAATTGCACGACCCGATAAGGGCAACGCCGCGAAGCCATCCACCCGTACGCCTGACCGCGATTGCCAAAACCGAACAACGTAAAAGGTTGTGCCGCCGCAAACGGGAAAAATCGAAACAACCGAACATGCAGGGAAACAGCCCGATACGAAAAAAATAGAGACCGGACCCTATCCGACCCGACATCGGCAAACCGAACGGCATCGGAGCCGACAACGACGCAACACCGTAACACGCAACAGACAAGAATGAACATCGAAGACTTTCGCGAATTTTGCCTTTCGCTGCCCGACAGCTGCGAAAAGATGCCCTTCCAGGCCTTTCGTGCGGCGCAATCCGTGTTGGCATTCTATGTGAGAGATCGCATTTTCTGCTTCCTCGATATCGAAAAATTCGATCGGTGCACCGTCAAATGCGATCCCGATCTGATCGACGAACTGAAAGCACGGTACATGGCCGTCGGCTCGCCCTACAACATGAGTCCCAAATATTGGATCAGCCTCCGTTTCAACGACGATATGCCCGACCCCGAAATCAAAGATCGGGTACGCCGATCCTACGAAATCGTATCGAAGAGCAAAAAATAACCGCTCCCGACAGGCCCCTACCCCGCTTTTCGAAAAAAACGGCCCGCATATTTGGAAAATAAAAATCATCGCCCTACTTTTGTAGACCAAACGGTCTAAAAGCTGACGACCATGAACGACACGAAAAACATTATTTTACTGGCCGCCCTGCGTCTGTTCCTCCAAAAGGGGTATCACGAAATCACCATGCAGGATATTCTGGAGGCCTCGGGGCAGGCCAAAGGAACCTTCTACTATCATTTCAAGAACAAGGAAACCGTCTTCGAGGAGGCGGCCGGATACCTGATCGTAAATTACATGACGGTCAACCACAGCCGTTTGTCCTACGAATCGCTCCGCGGATTTATCGATTCGCTGCTCCGCGTTCGCGAAAAGGCGGCCCGCAAAATGGCGGGACTGGGCGACAAATTCAAAGTGCAGATCCTCATCGGCCAGGCGTCGATGCGCATTCCTGCGCTGGGCAAAATCATTGCGGACCAGGAACAGAAGGAGCGCGAGGCCTGGGGAAAAGCCCTTGCCGCCGGCCGCGAACGGGGCGAAATCACGACCGAACTGCCCGACGGAGCCATCGTCGCGCTGTTTATGGATATCTATGAAGGGGTAAACGCCAAGCAGTTGAAAAGTCTTTGCAACATCGATACGATCTCCTGCCTCCGACACGACTGGGAAAGCCTCTACGCCCTGGTCACGCAATAAAACCGATTCGAAACACTCGTTGACTCCGTTTCGCCGAAGCCTGCTCGGCGCCTTTTTTCGTCGACAGGATTAGACCAAACGGTCTATAAAATCATTCCAAATCCCATGAAAATAAACCTTTGCATTCGGCTCGCGGCTTCGATGCTGCTTGCCGCCTTACCGGCTACGGCTCAAACCTTTACGGGCACGGTTGTAGACGAACGGAACCTGCCCGTCGGTTATGCGACCGTCGTCCTCTGTCACAAGAACGACTCGGCGCCGCTTCAAGGAGGCATCACCGGCGAAGACGGCCGCTTTTCGCTGAAAGTCGCCGATGCGGAACCCTATACGGTACAGATATCGTTCGTCGGATTTCAGACTCGCACGCTCGAATCCACTCCGTGCGATCTGGGCACGATCACCCTCCAGGCGGACACGCTGGCGTTGGGCGAGGTGATCGTCATCGGCCACCGCCCCACCTACCAAGCCGTTGCGGGAGGCATCGCCACGCAGATCGAAAACAGCGCGCTCGCCAAAGCCGGAACCGCGAACGACGTCATCGGACATCTGGCGGGCATCCGCCGAAAAATCGACGGCTCGTTCGAAGTTGTCGGCAAAGGCGCTCCCCTCGTCTATATCGACAACCGCCTCGTGCGCGACCGGTCGGAGCTCGAACGCCTCCCCTCGGAGGCCATCCGAACCATCCGCCTGCTGACCAGCCCGGGATCGGAATACGACGCCTCGGTCGGAGCGGTCCTGCACATCACGACCAAAAAAAATGCGGACGACGGATGGGGCATCGGCCTTCGTTCGTCGGTCGGTTATGCCGAACGCTTCGACACGGCCCGGCAGCTGGAGCTGCACGATCGACAGGGCGGGTTATCGCTCTTCGGTTCGCTCCGTTACGATCGGACGCATCCCCGCCAAACGGCCGTTACCGACATCGAGACCCGCGTGGACGAACGATGGACGCAGGCGGCGACCTCGAAAGACAGCGGCTCCGAACAACGTTATTTCGGCCGGATCGGAGCCGATTACGCCGTCGGCACCCGCCACTCGTTCGGGGGGCTGTACGAGCTGACCTCGATGCCGCGCACGAAAGCCGACCATCGCAACCGGACGGACGTATGCGTCGACGGCCGCCCGTACGACGTCTGGCATACCTCGGAAACGGAGCAGCAGCAATCGACCGCCCATCACGTCAACCTCTATTATGCGGGAGCGATCGGCCATCTGCAGGTCGATTTCAATGCCGATGCGCTGCTGGGCGACGGCAGCGGGCGGTCCGAGGTGGCGGACCGCAGCCGGCACTACGAGGATTATTGCTCCGAAACAAGCGACCGCTATACCAACCGCCTGTTTGCAGGCAAGCTCGTGCTCTCCTACCCGATTCGGAAAAGTCGGCTGTCGTTAGGTTCGGAATACACCGATACGCACAGACGAGCGCAGTCGAGCGGATTCGGCGAAATCATCGCGGCCTCCGACGACCGGATAACCGATCGGAACATCGCCGTTTTCGCCGGCTGCGAGACGGCCCTCGGACCCGTCGACGCGCGGGCGGGCCTTCGCTACGAACACGTGACGTACGATTTCCGCGAAAACGGGGCGTTCCGGCCTGATCGGAGCAACGTATACGACCACCTTTTTCCCGCCGTTTCGCTGCAAACCTCGATCGGCGACACGCAACTGTCGCTGGATTATCGCATACAGACGATACGCCCCCACTACGAAATGCTGAACAGCGCGGTGCGTTACGGCAACCGGCTCACCTACTTGAGCGGAACGCCCGATCTGCAACCCGCCTACGTCCACTCCGTCAGCGTCGGTGCGGTGCGGCGAAACAACCTGCAGGTGCAGTTCGGCTACAACCGCTACAAGAACGATCTGTTTTTCGCATTCGAGCAGTCGGAGGCTGATCCGAAGATCACCATCCACCGATTCCGAAACGAAAAATCGCGCGACGAATGGCTTTTTTCGGTCGCCTACGCCCCTACGTTCGGCGTGTGGCAGCCCGCATGGTCCGTCGGCGGAAGTACGCAGCGGCTGGGCATCGCCTATCTCGGAAAGTCGAAACGCATGGACGGTACCGTTTTCCGACTGGGCTGGGAAAATGCCGTTACGCTATCGAAGGGTTTCCTGCTGCGCATCGACAGCGGCTGGGAGAGCGACGGTTATGTTCAAAACAGAAAGACGCAAGCCTCCTGGCACCTGCATGTCAGTCTCAACAAGGAGTTTGCAGGAGGCAAGTGGAACATGCTGCTCGAAGGCAGCGACCTGTTCCATACCATGCGGGATGCCTCCGTGTTCTACGACGAGCAGACCCTGGAGCGGCGGGCCGTCCAAGACAATACGCGTCGAATCGGGCTGACCGTAAGCTATCGGTTCAACCACAAGGAGAGTCGGTATAAGGGGACGGGAGCCGGCACGGAGGAGATGCAGCGGCTGTAAGGATAGATGACCGGAGCGGAGACGAGCGGTGCGGGCGGCGGGACAGAGTGATCGGAGAAGCTGGCATACGGGCGAGGCGGCATGGAGGAAATGCGGTGGCTGTAGGGGGGGGGCAGGAGTGGAGGCGAGCGGTGCGGGCGGCAGGACGGGACAGAGTGATCGGAGAAGCTGGCATACGAGCGAGGCGGCATGGAGGAAATGCGGTGGCTGTAGGGGGCGGGGACAGGAGTGGAGGCGAGCGATGCGAGAGGCGGGAGGCCGATTCACAAGAGGGAAGGTTTTCGGGGATAACCTGTGTGCGGAGAGGCCAATATATAGGAAAGCGGATGTCCGAAGAGGCGGGGTTATGCATGGCTGCAACACAACGCGAAGCGCAATGCACGGAACCGACAACAAAAAAACAAAAGGATCAAATGATCGATCCTCCTGTTTTTGAGCGGAAAACGAGATTACCGCCGCAGCCGGACGTCAATCGAAGCTAACAGACTGACGGATTGCGATATATGCGTTTTTATGCCGTATTCTGCAAATGGACGTTTCGGCGGTTCGGAACATCGAAAAGCAAGAGTTCGGTTAACAAATCGTTAACGGCTTTTGTTAACGGTCCGAACTGTGTCTTTGCGACGACCGTGCGTGTAACTGATTTTTATTCACTGTTTTGCGTAATTTTTCATATTGATTCTGAACTCATAACGACTTAACTTTGCAATCTGTAAAACCGTTATGAGAAACACGTTCAAGATTCTGTTCTATGTGAACAAACAGCGCATGAAGGAGGGACGCATTCCCGTGTATGCCCGCCTTACGGTGAACGGCAAAAGCACGTTCGTCAACTGCCGCGTAACCCTGCCGCCCGCCTTGTGGGATTCCAAAGCCAACAAGGCCGCGGGCAAGAGCCACGAGGCGCAGACGGTCAACCGCAAGCTGGAGCATATCCGTACCCAAATCGAGCGACATTACCAGCGTATTTCCGACCGCGATGCCTACGTCACGGCCGAGCGGGTGAAGTTAGCCTACCTCGGTATGGGCGAAGAGTACGAAACGCTGCTGGAAGCGTTCGACAAGTTCAACCGCGACTTCAAGCAGCACGTCGGCGTCGATCGGGCGCAGTCCACCTACCGCAAGTACGACAACGTGCGCAAGCGGTTGGCGGAGTTTCTCGCCGACAAGCTCCGTCGCAGGGATATTCCGTTGAAAGAGCTGACCGAAACGTTCATTACCGATTACGACCTCTACCTGCGCAGCGAAAAGGGGCTGACGCCCTCGTGCGTCTGCATCTACACCAAGCCGTTGAAGATGATCGTCACGAAGGCGCACAACGCAGGCATGATCGCCCGTAATTCGATTCTACGTCATGCAGCGTATGAATGTATATATTCATATACGGCGCACCGTGGCCTATCGACGGTATCTTCATTTTAAGATAACGTTTTGCGTCGTACCAGTTATAGCGCGGCGGGTCGGCCGTTATGACCAGCAAGTCGTAAGTGAGTATATCGCTGTGAGGTGTTTTGCCCGTCATTTTCCCGAACAGCAAAATATATTCGGGATCTAACAACTCGCGTAACACTTCGGCAATGCAGGCCGCTTTTCCGGGGTTGTAAGTATATTCGAGCGTTTGTTGCGGTGAGGCGGACGAATGCAACTCCTCTGGCTGCGATTCGGGGTTCGCGGCTGCGGCATCCGTATTTTCGGATTTTGCGGGCGCGGGAATTATGGTTTGTGCAGGCTGTTCCTGCACGCTATTCTGATTCATTTCCATAGTTTTGAATGTTTGGAATTGGACAATAGTAGGGCTGTCCTTATCGTGCCCGCGGCACGACAAAGAGCATAACGATTCGGTTAGCAGTTGTTTGCTAATCCGGCGGATGGGAATGGAAATGAATCGAAATGTTGCGCGGCGGAATCCGCCGGCGGCTGGCCTTGCGGCTTGTCTGTACCGGAGTACGGACGGTTAATGTAGTTCGCATAAAAATAAAAAATATGCGCAGCTGCGAACTACATATCCCCCTGTTACAGGCTCAATAAAGTGCCGTTCGCGGGCGATCAACCCCAACGGCTCTGCGCATACTTTTCTAAAGCGATTGCTTTATCGAGCACCGACAGTAACAGTTATAACAATATGTAATTCGCGAGAGCAAAGATAGTGAAAAATTCCGATAATAAAAAACCCGACTGAAAAGTCGGGTAAATATCAGCATCGCTGTATTAAAAAAATGCGCAACTGCAAACAACGTTTCTCCTTTTCAGGTTCGACAATGTGCCATTCGCGGAGCGCTAACTCCCAACGGCTCTGCGCATACTTGTCCCGTATGCTTCATGTCAACCATTCAATCATTTGGAGCCAATAAATTACGTTGTTTGCACGACAAAAGTACGATTTTTTCTTGAAATGAAGAAATGATGACGACAGTAAATATAATTTATGTCTTTCACAATGTAGTTGCATATAATGTTATAATTTTTTCGTTCATTGATTCTATTCAAATGCTGATTATTTTACTTAATCTTTGAATGCGAATTTTTATCGAATATAGAGAAACATGGATGTAATGCAAAATATCAACTTTAATTTATCGAGATTCTATTTTGCATTTTGGCTAATATTTTTCTATTTGTTCAAATAAAACAGATTAATTGCACTTGTTTTGTTGCTGCAATCAATAAAACGCGTATATTTGTATCATAAAACATTTCAACGATGATTGAAGAAATAACTTTCAAGAATGTTTTGTCTTTTAGAGACGAAGTAACGTTTAGTTTCGAGGCAACGGATGATACTACTTTTGAATCGTCTCATGTAGTTGTCATGCCCAACGGGACAAGGCTACTTAAAATCGGAATTGTTTACGGCTCCAATGCAAGTGGAAAAAGCAACCTCTTATACGCTATTAAATTTCTCCACGATTTTTGGGTATCCGACCCCCAAAATATGGATGATCCTACTGGATTGGAACCTTTCTTACTCGATTCGGAAACACCGAATCAACCGTCGGAATATAGCATCAAGTTTTGGGCTAACGGTGTACGCTATTGGTACCAGTTAAAGGCAACCAGCAAACAAGTAATGCATGAGAAATTGTCTTACTATAAAACGGTGCAACCGACAATGGTTTTCGAACGTAAATTTGAAGACGGGCAATCTGTACTAACATTTAATCCCAGCGTCCAGAAAATTGGACAAGAAGAGCAAAAAACTTTGAATTTGCTTTGTTTACCCAACAAATCGTTCTTTGCAGTTCGCGGACACGTCAATATGAAAATGGAACATGTGGATGTCGTCCGAGTGTGGATACATACTCAATTCATGCCTATGGTAAAGCCCTCGACCAATATGACTCGCTTCTGTCAGAAAAAAATCGGCATGAATACCGAATTTAAAGATTATCTACTTGATTTTCTTCATTTGGCAGATTTCAACATCACGGGGCTCCACGATCGTGTAGAAGAAGAACCCATACCAGCAGAAGTTCAAAAACTTCTGCTGAGCGATGAAAATGTGCCGGATGAAATCAAACAGAAATTAGCAGGCCAATCTACGATCAAGAAACAAATCATAGGGTTCGAACACACGGTGGAAAACGATCGGGGTAAAGAAACATACGAGTTGCAGACCGAACAGCAAAGCGCGGGAACCAAACGTGTAATGGGTATCGAAGCTGCTATCTATGAGGCGGTAAACAATGATGCGATTCTGCTAATCGACGAGTTAGAAACTTCGCTTCATCCCGACTTGATGGAATATATCCTGCAGGAATATCTGTTGAAAGAGAGTCAAAGCCAGTTGCTTATCACAACCCACTATCCGGGTTTGCTTAATACAATAGATAGTCTTATTCGGAAAGATAATGTTTGGTTTGTCGAGAAAAGCAAAAGTGGTTCAACTGATCTGTATTCACTTGTTGAATTCAACGGTTTGAATAAGATTACCAAAATCGAGCGAGCATATCGTAATGGACAATTTGGCGCTCTACCCAACATAAAGAATTAATTATGGGACGTAGGATAAATACTCGCCAAACACGTAAACCGCAAATACGTGTTGTCGGTGCAGGCATTACCGAATATTGGTATTTGAAACATCTAAAACCGCTACTCGGTTTAAAATATGAATTGTATCCCCGTTTATTCGGAAATGAATCAATGACCAATATCAATAAACTCATAGATGAGGGACTGGAAGCAAATACACACGTTATATGTCTATTTGATGAAGACGTCAAACAATGGGATGATGTAGAGGCGCAACGAATAAATGACTTACATCAAAAATATGATAAGAGCAAAAATGTAACTTTATGTTGTAGCATGCCTTCTATCGAATATTGGTTTTTACTTCATTATGAAAATACCAATCGTCATCTAAGAACATCCCATGATGCAACTAAGGCTTTGCAGAAATATATTCCTCGATTTGCTAAGAATGAACATTTTTTACGACCTCAAAGATGGGTGGTAGATCTTGTTGAAAACGGCAAAACGACCGATGCGATAAAACGCGCAAAAGCATTCGGGCGGAAGGGTGGTTCCTATACAGATATATGGAAAGTCATCGAAAAAAATTCTTAATTTGCTAAAAACTAAATATTGTTTTTATCGAGTTCTTTTTCAAGCTGAAAATTACTGCAAGACAGAGCAGAAGATCGGTTAACAGATCGTTAACACGCTAAAAGGCGATAACACCGCAATTCGCTGACTGACAAAAGAAAAAAGGATCGATCGCTCGATCCTCCTGTTTTGTGAGCGGAAAACGAGACTCGAACTCGCGACCCCAACCTTGGCAAGGTTGTGCTCTACCAACTGAGCTATTTCCGCAATGTGTATGTCGCATTCCCTCTCGAATGCGGTTGCAAAGGTAATTCTTTTTTTTTCGTTCTCCAAATTTTTCGGGCACATTTTCCAAAGAAATTGTTCCGCAGGGGCTTTTTTCCTACCTTTGTCATCGTAACACACAACCCACTACCCCATGCATGTCTTGATGGTTAACGGCAGCCCGCACCGCGACGGCTGCACCCGCACGGCGCTCGACGAAATCGCAGGCGCCCTCGCCGCCGAAGGGATCGGCTCGGAAATCTTCTGGATCGGCAACGACCCGCTCGCAGGCTGCATCGGCTGCGGAAACTGTGCCCGCAGCGGCCGCTGTTTCCGCGCTGATGCCGTCAACGATTTCGTCGAAAAGGCCCGCACGGCCGACGGCTTCGTCTTCGGATCGCCTGTTCATTATGCGGCCGCCTCGGGGGCCCTCACCTCGTTTCTCGATCGCGCCTTCATGGTAGGCAAACCGCTGGGAATCTACCGACACAAACCCGCGGCAGCCATTACGAGCGCCCGTCGCGCGGGTACCACCGCGACACTCGACCAGCTCAACAAGTACATCGTCTTCCACCAAATGCCGCTCGTGCCATCGCAATACTGGAACATGGTGCACGGCTCGACACCCGAACAAGTGCGGCAGGATGCCGAAGGATTGCAGATCATGCGGACGCTCGGACGCAACATGGCGTGGATGCTCAAAGCGTTTGCCGCAGCCCGCGAGGCGGGGATCGTCCCGCCCGAGGCAGAGGCTCCGATCCGCACGAACTTTATTCGCTGACGGACGCGCTTACGCGCGATTATGCGGTATCAGTCGTAGCCGAGCAAGGGGAGCCGAAGCTTGCGAAGGGACGCCCCATGCGGGCCTTCGCACGGTGAAGCTGCGGCATCGGAGCGGACTCATGCCCGCAGCCGAGCGGAGGGGCCTGCAACGAGCTTACGCGAGTAGCAGCCCTCAAGCAGGCCGAAATCGTACAGTTCTGCAGGCGCTATCGAGCAAATCGCCTTGCGGGTCGAAGCCTGCGGGGGCACGCACTCGTTTAGAGCTGCGGGCCTCCGCGTGCGGAGGCTGCGGCCCGCCGATGGCTGCGCCATCGAACACCTGCGCCCTACGAGACAGCAGTGAACGACACAGGCAGGAGGCTGCGGCCCGCTGACGTCTTGCGACATCGATGCGGCACTCACCCCAACGGAAGACTATGACCCGCCGATGGCTGCGCCATCGAAACTGCGCCTCACGAGACGGCGGCGAGCAGAACCATGCTGCGGCCCGCCCGATCCCCTGCAAAATCGATAACGCATGTGCGAATCAGTCCCTTCAAAAACACGACAACCGCTGCGGTCCGAAGGCCGCAGCGGCTGTCTGTCTCAATGCAAAGCGCTCGTTACAGATTGAACGCGCGTTTCAGCTCGTCCATCTGCTCCTGCGAGGTACCCTCGGGCGTGAAGCCCATCGATTTGGCCGTCAGATAGATCTGTGCGGCTTTCGACAGCACGTCCACCTGGTCGAAGGCCTCCATGATATCGGGGCCGACGGCGCATACGCCGTGCTTCTCCCACATCACCACGTCGTACTCCTTCAGCTGCTCGATCGTACCCTCGGCCAACTCGACCGACGAAGGCATGTAGTACGGCACGATGCCCAACCCCTTCGGGCAGAAAGCGCGCGTCTCGGGGATCATCGACCACAGCAGGTTCGTCAGCACGTCCTTCTGCAGGAACGCTCGGTTGTGCGTCATGGCGATCAGATCGATCGGATGCGTGTGGATCGCCGCCTTGTAGCCGTTGCCGCTCTCGATCATCTGGTTGTGCATCGAGAGGTGCGACGCCAGCTCCGAGGTGGGTTTTACGGCCTTGTCGGCGATGATGACGTACGAGGCGCAGTCGTCCGAAATGCGGATCACCGAGCCGTTCTCCATCGGCCAGCGGGCCAGATCGCGCATGCGGCGGTTCGTACCCTTGCAGAAGAAATAGCACCCTTTGAGCGACGGCAGCGTCGTGCCGATCGGATAGGCGGGTGAAATGGCAGGCATGCGGCGAATCTCGTCGTCGACGAACTCCGTGACGTTGATCGTGATGTTGCCGCCGTTGCGCTCGGCCCACCCCTTCTGCCACAGATAACCGGCCACCTCGGCCACCTTGTCGATCTCGGCCTTCAGGGTGGGACGGTTTTCAAGAATAGATTTCAACATATTCGGTTGTTTTTAGTGTAATTACAAATGGTTGCAGCCGTCGGCCCACAATCGGGCGAAGGGCGAGCAACGGAACGCATCTTACGTTTAGATGCGACGTTTACGAAGCAAGGCTTCGCGGAGCGGCTGCGGGCGGCTCTCGGGTCGAAGCCTGCGGAGTGCATGCACGTTTGCCAAAACCGCGGGCCTCCGATCGTTCGATTTTACGCGGGCGGCAGCCTGCGGAGGTTTCACAACGAGCGGCTGCGAGTTGCGGGCCTCCGCTGCGGGAGGCTGCGACCCGCCGATCCCTGCGGGATCGAAACTGCGCCGCACGAGGCGGCAGCGAACGACGGCATACGGGAGGTTGCGGCCCGCCGATGGCTGCGCCATCGAAACTGCGCCGCACGAGACGACGGCGAGCAGAACCACACTGCGGCCCGCCGACCTATGCGAGGTCGATTGCGCGAGTTCGCAGACAGGAGCGAGAAAAGGCTTCGGCCCGACGCTCTCCGTCCGTCGAAGCAGCTGCCTACCCTACTTCAGCAGCTCGGGAATGAAGGTCGAGACGATCAGCACCGCAATGCCGATCACCAGCACCGCGATCGTCTTCCGCGAGCAGCCCTTCCACTCCTTCAGCAGGATGCCCCACACGTTCGAGAAGGTGACGTTGAGCGCCATCAGGATGCAGAAAGCGAAGGTCGTCAGCGTCGGAGATGCGGCGAGAAATCCCTTGCCGAGGCTCAAGCCGAAGAACTGCGAGTACCACAGACCGCCGGCCAAAGCGCAGAAAAGCAGGTTATTGGCCCACAGCTCCCGACGGCCGTAGTCGCCGAACGTCTTGTTGCGGGCGTTCTGCCACAGGCAGTAGACGGCATTCGTCGCGAAGCCGCCGAGCGTCACGAAGAAGGTGCCGGGCAGCGTGCGGAACAGCTCGCCCGTCTCGGCGAAATGCAGCGTGCCGCCGAACTCCAGCCCCATGTTGAAGCAGGCGCTCATCAGGCCCGCCAGCAGGGCGATGCCGATGCCTTTCGGGAAATCGAAATCCTTGACGGCCGCCTGTTTCTCCTCGTCCGAGAGCGACGCCGCCTTCATGCCGCCCGCAACGCCGATGATGGCGATGCCGACGAGCGTCACGACGACGCCGATCACCACGGCAGCGGTCAGCTTCTCCAGGTGACCCGCCTCGGGGTAGAACAGATGCAGCATCACGGGGCCGAGGATCGTTCCCAGACCCGCACAGGTGCCGAGCGAAATCGACTGTCCGAGCGCCACTCCGAGGTAGCGCATCGAGAGGCCGAAGGTCAGGCCGCCGACGCCCCACAGCGCACCGAAGAGGATGGTCATCCAGATGCGGAAGGCGTTGTCGGCCGTGAGCAGTTCGCCGAACGAGTGGCCCGCAGGCACGGCCAGCAAAGCGCCGAGCAGCGGGAAGAGCAGCCACGCGAAGAGGCCCTGGGTGAGCCAGAAGCTCTCCCAGGACCACTCGCGGACCTTTTTGATCGGCACGTAGGAGCTGCTCTGACAGAAGCTCCCGACGGCGATAATGAGCAATCCGAACAAGATCTCCATCGCGCACCTTTATTAATAAGCGATGCGGTAGAGCTCCTCGATCTCCTCGACGGAGGTCGGACGCGGATTGCCGCCCGTGCAGACGTCGTTGAAGGCGGCCACGGCCAGGTCGTGCAGATCCTCCTCGCGGACGCCGATCTCGTGCAGGTGCTGCGGGATGCCGATCGACAGCGAGAGCGCGCGCACCGCCCCGATGGCGGCCTCGACCCCCTCGTCGACCGTCATGCCCGTCGTGTCGACCCCCATCGCCCGAGCGATGCCGAGGTACTTGGCCCGTGCGGGCGAATCGGCGTTGTAGGCCATCACATAGGGCAGCAGCAGCGCGTTGGCGACGCCGTGCGGCGTGTCGTAGAAGGCCCCCAGCGGGTGCGCCATCGAGTGCACGATACCCAGCCCCACGTTCGAGAAGCCCATGCCGGCGATGTACTGCGCCTCGGCCATCCCCTCGCGGGCGACGACGTCGGCACCGTTCTGCACGGCGTTGTAGAGGTGCTCGTGGATCAGCTCGATCGCTTTCGTCTCGAACATGTCGCTCATCGTCCAGGCTCCCGGGGTGATGTAGCTTTCGATGGCGTGCGTCAGGGCATCCATGCCCGTCGAGGCCGTGAGCCCCTTGGGCATCGACATCATCAGCTCGCAGTCGATCACGGCGCACATCGGAATGTCGTTCGGGTCGACGCAGACCATCTTCTTCTTGTTCTCCTCGTCCGTGATGACGTAGTTAATCGTCGTCTCGGCCGCCGTACCCGCCGTCGTCGGCAGAGCGAAGGTCGGCACGGCACGGTGCTTGGTCGGCGCCACGCCCTCCAGCGAGCGGACGTCCTTGAACTCGGGGTTGTTGTGGATCACGCCCACGGCCTTCGCCGTGTCGATGGCCGAGCCGCCGCCCAGCGCCACGATGCAGTCGGCACCCGACCGTTCGAAGGCGGCCAGCGCGTCGAGCACGTTCTTGATCGTCGGGTTGGGCTTGATGTCCGAGAAGATCTCGTAGGGAATCTCCGCACCGCGGAGCACCTCTTCGACCTTCGCGGCGACCCCGAAGCGGACCAGGTCGTTGTCCGTGACAAGCATCGCCTTGCGGTAGCCGCGCTTGCGAATCTCGTCGGCGACGACCGAGCGGCAGCCCGCTCCGTAATAGGAGGTTTCGTTCAGAACGATACGATACATGATGTTCGGCTTTTAAGGGTTAGCGTTTCGAGGTGACCTCTTTTTCGTACTGCTGGATGCCCGCGATGAACTCCTCGCCCACGGGGACGTCGTTCTTCAGGCAGAACATGTCCCAGACGGCGTTCCAGGGCAGCGACTTGGCCTCCTCGAGCAGCGCCAGGCGCTCGAAGCCCTTGCCCGAAAGCTCGTATTCGCGCAGCGTCTTGAGCGGTTCGAGCAGCGCCTGCAGCAGGCATTTCTGCGTGGCGCGCGAGCCGATCACGTAGGCGCCGATGCGGTTGATCGAGGCGTCGAAGTAGTCCAGACCGATGTGCACCTTGTCCAGCGCGTCGCAGCGGACGATCTCCTTCATGAGGTCCATCGTCTCGTCGTTCATGATCGTCACGTGGTCCGAGTCCCAGCGGACGGGGCGCGACACGTGCAGCATCACCTCGGGGGTGAAGAGCAGCAGCGACGAGAGCTTGTCGGCCGTCGACTCGGTCGGATGGAAGTGGCCCGTGTCGAGCGTCACCATCATGTTGCGCTTCGAGGCGTAGGCGATGTAGAAGTCGTTCGAGCCGACCGTGTAGCTCTCCAGACCGATGCCGAAGACCTTCGATTCGACGCAGTCCTTCATGTTCTTATACGGGGTTGCGAAGATCCGGTCCAGCGAATCCTTCAGCAGCTCGCGGTAGTACATGCGGTTGACGGTGATGTCCTTCGAACCGTCGTGCACCCACGTGTTCATGACGCAGGGGTCGCCCTGCGCCTCGCCCATCGCCTCGGCCACGGCGCGGCAGCGCTTCGAGTGCTCGACCCAGAAGGCGCGGATCGCGGGATCGGGGTTCGAGAGCGACAGATCGCCCGACTTGGGATGCGAGAAGGAGGTCGAGTTGAAATCGAGCTTCATGCCGTTGGCCTTCGCCCAGTCGATCCACCCGCGGAAATGGGCGGGCTCCACCTCATTGCGGTCGACGAACTTGTCGCCGAACTCGCCGTAGATCTCGTGGAGGTTCAGGCGGTGTTTGCCCGGGATGAACGAGGCGGCCTTCAGGATGTCGGCGCGCAGTTCGTCGATGTTGCGGGCGCGGCCCGGGTAGTTGCCCGTCGTCTGGATGCCGCCCGAAAGCGCACCCGCCTTGGGCTCGAAGCCCACCACGTCGTCGGCCTGCCAGCAATGCAGCGACAGGGGCGTCCGCTGCAGCTGCTCGAGGACGGCATCCGTGTCGATGCCGAGGGCCGCATAGCGTTCTTTGGCGATCGCATACGCCTTTTCGATCAATTCAGTCTTCATGGTTTTCCGTTTTTAGGTATTGTTGATGATAGTTCGTTCTATAATAATTAGGTCAAAGGGCGTGCGGCTCGAAGCGCTTCGTCTCGATCGAGCTGCGGATGTAGCGGCGCATCTCGGCCAGCGAGCCGACGAGCCCCGCCGAACGCGCCTGCACCATGACGTTGCCCAGGGCCGTCGCCTCGGCGGGACCCGCCACGACGGGAATGCCGCAGGCATCGGCCGTCATGCGGTTCAGCAGGTCGTTCTGCGCGCCGCCGCCGATCACGTGCAGCACCTCGATCGGGAAAGGAGCGGCCGAACGCAGCTTGCCGAGCACCTCGGCGTACTTGGCCGCCAGCGAATCGAAGATCAGACGCATCATCGCCGCGTCGTCGGCGGGCACCTCCATCGTATGCACCTCGCAGTAGCGGCGGATCGCCGCCGGCATGTCGGTCGGCGCGGCGAAGGCCGCGTCGTCGGGGTCGAGAACCGCCTGCGAGGGTGCCGTGGTCTGCATCAGGCGCATGATCTCCGGGTAGGAGTACTCCCTCCCCTCGCGCTTCCAGGCGGCACGGCACTGCTCGAGCAGCCACATGCCCGTGATGTTCTTCAGGAAGCGGGTCGTGCCGTCCACGCCCCCCTCGTTCGTGAAATTCATCGCGTAGGACTCCTCCGTGATCTCGGGAGCCGCCAGCTCGACGCCCATCAGCGACCAGGTGCCCGACGAAAGGTAGGCGAAGCGCTCGTTTTCGGCAGGCACGGCCGCCACGGCCGATCCCGTGTCGTGTCCAGCGACCGCCACGACGGGAATTTCGCCGAGCCCCGTGCGGCGCGCCACCGAAGGCAGCAGCGTGCCGATGCGCGTGCCGGGCATCACCACCTCGGGGAAGCGGTCGGCCGAGACGCCCGCCGCGGCGAGCAGTTCGGCGTCAATGCGCTTCGTGCGCGGGTTCATGAACTGCGAGGTCGAGAGGATCGTATACTCGCAGACCTTGCCGCCCGTCAGCAGGTAGGCCAGTGCGTCGGGCATGAAGAGGATCGTATCGGCCGCATCGAGGGCCGTCACGCCGTCGCGGTGCTGGGCATAGAGCTGGAAGAGGGAGTTGAAATTCATGATCTGGATGCCCGTGCGCTCGTAGACCTCACGGCGCGGGATGCGCTCGAAATAGGCCTCGGGGGCCCCGTTCGTGTAGGGATCGCGGTAGGCGCGCGGCAGCCCGAGCGGCATGCCGTCGCGGCCGATCGCCACGAAATCGACGCCCCACGTGTCGATGCCGATCGACTCGATCCGAAGGTTGCGGCGGCCCGCCTCGGTCAGCCCCTGCACGATGTCGTCGTAGAGGGCGTAGATGTTCCAGTAATAATGGTCGCCGACCTCGATGAGTGGCGTGGGGAAACGATGCAGCACCTCGAGGTCGATCTTCTCGTCGCCCAGCGTGGCCAGCATCACGCGACCGCTGGTTGCGCCCAGGTCGATCGCCAGAAAATGATGGGTTGTCATGATGCGGTTTCAGGTTGTTCGTTCGCGCGTCGGAAGCATCGCGGGCCCGCTGCGGAGCGACACGGGGTCGCACGGGGCACGATCTTCTAAACAAATTTAGGATAATTACGGGGATCGGATTTTATGAAACTGACAAAACAGTTACGAAGATTGACCGAAACGTCGAATTGATATCAAAATCGTAAAATAAAATCGGTAATTATCAAATTTATCACTATTTTTGCTAACGGTATACCATACAAAAACCGACACCATGGCTTACAAACAGGACTTTTCGAAATACCTCGTCACCAATGCGCAGGATGAAAAGTGGGGTATGCTCTGCACGACGGTGGGTTGTCAGAACGCCACGCCGCACGCCCCCTATCCTGTCTCGACGCACCCGAGCGACTACAATTTCACCAAGAACGGGCGCATCCTGGACGAGTACCAGCTCGTCTACATCACCGAAGGCGAAGGATGGTTCCAGACGGCTACCTCCGAACCGCAGCGCATCGAGGCGGGAACGATCCTGCTCATCTTCCCAGGCGAACGCCACCTCTACTACCCCAACCCCGAAACGGGCTGGCGCGAAATGTGGGTCGGATTCCGCGGTCCGCAGGCCGACGCCATGACGGGCAACTTCTTCGCGGGCGACCACCCGCTGCTGCGCGTCGGCGTCCGCGAATCGATCGTCGCGCTCTACCGCGAAATCATGGAGCTCGCCCAAAGCGACGTGCGCGGCTGCCAGCAGGTGATCGCGGGCATCATCGCCCACCTGCTCGGCCGCATCTACTACGACCGCATCCATTTCGCGGCGCGCGGCAACAAGAACACGGACAAGATCAACCAGGCGCAGCTCATGCTGCGCGAGCACATCTCGACCCGCATCTCGCCCGCCGAGGTGGCCGCACGGTTGAGTATGAGCTATTCGCTGCTGCGCAACCTCTTCAAGCAGATGACAGGCGTCTCGATGTCGGCCTACCAGCAGCACCTGAAGCTCAACCTCGCGAAGGAGCTCTTGAGCAACTCGACGAAGAACATCTCCGAAATCGCCTACGAGACGGGCTTCGAATCGGTGAGCCGCTTCTGCTGCTTCTTCCGCCAGCACATGAACATCACCGCCTCGGAGTTCCGCGCCAAGAACAGCATCCGACAGCTCAAAGGACGGTAGGATGACGCAGCCGACCCTCGTACTGCTCGACCGCGCCACGCTCGGCGAGGTCGCGCTCGGTCCGATCGCCGCCCTCGGCCGTCTGGTCTGCCACGACCGCACGGCGCCGTCGCAGACGACCGCCCGCATCGCCGAAGCCGAGGTCGTCATCACGAACAAGGTCCGCATCGGCCGCGCCGAAATCGACGCGGCACCGCGCCTGCGCCTTGTCTGCATCGCCGCGACGGGGACGAACAACGTCGACACGGCCTACGCCGCCGAACGCGGCATCGCCGTCCGCAACGTCGCGGGCTACTCGACCGAGAGCGTCGTGCAGACCACCTTCGCCCACCTGCTCTCGCTCGCGGGGCGGCTGCCCGCCTTCGACCGCATCGTCAAGAGCGGCGAATACGGCCGCAGCGGCCTCTTCACCGACGCGACGCTGCCCTACCGCGAGCTGCACGGCCGCCGCATGGGCATCATCGGGCTGGGGACGATCGGCCGCCGCGTCGCCGCCGTGGCCGAGGCCTTCGGCATGGAGGTGGTCTACCACCCCACGTCGGGCATCGCGCACGACGAGCGCTACCCCGCCCTCGGACTCGACGAACTGCTCGCGACGAGCGACGTCGTATCGATCCACGCCCCGCTCAACGAGCGGACGCAGGGGTTGATCGGGGCGGCGGAGTTGCGGCGCATGAAGCCCACGGCCCTGCTGCTCAACGCGGGACGGGGCGGCATCGTCGACGAGCAGGCGCTGGCCGAAGCGCTCGACGCGGGATGCCCCGCAGGGGCGGGGCTGGACGTCTATGCCGTCGAGCCGCTCCCCGCCGACAGCCCGCTGCTCGGGATGCGGCACCCCGAGCGGCTGTCGCTGACGCCCCACACCGCCTGGGCCTCGGTCGAGGCGCGCGAACGGCTCGTCGCGGCCGTAGCCGAGAACATTCGGAAAGGCTGGTAATCGCGGGTTGTCCGAACGAAACGGCCGCATCCTCCCCTGTGGGAGGATGCGGTTTTTTCTTGGGGAGGGGCGGCAGCCCGCGGGCGAAGGTTATGCGGGTCGAAGCCTGCGGAGGATGCACTCGTTGAGAGGTCGGGTTGCCGATCCCTTGCGGGATCGAAAATGCCTGCAACGGTTCGCCGACGGCGGCAGGAGGCAGGTCGAGCCTGCGGGCGAGACTTGCCGTTCTGCCGCGTG
Organism: uncultured Alistipes sp.; assembly: GCA_910584485.1. Lineage (GTDB taxonomy): Bacteria > Bacteroidota > Bacteroidia > Bacteroidales > Rikenellaceae > Alistipes. The sequence goes on from CAJUAV010000001.1 coordinate 348,857, forward strand.
GGGCGGCGGCGAACGGCACGCGCTGTCGCGCGAACGCATTCGGGACGAAGCCTGCGGAGCGCACGCAGGATGCGGACGCAAACTGCGGGCCTCCGCTGCGGGAGGCTGCGGCCCGCCGCGCTGCGCGCGAGCCCTCGTACATCCGCTGACGACCAGGCAACGGGATCCGCCCGCCGATCCCTCACGGGATCGAGCCCCGTTGCAACAGACCTCTGCCAATGGGCGGCTGCGGCCCGCCGATCGCTGCGAGGTCGGGTTAAAGCGAAGCCACGGCATGCCGCTCACCCGACACAACGCACGCAGCCGTTCCCGAAAAACGGAAACGGCTGCATTTCGATCGGCGAAAACCGACTATTTCTGCGGCTCGGCAGGCTGTTCGAAGCCCTCGGAGGTGGCGCGCTCCTCCATGCGGCGGATGCGCGTATCGAGGTCGGGATGGGTCGAGAAGAGCTGGTTGAGCTTGCTGCTCTTCTGCGCGCCCGCCTCCTCCTGCATCTGCTTCAGGCGGCGGAACGAGAGCGCCATGGCCCACGGATTCTTCTCGGCACGCTTCAGAAATTCGTAGCCGTAATCGTCCGCCTCGCGCTCCTGCTTCTGCGAATAGGTCGCCTGCACGAGCGCCTCGCCCAGATCGCCCAGCTGCGACTCGGTCAGCGCCGCGGCCGTACCGCCCTTCGATGCCACGCCGTCCTTCAGCGCCGAGGTCAGCAGCGCCGTGCGGAAGGCCTTCTTCGAATCGCGGTGAGCGATGTGTCCCACCTCGTGACCGATGACGCCCAGCAGCTCTTCGTCGCTCATGATGTCCATCAGGGACGAGAAAACGCGGACGCTGCCGTCGGCACAGGCGAAGGCATTCACGTCGATCACGTCGTAGACCTTGAAATTGAGCTTGATGCCCTCGGCGTCGGTCAACCCCTCGGTCAGCTTCTTCAGGCGGATCGCATAGGCGTTGTCATCGGCGCAGACGGGGTTGTGGGCATCCATCCAGTCGATGTACTCCTTGACGTAGGCCGCCATCTGCTCGTCGGTCAGCGTCACGGCCTGCACAGCCTTCGTTGCACCGCCGAGAGCCTTTTTCAGATTGAACTGCGCCATGGCCGACGTCGTGCAGACCAGGCTCGCAAGCAGAGTCAGACACCCTGCAAAGAAGGTTTTCTTCATACGTTGTAGATGGTTTAATAACGATAGTGTTCCGCTTTGTAAGGACCCTCGGGCTTCACGCCGATGTAGTCGGCCTGCTCCGCGGTCAGCGTCGTCAGCTCGACGCCCAGGTTCTCCAGATGAAGGCGCGCCACCTCCTCGTCGAGGTGCTTCGGCAGGCGGTAAACCCCCACTTCGAGCTGCTTCGTCCACAGCTCGATCTGCGCCAGACACTGGTTCGTGAAGCTGTTCGACATGACGAACGAAGGGTGTCCCGTCGCACAGCCGAGGTTCACCAGACGCCCCTCGGCCAGCACGAAGATCGCATGGCCGTCGGGGAAGGTGTATCGATCCACCTGCGGCTTGATCTCGCAGCGGACCGCCTCCGATGCGTTCAGGCGCGCCATCTGAATCTCGTTGTCGAAATGGCCGATGTTGCAAACGATCGCCTGATCGCGCATCCGCTCCATATGCTCCAGCGTGATGATATCGCGGTTGCCCGTGCAGGTGACGTAGATGTTGCCCTCGGCGAGCGCGCTCTCGACCGTCTTCACCTCGAAGCCCTCCATCGCCGCCTGCAAAGCGCAGATCGGGTCGATCTCCGTGACGATCACGCGGGCGCCGTACGAACGCATCGAGCGGGCGCAGCCCTTGCCGACATCGCCGTAGCCGCAGACAACCACCACTTTGCCCGCGATCATCACGTCCGTGGCGCGCTTGATGCCGTCGGCCAGCGATTCGCGGCAGCCGTAGAGGTTGTCGAACTTCGACTTGGTGCACGAATCATTCACGTTGATCGCAGGGACGAGCAATTCGCCCTCCTCCTGCATGCGATAGAGACGGTGGACGCCCGTCGTCGTCTCCTCGCTCACGCCGCGCCACTCGGCCACCGTGCGGTGCCACTTGTCGGGATCCTCGGCGAGGATCGTGCGCAGCGTCGAAAGAATCACCTCCTCCTCGTACGAAGAGGGGGCCGCATCGAGCGTCGAGGCATCGTTTTCGGCCTTGTAGCCCTTGTGGATCAGGAGCGTCGCATCGCCGCCGTCGTCGACGATCAGCTGCGGGCCCTTGCCGCCGGGGAACGAGAGGGCCATCGCCGTGCACCACCAGTACTCGGGCAGCGTCTCGCCTTTCCAGGCGAAGACCGCCACGCCGCGCTCGGCGATCGCCGCTGCGGCATGGTCCTGCGTCGAGAAGATGTTGCACGAGCACCAGCGCACCTCGGCACCCAGCTCGACGAGCGTTTCGATGAGCACGGCCGTCTGGATCGTCATGTGGAGCGAGCCCATGATGCGCACCCCCTTGAGGGGCTTCAGCGGGCCGTATTTGCGGCGCACCGCCATCAGGCCGGGCATCTCGTGTTCGGAAATCTCGATCTCCTTGCGTCCCCACTCGGCCAGCGACAGATCGGCTACCTTATAGGGAAGGGTTGTGTCGGTAAAGGTTTTCATCTATTCTTTATTTGTTATGCGTTCTTTGTTCGGTTAGCACGGCTCGGGCTGCCGCGCTATCGCGCGAAGCCGCCCCCGTTCCTCATCGGGCTATCGGCCCTCCAGCACCGTGCGCCGATCCGCCTCCAGCTGTTCGCGCAGCGCTTCGATCGAAGCGAACTTGCGCTCCCCGCGGATCCGCTCGAAGAGCCGCACGCGGATCGGCCGCCCGTAGAGCGACCCTTCGAAGCCGAACAGATGCACTTCGAGCCGCCGCCGGTTGCCCCCCACCGAGGGGTTGCAGCCGAGGTTCGCCATCGCCGCGAAGCACGCTCCGTCGGCCTCGACCTCGGCGCGATAGACACCGTCGGCGGCCGTCAGCTCCGCGCCGACGGGCAGGTTGGCCGTCGGGAATCCCAGCACGCGGCCCAGCTGCCGCCCGTGCTCCACCACGCCGCAGACGAGAATCGGTTCGGTCATATCTTTTCGGTCAGTTTGCGCACGAGACTGAAGCGCGAGAAAAACTCCTTGGCGAAGACGCGCAGCACGGTGTAGGCCGGAATGGCCAACAGCATGCCGAGGATGCCCGCCGCGGAGCCCGCGATGAGGATCACGATGAAGATTTCGAGCGGATGCGCCTTGACGCGCTCCGAATAGAGGGTCGGCTGCAACACGAAATCGTCGAGCGACTTGAGCACGAGCAGCGAGCAGACGATCACGGCGGCCGTCTGTCCGACCGTCATGCCGTCGATGGGCGAAACGAGCCCGACGAAGAGCGACAGAATACCGCCGATCAGGGGGCCCGCATAGGGTACGACGTTCATCACGCCCATAATCAAGCCGATGAAGGCGGCGTCGGAGGTCCGCATGCCGAAGGCCGACATGATCACCGACACGGCGAGCATCAACAGCAGGCTTTCGGTCAGGATGCCGCGGAAATAGCGCGACAGCAGGTAGGTCACCTCGTCGAGCGCTCGGCGGATGTTCTCCGAATAGCGTTCGGGGAAGAGGCCCGTGACCATGGCGTAGAAAAGGCCGTCCTCCTTGAGGAAGAAGAAGGTGATGAACGAAATCGAGAAGAAGGCGACCGCCAGCGAAAGGGTCAGCCCGACGATCGACGAGAAGAGTTTGTTGATCGATTCGAGGTTGATCCAGTCGGCCAGCGAGGAGAGGATCGCCTCGCTCAACGAAAACGACTCCTGCGGCAGGGCGAAGAAGGTCGACAGGTAGTTCTGAAGCCGCACGACGGGGGCTTCGATGCCTTGCAGCACCGCGGCGAAATCGAGCGTCGTGAGCTGGTTGAGCTTGTCGAAGACGAGCGGCACGAAGAGCCAGCCGCAGACCGCCGTCACAATCCAGATCACGAAGAGGGTCGCGAGCGCCGCCAGCGGACGGGGCACCTGCCACGAACGGATGCGGATACGTTCGAGCCGTCGCACGAGGGGCCGCCCCATGACGGCCAGCACGGCCGAGATGAGGATGTAGCAGACGATCGACGAAAAATACCAGATCAAAAAGAGGACAACGGCCGTCAGAAGGACGCCGACCACGAATTTCCAAACCGATTGCAGAGTCATGTGTGATCCAAATTTTACCCGCGGCCCGCACGGAGCGGGTTCGCGCGTTGCGCTGCAATTTTGCGGCCTTTCTCGGCAGCCGCAGGCTTCGGAGCGCGCCGCGACCGCCCGCAGGCTACTCCGCCGCGGGACGCAGGCGCGCGATCGGGGTCTGCGAACCCGTCACGGGATCGCCGATCTCGACCAGCAGCTCGCTGTTCTTGGGCAGCAGCACGTCGACGCGCGAACCGAACTTGATGAAGCCCGCCACGCTGTTCTGGTCCACCGGCGCCCCCACCTTCATGTAGGAGATGATGCGGCGGGCGATCAGCCCCGCAATCTGGCGGAAAAGGACCTTCTGTCCCGTCGGCATCGCCACGACGGTCGTCGTACGCTCGTTCTCGCTCGACGACTTGGGATGCCACGCCACCAGGAAGCGGCCCGGGTGGTATTTGAAATACTCGACGCGGCCGCCTACGGGAACCCAGTTCATGTGGACGTTCGTAATCGACATGAAGATCGAAATCTGCAGCATCTCCTCGTGCAGGTACTCCTCCTCGCGCACCACCTCCGTGACGACGACGCGTCCGTCGCACGGCGCGAAGACGAGCTCGGCATCGTGGATGCGCACGCGGCGCGGCTCGCGGAAAAAGGCGACGACGAAGAACCAGAAGCAGCACAGGAACAGCGTTGCGGCCCAGATCAGCAGGCTTTCGTCGCGACTCGTCAGCAGGCGGTAGAAGAGGCACCAGACAAGGAGGCAGAAGAGCCCCGAGAGCAGGATGATTTTATATCCTTCCTTATTGATTTTCATGATTGACAAGAGGTTTCCTTAAAAGACGAAGAGCATGTAGACGAAGACGAAGGGGGTCGAGAGCAGCAGCGCGTCGAAGCGGTCGAGCATCCCGCCGTGGCCGGGGATGAGGGCGCCCGAATCCTTCACGCCCGCCGAACGCTTGAGCATCGATTCGGCCAGGTCGCCCAGCACGGCCGTCACGGCCGTCACGAGCGCCAGACCGCACCAGGCGGCCGTCGAAGCGTCGAGCAGCCACGCCGCTGCGGCACCCGCCGCCACGGCGCCCGCCACGCCTCCGAAGAAGCCCTCCCACGACTTTTTGGGCGAGAGGCGCGGAAAGAGGGGGCGGCGGCCGAAGGTCATCCCCACGAGGTAGGCGAAGACGTCGTTCGACCAGACGATGCAGATGCAGGCGATGAGCACCCACGGATTGCGCACGGGGGCGCCGAGCGCGGGAATGTGGATGAGCAGCGCGAGCGGCAGCGCCACGTAGAGGACGCCGAGCAACGTCGAGGCGATATCGGCCAGCGGCTCCGTCTGCTTGCGATAGAGTTCGCAAACGAACATCACGAAGGGGAGCAGGAGCAGGAAAGCGGCGCCGCAGGCGAGCGGACGCATCGGGGCGGCCGTCGTGACGGTCACGCTGATCCACAGCAGGGTCAGCGCCGCGAGCGTGCCCAGCACGCGCTGGGGCCGCAGCCCGCGGCAGGCGGCCAGATCGTAGAACTCCTTCAATCCGAAGATCGTCAGCAGGGCCACGAGCGCCGACAGGCTCCAGGGCGACCAGAGAATGGCTCCCCACACCACGATCAGGAGGCCGAGGCCGCTGACGGCGCGGATCGCCAGGTTTTTCATTTTATCGTTCATCGGGTAGCAGTTTTTGAATCGGGGTTATTCGGCGGCGACGGGTTCGCGCGCCTCCGTCGCCGCGGTCGCGGGGTCGGAGGAGGGGGCGCCGCTCGGCGATGCCTCGGGGAAGGCCTTCGTCGGAGCGGCATGCGCGGTCTCGCTCGGCGTTCCGTGCGCAGTTTCGTCCGAAGCTCCGTGCGCAGGTCCGTTCGGGGTTCCGTTCGAGGATCCGTCCGCAGGTCCGTTCGGAGTTCCGTGCGGGGTTCCATGCGGCGCGGCATCGACCGGGGTTTCGGCCGCGCGTGCGGCGGCCTCGCTCTTTTTCCGCGGGCCGAAGATGCGTTCGACATCCTCGGTAAAGACCACCTCGCGTGCCAGCAGCAGTTCGGCCAGCTCGCGCAGCCCCTCGCGGTGCTCCGTAAGCACGCGCAGGGCCATGGCATACGCCTCGTCGATCAGGCGGCGCGCCTCGGCGTCGATCGATCGGGCGGTCTGCTCCGAGTAGGGTTTCGTCAGCGCCATGTCGCTCTGGCCCGTCGAATCGTAATAGGAGAGCGACCCCACCTCGGGGCTCATGCCGTAATAGGCCACCATGGCGTAGGCCTGTTTCGTGGCACGCTCCAGGTCGTTCAGCGCCCCCGTCGAAATTTCGCCGAAGGTCAGCTGCTCCGACACGCGGCCGCCGAGCGTCGCGGCCAGCTCGTCCATGAGCTGCTCGCGCGTGGTGATCTGCCGCTCCTCGGGGAGGTACCACGCCGCGCCCAGCGCACGTCCGCGCGGGATGATCGTCACCTTGATGAGCGGGCTGGCATGTTCGAGCAGCCAGCTGACCGTCGCATGACCCGCCTCGTGATAGGCGATCGTGCGCTTCTCGGAGGCGGTAATGATCTTGTTCTTGCGCTCCAGGCCGCCGATGATGCGGTCGATGGCGGCCAGGAAATCCTCCTTGGCCACCTGTTTCTTGTCGTGGCGCGCCGCGATGAGAGCCGCCTCGTTGCAGACGTTGGCGATGTCGGCGCCCGAGAAACCCGGGGTCTGCCGCGCCAGGAAAGCGGTGTCGAGCGCGGGATCGAGCTTGAGCGGACGCAGGTGCACGGCGAAGATCTCCTCGCGCTCCTTCACGTCGGGCAGCCCCACCTCGATCTGACGGTCGAAGCGGCCCGCACGCATCAGCGCCTTGTCCAGAATGTCGGCACGGTTCGTCGCCGCGAGGACGATCACCCCCGCGTTGGTCTGGAAGCCGTCCATCTCGGTGAGCAGCTGGTTGAGCGTGTTCTCGCGCTCGTCGTTGCCCGAGAAACCCGCATTCTTGCCGCGGGCGCGGCCGATGGCGTCGATCTCGTCGATGAAGACGATGCAGGGGGCCTTCTGTTTGGCCTGTTCGAAAAGATCGCGCACGCGCGAGGCGCCCACGCCGACGAACATTTCGACGAAATCCGAACCCGAAATCGAGAGGAACGGCACATTCGCCTCCCCCGCCACGGCCTTCGCCAGCAGTGTCTTACCCGTTCCCGGGGGACCTACGAGCAGGGCCCCCTTCGGAATCTTGGCGCCCAGCTCGCGGTATTTGTCGGCCTTTTTCAGGAAATCGACGATCTCCATGATCTCCACCTTCGCCTCTTCGAGCCCCGCGACATCCTTGAAGGTCACGGGCTTCTTCTCGTCCTTGTCGAAGACCTGCGCGCGCGCCTTGCCGACATTCATGATGCCGGCACCGCCTCCCGCGCCGCCGCGCGACATGGAGCGCATGATGAAGAACCACAGTCCGATGAAGACGAGCCACGGCAGCAGACTGCCGACGATGTTCATCCACTCGTTCCGCTCGTTGGCGTAGACGATCGGCACCTGCCGCGCCGAACGCTCCTCGACCTCCTTCAGATCCTCGCGGAAGGTATCCACCGAGCCGATCGTGAAGAAGAGCTGCGCCCCCTCCTTCGGAAGGCGGGCCAGCCGCTTGTCCGTCGCCGAGCTGTCGCGCAGCCGCTCGATCGCCTCCTTGTCGAGGTAGACCTCGGCGCGGTCGCGGTTCACGACGCGGATACGCTCCACGGCGCCCTCCTCGACGAGCCGTTCGACCATCGTCCAGTCCCCCTCGACGGGCGAGCCCTCCCGTTCGCCGAGCATCCACCACGAGAGGATGAAGACGGCGATCAGGCCGTAGACCCACAAAATCGAAGGACGCGGCAGATTCATGCCGCTTTTGCGCTGTTTATTTCCGTTTGCCATACTTTACAGTTCGTATTCGTAGCGTTCGATCGGGGCGTCGGCCCACAGCTCCTCCAACTTGTAGAAGCCGCGCAGGTCGCTCTGGAAAATGTGCACCACGACGTCCACGTAGTCCATCGCCACCCACAATCCCGTCTGCTGCCCCTCGATGCGCCACGCCTTTTCGCCGAGCGTCTCGCGCACCCGCTCCTCGATGCCGTCGGCGATGGCGCAGGTCTGCGTCGTCGAGTCGGCGTTGCAGACCACGAAATGCGAGCAGATCGCTCCGTCGAAGCCCGAGAGGTCCAACGATACAATATCCTTACCTTTTTTATCCTGGATCGCCGAAACGATCGTATCGATGAGTTGTTGCTGTTTCTCCATAAATTCGGTCAATAGGTCGCTATATCTTTGCAAAGATACGAAAGACGATCCGAAAAACGAAAAATCGCGGGACGAAATTGCCTTTTTCGGCGAGATTGGCGGTCGGATCGGCCACGGAAAGGGGTGCGGGAGGGGCTTCGCGGGCGGAGGAGAGAGACGAGCAGTTGCGTACTTTTGAGCTTTCGGTTCGGCCCGCAGCCGAGCGGAGGGATCTGCGATCGAAGAGAGCAGCCCTCCGCCAGGGGGCGCTGCGGGCTGCATACGATCGGTGCTCGGAGCTTTCCTCGGAGCCGCAGCTTGCGAAGGGACGCCCCATGCGGGCCTAAAGCGGGGCGAAGCTGCGGGCTGCCGCGCTAAAGCGCGAATTTTGACCGGGTCCAAGCCTGCGGCGAGCACGCACTCGTTTAGAGTTGCGGGCCTCCGCCGGGGGAGGCTGCGGCCCGCCAGGGATCGACACCCGTTGCCGCAGATCGCGGCCGAACAAAAGAAGGCACTACCCTTTCAGGCAGTTTACGATCGTTTCGTTCAGCGCCCGAATGATCGACCCTTTCACATAGGTGCGGCGCACGGCCACGGCGATCTTGCGCGACATGGCCCCTTTGGCGAGCATTTTGACGCGGTCGCGACGGTCGGCAGGGATGAACTCGATCGCCATTTCGGGGATGATCGTCAACGCCTGCGTGCAGTCGACGATGCGCATGAGCGTTTCGAGCGAACCCGACTCGAACGAAAAATGCGACGGCATGGCCCGTTTGGCCTGGCACAGCTCGATGATCTGGTCGCGCATGCAGTTGCCCGGGCTCAAGATCACCAGATCCTTCAGATCGATCTCCTCGATGCGGACATTCTGCCGTTCGTAGAGCGGATTTTCGGGTGAGACATACATATAAAACCGGTCGTTGAACAGCTCGTGTTCGAGGATCCCCTCGCCGCAGGTGCCCCCCGCCACGAGCGCCGCATCGAGGCGGTCGCGCTTGAGCGCCTCGACGATATCGGCCGTCTTCATCTCCGAAATCTCCAGCTCGACCCGCGGGTAGTCGCGCACGAAAGCGGGCATGAAACGGTGCATGAGATAGGGCGCGATGGTCGGGATGACCCCCAACCGCAGCCGTCCCGAGGTCTCCCCCTTCAATTCGCATACCGCCTCGCGGATGTAGTTGAAGGCACGCAGCGTCTCGCGCACCTGCTCGAGCACCACCTCGCCCGCCTCGGTCGGAACGACGGGCTTTTTCGAGCGGTCGAGCAGAATCACCTCCAGCTCCTCTTCGAGCGCCTTGACCTGCATCGACAGCGAAGGCTGCGTCACGAAGCAGTGCTCGGCCGCCTGCGAAAAGCTGCCGCAGTTGGCCACGGCCAACAGATATTCGAGTTGAACGATCGTCATAATTTCGGATTATTGAAGCACACAAATATATCAAAAAAAACAATACGTTCAAACTTTTTTGGCCGCCGCTCGGCTTTTTCGTATTTTCGCGACAAATTGTTCGGTGCGAAGCGCCAACGCTTTCGGACCGACCGCACGTAGCATCAAAAACGACCTATTCGATATGAAAAAAATCATTCTGACGGGCGACCGCCCGACCGGAAGACTTCATCTGGGACACTATGTGGGCTCGCTGCGCCGCCGCGTCGAGTTGCAGGATTCGGGCGAGTTCGACGCCATCTACATCATGATCGCCGATGCGCAGGCCCTCACCGACAACTGGGACAACCCCGAGAAGGTGCGCCAGAACATCATCGAGGTGGCCCTCGACTACCTCTCGGCAGGACTCGACCCGTCGCGCGTGACGATCTTCATCCAGTCGCACGTCGCCGAGCTGTGCGAGCTGGCGTTCTATTACCTGAACCTCGTGACCGTGCAGCGGTTGCAGCGCAACCCGACCGTCAAGGCCGAAATGCAGCTGCGCGGCTTCTCGGAGCAGGCCGAAGCGGGCGACACGACCCAAAAGCAGGGGCTGCCCGTCGGCTTCTTCTGCTACCCTGTCTCGCAGGCCTCGGACATCACGGCGTTCCGCGCGACGACCGTTCCCGCAGGCGAAGACCAGGAGCCGATGGTGGAACAGACGCGCGAAATCGTCCACAAATTCAACGCGCTGTACGGCGAAACGCTCGTCGAACCCGCCATCCTGCTGCCCGAGAACGCCGCCTGCCTGCGCCTGCCCGGCACCGACGGCAAGGCCAAAATGTCGAAATCGCTCGGCAACTGCATCTACCTCTCCGATACGGCCGCCGAGGTCAAGAAGAAGGTGATGGGCATGTATACCGATCCCGACCACCTGCGCGTCGAGGATCCCGGCAAGGTCGAGGGCAACACGGTCTTCACCTACCTGGACGCCTTCTGCCGCCCCGAACATTTCGAAAAATACCTCCCCGAATACGCATCGCTCGACGCGCTCAAGGAGCACTACCGTCGCGGCGGACTGGGCGACGTGAAGGTCAAGAAGCTGCTCATTGCCATTCTCAACGAAACGCTCGACCCGATCCGCGAACGCCGCCGCTACTACGAAGAGCGCATCGAGGAGGTCTACCGCATCCTCGAAGAGGGTTCGGAGCGGGCCCGCCAAACGGCTTCCGAAACCCTGCGCGACGTGCGCAATGCCATGCGCATCAACTATTTCGAAGACAAGGAGCTGATCGCCGCGCAGGCCAAGGCATACGCCGAAAAACAATAATCGGGCTTCTGCCGCAGGTCGGCAGGAGGGGCCGGCCTCTGCGAGATCGAACCGGTCGCAACGGTTCGCCGGCGGCAGGACGGGTCGAGCCTGCGGCGAGAGTTACCGTCCGCTACAGGGAAAGACGCATTTATACATCGAATTCCGGTCGGGACGGAGCTGGCGAAGCGCACGCAGGCGAAAGAGCTGCGGGCCTTCGCGGCGCGAAGCTCCGGCCCGCCGATTGCTTCGCAATCGATCCTGCCTCGAAAGCCCTCCGCCCGAGGGCGGCTGCGGGCTGCCGCACTGACGTGCAAACCTGATACGACCTCTGTTACCGACACGTAGCAAACGACTCATGCTGATACCGACCGATCGCATCTACGAACATTTCCTGCGCCTCACGCGCAGGCTCTCCACCCGACAGATCCTCATGCTGCTGGCCGTGGCGGTGGGTCTCGCCGCAGGGGTGGGAACCTACCTCTTCGAAATGCTGCTCTACACGATCGAGGGCAGCCTCACGCGCTGGTTCCCCGTCGACAAGGCCCACTTCCTCTACCTGATCTACCCCGCCGTCGGCATCGTGCTGGCCACGCTCTTCGTGCGGTACATCGTTCGGGATAACATCTCGGAAGGGGTGACGCGCGTCCTGTACGCCATGTCGAGCCGCGATTCGCGCATCGCCCCCCACAACTGCTGGACCTCGGTCGTGGGCGGCGCCACGACGATCGGATTCGGCGGTTCGGTGGGTCCCGAGGCGCCGATCGTCCTCACGGGGGCCGCCATCGGCTCGAACATCGGCCGTCTGGCCCGTCTGAACTACAAGCACACCACCCTGCTGCTCTGCTGCGGAGCGGGGGCTGCTCTGGCGGCGATCTTCAAGGCCCCGATCACGGGCGTGATCTTCGTCTTCGAAATCCTCATGCTCGACATCACCGCCACGTCGATCATCCCGCTGCTCATCGCCACCGTCACGGCGACCACCGTCGCCTTCCTGCTGCGCGGCTTCGACCCGATCATCGCCATCACGCTGCGGCCCGAAGATGCCTTCGAACTGTGGCAGATACCGCTCTTCATCCTCCTCGGCATCGTCTGCGGCCTCATGGCATGGTACTTCACCTCGATGAACTCGCGCGTCGGGAGCTTCTTCAAGCGGCAGCCGTCGCAATACCGCAAATGGCTTTTCGGCGGCGCCCTGCTCGGCATCCTGATCTTCATCTTCCCGCCCCTCTACGGCGAAGGCTACGAAGGGTTCGTCGCCCTCATGCACGGCCGCACGAAAACCCTCTTCGACAACTCGCTCTTCTACCGCTTCAGCGACATCGACTGGGTGGTGATCCTCTTCATCGTCGCCACGATGTTCTTCAAGGTGATCGCCATGGCCACGACCAACGCCGCGGGCGGCGTCGGCGGTACCTTCGCCCCGTCGCTCTTCGTCGGCGCCTTCACCGGCGCCGCGCTGGCACTCCTCTGCAACACCCTCTTCGGCTGGGAGGTGCCCATCGCCTCGTTCACGCTCGTCGGCATGGCGGGCGTCATGGCGGGCGTCATGAACGCCCCCCTCACCTCGATCTTCCTCATCGCCGAGCTCTCGAACGGCTACGGGCTCTTCATCCCGCTGATGATTACCTCGTGCATCGCCTTCGCCGTGGATTACTGGCTCGATCCCGACTCGATCTACACGAAACAGCTGCGCCAGCGCGGCGAGCTGCTCACCCACGACAAAGACCAGTCGGTATGCGTTTTCCTGAAGCTCAACGAGTTGATGGAGACCGATTTCGTCCGCATCCGCGAACACATGACCCTCGGCGACCTGATTCAGATCATCTCGACGGCCCATCGCAACATCTTCCCCGTCATCGACGATTTCGGCCGTCTGCTGGGCGTCATCCAGCTCGACGACCTGCGCAAGGATATGTTCAAGCGCGAAAAATACGGGCTGCCCGTCTCGACCTACATGATCCAGCCGCCCGACCGCATCCTCCAGCACGAAGCGATTCAAAGCATCCTGCCCAAATTCGAGGACAAGCACACCTGGATGCTCCCCGTGGTCGACAAGCAGAACCACTATCTGGGCTTCATCTCCAAATCACGCATTCTGAACGCCTACCGCGAACAGCTGGTCAAAATCCAGCAATAGACTTTCGGGGAGGGGTGTTGCGGCAGGTGGCTGCGCGCGACACGCGATTCGGATTCGGCCCGCAGCCGAGCGGAGGGGCTTGCACGAGCCCTGCGGCGAGTTGCAGCCCTCCGCCAGGGGGCGGCTGCGGGCTGCCGACGTCTGCGACGTCGAACCAGCCTGTTCGCCGACGGCGGCTGGAGGCCTGTCGAGCCTGCGGGCGAGACTTGCCGTTCTGCCGCATGGGGCGGCGGCGAACGGCACGCGCTGCCGCGCGAACCCGTTCGGGTCGAAGCCTGCGGAGGGCACGCAGGATGCGGACGCAGGCTGTCGCACTGCGTGCAATCGGGGCTCGGAGCAGCCTGTCCTCGGGCGGCAGCTTGCGAAGCGCACGCAACGAGCGAACGCGAGCAGCGGGCCTTCGCCGCCGAAAGCTGCGGCCCGCCATTGCTGCGCAATGACCCATACACACAAAACGCGAACCCGCTCGGGTCGAAGCATGCGGAGGGCGAGCAGGATGCGGACACAGACTGCGGGCTTTCAGCGCGCGGAGGCTTCGGCCCGCCGCGCTGCGCGCGAGCCCTCGTACATCCGCTGACGACCAGGCAACGGGATCGACCCAACCATAACAGCGCCCCTCACCCACATCAAACGCCCTCTCTCCCGAAAAACAAAATCCCGTACGGCAAAGGCCGTACGGGACTTGATTGTGATTGCGCGCACGTGCGTCACCGCACCTCCGCCGTATCGAAGCGGGGCAGCAGCGTATCGATCGGATCGGGCCGATCGCCCACGTCGAGCAGTTTGTCCTCCGAAACGCCCAGCGTGCGATAGTACTCGTTCAGCTCCCGCACGATGTCGTAACGGCGGGCGTAGGTGGCCAGGAAATAGGCCTCCTCCAGCTCGTTGAGGCGGCGCGCCAGTTCGGCGTCGATCATGTCGGCCTGAAACCCTTCGAAGCCGAGGTAGTACTCGATGTATTCGATCGTGTTGTGCACGTAGTCGCGCATCAGCCGATCGCCCTTCTCGGCCGCACCCTCGACGCCCATCGCATCGGCGGCGTAGTAGGCCTCCAGGAAGGGATAGGTATTGCGGTCCGTGAAGCGGAGCTGCGTGGTCGGCAGCCGCTCCAGCCCCAGGTCGAGCAGCTCGACCGCCTCTTCGGGCCGGTTTTGCCGCAGCAGCTCCTTCGCCACGCGGGCGAACGACGAGCGGGCCCCCGCGGCTCCGAGGTTATACTGCGTGAAATAGTCGACATAGACGTCGGGGTCGGCCAGATTGCCGTAACGAAAGGTCTCCTTCAGCAGCGGCGCCGCATAGTCGGGATCGATGCGGCCGATCTCCCACGTGCTCTCGACGGGGGTGCGGATCGGCACGAGGCGGTAGGCATAGCCGTCGAACTGGAGGTAATCCATCAGCCCCAGATCCTGCAAAATATAGACCTGCGTGAGGTAGATCGGGCGTTTCCAGTCGAAATTGGCCAGCAGGTCGAGCAGCATGAGCTTCGTCTTGTCGATCGAGCTGCCGCGCAGTTCGAGGAAGACCGTGTCGACCATCCGATCGCGGTCGGCCTCCCTGACGATCCCCGAGGCGATCGCGTTCTCCTTGTCGACGGGCAGGGCGATGCGGCGCGTGGGAATGAAATCGGCCGACGAACCGTCGACGAGCTTGATCTGCGAGGCGGGATCGTCGCTGCGGACGAAGGCCATCACCTCCTTGATATCCACCGCCCGATCGACCACCTCCTTGATCGGCACCCAGTCGTTCCGATAGGTGTATTTGTGCTTCGGCAGCGAGAAGGGAACCCCCGCCGCATCGTTCGCCGCACTCTTCATCTCGTCGATGTACCACTCGCCGCCGAGGTAGGAGGTGTTCATGATGCGCACGTCGGGACGCACGCCGTAGACCTCCTGGTTGTTCCAAAGCGGGAAGGTGTCGTTGTCGCCGTAGTTGAGGATGATCGAGTTCGGCAGGGTCGATTGCAGGTAATTCCAGCCGATGTCGCGCGCCATGTAACGGCCCGAACGGTCGTGGTCGTCCCAGTTCTGCGCCGCGAGCAGCACCGGTACGCCGAGGCAGACGACGGTCGCCGCCGCCGCCACGACCTTCGTATCGCGGCGGGCGATCCAGGCGAAGAGCTCGCGCAGGGCCAGCACGCCCAGCCCCAGCCAGATCGAGAAGGCGTAGAACGAACCCGCATAGACGTAGTCGCGTTCGCGCGGCTCGCCGGGCGAGGTGTTGAAATAGACCACCAGCGCCACGCCCGTCATGACGAAGAGCCACAGCACGATCGAGAAGTTGCGCTGATCGCGGTTGAGCTGGTAGACCAATCCGATGAGCCCGAGCAGGAAGGGCAGGAAATAGTAGGTGTTGCGCCCCTCGTTTTCGGCCACCTCGCGGGGCAGGTTCCGCTGCGGTCCCGTGTAGGCCTCGTCGATGAACGGAATGCCCGAGAGCCAGTTGCCGTCCAGAATGGTGGCGCCGACGGGCTGGATATCGCTCTGACGACCGACGAAATTCCAGAGGAAATAACGCCAGTACATGTAGTTGAGCTGGTAGGTGAAGAAATAGTTCAGGTTTTCGAGGAAGGTGGGCTCCACCACCGTCTGTGCGCCGTAACCGTCGTTGTAGGTGCGTTTGCGGCCGAAATCGAGCACCTCCTGCCGCAGCGGGCGACCCGCCTCGTCGCGGCGGATCTCGCCGTTTTCGTCGCGCACGACCTCCGTTTTGGTGCGGTAGGCGCCCCACTGGCGGTACTCCTTCTCCCCCTTGTTGTAGTTCCACATGCGCGGAAAGAGGTGCATAAAGCCCTCGGGGAAGGTGTAGCCCGCGATCGAGGTGCCCTGACGGTACTTGCCGTCCTCGTCCAGATACCACGTCTTGCGTTCGGTATAGCCCGTCGGAGGAGCCGAGTAATAGGCGCCGTAGAGCAGCGGACGATTGCCGTACTGGTCGCGGTTGAGGAACGAGAGCAGGGCATGGGGGTTGCTCGGGTTGTTCGAGTTCATCGGCAGGTTGGCCGCGGCGCGGATCGTCACCGTGGCGTACGAGGAGAAGCCGATGAGAATCATCGTCGTCGAGAGCAGGATCATGTTCCAGACGACCTGTCCCCGACAGTGGGTGCGCCACGCCGCCCACCCGAGGCCACCGACGAGGGCCAGCGCGAAGAGCGCCATACCGAGGTTCACGGGCAGCCCCAGCGTATTGACGAAGAAGAGATCGATCATCGCCCCGACGTAGACCGTGTAGGGGATGATGATGCCGTTGATGAAGAGCAGGATGGCCCCCGCGACGAGGGTCGCCAGCACCATGCCGCGCACGGTCACGCGCTCCGTCTTGCGGAAATAGTAGATGAAGACCAGCGCGGGAATCGTCAGCAGGTTCAGGATGTGCACGCCGATCGAAAGCCCCATCAGGTAGGCGATCAGCACGATCCAGCGCGCCGAATGGGGTTCGTCGGCCTCCTCCTCCCACTTGAGCATGAGCCAAACGACGAGCGCCGTAAACATCGACGAGAGGGCGTAGACCTCGCCTTCGATGGCCGAAAACCAGAAGGTGTCGGTGAAGGTATAGGCCAGCGCACCGACGGCGCCCGCGCCGAGCACGGCGATGGTGTCGGTCGGGGTCAGGCGCCTGCCGCCGCGCGTCACGAGGCGTCGGGCCAGGTGGGTGATCGTCCAGAAGAGGAAGAGGATGCAGAAGGCGCTCGCGAAGGAGTTCATGGCGTTCACCGCGACGCCCACGTAGTCGGGCGAGGGGGCGAAGAGGGTCGCCAGACGGGCCAGCATCATGAAGAGCGGCGCACCGGGCGGGTGGCCCACTTCGAGCTTGTAGGAGGTGGCGATGAACTCCGAGCAGTCCCAGAGGCTCGACACGGGCTCCATGGTCAGCAGGTAGGTCGTCGCCGCAACGGCGAAGACCGCCCAGCCGACGAGGTTGTTCCAGCGTTTGAAAGATGTCATGCGATATGGTTCGGTTTTCTGTTTGTTTCGGTTGCCGCGGCCGTCCATAGCCGCGAGAGCGACTCCGCGCTCCGAGTCTTCGCAGGGTGCGGGCCGCCGCACGGACGGCGATTTCCGCGCTGCCCGCAGCCGAGCGGAGGGGCCTGCCGCGAGCCGTTCGGCGAGTTTGCAGCCCTCCGCCGGGGGGGGGCTGCGGGTGCCGCACGGACAGCGATTTCCGCACAGCCCGCAGCCGAGCGGAGCGGCCTGCGACGAGCTTTGCGAGAAGCAGCCCTCCACCAGGGGGCGGCGGCGGGCTGCCGCGCTAAACGCGCGTTCTTCAGGCCGGGGCTCGTGGTGCGCCGACGGCGGGGCGACGGGAGCCGCCCGACGATTCGGCAAAAGTAATCATTTAACGCCGAACCTGCAATCTTATTGTCCGCGTTTCTCGATCGAATCGTCATCTTTTCGGGTGCAGGATTTCCGCGATGCGCGAAAATTTACTACTTTTGCACCATTAGATTCTTTCAGCCATGAAAACCGAACTCACGCTTTACAATACCCTGACGCGCCGCAAGGAGCGGTTCGAACCGCTGACCGAAGGGCGCGTGGGCATGTACGTCTGCGGACCGACCGTCTACGGCGATCCGCACCTCGGCCACGCCCGTCCCGCCGTCACGTTCGACCTGCTGTTCCGCTACCTGAAAGCCGAAGGCTACAAGGTGCGCTACGTGCGCAACATCACCGACGTCGGGCACCTCGAACACGATGCCGACGAAGGCGAGGACAAGATCGCCCGCAAGGCGCGGATCGAACAGCTCGAGCCGATGGAGGTGGCCCACTACTACACGGAGCGCTACCACCGCGCCATGGAGGCGCTGAACGTCCTCTCGCCCTCGATCGAGCCCCACGCCTCGGGCCACATCATCGAGCAGATCGCGCTGGTCGAGCGCATCCTCGAAGCGGGTTACGCCTACGTCTCGAACGGCTCGGTCTATTTCGACGTCGCCGCATACGACCGCAAGCACCGCTACGGCCGTCTTTCGGGCCGCAACCTCGAAGACATCGTGCTGAACACGCGCGAACTGGACGGGCAGAGCGACAAGCGTCACCCCTACGATTTCGCTCTCTGGAAAAAGGCCTCGCCCGAACACATCATGCGCTGGCCCTCGCCCTGGAGCGACGGCTTCCCGGGCTGGCACGCCGAGTGCACCGCCATGAGCACGAAATACCTCGGCGAGCGCTTCGACATCCACGGCGGCGGCATGGACCTCATGTTCCCCCACCACGAATGCGAAATCGCCCAGTCGACGGCCGCCCTCGGCTGCGACTCGGCACGCTACTGGGTCCACAACAACATGATTACGATCAACGGACAGAAGATGGGCAAGTCGCTCGGCAACTTCATCACCCTCGAAGAGCTCTTCACGGGCAGCCACCGACTGCTGGCGCAGGCCTACTCCCCCATGACGATCCGTTTCTTCGTCCTCCAGGCCCACTACCGCTCGACGCTCGATTTCTCGAACGAGGCGCTCCAGGCGGCCGAAAAGGGACTCGACCGCCTCATGAAGGGTTTCGAGGCGCTCGCGAAGATCAAGCCCGCCGCGCAGTCGACCGTGCAGCCTGAAGAGCTCGAACGGCGCTGCGCCGAGGCGATGGCCGACGACCTGAACTCGCCGATGGTCATCTCCGCCCTCTTCGACTGGGTGCGCATCATCAACCAGGCGGCCGACGGCAAGGAGTCGCTGACGGCCGACGACATCGCACGTCTGACGGAGACCTTCCGCCGCTACGCCTTCGAGATCCTCGGTCTGAAGGAGCAGAACGCCGCGGCAGGCGGTCGCGACTACGTAACGCCGCTCGTCGAAATGCTGCTGGCCGAGCGCCTGAAGGCGCGTGCCGCCAAGGATTGGGCCGCTTCGGACCGCATCCGCGACGGGCTGGCCGCCGCAGGCATCCGCGTCAAGGACCGCAAGGAGGGCACCGACTGGGAGCTGGAGTAAGCACGGCGGAGGTAACAACGGGCGTGCGGCCCGCCGATCCGTAACGGGATCCGAATCCCGCAAGACGAACTGCGGCCAAAGACGGGGCTGCCCATTTCGACCGCAGCCCTCCTCCCCACGAAGGGGCGGCTGCGGGCCGGAACGAGCGCACGCGCTGACACGCTCCCCACTCGGGGCGGAGCTTGCGAAGGGCACGTACGCGCCAAAACTGCGGACCTTCGCGGGGGGGGGCAGCCTCCGGCCCGCCGACGGCTAATGCCATCGAAACCGCGTGCGGCTGCGGGCTGCCACGGCCGGCGCCATCGAAACCGTTGTGCCCGGAATGCCGCACCGCATGCGAACATGCGCCGACCTGCACGGCGACCGCAGACCGCCATGGCCGTGCAAGGCCCCCTCGTTTTCCACAAACCGAACAAAAAGAGAGATCATGTCCGAAATACAACCCGCCGCCCTGGAGCTGGGCACGGAGCGCATCCGAAAACTGCTCCTTCGATACTCCCTCCCCGCGATCATCGCCATGACCGCCTCGTCGCTCTACAACATGGTCGACAGCATCTTCATCGGCCAGGGCGTGGGGCCGCTGGCCATATCGGGGCTGGCGCTGACCTTCCCGCTGATGAACCTCGCGGCCGCCTTCGGCGCCATGGTGGGCGTCGGCGCCGCGACCCTCATCTCGATGCGGCTCGGTCAGCGCGACTACGACACGGCGGGGCGCGTGCTGGGCAACGTCGTGATGCTGAACCTGATCATCGGCGTACTCTTCACGATCGTCGTGCTCGCCGCGCTGGATCCGATCCTCTATTTCTTCGGCGCGAGCGAAGCCACGATCGGCTACGCCCGCGAGTACATGCGGATCATCCTCTACGGCAACGTAGTCACCCACAGCTACCTCGGTCTGAACTCCGTGCTGCGCGCCGCGGGACACCCCCGCAAGTCGATGAACGCCACGATGATTACGGTCGTACTGAACGCCATCCTCGACCCGCTCTTCATCTTCGGCCTCGGCTGGGGCATCCGCGGCGCGGCGATCGCCACGATTCTGGCGCAGATCGTCTCGCTCTGCTGGCAGCTGCGCATCCTCTCGAACCCGAACGAACCGGTCCGCTTCCGCCGCGGCATCTACCGCCTGCAACGCAAGATCGTCGGCAACATCCTCTCGATCGGCCTGGCGCCCTTTTTGATGAACCTCGCGGCATGTTTCATCGCCATCCTCATCAACAAAGGCTTCCAGGAGCACGGCGGCGACCTGATGATCGGCGCCTACGGCATCGTGAACCGGCTGGCCTTCCTCTTCGTGATGATCGTCATGGGACTCAACCAGGGCATGCAGCCCATCGCGGGCTACAATTTCGGCGCGCGACGCTACGACCGCGTGCTGCGGGTGCTGCGCCTGACGATCTACGGCGCCACGATCGTCGCCCTGGGCGCCTTCCTGCTCGGCGAAGGGGCTCCGCGGCTCGCCGCACGCCTCTTCACCACCGACGAGCAACTGATCGCATACGCCGCGCAGGGCATGCGCATCGTCTTCGTCTTCTTCCCGATCATCGGCTTCCAGATGGTCGCCACGAACTTTTTCCAGAGCCTCGGCATGGCGTCGAAAGCGATCTTCCTCTCCCTCTCGCGGCAGCTGCTCTTCCTGCTGCCCGGGCTGCTGCTCCTGCCCGACTTCTTCGCCGAGCACACCCCCTGGGACGGCAGCTGGGGCGTCTGGTGCGCCATCCCCGTGTCGGATCTGCTCTCGGCCGTCGTCACCGCCCTGCTGCTCACGCACCAGCTGCGCCGCTTCCGCCGCGAAGCCGCCGAACCACCCCGCAACGACTGAAAACCGATACCTTTATGCAAGAACGATTCGTCATCAACATCGGTCGCCGATACGGCAGCGGCGGCAAGCGCATCGGCGAACTGATCGCCGAACGCCTCGGTATCCGCCTCTACGATCGCGAACTGATCAACCTGGCGGCCGAGCAGAGCGGATTCGGCGTCGAACATTTCGAGCAGGCCGACGAGCAGGAGCACAAGGGCGTCCTCTCGACGCTCCTCGGTCATTTCCGCACCCCCTACGTGGGCAGCTTCGTCGAATCGGGGTCGCCCCTCTCGAACGACGCGCTCTTCAAGATCCAGAGCGATGCGATCCGCAGCGTCGCCGAGCGCGAATCGTGCATCTTCGTCGGCCGCTGCGCCGACTACATCCTGCGCGACCATCCGCGGGCGGTGAACCTCTTCTTCACGGCCGACGACGAGTCCCGCATCCGCCGCATCGTCGGGCGGACGGGGTGCGGCGCCAACGAGGCGCGCGCCGACATGGAGCGCATCGACGCCCGCCGCGCGGCCTACTACAACTATTACAGCTCGCGCACGTGGGGCGCCGCCGCCACCTACCACCTCTGCATCGACAGCTCGGTGCTGGGCGACGAGGCGACGGCCGAGTTCATCCTCGCCTTCGCGGCACGCAAACTGAATCTTACCTACTGACATGATACTGGCCGAACAGATCAAGGAGCTCGGGCAGCGGCGCGAAGCGCTCGAACGCTGCCTCGAAATCGAACAGAAGCGCATCGACCTGCGCAACGAAGAGGAGAAGACCCAGGAGCCCGATTTCTGGGAGCAGCCCGACCGTGCCCGCGAGCAGCTGCGCAAGGTGGCGGCGATCAAGGCGTGGATCGAGGATTACGACGCCATCCGCAAGGATGTCGAGGACCTCGAACTGATGCCCGATTTCGTGCGCGAAGGGGTCGTCACCGAGGAGGAGATGGAGCAGCACTACGCCGCGACGCTCGAACGGATCGAGCAGCTCGAACTGCGCAACATGCTCCGCTCCGAAGAGGACAAGCTGGGCGCCATCCTCGACATCAACGCGGGAGCGGGCGGCACCGAGGCGCTCGACTGGGCCTCGATGCTGCTGCGCATGTACACCCGCTGGGGCGAGGCGCACGGGTACAAGGTGCGCACGCTCGACTACCAGGCGGGCGACGAGGTGGGTGTCAAATCCTGCACGATCGAATTCGAGGGCGAGTTCGCCTACGGCTACCTCAAGAGCGAAAACGGCGTGCACCGCATGGTGCGCCTCTCGCCCTTCAACGCCAACAACAAGCGGCAGACCACCTTCGCCTCGGTCTTCGTATCGCCCGCGATCTACGACACGATCGAAATCACGATCAACCCCTCGGACATCGAGTGGGACACGTTCCGTTCGTCGGGTGCGGGGGGCCAGAACGTCAACAAGGTCGAAACGGCCGTGCGCCTGCGCTATCACGGCAAGGACGCCGACACGGGCGAGCCGATCGAGTACCTGATCGAGAACATGGAGACCCGTTCGCAGCTCATGAACCGCGAAAACGCGATGCGCATCCTCCGCTCGAAGCTCTACCAGCGCGAACTGGACAAGCGCATGGCGACGCAGCAGGCGCTCGAGGCCACCAAAAAGCGCATCGAATGGGGGTCGCAGATCCGTTCGTACGTCTTCGACGACCGCCGCGTGAAGGACCACCGCACGGGGGTGCAGACCTCGGCCGTCGAAGCGGTGATGGACGGCGATCTGGATGCCTTTATCAAGGGATATCTGATGGAGTTCGGCGGCAAGGCGTAGGAGCGGCCGTCGCAAAAACGCATCGGAACGGGGCCCGCTCTTGCAGCGGGCCTCGTTTTTTCGGCGGGGTGAGGTGCGGCAGCCGGTCGGGAAACGGGTTGCGGAGAGGATTGATTCGGGATGTTGCGAGGTGCTGCGACAAGTTCGCCGACGGCATCGGGCGACCGCCGCGAGGTTTGCCACGCTGCCGCGTGAGGCGGCGGCAAACGGCACCCGCTTTCGTGCGATCCTCGCACGGGCAGCAGCTTGCGAAGGGAGCCACATGCGGGCCTTCGCGGGGCGAAGCTGCGGCCCGCCGCGCTGTCGCGCGAACTCGTTCGGCTTGAAACCTGCGGAGAGCTCGGTAAGCGTTGCGGGCCTTCAGCACGCGGAGGCTTCGGCCCGCCGCACTGTCGCGCAAACTCGTTCGGCTTAAAGCCTGCGGAGGGAACGGTAAGCATTGCGGGCCTTCAGCGCACGGAAGCTGCGGCCCGCCGCGCTGACGCGCGACACATGACTCGGTTTCGGCTCGCAGCCGAGCGGAGGGAACTGCTACGAGCCGACGCGAGAAGCAGCCCTCCGCCAAGGGGCGGCTGCGGGCTGCCGACGTCTGCGACGTCGAGCCTGCCTGTTCGCCGACGGCGGCAGGAGGGCAACGAGCGACGCGAGACTTGCCGTCCGCCGCAGGGGGCGGCGGCGAACGGCACGCACATGCGTGCGACCTTGAACAGCAGCTTGCGAAGGAACGAAGCATGCGGGCCTTCAGCGCACGGAGGCTTCGGCCCGCCGATCCCCCACGGGATCGATGCCTGTTACCTGCGAACAGCTGCAGGCAGCCATTGCTCCGCAAATAGTCGCTCAAAGCCGTCGCCCGCCGATGGCTGCACCCTCGTTCGACCTGCCAAAACACCGAGCCCCCACGCCGACCCGCAAAAAAAACGAACCGCCGCCCCTCTTCGACAAAGGGGCAGCGGTCTTTCGGTTCGTTCTTCAGCACCGCGTCAGCAGTTCACCGAATCCTCGCCGTTGCGGATCTTGTTCAGGTTCTTCAGGTTGTTGTAAAGGAAGCGGCGAATCTTCATCGAAGGCGTTTTGATGAAATCCTCCTTCAGCTCGATCACCTCCGAAAGGTGCGAGAAACGATTCACCTTCTCGTTTACATACTCCTTGATCTCGGCGCAAAGTTGCTCGCTTTTCGCCTCGATCGCCTCCTGATGCGTTTTCCAGGTACTGCGCCAGTCGGCGATCGACCGTTCGAGCTGCTCGTGGTTGAAATGCACGAATGCCACCAGCCGATGCCCCTCCTGCTCCGTCACGAGCGCCTCCTCGATGCAGACATGCGTATTGAGCACGCTCTCGATATCCTCGGGATAGATATTCTCGCCGCCCGGGCCCAGAATCATGTTCTTCAGACGCCCTTTGATCGAGAGACGACCGTTCGCGTCCAATTCGCCCAGATCGCCCGTATGGAACCAGCCGTCGGCATCGATCACCTCGGCCGTCGCTTCGGGATTCTTGTAATACCCCTTCATGAGGCAGGGGGTACGGGCGACCAGTTCGCCCTGATGCGTCTCGGGGTTGATGTTCACCAGGCGCAGCTCCACCCCGGGAGCCGCAGGTCCCGTCGTGCCGAGGGCCACGTTATCGGGCACGGCGCCCGCCAGCAGCGGCGCCGTCTCCGTCAGGCCGTAACCAATGGCGTAGGGCATGCCCGATTCGAGCAGGAATCGTTCGGTCATCGTATCGAGCTTCGCGCCGCCGATGCCGAGGAAGCGCAGGCAGCCGCCGAAGACCCCGAAGAGTTTGCGCCCTGCAATGCGGTGCAGCAGACGGCGCACGGGCGACAGCGCATAGAGCGAACGCATCACCTTGTTCGAGGTGAATTTCGCCAGCACCTGCGAGCGATAGATCTTGTCGATCACCAGCGGCACGATGAGCATGATCGTCGGGCGCACGCGACGCATCGCAGGCACGAGGGCCGACGCTGCGGGCGGACGATCGAGGTAAAAGACCCGAGCCCCTTCGGCGAAGGGATAGATCAGCCCGATCGAACACTCGTAGACGTGCGACAGCGGCAGCACCGAGAGGAAACGATCCTCGGCATGGATCGGGAAGAAGCCGCGGCAGAGGTCAAGGTGCGCCACCAGCGCACGGTGCGAAAGCATCACCCCC
Source organism: uncultured Alistipes sp. (assembly GCA_910584485.1). Taxonomy (GTDB): domain Bacteria; phylum Bacteroidota; class Bacteroidia; order Bacteroidales; family Rikenellaceae; genus Alistipes. The sequence continues at coordinate 373,668 of CAJUAV010000001.1, forward strand.
TTGGGCGACGAGGTGGTGCCCGAGGTATAGATCAGGGCGGCCACGTCGTCGGGCTGCGGGATCGCCTTCGATCCCGGCTCTTCGACGCGCTGCGTCAGCACTTTGAGATTCTTCGTGCGGATGACGATGTTCAGGCGGTCGATCGTCTCCTTGAGCAGCGTTCCGTAGAGCTTGTCGGAGACGAGCAGCGCCTTCGCCTCGGCATGTTCGAGGATCTTGTCGACCTCCTCGCCCGAGAAACCGGGCAGGATCGGCACGATCACCATGCCCGCCGAGACGACGGCGAAATAGGAGACGCCCCAGTTGGGCATGCTGCTGCTGAAGAGCGCCACCTTGTCGCCCGCATGCAGGCCCGCCGAAAGCAGCATTTCCTGAATGCGGTTCATGCGGTCGGCCGCCTCGCGGTAGGTTACATCCTCCCCGTCGAGCATCGTGTAAGCGATGCGGTCGGCATGACGCTCGGTGCTTTGGCGAACCAACTCGTAGAAAGTTTGAATAGCCATCTTCAAATTCGTTTTGTCCGTATATGAAACGTATTCGACGCCGTAAAAGTACGAAAAAGCGACGAAACAACCAATTTTTCGGTAAAACAGTCATCCTGCAGTCCTGTTGCCGCAGCGGGTTCCTGCTCGAACGATTGTGCGCAATCGTTTTGAAAAGTCCCCGCAAATACCTATTTTCGTCGCGACGATCGGATCGTTCCGCAACCGATTTCATTCGGTGCGACACGAAGATCGGACAATTTCGCGAAAAGGGCAAAAATTTGGGATAAACAGGCTTTTGCGGGGAGAAAAACGAATATTCGGGGTGAAAATCCCCGATACGGGGTGAAATTCTTAACGAAAAATGCTTTCGGGAGAGCTCATACGAGAGGAGGCGCGCGCGGTCGGATTCGATCTGTGCGGACTTGCGCCGTGCCGTCCGATGGAGGCCGACGAGGCCCGATTCCGTGATTGGCTCGCCGAGGGACGCCACGCATCGCTCGCCTATCTCGAACGAAATACCGACAAACGGTTCGATCCCGCACGGCTCGTCGAAGGCGCGCGCACGGCGGTCGTCTGTGCCGTGGGCTACAAAAACGCCGTCAGCGAAGGCTACCCCGCCGCCTGCCGCACGAAGATCGCCTCCTATGCCTGCAATCGGGATTACCATACGACGTTGCGCGAAATGCTGCGGCGCCTCTTCGAACGCATTCGGATCGCCCACCCGACCGTCGGCGGGCGCGCCTTCGTCGATTCGGCTCCGCTCTGCGAAAAACGACTCGCCGTCGCGGCGGGGCTCGGCTGGATCGGACGACAATCGCTGCTCGTCACCCCGACGCTGGGCAGCTTCGTGGTGCTGGGCGAACTGCTTCTGACCGAGGAGGCCGACCGTTACGACACCCCCTTCGAGGGGTCGCGCTGCGGCACGTGTCGCGCCTGCATCGACCAGTGCCCCGCGGGAGCGATCGGCGAGGATCGGATGATCGACGCGCGCCGCTGCATCGCGTGCCGCACGATCGAACGGGGAGAAGGCGCATGCAGCGGACTCGACGGCTGGATCTTCGGCTGCGATATCTGCCAGCAGGTATGTCCCTACAATCGGCGGGCGCCGCAGCACCGCCATCCCGCTTTCGACCCGTTGTTCGATCCGCGGACGATGGACGCCGACGCCTGGCGGGCCTTGGACGAGGCGGCTTTCGAGCAGCGGTTCGGCGCCACGCCGCTGGCCCGAAGCGGATTGAAGCGGATTCAGGAGCAAATCGAGGAATAAAACGAACGCCGCAGGACTTTTGTAGGAAGGGCGCCGTTGTCGGGCGAGGCGAAACGGAATGCGTTTTGGGATAGGACCGCCGTAGCTGCGCTCGCTTTTTCAGAGTGCAGCCGAGCGGATAGAGGGAGCAGCTGCGAGCCTTCGGAGCGTTGCAAGCTACTGGCCATGGAGTCCTTCATGCCGAGTGCTCCGCTCGGCTGCGGATAAATAGGATACATCGCGCGTCAGCGCGTGCCGTTCGCCGCCCCCCCCGCGGCAGACGGCAATCTCGCGTCGAGCCGCTCGAAATGCCTCCTGCCGCCGGCGGCGAACTCGGGAAATTCGATGGCGGATGCCATCAGCGGGCCGCAGCTTCGCCTCGCGAAGGCCCGCATGGGGCGTCCCTTCGCAAGCTTCGGCCCGAGGCAGGTTCCTCTTACTCGCGCTGCGGACGAAATCGGATGATCGTGCGTAAGCGGGTATTGTTCGCCGCCGTCTCCCTGCGGAGTTCGGCAGGTTTGCGTCAGGCCGCTCACAGCCGCCGTCGGTGAACGTTGTCACCCGACAGCGCACAGGAGCAACCATCCGCCAGGGGGCAGCAGCCATCCGCCGCGCTGACGCGCGAAATTTCGCTCGAGTCGAAGCCTGCAGAGCGCACGCATGCTTGCCAAAGCTGCGGGCCTCCGCGTGCGGAGGCTTCGGCCCGCCGCACTTACGTGCGATTTCCCGTTCTGCCCGCAGCCGAGCGGAGAGACTTGCGACGAGCTGTGCGAGAAGCAGCCCTCCGCCAGGGGACGGCTGCGGGCTGCCGACGTCTCCGACGTCGAGTTCACCACAGGCGCAGCCCATCGCGCAATCTGGATGCGCGCGGCTGTCGGCTGTCTCCGGTCGTTCGATTTTACGCGGGGACAGTCTGCAGAGGATTAGCACGAGCGGCCCGCCGATCCCTCACGGGATCGATAACCATACGCACCCATTCCTGCTCAAACACAACAGCCGCTGCGGCCCGCCGACCTCTGCGAGGTCGCTCCGCACGAGGCGGACGGCCGACCGCAAGCCGACCGCAAAGCACCCTCTATTCGCCGCAGGCAACCAGGCGCCAAACCTCGTTGTACGCGCGATTATCGGGCGTGACGGGGCCGCGCCGCAGCGCCTCCAACATCAAATCCGTCAACAGCCAGGGTTCGATGCGCCCCTCTTCATAGGTCAGATCCTTGTAATTCCGAAAGACATAATCGCTGATCGCCACGCGATACGGCCGTCCCTCGACCAGCGTCGGGAAACGGACGTCGATCGCCTTGCCCGTCGCCGAATCCACGATGATCGTATAGGGGGTCGTCGAAAGCAGGTCGATGCGGCTGCCCTCGCGCGTCGGTTCGTTGTATTTGGTGCGGATCATGCGCCGCATCTGCGCGGGCGTCATCGTCAGCGTCGCCACATGCGACGAGAAGGGTTCCAGATCATAGACGGGCGCCTGTCCCACGCCCCCTGCGGCCAGCGTATCGAGCCGCACGCCGCCGTAATGGTAAAAGCCGACGTCGGCCCCCGTCTTCGCCCGCGAAAGCTCGACGAACCAGTTGGCCAGGCCGACGTGCGAAGCTCCCGCCGTGAAGCGCCCCACGGGACGGTTCAGCTCGGGATCGGCGTAGTAGCGGTCGACGGCCGCCTGCATCGCCGAATCGGGAGCGAAACGGTCGATCGGCACGTTCTCGTACTCCACCGCCAGCACCTTGCGCCCCTTCAGGCGGATCTTCGTGACGCCGATATTCCGCAAATCCTTATAAGTCTGCGTCAGTTGGGTGCCGCAAACGACCGTGTCGCGCAGTTTGTGCGTATGGCCGCCGATCACCAGATCGTAGCGCGACTCGCGCGCGAGCAGCTCCGCATCGCGGTCGTCGCCCATGTGCGACAGCAGCACCAGCACGTCCACCCGTCGGCGCAGCGCATCGGCCGCCGCGACGGCAGCCTGCTGCGGATCGGGGAACCGCAGCCCCGCGAAGCTCGAAGCGTTGCCCGCGGGATGGCCCGGACCCTCGTAGTTGGTCACCACTCCCACGATGCCGACCTTCACCCCCGCACGCTCGACGATCCGCCACGGCGCTACGGCAGGAAATGTGCAGGTATCGCTGACGAGGTTGGCGCAAAGTATCGGGAAGCGGGCCACCGAATCGATCACGCCGCCCAGGTAGGCCTGTCCGTGGTCGAACTCGTGGTTGCCGAGCGTCGCCGCATCGTAGCGCAGCGCGTTCATCAGCTCGACGATCGGCCGCCCGGGTTCGGCCACCCGATCGACGTAGGCATTGCCCGTCCAGCGGTCGCCCGCATCGACGAGCAGCACGCGGTCGGTCGTGTCGCGGCACGCCCCCACGGCCGTCGCCAGCTGCGGCAGGCGCTGGATCTTGCCGTGCAGGTCGTTCGTCGAGAGGATCACCAGCGTTCGTTCGCCGCGATCGGCACAGGCCGTCGCCATCGCCGCAAGCAGCAGAGCCGTCAAAAGCACGTTTTTCATCTTCAAATTCGGTTTAAGCGGGTCGGATTGCTTGGCAAATTTAGAAATAATTTCTATCTTTCACGAGAGAAACACGAAAAAACCATGTCCGAAAAAATCGCCCTCTACTGTCAGAATACCGCCTCGACGATCGAGGTCGAAATGGGCCGTTCGCTGCTGTCGATCGCCCGCGAAATCCCCAGCGGCAGCTACCCCTATCTGGCCGCCACGGTCAACAACCGCATCAAGGAGCTCGACTACCGCGTCTACTCCCCCGTCACGGTCCGTTTCATCGACATCACCTCCTTCGCAGGCATCCGCGTGTTGCAGCGCACCGCCTGGTTCATCCTCCAGAAAGCCCTCTGCGACCTCTATCCCGGGCTGACGCTTCACATCCGTCACTCGATGAGCAGCGGCGGCTTCTACTGCGAAACGGACGGCCACGACGAATTTTCGCAGGAGGAAACCCGCGCGATCGCCGCCCGCATGCGCGAAATCGTCGACGCCGACCTGCCCATCCGACGCTGCAAACGGCTTACGAGCGAGGTGCGCGAACAATTCGGCCGGCTCGGTTTCGCCGACAAGATCGAGCTGCTCGAAACGCGGCCGCGGCTCTACAGCGTCATCTACACCCTCGGCGACACGGCGGGCTATTTCTACGGTGCGCTCGCCCCCTCGACGCGCTACCTCGAACGGTTCGACATCGAACCCTATTACAACGGATTTCTCCTGCTGCTGCCCCAGCGCACCGCGCCCGACACGCTGCTGCGCGACGTACGGCAGGAGAAGGTCTTCGACATCTTCCGCGAATACCAGTCGTGGGTGCGGATGATGGGCGTGCCGACCGTCGGCGCCATCAACCGCCGCATCATGGAACGCGACGGAGGCGGCATGATCAAGGTGGCCGAGGCCTTCCACGAACGCAAATTCGCCCGCATCGCCGACGAAATCCTCGAAGCGAACCTCGCACGAGGCACCCGCATGGTCCTCATCTCGGGCCCCTCGTCGAGCGGCAAGACCACCTCGGCCAAACGCTTGAGCATCCAGCTCGGCGTGCTGGGGCTGAAACCCGTTCTCATCTCGCTCGACGACTATTTCGTCGACCGCGAAAAGACCCCGCTCGATGCGGACGGCCAATACGACTACGAAGCCCTCGAAGCGATCGACATCGCCCTCTTCAACGACCACCTGCAACGCCTCATGCGGGGCGAGAGCGTCGAAATTCCGCGCTACGACTTCATCACGGGGCGCCGCACGCGGCGGGGCGAGGCGCTGACGCTCGACGAGCGTTCGATCCTCATCATCGAAGGGATCCACGGCCTCAACCCGCGCCTGACGCCGAGTATCCCCGACTCGCAGAAATTCCGCATCTACATCTCGTGTTTCACGTCGGTCGCGATGGACAACATTTCGCGCATCGCCACGACCGACAACCGCCTGCTGCGCCGCCTGATCCGCGACGCCCGCACGCGCGGCAGCGACGCCGTGGCGACCCTCGCACGGTGGGGCTCGGTGCGCCGCGGCGAGGAGAAGCACATCTTCCCCTATCAGGAGAACGCCGACGTGATGCTGAATTCGGCGCTCTTCTACGAGCTGTCCGTGCTGCGCCCCTATGCCGAACCGCTGCTGCGCGAGGTGCCCGACACGATCCCCGAATACGACGAGGCGCGGCGCATGCTCAAATTCCTCGACAACTTCGTGCCGATGACCCCCGACGAGATTCCGCCGACCTCGATTCTGCGCGAGTTTATCGGAGGGAGCTCGTTCGGAGAGTAGCGGTGGGAATGAAAAATGGGGCAGAGCTTGCGAAGCGCGCGCACTCGTAAGAGCTGCGGGCCTAAAGCGGGGCAAAGCTGCGGCCCGCCGACGTCTGCGACGTCGAACCGACGGATTGCCACACATACATTTCGGCAGTTCGCCGACGGCGGCAGGAGGGCAACGAGCGACGCGAGGTCTGCCGTCCGCCGCAGGGGGCGGCGGCGAACGGCACGCGCTGACGCGCGAATTTTCGTTCGGGTCGAAGCCTGCGGAGCGCACGCATTCCGTTCTGCCCGCAGCCGAACGGAGGCAGCATCGAGCCTGCGGCGAGTGGCAGTCCTCCGCCAGGGGGCGGCTGCGGGCTGCCGCGCTTGCAGCGCGAAACCTGCGGAATCAGAACACGCCGCCCGGCCCCAACGCTTTCGTAACAAAATTTCCCGCGAAAGCCGCTTACTTGAAAATAAAAAAGTATTTTTGTCTTTCGAAACGCAAACAAACACAACTACCCTATACTCCGATGTTCGATTCCTTCGCTTCGCGCCATATCGGCGTCCAGAACCCCAAAGATTTGAACGACATGCTCGCCGTAATCGGCGTGCAGTCGGTCGACGAACTGATCGCGCAGGTCATCCCCGCCTCCATCCGCCTCAAGAAGCCGCTGGCTCTGCCGCGCGAAGGGATGAGCGAATACGCTTTCGCAGCCCACATCCGCGCACTGGCCGACCGCAACCGTCCGCTGCGCTCCTTCATCGGCATGGGCTACTACCCCTGCGCCGTCCCCGCGGCCGTGGCCCGCAACGTCTTCGAAAATCCCGCCTGGTACACCTCATATACCCCCTATCAGGCCGAAATTTCGCAGGGCCGTCTCGAGGCGCTCCTGAATTTCCAGACGGCCGTCATCTCGCTGACGGGCATGCAGATCGGCAACTGCTCGCTGCTCGACGAGGGCACGGCCACGGCCGAGGCGATGCTCATGATGTTCGCCCTGCGCTCGCGCGAAGCGGTCAAAGAGGGCCGCAACCGCCTCTTCGTCGACCGCAACATCTTCCCGCAGACGCTCGACCTGCTGCTGACGCGCAGCGAGCCGTTCGGCATCGAACTGATCGTCGACGACTACGACGCCTTCGAGTTCTCGGGCAAGGAGTTCGGCGCGATCCTCCAGTATCCCGCCGCCGACGGCGCCGTGCGCGACTACGCCGCCTTCACCGCCGCCGCCCATGCGAACGGCATGCTCGTGACGGCCGTCGCCGACCTGCTCGCCCTCGCGCTGCTCGAAGCTCCCGGGACGTGGGGCGCCGACATCGTGACGGGTTCGACCCAGCGTCTGGGCACCCCGATGGGCTTCGGCGGTCCGAGCGCAGGCTACATGACCACGCGCGAAGCCTTCAAGCGCAACATGCCGGGCCGCATCATCGGCGTTTCGGTCGACCGGCTGGGACACAAGGCGCTGCGCATGGCGCTCCAGATGCGCGAGCAGCACATCAAGCGCGAGCGCGCCACCTCGAACATCTGCACCGCCTCGGCGCTCATGGCTTCGATGGTCGGCTTCTACTGCGTCTACAACGGCGCCGAAGGGTTGCTCCGCGCCGCCCGCACGGCCCATCGCGCCGCCTGCAACACGGCCCGCGCCCTCGAAGCCCTGGGGTACAAGCTGACGAACACGGCTTTCTTCGATACGCTCGACATCGAAGCCGAAGCAGCCGTCGTCCAGTCGATCGCCCTCGAAGAGGGGATCAATTTCTACTACCCGACCGACGGCCGCGTCCGCCTCTCGTTCGACGAGGTGACGACCGACGAGGAGGTCGAGCGCGTCATCGGCATCTTCGCCACGGCCCTCGGCAAACGATCGAAGGCCGCCAAGGGCGACGCCGAGACGACGATCCCCGCCGCGCTGCACCGCACGACGCCCTTCCTGACCGAGCCCGTCTTCAACCGCTACCGCAGCGAAAGCGCCCTCATGCGCTACATCAAACGGCTCGAACACCGCGACATTTCGCTGGCCGATTCGATGATTTCGCTCGGCTCCTGCACGATGAAGCTCAACGCCGCGGCCCTCATGCAGCCGCTTTCGCTCGCGGGCTTCCAGGAGATGCACCCCTTCGCCCCCGCCGACCAGTGCGAGGGGTACCGCGCGATGATCGAGGAGCTGGAGCAGGATCTGGCGACGATCACGGGCTTCGCGGCCTGCTCCCTGCAACCCAACTCGGGCGCCGCGGGCGAGTACTCGGGCCTCATGGTGATCCGCGCCTACCACCAGAGCCGCGGCCAGGGCTACCGCAACATCGTGCTGATCCCCGCCTCGGCCCACGGCACGAACCCCGCCTCGGCGGCGATGGCGGGCATGAAGATCGTCACGGTGGCCTGCGACGCCAACGGCAACATCGACGTCGAGGAGCTCAAGCGCAAGGCCGAGGAGCACGCCTCGGAACTCTGCTGCCTCATGGTGACCTATCCGTCGACCCACGGCGTCTTCGAGAGCGGCATCCGCGAAATCGTCGACGCGGTGCACGACGCGGGCGGTCTGGTCTACATGGACGGCGCCAACATGAACGCCCAGGTGGGGCTGACGAACCCGGGCTACATCGGGGCCGACGTCTGCCACCTCAACCTGCACAAGACGTTCGCCATGCCGCACGGCGGCGGCGGCCCGGGCGTCGGCCCGATCTGCGTCGCCGAGCCGCTGAAGCGCTTCCTGCCCACCCACCCGATCGTCGCCACGGGCGGCGAAGAGGGCATCACGGCCGTCGCCTCGGCTCCCTGGGGATCGGCCATGCTGCTGCCGATCACCTACGGCTACATCAAGATGCTGGGCGAAGAGGGGCTGCGGAAAGCGACCGAAATGGCGATCGTCAACGCCAACTACATGGCCTCGGCGCTGCAAAGCGAATTCCGCACCTACTACACGGGGCAGACGGGCCGCGTGGCGCACGAAATGATCCTCGACCTGACCCACTTCAAACACGACTACGACATCGACTGCGGCGACATCGCCCATCGCCTGATGGACTACGGATTCCACGCCCCGACCCTCTCGTTCCCCGTGCACGAGACGCTCATGGTCGAGCCCACCGAATCGGAGCCCAAGGAGGAGATGGACCGTTTCATCGAGGCGCTCGTGCGGATCAAACGCGAGTGCGAGGCGGCTGCCGGCACGGCGGACAACGTCGTGAAGATGGCCCCGCACACGGCCGAGGAGCTCTGCGGCGCCTGGGAACACCCCTACTCGCGCGAAGAGGCCGCGTTCCCGCTGCCATGGGTGCGCGAGGCGAAATTCTTCCCCTTCGTGACGAAGATCGACAACGGCTACGGCGACCGCAACCTCTGCTGCACGAACTGCGAGGCGTAGCGGCGGCGAATCGACGAAGCGGGACGGCACTTTTTGTCGTCCCGTTTCGTTTTTCATGCGATAAATGCCTATATTTGCCTACGGAAAAAATCACCTTGCCTATGAAACAGTAGCACCGAACGTGCGCATATCGTAACATATTCGAAAAAAGCGTTCTGCTTGTATTCCGGTCCTTGAAACTTCGACACTTTCAGCACCACCGAGAGTAAAGCGATGACGCTCACGCCACACGGCGTGGGCTTTACTCGTTTATTTGGTGGTAAGGTAGTCGAAGACCTCAAGGACCGATAAGAGAGTTTTGTCCGCGCTTTTTTTATGTGCGTACGAACCGAACCTCCGGACGAACAAACACCCATCGAATCACCCACTAAACACGACACCCGATGAAAAAAACGCACCTTTCCCTCTTATGGTCGCTCCTTCTCTTCGCTGCATGCAGCAAGGACGACGCCCCCGACCCCATCGTCACCGACCGGTTCGATCCCGTTTTCGCGCAGGTTTTGCAGGCGCGCGGCTATATCGCCGATGCGAAGCGGATCGATCGGAACGAGGTAAAAGATATTGAAATGCTCGATTTGGAAGGTGGAGGTTGGGACAGCGAGCTCGGCGAGTTTGTATACGGCCCGTTGACCTCGTTGCAAGGCATCGAATATTTCACCTCCTTGCTATATTTAAAGTGCAGCTTTAATCACATCACAGCGCTCGACATCTCCAAGAATACCGCGCTGGCTTATTTAATATGCTACCACAACCAGCTCACAGCACTCGACATCTCCAAGAACACCGCACTGACTACATTAAGATGCGAGGTCAACCAACTGACAGCGCTCGATATCTCCAAGAACACCACACTGACTCAATTAAGCTGCTACCACAACCAACTCACAGCACTCGACATCTCCAAGAACACCGCACTGACTGATTTAAGCTGCGACAGCAACCAACTGACAGCGCTCGATATCTCCAAAAACACCGCGCTGATTTCGTTACAATGCTACGGCAACCAACTTACAGCACTCTATCTCTCCAACAACACCGCGCTGACTACATTAAGATGCGACCACAACCGACTCACAGCGCTCGATCTCTCCAAAAACACTGCGCTGACTCTTTTATACTGCAACAGCAACCGATTCACAGCGCTCGACATCTCCAAGAACACCGCACTGACTGATTTAGACTGCGCTATGAACCCCGGGGACGGAACGCTTTTTCCCATAAAGGCCTGGTTCGACAACGACCACATTCCGTCTTTCAAGGGGTTTGGAGGCGATTTTCAAATGAACTGGTCATACGACGGCTCTCCCATCACCATCGATTTTCGAAAAGCGGAATAGAGAACGGGGCTCCGACAAAACGCGGGGGCGGTGCTTTGCTGCAACGCTCCCGTTTTTTTGCGACCGGACCGTCATCGCACCGCCCTCGAACGGCACGGACCGGCTGCGAAGAAGCGGACCGAAATGCAAATCGGTTTGCTTTTGCCCGTGCTTATGCCTATCTTTGCGGCGGCCGTACCGCAAACGCATGCGCGGCGGCCCCGCGCGGCATCCGAATTGCACGCCGTACGGACGTAAGGGGCTCCGCCCCCGCAGGCAGACAAACGAACAACCAATACACAACACATGAAAGCAGAAGCAAACAAAATGGTAGCGGTGGACTACAAGCTCACCGTCGACGGCGCCATCGCCGATCAGTCGCGTCCCGGCCAGCCGCTGGAGTTCATCTTCGGCACGGGGATGCTGCTCCCGAAATTCGAGGCCGCCATCGAGGGCAAGGAGCCGGGCGAGAAGGTCGCCTTCACGCTCGAACCGAAGGACGGCTACGGCGAACTGATCGCCGAAGCGGTAGTCGACCTGCCGAAAAACATCTTCATGGTCGACGGCAAGGTAGCCGAGGATATCCTCTTCGTCGGTTCGCAGATCCCGATGTCCGACGCCCAGGGCAACCGCATGATGGGCATCGTCAAGGAGGTCGGCGACGAAACCGTCAAGATGGACTTCAACCACCCGATGGCCGGCAAGACGCTCCACTTCGAGGTCGAGGTCGTCTCGGTGCGCGACGTGACGCCCGAAGACCTGCAGGGCCACTGCTCGTGCGGTTCGTGCGGCGGCGACTGCGAGAGCGGTTGCGAAGGCGGCTGCGGCGACGAGCACCACGACGAGGGTTGCGGCTGCGGCCACTGCCACTAAACCGCGTCCCGAACCCCTTGCGCCCCGCCCCGTGACCCGTCGACAGGTCCGCGGCGGGGCGCTCCGCATCCCGACAGAAGGCGCAGCGCGCAGGCCGTCCCGAAAAAAGCGGCGGCGGCGTGTTGATTTTTCGCTCCCATTCACTATCTTTGTCCTCTCGCAACGAACACGAACAGACCACGCATGAGGAACCTGACAAGCCACGAAATCGAAGCGGTCGAACGACGCGGAACGACGGCCGACGACTGGTCGCAGGTACGGGTATCGGAGGATTTCGACCCCGCACAGCTGCTCCAGAGCCGTCTGGGCGGCACCGTCGAACTCGGCAGCGGCGCCCGCATCATCCGCTCCTATGTCGCCGACTGCCGCATCGGCGACCGCACCCTCATCGAGCAGGTCACCGAACTGCGCTGCCGCCACCGCAGCTCGTTCGGCAACGACGTACCCGTCGCCACGATGAACGAAAACGAAGGGCGCATCGTCCGCATCTGCGACACGATTAGCGCCCAGGCCGCCTACCTGATGGCCGTCTACCGCCACCGTCCGCAGCTCGTCGAAGCCCTCGAAGGGCTCGTCGCCCGCGTCGCCGAGGCCCGCGCCGACACGATCGGCACCGTGGGCGCCGACTGCACGATCTCGGGCGCCCGCTTCATCCGCGAAATGCGCATCGGCGACCGCGTGCAGATCGACGGCGCCTCGTCGCTCGTCAACGGCACCCTCTGCGACGACGCCCGCATCGGCGTCGACGTCAAGGCCTGCGACTTCATCGTCGCCGAAGGGGCCCGCGTGGCGAACGGCGTGACGCTCGAACGCTGCTTCGTCGGCGAAAGCGTCATCCTCGACAAGGGTTTCACGGCGGCCGAGTCGCTCTTCTTCGCCAACTCGCACTGCGAAAACGGCGAAGCAGCGGCCATCTTCGCCGGTCCTTACACCGTCTCGCACCACAAATCGTCGCTCCTGATCGCGGGCATGTTCTCCTTCTTCAACGCCGGCAGCGCCTCGAACCAGAGCAACCACCTCTTCAAGAGCGGCGCCGTGCACCAGGCGGTCCATCCGCGCGGCTGCAAGTTCGCCAGCGGCGCCTACATCATGGCCCCCGCCATCGAAGGCGCCTTCACGATGGTCATGGGACACCACTCGCACCACCACGACACGTCGGTCTTCCCCTACTCCTACCTGCTCGAAAAAGAGGAGCGCACCTACCTGCTCCCCGCCGTCAACCTGACCAGCTACGGCACCGTGCGCGACATCGACAAATGGCCCGCGCGCGATCGGCGCAAGGTGCGGCGCGACGTGATCCGCTTCGAGGCGCACAACCCCTACACCACGGGGGCGATGATGCTGGCCGTCGACATGCTCCACTCGATCGAAGAGCGCAACCCCGACAGCGCCGTCCACACCTACAACCGCGTCCACATCCGCGCCGCGGCGCTCCAGCGCGGCATCACGCTCTACAACCGCGCCATCGTCGCCTCGCTCGGGGCGATGCTCGAAAAGGGCGCGTCGAACGAGCGGTACGACGGCGGCGGCCGCTGGATCGATCTGGCGGGCCAGTACATCGCCAAAAAAGAGGTCGACCGCATCGTCGAACGGATCGAATCGGGCGAACTGGCGACGCTCGAAGCGATCGACAACGCCTTCCGCGTCTTCGACGTCCACTACGACGACTACGTGCACAGCTGGGCCGAGCAGGCCTATGCCGCCGTGCTGGGACACTGCCCCGACACGGCCGAAATCGACGAGGCGATCGAGGCGGGCCGCAACGCCCGCGAGGCGATGCGCCGCATGACCGACCTCGACAAGAACCGCGACTGCGCCGCCGCGATGGCCGTGGGCTACGGATTCGACTGCGACCGTCCCGAAGAGCGCATCGCCGATTTCCGCAACGTCCGCGGGCTGAACTGACCCGACACCCCTGCCAGTCAGCGAAAGCTGCGTTACGGGCAGGCCGAACCGAAGATCGGGCATCCTGCCGCAGCGGCGAAGACGCGGCATCGGATTTGACCGCAACGAAAACAGAAACACCACCAACATGGAATCGTATAAAACCGTCATCATCGGCAGCGGCCCTGCCGGTTATACCGCCGCGATCTACCTCTCGCGCGCCAACATGCAGCCCCTGCTGCTGGAGGGCATCCAGCCGGGCGGCCAGCTGACCACCACGACCCTCATCGAAAATTTCCCCGGCTTCGCCGACGGCGTCGACGCCAATCAGCTCATGGGACAGATGCGCCAGCAGGCCCTGAACCTCGGCACGCAGATCCGTGCGGGGGTCGTCACGAAGGTCGACCTCTCGGTCCGTCCGTTCCGCCTGACGATCGACGAGACAGCCGAAATCGAGGCCGAGAGCCTCATCGTCGCCACGGGCGCCGCGGCCAAATACCTCGGCCTGCCCTCCGAAACGAAATTCCGCGGCATGGGCGTCAGCGCCTGCGCCACCTGCGACGGCTTCTTCTACCGCAAGCGCGACGTGGCCGTCGTGGGCGGGGGCGACACGGCCTGCGAGGAGGCGACCTACCTCGCCACGCTCTGCCGTCAGGTCTACATGATCGTCCGCAAACCCTTCCTGCGCGCCTCGCAGGCGATGCAGCAGCGCGTCTTCGCCACCCCGAACATCGAGGTTCTCTTCGAATACAACACGGCCGAGGTGCTGGGCGACCAGACGGCGGGCGTCACGGGTATCCGCATCCGCAAGACGGACGGCTCGGAGCGCACGCTCGACGTGGCGGGGCTCTTCCTCGCCATCGGCCACCACCCCAGCACGGAGCTCTTCGAAGGGCAGCTGGAGCTCGACGACGAAGGGTACATCCGCGTCGAGGCGGGTACGTCGCGCACCTCCGTCGAAGGGGTCTTCGCGGCGGGCGACGTCAAGGATCCCCACTATCGGCAGGCGATCGCCGCCGCGGGATCGGGCTGCGTGGCCGCCCTCGACTGCGAACGCTACCTGCGCAGCCGCCGATAAGCCGCTTGCAGAGCAGACCATGAGTTTCAGCGTCACCATCCTCGGGTCGTCGTCGGCCAAGCCGACGATCGACCGTCACCCCTCGGCGCAGGTGGTGAACATCCACGAGCAGCACTACCTCGTGGATGCGGGCGAAGGCACGCAGCAGCAGCTGATCCGCTACGGTATCAACCCGCTGAAAATCCGCGAGGTATTCATTTCACACCTGCACGGCGACCACTGTTTCGGCCTCTTTCCGCTCCTCTCGACGCTCGGGCTCTACGGACGGCGCACGCCGTTGCGCATCCACGCCCCCGCCCCCTTCGGGGAGATCCTGGCGGCCCACCTGCGCTATTTCGACACGGCGCTGCCCTACGAGGTCGAGTGGGTCGAGACCGACACGACGAAGCACCGCCTGCTCTTCGAAAACCGCACGATCGAGGTGTGGAGCATTCCGCTGCGCCACCGCGTGCCCTGCGCAGGGTTCCTCTTCCGCGAAAAGGAGCCGCCGCTGAACGTCGACAAGTTCGCAATCGCCCGCCACGCCCTTTCGATCGCCCAAATCACGGCGGCCAAGCGGGGCGAGGACGTATGGCTCGAAAGCGGCGAGCGGCTGTCCAACGACCGGCTGACCTACCGCCCCTACGCGCCGCGCGCCTACGCCTACCTGTCGGACACGAACTTTTCGGCCAAGGCGACGAACCTCTGCCGCGGAGTCGATCTGCTCTACCACGAAGCGACCTACGCCGCCGCCGAGCAGCGCACGGCGCGCGACCGCGGCCATTCGACGACCCTCGACGCCGCCAAAGCAGCCCTCAAGGCCGAGGCGGGCCGGCTCGTGATCGGCCACTACTCGTCGCGCTACAAGGAGCTCGCCCCCCTGGTCGAGGAGGCGCGCAGCCTCTTTCCCGAAAGTTATCCCGCTGTCGAGGGGCGAACCTTCACGATCGAAAAAAGCGGGCCGCAACGCAGGACGGCCCCCGCATCCGAACACCCATGACAAAAGCAGAAATACAGCTCGTACGCGCGCTGGCCGACAAACGCGGCCGCGCCGAACACGGTCTCTTCGTGGCAGAAGGCGAAAAACTGGTCGGCGAAATCGCCGCATCCGCCCTGCGCATCCGCAAGATCTTCGCCCTCGAAGGGCTTTTCACGGGAGCTCCGGTCGAGATCGTCTCCCCGAAGGAGATGGAGCGGCTGTCGCTGCTGAAGACCCCCTCGAAGGCGCTGGCGCTGGTCGAACTGCCCCGATACGACCTCGGCGGAGTACCGCCGAAGGAGGAGCTGGTGCTGGCCCTCGACGAGGTGCAGAACCCGGGCAACCTCGGCACGATCATCCGCCTGGCGGACTGGTTCGGCATCCGCCGCATCGTCTGCTCGGCGACCACGGCCGACTGCTTCGCACCGAAGGTCGTGCAGGCGACCATGGGAGCCATCCTGCGCGTCGAGGTGCACTACGTCGACCTGCCCGCCTTCCTGGCACGCAGCGCCGCGGCGGGCGTACCCGTCTACGGCACCTTCCTCGAAGGCGACGACCTCTACCGCACGGAGCTTACGGGGGGAGGCATCCTGCTGATGGGCAACGAGGGGCGCGGCGTCTCGGCCGAAGCGGCCCGCAGCGTCACCCGCAAACTCTTCATCCCGCCCTATCCCGCCGATCGGCGGTCGTCCGAATCGCTCAACGTGGCGATGGCGACGGGCATCGTCTGCGCCGAGTTCCGACGCAGGAAATAACGCATCCGATAACGGGCTTGCCCGAGGCGGCCGTGCGGCACATTCGCCGACGGCGGCAGCGAACGGACAGCCTCGATGGCTGCGCCGGCAAAGCTGCTGTACGAAGATGTGTCGGACGATTCGGTCCGCAGCCGAGCGGAGGCGGCAGCGAGCCTTCGGGCGAGTTGCAGCCCTCCGCCAGGGGGCGGCTGCGGGCTGCCGATCCCTTTCGGGATCGATGCCGTTCGGCCTGCCGCGACACGTGCTTTTCTCGGGCCGAAGCCTGCGAAGCGCACGCATGCTTGCCAAAGCTGCGGGCTGCTGCGCTATTACGCAACTTTTAGGGGCGCAGCTTGCGAAGGGTGCACGCGAGCCATACGCGAGCTGCGGGCCTTCGCTGCCGAAAGCTGCGGCCCGCCGCGCTATCGCGCGAATCGGTTCTCGGGACGAAGCCTGCGGAGCGCCCGTGTCGACCGATGCGGGCCTCCGCTGCGGGAGGCTTCGGCCCGCCGCACTGACGTGCGATTCATGTTCAGAACACAGCTTGCGAAGCACACGCAACGAGCGGCTGCGGCCCGTCAATGGCTACGCCATCGAAACCGTGCGCGCCGCCCGAACACGCTTTTTCGCACCGCAACCGCTCTTTTTGATTCCGCGACGACCGATTCTGAAGAATATTTGTTACATTTGTCCGTTGAAACCAACAGGTAAGAGATGTCCGAACAGAAACTCAAAATAGGAATCACGCAGGGAGACCCGAACGGCATCGGCTGGGAGGTCATCCTCAAAACCGTCGCCAACCCCCTTCTTGCCGAACTCTGCACCCCCGTGCTCTACGGTTCGTCGGAGGCGATGCGGCACTACGCCCAAATGATCCCCGAATGCGGCGAACTGCACGTCGAGACGGTCGCATCGGCCGCCGAGGCCCCCGCAGGCCGTATCTCGCTCGTCGAATGCGGCTCGGTGCGGCAGGTCGAAGCCGGCAAGGCGACCCCCGAAGCGGGTGCGGCAGCCGTCGAGGCGCTGCGCCGCGCCACGGAGGAGCTCAAGGCGGGAGCGATCGACGCGCTGGTCACCGCCCCCTTCGACAAGGAGACGGTCCAGAGCGACGCCTTCCGCCACACGGGCCACACGGAGTTCTTCGGCGCCGAGCTGGAGGGTACGCCGATGATGATCCTTTGCAGCGACCTGCTGCGTGTGGGGCTCGTCACGAAGCACCTCCCCGTCGCCGAAATCGCCCGCCACATCACCCGCGAGAAGATCCTCGCCGACCTGGCGGCGCTCCGCGAGTCGCTCATCGCCGATTTCGGCATCGTCGCCCCGCGCATCGCCGTGCTGGCCCTCAATCCCCATGCGGGCGACGGCGGTCTGCTCGGCCGCGAGGAGGAGGAGATCATCCGCCCCGCCGTCACCGAGGCGTTCGACGCCGGCATCCTCGCTTTCGGACCCTTCGCGGCCGACGGCCTCTTCGCCAGCGGCGCCTACCGCAAATACGACGGCATCCTGGCCATGTACCACGACCAGGGACTGGCCCCCTTCAAGGCCCTTTCGCCCGACGGAGTGAATTTCACGGCGGGGCTTTCGAAGGTGCGCACCTCGCCCGACCACGGCACCGCCTTCGACATCGCGGGCCGCAACGAGGCCGATCCGCAATCGATGCGCAACGCCCTCTATGCGGCGATCGACATCGTGCGCCGGCGCCGCATCCGCGCCGCATGCACGGCCGATCCGCTGCCCAAGGCCGAGCGCGAACGCTCGCGCCGCGACCCCTCGATCCGCGAGCAGAGCGACACCAAGCGGGAGGAGTAAGCAGCCCCGCGGGAGGACCGCCGAACGATCTTTCCGCAAAGGCTGCTACCCGAAGAGGCACGAAACCGGCAGCCCCGAGAGGGCCCCGACGAAGGGCGCCCCGAAAACAACGACCAAACACCGGCTCCCCGCGACGTATTCCGTCTCGTAATTGTGGAAGCGCCGCAGGACCGGACAAAGCAAACACAATAAACACGTTATGATTCACATCACCTTTCCCGACGGGTCGGTCAAAGAGTTCACCCGCGGGACAACGGCATTCGAGATCGCATCGAGCATCAGCCCTCGTTTAGCTGCCGACTCGTTAGCGGCCTCGATCGATGGCACGACCATCGACCTGCACCGTCCGATCGAACACGACGGCGCGATCCGCTTCTTCAAGTGGGAGGACGCCGAGGGCAAGCACGCTTTCTGGCACACCTCGTCGCACCTGCTGGCCGAAGCGCTCGAAGCGCTCTACCCGGGCATCCGCTTCGGCATCGGCCCCGCAATCGAAAACGGTTTTTACTACGACGTGGATTCGCCCGTGGCCATCACAGAAGCCGACCTCGTCGCGATCGAGCAGAAGATGCTCGAACTGGCCCGCACCAAGGAGGAGGTCATCCGCCGCGAGGTGCCCAAAGAGGAGGCGCTGAAGAATTTCACCGAGAAGGGCGACCCCTATAAGGTGGAGCTCATCCGCGATCTGGAGGACGGCACGATCTCGTTCTACACGAACGGTTCGTTCACCGATCTCTGCCGCGGTCCCCACCTCCCGAACACGGGCTTCATCAAGGCCATCAAGCTCACCTCGGTGGCAGGCGCCTACTGGCGCGGCAACGAGAAGAACAAGATGCTGACGCGTATCTACGGCATTTCGTTCCCCAAGAAATCGATGCTCGACGAATACCTCGTCATGCTCGAAGAGGCCAAGAAGCGCGACCACCGCAAGCTGGGCAAGGAGCTCGAACTCTTCACCTTCTCGCAGAAGGTGGGCCAGGGCCTTCCGTTGTGGCTGCCGAAGGGCACCGAGCTGCGCGACCGCCTCGAGCAGTTCCTGCGCAAGGTCCAGAAGCAGTACGGCTACCAGCAGGTCATCACCCCGCCGATCGGCAACAAGGAGCTCTACGTCACCTCGGGCCACTACGCCAAGTACGGCAAGGACTCGTTCCAGCCGATCAAAACCCCGATCGAGGGCGAGGAGTATTTCCTCAAACCGATGAACTGCCCCCACCACTGCGAAATCTACCGCTCGAAGCCCCGTTCGTACAAGGATCTGCCCGTCCGTCTGGCCGAGTTCGGCACCGTCTGCCGTTACGAGCAGTCGGGCGAGCTGCACGGACTGACGCGCGTGCGCGCCTTCACGCAGGACGACGCCCACCTGTTCGTGCGCCCCGACCAGCTGCTCGAAGAGTTCGAGCGCGTGATCGATATCGTGCTCTACATCTTCCGCACGCTCAAGTTCGACAACTATACGGCACAGATTTCGCTGCGTGACCGCGAGAACCGCGAAAAGTACATCGGTTCGGACGAGAACTGGGAGAAGGCCGAATCGGCCATCATGCAAGCCGCCGAGGAGAAGGGGCTGAAAACCATCGTCGAATACGGCGAGGCGGCTTTCTACGGCCCGAAGCTCGACTTCATGGTCAAGGACGCCCTCGGCCGCAGCTGGCAGCTCGGCACGATTCAGGTCGACTACAACCTCCCCGAGCGTTTCGACCTCACGTACAAGGGCGCCGACGACAAGCTGCACCGCCCGATCATGATCCACCGCGCCCCCTTCGGTTCGATGGAGCGTTTCGTGGCCGTACTGCTGGAGCACACGGCCGGCAAATTCCCGCTGTGGCTGACGCCCGACCAGGTGGTCGTGCTCCCCATTTCGGAGAAATACAACGACTACGCCCGCGAGGTGGTCGAGTATCTCAACCGCAACGACGTGCGCGCCCAGATCGACGACCGCAACGAAAAGATCGGCCGCAAGATCCGCGACAACGAGCTCAAACGCACCCCCTACCTGCTGATCGTCGGCGAGAAGGAGGCGAGCGAACGGCTAGTGTCGGTACGTGCGCAGGGCGAAGGCGACAAGGGCCAAATGTCGCTGGAAGCCTTCAAGGAGCTGATTCTCGAATCGGTGCGCCGCGAGGTCGAGGCCAACAAGCTGGCACGGGCCTGATCCGCGAAGGAGCGGCCCCGCCCTGCGGGGAGCTACGGAGCCGCACCGCGCAAAACAGGATTTATTAACCTTTAATCCATACAACTATCGCAACAACCAAACCGTTCCCGCCGAGGCCGTTCAACCCCGGGAATAACAGACCAAGACCTGCCGGCGTACGCCCCGGGCCGCGTGTCGAAAAGGAGAATCCGCATCGGATCAACAATCGGATCACCGCACCCGAAGTGCGTGTGGTGGGCGACAACGTACCGCAGCCGCAGGTGATGTCGCTGCGCGATGCGTTGCGTCTGGCCGACGAGCTGGAGCTCGATCTGATCGAAATTTCGCCCAAGGCCGAGCCGCCCGTGTGCCGCATCGCCGACTACCAGAAATTTCTCTACCAGCAGAAACGCAAGGCGAAGGAGATCAAGGCCAACCAGACGAAGATAGTCATCAAGGAGATCCGTTTCGGACCGCAAACCGACGACCACGACTACAACTTCAAGCTCAAGCACGCCCAGAATTTCCTGAAGGAGGGCGCAAAGGTGAAGGCGTACGTCTTTTTCCGCGGTCGCTCGATCGTCTTCAAGGAGCAGGGCGAGATTCTGCTGTTGCGTTTCGCCACCGACCTCGAAGAGCTGGCGAAGGTGGAGATGATGCCCAAGCTCGACGGCAAGAAAATGAACATGATCCTCGCTCCGAAAGCCGCCAAAAAGTAGCGGACGGAGTTTGCAAACGACCACCCCCGCCTCGGCGTTGCCCGAGGCGGGGGTGTTTACCGTCAGGGTCGCTGCGACCGGCAGGGTATGACAGAGCGGCGTTTTTTTAAGAGGCGGAGGGTTGCCGACGGTCGGCGGCCGCACATACCGTTCGCCGACGGCGGCAGGAGGGCATGTCGAGCCTGCGGGCAAGACTTGCCGTTCTGCCGCGTGGGGCGGCGGTGAACGGACAGCCTCGGTGGCTGCGCCGGCAAAGCTGCTGTACAAAGACGTGTTGGACGATTCAGTCCGCAGCCGAGCGGAGGTGCATCGAGCCTTTCGGCGAGTTGCAGCCCTCCGCCAGGGGGCGGCTGCGGGCTGCCGATCCCTGGCGGGATCGAAGCCGTTCGGCCTACTGCGACACGTGCTCTTCTTGGGGCGAAGCCTGCGGAGCGCACGCATGCTTGCCAAAGCTGCGGGCCTCCGCGTGCGGGAGGCTTCGGCCCGCCGCACTTGCGTGCGATTTCCGTTCGGTCCGCAGCCGAGCGGAGGGGCATCGAACCTTCGGGCGAGTTACTGCCCTCCGCCAGGGGGGGGCTGCTGCGCTATCGCGCGAACTCGTTCGGGTCGAAGCCTACAGAGGATTCGCACAAACGGACGCGAGCTGCGGCCCGCCGACGGCTGCGACGTCGAACCAAGCGCATTCATGCGCTCCTCACACGGGCAGCAGCTTGCGAAGGGACGCCCCATGCGGGCCTTCGCGGGGCAAAGCTGCGGCCCGCCGCGCTGAAGCGCGAATCGGTTCTCGGGCCGAAGCCTGCGGAGGATTCGCCACGAGCACACGCGAGTTGCGTGCCTCCGCTGCGAAAGGCGGCCCGCCGATCCCTGCGGGATCGGGAGGTGTCGCAACAATCCGCTCGACCATCCGCCGATCGCTTCGCCGTCGCATCCCGACTCCGCGCGTCCGCAGCAACGACGCCCCCCTTTCCCAAGAAAAGTCCGAAAAACGAACTTCTCCGACCGATAAAAAAAGGCCTCGGCACCCGCAACGGATCCCGAGGCCCTTTGTTTCGACAGGTGCTCCCCTATCGGATGCGGTCGGCGGCGCGCACCAGCATTTCGTCGCGGAAGATCGCCCGCGAAGCCAGCCACACGAAGAAGAGTGCTGCCAGCGGGAAAGCGGCCGTCGGCTGCGGCGCGGCAAACGAAGCGGTCGCCGCGGCATCGGCAAAGAGGGCTTTCAGACGGAAAAAGTAGATCGTCTCCATCACGAGCACGCCGAGCAGCAGCACCAGCTCGACGGCGCACAGCCGAATCTGCAACAGGCGCCGCTTGTAGAGGAAGATCGTCGCAAAGGGCAGCACGGCGGCTGCGGCGAGCAGGATGCCCAGGTAGGGAGGCAGCGCCTCGGACGAAGCGGACGTCCCGACAGCCTCGGGGGCCGCAGGTACGGCAGGTGCCGCGGCGACTGCGGAGGAGTCGGTATCGGTCGGAGCGCCATCGACGGCCACGACGACCAGTTGCGGCGTCCGCTCGGCAGCGGCAGCGAGAGGCTCCCCGTCGGTCGTGCGCAGCGCGAAGGCATGCAGCGCGACCGTGCGGCCGCCCGCGGCATAGCGTGCCAGCGGCACGAAAAGCAGCACGGCCGTCAGCACGGCGGCGGCCAGCAGATGAAGGGTTTGAATGCGTTGTATCATCTTCAAAGCGTTTTATCGATCAGGTAGCGGTTGCGGTCGGTCGAGGTGCGGTTGATCATCTCGCCGAGAAAACCCGCCAGAAAAAGCTGCACGCCGAGCACCACCGCCAGCATGGCGAGGTAAAAAAGCGGCTGTTCGGCTACAGGGCGCAGGGGCAGACCGTGAGCCTGTTTCCAGAGTTTGGCGCCGATGATCCAAAAGGTCGTCCCGCCGCCCAACAGAAACATGAGCGTGCCGAGCGACCCGAACAGATACATCGGCGAACGTCCGAAACGCGACATGAAAAGCACCGAAATGAGGTCCAGGTAGCCCTTTATCATCCGCTCAAGGCCGAATTTCGAACAGCCGTATTTGCGTGCACGGTGCTCGACGACCTTTTCGCCGATGCGGCGGAAACCCGCCTGACGCGCCAGGATCGGAATGAAGCGGTGCATTTCGCCGTATACCTCGATCGACTTGACCACCTTGCGCCGATAAGCCTTCAGCCCGCAATTGAAATCGTGCAGGCGAATGCCCGAGACGGCGCGCGCCGTGCCGTTGAAAAACTTGCTCGGCCACCGCTTCCCGATCGGATCGTGGCGGCGTTTCTTCCACCCCGACACCAGGTCGTACCCCTCTTCGAGGATCATGCGGCGCATCTCGGGAATTTCGTCGGGCGAATCCTGCAGGTCGGCGTCCATCGTGAAGACCACCTCCCCCTCGGCCGCCTCGAAGCCGCAATAGAGGGCGGCCGACTTGCCGTAGTTACGACGGAACGAGATGCCCCGCACGGCGGGATAGCGCTCCTTCAGCCGCTCGACGACGGCCCACGAATCGTCCGTCGAACCGTCGTCGACCAAGATCACCTCGTACGAAAGCCCATGCGCTGCAGCGACCCGATCGATCCAGGCCGCCAGCTCGGGCAACGATTCGGCCTCGTTGAACAGAGGCACGACAACCGAAATATCCGGCGACTGCATCTTACTGCTCGTTGTCGGCGAAGGGTTTGGGAGCGCGCGACAGCACACCCGCGATAATCAGTCCGAAAACGGCTCCGAAGAGCAGGCTGCTCCAGATCGGACCCCACGCCGACTGCATGACCGACGGAGCGGGAGCCGCCTCGAGCTGACCGAAAACCTGCGACATCAGGTTCTCCATCGCAGGCGACGCATTCTGCACGTCCGACAGATAGTTCTGCATGGCGGCGATGTAGGCCGCACGATAATTCTCGTATCCCATGACGAGGTGCAGGTAGACCGTCTGCACCAGCCCGACGATCACGCCCGCGAAGCCCGAAAGGAGCAGGATGTAGCCGTAGGCCTTCGTGAAGGGGAAACCCTCCTCCTCGGAGAAGGAGGCGGCGTAACGCTTCGTATAACGGTGCAGCAGCACGTAATGCAGCACGACGACGACGATGAACTCCACCGCCATGAGCGACATGAGCCAGCTACGGCCCGAAATGGTCGCCCAGTTCTCGAAAAGAGTCGAAACGGCCAGCAGCGTTCCGATGATCGCGCCGTAGCGGGCGGCGTCGTTCCAGAAAGTTTTCTGTTCCATGATAAGTTGTGTAAAAAACGGATTCGGATCGACAAATATACGATTTTTATTTGATTTTACGCCGATTCAGCTCGGCTGCGTAAGCCCGCGCATTGCGCTTGTGTTCGGCGAAGGTGCGGGCGAAATCGTGGTGGCCGTCGAAGGTCGGCCGCGCGCAGAAAAAGAGGTAGTCGTGCCGCTCGAAATCGAGCGTCCCCTCGATGGCGTTCTTGCCCGGCATGCAGATCGGCGAGGGGGGCAGCCCCTTGTGCAGGTAGGTGTTGTAGGGCGAGGGGTATTTCAAGTGCTTGTGCAGGATGCGGCGCAGCCCGAAATCCTGCATGGCGTACTTGATCGTCGGGTCGGCCTGCAGGGGCATCCCCTTGCGCAGACGGTTCATGTAGACCCCCGCCACGCGCGCCATCTCGTCCGTCTGGCGCGTCTCCTCGTAGACGATCGAAGCGAGCGTCATCACCTCCAGCCGCGAAAGGCCCGAGCGCTTGCGCTTCTCGTCGCGCGCACCGCTCCAGAAGCGGTCGTATTCGCGCTTCATGCGGTCGACCAGCTCGTCGGGCGTCGTCGTCCAGTAGAGTTCGTAGGTATCGGGCAGGAACATCGAAAAGAGGGTCAGGCTGTCGAAGCCGACGCGGGCGGCCGTCTCGTGCGAGGTCAGCGTCCGCAGCAGCTCGACCGAGTCGGCATCGATCCGCCCCGCCAGCCGTCCCGCCAGCTGCGGCATCGTGCGCACCGGCCGGATCGTCACCCGCACGGGGGTCTGCAACCCCAGCTTCAGCATCCGCACCACCTCGATCACATTCATCCCGGGACGCACCACGTAATGCCCCGGCTTGAAGGTCTCCGCAAGATGCAGCCGCTCGGCATAGAGCCGAAAGGCCGCCCGATGCTTCAGGTGCGGCAGGAGCGAATCGGTGAGCGCCCGATAGTCGGCCTTGCGGCTGACGAACAGTTCGTATTCCCCGCGAACGGCATTGCCGCGGAAGCTGACGATCCCCGCGACCGCAGCCGCCGCACCGAGCGCCGCGGCGACGACGAAAACGGTGCGAAGTATCTTCCGAATGTTTTTTTTCTGCATCTTCTTCCGATTTTTTTGCAAAGATACGGTTTTTTTTCTACTTTTGTCCCTCGGGTGAGTCTTATACGACCAGCTCCTGCAGAACCCCCCAGGCGAGGAATCGAGCAAGGGTATGCGGTCGTAGCGGTGCGATATAAGGAGCTCACCCTTTTTTTGTGCCCTGCAAGAAGGCTGCCGCGGCAGCCCCCTCCTCCCCGATACGACAATCGCCCGACCGTGGAGAACGGTCGGGCGATTCGCTTTTTTCGGGCCGAAAGCCCCTATTCGTACATCCCCGATTTGAGGCGCTCGACCTCCTCGCGCGTCAGGAAACGCCAGGCGCCGCGCTTGAGGTTCTTCTTCGTGAGACCCGCATAGTAGACGCGGTCGAGCTTCGTCACGGCATAGCCGAGGAACTCGAACATGCGGCGGACGATGCGGTTGCGGCCCGAGTGGATCTCGATGCCGATCTCCTGCTTGTTCTCCTTCAGGTAGGAGATCTCGTCGGCGAAGATCTCGCCGTCCTCCAGCGTGATGCCCTCCGTCAGGCGATCCATGTCGGCCCGCGTCAGGGGTTTGTCGAGCGACACCTGGTAGATCTTCTTCTTGCGGTACGAAGGGTGCGTCAGCGTCTTCGTCAGATCGCCGTCGTTCGTGAAGAGCAGCAGACCGACCGAGTTTTTGTCCAGACGCCCCACGGGGTAAATGCGTTCCGTGCAGGCCCCCTTCACCAGATCCATCACCAGCTTGTCGGCGTGGGGATCTTCGAGCGACGTAACGAAGCCCTTCGGCTTGTTCAGCACCAGGTAGACCTTCTTTTCGCCCTGCACGCGGCTGTCGTTGAACTTCACCTCGTCCGTGGGCAGCACCTTCGTGCCGAGCTCCGAGACGATCACCCCGTTCACGGTCACCAGGCCCGCCGTGATGTAGTCGTCGGCCTCGCGGCGCGAGCAGAGGCCCGACTGCGCGAGAAAACGGTTCAGGCGCATCTCGCCCGTCTGCTCGGCGGCGAATTTCGGGTAGCTGCGCGGACGCTCGTCGTCGCGGCGGAAGGCCGCATGGCCGCCCCGCTTGCCGTCGAACGGACGGTCGCCGTACTTTTTGTCGCCGTATTTTTTCGCCCCGTAGGGTTTGTCGCCGGATGGTTTATCGCCGTAGGGCTTGTCGCCGTAGGACTTTTCACCGTAAGGCTTTTCACCGTAGGGTTTGTCGCCGAATTTCCGATCGCCGTGCGCACCGTATTTGCGGCCGCCGAAAGAGCGGTCGCCGTAGGATTTCTCGCCGTAGGGCTTGTCGCCGTAAGGACGACGGTCGCCGCGCTCGGGACGGTCGCTGTAAGCGGGACGCTCCGCAGCGCCCTCCCCATCGTAGGGTTTGCGGTCGAAGGGTTTGGAACCGTAGGGTTTATGGCCGTAAGGCTTGCGATCGAACGATTTGTGCTCGAAGGGTTTGTGCCCGAAGGCGGGCTTGCCGTCGTGATCGCCGAACGAACGCTTCGGCCGATCGCCGTAGGCGGGACGCTCCGCACGATCGCCGTACGGACGCTGTTCGCCGTAGGGGCGACGCTCGTCGCGACGGGGACGGTCGCCATAGGGACGATGCTCGCGGCGGTCGCCGAAGAGCGGACGGTTGTCCTCCGAAAAATGAGGGTTGTAGGAGGCCCGACGGGCCGGTTGTTCGCCGTGCTCCTCGCGGCGGCGGGGTCCCTCTTCGGAGTGTTCCGCGTGCGGACGACGCTCGACACGCTCGGGGGCGGCCGTCACGGTGCGCACTCGCTTGTCGCGTCCGAAACGCGACAAGGCCGAACTGGTGTCGTTGAATTTCTTTTCCATTGTGTTATTAAAATGATACGGCGGCAAAGGTAATCGAATTTTGCGAATTGCCGCACGAAGCGTCGGCGTTTTTCGGTCGGGCGCTCCAAAAAGGTCTTTTTCGGCGGTTCGGCACGCAAAAAGCGGAATCATCGGCCCGACCGCCCTTCCGAAAATGCGGCGCGTTTGCTACCTTTGTCCCCCGAACAACCCCGACCCGCATGAAGATGAACCGCGAAATCCTCCGCCTGGCGGTGCCCAACATCGTCTCGAACGTCACGGTGCCCCTCATGGGCATCGTCTCGACGGCCATCGCAGGCCACCTCGGCACCGATGCGGCGGCCTCGATCGGCGCGCTGGCGATCGGCGCCTCGATCTTCAACTTCATCTACTGGAATTGTTCGTTCGTACGCATGGGGACGAGCGGTCTGACGGCGCAAGCGTGCGGCGCGGGCGACGATGCCGAATGTACGCGGATGCTGATCCGCGCCCTCACGGTGGGCGCCGTGCTGGGAGCGGCGCTCCTGCTGCTGCAATATCCGCTCGGCGAGGCGGCCCTGTGGGCCATGAACGGCGACGAGCTCACGCGCGCCTATTTCTACGCCCGCATCTGGGCCGTCCCTGCGGGCATTCTCCTCTTCGCCTTCAACGGCTGGTTCACGGGGATGCAGAATGCCGTCATCCCGATGGCGACGGCCCTCACCGTCAACCTGATCCACATCGGCGCCTCGTTCGCCTTCGCCTTCGGCCTCGATCTGGGGATCGTCGGCATCGCCTACGCCTCGGTCGTCGCCCAGTATGCGGGCGTGGCGCTCGCCGCCCTGCTCCTCTTCGTCCGCTACCGGCACCGCCTGGTCCGCGTCGCACGACGCGAGGTGCTCGACAGCAGAGCGCTCGTCGACTTTTTCCGCATCAACCGCGACATCCTGCTGCGCACGCTCTGCATCGTCGCGGTCTACACCTTCTTCACGGGGGCCTCGGCCCGCATGGAGGAGACGAACCTACTGGCCGTCAATACGCTGCTCATGCAGCTCTTCACCCTCTTCTCCTACATGAACGACGGCTTCGCCTACGCCGCCGAGGCGCTCACGGGCCGCTTCATCGGCGCCCGCGACACGGAGCGGCTCCGCCGCTGCATCGGCCGCTGCCTCGTATGGAGCGCCGCGATCGCGCTGCTCTTCGTCGCGGGGTACCTCGCCGGATGGCGGGAGCTGCTCTCCCTCTTCGTCGATCGCTCGAACGCGGAGGCCGAGCAAATCCTCGCGCTGGCGGGCCGCTACGTCGCGTGGGTGGTCCTCATTCCCCTCTGCTGCGCCGTGCCCTTCGTGCTCGACGGCATCATGATCGGCGCCACCGAAAGCCGCATCATGCGCAACTCGATGTTTCTGGCGACCGTCGCCTTCTTCCTGCTCTATTTCGGCGGGTATCCCCTCTTCGGCAACGACGCCCTGTGGGCCGCCTTCCTCGGCTACATGCTGCTGCGCGGCCTCTTCCAGTACGTCATGACCGATCGGCTGCGCAGTCTCTACGCCAAGAGCGGGCGATAAGCCCCCCTTTCCGCAATCACCCGCTTCGGGCGGCGAACGGTGCCGCGTGCGCAGAAAAAAAGCCTCCCGCACCTTCGGCGGGAGGCTTTCGACCGGTTGCGCGGCACAGCCTATCGCTGCGCCAGCGCCTCCTCCAAAAACTCGGCGGCGTCGGCCACGCAGTCGTTGCAGGGGCGCAGCACCACCCCGCTGCCGATGCCTTTCAGCTCCTTGCAGATCGTCGAGCCGTTCCGCTCGCGAAAACGCATCATCACCCCCTTCATCAGAGGCATCGCCTGCGCGCGATCCTTGCAGACGAGCCCCGCAACCAGCGCAGCACCCGTCAGGGCGCCGCACGTACCCTCCATGCAGCCCAAACCGAGGCCGTAGGCGCTCGCCGCCTGCCGCATCGTCTCTTCGTCCAGCCCCGCCAGATCGCAATAGGTGCAGGCGACCGCCTGGGCGCAATTGTAGGCTCCGCTGCGCTTGCGTGCGACAGCCGCTTCTTTTCTCGATTCCATCATTCGTTTCGTTTTTGCTGCCGTGCAAGGCGGACGGGCGAAGCACCCGGGGGCGCTCCGCCCGCCGTCCGTCGCACGATCGTTATTTTTTCGATACGCGGAACCAGTCGACGTCGGCCCAGCCGCCGTCGTTCTTCAGGATCAAGGCATCGGTGTAATAGCCGATCTTGGCACCGATCCAATGGCCCGCCTGCGCCTCGAAGGGTTCGCCGAACTCCTTGAAGCGCTTGCCGTCCGTGCTGTACGAGAAGCGGCAGAACATGCGCGGCTGCTCGCCGTCGTTCCACTCCTGCGCGATGCGGACGCGCAGCCAGACGTCGACAGGCTTGCCGTCGGCGGCATAGTCGGCCGTCGCCACGGCACGCTCGGCCGTACCCTTGCGCATCGCCGCGGGACAAACGCCCTGCTCGACGAGGATCTTCCCGTCGGCATAGCGCAGCCCGAGGGTCGCATAGTCGTGTCCCATGACGATCAGACCTGCCCGATCGCCCTCGTACGAGGGGCAGAAACGCAGCTTGGTCGTCGCTGTGTAGTCGGGGGCGTTCACCTTCTGCAACAGCAGGTTGCCGTTGTCCGAGAGATTGCGCCACGCCTCGTCGTGCGCACGGCACCAGAGGCGGATCGTCCCCTCCGACGGGTTGGTGAACATCCAGCGGCGCTCGGGGTTGGCGTGCCACTGCCACTGGAGTCCCAGCGTGCGTGAGGCGAACTCGTCGCTGTCGGCGGGGGTCTTCACGGGCGAGGGGACGCGCGAGGCGGGTTTGCGATGGGTCAGCACGGGCTCGCCGATGCCGTCGCCGTCGATGTCGACGCCCATCGTGCACCAGTCGTCCTCGGTCCACCGCATCGGCTGCAGGTGGCAGACGCGGCCGTAGGCGTACATGTCGACGAAATGGAGGAACCAGCAGTCGCCCGCCACGTCCTCGACCCAGCCGCCCTGGTGCGGCCCGGGGATCTTGGTCGGTCCCTGCTGCAGCACGGTGCGGATCTCATAGGGTCCGTAGGGCGAACGCGAGCGCAGCACCACCTGCCACCCCGTCTTGACGCCGCCCGCGGGGGCGAAGACGTAGTACCAGCCGTTGCGCTTGTAGAATTTCGGTCCCTCGACGGTCGGGTGTTCGCCGTGGCCGTCGAAGATCATCACCTCGGGACCGATCAGCCGCTCGCCGTCAGGCGACATCTCGGTCACCGTCAGCACGCTTTTCAGCCCCGCGCGCGAGCCCGCCCAGCCGTGGACGAGGTAGGCGCGGCCGTCGTCGTCCCACAGCGGCGAGGTGTCGATGATCCCCTTGGCGGCCTGCACGAGGAGCGGCTCGCTCCACGTCCCGCGCGGATCCTGCGTCTTGGACATCAGCACGCCGCGGTCGGGGTCGCCCCAATAAATGTAGTACCACCCGTCGTGGAAACGGATCGAGGGGGCCCACACGCCGTCACCGTGGCGCGGACGGTCGAAATAGTCGTAGGGCGGTTGGTCGGTGAAGACGTAGTTCACGATCTCCCAGTTCACCAGATCGGTCGAGTGGAGGATCGGCAGCCCCGGCACGCAGTTGAACGACGAGGCGGTCATCCAGTAGTCGTCGCCCGTGCGGATCACGTCGGGATCGGAATAGTCGGCGTAGAGCACGGGGTTCTTGTAGCTCCCGTTCCCCAGGTCGGGAGTCCAGACCGTCTGCGCGGCGGCAGCGGCCGTCAGCAGCACGAGGCTGCAAAACATCGTAAGTCGTTTCATGGTCGTTGCGGTTTACTCTTCGGCCGCGGCGGCGGGGAAGGTGCCGTCCCACGCGTCGTGGAACTGCTCCGAACCCGTCTTCAGGGCGTAGATCTTTTCGAGCGTGTAGTCGGCGGCCTCCTCGTCGGTCAGCTCATGCGACCAGGCGACGCGCTGCGAGCGGTCGGCACCCGGACCCGTGCAGCGCCACTCGGCGTAGTAGGCGGTCTTCTCGCGCTCCTTCGAGCCCCAGTTGTGCCACCCCTCGGGACGGATCTCGGCGGGCAGTTCGCACTCCAGCCAGACGGTGCAGGCGGTCGATTTCCACGGGCGGCCCAGGTAGAGCTTGTCGACCCCTTCGGCGGCCGTCACGCGGCACTTGCGGAAGACGAAGCCGTACTTGTTGCGCTCGGTGGTCGAGGCGGCCGTGATATAGCTGTTGCCCTTGCAGTGGATGTCGCAGTTGTCGAAGACCGTGATCGAGGGACCGAAGATGAAGTCGGTCGTACCCTCGATGTAGGAGTCCTTGACGTAGATGCGCGCCACGTAGTTCTTCGGGAAGAAGGTGTCCTGGTTGCCCAGAAGGCGGCAGCGCTCGATGCGGATGCGGTCACCGCGCGTCTCGAGCGCCACGGCCTGTCCGACGCGGCCCGCATCGTTCGAAATCGTGAGGTTCTCGAGCCAGACCTCGTCGGCCTGCACCGACATGGTCCAGCAGTCGTAGGTCGTCATCTTGTAGCCGTCGACCACCTTGCCCGAGTGGTCGTCCCAGACAATCGTCACGTCGCCCTCGCCCACCAGGCGCAGCTTGTCCTTGTAGACGTCGACGGTCACCTTCTCGCGGTAGGTGCCCGGTTTGATCGTCACCGTACGCCACACGGGCGACTTCGACGGCAGCGCGTCGAGGCAGGCCTGGACGGTCGTAAAGTCGCCTTGGCCGTTGCAGTCGACGACGTATTCAGTTTTGGGGGCCTGCGGTCCGCACGCAGCGAGCAGCAGGGCACCCAGCGAAATCAACAAGTTTTTCATCCTTTTTCCTGCATTTAAAGCGTGACACCCGTCTTGAAGATGGCGATCTCCTTGAAGCCCGTCTTTTCGTGCTTGAGGGGCTCGCCGTCGACCGTCGCCAGAATCTTGTCGATCAGGCGCTCCAGGACGGCCTGCGGCTCCTCGTCCTCGACCATCGTACCCGCGTTGAAATCGATCCAGTTCCGCTTGAACTGCGAGAGCTGCGTATTGGTCGAAATCTTCATCGTCGGCACGAAGGCGCCGAACGGCGTGCCGCGGCCCGTCGTGAAGAGGACGATCTGGCAGCCCGAGAGGGCGAGCGACGAGGCGGCCACCAGGTCGTTGCCCGGGGCCTGCAACAGGTTCAGCCCCTGCTTGACGATCGGCTGGCAGTACGTGAGGACGTCGACCACCTGCTGGGCGCCGCCCTTCTGCACACAGCCGAGCGATTTCTCCTCCAGGGTCGTGATGCCGCCCTTCTTGTTGCCGGGCGAGGGATTCTCGTAGATCGGCTGGTCGTACTTGCGGAAATAGCCCTTGAAATCGTTGATGAGGCAGACCGTGCTGTCGAAGACGGCGCGGTCCGCGGCGCGGTTCATGAGGATCGTCTCGGCGCCGAACATCTCGGGGACCTCCGTGAGGACCGTCGTGCCCCCCTGTGCGATGAGCCAGTCCGAGAAGAGGCCCACGAGCGGGTTGGCCGTGATGCCCGAGAAGCCGTCCGAGCCGCCGCATTTCAGACCGACGCGCAGATAGCTCAACGGCAGCGGCTGACGCTTGTCGGCACGGGTCTTCTCGACGAGCTCCTTGCAGATGCGTACGCCCTCCTCGATCTCGTCCTCGACCTCCTGCGCGATGAGGAACTTCACGCGTTCGTCGTCCCACTCGCCGATCACCTCCTTGAACGAGGCGATCTGGTTGTTCTCGCAGCCCAGACCCAGCACCAGCACGGCACCCGCATTGGGATGCTTCACCAGCGCGGCCAGCGCATGCTGCGTGTTGGCGTGGTCCTCGCCCAGCTGCGAGCAGCCGTAGTTGTGCGTATAGACGCGCACGTCGTCCAGGTGCGAGCAGTCGCACTCGCGCTTCACGCGCTCAGCGATGGCCTGCGCCTGTCCGTTCACGCAGCCCACCGAGGGGACGATCCACAGCTCGTTGCGGATGCCCATCGTGTCGTTTTTGCGCAGGTAACCCATCACGCGCAGCTCGTCGCGCTTCGCGTAGTCGATCTTGTAGGTCTGCGGCGCATAGGTGTACTCGAGGTCGTCGCGCAGGTTGGTCTTCAGGTTGTGCGAGTGGATCCAGGCACCCTGCTTCACGGGAGCGGTCGTGTGACCGATCGGATAGCCGTACTTGACGACGTTCTCCCCCTCGGCCAGATCGTAGAGCGCCACCTTGTGGCCGCGCACGATATCTTCGAGCAGCGTGATCGGACGTCCGTCGATGTCGAGCGTTTCGCCCTTCTTCAGATCGTCGGCGATGGCTACCGCCACGTTGTCCGCCGCATTGATTTTCAGCAATCGTTTCATGTTCTTCGGTGTGTAAAAAGCGATTCGGGCGGGCGGCACTCACGGTCGCTCCGCCCGAATCGGTGATTGGTTGTCAGGCTTATGCCAGGAATTTCTTCAGCGCGGCGGCCATGCCCAGCGACTCGATGTCGGCCAGGTATTTCGCCACGGTCGGCACGAAGGCGGGAACCTCCGAGAAATCGACCGTGAAGATACCGCTCTCCTTGACGATCTTCCGAACGGTGCCCTCGAGGTCGACCTCGTTCCAGTTGTCGCGGATGTAGGCGACGAACTCGGCCGTATCGTCGGGCTCGAAGCCGCTCTTCGGACCGTAGTAGGCCATCAGGGCGGCGAAGGTGAAGCACTCGTGCTCGGCCACCTTGCCCGCCTTGAACCAGTTGTCCTTGACGGTCGGATAGTTGCGGGCCTCCCACTTCGAGAGCGAGTTGAGCGAGATCGACTTCAGCATGTGCTTGATGTAGGGGTTGTAGAAGCGCTCCAGGATGCCTGCGGCGAACTCCTTGAGCTCGGCCTGGTCCTCGTCGATCATCGGGATCACCTCCTCGGCGACCATGTCGTTGACGAACTTCTCGATCTCGGGCGTGTTGAAGGCATCCATCACCGTCTCGCAGCCCATCAGCAGACCCATCGTCACCATACCGGTGTGCGAACCGTTCAGGATGCGCACCTTCTTGTCGCGGAACTGCTTGATCGAAGGCATGAAGATCACGTGCAGACCCGCCTTGTCGAGCGGCAGCTCCTTCATCACCTCCTTATAGCCCGGACCGCCGATGGCCCACAGGTGGTACAGCTCGGCCTTCACGACCAGGTTGTCGTCGAAGCCGACCTCCTCCTTGATTTCGTTGATCGTATCGCGCGGGAAGCCCGGGACGATGCGGTCGACGAGCGTGTCGCAGAAATGGCAGTTCTGCTCGACCCAGTCGATGAAATCCTGCCCCAGCTTGTTGTACTCGGCGTGCTTGATGACGTACTCGTGCAGCGTCGAGCCGTTGTTCTCGATCAGCTCGCAGCAGATGATGCACAGACCCTTCGTCGGATCGCCGTTGAAATGCTTGAAACGCTTGTAGAGCAGCGCCGTCATCTTGGCGGGGTACGACTTGGGCGGGCAGGCCGTCAGGTCATCGCCCTCCTCGTAGCGGATACCCGCCTCGGTCGTGTTCGAGATCGTGATCTTGAGCTCGGGCGAGAGGAAATACTGCTCGTACTTGGCATACTCCGTATAGGGATTGAAGGCATCCATGACGCTCTTGACGAGGCGCACGTCCTTCTTGGGCTGCTTGTTCTCGATGCCCTCGAGGTAGACGTGGTACATGTCGTCCTGCTCGTTGAGCAGCTCGATCATGCGGAGCACCTTGTGCTCGGGATCGAGGATCGGCTGGCAGATGGCCACGCCGGCATTCATGACACCCTTTTCGTTGGCGATGTCGATCTGCCAGTCCACAAAGGCACGCAGGAAGTTACCCTCGCCGAACTGGAGGATCTTCACGGGACGCTCGACCTTCGCAACGGTCGATTTGTTCAGTTTCTGAATCATGGGATGAATAAGTTTTGGCCTCGGTCCGCGGGCCCCGCTGCGGGATGCGGGCGGCGCGCACGCGGCCGCTGCCGTTTGGTTGAATGTTGTCGGACTATTTCACTACGATGGGTTTGTACTTCGGCACGAGCGACTTCATGATCGCCCAGGCCAGCAGGTAAGCCACGGCGCAGATGCAGAAGATAATCATGTAGCCTGCGGGCTTGCCGCTGAAACCGAAGAAGGTGAAGGCTTCGCCCTGTGCGGCCGAATAGTCGAAGAGCAGACCCGCACCCTGGTTGATGAGGTAGGAGCCGATACCGCCCGCCATGGCGCCAATGCCGGTGATCGTGGCGATGGTCGACTTGGGGAACATGTCGCCGATGGTCGAGAAGAGGTTCGCCGACCAAGCCTGGTGGCCTGCGCCCGCGATACCGATGATCAGCGCGGGATACCATACCGACAGCCCCTGAAGCGGCTGCGCGAAGAGGGCGAAGAGCGGGAAGAAGGCGAAGATGAGCATCGCCAGCATGCGGCCCGAGTAGGGCTCCATGTTCTTGCGCTCGACGAAGAACTTCGGCAGGTAGCCGCCGCCGATCGAAACGACCGTAACAATCAGATAAAGAACGAATACGAGCATCTTACCCGTCGTGGTCTCCATCGAGTAGCCGCACTCCGAGAAGTAGGCCGGAGCCCAGAAGAGGTAGAACCACCACACGCCGTCCGTGAAGAACTTGCCGGCGATGAACGACCAGGTCTGCTTGTAGCCGAAGCAGCGCAGGAACGGAATCGCCTCTTCGTCGGCGCCCTTCTTCTCGGCTTTCGCATCGCCGGCCTCATCCTGCAGCATGTAGTCGAGCTCGGCCTGATTGACGAATTTCGACTGCTCGGGCTTCTCGTACATGAAGGCCCAGAAGAACATCCAGACGAAGCCGAGGGCACCGATGATGATGAAGGCCATCTCCCAGCCCCACGCCGACGCCAGGATCGGAATCGTCAGCGGAGCGACCAGCGCACCCACCGAAGCGCCCGCGTTGAAGAGCGACGTGGCCAGTGCACGGTCCTTCTTGGGGAAATACTCGGCCGTCACCTTGATGGCGGCGGGGAAGTTGCCCGCCTCGCCGAGGGCGAGGATCGCACGGCAGGCGAGGAAGAGCCAGACGCTCAAGCCCGCAACGGCCATGGCGGCCGTCGAACCCGCTTCGATGGCGCGCAGCGCCTCGAGCGAATCGTAGCCCTCGATCTGCATCGTCACCCAGCCGCAGCCCGCGTGCATGCAGGCGCCGAGCGACCAGACGCCGATGGCCCACAGGTAACCCTTCTTGGTGCCCATCCAGTCGACGAACTTGCCCGCGAAGAGGCAGGCGACGGCGTAGAAGAGCGAGAAGAAGCCGGTGATCGTACCGTAGTTCGAGTCCGTCCAGTGGAACTCGGGAGCGATGAAATCTTTCCAGGTCAGCGAAAGCACCTGGCGGTCGAGGTAGTTGACCGTCGTCGCCACGAAGAGCAGCAGGCACATCCACCAGCGCCAGGAGGTCATTTTCTGATTGTTTTGCATCATGTTAAGTTGTAGTAGGTTTCAATGAATGTTACTTGCCGCGCACCTCGGCGATGATCGCCAGACACTCGCGGCACTTCTCGGTCACGTAGGCCCAATCCTCGGCGGCCACCTTCTCCTTCGGGAAGAGCTTCGAGCCCATGCCCACGCAGTAGACGCCGGCCTTGAACCAGGCGGTGAGGTTCTCGCGCTCGGGCGATACGCCGCCCGTCACCATGATCTTCGACCAGGGGCAGGGAGCCATGAGGCCCTTGACCATGTTGGGACCGTAGACGTCGCCCGGGAAGAGCTTCGTGAGGTCGCAGCCCAGCTCCTGCGCCTTGCCGATCTCCGACACCGTGCCGCAGCCCGGGCAGTACGGGATCAGACGACGGTTGCAGATCGGTGCGATCTCGGGGTTGAAGAGCGGGCCCACGATGAAAGCGGCACCCAGCTGGATGTAGAGCGCAGCCGTGGCGGGATCGACCACCGAACCGATGCCGATCGCCAGTTCGGGGCACTCCTTGGCGGCCCACTTGACGAGCTCGCCGAAGACCTCCTGCGCGAAATCGCCGCGGTTCGTGAACTCGAACGCGCGGACGCCGCCTTCGTAGCACGCCTTGACGACCTTCTTGGCCACCTCGACGTCCTTGTGGTAGAATACCGGCACCATGCCGGTCTCGCCGATCTTCTTCAGGACGGCGATTTTATCGAATTTTGCCATATACCTATTTATTATAGTTTGTGCGCGCGGGGCTGCGGTCGCACCCGCCCGCGGGTTCGTTGCCGCACGGCCGCCGAAGGCGCCGCATCCTGCGATGCGGCCCTTCGCGACGCATGCGTTTCAAGAATCAGCGCTGTACGCGGCCGTTCGCGTTACCGCCTGCCAGCGACTCGACCTCCTCGGTCGATACGAGGTTGAAATCGCCGTTGATCGTGTGCTTGAGCGCCGAAGCGGCCACGGCGAATTCGAGCGCCTCGCCCTGCGTCGGCTTCGTCAGCAGGCCGTGGATGATACCGCCCGAGAAGGAGTCGCCGCCACCGACGCGGTCGATGATCGGGTTGATGTCGTAGCGCTTCGACTCGTAGAACTCCTCGCCGTTGTAGATCATCGCCTTCCAACCGTTGTGCGTGGCCGAGAAGGACTCGCGCAGGGTCGAAATGACGTACTTGAACCCGAAGGTCTCGGCCATCTGCTTGAAGATGCCCTTGTAGCCCTCGGCGTTCGTCTCGCCGCCCTCGACATCGGCATCGGGCTTGAAGCCCAGGCAGAGCTCGGCATCCTCCTCGTTGCCGATGCAGACGTCGACGTACTGCATCAGGGGACGCATGATCGACTGCGCCTTCTCCTTCGTCCAGAGCTTCTTGCGGAAATTCAGGTCGACCGAGACGGTCACACCGTGACGCTTGGCGGCCTCGCAGGCCAGCTTCGTCAGCTCGGCAGCCTTGTCCGAAATGGCGGGCGTGATGCCCGACCAGTGGAACCACTGCGCGCCCTCCATGACGGCGTCGAAATCGAAATCCTGCGGATCGGCCTCGGCGATAGCCGAGTGAGCGCGGTCGTAGATCACCTTCGAGGGACGCATCGAAGCACCCGTCTCCAGGTAGTAGATGCCGACACGGTCGCCGCCGCGGGCGATGAAATCGGTCTTCACGCCGTACTTGCGCAGCGCGTTGACGGCCGACCGGCCGATCTCGTGCTTCGGCAGCTTCGTGACGAAATAGGCCTCATGACCGTAGTTGGCGCAGCTGACGGCCACGTTGGCCTCACCGCCGCCATAGACGACGTCGAACGAATCCGACTGCACGAAGCGCGTGTTGCCCGGCGTGGACAGACGCAGCATGATCTCACCTAAAGTTACGATTTTCATTTGTTTGGATCTGTTATGTTAAAACTTGAAATAGTTCTTCGCATTGCGGTAGCATACCCCCTCGACGATCTCCTTGCCGATGAAGTCGATCTCCGAAGCGGGCAGCAGCCCCTGCTCGATGTCGTTGCCCAGCAGGTTGCAGAGCGTGCGGCGGAAATACTCGTGGCGCGGGTACGAGAGGAACGAGCGCGAGTCGGTCAGCATGCCGACGAAGCGGCTCAACAGACCGAGCGTCGAGAGGGCGTTCATCTGCTTCTCCATGCCGTCCTTCTGATCGAGGAACCACCAGCCCGAACCGAACTGGATCTTGCCGGCGCCGTAGCGGCCGTCCTGGAAGTTGCCGAGCATCGTGGCGACGAGCTCGTTGTCGCGCGGGTTGAGGTTGTAGATGATCGTCTTGGTCAGCTTGTCCTGCTCGTCGAGAATGTTGAGGAACTTGGACATCTTCTTGGCCACCGTGAAATCGCCGATCGAGTCGAAGCCCGTGTCGGGACCCAGCTGACGGAACATGCGGCCGTTGTTATCGCGGATGGCGCCGTAGTGGAACTGCTGCGTCCAGCCCGTCTCGTGGTCCATGACGGCGAATTCGACCATCATGGCGGTCTTGTACTTGAGGATCTCCTCCTTGGTGAGCGACTGACCGCCGTAGACCTTCAGGAAGATGGCGTCGATCTCCGACTGCGTGTAATCCTCGGCGTAGAACTCCTCGATGCCGTGGTCCGAGAGGCGGCAGCCCGCCTCCTCGAAGAACTTGTGGCGTACGCGCAGCGCCTCGATCACGTCGGCGAACTTGCGGATCTCGACTCCCGAGACCTCGGCCAGGCGGTCGATGTAGGCGCGGAAATTGGCGGGCACCTCGACGGCCATCGCCTTGTCGGGACGCCACGTGGGCAGCATCTTCACCTTGAAGCCGTCGGCCTTCACCTTGAGGTGGTGCTCCAGCGAGTCGATCGGGTCGTCGGTCGTGCAGACCGTCTCGACGTTGTAGTGCTCCATGAGGCCGCGGGCGTAGAATTCGGGCGTCTGCAGCTTTTCGGTGCAGGTGTCGTAGATCTCGCGCGCCGTCGAGGGGTTGAGGAGCTTCGTCACGCCGAAGGCGGTCTTCAGCTCAAGGTGCGTCCAATGATAGAGCGGGTTGCGCATCGTGTAGGGAACCGTCTCGGCCCACTTCTCGAACTTCTCCCAGTCGGTCGTATCCTTGCCCGTGCAGTAACGCTCGTCGACGCCGTTCGTACGCATCGCGCGCCACTTGTAGTGGTCGCCCTCGAGCCAGATCTTCGAGAGGTTGTCGAAGCGGTGGTTCGACGCCACGTACTCGGGAATCAGATGGCAGTGGTAGTCGATAATCGGCATTTTGGCCGCATGCTCGTGGTAGAGCCGCTCGGCTGCCGCCGTCTGCAACAGGAAATTGTCGTCATTGAACTGTTTCATAATCGTATGATAGTTTGAATTCGTTTGCTTTCGAAACGTAAAGGTAAGCAAACTTTCGGGATTATACAACGAATCGCGCGGCGAAATTACACTTAAATATCGGCCGCCGAGGGGCGATTTCTCCAAATTTAATCGTAAATTTGTCCGCAAGAGTCGAAAAATACGCAAACACGACACCATGAAAAAACTGCTTTCCATCCTTGCGGCGGCGGGCCTGGCGGCCTGCACGCCGAACATCCGCGTCGAGGTCGAGAACCCGACCGACATCGCCCGCCACAGCGAAACGATCGAAATCGCCTGGGCGGAACTCGCCCCGACCGAGGGGCTGACGGCCGACAACGTCGTCGTCCGCGACCCCGCCGGCCATGAAATTCCCTCGCAGGTGATCTATGCGGGCGGCGAAGAGCCCCGTTCGCTCATCTTCCAGACCGACGCCGAGCCGGGCGCCGAACTCCTCTTCACGATCGCCCCGGGCCGACGGAGCGCCTACCCCGCCAAGGCCTTCGGCCGCCACGTGCCCGAGCGCTACGACGACTACGCCTGGGAGAACAACCTCGTCGCCTACCGCCTCTACGGCCCCGCGCTGGAGACCTCGCCCGAGAAGCTCATCACGCCGGGCATCGACGTGTGGGTGAAATGCAGCGAAAAGCTCGTCATCGACGAGTGGTACGCCAAGGGCGACTACCACCACAAC
This sequence comes from uncultured Alistipes sp., assembly GCA_910584485.1. Classification (GTDB taxonomy): domain Bacteria; phylum Bacteroidota; class Bacteroidia; order Bacteroidales; family Rikenellaceae; genus Alistipes. Next base: position 413,905 of record CAJUAV010000001.1, read on the forward strand.
TACGGCGACGGCATGGACTGCTACAAAGTGGGCGTCACGCTGGGCGGCGGCGCCTCGCTGCCGATCGCCGAAGGGCGGTTCTGGCCCATGGGGCACAACTACCTGACGCAGCGGACGCTCGACAACGGGCCGATCCGCACCTCCGTCGAGCTCACCTACGCCCCCTTCAACGTGGCGGGGACGGCCGTCTCGCTCACGAAGACGATCACGCTCGATGCCGACAGCCGCTTCAACCGCATGGAGAACCGCTACGAGGGGCTCTTCGACACGCTGCCCGTGGCGGCGGGCTTCGTGCGCCACGACGTGAAGCAGACGCTCACGGGCGAAGGGTGGATGGCGATGGTCGAACCCGCCTCCGACTCGAAGCAGCCCGAGAAGGACGGCGACATCTACCAGGGAATCCTGCTCGCGGGCGCCCCGATGGTGCCCGACACGCTGGGCCATGCCGTGGCGATCGCAACCGTCAAATCGGGCGAGCCGATGATCTACTACAGCGGTTCGGGCTGGAGCCAGGGCGGCGTGGCCGACATGGATGCCTGGACGGCGCAGATCGCCGAGCAGCAGGCCAAGATCGAACGCCCGCTGCGAGTCACCGTCCTCCGATAAAGCGAATCGGCCGAAGACGAAGCGGGCGGATCCGAGCGATCGGGTTCACCCGCTTTTTCGCAGTACTGCCAACTGAAATACCAACCTTTACAAAATCCGATACGATGAAACGAAACCTCTTTGCCTGTGCCGTTCTCGGCGCACTGGCGATCGGCTGCACCTCGCAGCAGAAGCGGCAATGGGCGCACCTGGATCAGGACACGCTCTACGTCGTGGCCGCCAATTTCCGTGCGGGCGAGCAGACGGCCGCCCTCGGCGACTCGGCCAACGTGGTCCGCTTCGTGCTCAAGGAGCGCGCGACGGTCCCCTTCTGCCAGTCGGCGATCCGCCAGCGGACCGACGAAGCCGCCCTGGCGCCCGATCCCGCGAAGCCCTACTTCTCGGTCCGCTTCGCCCTGCCGATTCCCGCCGCCTACACCCCGACCGAGACGGGCGAACTGGTCGGCCTGGACTACGGCGTCTTCCACCACGCCCACTCGCCCGGCTTCGAGGTGATGCCCAACGGCGATGCGCTGGCCGTCTATTTCAGCTCGCCCCGCGGCCGCAGCGAGAGCGACACGATGGCCACCTTCATCCAGGCGCGCCTGCGCTTCGGCGCCGAGGAGTGGGACCTGCCCGAACTCTTCTTCGACACGCAGCTCGGCAACGACCAGTCGGGCCTGCTGTGGAACGACAACGGCCGCATCCGCTTCTTCGGCGGCGGCCGCTACATCTCCGATTACGTCCCCTTCCGCATGGCCGAATCGACCGACAACGGCGCCACGTGGACCTTCTCGGTGCCGCAGCTCGACACGGCGGCGACCGATTTCACGGCGCAGCCGATCAACAGCGCCTTCCGCGATCCGCAGGGCAACATCTACATGGCGATGGATGCCGACGGCAGCGAAAGCTTCCTCTGGCGCAGCCGCGACGACGGCCGCACGTGGGAGGACATGGGCGGCCGCACGAAGGGACGACACTCGACGATCGTACCGCTCGACGACCGGGGCACGCTGCTCTCGATCGGCGGCAAGAATGCGAGCGTCGAAGGGTGGACGCCGCAGAACATCTCGCACGACTGGGGCGCCACGTGGGAGGAGGCGACCCCCTCGCCCTTCCCGCCGCTGGGCAGCGCGCAGCGCCCCTCGATCATCCGCCTGCAATCGGGCAACCTGCTCTACATCACCGACTCGTACCTGCTCAAGAAGAACATCCCCGCCCCCGAAGGATGGGCCTACGGCGACAACTGCGTCGTCGCCGTCTCGAAGGACAACGGCAAGAGCTGGCACATCAAGCCGCTGCCCGTGCAGCTGCCGCACAACGGCCGCACGGCGCATCCCTCGCTCGGCTACTCGACCGTACGGCAGGCGCCGAACGGCGTGATCCACATCCTTACCTCGGCCAACTTCCCCGGCCTGCACTACGAGCTCAACGAGGCGTGGATCTGGTCCGAGGCGGGCGAAACGGAGCCCGCAGCACCGACGGGCGGCACGGTGAAGCGCTACGCGGAGCACTACCCCGACGGGACGCTCAAGGCGGAGTGGTCGGCCGAAATCCGTCCCGACGGACGCTACCTGCTGCACGGCGAGCTGACCGACTACCACCCCGACGGATCGGTGCAGCATCGGGCCTGCTACGAGCACGGCCGCAAAACGGGCACGGAGCTCTTCTACAACCCCGACGGCACGCTGCGCTGGCGCTGGGAGCGCGACCTGAAAACGATGCGCGGCGTCTGGACGCAGTATTGGCCGAACGGCACCAAGCGCGTCGAGTCGAACTGGAACCTGGAGCCGACGCCGCGCGATCTGAACCGCAAATTCATCGGCTGCGTAGCCGAGGGCGACGCCACGCACTGGAACGAGGACGGCACCGAAAAGGCGGTCTACACGTTCCGCAACGGGCTGTTGCAGGAGTAGGCTGCCGCCTGCTGCGGGGAGGCCGTTGCGAAGTGGCGGCCATGGGACTGCTGCCGCAGGATTCTGCTGCCGAGGAGCTGCTGCCGCGGGGTGCCGTTGCAGAGTCTTGCCGCGGAGGTGCTGCGGCGGAGTTCTGCGAGGCTGCTGTTGCAGAGTGCCGTTGCGGAGTGGCGGCGGCCATAGGGCTGCTGTTGCGGAGTGTTGCTGCGGAGTACCGTTGAAGGCCGGCGGCGGTCGGTTCGGCAAAGCGCCGCAACAACGGTACCCCCGGGCCCGCGGCAGGCTCGTACAACCGCTGCAAAACGACAACGCCGCAGGCCGTCCCGACGGAAACGAAAAACGGATGTGCTCTCTTCGGAGGGCACATCCGTTCGTTTTCGGCGACAGGCGGAATCCGCGCGTCAGAAGAGCTTCTTCTTCGAGGTCGTCACCATGAAATCCTTCAGGTAGAAGGGTTCGAAATAGGCCGTATCCTCCGTGCGGCCCGCGTCGAAGGCCTCCTGCGCCAGGCGGGCCAGGCCGCGGGCCGAGGGGGCCACATCGATCAGCATCGCCCCCGCGAGCACCTCGGCGCATTTCGCAGCGCCGTTGCCGAAGAGGACGAACGGACGCCCCGAACGGCGCTCGGCGGCAAAGCTGTCGGCGTCGATCACCGCCGCCGTCACCTCGCTCTGCGCCCTGCCGCGGCTGTCGAAAAGCTGCGTGTAGACCTCCATGCGGCGGGCGTCGACCATCGGGCAGAGCAGCGCCTCGTCCCAGCGGTCGATGTCGAGGATCCCCGCCTCGTAATCCTCGCGCGCCACCTCGGTGAGCGCGTCGAGCGAGCCGACCGACAGCAGCGGACGGCCGATGCCGTAGCAGAGCCCCTTGGCGAACGAGACGCCGATGCGGAGCCCCGTGTAAGAGCCCGGGCCGCGCCCCACCGCCACCGCGTCGAGCTCTTCGGGTTGGAGGTTCATCTCGGCGAGCAGTTCTTCGACGAAGACCGCCACCTGACGGGCATGGTCGCGGCCGCGATCGCTCTCGCGGAGCGACAGCAGCACGCCGTCGCGCGCGATTCCCACGGAGCAGATGTCCGTACCCGTTTCAATGCAGAGTATCAAAGCCATATCTTTGCGTAGATTTATCTGAAGCGTTTCAGCGCGTGGTCCATCTCGCGACGGGCGTCGTTCTGCTTGAGGTACTCGCGCTTGTCATAGGATTTGCGGCCGCGCGCCAGTCCGACGACGATCTTCGCCAGTCCGCGGTCGTTCAGGAAGAGCCGCAGGCCGACGATCGTCAACCCCCGATCCTGCGAGGCGCGCTCGATCTTGGTCAGCTCGCGCGCCGTCAGCAGCAGCTTGCGGTCGCGGCGCGGCGTGTGGTTGTTGCAGGTGCCCCAGGCATACTCGGCGATGTTCACGCCGCGTATCCAGAGCTCGCCCCGATCGAAATAGCAGTACGAATCGACCATCGAGGCCTTGCCCGCACGAATCGACTTGATCTCGGTGCCGACCAGGACGACACCCGCCACCCACTCTTCGAGAATCTCGTAGTCGAAGGTGGCGCGTTTGTTTTTTATGTTGATCTTTTTCTGTTCGCTCATAACTCAAAACGGCACATGAATTGCACTTTTCACGTTCGGGGATGGGTATCGGATCAAGGTAACTAATTCTTTTATCTTCGATATGTTTTACACATCTTTCTGTTTATTTTCTGTTTGCACACGGTACGCGCAGCGATGCGTGTACGACCCCGGCACCGATCCCCCCTCCGCTCCTTCGGGAGCGGAGTTTTTTTTATCCGCTCCGCTCACAGGATCAGCCGCTGGAGCTTGTTGGCGATCGTCACCTTGATCGTATTGAGGTGCGAGAGGCGTTTCATGATCTCCAGCAGCTCCTCTTCGGGCAGCGAATCGTTTTGCAGCTTCACCCGCTCGGCTTCGATCAGCCGCTCGATGACCTTCGACTTGTAGAGCGTCACCGCCTTCGGCACCCCCACGGCCAGCATCTCCTCGTCGCTCTCGACGTGCACCTCCTTGCGGCGCCACAGCTCGCTCGGCACGTAGTTGTCGTCCGAGGTGAGCAGGTCGACCGAGAGGTTGCACACCTCGGGATCGGGGTGGTTCAGGAAGTGGTGCACGGGCACCTCCACACCGGTACCGAGCAGATGCCACTGCTCGCGGTAGGTCTCCAGAATCCGATCGCAGCGCGGGTCGGTAAAGCGGAGGTTGTCTTCGTCCAGTTCGCCGAAGATCACCTCGGCGACGTTGCAGGGAACCAGGTTCGGCCCCTCCTTGAAATCGAACGAGCGGTGGCCGTACTTGAGCAAATCCTTGGCCAGCTCGCGTTCCAGCGTCGGCACGCCGCTCCCCGCCTCGACCTTTTCGGCATAGGCCGCCGGCGGCTCCGCGGCGGGCGGCTGCTCGTCGCGCCGTCGCGCCGTCTGCCGGCGGACGAACTCGTCGGTCTCGCGGTCGCCCGTCGACGAGAGGCGTTTGCGGGCCACCTCGCCGATGAGGATCTGCTCGTCGATGTCCATCGTGCGGGCGCACTCCTTGATGTAAACCGAGCGGCGGATCGCATCGGGAATCTGCGCGATCGACTGCACCATGTCGGAGATGAGGGCCGCCTTGCGGATCGGGTCGCCCTGCGCATCGGCGATGAGCAGGTGCGCCTTGAAATCGAGGAAATCCTGCTCGTGGTCGCGGATGTAGGCCTGCACCTCGGCCGTCGAGCGGCTGCGGGCGAAAGTGTCGGGGTCGTCGCCGTCGGGCAGCAGCACGATGCGCACGTTCATCCCCTCGTGCAGGATCATGTCGATGCCGCGCAGCGAGGCGTGGATGCCCGCGGGATCGCTGTCGTAGATCACCGTGATGTTGCGCGTGAAGCGCCCCAAAAGGCGGATCTGGTCGGTCGTCAGGGAGGTGCCCGACGACGCCACGACGTTCTCGACCCCCGCCTGGTGCATCGAAATGACGTCGAGGTACCCCTCGACCAGGATCGCCACGTCCTGCTGCTGGATCGCCCGCTTGGCGAAATAGAGGCCGTAGAGCTCCCGCTTCTTGCTGTAGATCTCGCTCTCGGGCGAATTCTGGTATTTGGCGACCTGTTTGTCGGTGCGCAGCGTGCGGCCGCCGAAGGCGACGACGCGGCCCGAAATGTTGTGCACGGGGAAGATCACGCGGTCGCGGAAGCGGTCGTAGAGCGATCCGTCGCTCTCGCGCTGGAGCGAAAGGCCCGTCGAGAGGAGGAACTCGCGCTTGTACCCCGCCGCCAGCGCGTCTTTCGTCATGCGGTCGCCGCGCGCGGGACAGAAGCCGAGCCCGAATTTGCGGATCGTGGCGTCCGAGAGTTTGCGCTGCTGTCGGAAATAGCTCATGCCGACCGACATGCCCTCCTGTTCGTGGCAGAGGTAATTCGCGAAATACTCCGCCGCCCAGCCGTTGAGGGCGAACATGCTCTCGCGGTCGTTGTTGCGGCGGATATCCTCTTCGGTCTGCTCGCGCTCGTGCACCTCGATGTGGTAGCGCTTGGCGACCATCTTGAGCGCCTCGACGTACGAGCAGGCCTCCTGCTCCATGACGAACGTGACGGCATTGCCCCCTTTGCCGCAGCCGAAGCACTTGAAAAGGCCCTTCGCGGGGGAGACGATGAACGACGGGGTCTTCTCGTTGTGGAAGGGACAGCACGCCGTATAGTTGACGCCCTTGCGTTTGAGCGTCACATAGTCGCTGACGATTTCGACGATATCGGCGGCGGCGTAGATTCTGTCAACTGTTTCCCGATCGATCATATCGTGCAAAGATACGAATAAGCGAGGGCAAAAGCAAGCGCGCTTGCAATTTGCCGAGCGGGAGTATCTTGGACGCAGTCAAAGATACGAATAAGCCGCAGGCAAAGTTGCAATTTGCCGAGGCGGAGTATCTTCGGCGAAGCCAGAGATGCGAATAAGCGAGGGCAAAAGCAAGTTCACTTGCATTTTGCCGAGCGGGAGTATCTCGGACGCAGTCAAAGATACGAATAAGCCGCGTGCAAAAAACGGCTCGGGCAAATCCGAAATACGCATAAGCCGAGCACCCGAGCACCCCCCGACGAAAACAGCGGGAGCGTCGCCGCCCCCGCTGCTCGTCGCACGTCGTCGTTACAACCTCCCTTTCAGGCGGTCGTACTCCATCGAAGCCCAAATGAAAGGCCCCACGGCCTTGCAGTCGTTCTCGCGGATCGGCTCCGAAATGTAGTAGTCGAACGTGCCGCTCCGCCGGCTCGCACCGCCCAGCCCCGCCACGGCGCAGCAGTTGGTGATCGAAATCGTGCCGTCTTCGTTCTCGCGCACGAAGCGGTCGACGAACTGTTCGTAGAGCTTCGCCCCGTCGGTCGCATAGACCGCGGGCAGGTAGCCGAGGCGCGCCCCCTTGAGCATCGCGTAGATGAACATGATCGAGCCCGTCGCCTCCTCGTAGTTGCCTTCGCGGCCGGGCGAATCGAGCACCTGGTACCACATGCCGCTCTGACGGTTCGCATAGGCGGGCAGCACCTCGACCAAATCGTTCAGAATGGTCACCATCGGCTGCGTCCAGCGATCGGCTCCGAGGTATTGCAGCGTCTCGACGATCGCCATCGCGTACCACCCCACGGCCCGCCCCCAGGCGTGCTGCGACCGACCCGTCACCGAGTCGCACCAGAACTGCTCGCGCGCATCGTCGTAGGCATGGCGGTAGAGCTTCGTATCGGGATCGTAGGTGTGTTCGGCCACGGCGACGAACTGGTTCACGATGTCGGCCGCATAGCGGGCCGCCGCCGCGGGATCGGTCGGCGCGATGTTGCGCATGACGTACTCGGCATAGAAGGGCTCGCCCATGTAGAGGCCGTCGAGCCACATCTGGCGCGGGTAGGCCTTCTTGTGCCAGAAGCCGCCGTCGGGGTTGCGCGGGTGCTCGTTCAGCTGGCGGAACAGCGTGTCGGTCACCTGCCGATAGCGCTCCTCCTTCGTCCGCTCGTAGAGCTCGAAGAGGGGACGCCCCGGGCAGATGTGGTCGAGGTTGTAGCGCGTCCGCGCGTAGGTGAGCACCGAGGCGTCGGGCTGCACGATCGTGTCGTAGTAGCGCTCGGCATACCGATCGAAATCGGGTCGGTCGTAGGCCTTCGCGGCATCCATCATCGCCAGCAGTTCGAGCCCCGTGGTGTAGTTCCACTTCACCTTTCCCGCGGGAATGCCGTCGAGGGTCGCGGGCGAAGGATTGCGGCGGATTTCGCTCTCGATCATGCGGACCGCCAGCGGCGTCTCGCCGTCGATGAGCGCATGGGGCGTCGGCCGACAGCCGCCGAGCAGCAGGGCCGCCCCGACATAGAGCAGGAAGATTCGTTTCATCGGTCGGAGTTTTGGTTGCGGGCCGGCAGCCGCCCCTCGCAGGACGGCGCGGCCGAAAGGTTATTTACGGGTTTCGTAGTGCGCGAGCACGGCGGCGGCCTGCTTCGCGGTCAGCTGCCGCGACCACGCGACGCGGCTCTTCCGATCGGCGGCTCCCGCCCCCGTCGAAGCGTGTTCGGCATAGAAGGCCGTGCGGTGCGCCTGCGGCTTGCCCCAGTCGTGCCACCCCTCGGGGCGGATGTGGGCCCCCAGCTCGCAGCGGATGAAGACCGTCTGCGCATGGTCGCGCCACGGGCGGCCCAGGTAGCAGCGCGTCACCCCCTCGTCGGCCGTCAGGCGGCAATCGACGAACGTCAGGCCGCACGGCAGCCCCTCCCACGTCGAAGCGGCCGTCACGTAGGAGTCGGCCTTCGAGCGGATCTCGCAGCGGGTGAAGAGCGCCGAGGCGGCGCCGAAGATGAAGTCGGTCGTTCCCTCGATGTAGCAATCCTCGAACGTCACCCACGTGTTGTCGGTCGGCGCCGTCCCCTCGCGGTTTCCTTTGCCGTAGAGGTAGAGCGTATCCTGGTCGCCGAGGAAGCGGCAGCGCACGAAGCGCAGGTTCGAAGCGAGCGTCTGCACGGCCACGGCCTGTCCGACGCGTCCCGCCGTATTCTCGAAGGTCACGTCCTCGACCGTCCAGCCGTCGGCGCCGAAATAGATCGTCGACGAGCCCGAGGTGCCGACGTTGCGGCCCAGCAGGCTCGGTTTCGAGGCGTAGTCGTCCCACGAAACCACCGCGCGGCCCACGCCGTAGAGGCGGACGTTGCGTTTGGTCTGCGGGATGGCGATCTTCTCGCGGTAGACCCCCTCCGAGAGGCGGATCGTCGCCCCGGGGTTGAAATCGGGCACCGCGGCGATCGCCTCGGTCAAGGTGAAGAAATCGCCCGTGCCGTCCCGGGCCACCACCAGGTCGGCGATGCGCAGGTGAGCGGCGAGCTCGGGCAGCCGCTCGCGCACGGCATCGGCCACCAGGCGCGAAACGACGTGGGCGCCGCGGACGTTGAGGTGCGTGTTGTCCTCGCGGCCGTCGGGACAGAGCGGCGAGGTACCCGGGGCCACCCACATGAAATAGCGGCGCGAGGGTTCGTCGCCCAGCTCGCGCAGCCACGCTTCGGTCGCCCCCTCCAGTTCGAGCAGCGCGACCTGCTCTTCGGCCGCCACGCGGCGCACGCAGTCGGGATAGACGCCGTGGGTCTTCAGCAGGTGCCCTTCGGCATCGAAATGGCGGCGGGCGATGGGGGTCAGCAGCACGGGGATGCCCCCCTTCTCGCGCGTCTCGCGGACATAGCGGCGCAGGTTCTCGGCGAACTGTTCGGGCTCGGAGCCCACGGCGGGCTTGTGCACCTTCTCGTCGTTGTGGCCGAACTGGATGAAGACGTAGTCGCCCGCCTGCATGCCGTCGAAAATCGGCTGCCAGCGGCCTTCGTTGCGGAACGACTTGGTCGAGCGGCCGTTCATGGCGTGGTTCTCCACCGCCACCTCCTCGTCGAAGAGGGCGCGGAAAAGCTGTCCCCAGCCGCGCTCGGGATTCTGTTTTTCAAGGCTCTTGTCGGCGCAGGTCGAGTCGCCGATCAGGTAGCAGCGGGTCGGCCGTGCGAGGGCCTCGCCGCCGAGTGCCAGCACCAGCGCGAGCGCAAGCACCGACACGAGCCGGATCTTTTTCATGTTTTTTCGCATTGGTTCGCACTCCGTCCGACGGGCGGCATGCGCCTCTCGGCCGCACGCCGCCCGTCGGCGCGGTGCAGGGTTATTCGATCGTGACGACGGAGGCCGATTTGGGCGAGAGGCAGGCGTTCGCGGCCGTGATCTGGGGCGACTGCACGCTCACCTCCTTGTTGCGGCTGCCCGTGACGGTCAGCGCGCAGGGCATCCCCTCGGGGCAGACGAAGTTCTCGGCACGGAAGCGCTTCACGTTATTCAGCGACAGCGCGGGGCCCTCGGCGGGCACCACCGTCACGTTGCGCAGGACGACGTCGGTCGACTCGTTGAGCTGCGCGCCGGTCGTCGTACGGAACTGCGCGTCGGCCACCACCACGCGCTCGACGTTCATTTCGGGCAGGCCGTTGAAATACATCGCGCGGCGGGCGCCGTTGCAGCGGACGTTGCGGATGTCGATGTTGCGGAAGGCGGGCGTCGTCTCATCGACGGGCCGTGCGGGCATGTCGGTCGCCTCGCCCTCGTCGCCGTCTTCGAGCGCCTCCGAAGCCGATTTGCCGCCGTAGAAGAGGTCGAACAACAGGCCGTCGTTCAGGATGTTGTTCATCGTAATGTTCTCGATGTAGATGTGCTCGACCACGCCGCCGCGGCCGCGCGTCGACTTAAAGCGCAGACCGACGTCGGTCCCCGAGAAGGTGCAGTTGCGGACGCTCACGTTCTTCACGCCGCCCGACATTTCGCTGCCCACGACGAAGCCGCCGTGACCGTGGAAGACGATGCAGTTGTCGACCACGACGTTCTCGCACGGAATGCCGCGCTTACGGCCGTCCTCGTTCTTACCGCTCTTGATGCAGATCGCGTCGTCGCCCGCATCGAACGACGAGTTCGTCAGCAGCACGTTCTTGCACGACTCGATGTCGATGCCGTCGCCGTTCTGCGCATAGTCGGGACAGCGCACCGTGATGCCGTCGACGATCAGGTTCGTGCAGATGGCGGGATGGATCGTCCAGCAGGGCGAGTTCTGGAACGTCACGCCCTCGAGCAGGACGTTCTCGCAGTTGTGGATCGCCACCATCACGGGACGCAGGAAATCGTGCATCTGCTCGAAATCGGCCCGCGTGGCGTTCTCGGCCACGTTCTGATCCGTGGCGGCCTTCACGCCGCGCACGTAGCTCTCGGTCGGATACCAGCTGTTGCCGTCCTCGGAGAGGAAGCCGCCGCGCGAAAGGACCTTTTTCCACTCGCCCTCGGTCAGCTTGCCGCGCTTGACCATGCGCCAGGCATCGCCCCCGCCGTCAATCACGCCGCCGCCCGTGATGGCGACGTTCTTCACGCCGCGCGCCGAAATGGGCGACTGGCAGCGCCACGTGTTGAGCCCCTCGAAGATGATCTCCGTGAGCGGATAGAGCGACTGGTCGCCGCTGAAGAGGATCATGGCATTGTCGGCCAGGTGCAGTTCGATGTTGTCCTTCAGGACGATCGGACCCGTCAGGAAGATGCCGTCGGGCACCTCGACGCGGCCGCCGCCCTGTGCCGCGAGGGCGTCGATCGCAGCAGCGAAGGCCTCCGTGTCGAGGGCGAGCCCGTCGCCCTTGGCGCCGTAGTCGGCCACGCTCACCGAGCGCGACGGGATCGACGGACGCTCCACGCGGGGCATCTCGAAAGGCAGATCGGCCTGCACGTCGTAGGCGCCGCCGCACGGGGCGCAGCAGGCGATCATGGCCGCAGCGGCCAGAAAAAGAAGCGTTTTCTTCGGATTCATGTCGTTAAATATTGATATTGGTTTTCGTTCGTTCGGACGGATTCGTACAAATATAAACAATTCTGCGGAAAAACGCGAGGTTTTTCCGCAGAATCGTGCGTTTTTGCCCTTCGAGGGCTATTTCAACCGCTCGACGCGGACCGGTCGGGCCGCCGCGCGCACCGATTCCAGCACGCCCGACAGCAGCTCGTCGTCGCTGCGGTCGGCCAGCCAGCCGCTCTTGCGCCACCACATGTCGAAGACGTAGTCGATGCGCCCCTCGGCATCGGGCGCCACCTGGAACAGATAGCTCGCCTTGTCGTCCTCCTTCGAGACGATCCGCACCCCCTCGGGCAGCGCCACGGCCAGCGCCACAGTCTCCACGGGCCACTTCGCATAGTCGTTCTCGGGGTGGTCGCAGCCGATCTGCGCCACGGCGCGCCCGCCGCGCAGCACGCGCGTGTCGCGCATCTTCATGACGCCCGTGGTGAAGAGCAGCCCCTCGAAATCCCCCTCGAGGCGGTTTTCGACCTGCACGTCGCTGTGGCCCGCATAGAGGATGTAGCGCGAGGTCATCGCGATCTTCCGACCGCCGTAGTTCCACCCCTCGACGCGCATCTCCATGATGGCGCGCACGGGGCCCTTGGCCAGCACGCGCGCCTCGCGGCGCTCGAAATCGGCGATGTGGAGCATCCCCTCGGTCGGGCTCCACCCCTTCAGCACGCCGACGCCGATCGAACCGAAGACGCGCAGGTTGTCGTGGCCGAAGCCCGCCGCCAGCTGCTCGTCGGTCGGATACCACATCGAGCGGCGCAGTTCGAGCTGCGGCCGCTTCTTGCCGTAGGTGTCGATCGTCTGCTTCTTGTCGAAATAGACGCGGTAGGCCGCCAGCTCCGACTCGATCGCGGGGCCGTGGTGGTGCAGCTTGCGGTACATGTCGTCCTTGAACGAGCAGAGCGTGTCGCGCTCCGCCAGGCTCTTGTCCTCGTTCTTCCACCACATCTGCGCGTTCACGCGCGCGGGGAACGTCTCCTTCGCGGGACGGTCCGAAAAGACCACCTCGAAATCGCGCCGGCCGAGGATGTCGGCCACGAAAGCCGCCTCGCCCAGCGCCTTGTCGAGCTGGGCGGGAATCGTCTCGCCGTCGGCCGTGACGCGGAGGCTCTCGGCCCAGGTCGGGATGTCGGCGATCACGACGGGGCAGCCGGCACGGTAGCCCTCGGTCGTCACACGGTAGGTCGTCTTCAGGCTGCGCGCCTGCACGAAGCTCGCGGCGGCACACGCCGCAAGCAGCAATACGATACGTTTCATCTTTGTTTATCGGATTTTTTCAAGCATTCGTTCCAGTTCGGCGGCGCTGCGGATCGCCCCCTCGGGCCACCCCGCCGTGAAGCTCTGCAACGCTTCGACCGGTTGCAGATCGACTTTCCGTTCGTCGATGCGCGAGGCGTCGAGCCCCAGCCGCTCGGCGAAGAAGCGGTAGACCGCCGCCCGCTTGTTGGGGCCGTAGTCGTGTTTTTCGTCGGGGAAATGGGCGTTTTCGACGTTCCGTTCGGCACCGTAGAAGCCCCAGATGCGTTGCAGGAAGGGGTATTCGAGGGTCGGATAGGTATGGGTCCAGTCGCCGCCGTCGCTCACCGTCAGCACGGGACGGGGCGCCATGACGGCCGCCAGGAGTTCGGTCGTGCAGCTGCCGCCCGCGGCCCACGCCACGGGGCGACCGCTTTCGCAGGGACAGCCGCCGTCGAAATGCGAGACGAGGTGCACGACGGGAGCCAGCACCGAGAAACGGTCGTCGACGAGCGCCAGCAGCAGCGTGTGCGTGGCCCCGCCCGAGCCGCCCGTGGCGGCCATGCGCGTCGTGTCGATGTCGTCGCGCGTGCGCAGGATCCAGTCGGTCACCAGCTTCGACCAGAGCACCTGCACCTGCATGGCATAGGGGGCCTGGTGCGCCTCGAGGCCCAGCTGCTGCTCCGATTCGCCCCAGGCGACGATGTCGGCATCGACCGCCACGGCGCCCATGCGGGCGAAGGTGGCCATACGGTACTGCTGGTCGGGACGGTAGCGGCCCTCGGGCCAGTGTCCCGCGGGCGAGACGATGAGCGGATGGCGGCCGCGCGCGGTCGGGGCGTAGATCGTGCCGCAGACGTAGAGGCCCGGGAGCGTTTCGAGGGCGTAGTTGCGGGTCGTGTAGCCGTCGTGGCGCACCGGACGGCCCAGGCGGCACTGCGGCTCGGCCACGGCGGCGCGCAGGAAGGGTTCGAGGTCGAGGATCGCCCGCGCATCGGCGCGCAGGGCGGCGGCCCGCGCCTCCCAAGCCGTCCGCTCGGCATAGAGCGACGAGAGCCACGCCAGCAGGCGGGCGCCCTCCGCAGGGGTGCGGCGGTGGTATTCATAGGGGCGCACGCGGATGCGGCTGCCGTTGCGCTCCCACTTCAGATCGAGCGGTTTGAGGAGGTTGTCGAGCGTCTCCTCGAGCGAATAGGGGCGCACGCGCGCCTCGGCATAGCGACACGAGCAGGTATCGGGCGAGAAGCCGCGGCACTCGACCGCCACCCCGAAGCGGCACCCCACCCCGTCGAGCACCTCCCGCAGCGGCTGTGCGAAGGGGGCCTGCAAGCGGGCGAAACGAAGGGCCTCGGCGGTCAGCGACGAGTCCTTTGCAGTCGAAGCGATCAGGGGCTGCGAAGCCGTCTTCGAAACTTGCGGGGGCACCTGCGGGTTCGTCTGCGCCGAGGCGTCGAACGCCATACGGAACACAGCAAAAGCAAGGAGGAAAGGACGCACGAAGCGCGTTTTCATGACGAATCGGGGTTTGGTTTTTGCAAATATAGCAATTTTACGCACAATAATTTTGATTTTCTCCGAAAAGATACTACATTTGCACACCCTTTCGGCGAGGAGGCTCCTCGCACGCAAGGTCACGGAGAGGTGGGTGAGTGGCTGAAACCACCGGTTTGCTAAACCGACGTACGGGGCAACCTGTACCACGAGTTCGAATCTCGTCCTCTCCGCAATGCGAAGACGCCCCGCTTTTCAGCTGGGCGTCTTTCGTTTTTCCTTCCGCCGCAGGTCCTTCGTATGGCGGCGGAAAAGCGGTACGAAGCGGAGATTCCCCCGAAAAAGCGGAAGGCATAGGTCTGCGGACCGCTTCTTTTACGCACGTTCGCCGACGGCGGCAGGAGGCCTGTCGAGCCTGCGGGCGAGACCTGCCGTTCTGCCGCGCGGGGCGGCGGCGAACGGCACGCACATGCGTGCGACCTGCGGGCGGCAGCCTGCAAAACGCATGTTCGGGCAGTAGCTTGCGAAAGGACACGGCATGGGGGCTTAAAGCGGGGTGAAGCTGCGGGCTGCCTGTTGTAGTGCGACACCCGATTCGGGTTCGGCCCGCAGCCGAGCGGAGGAGCCTGCACGAGCCCTGCGCGAGATGCAGCCCTCCGCCAGGGGGCGGCTGCGGGCTGCCGATCCCTACAGGATCGAACCGTTCGACCTGCTGTGACACACGCTTTTCGCGGGGCGAAGCTCCGGCCCGCCGATCCCCGACGGGATCGATGCCCACTGCGACAGACCACAGCCGAACAAAGCCCCTTCGAGCGAGTTGCGGACCGCCGTGCGCTATCTTCCTCCGTACATCTCTTCGTAGTACCGCCGATAGGCACCCGAGGTGACCCGTTCGAGCCACGGCCCGTTTTCGAGGTACCACGCCACGGTCCGCTCGATTCCCTCCTCGAACTGCAACGAAGGCTCCCAGCCGAGTTCGTCGCGCAATTTCGAGGCGTCGATCGCATAGCGCACGTCATGGCCCTTGCGGTCGGCGACATGGGTAATCAACCCCTCCGAGGCCCCCTCCGCCCGTCCCAGCAGACGGTCCGTCGTCCGCACGAGCAGGCGGACGAGGTCGATGTTGCGCCACTCGTTGCAGCCGCCGATGTTATAGGTCTCGGCCGTGCGGCCGCGGTGGAAGACCGCATCGATGGCCCGCGCATGGTCGAGCACGTAGAGCCAGTCGCGCACCTGGGTGCCCGATCCGTAGACGGGAAGCGGACGACCGTTGCGGATATTATTGATGAACAGCGGGATCAGCTTCTCGGGAAACTGACAGGGACCGTAGTTGTTCGAACAGTTGGTCAACACCGTCGGCAGGCCGTAGGTATCGTGGTAGGCGCGGACGAAGTGATCGCTCGATGCCTTCGCCGCCGCGTAGGGGCTGTGCGGCGCATAGGGGGTCCGCTCCGTAAAAAGGGCATCGCCGTAGGGAGCCTCGCCGTCGGGCCGCGTCACCTCCAGCGCACCGTAGACCTCATCCGTCGAGACGTGGTAGAAACGTTTGCCCGCGAATCCTTCGGGCTGCGCCTCCCATTGCAGGCGCGCGGCCTCGAGCAGCGAGAGCGTTCCCACCACGTTCGTGCGGACGAAAGGAAACGGATCGCGGATCGAACGGTCGACGTGCGTTTCGGCCGCCAGATGGATCACCCCGTCGATCGCATAGCGGCGCATCAACGCGCACACGGCATCGAAATCGGCGATGTCGGCCCGCTCGAAGCAGTAGTTCGGCGCCCCCTCCACATCCTGCAAATTGGCCAGATTGCCCGCATAGGTGAGTTTGTCGAGGTTGACGATCCGATAATCGGGGTACTTGCGGACCAAGAGACGGACGACGTGGCTGCCGATGAAACCGGCACCGCCCGTGACGAGGATGTTGCGTTCGAACGTTTTCATGGCAGCTCCTTGCGTAGGTTTTCGATGCAGGTGCGGAGCGAATCGCTCCAATAGGGAATCTCCGCTCCGAACGTGTGTCTGAATTTGCTTTTGTCGAGCACCGAATAGGCAGGACGAGGCGCCGCGGCGGGATACTCCGCCGTGCGGCACGGGTGGACGCAGCGGGGATCGTACCCGCCCAGCTCGGCGATCCGTCGGGCGAAATCGTACCACGAGCAGACCCCCTCGTCCGTATAGTGATAGATGCCGTCGCGCCCTTCGAAGAGGCGCTCCTCCACGATCCGATGAATCGCCGCGGCCAGATCGCCCGCGTAGGTGGGTGTCCCGACCTGGTCGAAGACGACCTTCAGATCGGCCCCCGCCGCCATGCGGGCGAGCATCGTCCGCACGAAATTGCGTCCGCACTCGCCGTACAGCCATGCCGTGCGGAGGATGAGGTGGGGGCAGCCCGCGGCGAGCACCGCCTCCTCGCCGCGCCGTTTCGTGCGGCCGTAGACGCCGAGCGGTGCCACGGGGTCGCACTCCGTGCGGGGCGTATGTTCGGCGGCACCGCCGAAGACGTAGTCGGTCGAGAGGTGGATCAGCACCGCCCCGCGCTCGGCCGCCGCTGCGGCCAGGTACCCCGCCGCCGCCGCATTGAGCCGTTCGGCCGCCGCTTCGGCCCGCTCGGCCCGATCGACATCGGTGTAGGCCGCGCAGTTGACGATCGCGTCGATCCGCCTCTCGGTCACGGCGCGACGCACCGCCTCGCGGTCCGTCACGTCGAGCTCGGCGGCATCCGTAAAGAGATAGCGGTCGCGCGCCTCGTCGGTCGCGCGACGCAGCGCACGGCCCAGCTGGCCGTCGGCACCCGTCACCAAGATATTCATTCGTCGTATCGAAAAAGCTGCGGCGCATCCTGCAACCGCGGTCGGTGTGCATCTTTCTCGGAAAGGAGGACCCGCTCGGACGGGATCCGCCAGTCGATACCCAGGGCGGGGTCGTCCCACGCCACGCCTCCCTCCGCTTCGGGATGATAGAAGGCGTCGCACTTGTACTGGAAGAGCGCCTGCGGCGTCAGCACGGCATATCCGTGGGCGAAGCCGCGCGGAATGAAGAGCTGCCGCCGGTTCTCGCCCGAAAGCTCGACCGCGACGTGGCGGCCGAAGGTGGGCGAACCAAGGCGGATATCCACCGCCACGTCGAGCACCGTGCCCGCGACCACGCGCACGAGTTTCGCCTGCGCATGGGGCGGGCGCTGGAAATGCAGGCCGCGCACGACGCCGTAGGTCGAGCGGCTCTCGTTGTCCTGCACGAAGCGGACGGGACCCACCGACTCGTCGAAGGCACGCTGCGAATAGCTCTCGAAAAAGCTGCCGCGCGCATCGTCGAAAACCTGCGGTTCGAGGATCACCACCCCCGCTATCTCCGTATGGACGATCCTGATCATCGGTCGAACGTTACGGCAGGTTCCTCGGCGATTTTCAGCAGGTAGCGGCCGTAGGCGTTGTGCGCCATCGGCTGCGCCAGCCGCAACAACCGTTCCCGCCCGATCCAGCCGCGCCGGTAGGCGATCTCCTCCAGGCAGCCGATCTTCAGCCCCTGGCGTTTTTCGAGCACCTCGACGTAGATCGAAGCCTCGGCGAGCGAATCGTGCGTCCCCGTGTCGAGCCAGGCGAAGCCGCGCGGCAGGAGCCGCACCAGCAGCTCGTCGTCGGCCAGGAAGCGGCGGTTCACCGCCGTGATCTCCAGCTCGCCGCGCGCCGACGGGCGGATCGTTTCGGCGACCGACACCACCTTGTTGGGGTAGAAATAGAGGCCGACCACCGCATGATTCGATTTAGGCCGCTGCGGCTTCTCCTCGATCGAGCGGCAGCGCCCCTCGGCATCGAACTCCACGACGCCGTAGCGCTCGGGGTCGTCGACCCGATAGCCGAAGACGGTCGCCCGCTGCTCCCCTTCGGCGGCGCGGACCGCCGCTTCGAGCATCGTGCGGAAGCCGCCGCCCTGAAAGATGTTGTCGCCCAGCACGAGGCAGACCGCCTCGTCGCCGATGAACTCGCGGCCGATCAGAAAGGCCTGCGCCAGGCCGTCGGGCGAGGGCTGCTCGGCATAGGCGAAGCGCACGCCGAAATCGCTGCCGTCGCCCAGCAGGCGGCGGAAGGCGGGCAGATCGGTCGGCGTCGAGATGACGAGGATGTCGCGGATCCCCGCCTCCATGAGCGTCGCGATCGGATAGTAGATCATCGGCTTGTCGTAGACGGGCAGCAGCTGTTTGCTCACCCCCTTGGTGATCGGATAAAGCCGTGTTCCCGATCCGCCGGCCAGTACGATTCCTTTCATGCGTTTCATCCCGCCTGCTCGCGGGCGACGATTTTGCGGTAGATGCAGGTTTTGTTGCGGCAGATCACGCAGCCGTAGGCGCGGCGGTGCACCGCAGGGCCGAGGCCGATGATGCCGCTGACGGATTTGATCGGCGCCATGAGGCACGATTCGCTCAAGACGATTCCCGTCGGATGCTCGCCCACGAGGGCGAAGAGCGGGCGCTGGTCCCGCAGGGGCCAGTTGCAGTAGCCCGGGCTGTAGCGGTTCGTGATCTTCCAGCCGCGCGCGGCCTGCTCCCGCTCCAGCTCGCGCTGGATGCGGTCCATGGCGCGCTCGACCGTCAGCGAACCGATCGCGTCGACCACGTAGGCCTCCAGAAAGTCGCCCGCGGCATTCAGCGCATGCGCCTCGTCCGAGAAGAGCGCCCCCGCCGTGCAGAGGAACAGCGCCGCCTCGACCGACCCTTTCAGGTAGCCGCACACCTGGGCTCCCGCCTCCAGCACCGTGCCGCCGACCGTGATCGTGCCCGCGGCGGGATCGAGGGCGTCGACCCGTGCCGTGAGGTAGCCCCCCACCGTCTCGAGGTCGCTCGTGCGCAGCTCGGAGAGCTTTTGCTCCATGTAGAGATAAGCGGGATGCCCGGTATCCGCGGCGTGCAGATACCGAGCAAGCTCGTCGAGCGGAGGCAGCGCCTCGCGCAGAGGGAATCGATAGGTCCGAAACAAGATCGCGCTTATTGTCGGTTATAGGCTTCGAGCGCCTCGAAGAAGGCGCGCAGGTTGGCTTCGGGCACGTGCGGCGGCAGGTCGCAACCCGTCGAGAGGACGAAATTGCGGGCGCCGCGCGTCTGCTCCAGCAGGGCGGTCGTTGCGGCCGCCACCTGCTCGGGCGTCCCCTGCTTGAAGATCCCCACGGGATCGAGGTTGCCCATCACCAGCAGCTCTTCGGGCACCTCCTTCAGGACCTGTGCCATGTCGATGCGGTTGCCGAAATGGAGCGCACGGGCACCCGTGGCGACCATGGCGGCCGTGCACTGGCCCGTGTTGCCGCAGTTGTGCAGCACGACCGTGAAGGAGTCGTCCTGCACGGCGTCGACGATCCGACGGATGTAGGGCGTGGCGTACATTTCGTGGTCCTCGTTCGAAAGGAGCCCCGCGGCGGGTTCGGCCATCACGACCCCCGCGACGCCCGTCGCCTTGAGGGCACGGCAGTAGTCCGTCAGGAAATCGGTGCACTTTTCGAGCAGCATCGCAACGACGTCGGGCTCGATGTAGATCGCCGTCATGATTTCGCTCATGTCGTAGAGGCGGCCCGCCAGCGAGAAGGGGCCGATGCACCCTGCCAGCACGGGGCGATCCGTGATGCGCTCGGCGGCGAGGCGGTTGGCCTCGAGGTATTCGGGGAGGCGGCCCGCATCGAGCGAAGGGATCGCGAGCGCCTCGACCGACGCGGCATCCGATACCAGGCGGGCCGTCACGGTCGGGATCTCCTCCTCGGGAATCAGGGTCGGCGCGCCGAAGGCTTCGGCTTCGACCGTCAGGTCCATGATGACGGTCGAGGCGGCCGAGGGATAGCGTGCGGCGAGCGCCTCGATGGCGGCGGCGTGCACCTTGCCGTCGGTGACGGCGTCGCGGACGCTGCGGCCGATGTATTCGATGCCGGGGTGGGTCATGATCGGCACGGCGATACGCCTGTCGGAGCCGATCACGCTGTCAATCCATTGTTTCATGCGGGTTTCGTATTGGTTATGCGTTCAGGAACTGTTCCAGCAGCTTGATGTCCTCCTGCGGGTCGGCGGCATAGCCGTCGGCACCGATTTCGGCGGCGAACTCGGCCGAGACGGGAGCTCCCCCGACGATGAATTTCACGTCGGGATAGGTTTCGTGCACCTTGTCGATGATCGTCTTCATGTTGGTCATGGTGGTCGTCAGCAGGGCCGACAGACCGACGTAGGCGCCCGGGTGCTCGGCAACGGCCGCCAGGAACTTTTCGGCCGAGACGTCGACGCCCAGGTCGATCACCTCCCAGCCGGCACCCTCGACCATCATGCAGACGAGGTTCTTGCCGATGTCGTGCAGGTCGCCGAAGACCGTACCGATGATGAAGGTACCCTTGCGCTTCACCTCGCCCGACGAGAAATAGGGCTTGATGTGCGTCAGCGCGGCATTCATCGCCTTGGCCGAGAGCAGCATCTGGGGCACGAAGATCTGGCCGTCGGTGAATTTCTGGCCGACGCGCGTCATGGCGGGAATGAGGGCCGTATCCATGATCTCCGCGGGGGCGATGCCGCTGTCGAGGGCCTGCTTGGTCAGCTCCATGGCACCGTCCTGCCCGCGCATCTGGGGCGGATAGGGCGATGCGGCGTTGATCTTGCCGAACTCGACGCAGGCGAAGAGTTTTTCCAAAAGTTCGTTCATCGTTGCGTATTTTTGTGATTTGTTTAGGTAGCGCAAAAATAGCAAAAAAAGCGGGATTCCGCCCGCTTTTTCCAAAAAATGATGGTCGTCGCCTATTTTTCGGACGCGAGGTAACGTCGTTTGAACTCGTCGCGGGTCATCGACGAAAAGTCGCCGACGAAATAGGCTTTGTCGAACGAATTGCCGATGGTTGCCGGATCATACCGTTCGAGCAAGATCAGCCGATCGTTCGAGAAATAGCAGATTTCGGCATCCAGCACGATGCGGTCGGGATCCTCCGCCAAACGAAGAACCAGCCGACGGCCGTCGAGCGTATACGAGCATTCCGAACACCGCCACCCGA
The DNA here is from genome assembly GCA_910584485.1 of uncultured Alistipes sp. Classification (GTDB taxonomy): domain Bacteria; phylum Bacteroidota; class Bacteroidia; order Bacteroidales; family Rikenellaceae; genus Alistipes. Next base: position 434,977 of record CAJUAV010000001.1, read on the forward strand.
CACCGTAACTGGAGAAACCTGCGGCAAACGCCCGGTCCGCCTCGAACAGATACTCGCTTTCGATGCCTCCGCCATACAACGACTCGACGTATTGCCATCCCTTGTCCGCCGCATGAAAGCAATGGCGCTCGCCGCTGAATACGGATACAGCGAGTTTCTCCCTCAACGCATCTTCGTCGAGCACGGCATTGCGCTGCGCGGCGACATACGCTTCGATCGTCTCCAGCGGCATCTCGTTTCCCCACTCGGGCAGCGAATCCTTTTCACAGGCCGCGCACAACAGCACCGCGGCCAAAAACAACAGGTGTTTCATTTGCTTCATTCCAATTCGTAACGTTGTTTGAACTCGTCGAGCGTCATGGGCGTGCACTCGCCGACCAGGTAACGGTCCGCCACATGATCGAACGAGCTGAAATAGACGTAAAAATTCTTGGGCCACTTCAGTTCGTCGGCGGATTCGACGAAACAATCGAGATCATGATATGCCATGGCCGCAATCATCCGATTTTCGGACAAATAACCGATCGTCCAATCGGCCAGCAACATTTCACCCGCAAGATCGTACAATAAAATCTTCCGCCGCGCCGGATCGATCCGCCACGTTCCGACAGGCCATTCGAACGCCTCTTTTCCGAGCCGCTGCTCGATCTGCTGCAACGCTTCAGGCGTATTGTAATCCGAAAGCCGCAGCACTCGATCGTCCCCTTTTTTCGTTTGCCCCGTCCACGTCCAGACGCAACGGCCGTCAGGCGCGAAATAGAATTTCATCCGCTGCGCAGGCACGAAAAAATACCTGGTCTTCGATTTGAAACACATGCCGCACTCCACTTGCGAACCAGTCAAACAATCCGCGACTCGCGCAAAATCGATTCGATCCGCCGACTGCGACGACAAATAGGACTCGATGTTTTCGAGCGGCATATCCCGATTCCATACGGGCAGCGTCTCTTCATGATCGCAGGCTGCGCACAGCAGCACCGCGGCCAAAAACAACAGGCGTTTCATTCGATTCATTCCAATTCGTAACGTCGTTTGAACTCGTCGCGAGGCATCGTCGAGCACTCGCCGAACAGATAGCGGCTCTCGCCCACCGCATAGGAAGACCAACAGAAATAATAGCCGTAATAGGATGCAGGATCCGTATCATAGCCGGGTTCATAGGTCATCGACAGAATCATCCGGTCGCCGAGAAAATATTCGATGCGGCAAACGGCCAGCAGCGTTTCGCCCAGGACATCATAGAGAGCAATCGCCTGCTTCCGCGCATCGAAGCGCCAACGTCCGACGGCATGACGGTCGACCGGATCGTCGATCGGGAAACGGACTCGGGTCTCTTCGCCTGTGGACGGAACTTTCGAAACATAAACCATATAACAGGATCCGTCCCGCTCGAAACAGCATTTCATACAGGCCGAAGAGGTCGATACGGCTCGTGCCGTCGGTTTCACACGCAGCTGCCCTTCATAAACGGACGACAGCAAACGTTCCATCGCAGCACCGGCATCGAGTTCGTCCGCCGGTCGGGAGGCAATATAGCGCTCGATATGTTCCAACGGCATGGATTCGCTCCATGTCGGCAATCCGTTATCCGCGTCGGAATCCTTTTCGCAGGCCGCGCACAGCAGCACCGCGGCCAAAAACAACAGGCGTTTCATTTGCTTCATTCCAATTCGTAACGTTGTTTGAATTCGTCGCGGGTCATCGACGAAAAGTCGCCGACGAAATAGGCTTTGTCGAACGAATTGTCGAAATCGTACCGTTCGAGCAGGATCAACCGATCGTTCGAGAAATAGCAGATTTCGGCATCCAGCACGATGCAGTCGGGATCCTCCGCCAAGCGAAGAACCAGCCGCCGACCATCGAGCGCATAAGAGCATTCCGAACACCACCACCCGATACCGGAAGTGGTGGTAAAACCGGCCATAAACGCCCGATCCGCCTCGAACAGGTACATGAATACGCTGCCTCCGCCGGACAACTCCCCAAAGTATTCCCATCCCTTGTCCGTCGAATGAAAGCAATGGCGCTCGCCGCTGAATACGGATACGGCGAGTTTCTCCCTCAACGCATCTTCGTCGAGCACGGCATTGCGCTGCGCAGCGACATACGCTTCGATCGTCTCCAGCGGCATCTTGTTACTCCACTCGGGCAGCGAATCCTTCTCGCAAGCTGCGCATAGCAGCACCGCGGCAAAAAACAACAAATGTTTCATCGTTCGATTATTTATGCACATTCAACAAAAACTCTACATCCCGTCCCAAACTTCCTTGAAACTCATTCGATTGATTCGGATCATCGTATTCACTTTCATAAGCATTGCTCGGAGCATAGGAACCGAACGAGAAATAGCCGTCGCAATTGCCGTCCCAGCCCCAGTTGAAATGCAGCAATTGACGTTCGACCACCGTCGAGGAGATCATCAGATACCGCCCTTCGGGGATGAACGCGAGATCTCCGTCCGTGATACCAGGTTCCGTGACGGTCCATTCGTAGTACTCCACGCCGCATTTGTAATCGACATATCCGTCCACAACCCACATGTGACCGCCAGTACCCCCATTCAAGAAACCATTCACCAATCCCGGACAGCCTGCATTCAGCGCGCGAAAAACATCGGTAGAAGAGCTCGATTGCCAAGGAGTCTCCAAGCGGTAACCGAACGAAGACAAAGCAGATGAAGTATCCATATAATACGCTCCACTGACAAAGTCATAATATCTCATATTAACCCGCTCGCCGATCTCGCGCATCAACAGAGAAATCGGGACATGCGATCTCCAATCACAAGAACAATTAAATAATTCTGTCTCAACTATATGCGTCTTGATCGTTTTCCAATCGAGAGCAACCGTATCCCGTCGCTGATACGTCCCCATATCGACAGACAAAATCATTTGCGACGGATGTTCATGAAAAGCCAACAATTGCGCAATGGCGGTTGCGACACAGCCCGCTATGTGATTCGGGCAGTAGGAACCATAAATACCTCCCTGCCCCCACTTGGTTTGCAGCAGCGGTCCGACCGTGACGTCCGTATCGTATTCGATTTCATAATAGCGCGGTCGCGGATCGGGGATCAGCGGTATGTCGGGTCCGGACCCGGGCGGTGTAACGCTGCTTATCGCCTGCGCCATATAGGCGTCGAACGGCTCGACACCCGTCGCTTCGCCGTAAACATAACGGCCCTTTTCGGTCACGGCGACCAAGGGATCGGCCGAAGCATCGGCCGCGATGATCGAGAAGCCCGCATCGTCGGCGAAATTGAAGACGTAGAGCAGCGTATCGGAGGCACCGCCCGAGGCGCGCGTACCCTCGACGACCACGCATTCGCCCGAGGCGATCGTCCGCGGACGCGCCGCCCGTGTCGCCTGCACGCCGTCGACCAGCGCGATGCTCCGTTCGGCCAGCGCCCGCGCCTCGTCGTAGCCGCGCACGAACGACACCCTCTTTTCGGATTGCGGCGCAACGGGCACCTCTTCGGATTTTCGGCAGCCGACCAGCGACAGACCGACAAACCCCCACAAAAACAGGCGAAACTTCATAAAAGAGCGATTTTTACAAATATATGGTTTTCTTTTCGTTTTTCCAAATTTGACAACCGATTTTTTCGGATTTGCTTTTTCGCCGATTCCGTTTTGCAAATCGGGCGCGAATGACTATCTTTGTTCGAATTTGTCAAAACCCGACCACCGATGAAACGCCTTCTTCTGCCGACGCTCCTGCTGCTTCCGCTGATGCTCGCCGCAGGCGAAATCCGCGTATCGCCCCGCGGCGACGACCGCGGCGACGGCTCCCCGCGGCATCCCCTGCGCACCCCCGCCGCCGCGCTGCACCTCGCCCGCGAGTGGCGCCGCACGGCCGATCCGCGCACGGAAGGCGGCATCGAAATACGGCTCGAAGCGGGCATCTACCGCCTCGAAGAGCCCCTCTTCATCCGTCCCGAAGACAGCGGCACGGCCGCGTCGCCCACCGTCATCCGCTCGGCCGACCCCGCGCACCGCGCCGTCTTGAGCGGCGGCATCGAACTGGCCGAATGGACGAAAGAGGGCGACCTGTGGATTGCCGAAGCCCCCCGCACGCAGCAGCGCCCGCTGCTCGTTCGGCAGCTTTGGGGAGCGGAGGGACCCCGTCCGCGCGCCGCGCTCTTCGACGAAGGGGTGCTCGACCGCCTGATCGATTTCGACCCCGTCGCGCAGACGATCACCATCCCCCGCGCCGCCGTCGAGGGGCTGGAGCAGGCCACGCAGCTCGAAATGCTGGTCCACCAGCGCTGGGCGATCGCCCTGCTGCGCGTTCGGGCGATCCGCTGCGAAGGCGATCGGGCGATCGTCTCGTTCCTCGAACCCGAAAGCAGCCTCGAATTCGCCCACCCCTGGCCCCAGCCCGTCATCGGAGGCGAAAAAGGCAACTCCTCCTATACGCTGACCAACGCCCGCGAGCTGCTCGACCGTGCGGGCGAGTGGTGGCAGGACTACGCCACGGGGCGCATCTGCTACGTGCCGACCGCCTCGGAAACGACCGCTCCCCGTCTGACCGTGCCGCGGACAAACCGCCTCGTGACGATCGAAGGGACCGCCGCACGCCCCGTGCGGCACCTGCGGTTCGAAGGGATCGATTTCGAACACGCGGGCTGGGACCGCCCCTTACACAAGGGGCACGTCACGCTGCAGGGCGGATTTCCGCTCCGCGACGCCTACAAGCTGCACGAAAAGCCCGGCTTCGCCTGGGATCCGAACCTCGAAAACCAGGCGTGGGTCGAGCGGCCCGATGCCGCCGTCTCGGTGCGCCACGCCGAGCGGATCGGCTTCGAGGGGTGCCGCTTCCGCGACCTCGGCGCCACGGGGCTCGATCTGGCGGCGGGCGTGCGCGACGCCGTGGTCGCCGCAAACGAGTTCAGCCGCATCGGCGGCTCGGCGATGCTCGTCGGATCGTTCGGCGAAGGGGCCTCGGAGGTCCACATCCCCTACCCGCTCACGAGCGACGAGGCCGATTTCTGCGAACGCATCGTCATCCGCCGCAACCGCGTGCACGACGTCACGCGGGAGGACTGGGGCGCCGTGGGCATCGGCGCGGGCTACGTGCGCGACACGGAGATCGCCGACAACGAGGTCTCGCACGTCAACTACTCGGGCATCGCCGTGGGCTGGGGCTGGACGAGCCGCGACACGGGGATGCGCAACAACCGCATCGTCCGCAACCGCGTGTACGACTACGCCCGTCAGCTCTACGACGCGGGCGGCATCTACACCCTCTCGAACCAGCCCGGGTCGGTGATCGAGGGCAACGACCTCTCGCTGCCCTGCGACGCCCCCTACGCCACGAACGACCGCGGCTTCTGCATCTACCTCGACGCCATGACCGACGGCTACACGATCCGCGGCAACCGCTGCCCCGAGGAGCGGTTCGGAACCAACAACCCTGGCCCCGCCATCGTATGGGGCACGAACGGCCCCGCAGTCGCCTTTCCGCACGAACGACAGTAACCCAACATACACCGACGCGTGAAACAGACGAATTATCATTTGTTCGACTTCCTCGATTTCGACCCCGAACTGCGGATCGACGAATCGCTTTGGAAAGCCTGTAAACCGACGGCCGTGGAGGCCGTGAACGGAGAGATCCGCATCACCGTACCCTTTCAGAAACAGCTGCGGCAGGCCGACATGGCCGCCGACGAGCGCGCCCCGCGCGTGGAGCACACCCTGGTGCTGCGCGCCTACGGCGAAGAGATGCTGCGGCTGTTCCTCGACACGCAGGAGCGGAGGCCGAGCGACGAGAGCGAAATGCTCGCCCTCGCCCCCGACGTGCGCCGCACGGAGCTCGCAGCCGCCGAGGAGGCGGGCGTATGGCGCTTCACGGATGCGGCGGGGACGCTGCGCGGTCTGCTCGACCTGCGCCCCGCCGAAATCGATTTCTGGAGCGACCTGCAACCTGCCCCGCAGGAGACGATCGATCTGACGCTTTACCCCGACGGAGACACCGGCAAAGCGGTCCGCTTGAGCGCCTACGACCACTTTTCGCCCCCGCGCTACGACGCGCTGCCGCTGGCCTACTGCTGCCGCGAAGGGCGCGACGAGCGGGCGACCCTCTCGTTCGAGGCGGCGGCCGACGAGTGTTTCGCCGGCACGGGCGAACGTTTCGCCAAGATGGATTTGAGCGGCCGCACCTTCTACCTGAAAAACCAGGACGGCCAGGGGGTCAACAACCGCCGCGCCTACAAGAACATCCCTTTCTACCTGTCGAGCCGCGGCTACGGCGTCTTCTACCACACGACCGACTACTGCAAGCTCTCGCTGGCCGACCACTCGACCCGCTCGGTGCAGTATCTGTGCGAGGCGCCGACCGTCGACGCCTTCCTCATCGGCGGCGTGACGCCCGAGCGCATCCTCTACAACTACCGTTCGCTCACGGGATTCCCGCCGATGCTGCCGCTGTGGAGCTTCGGCATCTGGATGAGCCGCATGACCTATTTCAGCGCCGAGGAGGTGGAGGCGATCTGCCGCCGCCTGCGCGAGGAGCGATACCCCTGCGACGTGATCCACCTCGACACGGGGTGGTTCCGCACGGACTGGCTCTGCGAGTGGAAATTCAACCCCGAGCGCTTCCCCGACCCCGCGGGATTCCTCCGCCGCCTCAAAGAGAGCGGCTACCGCGTCTCGCTGTGGCAGCTGCCCTACGTGGCGCAGGGAGCCGAGCAGATCGACGAGGCGAAGCGCAACCGCTACATCGCCCCCCTGACGAAGGAGCAGGAGCGCAGCGAAGGGTCGAACTTCTCGACGCTCGACTACGCGGGCACGATCGATTTCACCTACCCTGCGGCGACGGCCTGGTACAAGGGGCTGCTCAAGGAGCTGCTCGACCTGGGCGTCGTCTGCATCAAGACCGATTTCGGCGAGAACATCCACATGGACGCCGACTACCATGCGATGCGGCCCGAACAGCTCAACAACCTCTATGCGCTGCTCTACCAGAAGGCCGCTTTCGAAATCACGCGCGACGCGACGGGCGACGGCATCGTCTGGGCACGCGCCGCCTGGGCGGGGTGCCAGCGCTACCCGCTCCACTGGGGCGGCGACTCGGCTTCGACGTGGGACGGCATGGCGGGATCGCTCAAGGGCGGCCTCCATTTCGGCCTCTCGGGCTTCGGCTTCTGGAGCCACGACGTGCCGGGGTTCCACACGCTGCCCGATTTCATGAACTCGCCCGTGCGCGACGACGTCTACGTCCGCTGGACGCAGTTCGGCGTCTTCAGCTCGCACATGCGCTACCACGGCACCAACAAACGCGAGCCGTGGCACTACCCCGCCATCGCACCGATCGTCAAACGCTGGTGGCGCCTGCGCTACCGCCTGCTGCCCTACATCCTCGAACAGGCACGGCGGACGACCGAAACGGGCTTTCCGATGGTGCGCGCCCTGCTGCTGCACCACCCCGACGACCGCACCTGCTGGCACATCGACGACGAGTACTATTTCGGCGAAGAGTTCCTCGTGGCGCCCGTCATGAACAGCCGCGGCGTGCGCGACATCTACCTGCCCGAGGGGCAGTGGGTCGATTTCTTCACCGGCGAACGCCACGCGGGCGGGCGCTGGCTGAAGGGGGTCGAGGTGCCGCTCGACCGCATGCCCGTCTTCGTACGCGAGGGAGCCGAAATCGACCTCTACCCCGACGACGTGCAGTGCACCGACGAGATGGATCGCTCGCGCAGCGAACGGCTCGTGATCGACGAGCGGTTCGAAGGGCTGGCATTTTAAGGCTGGCGGAGAGCACAGGACTGGCGGAGAGCGCGGAGCTGCGGGAGGCTGCAGGACATGCACGCTTCGTTCGGCCCGCAGCCGAGCGGAGGCGGCAGCGAGCCCTTCGGCGAGTGGCCGCCCTCCGCCCAGGGGCGGCTGCGGGCTGCCGCGCTGCGTGCGATCGGTCCGTCGGGACGGAGCTTGCGAAGCGAACGCACTCGAAGAGTTGCGGGCCTTCGCAGGGCGAAGCTCCGGCCCGCCGATCCCTACGGGATCGAATCCGTACCGACAACGCTTCGGGGAGACTTCGGCCTGCCGACTGCTGCGAGGTCGGACAGAACGGCACACGGCACCCCCTGCCGTACGCAAAACATACAAACACAACGAAAACGAAGATATGCAAACCTGGAAAACGAACTGGGAGGAGTCGAAGCGGAACTACCTCTCGTGGTGGCAGCACAAAGGCTGCGTACTGACCATGTGGGAGCACCTGCAGGAGGGCGTCGCGCCCCATGCCGACGTAGCGGCTCCCGCACCCGCCGCCGATCTGAACCAGCGCTGGTTCGATCCCGCGTGGCGTTCGGCCGAACTCGACCACTACGTGGCCCACAGCTCGCTGAAGGCCGACATCCTGCCCGTGGCCAACACGCAGCTGGGCCCGGGCTCGCTGGCGGCGATCCTCGGCGGCCGCCTCGAAGGGGGTCCCGACACGATCTGGATCCACCCCGCGGAGGCGGTCGGCGACGAAATCGTCTTCGACCCCGACAACAAGGCGTGGAAGCTCCACAAGGAGCTGCTCAAAGCCTGCAAGGAGCGCGCCGCGGGCCACTACTACGTCGGCATGCCCGACCTGATGGAGGGGCTCGACGTGCTGGCGGCGATCCGCGGCACGGACAACGTGCTGCTCGACACGATGATGGACCCCGACAAGCTGGACCACCAGCTGCAACAGGTCAACGACATCTATTTCCGCGTCTACGACGAGCTCTACGACCTGATCCGCGAGGAGGACGGCATGGCCTTCTGCTACTTCTCGATCTGGGGCCCGGGACGCGTCAGCAAGCTCCAGAGCGACATCTCGATCATGATCGGCGAAGAGGATTACCGCCGCTTCGTGCAGCCCTACATCCGCGAGCAGTGCCGCAAGCTCGACTACACGCTCTACCACCTCGACGGCGTGGGGGCGATCCGCCACCTCGACGCCCTGCTCGAAATCGACGAGCTCGACGCCATCCAGTGGACCCCGGGCGTCGGCGAGCCGCAGGGCGGCGATCCGAAATGGTACGATCTCTACCGCCGCATCAAGGCGGGCGGCAAGTCGGTCGAAGCCAACTGGATCACCCTCGACGAGCTCGAACCGCTGCTCGACAACGTAGGCGCCGAAGGCATGCTGTTGAGCATGGATTTCAAGAACGAACGGCAGATCGACGAGGCGCTCAAGATCGTCGAGCGCTACCGCTGACCCGCCGCACGACCGCGGACCGCACGACGCTCCCCCGGAACGGGCGTGCGGTTGCGCCGTTGCCGCCACCGACCGAAACAACCAACCAACTACCTTCAATGATTCACGCCAAATTCCTCCAAACGCTGGACTGGGGCATCCTCGTCGGATACTTCGCCATCCTCTTCGCGATCGGCATCTGGGCCAGCCTGAAACGCAAGAAGGGCAGCTCGCTCTTCCTGGCCGAGCACTCGCTCAAATGGCACCACATCGGCTTCTCGATGTGGGGCACCAACGTCGGCCCCTCGATGCTCATCGCCTCGGCCTCGGCCGGCTTCACGACGGGCATCGTATCGGGCAACTACGCCTGGTACGCCTTCGTCTTCATCTGCCTGCTGGCCTTCGTCTTCGCCCCGAAATACCTCGGATCGAACGTCTCGACGCTTCCCGAATTCATGGGACGCCGCTTCGGCCAGTCGACGCGCAACATCCTCGCCTGGTACACGATCGTCACGATCCTCATCTCGTGGCTGGCGCTCACCCTCTTCGCAGGCGGCGTGCTGATCCGCCAGGTCTTCGACATCCCCATGTGGCAGTCGGCGCTGCTGCTGCTCGCCGTCTCGGCCTTCTTCACGATGCTCGGCGGCCTGAAGGCCGTGGCCTACACGAACGTCTACCAGATGATCCTGCTGATCTTCGTCTCGGCGACGATCGTCATCGTCGGCCTCTACGAGGTGGGCGGCGTCGAAGGTCTCGTCGCCAAGGTCCCCGCCGACTACTGGGTGCTCTTCCGCCCCAACTCGGACGAGGCCTTCCCGTGGCTCCCGATCGTGCTGGGCTACCCCGTGATGGGCGTCTGGTTCTGGTGCACGGACCAGTCGATGGTCCAGCCCGTGCTGGCCGCCAAGAACCTGCGTCAGGGACAGCTGGGCGCCAATTTCACGGGCTGGCTCAAGATCCTCGACGTGCCCCTCTACATCCTGCCCGGTATCCTCTGCCTGGCCCTCTACCCCACGTTGCAGAACCCCGACGAAGCCTACATGACGATGGTCACGAACCTCTTCCCCGTGGGCATGGTGGGGCTCGTGCTGGCCGTGCTGACCGCCGCCCTCGTCTCGACGATCGGCTCCTCCCTCAACGCCTTGAGCACGATCTTCACGATGGACGTCTACGTCAAAAAGATCAACCCGCAGGCCACCAACAAGGAGATCATCCGCACGGGACACCTCGTGACGCTCATCGGCGCGCTCGTCTCCGTGAGCATCACGATCGCCATCGACAGCATCCAGGGGCTGAACCTCTTCAACGTCTTCCAGTCGGTGCTGGGCTTCATCGCGCCCCCCATGACGGCCGTTTTCCTGCTGGGTATCTTCTGGAAGCGCACCACCCGACGCGCCGCCAACTTCGCCCTGACGCTCGGCACGCTCATCAGCCTCGGCGTGGGCGTCCTCTACCTGTGGGTACTGCCCGAGCTGAACTGGCCGCACTTCATGCTGCTCTCGTTCTACCTCTGCGTGCTGCTCATCGGCTGCATGGTCGTCATTTCGCTGCTCGACCGCACCCCCGCCGAAACGGGTACGGAGCCCATCGCGAAGCTGCACGAGCGGAGCGGCAAGCTCGTCGTCGCACTCTGGGGAGCCCTCATTCTGGTCATGATCGGCCTCTACATCTTCTTCAATTAGCGGATCGGAAGCCGACCGAAAAAAGCGGGCCGTCGACAGTTTCGACGGCCCGCTTTTTCAACGCTCTTCGGTCATGTGACGCCAGACCGCCCGCGAGACCTCCGCCATCAGACGGGCGTTCCGCGCATCCGACTCGGCCGAATCGCGGATCAGCACCGCGACCGTATAGTGCCGGCCGTCGGGCAGCAGGACGAAGCCGACGTCGTTGCAGGCGATCGCCCGTCCGTTCGGCAGGCGGTCGCCCGTACCCGTCTTGTGGCCGAGGCGCGCCCCCGTACCCGCCAGCGGCGCCGCCAGGCGGTCCGCTCCCGTGCGGCAGTCGAGCAGCATGCGCCGCAGCAGCTCCGTATGCGCGGGCGTGAAGAGCGCATCGTCCGTCAGCAGCCGTTCGACCAGCCGCGCCGCCGCCATCGGGGAGGTGCGGTTGCGGTAGCAGGCCGCCGCGTCGGCGTGCATCTGCGCCTCGGTCGCCTCGATCGTGCAGGGGCCGATGCGCAGCGAGCGCACGTAGCGATCGACGGCCGCAGGGCCTCCGAAGCGGTCGAAAAGCAGGTCGCAGGCGTTGTTGTCGCTGTAACAGAGCGTATAGCGCAGCAGCTCGGCCACCGTGAAGGTGCCGCCCTCGGGCGAGGCGTCGCGCAGCGGCGACCAGGTGTCGGGCAGCAGCTCGGCGGCCGAGACGACGATCGGGGTCGAGAGCGACTGCTGCCGCTCCTCGCAGCAGGCCGTGACGGCCATCGCCTGGTGCAGTTTCACGACGCTCAACAGCGGATAGTCGTCGGCCGCCCCTACCGAGAGCGTGTCGCGGCCGTCGAGAATCACCGCCACGCCGATCCGCGCGTCCGCCCGCTCGACGATGCGGCGGATGCGGGCCCGAAGATCGGCCGTCGAACGCGGTGCGCAGGCGGTCGACAGCACCGCCAGGAAAAACAAAAAGAGGCGCATGGGCGATAAAAAACGGTAACGGCGCACCGCGTCGGCAGCGGCCGTTACCTGTTGTTCGAAGGTTCGAAAAGTTATGCGAAGAGCTCCTCGACGCGGGCGACCACCTCGTCGGCCTCGACGTCGAGCGGGAAGACGCAGCTCGGCTTGAGGTACCACATTTCGCGGTCCCGCTTGAAGAGCTGTTCGCCGCCGCCCGTGATGTTGAGCATCACCGTCGCATCCTTGGCGATGCGTCCGTCGGCGACCGCCTTGACGAGCGATGCCGTCGCAACGGCTGCGGCCGAATAGATGTCGACCCCCTCCAGCTCGCGGAAGAGCTGTCCCGCCTTGCGCGCTTGGGCGTTCGTGGCGACGAACACGTCGCCGCCGGTCGCCTTCAGCGCGTCGTAGAGACCGCCCGCGATGCCGTAGGGAGGCTTGCGGTTCGAAAGGACCTTGGCGTCGATGATCCCCGCATCGCGGCGCGCCTTGTCGTCCGCATAGGGGAGCATCTGCCGCGAATCGACGCGCCAGGCGTCGTACATCGGCACGAACGGAGCGTTCTGCGACACCATGAGCCGCATCGTGTTCGTCCCGAAGCGCCCGTCGGCGATGAGGCGCCGGTTGGCCTCCCAGGCGGCGATGGCGCCCGTGCCGCTGCCGACGGCCTGGAAATAGTAGTCGGGAATGCGGCCGATGGTCGTCACGGCCGAGAGGACCGTGGTCGCCATGCCGTCGCGGCGGGCGATGTTCCTGGCACCCCCCTCGGCATAGAAGCGGCGGCTCTTCAGCGCCATGTCCGACAGCCGGATCGCGTCGAAATAGTCGCCTCCCGTCGCGCAGGCGATGAGCTTCACGCAGGGGTTGAGCGGCTCGCTGAACCACAGCGCGTCGATGTTGTCGTACGGAACGGCCAGCAGCAGGCGGATGCCGTTCTCGGAGCAGACCTTCGCGAAGGCGCGCGCCGTGTTGCCCGCCGAGGCGACCACCAGCACCCGCTCCTCGTCGGCCGCGGCACGGCCGCAGACCGAGTAGGCCTCCGTCTCCTTGAACGAACAGGTCGTCATCCGCGCCCCGATGGCGGGATAGTAGCCGTTGAAGGTGATCCAGAGGTTCTCCAGCCCGAGGTGCTTCGCCAGCCCCTTGCTGCGGTAGGTGACGGGGGCGGCCGACCCCTTCAGCAGGCGTTTGACGGGGAGCCAGTCGCAGAATTTGTAGAGCCCGTACTCGTCCGAGCGGAGCTCGATCTGCCGCTTGGCGTAGCGGGCGCGGATCAGCGAGGGGGTCTCGCAGCTGCGATCGGCCAGCAGCCAGCCCGTATCCTCGAACTCGTTGCCCGTGGCCACGCATTCGAGCGTATAGGCGGTAGGTGTAAAGTTTTCCATGTATCGTTTGGGATTTTGTTAGGACATACGCGTTTTGTAATCCTCGTACCCGAAGGTGCGGACCACCTCGATGCGGCCGTCGCGGCGGGCGATGACGATCGAGGGGTGCGCCACGCCGTTGAACATCGTCGTCTTGACCATCGTGTAGTGGATCATATCCTCGAAGACGATCCGTTCGCCCACCCGCAGCTCGTGGTCGAAGATCCACTCGCCGCAGTAGTCCCCCGCCAGGCAGCTGTTGCCGCCCATGCGCCAGCCGCGCTCCCCCGCTTCGGGATCGCGTGCGCCGACGATGGCGGGTTTGTAGGGCATCTCCAGGCAGTCGGGCATGTGGCAGGCGAACGACACGTCGAGCATCGCCGTGCGCACGCCGCCGTTCACGACCAGATCTTCGACCGTCGCGACGAGGTATCCCGTGCGCCAGGTGAAGGCGCTGCCCGGTTCGAGGATGAGGCGCAGGTGCGGGTGGCGCGCCTTGAAGGCACGCAGCAGCGCGATGAGGGCGTCGCAGTCGTAGTCGGCGTGGGTCATGAGGTGACCGCCGCCCAGGTTGAGCCACGCGATGCGATCGAGGTAGGGACCGAAATGCCGTTCGACGGCGTCGAGCGCCAGCGCGAGGTGCTCGGGACGCGATTCGCACAGCACGTGGAAATGGAGTCCCTCCAGCCCTGCGGGGAGCTCCGAAAGCTCGTCGGCCGTCACGCCGAGGCGCGACCCCGCGACGCAGGGGTTGTAGAGGTCGGTCTCCACGGGCGAGTACTGCGGGTTGATGCGCAGCCCGCACGAAATGCCGCGCAGCAGCGCCTGCGGGGCGAAACGCTCGTACTGGGCGAGCGAGTTGAAGGTGATGTGGTCGCTGCACCGCAGGATCTCCCCGAAATCGCGGTCCGTATAGACGGGGGCATAGGTATGGGCGGCACGGCCGTACTCCTCGAAGACGAGGCGCGCCTCGGCGGCCGAGCTGGCCGTGGCACCGTCCGAGTGGCGCGCCAGCTCGGGAAAGATGCTCCACATGGCGCAGGCCTTGAGCGCCACGATGATCTCGACGCCCGCTTCGCGGCGCACGCGGTCGATCACGGCGAGGTTCCGATCGAGCAGCTGCTCGTCGAGCACATAGGAGGGGGAGGGAATTTGCTTGAAATCGATCATCGGATCTGCGGTGGTTTCAACGAACTACAAAAGTACGAAAATCGCGCGAAGAACGGATTCGCGCGACGGGGTTTGCACGAGAAATAGGTATTTATGCGTACACGGCGGCACCGAAAAAAGGCGGACGCACCGTTGCGCGTCCGCCTTTGCATGCCGCTGTCCGTCGCAGGGCTACAGCTCGATGTCCGTATCGAACAGCTCGTGCCAAGGCAGCCCCTGCTCGCCGAGCTCGGCCAGGAACGGATCGGGATCGAACTCCTCGACGTTGAAGACGCCGGCACCGCGCCACAGCCCCTTGGCCCACATCGAGGCGCCGAGAGCCGCGGGAACGCCCGTCGTGAAGCTGACGGCCTGCGTGCCCGTCTCGCGGAAGGCCTCCTCGTGGTCGCAGTTGTTGTAGATGTAGTAGGTGCGCTCCTTCCCATCCTTGATACCGCGGATGCGGCAGCCGATCGAGGTCTGGCCGTGGTAGTTGGCGCCCAGCGACTTGGGATCGGGCAGCACCGCCTTCAGGAACTGGATCGGCACGATCTCGACGCCGTTGTAGAGGATCGGATCGATGCGCGCCATGCCGATGTTCTGGATCACGCGCAGGTGGGTCAGGTACTCCTGGCCGAAGGTCATCCAGAAGCGGGCGCGCTTGATCGTCGGATAGTTCTTGACGAGCGATTCGAGCTCCTCGTGGTAGATCACGTACGACTCGCGTTCGCCGATGCCCGGGTAGTGGAGCGGGCGATGGATCTCGTGCGGCTCGGTGACGACCCAGCGGCCGTTTTCGTAGTAGCGGCCCTTCTGCGTCACCTCGCGGATGTTGATCTCGGGGTTGAAATTGGTGGCGAAGGCCATGCCGTGGTTGCCCGCGTTGCAGTCGACGATGTCGAGGTAGTGGATCTCGTCAAAATGGTGCTTGGCGGCATAGGCCGTGAAGATCGCCGTGACGCCCGGGTCGAAGCCGCAGCCGAGGATCGCCGTGAGCCCCGCCTCCTTGAAGCGGTCCTGGTAGGCCCACTGCCACGAATACTCGAAATGGGCCTCGTCCTTGGGCTCGTAGTTGGCCGTGTCGAGGTAGTTGCAGCCGCATTCGAGGCAGGCGTCCATGATCGTCAGGTCCTGGTACGGCAGCGCCACGTTGACCACGATATCGGGCTTGAAGGCGCGGAACAGTTCGCAGAGTTCGGGGACGCTGTCGGCATCCACGCGGGCCGTCTGCACCCGATCGCCGCCAATGGCCGCCGCGACGGCATCGCATTTCGACTTGGTGCGGCTGGCCAGCATCACCGCCGAAAAGACGGGATTGGCCGCGATCTTCTGCGTAACGACGGTTCCGACACCGCCGGCCCCGATGATTAAAGCTCTACACATAAACGGTAAATATCTTGTTGGTTATAGGTTTTTCGCGACCGACGGCGCCGCTTCGGCGGCAGGACGCATCGTCGGTTCTCCGTGCAAATTATCTACAAAAATAGCGGTTTTATTTTGCTAAAACAAAATTATTGGCTACATTTGCACCACCAAAACGAAAAAGTTTGGGAAGACGGAGAATCCGTAGCTCAGCAGGTAGAGCACAACACTTTTAATGTTGGGGTCCTGGGTTCGAGCCCCAGCGGGTTCACGGAAGAGGAGAATGTTGTTCTCCTCTTTTTTGTTTTCGGGGCTCTCGCCTTCGGTTACCTCCTCGCCGAAACCCCGAACCGCCCTGCGGGCGACAACGGCGGCTCGTCGGTGAAGATCGGCCTGCGGCCGACATTCGAGCCCCGACGGGTTCACCAAAAGACAGCCTCCTTTTTGGCGAAAGGAGGCTGTCTTGCTGTTTGCAGGAAAGGGAAAGTCAATCTCACTGTTACCGTCATCCAAAGGTTATCCCTTCGCATTCGCCTCTTTGCAAAGCGCATCCATAAAGAGGCTTTGCGCAATAGCTAAATGCTTTCGGTTCGATCTGAATTTTCGTTTGGGTTTTGGCAACGATTTGGAGCATGTGCGAAATTCGCTACTTTGCGTAACCATCCTGTCAAATAACCCTTATTGAATATACAAATACAAAAATATCTTTAATTTTCAAAGTAAATTCCTGGTCCTACCTGATTTTGTAAATATTAAAAACTCCTGCCAAAAGTATGTCCGGCAGGAGTGAAATATAAAAGTAAGTTCGTCAGGCAACTTTTCCGAATCTATTGTTTTCGCGTATAATATTCGATAAGTTCTTCCTTATTGCCTTCATCGTAAATCCATTTCATCGTCGAACCCGATATTTCGACGCGACAGATTTGTCGATTATCGCCGTCGTCGGTCGTCAATATTCCCGCCGCTTCATCATAGGAGTAAGTCCCGTCGTAAAACCCTTCGGGCGGATAATCATAATAACGATAGGTTCCATCTTCCCGAAAAATCGCAACCATCTTATCCTCGTCCTCCACGGCCGTAAACCGATCAATCAATTTCCCGTTCCGATAGTATTCGTTCTTCCGGAATACCCATTCGCCGATGATCGATCCGGGCTCGTCGTTCGGTTCGTCTTTTTCATCGGAACAAGCTACGGCCAAACAAACCAAAACCCACAGGCTTGCAAAAAACAGTTTTTTCATTGTCAATTATTATTTAAGATTTGTCATACATTTTTCCACCTCGAACGGCACTAATCCCCCGTCGTATCGGGCATAAAGCGGATGGCGGGGATTTCCTTTCACCGAGAGTTTCCCGATTCGGAACCATTGGCCCCGACTCGTACGCAACACGCCGTATAAATCCCGAAAACATCGTTTCAGATAAGGGTTCGCCGATTTACGATTTCGAAATTTCCATATCCGCAATGACAACTCGCAACGGTTACACCGTACTTGCTTTCAATCGCTTCGATGATCTGTTTTGCACTCGGACGGGCCGTAGTCCCCGTCACGAGAATTTCCACGGTCATTCCTTTCGTCAATTTGCCGGCACTCTTAATTGCCGTAACACTCCATAATGTACCTGCCATAATTCAAAAGCTCAAAAATTTGTAATTTATTTATATTGATGATGTTGATTGTCCCGCCTTCTTTCAGGTATGCGGTCTCCAAAGTCGGCATCGGGGCGGAGTCGAACGGAGAACTATAACCGGATTATTCAGCCCTGTTTCGCTTACGTCGAGCGTTGTCGGCAAATTGTCTGCACAATCAATGTATATCTTAACATCGGACAGTCCGACTTCAAAGTCTGCAATTGGTTTTTAGCATCTTGATATAGTCTTTCGAGGGAATCCATCGATTCACAAACGGGCTTTGAAATTTTAGTCCGGGATCATGCAGAATCACGGCACCATTGCAATTGCTCAATATGAGCGAAAAATTTTCGTTTATAAGACGCTTCCTATTCCTCCGATTGATCAAGATTCGCACCGCCTTATTGAAAATAGATTTCATTTTATTGATTATCAAACATTAAACACTTAACCCACAAGCTAATGGCAGCTCTAATTATCAAAACAAGTTTTTCAATCTCTTATCAAGAGATCATATTTCAAATAACAATGCAGGCATTAGATTGTACAAAGCATGAAACACGGGACTCTGAACATAATCGGAGGTCACAAACTTGTTTAGTTATATCGAGGGTGTGCCACCCCTCATGCAAAAAAACGGTTGGTATTAAAAGAAATTCACTGTTTTTTAGTATCTTTATACGCGATTCATATCTCTTGATAAGAGATCTGCATAATTGCGAAAACAGAATGCCTCAACTCCGGCAATCCGGAGTTGAGGCTGTAATTTCACATGATATTCGTTTGTGCAGCGATTCCCGATTACAACGGGCTCGTTTTAGAGGAGCTGTCTTTTGTTTTCAAAAGGAGGGGTGCGCCTGTCCGAAAAACCGCCCGGCTCTACAGACAACGATGGCGTTTCGGCAAGCGGTCCGCAACGGCGGAGCATCCTATGAAAATCGCCCTGTGCCACCGATCCTCCGCAAAAAAAAACGCCCGTCCGACAATCGCTGTCGGACGGGCGTCGTTTCAGGCGGATGCGATTAGCAGGCCTGCTCGTTTTCGATGGTGCGGAACAGCGCCACATCCTCGACCGGCGAGCTCATCGTAAGGCCGTACGCCTCGGCCACCTTGCCTTCGGCATGGCGGCACCAGATGCGGGCCGAAACGGCGTACTCCTCGGGGTGTGCCGTCGCCTCGCGCGCCAGCAGGTAACCGATGATGATGTAGCCGACGGTCTCGACCAGACGGCGCGCATGCAGGTCCTTGAAACCCGCGCACTCCTTGTCGGCGGCCTCGACGCGTGCGACCATCTCGCGCAGCTGCTCCGTCCAGGCCTTCAGGCGGGCGACGACGGGCTGCATCGCCTCGGCATAGCTCTCGGCGGCATAGGCCTCGATCTGCTCCAGGAAGGTGCCCTTCGTCACGCCGTTGATGGCGGCCACGACCTGCAGCTGCGAGGTACCCTCGTAGATGCTCATGATGCGGGCATCGCGGTAGATGCGCTCGCAGGGGTAATCCTTCATGAAGCCCGAACCGCCCAGCACCTGGATCGCGTCGTAACCGAGCTGGTTGGCGTACTCCGACGAGAAGAGCTTCACGAGCGGCGTGAAGCCGTCGGCCAGACGCGTGTAGTGCTTCATCTCCTGACGCTCCTCGGGCGTGAGCGAACGCTCGTGCGAAATATGGGTCAGCATCTTGTAGATCTCCACGAAACGCGCCGTCTCGTAGAGCAGGGCGCGGGCGCCCGTCACCTTGGCCTTCATCACCGACAGCAGCTCCGACACGGCGGGGAACTCGATGATCGCCTTGCCGAACTGGCGACGCTCGTGCGCATACTTGAGCGCCTCGCGGTAAGCCGCCTCGCAGGTACCCACCGACTGGGCGCCGATGCCCAGACGGGCGGCGTTCATGAGCGACATCACGTACTTGATAAGACCCATGCGGCGGTCGCCCACCAGCGAGGCGGGAGCATCCGTATAGACCAGCTCGCACGTCGGCGAGCCCTTGATACCGAGCTTGTTCTCGATGCGGCGCACCTTGACGCCGCCGTCGCGCTTGTCGTAGACGAACATCGACAGACCGCGCGCGTCGGTCGTACCCTCCTCCGTGCGGGCCAGCACGAGCGATACCTCGCCGTCACCGTTCGTGATGAAGCGCTTCACGCCGTTCAGCAGCCACGTGCCGCGCTCCTCCGACCAGGTGGCCTTCAGCATGACGGCACCGAGGTCCGAACCGGCATCGGGCTCCGTGAGGGCCATGGCGCAGGTGGCGCCGGCCGAAACCCACGGCAGGAATTTCTGCTTCTGCTCCTCCGAACCGAACTCGTTGAGCGTCTCGGCGCAATCCTGCAGGCCCCAGATGTTCTGGAAACCCGCATCGCCGCGGGCGATCATCTCGTTGGCCATGATGAAGGTGAGCAACGGGAAGTTCAGACCGTCGAAACGGCGCGGCAGCGTCATGCCGTCCAGCCCCGCGGCGTGGATCGCCGCCAGGTTCGCCTTCGTGCCCGCGGCATACTCCACGCGGTCGTTCACCACGCGCGGACCCTCGTGGTCCACCGATTCGGCGTTGGCCGCCACCGTCTCGCCGCAAACCTCGCCCGCGAGCTCCATCACGCGACGGTACGAATCCAGCGCATCGTCGTAGTCCTGCGGAGCGTAGTCGTACAGCTCCTTCTCGGCGAAACCGCGCTCGCGCAGCTCGACGATCCGACGCATCAGCGGATGGTCGAACTGCAACTGAATGTCCTTATTGTCAGAAAAGAAATTAGCCATTACTTCGAGTTTTGCTTGTAATACTTAATCAGCTTCGGCACGACCTGCATCACGTCGCCCGTGATGGCGTAGTCGGCCAGCTTGTTGATCGGCGCCTCGGGATCGGTGTTGATCGAGATGACCATCGCCGACTGGTCCATGCCCGCCGTGTGCTGGATCTGCCCCGAAATACCGCAGGCGATGTAGAGCTTCGGACGCACCGTGACACCCGTCTGGCCGATCTGACGCTCGTGCTCCGTGAAGCCTGCGTCGACCGCCGCGCGGCTGGCACCCACCTCGCCGCCGAGCACCTCGGCCAGCTCGTGGATCAGCTTGAAATTCTCCTTCGAGCCGACGCCGTAGCCGCCCGCCACGATGATGTTGGCACCCTTGATGTCGATCTTGCGCTCGGCGATCTCGCGATCGATGATCCGAACGGCCAGGTCGGCATCCGACAGGTACGCTTTCCACGCGATCGGACGCACCTCGCCCGCACCCGCCTTTGCGGCGTACTCCTTGCGCATCACGCCTTCGCGCACGGTCGCCATCTGGGGACGGTGCTCGGGGTTGACGATCGTGGCGATGATGTTGCCGCCGAAAGCGGGACGGATCTGGTAGAGCAGATCGGTATAGGTCTTGCCCGACTTGGCGTCCGTGTGGTCGCCGATTTCGAGCTGCGTGCAGTCGGCCGTCAGGCCGCTGTGCAGCGCCGACGAGACGCGCGGGGCGAAATCGCGGCCCACGCAGGTGGCGCCGAAGAGGACGATCTGCGGCTGCTCGGCCTTGATGAGGCCCGTCAGCACCGCCGTGTGCGGCAGCGTGCGGAAGGGGGCGAAGATCGGATCATCGGCCACCCACACCGTGTCGGCGCCGTATTTGGCCAGCTCCTCTTCGAGGCCCGCGAGGCCCGAACCCATCACGACGGCTTCGAGGCGGACGCCCAGGCGGTCGGCCAGCTCGCGGCCCTTGGTCAGCAGCTCCAGGCTGACGTCGGCGACGCGCCGACCTTCGGTTTCGATATAGACGAATAAGTTGTTCATGGTAAACTCCTGCGTGTTGGTTTAGCCGATCGTATGGCCGGCGATAAGTTCCTTGACAAGGGCGTCGATCTCCTCGTCGGACGAGGTCAGACGCTTGGCCTCCTTGGCCTGGAAAACGACGTTCTCGATGCGCTTCACCTTCGTCGGCGAGCCCTGCAGACCCAGCTGCGTCGGATCGGGATCGACCTCCGAAGCGGTCCACTCGACGATCTCCAGTTCGGGTTTCGCGGCGACGCGGCGGGCGGCGAACGACTCGGGATCGGCGGCGATCTCCGAGCGGCAGCGCGCCGACTTGAAGAACATGAGGCGCTTGGCGTTGCGCGGGCGGCACTCGGGGGCCGAACCGTTGACCGTCACGACGGCCGGCATCGGACACTCGACCGTCTCGACGCCCTCGGCGATGCGGCGGCGGATCACCAGCTTGTCGCCCTTCACCTCGACGACCTCCTCGGCATAGGTCACCTGCGGCAGGCCGAGCTTCTCGGCCACCTGCGGACCCACCTGGGCCGTGTCGCCGTCGATGGCCTGACGGCCGGCGACGATCAGATCGGCGTCGAGCTTGCGCAGGGCGCACGAAAGAGCGTAGGAGGTGGCCAGCGTATCGGAGCCTGCGAACTCGCGGCCCGAAAGAAGGTAGCCGCCGTCGGCGCCGCGGAACATCGCCTCACGGATGATGTCGGCGGCACGCTGCGGACCCATCGTCAGCAGGTGCACGGTCGAGCCCGCCACCCGATCCTTGAGCGAGAGCGCCAGTTCGAGCGCATTGAGATCTTCGGGGTTGAAAATGGCCGGCAGCGCGGCACGGTTCACCGTACCTTCGGCCGTCATGGCATCTTTGCCCACTTGTCGCGTATCCGGCACCTGTTTGGCCAGTACGACGATACGAAGTTTTTGTTCCATAACTTGTTTCAGTCTGTTTCTTCTTTGGAATTAACGTATTACGGTTTCGTCGCGGTCGGGACCCACCGAGACGATCTTCACGGGAACGCCCGTCTCGCGTTCGATGAAATCGACGTAGCGTTTGAAGGCTTCGGGGAAATCGGCGTAGGTGCGGCAGGCGCGCAGGTCGCAGCGCCACCCCTCGAAATCGGTGTAGACGGGCTCCACATCCGCGTCGATCGAATAGGGGAACTCGTCGGTGACGCGGTCGCCGATGCGGTAGGCCGTGGCGACGCGGATCGTTTCGAAATCGTTCATCACGTCCGATTTCATCATGATGAGCTGCGTGACGCCGTTGATCATCACGGCGTACTTGAGGGCCACCAGGTCGAGCCAGCCGCAGCGGCGTTCGCGACCCGTCACGGCACCGAACTCGTGACCGATGCGGCGCAGCTCGGCCCCCGTCTCGTCGAAGAGCTCCGTGGGGAAGGGACCGCTGCCCACGCGCGTGCAGTAGGCCTTGAAGATGCCGAAGACCTCGCCGATGCGGTTCGGAGCGACGCCCAGACCCGTGCAGACGCCGGCACAGACCGTGTTCGAGGAGGTGACGAAGGGATAGGAGCCGAAATCGACGTCGAGCAGCGTGCCCTGCGCCCCCTCGGCCAGCACGGCCTTGTCGGCCTTCAGCGCGTCGTTGACGGCGTATTCGCTGTCGATCAGGCGGAAACGCTTCAGGTACTCGATCGCCTCGAACCACTCGTTTTCGAGCTCCGTCAGATCGTAGGCGAAATCCAGGCTGCGCAGGATGCGCTCGTGGCGCGCCTTGGCGGCGGCATAGACCGCGCGGAAATCGGCGCGCAGCAGATCGCCCACGCGCATGCCGTTGCGGCTCACCTTGTCCGTATAGGTCGGGCCGATGCCCTTGCCCGTCGTACCGATCTTGGCGCTGCCCTTGGCGGCCTCGTAGGCGGCGTCGAGCAGCCGATGGGTCGGCAGGATCAGGTGCGCCTTCTTCGAGATCGAGAGCTGACGCGTCAGATCGTGGCCGCTGCGGGCCAGCTCCTCGGCCTCCTTGCGGAAGAGAACGGCATCGAGCACCACGCCGTTGCCGATGATGTTGGCCTTGCCGCCCTGGAAGATACCCGAGGGAATCGAGCGCAACACGTATTTCTCTCCGTTGAACTCGAGCGTGTGTCCCGCATTCGGACCGCCCTGAAAACGGGCTACCACCTCGTAACGCGGAGTCAGTACGTCGACGACCTTGCCTTTGCCTTCGTCGCCCCACTGCAAGCCGAGAATCACATCTACTTTTTTCATGTGAACGTTCAATATGTTCCGTTATAAAACCTGTTCAGCAAAAAAATTTGCAGCCAAAAGTACAAAAATTTCCTGAAACAGCCGCATTTAGACCGATTTTTTATAAACAAACCGTCAAAAAACGGGTCGCGCGGCAGCTCGCGCCGCCGCCGTGCCGCCGCCCGAAGAAACAGACATACAGACGAATAAAAAGGTAAAAAGGGATAATTCAACCCGATTCCGCCGCTCACAAAAAAAACCCCGCAACGGAATCGTTTCGGGGAAAAGCGGGCGAAAAGCGGCCGGCGGCTACGGCCGTTCGACCAGACGGGCGGGATCGGAGGCCGCGATCTGCTGGCCCCGTCGGTAATAGACGGTTTCGAGCCGCGGATTGTCGCGCACGTCGGCGCGCAGCGAGGCGGCGCAGGGCGACACGTCGAGGGTCGACAAGCGGTTGCCGCGCAGGTCGAGCTCCGCGAGCGAGGCGTTCGATTGCAGATCGAGGCGGTCGAGCGCATTGCCGCGTGCGGCGAGCGTACGCAGCGAACGCAGCCCCGCCAGATCGAGTTGCGACAGGCGGTTGTCGGCGCAGTCGAGCGTTTCGAGCAGCGTGCAGGCGGTCGCATCGAGCCGCACGAGCCGGTTGTCGGAGCAGTCGAGCCGCACGAGGCGGACGAACTCGTCGAGCTCGTCGAGCAGCGCGATGCCGCGCCCCGAACAATCCATCTCACGCACGCGCTGCGCTTCGTAGCGCGAAAGGCGTCCGTCGCCGTTCGTGTCGAACGCGTCGAGACAGTAGGCGGCGAAGGCGTCGTCGGCGAAGGTGAGGTAGATGCGGCGGTCGCGGTCTTCCTGCTCATCCTCGGCCATGCCGCACGCACAACCCGCGCAGGCGAAGAGCAGGAGCGCCGTGCGCCCCGAAAAGAGTCGTGCGAAGCTGTCAAATATCGACATCGTCATCGGTCGAACCGCCCTCCGAGGAGCCGTCGCCGCCGTCGTCCTGCAGCTCGTCGGCTCCCTTCAGGTCATCGTCGTAGTAATCCTTTTCGTCCTCCTCGTGGGCCTTGTCGTCGATCTTCACGTCGATCTTGACCAGATAGGCCACCTCGTCCGTATCGTACGGCACGGCATAGAAAAAGTCGCCGTTAGGCTTGTCGATACGCATCATAACATCGGTGAAACCGAGCGGATAACGGGCCTTGAGAGCCTCCTGCAATTCGGGGGTGAGATTATGAAAACTCGTCACGATATGCTTCTTCGCACTGACCGGTTTATTCATGATTCTATCGCTTGCTACGTCAATTATGGGTTCGTTTAACAACAGTCGTTTTTGCGCCTCGGCAGCGCTCGAACCGGATTCGGTTCTGCGCTCGGCTCATCAAAAACATTCGAAATTTTCTGCAATAATACGGCAAAATTTGCCTATTGCAATACGTACCGATTTTTTTTTGCATTTTTTTTCGTTTTCGATGGCCGATCCGAACAAATTACGTACCTTTACCCTGCAAAGCCCATTATATATGGTACGAGAACGAATCGAACGGTTGCGCCGCGACCTCGAACGCCATAATCGCAAATACTATGTCGAGAACGCCCCCGAGATCTCCGATTTCGAGTTCGACCGCCTGTTGCGCGAACTGCAGGAGCTGGAGGCGGCCCACCCCGAATACGACGACCCGAACTCCCCCACGCGCCGCGTGGGCAGCGACCTGACGGCCGAATTCCGCACCGTGAGCCACCGCTTTCCGATGCTGTCGCTCGGCAACACCTACTCGCTCGACGAGCTGCACGACTTCATCGGCCGCATCGAGCGCGAGACGGAGGCCGCCGCGGAGTATGTCTGCGAACTGAAATTCGACGGCACGGCCATCTCGCTCACCTACGAAAACGGGCGGCTGCTGCGGGCCGTGACGCGCGGCGACGGGCAGCAGGGCGACGACGTGACGGCCAACGTCCGCACGATCCGCAACGTACCGCTGCGGCTCGAGGGCGACGACCTGCCCCCCTATTTCGAGATCCGCGGCGAGGTGCTGATGCCCTACGCCTCGTTCGACAAGATCAACCGCGAGCGCGAGGAGGCGGGCGAGACGCCCTTCGCCAACCCGCGCAACGCCGCGGCGGGGACCCTCAAGCAACAGTCGTCGGCCGTCGTGGCACGGCGCGGGCTGATGTGCGTGCTCTACCAGCTGGCGGGCGACGCGCTGCCCTTCGCCACCCATACCGAAGCGATCGAAGCGGCCCGCCGCTGGGGCTTTCCCGTCTCCGACGCGAGCCGTCTGTGCGGCTCCGCGGCCGAAATCGACGCCTACATCGCCCACTGGGACGAGGCGCGCCACGCCCTCCCCTTCCCGACGGACGGCGTGGTCGTCAAGGTGAACGATTTCGCTCTCCGACGCCGCCTCGGCTTCACGGCCAAGGCGCCGAAGTGGGCCGTCGCCTACAAGTTCAAGGCCGAGCAGGCCCTCACGCGGCTCGAAAAGGTCACCTACCAGGTGGGGCGCACGGGAGCCGTCACCCCCGTGGCGAACCTGACGCCCGTTCTGCTGGCGGGAACGACCGTCAAACGCGCCACGCTCCACAACGCCGAGCAGATCGCCCAGCTCGACCTGCGCGAGGGGGACATGGTCTACGTCGAGAAGGGAGGCGAAATCATCCCCAAGATCACGGGAGTCGAGCTCGCCGAACGCCCCGCCGACAGCCGCCCGCTGGTCTACATCACGGAGTGCCCCGAGTGCCACACCCCCCTGGTGCGCTACGAAGGCGAGGCGAAACACTACTGTCCCAACGAGAGCGGCTGCCCGCCGCAGATCGTGGGACGCATCCTGCATTTCATCCGCCGCAAGGCGATGGACATCGAGGGGTTGGGCGAAGAGACCGTCGAGCTACTCTACGCGAACGGACTCGTACGCCATCCCGCCGACCTCTACGACCTGCGGGCCGAGCAGCTGGCCCCCCTGCCGCGGTTGGGCGACAAGTCGGCCGAAAACATCCTCCGCTCGATCGAGCGGTCGAAGGAGGTCCCCTTCCACCGCGTCCTCTTCGGACTGGGCATCCGTTTCGTCGGGGAGACGACGGCACGCTGCCTGGCCGACCACTTCCGATCGCTCGACCGCCTGATCGGCGCCACGCGCGAAGAGCTGGTCGAGGCGGAGGAGGTGGGCGACAAGATCGCCGATGCCATCCTCGCCTATTTCGCCGATCCGTCGAACCTCGAACAGATCGAACGGCTGCGCCGCGCGGGGCTGCAATTCGAGGCGGTGGAGCGCGAACGCCGCTCCGAGGCCCTCGCAGGGCGCAGCTTCGTCGTCTCGGGCCGCTTCTCGATCAGCCGCGACGAACTCAAACAGCTGATCGAAACGCACGGCGGCCGCAACGTGAGCGCCGTCTCGGGGAGCGTCGACTACCTCGTCGCAGGCGAAAAAATGGGACCCGAGAAGCGCAAGAAGGCCGAAAAGCTGGGCGTTCGGATTCTCTCCGAGGAGGAGTTCATGCGGCTGCTGGCCGAGGACGGCACGGTAACGGCAGCGCCCGCGGCGGACGAAAGATCCATGGCAGACGAGGCTCCCGCGGCGGACGAAATGCCTGCGGCGCATGAAGCGGCTCGGACCGATAAAGCGCATGCAGACGGCAAAGCGGTTCCGACGGGAGAACCGACCCCGACGGACGAAGCCGATGCAGGCAGAGAAGCGGACACGACCGACGAAGCGGCCCCGACGGGCTCCCCTGCGGCCAAACGCACGAAAAAAGCCGCGACCCCGAACAACGAACCGCCCGCACAGGGCTCCTTATTCTGATACGACTTATGCTACGACACAAACTCGCCGGTGCGGGGGTGGCTCTGGTGACCCCCTTCACCGAAAAAGGACAAGTGGACTATCGGGCGCTGGGCGACCTGATCGATTACGTGATCGAGGGCGGTGTGGACTACATCGTCGCGCTCGGCACGACGGCCGAAACCCCGACGCTCTACAACTCCGAGCGCGCCGTGATCGCCATGTTCACGGCCCAGCGGATCGGCGGCCGCGTGCCGCTGGTGATGGGCTGCGGCGGCAACTCGACCTCCGAGGTGCTCGACCAGCTGCGCGAATTCGACCTGCGCGGCGCCGATGCCGTCCTCTCCGTGACCCCCTACTACAACAAGCCGTCGCAGGAGGGGCTCTACCAACATTTCAAGACCGTCGCCGAACACTCGCCGCTGCCCGTGATCCTATACAACATCCCGGGGCGCTCGGGCGTCAACATGACGGCCGAAACCACCCTGCGGCTGGCCCGCGACATCGAGAACATCATCGGCATCAAGGAAGCCTCGGGCAACCTCGAGCAGATGCAGCAAATCATCGACCACCGCCCCGAAGGCTTTCTGGTGCTGGCGGGCGACGACGGCATCGCCATCGAACTCATGGAGCGCGGCGGCGACGGCGTGATCTCGGTGGCCGCGAACGTCTTCCCCGAGCGCTTCATGGCCTGCATCGACCGCGCCAAGCGGGGCGATTTCGAGGCGGCGCGCGCCGCCTGGAAGGAGGCCGACATGGACGATGCCGTCGCGGCGCTCTTCGCCGAGGGGAATCCCGTAGGCGCGAAATGCGCCCTCTCGGTCATGGGCAAAATCGGCCCGACGATGCGGCTGCCGCTCGTGCCCGGAAGCGAAAAACTGCGCGAGCGCTTCAAAATGCTCATCGAGCGATACGATTTGCACTGATTGCAACGTTAGCTCTTGCGACGGCGGCTCTTGCAAAGAGCCGTGCGGGCCGCAGCCTCCCCGCGGGGAGGCCGGCAGTTTTGCAAACAAGCGAGCCCTCCGCAGGCTGCGCCCGCATACACCAAAAACGATGCACATGAAACGACTGCTCACTCTGCTGCTGCTGTGGCCGCTGCTGCTTGCGGCCAAAACGCCCGTCGAAGCGGACATCCTCGATCGGATCACCGACCAACGTTCGCCCTACTACTACACGGGGCTCTGGATGCGCTACACGAACGGCGACCGCACGCTGACCGACGACGACTACCACTACCTCTACTACGGCTACGCCTATCAGGAGGCGTACAAGCCCTTCGCCACCAACCCCGACATGGAGCAGATGCTCGTGCTCGCCTCGGGCATCGACCCCGACAAGACCGACCGCGAAACGCTCGAAGCGCTGCTGCGGACGGCACGGGCGGCATGGGAGCGCGATCCGTTCAGCCCGAAGATCCTCAACATGCTGACCTTCGTCCACCAGGCACTGGGCGACAAGGAGCAGGCCGAGCTGTGGGCCGCTCGCATGAACGGCGTCGTGCGCGCCATCATCGGTTCGGGCGACGGCCTGACGCAGCACACGCCGCGCCACATCCTGTGGTTCGACCATGCGAACGACGTCATGGCGGCCGAAGGCTTCGCCCACGGCAAGGCGCGCGTCGTAAGCCGCACGGTCGAGGTGATGCCGCTGCTCTCGCCCCCGGTCATCGACGGCAAAAAACGCAAAGGCATCTATTTCGATTTCAGCCGCATCTACCGCAACAAGCCCGAAGGATACACCTACAAGCGCGACCGCACGTGGCAGTTCAACAACCTCAAACCCCGCACCTACAAATAGCCATGAAGCACCTCTTCGCTTTACTGCTGCTGGCGCTGGCCGTGACGGGCTGCGAAAAGCACGACGACGTTCCGACGCGCCCGACCGAGCAGACGCTGCTCATGTACCTGCCGTGGTCGGGCAACCTGACGTCGTTTTTCCTGACCAACATCGACGACATGAAAAAGACGCTCCGCGCAGGCACCCCCGAGGGGAGCCGCGTCGTGGTCTTCTTCATGGAGAGTCCCGCTGCGGGGCGCCTCTTCGAGCTCGTCCGCTCGGGCAGCGAGGTGCGCGAACGCGAGCTGGCGACCTACGACCGTCCCGCCGTCACGACCACCGAAGGGATCGCCGCCATCCTGCGCGACGTCGTCCGCCTGGCACCTGCCCACCGCTACGGCCTTACGATCGGCTGCCACGGCATGGCCTGGCTCCCCGTCGAAGCGCCGCGCGCGGCCGACGGCGAGCGGCACGCCCTGCCCGCGGAGAGGGAGCACTGGGAGCTGACCGACGCCGACGGGCTGCCGCTGACCCGCTGGTTCGGCGGCACGACGCCCGCCTACCAGACCGAAATCGCCACGCTCGGCGCGGCGATCGGCGCCGCGGGGATGCACCCCGAATTCATCCTCTTCGACGACTGCTACATGGCGTCGGTCGAGGTGGCCTACGAGCTGCGCAACGTCACCGACCGCCTGATCGCCTCGACCTGCGAAATCATGTCCTACGGCTTCCCCTACGAACGGGTCGGGCGCTACCTGCTCGGAACGGTCGACTACGAAGCCGTCTGCGACGCCTTCCACGAGTTTTACAGCAGCTATTCGACCCCCTGCGGCACGATCAGCGTCACCGACTGCCGCCAGCTCGAAGCGCTGGCCGCCGTCATGCGGCGAATCAACGTCCGCACGGACAACCGCATCGTCGACCGCGCGCAGCTGCAGGCGCTCGACGGCTACTCGCCCGCCCGCTTCTTCGACCTGGGCGACTACGTGCGGCAGCTGTGCGGCGACGAGGCGCTGCGCGACGAGTTCGAGCGACAGCTCGAGCGCACCGTTCCCGCGGCTCTGCGGCGCCATACGCCCTATTTCTATGCGGCGACAAGCGGCCTGCATCCGATCCGCACCTACTCGGGCATCACCTGCTCCGATCCGAGCGAGGCGCCGGCCACGGCCGCCAAAGAGCAGACCGCCTGGTGGCAGGCGACCCACGGGCGGTAGCGGAGCACATCCAAAGACACCTGCTTATTGAAAGCGCACGCATCCATACTCGGCCCGCAGCCGGGCGGACGGGCTTGCGACGTTCAGGAGCAGCCCTCCGCCAAGGGGGCGGCTGCGGGCTGCCGACCTCTAAAGAGGTCGCCGCATCTCGGACAAGCGCATGATATGCTACGATACACCACGCGATGACACAGCCGTCGGCGCAGAGACAGCCCCCCTATCTGCCATCGAAGACGAAAAAAAACGGTCGGACCCTCGAAAACCGAAGGTCCGACCGTTTTGATCTGTCCGCGCCGCGATCAAAAGCTCCACCGCACGCCGATGAGGCCGTTGATGCCGTACTCGGGAAAGAGCGGCCACGTGTAGAGCTCCTGGCACAGCAGGTTGCGACCCTCGACGAAGAGGGCCAGCGACCCCGACACCATCCACTCGGCCTCGGCATGAAGATCGACCTCGAACGGCACATGCACCGTGCCTACGGGGGCGACCGTCGTCTGCATCGGATCGGACGAATGGAGCGACCACGCACGGCCGCTCTGCGCCGTCGCCCCGATGCCGAAGCGGAAGCGCTGCCCCTCGTAACGCAAGCCGAAGCGCGCTTCGCCCTTGGGAGCGCCTGTCGCCAGATCGATTTCGTCGTTGTAGAAATTCAGCCGCGCGGCCAGCTCGATCCGCAGCGCCGTCACGGGGCGCCACGTCGCCTCGCCCGCGATCGAAAAGAGGGTCTGACGCCCCTGCATCGGTCGGAACCACCCCGCCGCATAGGCATACGGCGCCGCGAAATCGACAACGGGGAGGGTCCAGTAGACCCTGTCGTCGCTGACCGTGAAGGAGACGTAGCCGCGGTAGTTGAAGAGGCGATTCGCCGAATGGCCCGTCAGACCGCCCCGCAGGTGGTAGTTCGCCGTGCTCTTGCCGAGCCATGTGCCGCCGCCGACATAGGGATTGCGCTCGGTGAGCGAACGGAAATCGTTGCTTTCGAGCGTTCCGTCGATCTCGACGAAGGGTTTGAAGGCCTTCGATCCGAGGTCGAACTCCAGCCGCAGATAGGGGAAGATGCAGTTCGAGACGGCGGCCCGTCCGTCGACCGTCTCGCCCTTGCCGCGGTCATAATAGTAATCGGCACCCGCTTCGAGCCGCAGGGCCCGCAGCTCTTTGGCATAGCGCGCCTCGACATGCAGCCGATGGAGGCTGCCGCCGTCGAGCGCCTTCGCGCCCTGCTTCATCGCATAGCCCAGACCGAACGTCACCCGATGGCCCGAAAATTCGCGGCCTACACGGCCCCGCACCCCGAAATCGCTCTGGCGGCCGCGGCCGACCGTCGCCGCCGCATCCGAATGGTCGAAAAAGAGCGACCCGTCGAGGGCCAGTTCGAAATTGGTCCGCTTCAGGTTCAGGAAATCGTCGCCGAAGCGGAGCGCCAGATCGACGTCCGAATAACCGATCTTCATCCCCGGGGTCCCCGCGGGAACGAGTTCGTCGGGCAGCGAGGCGCCGTAACGGCGATCGAGGCGGTGGCGATAGTGCAAGTCGCCCTCCAGCAGCCGCACTCCGAACAGACGGCCCGCCGCCGCTCCGAGACGATTCGTCATCCGCAACGCGCTGCGCTTCGTGTCGAAATCGTTGCGGAGCTTCCCGTAGCGCCCCTCGTGCTGCAGGTACCCCGTGACATAGCCGCGACCCGCCTGCGCCGACGAGGCGTAAAAGTCGACCAGCGACTGCAGCGGAGCCCCCGCCCCCGCCTTGAGGTAGAAGCGCGACGGCAGGTTGAACTCCTCGTAGCTGATCTGCGCGGGACGGATCGGCCGCGTGTCGAGCGTCGTTTCGAGCGACAGGGGCGTCACCGTATAGTCGATTTCGGGCCGCATGCGCACCGTGTCGTCCATGCGCGGCTCGATCCGCATCTTGGTTGCCTGCCCCACGCTCGGGACATAGGCCTTGGTCACCTCGACCTGTTTTTCCACCTGGGCAAGGGCCGCCGACGGCAGCAGCGCCGCCAGCACCCCGATGATCCACCACTTTTTCATCATTGTACGTTCAGTTTTTGGATACGCTCCTTCGCTGCGGCGACGATGCCGTCGTCGGCAGGCGAGTAGCCGTCTGCGACACTCTGGTAGGTTGCGCGCGCCTGGAAGGCATCGCCCTGACGGGCGTAGAGATCGCCCAGCAGCAGGTAGGCGCGGGCCAGCCAGTAGGATTTGGGCTGCCGCTCCGAGAAGGCGAAGATCGCCCGCTCGGTCGCCTTCGCATCGCCCTTGCCGTCGGCATAGTCGTGTTCGATGACGTAGTAGGCGGCCGCCGACCCCTCGGTCGAGGAGACCTCCTTCGCCAGTTCGGCATAGAGGCGCTGCGCCTGCGACGCACGCCCTGCGCGCCGCAGCTGCTCGGCCCAGGCGAACTGCGCCTCGCGGCGCGCCGTCGCCCCCGCATCGGCATGGGCCAGCACGTCGGCCGCCATGTCGGCGATCTTCGCGTCGTCGGCCTCGGCCACCGTCATGCGGACGTACTCGGTCATCGCCGCCTCGCGGTCGGCCGCGGCGGTCGACGCATCGTAGAGCTTGCGGTAGGCGCGCGCCGCCTCGGCGGGCCGCTGCGCCTCGCGCGTCAGTGCGGCGAGCGTGCGCAGCGTCGGCAAGGTATATCGGTTCGTGCCCTGTTCGGACAACTCGGTCAGCACTCCGATCGCCGCATCGCGCTGACCCACCTGCCGGTAGCAGTCGCCCAGGTAGTGCAGCGCATCGATGCGGTAGGCCCCCTTCGGATAGCTCTTCAGGTAGCTGCGCAGCGAACGTTCGGCGTCGTCGCGGCGGTCGGCCAGGTAGAGTTTCTGCGCCGCGGCGAACGAGAGCGAGTCACGCGACAGGGCCGAAAGATCGCTCTCGACGCCCGCGCGGGAGGCATAGGCGAAATAGCCCTCCACGTCGCCGTCCGAGACGTAGAGGTCGCGGATCCCCTGCAGGGCGGCGCGCGCCTCGGCCGACTGCGGCGCACTCCGCACGACGCGGTCGTAGGCGGCCATCGATTTTTGCTTGTCGCCCAGGTTCAGGTAGGCCAGACCGAGGTCGGCCGAGGCCTGCGCCGCCCGCGGCGAGGCGGGATAGTGCGCGACGAAGCGTTCGAGCTGCGCGGCGCTCTCGGCATAGCGCTCCGAGAGCAGGTAGCTGCGGCCCAGATCGTAGGAGGCCTCTTCGAGGTAGTCGCCCGTGTTCTGTTGCAGGATGCGCTGCAGGGCCTGCTGCTGCTCCGTGCGGCGCCCTTCGACGCCGAGCGTCACGGCGCGGCGGTAGGCGGCGTAGGGAGCGGTCGCACCGCCCGCAGCGACCGAGCGGTCGTAGCGGCGAATCGCCTCGTCGTAGCGGCGGTCGGCATAGGCGACGTCGCCCAGCCGGTTCATCGCATCGCCGCGGTAGCCGTCGGCAGCGGGCCACAGCTTCAGGAAGCGGTCGAACGCCTCCTCGGCGCGGGCCGTCTCCCCGCTCGAAAAGCGGCAGTAGCCCAGGTCGTACCATGCCAGCGCATATTCGCGCTCGGTGCGGGGCGCCGTGCGCAGATAGGCTTCGATTTTTTTCGCAGCTGCTTCATAATCGCCTTCAGCATAGGCGATTTCGCCCTGCCAAAAGCGGCTCAAGGCCGTATAGCGGGGGCTGACGTTCAGGGCGACAGCCTCGTCCAGACAACGTTTCGCGGCGGCCAAATCGCCCGCCTTGCAGGCCTCCAAACCGCGGTAGCAGGCGACCTTCTGCAACGCGGCACGCAGCTCGCCGTCGGTCGAGGGCAGCGCCTTGATGGCGCGGTAGGCGGCATCGTAGTCGCGCGAGTTGTAGTAGGCCGCCACGAGCAGCGTGCGCGCCTCGGCCGCGCGCGGCGACGCGGGATAGCGCTCGAGGTAGCGGCTCAAGAGGTGGATCGCACCGTTGAAGCGTCCGCCGCCCAGCTCGTATTGCAGCTTGGCGTAGTTGAAGAGGGCGTCCTCGGCGATTTCGGCATGCAGCCGCTCGTCGGTCGCCATGGCGAAGGCCTGCATCGCCTCCTCCTTCCGCCCCTGCCGCAGGTAGCAGTCGGCGAGGTGGTACGAGGCGTTCTGCGTCAAGGCATCCTCGGGGCCGCAGGCGCGGCGCAGCCACTCCGCGGCATCGTCGTAGCGCGCCGTGCGGTAGAGCGAGAAGCCGCGCAGGTAGCACCCCTCGCGGTCGAGTTCGCCCCCTGCGGCGGCGAAGGCGTCGAGGTGCTGCTGCGTGCGGCCGTAGTCGTCGAGACGGAACCACGACTCGGCCATCAGGCGCTCCAGCTCGGCGCGCCGCTCGGGCACGGCACGGGCCGCCAGCTCCTCGCCGTGGTCGACGACGTAGCGGTAGTTGCCCGCGCGGAATTCGAGCTGCAACAGATAATAGGGGGCCAGTTCGCGGTAGGAACGGCTCGCCAGCAGCCGCGTGAAGCCCTCCTTGGCCGCGGCGTCGCGCCCCGCCTCGTAATCCATGTAGGCCTTGTAGTAGGCGGCGTGATCGGCATACTCGCTCTCGGGCGGAATGCGGTTGAAGAGGGCGTAGGCCTGCTCGTAGTCGTGTTCGTTGAAGGCGACGTAGCCCATGCGCAGGTCGTAGCGTTCGCGCTGCGCGGGGGTCATGCGCCGATAGGAGCACTTCGAGAAGTGTTCGCGGGCACGGTGCAGGTCGCCGCGCGCGCAGTAATAGGAGCCGAGGGCGAAATCGACGTCGGACGTATGGACCGAGCCCGGGTAGCGGCGCATGAAATCGAGCAGCGCCTCTTCGGCATCGGCGCGGCCCAGCTCGACGGCGCAAGCCGCCAGGTAGTAGTCGATCTCTTCGCGGGCCGCGAAATCGGCGGGCGTCAGGGCGGCCCGCGCCTCGCGGAAGGCATTTCGGGCATCGTTCCAGCGGCCGAACTCGAAGAGCTCGCGGCCGCGGCGGCGAAGGGTCTCCCCGTCGGATCGCGCCGCCCGCACGGGGGCGAACGACAAGAGCGACAGCAGCGTACAGAAAAGGATCTTGCGCATCATGGGCGGTTCACGGATTTAGCGTTTGAGGGGTCGGATATCCCGACAGTTGCGTTTATCGGTAATCACCCCGTCGTCGAGGACGACCAGCCCGTTACGGGCGCGGAGCATCGTCTTCATCGTCGAGGCGTCGATGTTGTAGCAGGTGACCGACCGGTCGCCGAAGCGGTGTTCGGTCGTGCCGTAGAGCGGGTCGGGGGTGAGGCACACCACCTCGGCACCTTCGGCGCGGGCGGCGGCAACCAGCGCCGTCATGCGGCGCAGGCAGCCGCCCCGCAGGCGGTCGAAGGAGGTGACGCACAGCAGATAAACGCGGCCCGGGGTCGTCAGCAGCCGTTCGGTGGCGTCGCCGTCGGCATTCGCCACGGCGAACTCGCCGATCAGGGGACGCACGACCATCGGAGCGCTCTCGGTCCGCGTGTCGACCCACTCCCATTTCTCGGCGTTCTGCCATTCGGTATCCTCCAGCGCGAATTCGCGCAGGCGGCCGTTGCGGCGATTGCGGTAGACGAGGAGCGTCTCGCCCTCCTCCTCGGCGGGCTGTTCGGCCTGGCGGAGCATCTCCTCGCGGATATGGACTCCCTTCTTATAGGGCAGAAAATCGACCAGCGGCAGGTGGCGGTAGCAGTAGTAGCCGAGCGACATCGAGCCCGTAAAGAAGACGATCGTCAGCAGCAGCTCCAAACGGCTGAAGCAGAAGATGCGGTCAGGACGGTAGCGCCACCACACCACAAAGGCCATCGGCAGCAGCGCAAGGTTCTTGAAGAAGGTCTGCCAGGGGGTGAGTTTGATCGCCTCGCCGAAGCAGCCGCAGTCCTCGACGGGCAGCACCGTGGCGCTCAAGAGCGTGATGAGCGTGAAAAGCGCCATCGAAGCGAGTGCGAAGATCGAGACCATGCGGATGCGGACCTTGAACAGGAGCATGCAGCCCATCATGAGCTCGGCGCCGCACAGCCAGATCGAGAAGGCCATGGCGGCGGGCCGGAGAACATCCCAGCCGTAGATGGTGAGGTACTCGCTCACCTTGAGCGCCGTACCCCACGGGTCGACCGTCTTGGTGAAGCCCGAGAGGATGAAGGTCAGGGCGAGCAGCACCCGGCAGAGGTGCGAAAGCCACTTAAAGAGTCGTTGCGTGCGCATGGTCGGTTTCGAGCAAAGGGTTCAGCAAAGCGGCGATCGAGGCGAAAATCGCCTCGGGCGATTGCATGGCGCCCGCCGCATCGGCGCAGTCGACGACGCGCAGCCGCCGATCCCGCCGCGCGATGTCGAGGTAGACCTCGCGGACGCTGCGTTGCAGGTCGAGCGACGATTCGTGCACGTCGGCGGCGCCTTGCAGGTAGCTGCGGTCGTCGCCTTCGCGCTGCGCCGTCAGCTTGCGTTCGGTGAAGGCGAAGGGAACATCCAGAAAGAGCGACAGATCGGGCTCGGGGATGCGATGATAGCCGTATTCGAGGTCGAGGATCCATTGCCGCAGCCGATCGCGGGCGGGACCTGCGGGGAGCTTGGCGCACTGGTAGGCGACGTTCGAATAGAGGTAGCGATCGAGGATCACGACGCATCCCGCGGCCAGCCGTTCGCGCAGCAGCTGCGCCGCATCGGCCCGATCGCCCGCAAAGAGCAGCGCCACGAGGTAGGGATCCACGGCATCGGCCGCACCGAACTCGCCGCGCAGGAAGCGGGCGATCAGCTCGCCGTAGACGGGAGCGTCGAAGCGGGGAAAGTGCAGGTAGGCGCACGAGCGGCCGCGGGCAGCGAAAAACTGTTGCAGCAGCTTGATTTGCGTCGATTTACCGGCTCCGTCGAGCCCTTCCAATACGATAAACATAGGATCTGTTTCGGTTCTTCGTTATCTGTTCGTTTTTCCGATCTTTAGTCGGACATCGGCCCGCGGAGCGCACGGTGCGACGGCTGCGCGGGACATGCCCGCATGAGTCGAGGGCCTGAAGCGGGGCGAAACTGCGGTCGACCTTACGGGAGCGGCAGGCGTGTACGCCGCATGCCTGTTTGCCCAAACTGCGGGCCTTCAGCGGCGGGAGGCCGACGATCGTTCGATCTAATTCGGGCAGCAGCCTGCGGAGCGCACGCAACGAGCGGCCGCAAGTTGCGGGCCTCCAGCCGCGGGAGGCTGCGGCCCGCCGATCCCTCACGGGATCGAAATTGTGGCCGTCCTCCGCCCGGGAACGGCTGCGGGCTGCCATGGCTGCGCCATGACCGATACCCTGCAAAAACGGGAGCTGCCGGAACGCGCAACTCTGATTTACCCCCGCAACATGCCGGCGGCACGCCGCACGCCCGCCGCCAAGGCGTCGATCTCGGCCGCCGTATTGTACATCGCCAGCGAGGCGCGGCACATGCCCGTCACGCCGTAGTGGGTCATCACCGGCTCGGCGCAATGCTGGCCCGTGCGGACGGCGATCCCCAGCTTGTCGAGGATCATGCCGAGGTCGTAGCCGTGCACCCCCTCGATGTTGAACGAGAGGATGGCGCACTTGTCGGGCGTACGGCCGTAGATGCGCAGTCCGTCGATCCGTTCCAGCTCCGCCGTCGCATACCGCAGCAGCTCCTGCTCGTACCGTTCGATCTCGGCCGCATCGAACCGTTCGACGAAGCGCACCGCCTCGCCCAGCCCGATCGCACCGATGTAGTTGGCCGTGCCCGCCTCGAACTTGAGCGGCACCTCGGCGTAGGTCGTCCGCTCGAACGACACGCGGTCGACCATGTCGCCGCCCCCCAGGAAAGGAGGCATCTTTTCGAGCAGTTCGCGACGGCCGTAAAGCACGCCGATGCCCGTCGGTCCGTAGAGTTTGTGGCCCGAGAAGGCATAGAAATCGCAGCCGAGCGCTCCGACATCCACCCCTCCGTGCACCACGCCCTGGCAACCGTCGACGACCGAAATCGCCCCGACCGCGCGGGCCGCCTCGATGACGGGCCGCAGATCGGGCCGCGTACCGAGCGTATTCGAAGCCTGCGTCACGGCGATGACCTTCGTGCGGTCGTCGACCAAATCGGCCAACCGTTCGGTCATCAGGCGGCCGTCGTCGTCGAAGGGCAGCATGCGGACCTCGGCGCCCCGCCGCTCGGCCAGCAGCTGCCACGGCACGAGGTTCGAGTGGTGCTCCATCTCGCTCACGACCAGGTTGTCGCCCGCCGAGACGAAGCGGTCGCCCCAGGCATAGGCCACCGTATTGAGCGAAGCCGTGGCGCCCGACGTGAAGATCACCTCCTCTTTCGCGGCCGCACCGATGAAACGGGCGATCCGCGCACGCGCCTCCTCGTAGCGGTCGGTGGCCTGCTCCGACAGGTAGTGCACGCCGCGATGGATGTTGGCATTGAGTTCGCGGTGCAGCGAATCGATCGTCTCGATCACCGCGCGCGGCTTCTGCGCCGTGGCACCGCTATCCAGATAGACGAGCGGGCGGCCGTAGACCGTCCGACCGAGGATCGGAAATTCCGCCCGTATGGTTGCTGCGTCGAACATAACGTTACAATTGACTCAAACGGCTTTCGACCGCCTCCCGAAGCGCTGCGCACAACGGTTCGGGGGCACACTCCTGCAACAGCTCCGCGACGAAGCCCGCCAGTTGCAGCCGACGGGCCTGCGACTCGTCGAGGCCGCGCTGCCGCATGTAGAGAATCGCATCGCGGTCCAGCAGACCGACCGTCGCACCGTGCGTGCACTGTACGTCGTCGGCATAGATCTCCAGTTGCGGCTGCGCATCGATGCGCGCCGTGTCGCTCACCAGCACGTTGCGGCTCTGCTGCCGCGCATCGGTCCGCTGGGCATCGGGGGCCACATAGACCAGGCCGCGGAAAACGGCCGTCGCCGTGCCGCCCGCCACGCCGCGCACCTGCGTGCGGCTCTTGCAGTCGGGCACGAGGTGATTCGTGCGGAGCGTCAGTTCGGTGTGCTCGTCGCTCCCCGCCAGCAGCAGGGCATTCGTCTCGCACAGGGCGTCGCGTCCCGCCAGTTCGGTCGTGCAGCGCAGGTTGCCCCCCGCCGCTTCGACCGTCGTCAGCCGCACGCGGCTCGCGGCGGCCTGGCGCACCTGCACCTCCGCGAAGGCGTCGGCGGCGAAAAATTCGATCACCTCCAGCGAAGCACCCTCGCCCGCCTCCAGCTCGATCGACGCAGTCGACGCCTGCGTATGGAGCACCACGAGCGAGGCCGCGGCACCCGCCTCGACGACCACGTGCAGCCGCTCGGGATCGATCGCAGCACGGGGCATCGGCTCCGCGGCGGCGATCCGCACCGACGGTCCGTCGATCGACGGCAGCGAACGGATGATTTCGTACAGTTCCATCCTCCTACTCTGCGTAATCGTTTATCAACCAGTCGTAGCCCTCCTTTTCGAGCTTCAGCGCCAGCGACTTGTCGCCCGTGTAGATGATGCGGCCCTTGTAGAGGACGTGCACCACGTCGGGCACGATGTAGTCGAGCAGGCGCTGGTAGTGCGTGATGACCACCGTGGCGTTCTCGGGCGTATGCAGCTTCGTGACGCCCGTGGCGACGATGCGCAGCGCATCGATGTCGAGGCCCGAATCGGTCTCGTCGAGAATCGCCAGCTTCGGATCGAGCATCGCCATCTGGAAAATTTCGTTCTTCTTCTTCTCGCCGCCCGAGAAGCCTTCGTTCACGGCGCGCGAGGTGAGTTTGGCATCCAGCTCGACCACCTTGCCCTTCTCGCGCATCAGCTTCAGAAATTCGCCCGCCGACAACGGCTCTTCGCCGCGGAAACGGCGCTGCTCGTTCACGGCCAGCTTCATGAAATTGGCCATCGTGACGCCCGGGATCTCGACCGGATACTGGAAGCCGAGGAAAAGGCCCATGCGGGCACGATCCTCGATCGGCAGCGCCAGCAGGTCCCGGCCCAGGAACTCGACCGAACCTTCGGTCACCGCATATTTTTCGTTGCCGGCCAGCACCGACGCCAGCGTCGACTTGCCCGAGCCGTTGGGCCCCATGATGGCATGCACCTCGCCGGCACGGACCTCCAGGTCGATGCCGCGCAGGATCTCGCGGCCCTCGACCGCAGCATGCAGATTGGTGATTTTAAGCATATTCGTCTGTTGTTCTCTTTGTTCCAAATTCGTTGCCGGGGCCTTGCCGCAAAAGTCCGCTCCTGCGGTTTGTCCGCCTCTTCCGATTTCGGCCCGCAGCCGAGCGGAGGCGGCATCGAGCCTGCGGCGAGTCGCAGCCCTCCGCCACGGAGGCGGCTGCGGGCTGCCATTGCTGCGCACGAACCGATCTTCCGCCGAAAGCTGCGAGGTCGAGCCGCACGACGGCAGCCCGCCGCGCTACCCTACCGACCCCTCCAGGTTGAGCGCCAGCAGCTTCTGCGCCTCTACGGCGAACTCCATCGGCAGTTTCGCCAGCACCTCGCGGGCATAGCCGTTCACGATCAGCCCCACGGCATCCTCGGTCTTCAGGCCGCGCTGGTTGCAATAGAAGAGCTGGTCGTCCGAAATCTTCGAGGTCGTGGCCTCGTGTTCGAGCACCGCCGAGCGGTTGCGGCAGTCGATGTCGGGAAAGGTATGGGCGCCGCAGCGGTCGCCGATGAGCAGCGAATCGCACTGCGAGTAGTTGCGGGCGTTCTCGGCCCCCTTGCCGACACGCACCAGCCCGCGGTAGGCGTTCTGGCTGCGCCCCGCCGAAATACCCTTCGAGACGATGCGGCTGCGGGTGTTGCGGCCGATGTGGATCATCTTCGTACCCGTGTCGGCCTGCTGGAAATGGTTGGTCATCGCCACCGAGTAGAACTCGCCCGACGAGTTGTCGCCCAGCAGCACGCAGCTCGGGTATTTCCAGGTGATAGCCGAGCCCGTCTCGACCTGCGTCCACGACAGACGCGCGTTCTCGCGGCAAAGGCCGCGCTTGGTGACGAAATTGTAGATGCCGCCGCGCCCCTCCTTGTCGCCCGGGTACCAGTTCTGGACGGTCGAATATTTCACCTCGGCGTCGCGCTCGACGATAATTTCGACCACGGCGGCGTGCAGCTGGTTTTCGTCGCGCTGCGGCGCCGTGCACCCTTCGAGGTAGCTCACGTAGGAACCCTCGTCGGCGACGATGAGCGTGCGTTCGAACTGCCCCGTGCCCGCCGCATTGATGCGGAAATAGGTCGAAAGCTCCATCGGGCAGCGCACCCCCTTCGGGATGTAGCAGAACGAGCCGTCCGAGAAGACGGCGGCATTCAGCGCCGCGTAGAAATTGTCGGTATGGGGAACGACCTTGCCGAGGTACTTGCGCACCAGCTCGGGATGCTCCTTGAGCGCCTCGGAGATCGAGCAGAAGATGATTCCCTGCGCGGCCAGCGTCTCGCGGAAGGTGGTCTTCACCGAGACGGAGTCCATCACGGCGTCGACCGCCACCCCCGACAGCGCCATCTGCTCCTCGAGCGGAATGCCCAGGCGGTCGAAGGTGCGTTTGAGTTCGGGATCGACCTCGTCCATCGAGTCGAGCCGTTTTTTCGGTTTCGGCGCCGCATAGTAGATGATCTCCTGAAAGTCGATCTCGGGAATGTCGAGGTGGGCCCAGGTCGGCGGCGTCAGCGTCAGCCAGTGGC
Organism: uncultured Alistipes sp.; assembly: GCA_910584485.1. GTDB lineage: Bacteria > Bacteroidota > Bacteroidia > Bacteroidales > Rikenellaceae > Alistipes. Next base: position 476,558 of record CAJUAV010000001.1, read on the forward strand.
GATAGGCCTCCAGCCGCCGCTCGGTCATCCACGCGGGCTCGCCCTTCTTGGCCGAAATGAGGCGCACGACCTCTTCGCTCAAACCGCGACCGATCAGCTCGGTCTCGATATCCGAGGTAAAACCGTATTTGTACTCCTCTTCGGCGAGGTTTTCCAGTATCTCCTTCTCTTCTGACATGCGTATACGAAATAACGGACAAAATTACAAAATCTTTCCGTATTAATCCACCCCTGCGCCTGCAAATATGACACCGATTCGCGTCGTCCGCCGCACGAACGCGTCGGGAGCCCTCCGCCGTCCGGTTCCGCAGCGCGGCGGCGCGTGTCGCAGAGCAGCGCGTGTCGCAGAGCGGCCCGCCGTTCAAAAAAAAGCTGCCCCTCGGAATCCGAGGGGCAGCCGGTCGCAAAGGCGGTCGCGGGGTTATTCCATACCGGCGGCGGCCTTCCAGAGCGGGTTGTAGAGATTGAACTTGTCCATCATCCCCTCCTCGTCGCGCAGGCGGAAATAGATCGACTTGAGCAGCTGGAGCGTGTTGACGTCCTTCGGGTTCAGCTCGTAGGCCTTCTCCAGGAAGGGCAGCGCCTCGCGATAGACGTCGTTCACCGCAGCCAAGGCGTTGTCGTAGGCGCTCTGCGAGGTGAACTGCTCGGCATTCATGGCGTGCTGCAAGGCATCGCCCTTGAAGGCGTAGACGGTGCCCAGCTTCATGTAGCCGTCGAAATCCTCGGGCTTGAGCTCGATCACCTTCTTGAACGAAGCGATGCTCTCGTCGTAGTTCTCCAGTTTGCAGAAGAGGAAGCCGCGGCCCATCCAGAGGTCGACGCTCTGCGGATTCTCGGCCAGCGAACGGTCTACCATCGCCACGAGCTCCTGCGGGTCGCCCACGCTGTCCTCGGTGGTGTAGAGGGCGATCAGACCCTCCATGATGCGCTCGTTCTTCGGGAATTTCTCCAGACCCGTCATCAGCGCCTCCTTGGCCTTCTGCACCATGGCGGGATCGTTGTTCTTCTGGCCGTAGTAGCAGTGGTAGAGGTAGTAGTAGATATTGCCCTCCTCGTCGGTGTAGCCCGTGGCCAGCGCCCGATTCAGCAGCTCGGCGCCGCGAACGAACGACGCGGGATTCGTCGGGCCGTCCATCGTACGGAGCAGACCGGCGTTCGAAAGGCACATGCCGTCGGGCTCGCCGTAGGCGGGCGACGACTGCGCGGCGTAGGCCAGCTCGAAGGCATCGGCAGCCTCGACCTGACGACCCGCCTTGCTGGCCGTCTCACCCCACTGGATGCAGAAATCGCTCACCGATTTCAGACCGGCCTTCACCTTCTCGGCCTGCTTCGGGTCGAGCTCGTAGGCCTTCTTGTAGGCTTCGATCGCCGTTTCGACGGCGCCCGGGAAGACGTTCTCGGCCGTGAAGGTGGCCACCTTGCCGCCGTTCATATAGACCGTGCAGTAGGGATATTTCCATGCCTCGTAGGGTACGCCCATGATCGTCACCTCCTCCTTGGCGGCAGGCTCGCCCACGGCCAGCTTGAGCATCATCTCCTCCATCGAGACGAAGACATCCTTCACGGGTGCCGAAGCAGCCTCGTAGTAGACCTTGCCGCGGTTGAGCCACGTGGCAGCCTTGGCACTCTTCTTCGCATCGGCGATGTCGGCATCGCTCTTCGACAGCTTCGCCTGGATCGCCTCCTTGTTCAGTTTCTGGGCCTGCACGGCGGGAACGGCCAGCAGGACGGCAGCCAACGCCGCCAAAAGCACTCTTTTCATAGCTTATAGAGATTTAAGGTTTTCATTCGTTACTCCGCACGGACGCGTCCGCACAGGAGGGAAAAAGCGTTCGGTACGGCAAATATAGGAAAAAGCGCCCGATTCGCAAAGGTTTTATTCTATTTTTTTAGAATTTTCGGTTTCGTTCGCATTATCAGCCGCATTCGCCGTCTCGCCGGCGGCGTTTCCGAGCGTCGGATCGTTCTCCGTACCGACCGCCTCTTCGGGCTCCTCGTTGCCGGGCACGGCCACCACCGAGGCGATCGCGTCGCCCTCGCGCAGGTTGATGATCTTCACGCCCTGCGTCGCACGACCCGCCAGACGGATCTGGTCGACGCCCGTGCGGATCGAGATGCCCGAGCGGTTGATGATCATCAGGTCGTTCTCGTCCGTGACGGCCTGGATCGACACCAGCTTGCCCGTCTTCTCCGTGACGTTGATCGTCTTGACGCCCTTGCCGCCGCGGTTCGTGACGCGGTATTCGTCCAGATCGGTACGTTTGCCGTAGCCGTTCTCGCTCAATACCAGCACGTCGCGCTTCGCGTCGGGCTCGATGGCGATCATGCCGATCACCTCGTCGTCCTCCTCGATCGAAATGCCGCGCACGCCCGCACCCGTACGGCCGATGGCGCGCACCTGCCGCTCGTTGAAGCGGATCGCCTTGCCCTCGCGGGCCGCGATCATCAGCTCGGCGTTGCCGCTCGTGATGACGGCATCGAGCAGCTCGTCGCCCTCGCGCACCGTGATGGCGTTGATACCGTTCAGACGCGGACGCGAGTAGGCCTCGACGAGCGTCTTCTTGATCGTGCCGCGGCGCGTGCACATGACGATGTGGTAGTTGTTCAGGAACTCTTCGTCCTTGAGGTTGCGCACGTTGAGGTAGGCGCGCACCTTGTCGTTCGGCGCGATCTGAATGACGTTCTGGATGGCGCGGCCCTTCGACGAGCGCGTGCCCTCGGGAATCTCGTAGACCTTGAGCCAGTAGCAGCGTCCCTGCTCCGTGAAGAAGAGCATCGTGTTGTGCATGCTGGCGACGTAGATGTGTTCGATGAAATCCTCGTCGCGCGTGGCGCTCGCCTTGACGCCGATGCCGCCGCGGTGTTGCGCGCGGTACTCGGTCAGGGGGGTGCGCTTGATGTAACCCAGGTGCGAAATGGTAATCACGACATCCTCGTCGGCGTAGAAATCCTCGGGGTTGAACTCCTCGGCGGCGTAGACGATCTCCGTACGGCGCTCGTCGCCGTATTTCTCCTTGATTTCGAGCAGCTCCGTCTTGACGACCTTCAGCTGCTCCTGCTCGCTGCCGAGGATCTCCTCCATGCGGGCGATGAAGCGCATCAGCTCGTCGCGCTCGCCGATGAGCTTGCCGTGCTCGAGCCCCGTGAGGGCGCGCAGACGCATCTCGATGATGGCTGCGGCCTGGATATCGTCGAGCTCGAAGCGGGCCATCATGGTCTGTTTCGCCTCGTCGGGGGTCTTCGAAGCGCGGATGATGCGGACGATCTCGTCGATGTTGTCCTGCGCGATGAGCAGACCCAGCACGATGTGCAGGCGCTCCTCGGCCTTGCGCTTGTCGTAGCGCGTGCGGCGCACGACGACGTCGTGGCGGTGATCGACGAAATGGCGCACCAGCTCGCGCATCGGCAGCAGCTGCGGACGGCCGTTCACGAGCGCGATGTTGTTCACCGCGAACGAGGTCTGCAACGGCGTATCCTTGAACAGGCTGTTCAGGACGACGCTCGCCAGGGCATCCTGCTTGACGATGATGACGATGCGCAGACCCGTGCGGTCCGACTCGTCGTTGATGTAGGAGATCCCGTCGAGCTTCTTGTCGTTGATCATGTCGGCGATCTTGCGGATCATCTCCGCCTTGTTGACCATGTAGGGAATCTCCGTCACGACGATGCACTCGCGGCCCGAGGGGGTCTGCTCGATCTCGGTGCGGGCGCGCATGACGACGCGGCCGCGGCCCGTGAGCATCGCCTCCTTCACCCCTTCGTAGCCGTAGATGAGGCCGCCCGTCGGGAAGTCGGGCGCCTTGATGTACTGGAGCATCTCCTCGCCCGTGATTTCGGGATTGTCGACGTAGGCGCAGCAGGCGTCCACCACCTCCGAGAGGTTGTGGGGCGCCATGTTGGTCGCCATGCCGACGGCGATGCCGCTGGCGCCGTTGACGATCAGCAGCGGAATCTTGGTCGGCAGGACCGTGGGTTCGGGAATCGTATCGTCGAAGTTGAGCATCCAGTCGACCGTCTCCTTCTCGATATCGGCCATCACCTCGTCGGTGATGCGCTTCATGCGCGCCTCGGTGTATCGCATGGCCGCCGCCGAGTCGCCGTCCATCGAACCGAAGTTGCCCTGGCCGTCGACGAGCGGGTAGCGCATCGACCACTCCTGCGCGAGGCGGACCATCGCTTCGTAGACCGACGAGTCGCCGTGGGGGTGGAACTTACCGAGCACGTCGCCGACGATACGGGCCGACTTACGCGTCGGCTTGTCGTACGACAGCCCGAGCTCGGCGCTCATATCGTACAGGATGCGGCGATGGACGGGCTTCAGGCCGTCGCGCACGTCGGGAAGGGCGCGCGAGACGATCACCGACATCGAGTAGTCGATGTAGGCCGTTTTCATCTGCTCTTCGATATTGACCGGAACGATGCGTCCGACCAAACCGGCATTCTTTTCTTCTTCGGTTAGCATGGTGTCTCTTCTACTGTGTCTATACTTTTAACGAACAAAAATACGCTTAATTTTCCGTTCGGCCAATTTTCGACGCCTCTTTTTTCCGATTCCTTCCGCACGACCGCCCGTTTTCGGCCCTTTTCGGGCGATTTGAGCGCATTTCGATCCGACCCGCGGCAGGCGGACGGGGCTGCGGCCGCAGGACGGGCGAAAAAAACGCGGGGGAGCGTCTTTCGAAAAAGACCCTCCCCCGCTCGGTTCCCGAACATCGGAATCACTTGATCTCGATCCGCCGCGAAGCAGGAAGCTCGCGACGACTCTCGCGCTTGGGCAGATCGATCGTCAGCACACCGTGGTGCATTTTCGCGTCGATCTTCGTGCTGTCGACTTCATCGGGCAGAATGAAACTCTGACGGAACGAACTGTACGAGAACTCCCGACGCAGATAGGTCGGTTGACCGTCCTCTCTCTTTTCGTTCTTGTCGTCCTGTTGTTTCGGTTCGGCCTCGCGGGTGCTCTTCTTTTCGAGGGCGATGACCAGTTGGTTATCGTTCTCGACCTGCACCGTAAAGTCCTCCTTGCACATCCCGGGAGCGGCGACCTCGATTCGATACGACTTTTCGCGTTCGATGATGTTCACGGCCGGCGCGGCCTGTTGCTTGGCGTGCGACGGCAGCCAATCCTCGCCGAAAAAGTCGTTGAAAATACTCGGCAACCAGTTTTGATTTCTCCTTGCAGGCGTCATATGCTACTTTTTTTAATGCGTTTCCGATCGCAAAAAGTGCAAATGACGTGCCGAACGGGCCGCGCGGAGCGGCATTTCGGGCGCCGTTACCGAAAATCGATCCACTCGTAATCGGCGAACGCCTTGCGGTCGAAGCGTTTGAGGGGCGTCGCGAGGCGCTCGACCGAGCGGATGAGTATGTCGACGGCCTCTTCGCCCGCCTCGTAACGGATCGCCGCGGGAAGCGCCGTCGCCTCCTCGAGCGTCAGCACAATCGCCGCCTCGCGCCGCTCATGCGGTTGCAGGCGCAAGCGGACGCGGCCGCCCTCTTCGCCCGCGAGCGAGACGGCATACTGCGCCGAGACGAAATCGAAGGCGTGCACGGGGTCCGACAGCAGGTTCTGCGAGGTATGTTCGACGGGGGCCACGGTCACCTCGCGACGGCGGCCGTCGACCTCGTAACGGACGTCGGCCGTCCCGAAGACCTCCGCATCGCCCAGGGCGATGTAATAGGAGTCGCCCTCGACGGCGAAGCGGCCCGCGACGGCATCGCCGCCCGTCGGCACCTCGAACCGCACCTCGTAGGCGGGCAGGGCGCGGAAGGCGGCCGTCATGCGTTGCAGCAGCTCCTGCGCCCGATCCTGCGCCGCCGCGCAGAGCGGCAGCGACAGCAGAAAAACAAGTAGACGTCGTATCATCGGTTCGTTCAGAAAATACCCAGATCCTGCAATTTCGCCTCGAGCGACTGCGCATCGTGGAACAGAATATCGCGCGGTTTGGCCCCTTGCTGGCGGCCGACGATGCCCGCCCGTTCGAGCTGCAACATGATGCGGCCCGCACGGTTGAAGCCCACCTCGTAGTTACGCTGGATCATCGAGGTGGAGATCGAACCGCTCTGCACGGCATCGCGGGCGATCTCCGCGAAGAGCGAGTCGTAGCGCTTGGGAGCCGTCTCGGCCTCCTCGCTGCCCATCGACCCTTCGGCGCCCCCCTCGGGCTGGTAGTCGGGCAGCGCATAGGCCGACAGGTATCCCTGCTGCTTCGAGACGAAATCGACGATGCGCTCCACCTCGTTCGTCTCGACCAGCGCGCACTGGATGCGCGTCACGTCGCCGTCCTTCGAGAAGAGCATGTCGCCGCGGCCGATGAGCTGGTTCGCACCCGGGCGGTCGAGGATCGTGCGCGAGTCGATCATCTGCATCACGCGGAAGGCGATGCGGGCGGGAAAATTGGCCTTGATACCGCCCGTGATGACCTTCACGTCGGGGCGCTGCGTGGCGATGATGAGGTGGATGCCCACCGCACGCGCCTTCTGCGCCAGACGCATCACGGGCCGCTCGACCTCGCGCGTCATCATGATCAGGTCGGCGAACTCGTCGACCACCACCACGATGTAGGGCAGGTAGCGGAACCCCTTCTCGGGATTCAGGCGGCGCGCCGTGAATTTTTCGTTGTACTCGACGATGTTGCGCGTGCCCGCCTGGCTCAACATTTCGAGGCGGTTGTCCATCTCCGTACAGAGCGAATTGAGCGTGTAGACCGCCTTCATCGGGTCGGTGATGATGGCGCGCTCCTCCGACTCCATCTTGGCCAGGAAATGGCGTTCGAGCTTGGCGTAGAGCGAAAACTCGACCATCTTGGGGTCGATCATCACCAGTTTGAGCTGCGAAGGGTGTTTGCGGTAGAGCAGCGAGGTGATGATGGCGTTCAGGCCGACCGACTTACCCATGCCCGTGGCACCCGCGACGAGCAGGTGGGGCATCTTCGCCAGGTCGAAGACGTAGTTTTCGTTCTGGATCGTGCGGCCGATCACGACGGGCAGTTCGGCCTTCGATTCGAAGAAGCGCTTCGAACGGATCGCCGAATACATCGAAACGACCTGCTTGTTGCGGTTCGGGACCTCGATGCCGATCGTTCCCTTGCCCGGGATCGGGGCGATGATGCGGATGCCGAGCGCCTTGAGGCTCTGGGCGATATCCTGTTCGAGACCCTGGATCTTCGAAATCTTGATGCCCTGCTCCTGCACAATCTCGTAGAGGGTCACGGTGGGACCCACCGTCGCCTTGATCTTCTGGATCGGAATGCCGAAATATTTGAGCGTCTCCTCGATGCGCGCCTTGTTCTCGAAGATCTCCTCCTCGGTGACCTCCGACGAACTCTGGTAATCCTCGAGCAGCGTCACGGGGGGCATGCGGTAGGTCAGCAGGTCTTTCGTGGGATCGTAGGCTTCGGTCGGGAGCTTGCGCTCGTCGATCAGCTCGACCTGCGGCGTCTCGACCGTCACGACCAGCCCTTCGGGCGCCTCCGCCGCAGCGGGCGGGGTCGAGGCGGGAGCGGTCGCATCGGATGCGGGGGCTGCGGGCGTTGCGGCGGACGTTGCGGGGGCAGCGGGTGTTTCGGCGGACGATGCGGAAGCCGTTGCGGGGGCTGCGGATGCCACGAGCTCGATGAAGGGCGACGCGGGATCGGCGGCGGAGGGGTTCGATGCAGGTTGCCCGAGGTGCGCGGCGGACGGGGCGGACGGGGTCGGGACGACGGGTTGCGGGGTCGGCTCGACCGTCGGCACGGATGCGGCGGCCGATTGCGGCCCGTTCGATTGCAGGCCGTTCGATTGCGGCCCGTTCGCGGCGGGCTCCTCGTCGATGAGTTTGCTCAAATCGATTTCGGTGAAGGGACCCTGCGGCGCAGAAGGGGCAGCAGTCGGGCGCGATGCGGAAACGGCGGAGACAGCGGGTGCGGCGGGTGCCGCAAGCTCGACCAGGCCGTTCGCCCCCATCACGACGCGTCCCTGCGACAGATCGACCTCGACGAAGGGGCTGTCGCCGTTCGTCGCGACCGCCGTTTCGGCCGACTCGGCAGCGAAATCGGTCGCAGAGCGCTCCGCAGGCACCTCGAAGGGGGCCTCCTCGGCGGGCGACACCAGTTCGAAGGGCGACGATTCGGGCCGAAACGCCTCCGAAGACGCAGCGGACTCGTCGTGCGGGGTCGAAGCCGCGGTCGAAGCAGCAGCGGACGGAGCAGCAGCGGCCGTAGCGGAGGCCGTCGAAATTTCCGCGTTCGGCGCAATCGGCGCAGCGGCCGTCGATGCCTCGGTCGGCTGCGGAGCCGCGGCCGCGGGGGCGGGACGTTCGATCTCCTCTTCGTCGTACAGCTCCTCTTCGGGTTCGGGTTCCGCAGCGCGTTCCGTCGCATGCAGGGTGCGGTGGCTCACCATCCCGACGATCTGGCCGCTCTTATCGACCACGACGCGCCCCGCTTCATTGACCGTATTGATGAAATTGCGGTTGATGAAGACCCCCGTAAGGATCCAGCCGCCGACCAGCACGATGATCGTGCCGAAAGCGCCGATGTGGGTCTTGAGCATGCGGGCGACGAAGATGCCGAACTCGCCGCCCCACCCCGTCGAGGCGCAGAGGCTCCAGCGGGTACCGAAGGCGAAACCGAGCGTCAGCGAGCCCAGCAGCATCACTAGCAGCAGCGAGAGGGCGAAATGATTGATGACCAGGGGGCGTTTGCGGATGATGCGCACGCCGATCAGCATCACGATGACGGGCAGCAGGATGCCGAAGAGGCCGAACGAACGGTCGACGAGCAGCATGCCGAGGCGGGCGCCCGTCCAACCGCAGAGGTTCTCGGGCGTGACGCCCAGCGTCTCGCGCTCCGCAGCCGAGAGTTGCAGGCCGCTCTGGTCGGCCGCCCAGCCGAAATAGGAGAAGCAGACGGCCGAAGCGGCGAAAAATCCGACGAAAGCCAGCAGCAGCCCCGCGATCCAGCGGGCGCTGTCGCGGTCGGTCCGCTGCACCTGCTGGCGGTTGTTCGAAGCGTTTTTATTTGATGTGGCCATAGAATTACCCAAATTACGAAAGCGAAGGTACGGATTATTTGGAAAAATCAAAAGCCGCGGCCCTGTTTTTCGGCAGCGGCTTCCGCAAAACACTCGTTCGGAAAGGGTTACAGACAGCTCGCCGCCTTGCGCTCCAGCCGCAGGCGGTAGGCTTCGTCGGCGAAGGTTTCGAAGCGATAAACGGGCGTTCGGTCGGCCGCCGCGCGCAGTCCGTAGCGGTCGAGCAGCTCGACGACGCGGCGCGCCACGGCGGGCGACGGATCGACGAACTCGACCGCATGGCCCTCGGCCGCGCGGCGCAGGGCATCGAGCAGGAAGGGATAGTGCGTGCAGCCCAGCACGATGCGGTCGGCTCCGCGTGCGAGCATGCCGCGGATCGCCTCACCGACGCAGGCGACCGCCTCGGGACTCTGTTCGCGGTTCTCCTCGACCAGCTCGACGAAGCCGCGGCCCGCAGCCGCGACGACCTCGATGTCGTGGCCGTAGCGGGCGGCCGTGCGGCGGAAAAGCTCCCCTTCGAGGCTCCGCTCGGTGGCCAGCACCCCCACCACCCGACTGCGCGTGGTCAGGCAGGCGGGTTTCACGGCGGGCTCCATCCCCACGATCGGCAGGTCGGCGTACTTGCGGCGCAGAAAATCGATCGCCGCGGCCGTGGCCGTGTTGCAGGCGACCACCACCAGCTTGCAGCCCAGGCCGACCAGGCGCGCCACGGCGGCGTCGGCCAGCCGTTCGACCTCGGCCTGCGGCCGCGAGCCGTAGGGGCAGTACTTGCCGTCGCCGAGGTAGACGAGCGATTCGGCGGGCAGTGCGCGCCGCACCTCCCGCCAGACCGTCAGACCTCCCATGCCCGAGTCGTAAATACCGATGGGTCGCGCGTCCACAACAATGAAAAATTAACAATTAAAGCTCCGATTGCGCAATCGCGTCGAGGATCTCCTCGTCGGTCAGCGCATCGCAATCGATCGTCCGCCGCGCCGCCGCGTAGAAGGGCTCGCGGTCGGCCATGTCGCGGGTCATGAAAGCCGTCAGTTCGGCATCGCTCAACCCGCAGAGCCTCGGACGTTTGCGCCGTCCGTAGGGGGTCAGCCGCGCGGCGATGCCCGCGGCCGAGCGGCGCAGGTAGACCGTCGTGCCCGCAGCGTTCATGCGCGCCATGTTGTCGCGCCAGATCGGCAGCCCGCCCCCCGTCGATACGACCGCGGGCGTTCCCGATGCGAGGGTCTCTTCGAGCACCGCGCGTTCGATCTCGCGGAAACGCTCCTCCCCCTCGTAGCGGAACAGATCGGCCACCGAAGCCCCCTCGCGCGCCTCGACGGCGGCATCCGTGTCGACGAAGGGGACGCCGAGCCGACGGGCCAGCTTGCGCCCGACGGTGCTCTTGCCGCACCCCATGTAGCCGACCAGAAAAAGCGGTTTCAGCATGGCCTCCGATCAGAACAGGTTGAGTTGGGCGGGATCGATCGCGTCGTCCTCGTCGCCGCGCGGCCGTTCGACCTCGAACGGCACCTCCGGCGCATCGGTCGTCGGGGCGGTCGGCTCCGCCGCTGCGGCCGCAGCATCGTCGGCCGGCTCCTCCTCCGCGTCGGGTTCGGGTTCGGGCGCCACGGGTTCGAGGAAGCGGGCCGCGGCCACGTCGAAGGTGGTCAGGCGCTTGCCCTTGGCCAGGGGGCTCTTCACGCCGACGAACGTGTCGACGTCGATCAGCTCGGCGGGACGCGACGCATGCGCCCCCTTGAAGGTCAGTTCGAGCTGCGCCCCCTCGGCCGACGTAACGGCGACCAAACGGCAGTTCCCCTCGTCGGGCAGGAAAGCCTGCAAGCGCTCCGAGAGCTTGATCGTGAAGCGTTTGAGGTAGTAGAACCCCTGCTCGCCGTCGAAATAGCAGACGCTGTGGATCCGCTCGGGACGGTAGCGGCCCACGAGGACCGTATCGTCGGGGAAATGCTGCGCCAGGTCGTAGCCTGTCACGTAGTAGCTGTTCTTGGCGGTCCAGACGAGCAGCTTGTCGTCCCCCTTGAACTCCCCGAGCAGCCGCCCGCGGCCGTCGGCGTTGAGCCGTCGGATCTCGTCGTCGTACCAGATGTTCTGCCCGCCGAGGGTCGAGGTGCCGCGCTCCTTGAGGACGATCTTGTGGATGCCGTAGCGCGAGAAGAGGTTGCCCTGGCTCTGGCGCCCCTTGATGGCCAGCGTCGAGAAATCGAGGTCCACGATCAGTTTTTTCAGCCGCGGACGCGGTTTGAAATAGACCTTCAGCACCTCCGCCTCGCCGTTCGGGTTGACCGACATGTAGAGGATTTCGCTCTTGGGCGTCCCCTTCGTCAGGTCGTAGTCCTTGTCGCGCGTCACGGACTTGATCGCGCAGCGCTTCATCATGATCGGACCGTTCTTGCCGTCGCGGTAGAGAACGTTGTAGATCGTCCGCTCGTCGTTGCGCTTGAAGATACCTATGTAATAGATGTTCTTCTCGAAATAGGCCTTCTCGGAGACCTTGCGGATCGAGTAGCGCCCCTCCTTCGTGAAGAGAATCACGTCGTCGATGTCCGAGCAGTCGCAGACGAACTCGGCATCCTTCATCGACTTGCCGATGCCGAAGAAGCCCTCGGCGCGGTCGACGTAGAGCTTGGCGTTCGTCACGGCCACCTTCGTCGCCTCGATGTTGTCGAAGGTGCGCAGCTCGGTCTTGCGTTCGCGTCCCTTGCCGTACTTGTCGAGGATGCGGCGGTAGTAGGCCACGGCGTAGGCCGTCAGGTGGGCCAGGTCGTATTTCGTCTGCTCGATGTCGGCCTCGATCTTGCGGATCTCGTTGTCGGCCTTCTCCGAGTCGTAGCGCGATATGCGGATGAATTTCAGTTCGGTAAGATGCTGCACGTCGTCGAGCGTCACGGGGCGGCGCAGCAGTTTCTTGAAGGGCTCCAGTCCCCCGTCGACCGCCGCATAGGCCGCCTCGCGGGTGCGGCATCCCTCGATGAGCTGGTAGAGCTTGTTTTCGATGAAAATCCGTTCGAGCGACGCGGTGTGCCAGGCGGCATTCAGCTCTTCGAGCGCGATTTCGAGCTCGCGCCGCAAAAGTCCCTTCGTATGGTCGGCCGAGCGGCGCAGGATCTCGCTCACGCCGAGGAAATGGGGTTTCTCGTCCCAGATGACGCAGGCGTTGGGCGAAATGGAGACCTCGCAGTCGGTGAAGGCGTAGAGGGCGTCGATCGTCTTGTCGGACGACTCGTCGGGAGCCACCTGGATGACGATCTCGACCTTGTCGGCCGTCAGGTCGTCGACCTTGCGGATCTTGATCTTGCCGCGTTCGTTGGCCTTCACGATCGACTCCTTGATCGACTCGGAGGTGGTCGTAAAGGGGATTTCGGTGATGGCGAGCGTCCGTTTGTCGATCTTCGAAATGCGGGCGCGGACGCGCACCGCACCGCCGCGCAGTCCGTCGTTGTACCGGCTCACATCGGCCAGACCGCCCGTCGGAAAGTCGGGGTAGAGCCTGAAATCGCGCCCCTCGAGGTGGGCGATGCACCCCTCGATGAGCTCGACGAAGTTATGCGGCAGGATCTTCGAGGCCAGGCCCACGGCGATGCCCTCCGACCCCTGTGCCAGCAGCAGCGGGAATTTCACGGGGAGCGTCACGGGCTCCTCCTTGCGGCCGTCGTAGGCCATCATCCACTCGGTGGTCTTGCGGTTGAAGACCACGTCGAGGGCGAATTTCGAGAGGCGCGCCTCGATGTAGCGGCTCGCGGCGGCATCGTCGCCCGTCAGGATGTTGCCCCAGCTGCCCTGGCAGTCGATCAGCAGGTCCTTCTGGCCGAGCTGCACGAGGGCGTCGGCGATCGACTGGTCGCCGTGCGGGTGGTAGGCCATCGTCTGTCCGACGATGTTGGCCACCTTGTTGTAGCGGCCGTCCTCCATGAGGCGCATCGCATGCAGGATGCGGCGCTGCACGGGCTTCAGACCGTCGTCGATGTGGGGGACGGCGCGTTCGAGGATCACGTACGACGCATAGTCGAGGAACCAGTTCTTGTACATGCCCGTCAGACGGCGCACGCCGCTCTCGTCCTGCATCAGGCGGTCGAACTTGAGCGCCTTGGCCGACGGAGCCGCAGCAGGCGCCTCGTCGTCGCTCCCGACGGCTGCGTCGACCGCTTCGGCAGCGATCGGCTGCTCGTCGTCGCGTTCGATCTTATCGTTCTCTTTCATCATAGTCTTCGGTTAGTTCAGGTCGCTGTCGACGAGGTCCTCCTCGATGCGCAGGTTGTCGATGATGAAGCCCTGGCGCTCGAAGGTGTTCTTGCCCATGTAGAACTCCAGCAGGTCATGGATCGGGTCGTCCTTCGTGATGCGCACCCGATCGAGGCGCATCGTCTCACCGATGAAGTTCTTGAACTCCGTGTCGGAGATCTCGCCCAGACCCTTGAAGCGGGTGATCTCGGCGTTGGCGCCGCAGCGGGCGACGGCCACCTGCCGCTCCTCCTCGTTGTAACAGTAGAAGTTCTCCTTCTTGTTGCGGACGCGGAAAAGCGGCGTCTGGAGGATGTAGAGGTGTCCCTGACGGATCACGTCGGGGAAGAATTGCAGGAAGAACGAGGTGATGAGCAGGCGGATGTGCATGCCGTCGACATCGGCATCGGTCGCCACGATCACCTTCTCGTACCGCAGGTTCTCGATATCCTCCTCGATGTTGAGCGCCGCCTGCAGCAGGTTGAACTCCTCGTTCAGATAGACCACCTTTTTCGTCAGTCCGTAGCAGTTGAGCGGCTTGCCGCGCAGCGAGAAGACGGCCTGCGTGCGGGCGTCGCGGCACTTGGTGACCGACGACGAGGCGGAGAGACCCTCCGTGATGAAGATCATCGTCCGGTCGGCCAGTTCGTGCTTGTCCGTGCGGTGGATCTTGCAGTCGCGCAGCTTCTTGTTGTTGAGCGACACCTTCTTGGCGATTTCGCGCGCCTTCTTCTGCACGCCCGAAATGGCCTTGCGCTCCTTCTCGTTGTCAACGATCTTCTTTTGCAGGATCTGCACCGTCTCGGGGTGCTTGTGCAGGTAGTCGTCGAGGTGTTTGGCGAGGAACTCCGTCACGAAATTGTTCACCGAAACGCCCGGCTCGACCTCCTTCGAGCCGAACTTGGTCTTCATCTGGTTCTCGAAGAGCGGATCGGCGACCTTGATCGAAATGGCGGCGATGATCGAGGTGCGGATGTCCGAAGGGTCGTAGTCCTTATGGAAAAACTCCTTGACCGTCTTGGCGACCGCCTGGCGGAAGGCCGCCTGGTGGGTTCCGCCCTGCGTGGTGTGCTGTCCGTTGACGAACGAATCGTAGCTCTCGCCGTAGCCCGTGCCGTGCGTGAGGACCACCTCGATGTCCTCGCCGACCAGATGGATCGGCTCGTAGAGCGGCTCCTCGGTCATGTTGTCGTTGAGCAGGTCGAGCAGGCCGTTCTTCGAGACGAATTTGCGGCCGTTGAGCGTCAGCGTCAGCCCGAGGTTCAGGTAGCTGTAGTTGCGGATCTTCTGCTCGACGTACTCCATATTATAGGTGTAGGGGCCGAAAATCTCCTCGTCCACCCGATACGAAATATAGGTGCCGTTCTTCTCCTGCACGCCGCTCTCCCAGCGGTCGGACTGCTCGATGCCCTTCGCGAAGGTCACCGTGTGGGCCTCGCCGTCGCGCACCGAACGCGCCGTGAACTCGCTCGAGAGCATGTTCACTGCCTTCACGCCGACACCGTTCAGACCCACCGTCTTCTTGAAGGCCTCGCCGCCGTACTTACCGCCCGTGTTCATCTGCCCCACGGCCGCCGCGAGCGACTTGAGGGGGATGCCGCGGCCGTAGTCGCGCACGGTGACCACGTTGTCCTCGATGGTGATGTCGATCTGTTTGCCCGCCCCCATGATGAACTCGTCGATCGAGTTGTCGACGACCTCCTTGATGAGGACGTAGAGCGCCTCGTCGGGCTGCGAACCGTCGCCGACGACCCCCACGTACATGCCCGGGCGCAGGCGGATGTGCTCGCGCGGCGAAAGGGTGACGATCGCGTCGTCGCCGTAATTGTTCGGTGTATTATTCAGTAAATCTGCCATGTCGCTAATTTTTCGATTCGGCCAGCGCCGCGATCATGCGCTCCCGCGTGCGCTCCGACAGTTCGTGCGGATCGGTCGACCGCACCTCCTCGACCGGTACGGGGTCGAGAATGCGCAGCGTGAGGCGGTTGCGCCAGTTCCAGAGGAAGCTCCCGGGGCGGACGATCGTCCGCGTGCCGTCGAGCACCACGGGCAGCAGCTCGACGCCCGCCTCGCGGGCCAGCTGGAAGGCGCCGCTCTTGAAGCGGCGGATCGTCCCGTCCGCCGAGCGCGTTCCCTCGGGGAAGATCGCCACCGATACGCCGCGGCCGAGCCACTTGCCGCCTTCCTCCATGAGCTGCGCCATCGCCTGCGCACCGCGGCGACGGTCGATCAGGATGTCGCCGTGCAGGTAGAGCATCTGCCCGAAAAAAGGGATTTTCCACACCTCGCGCTTCGAGACCCAGCGAAAGTCGAGCGGCACGAAATAGAGCGCGGGGATGTCGAGCATCGAATTGTGGTTCAGGACGATCACGTAGCTTTTGCTGCGGTCGATCTTCTCCAGCCCCTCGATGCGGCGCGTCCAGCGGGTCGGCACGGCGAAAAAGAGCCGCACCAGCAGCCGCGAGAGTTCGTGCACGGCATGACGCCGCCGATCGAACGGATAGCAGACGACCAGCGTCACGATCGACAGCACGAGGCAGATCGTACAGATCACCAGCAGGTAGAGGTTGAAGAGCAGGAATCCCATGGGTTCGTTCCGATTTTCGGGATGCGGCACCGAAGGGCGCTGCATCGGCATGATCCTGCAAAATTACGATTTTCCCTCGATTTTTCCGACCTGCGGGGCGATATTTTTTTCGTCGGACGGGTGCGGCGGCCTCGCGCGCGACGCTGGGAGGGGGGGGGAAGCGAGTGGCAGCGGGTGTAACGACGGACGCGGCGGCAGACACGGCGATCGATGGAACGGCGGACACAGCTGCGGGCATTGCGGCGGACGCATTGCGGGTTGCGGCGGCAGGCATGGCAGCCGAAGCGGCTGCGGATACGGCGGACGCGGTGAGGGCAGCTGCGATCCATGCAACGGCGGACAGGCTGCGGACATGACGGCGGGTTGCGACGACGGGTGCGGCAACGAGCGCGGCAGCGGACACGGCAGCTGTCCCGACCTTTTTTCGGGGCCGATGTTTCGTTTTTCGCGCCAAAGATATTACCTTTGCACATCATGAGCGATTTTATTGTCAGTGCACGCAAATACCGCCCCGCGACCTTCGCTTCGGTCGTCGGGCAGCAGCACATCACCTCGACCCTGAAGAACGCGATCGAGCGCGGCCAGTTGGCGCACGCCTACCTCTTCTGCGGTCCGCGCGGCGTGGGCAAGACCACCTGCGCCCGCATCTTCGCCAAGGCGATCAACTGCCTCTCGCCCGCAGGCGCCGAGGCCTGCAACGCCTGCGAATCGTGCCGCTCGTTCAACGAGGGGCGCTCGCTCAACATCCACGAGCTGGATGCCGCCTCGAACAACTCGGTCGAGGACATCCGCACCCTGATCGAACAGGTGCGCATCATCCCGCAGGTGGGACGCTACTCGGTCTTCATCATCGACGAGGTCCACATGCTCTCGGCGGCCGCCTTCAACGCCTTCCTCAAGACGCTCGAAGAGCCCCCCGCCCACGCCGTCTTCATCCTCGCCACGACCGAAAAACACAAGATCATCCCGACGATCCTGTCGCGCTGCCAGATCTACGATTTCAACCGCATCCGCGTCGAGGACGCGGTGGGCTACCTGCAGTACATCGCTGCGCAGGAGGGGATCACGGCCGACGAGGAGTCGCTCAACCTCATCGCCCAAAAGGCCGACGGCGGCATGCGCGACGCCCTGTCGATGTTCGACAAGGCGGTTTCGTTCTGCGGCACGACGCTCGAATACCGCACCGTGGCGCAGACGCTCAACGTCCTCGACTACGACACCTATTTCGGGCTGACCGACCTGCTGCGAGCAGGCGACTACGCCGCGGCGCTCGTCGCCTTCGACCGCGTGCTGGCGATGGGCTTCTCGGGGCAGACCTTCATGGGCGGACTGAACCGCCACATGCGCGACCTGCTCATGGCCAAACGGGCCGACACGCTCAAGCTGATCGAAATGACGGGCACGCTGCTCGAACGATACCGCACGCAGGCGGAGGCCTGCGATGCCGATTTCCTCTTCGGGACGATCTCGATCCTCACGGAGCTGGACGGCCAAATACGGCAGTCGTCGAACGGACGGCTGCTGATCGAACTGGGGCTGATGAAGATCGCACGCCTCGGTCAAAAAAAAAAGCCGCTGACCGTTGACGAAACCTATCCGCTGCCCGAGCTGACACCCCGAAAGGCGGATGCACCCGCGACAGCGATGGGACAGACGGCTGCCGCTGCGGGGAACCCTGCGGCGACGGCAACGACGGCAGGGGCAGGAGCAGCGACAATGGCTCCCACTGCTGCGACAGCCGCGACGGCCGCGACGGCGCCGACGGAAAGGCCGGCCGCCACAGGGACGGCAGCGCCGGCGGTTGCGGCTGCACCTGCGGCCGCAGCGGGAGGTGCTCCGACGGAGGCCGCCGCAAGAACGACCGCCGTGCAGCCCGCCGAACGATCCGCGGAACATGCTGCCGAACGCCCCGCAGAGCGACCTGCGGAGCGGCCTGTTGAACAACCTGTCGAACGACCCGCGGCAAACGCGGCAAACGCGGCTGCGACGGAGCGAACTGCCGTACCGTCCGCAACCGCGACGCAGCGCCCCGCAGGGCAATCCGCCTACCGCCCCTCGACGCTCGGCACCTCGCTCTCGGCGATGCTCGCCCGCCCGCAGGAGACGGCCGCGACGACCGTCGAGGCCGCGGCCGAGCAGCCGCAGCCCGCGGCGATCGACCCCCGCGCCGAAGCGAAGCTCCGAGCCGCACGCGAAGCGATCCTGGATCGGATCCGCGAGCGGCGCCCCCGCTTCGTACCGACCTTCGAACGGATGCGGATCGAGGGCAACCGCATCGCGGTCGACGTCCCCTCGCAGGAGCTCCACGACGAGATCCGCCGCAACCAGACGGCCCTGCTGCTGATGGTGGCGCGGCTGTCGGGCGTCGAAGGAGTCATCGAGCTCGACGTGGCGATCAACGAGGAGATCCGGGCCGCCCGCCCGATCAAGCTCGAAGACCGCGTCCGCTACCTCTCGGAGAAAAATCCGCTGCTGGTCGAGCTGCGCCAGGCCCTCGACATGGAGGTGGAGTAAGGGCGCCCGCCCGAGCCGCTGCCGCCGACGGCGATAACGTCGACAGAGACCTCGGCCCGCCGAACCTCCGTTACGCCGACTGCGGCCTCGCCCCCTGACGGCGCTGCCGCCGAACCTCTCGGCGCGCCGCAGACACTCCGGACCGCCGCCCGCAGGATCGGTCCGCACACGAAAACGAAAACAACGAAATAACCGAACAACACGATGACCAAGAATTTCATCGAAGAACTCGAATGGCGCGGCATGATCCACACGATCATGCCCGGCGCCAAGGAACAGCTCGAAAAAGAGTTGACGACGGCCTACCTCGGCATCGACCCGACGGCCGATTCATTGCATATCGGCCACCTGGTGGGCGTCATGATCCTGAAGCATTTCCAGCTCTGCGGCCACCGTCCGCTGGCCCTCGTCGGCGGCGCCACGGGCATGATCGGCGACCCCTCGGGCAAATCGCAGGAGCGCAACCTGCTCGACGAGCAGACCCTGCGCCGCAACCAGGAGGCGATCCGCCGCCAGCTGGCCAAACTGCTCGATTTCGACTCGGACGCCCCGAACGCCGCCCGTCTGGTGAACAACTACGACTGGATGAAGGATTTCTCGTTCCTCGATTTCGCCCGCGATATCGGCAAGTGCATCACCGTCAACTACATGATGGCCAAAGACTCGGTCAAGAAGCGCTTCAACGGCGAAGGCGACGGCATGTCGTTCACCGAGTTCACCTACCAGCTGTTGCAGGGGTACGATTTCCTGCATCTCTATCAGACGATGAACTGCAAGATCCAGCTCGGCGGCGCCGACCAGTGGGGCAACATCACCACGGGCACCGAGCTCATCCGCCGCAAGTTGGGCGCCGAGGCGGAGGCCTTCGCCATCACCTGCCCCCTCATCACGAAAGCCGACGGCACGAAATTCGGCAAAACCGAGAGCGGCAACGTCTGGCTCGATCCGCGCTACACGTCGCCCTACAAGTTCTATCAGTTCTGGCTGAACGTCAGCGACGAGGATGCCGAGCGCTACATCAAGATCTTCACGCTGCTCGACCGCGGGACGATCGAAAGCCTCATCGCCGAGCACCGCGAGGCACCCCACCTGCGCACGCTCCAGAAGCGGCTGGCCCGAGAGATCACCACGATGATCCACTCGGCCGAGGAGTACGAAAAGGCCGTAGAGGCGTCGCAGATCCTCTTCGGCGGCGCCACCTCCGAGGCGCTCCGCCGCCTCGACGAGCAGACCCTCCTGCAGGTCTTCGAGGGGGTTCCCCAGTTCCGCATCGCACGGACCGCCCTCGGTGAGCTTCCCTTCGCCGAACTGGCCGCCGGCCTTACGCAGATCTTCCCCTCGAAGGGCGAGTGTCGCAAGCTGGTTCAGGGCGGCGGCGTGTCGCTCAACCGCGAGAAGGTGACCGATCCGCAGCGCGCCGTCACGACCGACGACCTGATCGCAGGGAAATACCTCCTCGTGCAGCGCGGCAAGAAGAACTACTACCTCGTGATCGCCGAGTAGCAAGGTATGGAGTACCGCATCGCCCTCGAGCGCATGGAGTTCCGCGCCTTCCACGGCTGTTACGAGCTGGAACGGCAGGTGGGCAACCGCTTCGCGGTCGACCTGGAGATCGTCGCCGAGCTGGGCGACGTCGCCGCGACGGACGACGTGACGCGCGCGGTCAACTACCTGACCGTCTACGAGACGGTCCGCGACCAAATGCGCCGCACGCAGCACACGATCGAGCGCGTGGCGACGAACATCATCGACGCGCTGCGCGAACGCTTTCCGCAGGTACTGCGCGTGCGCTGCACCGTGGCGAAGCTCGCGCCGCCCCTCGGCGGCAAGGTCGGACGCGTCAGCGTGACGATCGAAGCCTGAAAACCGCGAAACGGGAAACGCGCCTGCACGACGATCCGGCAGGCTGCGTTTCCCGTTCCGCATAATGCGCCTCCCCGGCAAAGGAGCCGCGCAAAAAGAGGGTCGGCGGAGGACCGAACGAACGCTCCGCGAAGGTTAGTCAAGGTCCTTACACATGGAGAAATCGCATTCGAGAGCCACCTTCGGCGGCCGCATCAGCGCCGTGCTGGTGACGGCGGGAAGCGCCGTCGGGCTCGGCAACATCTGGCGCTTCCCCTACGTCGCCGGCGAAAACGGCGGCGGAGCCTTTCTGCTGGTCTACGCGGGGTGCATCCTCCTGCTGGGGCTGCCCCTCACGATCGCCGAGTTCGCCATCGGCAAAAGCACCCGCTGCAACGCCGTGGGAGCCTATCGGCGGCTCGCCCCCCGCTGGAGCATCATCGGCTACACGGGCATCCTCACCTCGACGCTCATCCTCGGCTTCTATTTCGTCGTCGCGGGCTGGACGGCCGAGTACATGCTCCACTCGCTCACGGGCGAAATCGCCGCCCGCGGAGAGGCCGAATCCCATCGGCTCCTCTTCGAGCGCTTCATCGCCGACCCGTGGCGCCCCGCCCTCTATGCGGTCGCATTCGCCGTCGCGACGCAGCTCGTCATCTCGCTCGGCGTGCGTCGGGGCATCGAGCGCGCCGCCAAGGTGATGATGCCGCTGCTCTTCCTCGCGCTCCTCGCCCTCGCCGTCCACTCGATCCTCCTCCCGGGCGGCCTCGAAGGGTTGCGCTTCTTCCTCGCGCCCGACTTCTCGAAGCTCACCGCCTCGTCCGTGCTGACCGCCCTCGGGCAGGCCTTCTTCTCGCTCTCGATCGGTCTGGGAACGATGGTCACCTACGCCTCCTATTTCACCCCCTCGACCGACATCCGCCGCACGGCATGGCAGGTGACGGCCGTGGACACGCTCGTCGCCCTGCTCGCGGGCCTCGTGATCTTCCCCGCCGTCTTCAGCGCAGGCATCGAACCCGACTCGGGGCCGTCGCTCGTCTTCATCACCCTGCCGACGATCTTCGGCACCCTCCCGTTAGGAGGGCTCTGGTCGGCGATCTTCTTCCTGCTGCTCGTCATCGCCGCCCTCACCTCGACCATCTCGCTGCACGAAGCCTGCACGGCCTACCTGCACGAGGAGTGGCGGCTCCCGCGCCGCACGGCGGCCTGCTGCACGACGCTCGTCACCGTGCTGCTCGGCATCTTCGCCTCGCTCTCGTTCGGCGTGCTGAACGGCTGGCGCATCGGCTCCCTGACCCTTTTCGATGCCCTCGACCACCTGACGGCCGACCTCCTGCTGCCGCTCGGCGGCCTGATGACCTGTCTTTTCGCCGGCTGGCACCGTCATCCGAAAGCGCTGTACGAAACCCTCTACCGCGATCCGAGGCTCGGCATCGGCGACCGCACGCTGCGCTTCCTGCTCCGCTACGTCTGTCCCGCGGTGATGGTGCTGCTCTTTCTGGACAGCCTCGGCATCGGCTGATACGATTTTTTTTCGCATTTCGCCGCCAAAGAGTTGGATTTCCGCCGCTTTTGTGCTATATTTGCAGCAACAATGCACGACGAAGGGGACTGAAGCAGTCCCCTTCTTTCGTGGATCGGAGGTGTCTGCCTGCAACTAACGAAAGATATATGATTGATAC
Organism: uncultured Alistipes sp.; assembly: GCA_910584485.1. Classification (GTDB taxonomy): domain Bacteria; phylum Bacteroidota; class Bacteroidia; order Bacteroidales; family Rikenellaceae; genus Alistipes. The sequence continues at coordinate 498,413 of CAJUAV010000001.1, forward strand.
CAAGCAAATTATCGAAATAGCGGAACGCCACGCGGAGGGGTCCGAACTCTTCGTCGTGGGATGCACCGTCTCGCCCGCCAACGAGGTCGAGCTGACGATCGACAGCGATGCGTCGGTCGATATCGAACAGTGCATCGCCTTGAGCCGCGCCATCGAGGCGGAGCTCGACCGCGACGCGGAGGATTTCGAACTGACGGTCATGTCGGCCGGCATCGGCTCCGAGCTCAAGTGCCTGCGCCAGTACCGCAAGCTGCTCGGCCGCTCGGTGGAGGTGGTCCTCAAAAACGGCCTCAAGATCCGCGCCCGCCTCGACGAGGCGACCGACGAGGCGATCACCCTCTCCTACGAGGAGAAGCAGGCCGTCGAGGGCAAGAAGCGCAAGCAGGCCGTGACGGTGACCCGCACCTACCCTTTCGACGAAATCAAATCGACGGTCGAATACCTCGATTTCAAGTAACACACAGCGAATAACCGAAAAAAAATAGACGAAAACAATGGACAACCTGAATTTGATCAGCAATTTTGCCGAGTTCAAAGAGCTGAAAAACATCGACAAATCGACGATGATCGGCGTACTGGAAGATGTCTTCCGCCACGCCTTGCAGAAACAGTTCGAGACGGACGAGAATTTCGACGTCATCATCAACCCCGAGAAGGGCGACCTGGAGATCTGGCGCAACCGCACGGTGGTCGAGGACGGCGCCGTCGAGAACCCGAACATGCAGATCGCCGTTTCGGAGGTCAAGGCCATCGACCCGACCTACGAAATCGGCGACGAGTATGCCGATCAGGTGCAGCTGGCCGCCTTCGGCCGCCGCGCGGTGCTCTCGCTGCGTCAGAACCTCGCCTCGCGCATCCTCGAGCTGGAGAAGGCCAACCTCTACCGCAAGTATTCGGAGAAGGTCGGCGAAATCATCTCGGGCGAAGTCTACCAGGTCTGGAAAAAGGAGGTGCTCATCCTCGACGACGAGGAGAACGAACTCCTGCTGCCGAAGGCCGAGCAGATTCCGAACGACTTCTACCGCAAGGGCGACACGATCAAGGCGATCGTCAAGTCGGTCGAGATGAACAACAACCAGCCCCGCATCATCCTCTCGCGCACGGCACCGCAGTTCCTCGAGCGTCTCTTCGAACAGGAGGTGCCCGAGATCTACGACGGCCTGATTACGATCAAGAAGATCGTCCGCATCCCGGGCGAACGCGCCAAGGTGGCCGTCGAGTCGTACGACGACCGCATCGACCCCGTAGGCGCCTGCGTCGGCATGAAGGGATCGCGCATCTACTCGATCGTCAAGGAGCTGCGCAACGAGAACATCGACGTGGTCAGCTACACGGCCAACACGCAGCTCATGATCCAGCGCTCGCTGAACCCCGCGAAGATCTCGTCGATCACCCTCGACGAGGAGAAGATGACCGCTTCGGTCTACCTGAAGCCCGACCAGGTCTCGCTGGCCATCGGCAAGGGCGGTCTGAACATCCGTCTCTCGAAGATGCTCACGGGGTACGACATCGACGTCTACCGCGAGGTCGAAGAAGAAGACGTGGCCCTGACGGAGTTCGCCGACGAGATCGAACCGTGGATCATCGAGGCGCTGCAACACGTCGGCTGCGACACGGCCAAGAGCGTGCTGGAGCTCTCGGTCGAGGAGATCGCCGCACGCGCCGACCTCGAAATCGAGCAGGCGCAGAAGGTCGTCGAGATCCTGAAGGCCGAATTTGAAGAGTAAACAAAGAAAAAAGATCGAATATGGGGAATGAAAAAAGATTACGATTAATTCAGGTTGCCAAGGAGTTCAAGGTGGGTTTGAACACCATCACGGACTTCCTGCAAAAGAAGGGGATCAAAAGCGACGGATCGCCCAACACGCTGGTCGACGCCGACACCTACGCCGTCCTCGAAAAGGAGTTCGGCGCCAACCGCAGCGCCGCAGGCGCCCGTGACTCGGTGCGCGAACGCATCGCCCAGAAACAGACGACCGTCACGATCGCCGCCGCCAAACCCAAGGAGGAGAAGGAGGTGGTCATCAAGTCGAACATGATCCACGTCAAGGACGAGATCCGACAGCCCAAGTTCCTCGGCAAGATCGACCTCTCGCCGAAGCCCGCGGCTCCGAAGCCCGCCCCGCAGCCTGCGGCGGCAGCGGCTCCGCAGCCCGCAGCCCGCGCGGTCGAAACGCCCGCGGCAAAGGTCGCCGAACCGGCGCCGACACCCGCGCCCGCAGCGCCCGCCGCCGCGGAGAAGCCTGCCGAGGCCCCTGCTCCGCAGCAGGTCGAGGCACCGAAGGCGGCACCCGCACCGGCGGCCGAAAAGCCCGCCGAGAAACCTGCGGCGCAGCCCGCCGCACAACCCGCGGCACCCGCGCCGAGCGCCGTCAAGCCGGCCGAAGCGGCGGCCGAGAAGAGCCCCGAGAAGGCCGAGCCCGCCCCGCAGCCCGAGAAGCGCGACAACATCTTCCGTCCCGAAATCGCGACCCTCACGGGGCCGCAGGTGCTGGGCACGATGGATGTGTCGGGATTCGTCCCGGGCGGCCGCCACAAGCGCAAGCGTCTCCAGAAGGAGAAGGTGGACGTGAACAAGGCGCAGAAGAGCGGCAGCGGCGTCAAGAGCGGCACCGACAACCGCGGCGGAGGCAGCAACCGTCCCGCACAGGGCGGTGCGTCGCAGAACCAGCCCAAACCGGGCGAGGGCCGTCGCAACAAGAACAAGAACAAACCGCAGCCGAAGCCCGTCGTACGCCCCGAGGTGAGCGACGAGGAGGTTTCGAAGCAGGTGAAGGATACGCTGGCGCGTCTGACGGCCAAGGGCACGAAGACCAAGGCATCGAAATACCGCAAGGAGAAGCGCGAGCTGGTCGCCGAGCGCATGAACGAGGAGTTCGAGCGCGAGGAGATGGAGCGCAAGGTGCTCAAGGTGACCGAGTTCGTCACCGTCAGCGAGCTCGCCACGATGATGAACGTCGCCCCGACCGAAGTCATCATGGCCTGCATGAACCTCGGTCTGATGGTTTCGATCAACCAGCGTCTCGACGCCGAAGCGCTCGTCGTCGTGGCCGAGGAGTTCGGCTTCAAGACCGAGTTCGTCTCCGTCGAAATCCAGGAGGCGATCTCCGAAGAGGAGGTCGAGGACGCAAGCAAGCTCGTGCCGCGTCCGCCGATCGTGACGGTCATGGGACACGTCGACCACGGTAAGACCTCGCTGCTGGACAACATCCGCAAGACGAACGTCATCGCGGGCGAGGCGGGCGGCATCACGCAGCACATCGGTGCCTACAGCGTCGAGCTCAACGGTCAGAAGATCACCTTCCTCGACACCCCGGGCCACGAGGCCTTCACGGCCATGCGCGCCCGCGGCGCCAAGCTGACCGACGTGGCGATCATCATCGTGGCGGCCGACGACAGCGTCATGCCGCAGACGATCGAGGCGATCAACCACGCGCAGGCCGCAGGCGTTCCGATGGTCTTCGCCATCAACAAGATCGACAAGCCGCAGGCCAACCCCGAACACATCAAGGAGCAGCTCTCGCAGATGAACTACCTGGTCGAGTCGTGGGGCGGCAAATACCAGGATCAGGAGATCTCGGCCAAGCAGGGCCTCAACCTCGACAAGCTGCTCGAGAAGGTGCTGCTCGAGGCCGAAATCCTCGAACTGAAGGCCAATCCCGACAAGCGCGCCGTGGGTACGGTGATCGAGTCGACGCTCGACAAGGGTCGCGGCTACGTTTCGACGATCCTCGTACAGAGCGGTACGCTGCGCGTGGGCGACGTGATGCTTTCGGGCACCTTCACGGGCCGCGTCAAGGCGATGTTCAACGAAAACGGCAAGAAGGTGACCGAGGCAGGTCCCTCGACCCCCGTGCAGGTGCTGGGTCTGAACGGCGCCCCGCAGGCGGGCGACACCTTCAACGTGATGGAGGACGACCGCTCGGCGCGCGAAATCGCCAACAAGCGCGAGCAGCTGCAACGCATGCAGGGTATCATGACCCAGAAGCACGTGACGCTCGACGAAATCGGCCGCCGCATCGCCATCGGCTCGTTCAAGGAGCTCAACATCATCGTCAAGGGCGACGTCGACGGTTCGGTGGAGGCCATGTCGGGCTCGCTCATCAAGCTCTCGAAGGAGACCGTGCAGGTGAACGTGATCCACGCCGCCGTGGGTCAGATTTCGGAATCGGACGTCCTGCTGGCCGCCGCTTCGAACGCCATCATCGTCGGTTTCCAGGTGCGCCCCTCGGCGTCGGCACGCCGTCTGGCCGAGAAGGAGGAGATCGAAATCCGCCTCTACTCGATCATCTACGATGCGATCAACGACATCAAGGATGCCATCGAGGGCATGCTGGAGCCCGTCATGAAGGAGGAGATCGTCGCCTCGGTCGAGGTGCTCGAAACCTTCAAGATCTCGAAGGTCGGCACGATCGCCGGCGGTATCGTCCGCGAGGGCAAGATCGGCCGCAACACGCCGATCCGCGTCATCCGCGACGGCATCGTGATCTACACGGGCAAACTGGGCTCGCTCAAACGCTTCAAGGACGACGTCAAGGAGGTGACGAGCGGCATGGACTGCGGTCTGAACATCGAGTCGTTCAACGATATCAAGGTGGGCGACATCATCGAGGGCTACGAGCAGGTGGAGGTGAAGCGCAAGTAGCGCTTCGCCCTCTCCGCGCGACCGCGGCAAGCGGTACGCCGATCCCGCAGAAACGCTGCGGGCGGTTCGCCGACGGCGGACGGACGGCAGGAGCAGGGAACTGCGACCTTGCCGTTCAGCCGCCGGGGGGCGGCGGCGAACGGCACGCGCCGACGCGCGACTGCATGCGGGCGGCGGCTGGCGAAAGGAGGCAACGAACCCGATGCGAGCCGCGGGGCCTGCTGCAAAGCAAGACGGCACGCGCCGATGCGCGACTGCATGCGGGCGGCGGCTGGCGAAGGGAGGCTACGAACCCGATGCGAGCCGCGGGGCCTGCTGCAAAGCAAGACGGCACGCGCTGACGCGCGACTGCATGCGGGCGGCGGCTGGCAAAGCGCACGCAACGAACCCGACGCAAGCCGCAGGCTTTCGCGGGGGCAAAGCAGCTGCCCGCCGACTTCTGCGGCGTCGCACCTGCGGGACGTCCGTCGGCAAGGACTCCCCGCAACCCCGAAACGAAACGACACAAACCAAACTAAACAAACAGATACCGAAATGCTGACACCCATTCATTACACCACGCCCGAAGAGGCCGTCAAGGTCATCAAATCGGGCGACCACGTGCACTTGAGTTCCGTCGCATCCGCACCCCAGTGCCTCATCCAGGCCATGTGCGCCCGCGGCGAGCGCGGCGAGCTGCGCGACGTACATGTCCACCACCTCCACACGGAGGGTCCCGCACCCTACGCCGATCCGAAATTCGAGGGGATCTTCCAGCTCGATTCGTTCTTCGTCGGCGCGAACGTGCGCAAGGTGACCCAGTCGGGCCATGCCGACTACATTCCGATCTTTTTGAGCGAGACGCAGCGCCTCTACCGCTGCGGCGCCGTACCGTGCAACGTGGCGATGATCCAGGTCACGCCCCCCGACAAGCACGGCTACGTATCGCTCGGCACCTCGGTCGACGCCACGCTGGCCGCCGTCGAGTGCGCCGACCACGTGATCGCCGTCGTGAACCCGAACGTGCCCCGCTCGTTCGGTCAGGCGATGATCCCGATGCAGAAGATCGATATCTGGTGCGAGGACGATACGCCGCTCATCGAAGCGAAGTTCACCGAGCCGAACGAGGTCGAGACGGCCATCGGCAAGCACTGCGCCGCCCTGATCGAGGACGGTGCGACGCTCCAGATGGGCATCGGCGCCATTCCGAACGCCGTGCTGGCCCAGCTGGGCAACCACAAGAACCTCGGTATCCACACCGAGATGTTCGCCGACGGCGTGCTGCCGCTCGTGCGCAAGGGCGTCATCAACGGCGAGGCGAAGAAGACCGACCCGGGCAAGATGGTGTCGACCTTCCTGATGGGCTCGAAAGAGGTCTACGACTTCATCGACGACAACCCGGGCGTCCTCATGATGGACGTGGGCTACACGAACGACCCCTACATCATCTCGCAGAACGACCGCATGACGGCCATCAACTCGGCCCTGCAGGTCGACCTCACGGGCCAGGTGTCGGCCGACTCGCTCGGCACGAAATTCTGGTCGGGCGTCGGCGGCCAGATCGACTTCGTCTACGGTGCTTCGCTCTCGAAGGGCGGCAAGGCGATCATCGCCATGCCCTCGATGACCAACAAGGGCGTTTCGAAGATCTGCCCGACGCTGCTCGACGGTGCGGGCGTCGTCACGACGCGCAACCACATCCACTGGTTCGTCACCGAGTACGGCGCCGTCGATCTTTACGGCAAGACGATGCAGGAGCGTGCCCGCCTGCTGATCTCGATCGCCCACCCCGATGCCCGCGAGGAGCTCGACAAGGCGGCGTTCGAACGCTGGGGTTCGCACCACCACTACATCAAGAGCTACATGGGCAAATAAACCCCTACGGCTCACCGAAAAAGGCCGATCGTCCGTCAGCGGACGATCGGCCTTTTCGCATCGCGCGGGGCCGCACCTATTTCGCCGGCGTCAGCCGCCCCGACCGCATACCGTCGACGAGTCGTTTGAGCTCGGGCAGCCCGTCGTCGGTGGGTCGTGGCGCGTAGCTGCTGACGATCCCGTGGCTGGCATCGAGCAGCAGATAGCGCGGAATCGACTTGATCTTGAGCAGCTCCGTAAGCGGCGAATGCCACTCGCCCAGGCAGAGGTACGAATCGCCTTCGACCCCGTGGCGGGCACTCGCCCGCTGCCAGTCTTCGAACTTCTCGTCGATCGACAGGTAGATGCAGACGATCCCCTGCTCCTTCATCCACGCCTTGGCGCGCTCCGACCGCTGCATGTCCAGGATGCAGCCCGTGCACCAGCTCGCCCAGAAATCGACGTAGAGCGGTCGTCCCTCGTAGCGCGCCAGCAGCCCGCCGAGAGTCAGCTCCTCGCCCTCGGGGGTTTGCAGACGGGTTCCGTTCAGCACCGAATCGGGCAACACGACCGAACGGTCGGCATAGAAGGCCTTCGCGCGGGCGATGTAGGCCAGCATCGACGTATCGCGGATCGTTCGCTCGGCCCGCTCGATGGTCGCCGTCAGCGCCTCTTCATACACCGACAGCTGCCGTTCGGCATACCAGCCGATCTGCAACGCCGTCAGGTAGTCGCGCAGGCGGCGCGGCGCCCGACGAATGCCCCGCTCGATCGCCTCGTAGCAGAACTCGGGCTCCGCCGAGACGTTGCGCAGGTACTTGTTGAGCAGCGCGGCGGCATAGGGAGACGTCCCGTACCCCGCTTCGGGCAGCGGCTGTTCGGCCAGCGTGTCGGCGAGGGCTTCCCATTCGGGGTGCTTCTGAAGCAGCGACGAAAGGCGGTTGTAGCGCTCCAGCTCGCAGAGCGCCCGCTGCTGGCGGATGCAGTGCTCCGAAAGGGGCATCGCCCGACTGCAACTGTCCAAAAAGGCCTGTTTGCGGGCGCAGAAGGCATCCAGTGCGCGGCGGTAGGCCTCGATGTCGTCGTTTTCGAACTTCGGTTGCATCTTCGGAGGAAACGCCGTCTGGAGCAGGGCGACATAGGCGTTATCCGCATATGCGCTGCCGACCAGCTCCGCCTTGACCGCCTTCAGCACGGTAATGCGCGGATCGGTCACCGTCCGCACCTCCAGCGAATCGCCGGGCATCACCGTGAAATAGTTGCCCAGGACGAGTTTTGCCGTCGAATCGCGCACGGGCATCACCGAGACCTGCACGGGGCGGTCGATTTCGAAAACGACCCTGCAATATCCGTCGTGCACGTCGGCCGCGGCGGGCGGCGAGCTCCGATGAAACTCCGCATAGGGAAAACGCGGATCGTAACCGAAATTGCAGCTCATCGGCAGCTGCCACGTCGTATCGACGGCGGCATAGAGGCAGGTGCGGCGCAGCGGCGCCTTGCGCGGCGTGCAGCCGACACCCGACAGAAGCAGCGCCGCTGCCGAAAGAAGGAAAAGGTGTTTCATACGGTAAAAAATTAGTACGACAAATATAGTAAACAAAATCCGCCCGACCAAACTTTTCATCTATAAAATTAGAAAATCCGGTGCGTCGGAGCCGTCGAAGGGCTGTTTTCGGCGATTCGTTTTCATTTTAGCACGAAAGTCGCTATCTTTGTTCCGCATGAAAATCCTGTTGCGCATAGCGGCCGCCGCGGCCCTGTTGTTCGTGCTGCTGCACGGTGCGAACGGCGACTCCGCCGAGGCGGCTGTCCGTCGCGAAACCTCCGTCGTACGGAGCACCGCGGCGGAGACGCTGCGCACGATCGCCGCCTGCAACACGGACCTGCACCTGCCCGTTACCGAGGGGGTTGCGACCGCGCGGTCGATGCGCATCGACGGGCGATGGTCGCCCCGCCCGCTCGGAGCGGGAACGGCGGCGGCACCCCTCGCCCAACGACCCACGCTTCATTTTACGGGAGGGCTGTACAGCCTGCGGGCCGTCACGGCGCGCCGTTCGGATCATACGCCGAAGCGCCTGTGCCGGTGGATCATCTGACACGAACGCCTTTCGCGGTCCCCTCGGGTCCGCAGCGATCGAAACGTGTCATTTCATCCATCCGTAAAAACAATGAACAGAAAAACCATTTGCGAGGCGATGTACGCCTCGTCGAACGGTGCCGTCGTGCGCCGCTCGAAACCCGTAACGATGCCGCTGGTGCTCCTCGCATGCGGTGCGGCACCGATCGTTCTGAACCTGCTTTTCGGCGCCGCGTGGTCGAACGACCTGCGCTCGGCCGCTCTTTTCATCGGCGCCGTGCTCCTGCTCTGGGGGGCCGCCGCGCTGATCGCCCGCCTGCGCGACCGCGAAGGGCGCCCCTGCTGCGCTCGGACGAACCGCCCGCTGCGCCGCACCGAACGCTACTACCCGCAGTCGCTGCGCGCCGACATCGAACGCGCCATCGCCGAAGGGGCCGTCGAGCGGCTCCTCGCCCTCCCCGACGGAGGCGGTGCGGCCGTCGGCGTGACGATCTATCGCGCGGCGGACGGCAGCTTCGCCGCGATGCAGGCCGCCGAATACGTCGACTTCGAGTACCGCCCCCTGACCGAGGTGCGTATCGTCGAAGGCGCCCCCGCGGGCGGACGATAAACCCGCCGCCGCACCGAAAGCGGCGGCAACGAACCGAAAAAAACGCAAGACCATGTTCAACTTAAGCGGAGAACATATCGTACTGGTCGGCGCACTGCTGCTCTTCGTGGCGGTGATGGCCGGCAAGGTGGCCTATCGCTTCGGGGCCCCCGCCCTGCTGCTCTTCCTCGGCGTGGGCATGTTGTTCGGATGGGATTTCATCACCTTCAACTCCGCCGAGCTGACGCAGTTCATCGGCATGGTGGCCCTCTGCATCATCCTCTTCACGGGCGGTATGGACACCAAGTTTCAGGAGATCAAACCGATCATCGGACCCGGGCTCGTGCTGGCCACCTTCGGCGTGATCCTCACGGCGCTCATCCTGGCGGGCTTCATCCGCTTCGCGGCCCCGTGGCTCGGCTTCGAGCTCTCGTTCCCGATGTCGCTGCTGCTCGCCGCCACGATGTCGTCGACCGACTCGGCGTCGGTCTTCTCGATCCTCCGCTCGAAAAAACAGGGATTGCGCGAACGGCTGCGGCCGCTGCTCGAGCTCGAAAGCGGCTCGAACGACCCGATGGCCTACATGCTCACGATGCTCATGATCGGCATTCTCTCGAACAGCGGCGCCCAGACGGGCATCGGCACGAACCTCTTCTTCGTCCTCGTGCAGCTCGTTGTGGGCGCCCTGTCGGGTTATCTGATCGGGCGGGCGGCCGTCTGGTCGATCAACCGCATCCACCTCGAAAACCACTCGCTCTACTCGGTGCTGCTGCTCGCCTTCATCTTCTTCTCGTTCGCCTTCACGGACCTGCTGCGCGGCAACGGCTACCTGGCCGTCTACATCGCGGGGCTCGTGGTGGGCAACCACCGGCTGACGCAGAAGCGCACCCTGACCGTCTTTTTCGACGGTTTCACTTGGCTCATGCAGATCGTCATGTTCCTCATGCTCGGTCTGCTGGTCAATACGCGCGATCTGATCCGTCCCGAGGTGCTGCTGCTGGGCGGCCTGGTCGGCCTCTTCCTGATCGTGCTGGCCCGCCCGCTCGCCGTGCTGCTCTGCCTCGCCCCCTTCCGCAAATTCTCACGCAAGGCGCGTTTCTACGTCTCGTGGGTGGGGCTGCGCGGCGCCGTGCCGATCCTCTTCGCCACCTATCCGCTCATGGCGCGCATCGAACACGCCGACCTGCTCTTCAACGTGGTGTTCCTCTCGACGATCCTTTCGCTCGTCATACAGGGCACGACCGTCAGCGGCATGGCCAACATCCTCGGTCTGGCCTTCGAGGAGCGCGAAGCCTCGTTCGAGGTGAACATGCACGAGGACATCACTTCGGCCCTGACCGAGGTCGAGGTGAACGAGGCGCTGCTCGCCACAGGGCGCTCGCTGAAGGATATTTCGCTCCCCGAGAACACGCTCGTCATGATGATCTGCCGCGAAGGCGAATATTTCGTACCGCAGGGCAAGACCGAGCTGCTGCTGGGCGACAAGCTGCTCGTCATCTCCGACCGCAGCAAGGAGCTCGAATCGACCTACCGCGAAATCGGCATCGACGACGTGATGAAACTGCGCTGATCCATGAACGACCGCACACCGCATTCAGAAGAGGCACCCGCCGCAACATACACCAAAGCAATCCGCACGGCTGCGCACACCGAAGAACGATCCGCCGCCCCGCTTCGTGCCGACGACCGCATCGCCCCGCGCCTGATCGAGTGGTACCGCCTGCACGGCCGTACGCTGCCGTGGCGCGAGACGCGCGACCCCTACCGCATCTGGCTCTCGGAGGTGATCCTCCAGCAGACGCGCGTACAGCAGGGGCTCGCCTACTACGAGCGTTTCACCGAACGTTTCCCGACGGTCGCCGCACTGGCGGCCGCCACCGAGGACGAGGTGCTGAAGCTCTGGCAGGGGCTCGGCTACTACAGCCGCGCCCGCAACCTGCACGCCGCGGCACGGCAGGTCGTCGAACGCTTCGGCGGCCGTTTCCCCGAACGCTACGAGGAGGTCCGCAGCCTGAAGGGGGTGGGCGACTATACGGCGGCGGCGGTCTGCTCGATGGCCTTCGACCGACCGCACGCCGTGGTCGACGGCAACGTCTACCGCGTGCTGGCGCGTCTGTTCGACCTCGAGACGCCGATCGACACCACGGTCGGGCGCCGTACCTTCGCCGAGCTGGCGCAAACGCTGCTCGACCCGATGCGGGCGGCCGCCTACAACCAGGCGATCATGGATTTCGGCGCCACCTGCTGCACCCCGCAGCAGCCCCGCTGCACGGAGTGCCCCTTTGCCGACTGCTGTCTGGCCCTCGCAGCGGGAAGCGTCGCCCGACGCCCCGTCAAGGCGGGAAAAACCCGCACGCGCGACCGCTATTTCCACTACCTGCACCTGACCGACGGCCGCAGGACGCTGCTGCACCGCCGCGGCCCGCACGACATCTGGCAGGGGCTCTACGAATTTCCGCTCGTCGAGACGGCCGAGGCGTGCGATTTCGACCGGCTCGCCGCAGAGGAGGCCTTCGGCCGACTGCTCGGCGGGCAGCCCTTCCGCCTGACCGACACGGTGCGCATGCCGCGCCACCAGCTTTCGCACCAGGCGATCCACGCCCTGTTCCACCGACTGGAGGTCGAGGAGCTGCCCGCGGCCGAAGGGTGCATCGCGGTCGACGCGGAGGCGCTCGGCGACTATGCCGTCTCACGCCTGACCGATCGCTACCTGAACCGATAAGCCCGATGGACACATCCCTGCAACGTTACCTCGACGAGGAGATTCTGCCGCGCTACGAGCATTTCGACGCCGCCCACCGCCGCACGCACGCCGAAGCGGTGATCGGCGAAAGCCGTCGACTCGCCGCCCTGTTCTGCGCCCGCGAAGAGCTGGCCTGCGTCGCCGCAGCCTACCACGATCTGGGGCTGGAGGCGGGACGCAAACGGCACCACCTGCGCTCGGGCGAGCTGCTGCGGGCGGACCGTCGGCTGCGCGACTGGTTTACGGAGGAGGAGATCGAAACGATGGCGGCCGCGGCGGAGGATCATCGCGCCTCGGCCGAACGGGCGCCCCGCACGCTCTACGGACGCATCGTCGCCGAAGCGGACCGCACGATCGATCCCGAAACGATTCTGCGGCGCACCGTGCAGTACGGAGCGGCGCACATGCCCGAACTCGATCGCGCGGGGCAATATGCGCGTTTCACGGAGCATCTGCGACGCAAATACGGCGAAGGCGGCTACCTGCGACTGTGGCTGCCCGACCCCGCAAAGCAGCGGCGGCTGGAGGAGCTGCGGACGATGATGCGGGACGAGGAGCTCTTGCGGCGGCGGTTCGATGCGCTCTACGAGGCGGAACGGCCGTAAGTAAGGATTCGCAGCCGCGGCACGACGCAAGAATACGGCGGGCGCGGAGCGACGCAGAGATTCACGGAAGACGACGCAAGAATTCGGTGAAGCGGCACGACGCAGGGATACGCGGACGCGAGACGACACAAAGATTCGGGGACGCAGCACGACACAGGGATACGCGGACGCGAGACGGCACAAAGATTCGGCGTGCGGCGCGGCATCCGCAGCAACACACGTTCAGAGCGGATACCGCGTACGGTACCCGCCCTTGCCGTACATAGGGAGTTCGATCAGGCGAAAGACTGCATTTCGATCAGATGGGCGTAAATGCCGCCGCGGGCCAGCAGCTCGTCGTGCGTGCCCTGCTCGGCGATGCGGCCTTCGGCGACGACGACGATCTTGTCGGCCCCCTGGATCGTCGAGAGACGATGGGCGATGACGATCGAGGTGCGCCCCACGAGCAGCTTGTTCAAGGCCTCCTGCACGAGCTTTTCGCTCTCCGTGTCGAGGGCCGAGGTGGCCTCGTCGAGGATCAGGATCTCGGGATTCTTCAGCACCGCGCGGGCGATCGAGAGGCGCTGGCGCTGACCGCCCGAGAGTTTGGCGCCGCGATCGCCGATGTTCGTGTCATACCCTTCGGGGGTCTCGCGGATGAAATCGTCGGCATTGGCAATGCGCGCCGCGGCGACGAGCTCCTCCTTCGAGGCATCGGGCTTGCCCATGCGCAGGTTCGCGGCGATCGTGTCGTTGAACAGGACGGTCTCCTGCGCCACGATGCTCATGTGGGCGCGCAGCGAATCCTGCGTGTAGTCGGTCAGGGGCACTCCGTCGATGCGGATCTCGCCCGACGAGGGATCGTAAAAGCGGGGAATGAGCTCCGACAGGGTCGACTTGCCGCCCCCCGACGGACCGACGAGGGCCACCGTCTCGCCGCGCCGCACCTCGAACGAAACGCCGTCGATCACCTCGCGGCGCCCGTCGTAGGCGAAATGCACGTCGCAGAACTCGATCTTTTCGCGCAACCCCTCGAAAGGACGGGCATCGGGCTTGTCGACGATCTCGGGGCGCGAGTCGAGCAGCGCGAAGATGCGCTCGCCCGCCGCGATGCCCTGGTTGATGTTGGCGAACTGGTCGACGAAGGCGCGCACGGGGCGGGTGATCTGCGAGAAGATCGCCACGAAGGCGATGAAGCTGCCCGGGTCGAGCGAGCCGCGCGAGACAAGCACCCCGCCGAAGACGAGGATCACGCCGACAGCCGAAATACCCAGAAATTCGCTCATCGGCGAGGCGAGCTGCTGACGCCGCGCCATCGAGAGGGTCAACCGCGCTACATCGGCGTCGATGCGGAAAAAGTTCTCCTTGACGAACTCGGTGGCGTTATAACTCTTGATGACCTTCACGCCCGACAACGATTCGTCGAGGGTCGAAACCATCTCGCCCAGCCGCTGCTGGTTCGTGCGCGCGGGGTGGCGCAGCCGCTTTACGATGCTGCCGATCAGCAGCGCCACGAGCGGCAGGAAGAGCACCGAGAAGACCGAGAGTTCCCACGAAAGGGCCACCATCATCACGATGTAGCCGACGATCAGGAACGGTTCGCGGAAGGCCACCTGCAACGTATTGGTGATGCAGAACTGCACGACGTTCACGTCGGCCGTGATGCGCGAAATGATGTCGCCCTTGCGCTGTTCGCTGAAATAACCCACGTTCATCTCCATCACGCGTGCGAACATCTCGTCGCGCATGCGTTGCAGCGTACGGGCCCGCATCGACTCGACGGTCCAGGCTCCGAGGTAGCGGAACAGGTTGCTCAAGAGGCTGATGACGATCGTGATGCAGGCCAGCAGCACCAGCACGCGCTGGCGGTCGTAGGTCTCGAAGAGCTGCGAATAGAGGTAGTTGAAGAGGGTCTCCAGATAGGCCTTGTCGAGCTTCAGGGGAGGCAGCGACACGACCCTCTCGAACGTGTACGAGGGGTCGAACATCGTGTTCATGATCGGGACGATCAGCAGGAACGTCAACGAGTTGAACAGCGCGTAGAACAGCGAATAGAAGAAATACGGGACGGCGTATTTTTCGATCGGGCGGGCGAAGCCCAGCAGCCGAAGATAGGTCTTGAACATGAGAGGTCGCGGATGTTGGCAGCACAAATATAAGCAATTCGGACGAATCGGCCAAATCCGCACCCGCCGGGGCGGGTGCCGTTACGGCCGTCACTCGGGCTGATAGCCGCTGTCCGCAGGAAGGTTCGGAAGCGAAGCCGCCGCCACGGCCAATTGGTCGCAGCGGTTGTTCTCGACCGTCTCGGCATGGCCCTTGACCCAGACGAAACGGACGCGGTGGCGCCGATAGACACGCAGAAAGCGCATCCAAAGGTCGGGGTTCTTCTTCCCGACGAAGCCCTTCTTCTCCCAGCCGAAGACCCACCGTTTCTCGACGGCGTCGACGACGTATTTCGAATCGGAATAGAGCGTGACCTCCGAGCCCTCGAACTTGAGCGTTTCGAGCGCCACGCAGACAGCCATGAGCTCCATGCGGTTGTTGGTCGTCTCGCGAAAACCCGCCGAGAGCTCCTTGCGGTGCGGGCCGGCCAGCAGCACGCAGCCGAAGCCTCCCGGGCCCGGGTTGCCGCGCGACGAGCCGTCGGTATAAATCGTAATATGCAAATCGATAACGGTTTAAATATAAAAAAACGGATCGGGCGAATCACGTCTGCATTCGGCAGTCCGCAGCCTCGCCGTGCGATCGCTCCTCGGACCGCAGCCTGCGGAGGATTCGCACGAGCGGTCGCGAGCTGCGGGCCTTCGCGGGGCGAAGCTGCGGCCCGCCGCACTGCGTGCGAATTTTCGCTACAACCCTCCGCCAGGGGGCGGCTGCGGGCTGCCGATCCTTTTAGGATCGAAACGTTCGGTTCGGGCCACAGCTTGCGAGGGGACGCGACATGCGGGCCTTCGCAGGGCGAAGCTGCGGCCCGCCGCACTGCGTGCGAATTTCCTACAGCCCTTCGCCAGAGGATAGTTGCGGCCCACCAATCCTTGCGGAATCGAATCGTTCGATTCTGCCCGCAGCCGAGCGGAGGCGGCATCGAGCTCTTCAGCGAGTTGCAACCCTCCGCCAGGGGGCGGCTGCGGGCTGCCGATCCCTGCGGGATCGCATCAACTATGACAGCGCCTCGATCTGCGCCTTCAGTGCGGCGATCTTCGCCTCGGCATCGGCCTCCTTGGCCCGCTCGTTGGCGACCACCTTTTCGGGCGCGTTCTGCACGAAGCGCTCGTTCTGCAGCTTCTTCCGAACGCTCGCCAAGAACCCTTCGTAGTAGGTCAGATCCTCCGCGAGCTTCCGTCGCTCGGCCTCCGTGTCGAGCATGCCCGCCAGCGGCACGAAATACTGCGTCGTCTTGACCAGGAACGCGACAGCCGCCGCATCCTTTTCGGAGATCGGTTCAATGGCCGAGAGGTTGGCCATCTTGGCGATCACGGGGGCGAATTCGGCGGGATAGTTCGCATCCTCGATCACGCGCAGCACGAGCGCCTCCTTCTGCGGCAGGTTCTTCTGGTTGCGGATGTTGCGCACGGCCGAAATCGCCTCGCGCGCCAGCTCGAAACGGGCGAGCATCGCCGCATCCTCGGCGACGGGCTCGGGCATCGGAGCGACGCAGATCGACTCGCCCGCGGCGCGCGGGGCCAGATCCTGCCAGATCTCCTCCGTCACGAAAGGCATGAAGGGATGCAGCATGCGCATCAGACGATCGAAGAACGAACGCGTCGCCTCGAAGGTCGCGCGGTCGATCGGCTGTCCGAAAGCGGGCTTGACGATCTCGAGGTAGAGACCGCTGAACTCGTCCCAGAAGAGTTTGTAGAACGCCTTGAAGGCCTCCGAAATGCGATACTGACGGAAATCGGCCTCCACCTCGCGCAGCGTACGGCCCAGCGCCTGCTCGAACCACGCCACCGCGAGGCGGTTGTTCTCGCTCTGTGCCGCGTCGGCCGTCTGCCAGCCGTTCACCAGGCGGTAGGCATTCCAGATCTTGTTGCCGAAATTGCGGCCCTGCTCGCAGAGCGCCTCGTCGAACATCACGTCGTTGCCCGCCGACGACGAGATGAGCATCGCCATGCGGACGCCGTCGGCGCCGTAGCGGTCGATCAAGTCGAGCGGGTCGGGCGAATTGCCCAGCTGCTTCGACATCTTGCGACCGATCTTGTCGCGGACGATGCCTGTGAAATAGACGTTGCGGAAGGGCTCCGCACCGCGGTACTCGTATCCGGCCATGATCATGCGGGCCACCCAGAAGAAGATGATGTCGGGACCCGTCACCAGATCGTTCGTCGGATAGTAGTAGCGGATCTCCTCGTTGTCGGGACGACGGATGCCGTCGAAGACCGAAATCGGCCAGAGCCACGACGAGAACCACGTGTCGAGCACATCCTCGTCCTGCCGCAGCTCCTCCATGCGCAGCGTCGGGTCGCCCGTCTTGGCGCGCGCCTTCTCCAACGCCTCTTCGGCCGTCGGCGCCACCACGAAGCCCCCCTTCGGGAGGTAGTAGGCGGGAATGCGCTGCCCCCACCACAGCTGGCGCGAAATGCACCAGTCCTTGATGTTTTCCATCCAGTGGTGGTAGGTGTTCTTGTATTTCTCGGGCACGAAGCGGATCGTATCCTCCAGCACGGCCTTCGTGGCGGGCTCGGCCAGCTCGCCCATCGACAGGAACCACTGCATCGAGAGCTTCGGCTCGATCGCCGCGCCCGTGCGCTCCGAATAGCCGACGTTGTTCGTGTACTCCTCGGTCTTCTCCAGCAGACCGGCCGCGGCCAGGTCGCCTTCGATGCGCTTGCGCAGCTCGAAGCGGTCCATGCCGACGTAGAGCCCCACCCGATCGTTGATCGTACCGTCGTCGTTGAAGATGTCGATCGTCTCCAATCCGTACTTTTCGCCCAGCATGTAGTCGTTCACATCGTGCGCGGGGGTCACCTTCAGGGCACCCGTACCGAACTCGATGTCGACGTACTCGTCCCGAATGACGGGAATCGAGCGGCCCACCAGCGGCACGATGACGCGGGCGTCGGCGGCCAGATGGCGGTAGCGCGGGTCGTTCGGATTGACGCAGAGGGCCGTATCGCCCAGGATCGTCTCGGGACGCGTCGTGGCGACGATCAGCGCCTCGTCCGAGCCCTCGACCCGATAGCGCAGGTAGTAGAGCTTGCCGTGCGACTCCTTGAAGATCACCTCCTCGTCCGAAAGGGCCGTCTGCGCCGCGGGGTCCCAGTTGACCATGCGCACGCCGCGGTAGATCTTCCCCTTCTCGTAGAGGTCGCAGAAGACGCGCAGCACGCTTTCGGTGCGCTCGTCGTCCATCGTGAAGCAGGTGCGCTCCCAGTCGCACGAGGCGCCCAGCGTGCGCAGCTGCTTGAGAATCACGCCGCCGTACTGCTCCTTCCACTCCCAGGCGTAGCGCAGGAACTCTTCGCGCGTGAGCTGCGACTTCTCGATCCCCCGCTCGCGGAGCATCGCCACGACCTTCGCCTCGGTGGCGATCGAGGCGTGGTCCATGCCCGGCACCCAGCAGGCGTTGCGGCCCGACATGCGGGCGCGGCGGACCAGGACGTCCTGCAACGTGTTGTTGAGCATGTGGCCCATGTGGAGCATGCCCGTCACGTTGGGGGGCGGAATAACGATCGTATAGGGTTCGCGGCTGTCGGGTTCGGAGTGGAAAAGCCGATGTTCGATCCAGTATTCGTACCATTTCGCCTCCAGCGTTCGGGGGGCGTATTTGTCGGCAATGGGCATAGAAAATGTTGTTTTGCGTTTCGTTTGGAGGGGCAAAGTTATTAACAATCTGTCAAAGACAAAATAAAATCCGTGAAAAAACGTTACCTTTGCACCGCTTTGATTATGGAAAATTATGAGTGAAAAGACGAAAATAGAGACCGTGGAGATCGAAGAGGCGTCGCTGGCGGCCGAACTGGCCGACGGGCGGCATCACGTCATTCCGATCGTCACGGGCGAAGACGAACCGATCGAGGAGGCCGACATCCCCGAGGTGCTCCCCATCCTTACGCTCCGTTCGTCGGTGCTCTTCCCGGGCGCCATCACCCCCATCACCGTCGGCCGCGACAAGAGCATCTCGCTCGTGCGCGCCGTGAATGCCGAGAGCGGCATTCTGGGCGCCGTGCTGCAGCGCGAAAGCGAGGTCGAAGACCCCGCGCCGGCCGACATGTACCGCGTCGGAACGGCCGCCCGCATCATCAAGATCCTCGAAATGCCGAACGGCAACCTGACGGTGATCCTGAACGGCCTGCAGAAGATCGAAATCGGCGAGTACATCGCGACCGAGCCCTATCTGAAAGCGCGCGTCGGCGCGCTGCGCGACACGACGCCCGACGGCAAGAACGTCGAGTTCGAGGCGCTGATCGAGTCAATCCGCGACACGGCGCTCGCCATCATCAACATCTCGCCCTCGATGCCCAAGGAGGCGGCGTTCGCCATCAAGAACATCGACTCGAACCGCGGCATCATCAACTTCATCTGCTCGAACATGGAGCTCGCCGACGAGGACCGTCAGACGCTGCTCGAAGCGCCCGGCCTCCTGGCCCGCGCCCGCAAGCTGCTCGAAATCCTCATCCGCGAACAGCAGCTGGCCGAACTCAAGAACTCGATCCAGGAGCGCGTGAAGCAGGAGATCGACAAGCAGCAGCGCGACTACTACCTCCAGCAGCAGATGCGCACGATCCAGGACGAGCTGGGCGAGGGCTCCGACGCCGACATCGACCGCCTGCGCGAGGCCGCCGCGAAGAAGCGCTGGCCGAAGGAGGTGGCCGAAACCTTCGAAAAGGAGGTCGCCAAGCTCGAACGGATGAATCCCGCCGTGGCCGAGTACACGGTACAGATCACCTACCTCGAACTGCTGCTCGACCTGCCCTGGGAGGAGACGACGCCCGACAACCTCGACCTGAAATGCGCCCGCGAGCAGCTCGACCGCGACCATTTCGGGCTCGACGAGGTGAAGGAGCGCATCCTCGAACACCTGGCCGTCATCAAGCTCAAGGGTGACCTGAAATCGCCGATCCTCTGCCTCTACGGCCCTCCGGGCGTGGGCAAGACCTCGCTCGGCAAGTCGGTCGCCGCGGCGCTGGGCCGCAAGTTCGGCCGCATCTCGCTGGGCGGTCTGCACGACGAGTCGGAGATCCGCGGACACCGCCGCACCTACATCGGCGCCATGCCGGGCCGCATCATCCAGACGATCAAGCGGTGCGGTTCGTCGAATCCGGTCATCATCCTCGACGAAATCGACAAGATCTCCGTATCGAACCACGGCGACCCGTCGAGCGCGCTGCTGGAGGTGCTCGACCCCGAGCAGAACACCACCTTCCACGACAACTACATCGACATGGAGTACGACCTCTCGAAGGTCCTCTTCATCGCCACGGCCAACAACGTCCAGAACATCGCCCCCGCGCTGCGCGACCGCATGGAGATGATCAACATCCCCGGGTACCTCATCGAAGAGAAGGTCCGCATCGCGCTCGACCACCTGCTCTCCAAGCAGCGCGAGGCGCACGGCATCCCCGAGGATCGGATGACCCTCTCGGCGCAGACCGTCGAGCAGATCATCACGGGCTACACGCGCGAAGCGGGCGTCCGCTCGCTCGACAAACAGCTGGCGAAGCTGGCGCGCGCCCGTGCCAAGCAGATCGCCTTCGAGGAGGCGTACGAACCCGCCTTCACGGCGGCCGAGGTCGAAAAGGCGCTCGGCATGCCGAAATACCTCCGCGAGGAGTACGAGGTGGGCGGCATGGTGGGCGTCGTGACGGGGCTCGCCTGGACCGAGGTGGGGGGCGACATCCTCTACATCGAATCGTGCCTCACCCCGGGCAAGGGGGCGCTGAACCTCACGGGCAACCTGGGCGAGGTGATGAAGGAGTCGGCGACGATCGCCTACGAGTGGACGAAGGCCCACTACGAGGAGCTCGGCATCGATCCCGCGAAATTCGAGCGGTGCGACATCAACATCCACGTTCCCGAGGGCGCCATTCCGAAAGACGGCCCCTCGGCGGGCATCACGATGGTCACCTCGATCGTCTCGACCTTCACGGGCCGCCGCGTGAAAGAGCGCATCGCCATGACGGGCGAAACGACCCTGCGCGGCCGCGTCACCCCCGTGGGCGGCGTGCGCGAGAAGATCCTGGCCGCCAAGCGCGCGGGCATCACGGAGCTGATCCTCTCGGAGGAGAACCGCAAGGACATCGCCGAAATCAAGGCGGACTACGTCGAGGGACTCACCTTCCGCTACGTCCGCACGAACGACGAGGTGCTGCGCCTGGCGTTGGAGTAACACGGAAACGGGGGGGGCGAGCGGACGGCAGAACAACGACCGCACGACGACAGCGGAACCGAGAGGGCAGACCGCGCCAACGGAGCCGCCGACCCGCGGCCGCAAAAGCGGTCCTGCGGCAGAGCCCGACGACAGCGGCCCGATGAACGGCAACCCGACGGCAGCAGCCTGTTGAAAGCTGCCCTACGGTTGTAGCCCTGTGACCGGAGACCTGCGACAGCGGCTCCGCCGACCCCGAACCGAACGATACAACCCGAACATCATGAAATTCATCGCAATTATCCCCGCCCGCTACGCCTCGACGCGTTTCCCGGGCAAGCCGCTGGCGATGCTGGGCGGCAAACGGGTGATCGAACGCGTCTACGAACAGGTCGCCGGCGCACTCGACGAGGCCGTGGTGGCGACCGACGATGCGCGGATCTACGACGCCGTGCAGGCCTTCGGCGGCCGCGCCGTCATGACCTCGCCCGACCACCGCAGCGGCACGGACCGCTGTCGGGAGGCCTTCGACAAGCTGGGCACGCCCTGCGACGTGGTGGTGAACGTGCAGGGCGACGAACCCTTCATCCGCCCCGAGCAGCTCGAAACGGTGAAGCGCTGCTTCGACGATCCCGAAACCCAGATCGCAACCCTCGTCAAGCCCTTCACGGCGGCCGACGGCCTCGCGGCGCTCGAAAACCCCAACTCGCCGAAGGTGGTGCTCGATACCCGCTCGCGGGCGATCTGCTTCTCGCGTTCGGTGATTCCCTACCTGCGGGGCATTCCGCGCGAAGAGTGGCTGACGCGCCATACCTTCTACAAACACATCGGCCTCTACGCCTTCCGCACGGAGGTGCTGCGCGCCGTGACGGCCCTGCCCCCCTCGACGCTCGAAACCGCCGAATCGCTCGAACAGCTGCGGTGGCTCGAAAACGGTTATAAAATAGGTGTAGGCATCTCCGACGTCGAAACGATCGGCATCGACACCCCCGAAGACCTCGAACGGGCGGAGGCGTTTCTGCGAGGATTGCGTTAACGCCGACGCGATGACACGGTTCCGAATCTTCGGCACACTGCTCCTCATCGCGCTGCTGCTCGTTCCCCTGCTCGCGATCGCGGACCTGCTGTGGCAGGCACGCGAGTTCGGAGCCTTCGCCACCCTGATCGGCATCCCTTTCGCCGCCGTGCTGAATCCGGCCGTCCGTTTCTGCCTGAAAGCCTGCGAAGCGGCACGGCGCGAGCAAGAGGAGTGCCGATGCTATACGACGGAGGTGGCGCAGCTGCTCCGCCACACGAAGACAAGCATGATGACACTGCTGATGATCCAGCTGACGCTGCCGGAGCGGGCCGACGGCGTTCGTCCTGCCCCGCTTCATTTTCGGCACATGATCTATCCCGAAAATTCGCTCCTCTTTTCCGACGCACTCATACGGAATCCGCGCTTGCGCCGCCTGCGGAACCCGGGCCGCCTGAACAGCATCGAGGTGCGCAACCGGAACGAATCGGCGCGTTATCTGATCGAATACCTGCACAGCGACCAATACGATCGGCAACACTTTCTCGCCATCCTCGAACAGGCATCGCACGACCTGTGCGGCCTCCTGCTCCGTTGCGCGTATTTTCTGATCGCAAACCCGGGTCGAATCGGCCGCGATGCGAAATGGTCCGGCTCCTGGGAACCCGAACCCCTCTACTGGGAAGAGGTCCGCAGCGGCGCACGAACACCCGCCGTCGAGCCGCGGCGATAAACCGGCCTTCCGAACCGGCAGCAAACGCCCGCCGAACCGAGGCTTTTTCCGCACCGCGAAAAAGGTCGACGAACCACAAAAAACGTTTTTCGGAACACTTTTACGAAAAAACCGCTGTTTATTCGAAAAAAGTTTCCTAATTTTGTACCCGAATAGAGGAATTCGACAAAGAAATCCCCCTCCATGCCGTCGATTCGGCATAAAGCGTGCAGGTGCGGACTCCGATTGCGGAGAACTCCGACGGCACACGTTTATTGTATACCTCCTCTTCATCGTCAACGGACCATGAAAGTTGTATATGGCTTGATCGGCATACTGGCGATCGTCGCACAGACGACCGGCGCAGCACAGGAGTTGCGCCGCGATACGTTGTGCGCATCGGTATGGTTCACGGCGGGCTCTTCCGCGGTGGACCCCGCCCACGAACAAAACGGCGAGGCGCTGGATCTGCTGGTCGATCGGCTCCGGCGGTTGCAGGCGGATCCCGCGACCCGCATCGATGCCGTCACGATCCGAGGCTGGGCCTCGCCCGACGGCTCCTCCCGCTTCAACCGCCAGCTCGCCGAAACGCGCGCCCGCCGCACCGCCGACACGCTCGCGCGCCGCACCGCCCTGCCCGAGGCCCTCTTCGCCTTCGAAGGCGGCGGCATCGACTGGCAGCGCCTCGAAGAGGCGGTCGAACGCTCCGCCGAACTGCCCGATCGGGACGAGGTGCTGCACATCCTCCGCCACACGCCCGTCTGGGTGATCCGCGACGGCAAGGTCGTCGACAGCCGCAAGCGCCGGCTGGGCATGCTGCGCGGCGGAAACCCCTATCACACGCTCTGCGAGCGCCATTTCCCGTCCCTGCGCCGCGCCGACATCTGCGCCGCCTTTACGACGGATCTGAAATCCCCCCCCCTCGAAATTTCCGAAAACCGGCCTGTTAAAAACGGTCGGGGCCTCCCTGACGCCGTGCAGGAGGCCACCTCGGCACAAGGAACGGCTTCGCTGCCCGCAGGGCAGCGGGAGGAGGCTGTTCTGCAGGAGGCGGGCCGCGTATTGGAAGCCGCAGCCGCCGGACAGGAGGCCCCGCGGCAAGTCGCCGCCACCGAACGCACGGCCGCACAAGAGCACGCAACTATACAAGAGCACGCGGCCGTACAGGCGCGCACGAACCCGCAGGCCGCCGCAGACCCGACCGGCGGAAAGGGCCTGCTTCGCGCCATGCGGTGCCCCGCCCCGCGCATCGCCCTGCGGACCAACCTGCTCTACGATGCCCTGCTCGTTCCGAACATCGGTCTCGAATACCGCTTCGCCAAGCGCTGGAGCGTGACCGTCGACTACCGACACGCCTGGTGGAGCCGCAACAGCCGCCACCGCTACTGGCGCTGCTACGGCGGCGACCTGCTCCTGCGCCGCTATTTCGGCAACCGTCCCTTCACGGGCCACCACATCGGCCTCTTCGGCACGATGCTCTCCTACGATTTCGAATTTTCGGGCAAAGGACGCCAAAGCGACGGTTTCAACCTCGGCGGCGGCTTCGAATACGGCTACGCCTTCCCCGTCGCCCGTCGCCTGCGCCTCGACTGCTCGCTCGGCCTCGGCTACGTCGGCGGCCGCTACAAGGAGTACGAACCCATGGACGACTGCTACGTACACGAACGGACGCGCCGCCTGCGCTGGTTCGGTCCCGCACGGGCCGAAATCGCCCTCGTCTGGCTCCTCGGCCGCAATACGAAAGGAGGTGCCCGATGAAAACGATGCTGCATCTCCTCTTCCGTCTCGGCCTCGTCGTGTTACTCGCGGTGCTGCCCGCAGCCTGCAAGCACAAGGAGCTGTGCGAAGATCACAGCCACATGGTGACAATGCGGGTCCGCTTCGACTGGTCGGCGGCCCCCGAGGCAA
The DNA here is from genome assembly GCA_910584485.1 of uncultured Alistipes sp. GTDB lineage: Bacteria > Bacteroidota > Bacteroidia > Bacteroidales > Rikenellaceae > Alistipes. Next base: position 522,830 of record CAJUAV010000001.1, read on the forward strand.
CTCCCCGCACGATGGTGCTGCACCTCTTCGCCCCCGACGGAAGCCACTACAACCGTTATGAATTCTCCTCACCCGAAGGAGGTCTGATCCGCGTTCATACGGGCAGCTACGGCCTCCAGTTCCACAACGGCGACATGGAACATTTCGTCGAACGCGGCAGCCGCTACGACAACTACGAGGTGACGACCGACGCCCGCGACCTGCTCGCCACGATCGGGCGCGGATCGGCCGCCCCGCGCCCCGAAGACGCCAAGGGCCAGCCCGTGCGCTTCGCCCCCGAATCCATCTGGGCGGGCTGCCGCGACCGTTTCGAGGTGACCGCCGCGACCGACCAGGAGGTGACGCTCGTCCCTGCGGAGGTGACCGATTTCTATACGGTGGAGATCCGACAGGTCGAAAACCTCGACAAGACGTCCGAAATCGGCGCCGCCCTGACGGGCATGGCCGAGAGCTACCGCCCCTCGTCCGACAGCCCCGCCGGCGGTCCCGTGACGCTGCCGATCGACCTGACGCGCGTGGACAGCCATACCCTCTCGGCTTCGTTTGCCGCGTTCGGCCACTGCTTCGACACGACGCAGAAACATACCCTCTCGATCTACACGGGCGACAAGGTCTATTTTCATTTCGACGTGACCGCGCAGCTGCACGAGGCGGAGGACCCGCATCACGTACGGATCGTCATCGATCACCTGAAACTGCCCGAGCCGGGCAGCGCGGGAATGGATACCTCCATCAAGGACTGGGACGACAACGTCGTCGAAGAGGACATCAACATGAACTGACAAACGAAAAAACAACAATAACAATCAACAACCACCAATCATGAACGCGAAAGCACATTTATTAGGCGTAGCAGGCATGGCGATGCTGTTGCTTGCCGCATGTTCGAAAGAGGAGGGGCAGCCGGCCCGTTCGAACGACGACTTAATCACCTTCAATACGAGCGTCAGCCGCGCGGAGAACACGACGACTCAAACGCTGAAGAGCATCCAGGTATATGCCGATGCCGACGGCGCGCCCATGTTCATCGACGGTGACGTAGCCACCAAAGCGGACAACGGCTTCTTTACGTTCGCGACTCCCCAGTACTGGCCGACTGGCATCAATACGGTTCGTTTCTGGGCCTTCGGTCCGACCGACATCGCCGGTCTGACGCCCAAAATCACCGCCGACAACCAGTATTTCGACTACTACACGCCTGCTTCGGGCACCGACAACCCGGGTGCGAAACACCGCGATCTCGTCGTAGCCTACAGCAGCGTAGACCGCAACTCGGCAACGGGAACCAACGTCAAGCTCGATTTCCATCACGCCATGTCGCGCATCCTCGTAAAGGCCAAGTCGGGCTCGATGGATAACACGCGCCTCATTACGATCAAGGGCGCCTGGATCGTCAATCCGAAAGCCTCGGGCCAGCTCGCGTTCGACGAAGCGGCCACCACGACGAGCCAGGCCAAGTGGACCACCAAAGACGACGTCGCCATCTACGGCCTGCAATTGAGCGAGCCGAACGATTTGACCCCCACCTCGACAACGACGCTCATCGGAGGTTCCGACAACTCCGATCTGCTGCTGATCCCGCAGCAGACCGCCAAATGGAACATGGCAGCCAACGGCGAGACCGACAATGCCGCCACGGGTGCCTACATCCTCCTCCTCTGCCGCATCGAGTTCAAGCATCCGGGCGAGTTCCACACGTCGGGCGGTACGACCCCCGGAGCGATCTTCACACCGACCTTCCCCGAAGGGACTCCCGAAAAAGACAAGTATCACCTGCACCAGGTATTCCCCGATACGGACAACTACAGCAAGGAGGAGTTCGGCTACACGTGCGTGCCCATCGACATCAACTGGAAGCCGGGCTACAAGTACGAATACACGCTCACCTTCTGCGGTCAGAACAGCGGTGCGGGCGTCTATCCCCCGACGCCGCTCGATCCCTCGCTGCCCGATGGCGAACCCGCACCGGACGGGAAAAAGCCCGGCGATCTGGTGCTGAACGACCCGATCCAGTTCGAGGTAAGCGTCAGCGGTTGGAGCGACGGTACGCCCGATCAGGACGGCGACGTCAACATGAACTAACCGACCGAAACAGCGAAACGAGGGCGGCGGCTCCGACCGCCGCCCCTTTTTTTGAAGCGGCCACCCCATGAAACAGGAATCTTCACACAACCACCGTCTTATTTTCCGCACGGCGCGGCGAACGCTGACCCTTTGCGCAGCGCTGGCCGCCGTCGCCTGCACCTCCGATCCCTTCGACGATCCGAACACCCCGACGAACCGTTTCGCCTTCGACATCGCGGTGCCCGAGGCATGGGTCGACGGCGACGGCGCGCCGCACGGCACGATCCGGGAGCTCGCCGTCGAACGGATGGCGCAGACGGAGCGTGCGGCCGAACCGCTCTACCTCGTCACGCAGGTCTCGGAAACGGAGCCGACCGACGGGGCGACGACCCGCGGCACGCAGATCGGCACCACAGAGGCGTTCCACGACACGTTCGGCCTCTCGGCCGTCTGCTACGGCGGCACCTTCCCCGAAGGGGCGGAGGCCGAAAAACTGCGGACGGACGCCGTCGCCCACGACGTCAAGATGGCGCGGGCGACCAAAGAGGGTCCGTGGGATACGGCCGACGGCTCGAAGATCCTGCACCCGGGTTCGGGCAACCTGCGCTTCTACGCCTACGCCCCCTACGCGGACGACACACGCCTCGGCGGGGCCCTGCGCCACGAACCCGCCCGCGGCACGAGCGGCCTGCCCCGCATCGTCTACACGGTGCCCGACGCGGCCCAGAAGCAGCTCGACATCATGACGGCGCGCACGGACTATACGGGCACGGGCAGCGGTGCCGTGCGGCTCGCCTTCGGCCACGCCCTGACCGCCGTCACGCTCCAGACGGGCGATGAGATGCTCGGCGGCAAGGTGACCTCCGTCACCCTCGAAGGGGTCTACGGCAGCGGCTCGCACACGATCGGCAGCGACGCGTGGACCCCGTCGGGCAGCGTGCGCACCTTCACGCTGGAGCGCGCGACCGAGCTGCCCGACACGGACGACGACAACGTCTACACGAAACCCGGCAGCCCGATCGTCGGCGGCGAATACACCTTCATGATGATCCCGCAGACGCTGCCCGCGGGAGCCAAGCTCGTCGTCGGCTTCACCGACAACCTGACGGGCCGCGAACGCACCCTCACCGCCTCGCTCGCGGGCAAGAAATGGCCCGTGGGACGTCGCGTGACCTACTCGATCTCCTCGACGGGCATCGCGATCCGTCCCACGTTCAAACTCGAAAGCACCTCGAACGCCGTACAGACCAACGGCCTGATCGCCGATGCCCGCCTGACGGCCTACGCCGTCGTGGCGCAGGAGGGCGAGAAGGATCCCGTGACGCTCCGCCTCCCCTACCGCCTGGAATATGCCTGCGACGGCGGCGAGTGGACGACGGGCAGCTGGCTCTCCGACGAAAGCGCACCGACGGACCCGACCAAGACGATGCAGGGACGCCTGCTGCTGAAGCGGCAATCCTCGTTCGAGGCGCTGCGCGCCCCCTTCGAAGCGAAAAAACAGCTGACCGAAGCGGGCCTCGGCACCGCCGAAGTTCCCCACGACCTCGCGAAGGAGAAAGAGACGGCCAACTGCTACATCGTGCAGAACCACGGCTACTACAGCCTGCCGGCCGTCTACGGCAATGCCCGCAGCGCCGACGGCTCGCCCAACACCGCGGCCTACACCTACCAGGGCGCCCTCACGGATGCCGACCCCACGGATGCAGGATCGCTGGCCGACTCGGTGCTGGTCAATTTCGTCGGCCACGACAACCTGCCGATCGCGGGACCCGACATTCCGAACATCGCCGATGCCGTCCTCCTCTGGCAGGACGCACCCGATCTGGTGACCGACGTACATTACGACGCCGACACGAAAACGATCCGCTTCCGCGTGCCGAAAGAGACGCTGACGCAGGGCAACGCCGTGATCGCCGTCCGCAACGCGTCGAAAACCATCCTGTGGAGCTGGCATATCTGGGCCACCCACTACGTGTGGGACGGCACGCAGGATCTGGGCGTCGACGTGCCGACCTTCACGGACGGCCGCGTCGTCGACGGCGATCCGAGCTACGATTTCGCGCCCTGCAACCTCGGCTACTGCGACCGCCACGAGGGCGACGAGCAACACACATTCCGCGTGCGCTGCACCTTCATCCTCCCCGACGGCAAAAAGAGCGAACGGTCGGTCGTGCTGGAACAGGAGTTCGTCCAGCCCGCCGTGCCCGCATCGGCGGCCGGCGACAACCCCTACTACCAATGGGGCCGCAAGGACCCGATGCTGCCGGGCATTCATAACAAGCAGACGCAGACGATGTACGCGGGATCGTACTCCTACCCCGATCCCAACAAGGACGATCATCCTATCGTCACCGGCAATTACGTCCTGACGCAGTTCAACATGACCGACAAGCCCTGCTACACGGGAGCCGAGTATCGGCTCACAGCCGCGGATACCGAGGGCAAGACGATCGGCGACGGCATCCTGCAGCCGTACTGCTATTTCCTGCATACCTATCCCGAAGGCACGCCGACGGACGTCTCCTCGGCGGATCCCGAGAAAAAGGAGATCGCCAAATTCCACCTGGACCTGCGAGTGCACTGGCACCACGGCATAGATGCCGCATACCATATCTCGACGGTCCTCAACTACTGGAACTCGCAATGCAACAAGCATTGTCGTGGCGATCATACGTCGAACTACTACGCCTATCCGAACGGCATGCATATCACGAAATCGATCTACGATCCCTGCCCCGCCGGTTACCACGTCCCCGCTCCGAACGCTTTCGCGCGCTTCGGTACGACGGAGTATCGGCATGCCTCCGCAGATGGTTCCTCGGCGGCGGATCCGAACAACGTCGCCAACAACCAGGACAAATACCCCAACGGCTGTGTCCGCAAGTACGAAAACGGCATTCTGATCGGCTGGGAGCTCGATGTGGATCGGGGCAATTCGGCGGGAAACAAGATCTTCTTCCCCGCCACGGGACTGCGCGACATGGGCATGCGTATTTCGGCCCAGATTCCGCCCGCCATCCGCGAAAGCGGATTGTCCTGGCCCGCACACAGCGAGCTGACCTTCGTGACGACGGCCAGCCTGGGCGGCTCGGGCGTTCCTCAATCGATGCTCTTCTACCTGGACAGCCGCACGGACAGCAAAAACCGCATCTACGTCAACGGAAAGTCGAACAACGCCTACGGATTCACCGTGCGCCCCGTGCACGAGTGACGGAGGCCGGTTGCCTGCAAAAAAAACGGTGAAGCGATGTCGCTTCACCGTTTTTTTTGCAGGCAACCGGCCGCAACAGGTAGAGGAGCGATCCGACGCTTACGACGATCCAGAGCAGCACGCCCTGAACAAGCGGCCGCAGTCCGACCGAGCGCAGCACCTCGCGCGAAAGGGCGGCACCGATGAAAAAGAGGGTCAGCGTGAGCGCCTTGCGCGCCAGCTCGTTGATCGCGGCACCGATCGCGAGCCCCGTCGGCGAGGCCGACAGCAGGTAGGTGTTGACGACCATCGCCAGCACGAAGCAGAGGATGAACCACGGAATCGTCACCCGACGCCCACTGCCCTTGAAGCAGAACGAGGTGAAGAGGGCCAGCGGAACGATCCACAGCGCACGCGTCAGTTTGACCGTCGTGGCGACGGCCAGCGCCTCCTCGCCGTAGGCGGCGCCCGCTCCGACCACCGAGCTGGTGTCGTGGATGGCGATCGCGGCCCACAGGCCGAACTGCTGCTGCGTCAGGCCGAGCAGGCGGCCGATCGAGGGGAAGAGGAAGAGCGCCAGCGCATTGAGGATGAAGATCGTCCCGAGCGAAACGGACATCTCCCGTTCGTCGGCCTTCATGACGGGCCCCACGGCGGCGATGGCGCTGCCGCCGCAGATGGCCGTGCCCGCGCTGACGAGGTAGGAGATGCCGCGCCCCACGCCCAGCAGCTTGCGGCCGATGAGCCAGCCGACGGCCATCGTGCCGACGACCGAGACGACCGTAAAGGCCATCCCCTCGCGGCCCGACTGCAACGAGGCGTGCAGGTTCATGCCGAAGCCGAGCCCGACGACCGCGTATTGGAGCAGCAGCTTCGAGGCGCGTTTGTTGAAGGTCGGGCAGGCCTCGCCGCAGGTCAGGGCGAAGGCGAGCCCCAGAAAGAGCGCCACGGGCGGCGTCACCCAGCTCGACCGGCCATGCAGGCCGGGGAGGTAATCGAGCAGCAGGAAGAGGACCAGCAGCGCGACGAGCGCCCCGTAGATCGGGCGGCGGTAGCGCACCGGCAGCGAGGCGCGGGAGGGAGCGGCGTTTCGTTCGGAAGGTTTCATCGACAGCGGCGGTTGCAGGGTTTCGGACCGAAGGGCGTTATTCGACGTACTCGTACCCCAACTCGCCGATCGCGGCGACGATGCGGGCGGGGTCGGCATCGCCCGTGACGGTCGCCGTGCCTGCGGCCAAATCGACCTGCACGGAGGCGACGCCCTCGATGCGCGCGAGGCGCTGCTCGACGTTCGCCTTGCAGTGGTTGCACATCATGCCCTTGATTCGGTAGACTTTTTCCATGTTCGTATGCGGTTGTTGCTTGTTTTTGCGGTGACGCTTCAGCAGCGCGGGGATCAGCAGCGCCAGAAAGAGGATGCCCGAGAGGATCTGCCACCACGGCATCCCCTCCGCATGGCAGCAGGCGGCATAGCCCGTCTCGACATGCAGGAACCACGAGGCGGGCAGCACGTAGTCGATCAACAACCCGAAGCCGATCGCCCCCGCGATGATCGAGGCGAGGTAGAGCGCGAGCGTGCGGCGTCCCAGCACCTTGCCGATCACGAGGATCGCCGCCAGGTTGGTCGCGGGGCCCGCCATGAGCAGCACGAAGGCCGCCCCGGGCGACAACCCCTTGAGGACGAGCGCCGCGGCGACGGGGACGGATCCCGTGGCGCAGAGGTACATCGGAATCGAGAGCAGCAGCATGAGGAGCATGTTGACCAGCGGACGGGCGCCCAGCGAGAGGAAGAAATCGTCGGGCAGCAGCACCGTGATCGCCCCCGCCAGCACGAGGCCGACGACGAGCCATCGGCCGATATCCTCCATCATCTCCGAAAAGCCGTAGCGCAGCGCCAGGCGGCATTTTTCGAGCAGCGTACGGCGGGGCTGCACCGCGTCGGCCTCGGCGGGCCGGGCGGCGGTCGCCGGTTCATCGGTCGCCAGCCCCACGACGGCACCGCCGAAGAGGGCCGTCGCGAGGGCCGCGACGGGACGCAGCAGCGCGAAGGGCAACCCCATGAGGGAGGCGGTGGCGGCGATCGAGTCGACGCCCGTCTGCGGCGTGGCGATCAGGAACGAGACCGTGGCGGCGCGCGAAGCCCCCTCGCGGCGCATCGACATCGCCGTCGGAATGACGCCGCACGAGCAGAGCGGCAGCGGCACCCCGAAGAGCGCCGCCAGCAGCACCGAACGGAAGTCGTTGCGCGCCAGGTAGCGGGCATAGACCGTGCGGGGCACGAAGGCGTGCAGGATCCCCGCGATCAGGAATCCCAGCAGCAGGTAGGGCGCCATCTCCCCCAGCAGGTGGAAGAAGGGATAGAGCCAGGTGCGGAGCGCATCCATCGTCAGGCCTCTTTCGGCGCGTGGTCGGCGCAGGTATGGGCATGGCATCCCTCGCCCGAATCGGCGAGGCGCCCCGCGAGGTAGTCGGCGACGACCTGCTCGATCGCACCGCGGCAGCCGCGCAGCACGGCGATGCCGTTGCTTTCGAGGACGCGTTTCGCACCTTCGCCCATGTTGCCCGCCAGCATCACGCCGACCCCCTTCGCACGCAGCTCGGCGGCGATGTTCGACTTGCAGCCGCAGCCCTCGGGCGACGGATGCGTCTCGCGGGCCGCGATGCGGCCTCCCGCGACGGTGAAAAGCGTGTAGCAGGCACAATGGCCGAAATGGTCGTCGACCGCGCCGTCGCGGGTCGGCACGGCGATCGTCTGGCGATCGAGGTGAAGCGTAAACATGGTCTGTATCGGATTTCGAATCGGGGCCGCACGGCGCGGCCGCATGCAAAAGTAACAAAAAAAGTGCAAACGGCGCCGAGGCGGCGAACAAATGCGCAGGCGGATGGCAGACGGGCGGGACTGCGGCGGGCGGCGGCGGGCGGCGACAGATCAGCGCAGGCGGACGAGGAGCGCCCCCTCGACAAGCGATCGGCGCTTGCAGGAGGGCCGCGACAAAGGATGCATCCGAGCGGAGCGGGCGGGCTGCATCGGGCGGGCGGAGCTTGCGACGATTCGAAACAGCCGGCAGGCAGTTCGGGGCAGCCTGCGACGATTCGGGACTGCCTGCGGCGGTGATGTCGCGGCGGCGGCCCGCAAAGCGAGCCAAAATACCGAAAAATGGCGATTGCGCCGCGGCGGATCATTCCCGAACTTTGCAGCGAACAAATCGGACGAAAGCCGTTCCATTGTTATTGTTTGTGTGTGAAAAGCTCTTTCCCCGCGGAAAGGGCTTTTTTATGTAACGTTTTTTTGTTACCTTTGCATACATCCAAATCAACCCGAACATGAAAACACGCAGCACTACTTACCAGATCGAGCAGGAGATCGCCTGGGAACCCGCCGGCGAAGGCGTCACGCGACAGATCATGGCCTACGACGGCCAGCTGATGCTCGTCAAGGTCAAATTCGAAACGGGCGCCGTCGGGGCTCCCCACACCCACTACCACTCGCAGGCCTCGTACGTCGTCAGCGGCAAATTCGAGCTGACGATCGGCGACCAGAAGCGCATCCTCGTCGCGGGCGACGGCTACTACGTCGAGCCCGACCAGCTGCACGGCGCCGTCTGCCTCGAAGCGGGCGTACTGATCGACACCTTCTCGCCGATGCGCGCCGATTTCCTCCGAAAATAGAACGGCTACGGCCGTCGCGCCTCAAAAAGCCCCTCCCGAGCTGCGGTTCGGGAGGGGCTTTTTTGCATGCGGTGCGGCACCGTATTTGCTTCGAGCTTCGGCACAGATCAATCACAACACGCCATGAAACGTTTATTTTACGCCCTGACGGCCGTTCTGCTGCTCATCGCCGCGGCCAGCGTCATCGGACAGAAAAAGAACCTCTCGCCGAAAGAGGAGCGTCGCGAAATCCGCGAGAAACGCCGCGCACAGCGCATCGCCGACTACGAGCGGATGATGGATTCGGTCATCCACTCGCGCAATTTCCAGTTCAACCCGCAGACCATGCAACGCCAGCCGGCAGGCCCGATGCGCCAGATCATGAACCCCGAGTTCAACGTGGGCATCTGGGGCTCGACGGCCGACATCTGCCTGCCCTACATCAAGGGCTATGTGCCGCCCTACTTCGTCACGACGATCAACTGCACCGTGCCGTCGCTCGACGGCTACACCACCGAGCAGACCCACGAAGGGTGGATGGTGACCTTCTCGACGTCGCTCTTCACGGCCTCGACCTTCACCTTCACCTTCGAAATCTACTCGCGCACGGGCGGCGCCACGCTGACGATCACCAACCCGTGGTACAGCCCCGTCCAGTATTCGGGTTCGATTTCGCAACTCTACTAACGCGGCGGGGCGATGAAAACGCATCTTTCCGCCCTCGCCGTCCTGCTGTCGCTCCTTGCGGGCGGCAGGATGGCGGCGCAGGAGCAACCCCTGCCGCAACCCCTCGCGACGGCCGCCGATTCGCTGACGACCGTACAGGCCGTCCCCGCACAACAGGCCGTGCAAACTGCCGCCCTGCAACAGCTCGGACAGCCCGCCATGCAGCCGATCGGACAGCCCGCCGCGCAGCAATCCGTCCTGCCCGCCGTCGCGCAGCCTGCGACGATCGTCGAAAGCGCGACCTACTACGTCGCCGCCCCGCAGATGGACCGCGCCGAGCGGCGTCGGCTGCGCGGACAGGAGTTCGCCGCCCGCATCGACTCGCTCGTACGGTCGAACCGCTACTGCTTCCGCGCCCATACGATGCGCGAGCTGCCCGACGGCGCCGAACACCGTCTCTACGCCGATTTCTACCACTGCGCCCTCGCGGCGGACCACGTGGAGCTCTACCTGCCCGTCGAGCAGAGCGCGGCCCGCTTCGTCGAGGTGCTCAACTTCGACTCGATGTCGGTCCGCGACTACCGCGCCTCGCGCCTGCAGGGCGGGTGGAACATCACCTTCGCCGTGCTGCACGACGACGCCCTCTACCGCGTCGACCTCTCGATCTCGACCCTCACGGGCGAAGCGCAGCTCACCCTGCTTGCCCCGCACGTCGCCGTCCGATACACGGGAGCGCTACTGCCGTAAACGAAGCAGGTTCGGGCCCGAGGCCCGAACCTGCTTCGTTTCATGCGCGGAAGATCAGCGCCACCGCCGAGACCGACACCCCCTCTTCGCGCCCTTCGAAGCCGAGCCGCTCGGTGGTCGTCGCCTTGACCGAGACCCGCTCCGCATCGATCTCCATCGCTTCGGCCATCGCGCGGCGCATCCGATCGACGTAGGGCCGCAGCTTGGGCCGCTGCATGCGGATCGTGCAGTCGACGTTGCCCACCGCATACCCCCGTTCGCGCAGCAGGCCGACGACGCGCCGCAGCAGGATGCGCGAATCGATGCCCGCGAAATCGTCCGACGTATCGGGAAAATGCAGCCCGATATCGCCCAGCGCCGCCGCCCCCAGCAGGGCGTCACATACGGCATGAATCGCCACGTCGCCGTCCGAATGGGCGACAAAACCTTTCTCGAAGGGGATCTCCACCCCGCCCAGCACGAGCCGCAGCCCGTCGCGCAGGACATGCACGTCGTATCCGTGCCCGATTCTGAAATTGCACTCCATGATGCGCAAAGATAGCGTTTCTGCGCCGAAAAACGAAACGGCGGCACCATCGGTGCGCCGCCGCGCCCGCCGCTGCCGAAGAAAAAGATATTCTGCCCGATAAATTTTGTTTTGCCGCCTCGGCGTGTTATCTTTGTTCGATTTTTGGCACATATAAAAACGAACCGCATATGAATATCTCCTACAACTGGCTCAAACGATACCTCGACACCGACCGCTCGGCCGAAGAGCTCGCCGAGATCCTGACCGACATCGGTCTGGAGGTCGAAGGCTTCGAGCGCATCGAGACCGTCAAGGGCGGTCTGGCCGGCGTCGTGGTGGGCGAGGTGCTCACCTGCGTCGATCACCCCGACTCGGACCACCTCCACATCACCACCGTCGACGTGGGCGCCGAAGCGCCGTTACAGATCGTCTGCGGCGCCGCCAACTGCCGCCGGGGGCTCAAGGTGCTCTGCGCGACGGTCGGCGCGGTGCTCTACCCGAACGGCGGCGACGAGGAGTTCAAGATCAAACGCTCGAAGATCCGCGGCGTCGAGTCGCTCGGCATGCTCTGCGCCGAAGACGAGCTGGGCATCGGCACCTCGCACGAGGGGATCATGGAGCTGCCCGCCGAGGCGGTCGCAGGCACCGCGGCCCGCGACTGGCTGCACATCGAGGACGACTACCTGATCGCCATCGGCCTGACCCCCAACCGCATCGACGCCGCATCGCACATCGGCGTGGCACGCGACCTGGCGGCCTACCTGAAGAGCCGCGGCGAGCGCTGCGAACTGCATCTGCCCGCGGTCGACGACTTCGCGGTCGACAACCGCGACCTCGAAATCGGCGTCGAAGTGGTCGACACGGAGGGTGCGCCCCGCTATGCGGGCGTCACCGTGAAGGGGTGCCGCATCGCCCCCTCGCCCGAGTGGATGCAGAACTGTCTGCGCGCCGCGGGCATCCACCCGAAGAACAACCTGGTCGACATCACCAATTTCGTCCTCTTCGAACTGGGACAGCCCCTGCACGCCTTCGACGCCTCGAAGATCGATGGCGGCCGCATCGTCGTCCGCACCTGCGAGACGGGCACCCCCTTCGTCACGCTCGACGGCGTGGAGCGCACGCTGACGGACCGCGACCTGATGATCTGCTCGGCCGAAAAGCCGATGTGCATCGCAGGCGTCTTCGGCGGCCTCGAATCGGGCATCGGCGACCATACGACCGACGTCTTCATCGAGAGCGCCTATTTCAACCCCGTACGGATCCGCAAGACGGCCAAGCGCTTCGGACTCAACACCGACGCCTCGTTCCGCTTCGAGCGCGGCATCGACCCCGACATCCAGCTCTACGCCCTCAAGCGCGCCGCGCTGCTCATGAAGGAGCTCGCGGACGGCACGATCGCGAGCGACATCGTCGATATCCGCTCGGCCGCGGCCGAGCCCTTCCGCTTCGAGTTCTCGCTCCGCCGCCTCGACATGCTCGCCGGCAAGCACCTGCCCGAAGCGACCGTCCGCACGATCCTCGCGGCGCTCGAAATCGGCATCGAGGCTGAGCACGACGGCGTGCTGACGGTGACCGTGCCCCCCTACCGCGTCGACGTGCAGCGCGAAGCCGACCTGGTCGAAGAGGTGCTGCGCATCTACGGCTACAACAACATCGAAATTCCGACCGCCGTGCGGTCGACGCTCTCCTATGCGCCGACGCCCGACCGTTCGAAGCTGATGAACCTGGCCGCCGATTTCCTGTCGGCCAACGGCTGGACGGAGATCATGTCCAACTCGCTCACCCGAAGCGCCTACTACGAAGGGCTCGCGAGCTACCCCGCCGAGCATTGCGTGAAGATCCTCAACCCGTTGAGCGCCGACCTGAACGTCATGCGCCAGACGCTGCTCTTCAACATGATGGAGGCCCTCGCCCTCAACATCAACCACCGCAACGCCGATCTGAAGCTCTACGAGTTCGGCAACTGCTACCGCTACGACGCCGAGAAGCACACCCCCGAGCAGCCGTTGGCGGCCTACTCGGAGCAGTATCGGCTGGCGATGGCCGTCACGGGCAGCGACGTGCCCGCCTCGTGGAACGCGAAACCCGCCAAAAGCTCCTTCTTCACGCTGCGCGCCATGGCCGAAAAGCTGCTGCGCCGCTTCGGCATCGACAGCTACGACCTCAAATGCGAGACGCTGCAAAACGACCTCTACGGCGAGGCGCTGCTCCTCACGCTCGGCAACGGCAAGCGGCTGGCCGAGCTGGGCGTCGTCCACCCCGCGATCCGTCGCCGCTTCGACATCAAGCAGGAGGTCTACTACCTGGAGCTCGATTTCGACCGCCTCGTGCAGACGACCAAAAAGCACCGCATCGCCGTCGAGGAGCTCTCGAAATACCCCGAGGTGAAGCGCGACCTGGCGCTGCTCGTCGACCGCAGCGTCACCTTCGCGGCGCTGCGCGAAGCGGCCTTCGCGGCGGAGCGCAAGCTGCTGAAGCGCGTCTCGCTCTTCGACGTCTACGAGGGCGACAAGCTCCCCGAAGGCAAGAAATCGTACGCCTTGAGCTTCGTGCTGGAGGACCGTACGCGCACGCTCGACGACAAGACGATCGAGCGCGCGATGGCAAACATCGCCCGCCGCCTCGAAAGCAGCTGCGACGCGACGGTACGCGCCTGAAGCCCCGCCTCGAAACGAAAGGTCCGTCCGACATGCACGTCGGACGGACCTTTTTTCGTACGGAGAGGGACGGCTACTTGCTGCTGCTGCCCGATTTCTTCGTATACTGGTTGATACCCTCGGGGTTGTTGCCGCCCGATTTCTTCGTGTACTGGTTGATCCCTTCGGGATTGTTGCTGCGCGAGCGTCCCGAGGTGCTGTTGCTGCCCGAGGCCGTGCCGCGGCTCGACGAGCTGCTGCCGCCGCGCGACGAGGACGACGAGGAGGCCGTACCGCGGCTCGACGAGCTGCTGCTGCGCGACGACGACGAGCTGTTCTTCATGCCCGACTTGTTCTCCGAGGCCTGCGACGAGCGGCCCGAGGTCTTGTTGTTCGACTCTTTCATGACTTTAAAACTTTAATTAGACATTTTAGCGCCGCGGGTATAGCCCGCGGCCGTTGTTGTATGCCGTACGGGTGCAAAAGATGTACCAAAAGCGGATCAATCCTGCTCCGCGGGAACCCGTTTCGAGGTCGGACGCTTGCGATCGCCGTACTCGCACCAGCCGATCCGCTTGGTCGGCGTGGCGCTGCGCACCTCTTCGCTGCGCTTCTTGCTCAACGCCAAATCGGCCTCGCGGACCGATTCGAGCGTACGGTCGGTGCCTTCGAGCTCGACCTTCGTCAGGCCGTCCGTCTCGATCACCTGCCGATGGGGATCGGCGATGTACTGCCACTCTTCGCCGAAGCCCGTCGAACGGCCCTCGTTCCAGGGACCGCGGTAGTCGCCGCCCTGCGAGTGATTCGAATAGAGGTTGCCGTAGCGCGGGTCGGTCTGCAGGACGCCCGGCGGGAAGTTGGGGCGGATCGTGTCGAGCGCCGCCTCGAACTGCTGGAAGTGGGCCACCTCGCGCGTCATGAGGTAATTGAGCGTCGCCAGCACCTCCTTGTCGTCCGTGAACTGCATGAGGTACTCGTAGGCGATCTTGGCGCGCGCCTCGGAGGCGAGGTTCGACCGCAGGTCGACCGTCAGGTCGCCGTTGGCGTTGATGTAGGTGCTCTGCCAGGGAACGCCCGCGCTGTCCGTCAGGCGCGGACCGCCGCCCGTCACGACGCCGAACTGGGTCGCGATGCCGAAGGTCGAGTGGACGAAATCGTCCTTCGAGAAGCCGTCGGCGAAGACGTCGCTGCGCTCGGCGGCATCCTTCAGGTTGCCGTTCACGCCAGCGAGAAGCATCTGGATCGTCGCACCGACGATTTCGAGGTGGCCGAGCTCTTCGGTGGCGATATCCATCAGCATATCGTACTTGTCGGGATAGGGGTTGTGGCAGGCGAAAGCCTGGACGAAATACTGCATGCAGGCGCTCAACTCGCCGTTGCCGCCGCCGAACTGTTCGAGCATGAGCCGCGCGAAACGGGGATCGGGCTTCGATACGCGCGCCTTGAAATGGAGCTCTTTGGAGTGGTAAAACATATCGATTCGTGTTTTAGGTGAATGATTTCGGGGTTGCGGGGCCGAGTTCCGATGCGGGATGCGCCGAAAGGGCCGTCGCATGGTCCGTTCAGAGCAAACAGCCTGCCAAAGGGGACAGCGGGAGGATGCGGGGAGTACGGGGCGCAGTTTGCGGGGCGTACGCCCTCGCCAGAGCTGCGGGCTTTATTTCGAGGCGAGGTTCGCGGTACGGCGGGGCGCAGCTTGCGGAGGTCACGCAACGAGCGGATGCGAGTTGCGGCCTAAAGCGGGGCGAAGCTGCGGCCCGCCGACGTCTGCGACGTCGCGTCTGCCTGGCCCGAAGCGGCGGTGAACGGCCCGCCGATGGCTGCGCCATCGCTCCCACCTTGCAAGCCCGCAGCCGAGCGGAGGCGACAACGAGCCTTTCGGCGAGTTGCAGCCCTCCGCCAGGGGGCGGCTGCGGGCTGCCGATCCCTTGCGGGATCGAGCCATTCAGCCTGCGGTGACACGCACTTTTCTCGGACCGAAGCCTGCGGAACGGCCGCTAACCAAGAGCCGCCAGAGGGGGGCTGCGGGCTGCCGATCCCTTGCGGGATCGAGCCGTTCGGCCTGCGGTGACACGCACTTTGCTCGGGTCGAAGCCCGCGGAACGGACGTGAGCCATGGGCCTCCAGGGGGCGGCTGCGGGCTGCCGACGTCTGCGACGTCGAGTCTGTCTGGTCCGAAACAGAGAACAGCACAAGTCACCTGCGTAATCTGTTCGGGCTGAAGCCTGCGGAGCACGCATGTTTGCCAAAACTGCGGGCCTCCGCTGCGGGAGGCTTCGGCCCGCCGCACTGGCGTGCGATTCGTGTTCGGGACGCAGCTTACGAAGCGCACGCAACGAGCGGCAGCGGGCCGCCGACGGCATGCGCCATCAATCGCGAACGGCACGCACCTGCTGGCGAACTTCGGGCAGCAGCGAGCGAAGCTCCCCCCTCCGTTCCGCCCCATAAAACGTAGGTATGCTAATTTTTCGCCCCGCCGCACCGAAATGGAACAGCCTTTGCAGCAGACGGCGTGTCAAACCTAATTTATTTATACGATGAAAAAGTTCTTAATGACGTTGGTTTGTGCGGCGACCGCCTGGTGCGTGAGCGCTGCACCGCAGGAGGTCGATTTCGGCAAACTTCCCCAGAAATCGCAGGAGTTCGTCCAGCACTACTTCTCGAACGAGACGGTAAAGCGCGTCGAGATGGACCGCGAGTCTTCGTGGGACAAGTACACGGTCTACTTCAACAGCGGCAGCCAGGTATCGTTCGAGGGCGGCACGGGCGACTGCACGCAGATCGTCATGAAGGACGGGTACGTACCCGCCGCCGTACTTCCGAACGGCGTGAAGAGCTACGTAGGCCGCAAGTATCCCAACGGCAAGATCGTAGGCTACGAAACGACGGCCGACGGCTACAAGATCTGCATGTCGAACAAGACCTGCGTCTACTTCGACAAGAACGGCGACTTCGTCAAAGCGACCGAGTAACCGTCTCTTCGGCAGCGAAAGACCTCTCGGCCGATCGGTCGACCGCGTCTTTTCTCCGAATGCAAAACACCGTCCGCGGAGGATTCCGCGGACGGTGTTTCTTTTTTTCGGGCGCTCGGCTTACAACCCCATCTCTTTCAGGAAACGGCCCGTATGGCTTTCGGGACAGCGGGCCACCTCGGCGGGCGTTCCTTCGGCCACGACGCGCCCGCCCGCGGCTCCGCCCTCGGGCCCGATGTCGATCACGTGGTCGGCCACCTTGACGACGTCGAGGTTGTGTTCGATGACGACCACCGTATTGCCGCGGTCGACCAGCTTGTTCAGGATGTCGAGCAGCTGGCGGATATCCTCGAAATGGAGTCCCGTGGTCGGCTCGTCGAGGATGTAGAGCGTGCGCCCCGTATCGGACTTGGCCAGCTCGGCCGAGAGCTTGATGCGCTGGCTCTCGCCGCCCGAGAGGGTCGTGCAGGGCTGTCCGAGGGTCAGGTAGCCCAACCCCACCTCCTGAATCGCCTTCAGCTTCTGGTGGATCGAGGGGATCGACTCGAAGAACTCGGCCGCCGCATTGATCGTCATGTTCAGCACGTCGTTGATGTTGCGCCCCTTGTAGCGCACCTCCAGCGTCTCGCGGTTGTAGCGGTTGCCGCCGCACGCCTTGCAGCGCACGTAGACGTCGGGCAGGAAATTCATCTCGATCGTCTGGACCCCCGCGCCGCGGCAGGTCTCGCAGCGGCCGCCCCGCACGTTGAACGAGAAGTGGCCCGCCTTGTAGCCGCGGATCTGGGCGTCGGGAGTCTTCTCGAAGAGTTTGCGGATGTCGGTAAAGACGTTCGAATAGGTCGCGGGGTTGCTGCGCGGCGTGCGCCCGATGGGCGACTGGTCGACGACGACCAGCTTGTCGATCCCTTCGAGCCCCTCGACCGCCTCGTAATCGAGCGGGCGGTCGAGCGAACGGTAGAGCTTGCGGCTCAAGATCGGACGCAGCGTCTCGTTGACGAGGGTCGACTTGCCCGAGCCGCTGACCCCCGTCACGCAGACGAGTTTGCCGAGCGGAAAGGCGACGTCGATGTTCTTCAGGTTGTTGCCGCGCGCCCCGCGCAGCAGGATCCGCTGTCCGTTGCCCTCGCGCAGGCGGGCGGGAATCTCGATGCGGCGGCGTCCCGTGAGGTAGTCGGCCGTGATGCTCTGCGCATGCAGGATGTCGTCGAAGGTACCCGCCGCGACGATGCGGCCCCCCTTGCGGCCCGCCCGCGGCCCGACGTCGACTATGTAGTCGGCGCGGCGCATCATCTCCTCGTCGTGCTCGACGACGATCACCGAGTTGCCCGCATCGCGCAGCTCCTGCAGCGAGCGGATGAGCCGCAGGTTGTCGCGCTGGTGCAGACCGATCGAGGGTTCGTCGAGGATGTAGAGGACGTTGACCAGTTTCGAGCCGATCTGCGTCGCCAGACGGATGCGCTGGCTCTCGCCGCCCGAGAGGGTGCGCGAGGCGCGGTCGAGCGACAGGTAGCCCAGCCCCACGTCGAGCAGGAAGCGGGCGCGCTCGCGGATCTCCTTGACGATCTCGCGGGCGATGCGGCGCTCGCGGTCGTCCATATACTCCTCGACGTGCTCCATCCACGCCGCGAAATCGGCGATCGAGAGGGCCGACAGCTCGGCGATGTTGCGGTCGCCGATGCGGAAGCAGAGCGCCTCGTGCTTCAGGCGCGAACCGCCGCAGACCGAGCATTTGCGGTAGACGAGGAACTGGCCGCGCCACTTCTGGCCCCGTTTCGAATCCTCCTCCTCGAGGCGGTCGATGTAGTCGGCCAGCCCCTCCCACTGCAGGAACTGCACGCCGCCCGCGGGGGCGCTGAAACGGCCGAGGTCGACCGTCAGCGGCTCCGCGTCGCCGTAGAGCAGGACGTTGAGCGCCGTCTCGGAGAGGGTCTCGACGGGATCGTCGAGCGTGAAATCGTAGCGATGGCCCAGCATTTCGAGCAGGGCGAACGTGCGGTCGTTGCGGTATTTGCCGAGCGGCTCGACCGCCCCTTCGCGAATCGATCGCGAGCGGTCGGGCATGATCTTGTCGAGGTCGAAAACCGCCTCCTCGCCCAGGCCGTTGCAGTGGGGGCAGGCACCCTTCGGAGAGTTGAACGAGAAGGTGTGCGGCGCGGGATCCTCGAAGGCCGTCCCTGTCGAGGGGCACATGAGGTGGCGCGAGTAGAAGCGCTGCTGCTGCGTACCGTAGTCGTAGACGGCCATCGTCCCCTTGCCCTGCCGCATCGCCTCCTTGAGCGAGGTCAGGATACGGTCGGCGGCATCGTCGGTCACCTGCAGGCGGTCGACCACCAGATCGATCGTGTGGGTCTTGTAGCGGTCGAGGCGCAGCCCCGCCGAAAATTCGCGGATCTCGCCGTCGATGCGGGCGTGCAGGTAGCCCTTTTTGGAGAGCGACTCGAACAGCTCGCGGTAGTGGCCCTTGCGCCCCTGCACGATCGGCGCCAGCAGGGCGATGCGCCGCCCCGCGAACCCCTCGCGGATCAGCTCGGCGATGCGGTCGTCCGTGTAGCGTACCATCCGTTCGCCCGTCACGGGCGAGTAGGCGCGCGAGGCGCGCGCGAAGAGCAGGCGCAGGAAATCGTTGATTTCGGTGACCGTGCCCACCGTCGAGCGGGGATTCTTGTTGGTGGTCTTCTGCTCGATCGCCACCACGGGGCTGAGTCCCGTGATCTTGTCGACGTCGGGACGCTCCATCGACCCCACGAAATGACGCGCATAGGCCGAGAGGGTCTCCATGTAGCGGCGCTGCCCCTCGGCGTAGATCGTGTCGAAGGCGAGCGACGATTTGCCCGAACCGCTCAAACCCGTGATGACCACCAGTTTGCGGCGCGGTATTTCGAGGTCGACGTCTTGCAGGTTATGCACCCGCGCGCCGAAGATGTTGATCGTTTCCTGTCCCATAGCGTTCGTCAAACGTCGCCCGAGGCCGCTTTATTTCGCCTGCGGCATCGGGCGAACGGACAAAGATACGACAGTTCGGCCAAACGAAAAAGGGCGATCGCGGAGTTTTCCCGAAAAAAGCAGTACCTTTGCAACCGTCAGAAATCGGAAAACATGCTTAAAGCAGGACGCACGCAACGGCTGACGGTGGGCCGCATCACCGAACACGGACTCTATCTGCGCGACGAGGAGGGGCACGAGGTGCTGCTCCCGAACCGCTACACCTCGCTCGCGGACCGCGAAGGCGACGAAAAGGAGGTCTTCGTCTACCACGACTCGGAAGACCGGCTCGTGGCGACGACCGAGACGCCGCACGTCCGCGTCGGCGAGGTCGCCGCGCTGCGCGTGGTCGACCGTACGCCGCACGGCGCCTTCCTCGACTGGGGGCTGCACGGCAAGGACCTCTTCCTGCCCAACCGCAACCAGCAGGGGGCCGTGCAGATCGGCCGCGACTGCATCGTCTACGCCTACGAAGACGCCGTCACGGGGCGCTGCGTCGCCACGATGAAGCTCAAGAGCTTCATCGACAACGACGTCGTCACGGTCCGCGTGCGCGACGAGGTGTCGCTGCTGGTCGCCTCCGAAAGCCCGATCGGCTACCGCGTCGTCCTCAACAACCGCCACTGGGGCATGCTCTACCGCAACCAGCTGTTCCGTCCGGTCGCCGTCGGCGACCGCCTGACGGGCTACGTGCGCCGCATCACCGAAGAGAACCGCATCGATGTCAGCCTGCAGCGGCAGGGACTGGCCCAGGTGACCGATTCGGCCGAGCGGCTGCGCGAACTGTTGCAGGCCGCGGGCGGGCGGCTGCCGCTGGGCGACGACAGCGACCCGCAGGAAGTGGCCCGCCTCACCGAGATGAGCAAAAAGGTTTTCAAACGTTCGGTCGGCATGCTGCTCAAGCGCGGCGAAATCGAGCTGACCGACGAAGGCATCCGACTGTTGCGGCGATGAAGGGGATCCAGACCGCCGAACGCGTCTCGCGCGACGCGTCGGACAATTTCGTCTTCCAGCGTTCGCTGCTGGCCTACGTCGAGGCGGCGAAACGCATCCGCGGCGACGTGCTCGAAATCGGCACGGGATCGGGCTACGGCATCGAGGTGATCGCCCCCCACGCCCGCCGCTACACGACCCTCGACAAGCAGATGCCCCGTTTCGCCGACGAGCTGCCCGACAACGTCGAGTTCCTGCAAAGCGTCGTGCCGCCCCTTCCCTTCGCGGCCGAGAGCTTCGACTGCGTCATCACGTTCCAGGTGATCGAGCACATCCGCCGCGACGTCGAACTGGTGCGCGAAATCCACCGCGTGCTGCGCCCGGGCGGACGGCTCATCCTCACCACCCCGAACGCCCCCGCCTCGCTCACGCGCAACCCGTGGCACGTGCGCGAGTACCGCGCCGACGAGCTGCGCAACCTGCTGGCGAGCTGTTTCGGACGGATCGAAATGCTGGGCATCGCGGGCAACGAGCGCGTGGCCGCCTACTACGAGCGCAACCGCGAGAGCGTGCGGCGCCTCCTGCGCTGGGACGTGCTCGACCTGCAGCACCGCCTGCCGCGGCAGCTGCTGCAACTCCCCTACGACCTGCTCAACCGCCGCAACCGCCGCCGGCTGCTGCACGATGCGCCCGACGCCACCGCCTCGATCCGCATGGAGGACTATCGGTTAGGCCCCGTTACGGAGGGATGTTTCGACCTCTTCTTCGTGGCCGAAAAGGAGGCCGAATCCTCCGCGCAGGCATTTTTTTGAAAAATTATTTGGCCGATTCGGAAATTAGACCTATCTTTGTGCGCTCTTAAGAAAGAAAGAGTGCTTCAGTTCGGGGTGTAGCGCAGTCCGGTTAGCGCGCCAGCTTCGGGAGTTGGAGGTCGCTGGTTCGAATCCAGTCTCCCCGACAAAAGCCGTTATCGTTTCGATAACGGCTTTTTTTTGCTTTTCGATGCAGTATTCGGCCCTTCGCGGCGTTTAACCGATAAACGAACACCCCCAAATCCCATGAGACACGATTTCACCCGCCTGCTCTTCGCCCTGCTGGGCCTCTCGGTCGCCGCAGGCTGCGACTCGGACGACACGAAGGAGCTCTCGTACGCCTACGGCCCGATGCCCGTGAATTTCACCGTCCGAGGCAAAGTGACCGATGCGCAGCAGCGGCCCGTTGCCGGCATCGAGGTGCAGGCCCTGCTCAAAGAAGATAAAGTCGGCCGCACGCTGACCGATGCCGCGGGCGAATACCGGATCCCCCTGCCCGGCTTTCCCGAAATCGACTGCCTCTTCCTCGACATCGACGGTGCGGCGAACGGCTCGTTCGAAGAGCAGCGGCACACCGTGCGCCTGACGGAGGAGGCAGGGGAGGACGGCTCCGTGGAGCTGAACGCGACCCTCGAAGAGAAACGTCCGCAATAAACAGGCTGCACCCATGGCTAAATCGGTCGGTCTGCGCAAGCGGCTGGCGCTTGCGCTCTTTGCGAAAGAGTACGCCCGCACGGTCGAGCGGCACGAGCTGCGCACCCTCTTTTGGGAGTGCACGCTCCGCTGCAACCTCCGCTGCCGCCATTGCGGAAGCGACTGCCGCGCCGAGGCGCTGCGGGCGGACATGCCCGCGGAGGATTTCTTCCGCGTGCTCGACACGCAGATCACGCCCCACGCGGATCCGCATCGGGTGCTGGTAGTCCTCTCGGGCGGCGAGGTGCTGCTGCGCCCCGATCTGGAGCGGATCGGGCTGGAGCTCTACCGCCGCGAATACCCGTGGGGGATGGTGACCAACGGACTGGCGCTCGACGAGCGGCGCTTCGAAGGGCTGCTGCGCGCGGGGCTCCACACGATCACCGTCTCGCTCGACGGCTTCGAGGAGGAGCACAACTACCTGCGGGGCCATCCGCGCAGCTTCGAAACGGCCCTGCGCGCCGCCCGCATGACGGCCGCCGAGCCCTCCGTGCTGTCGGACGTCGTCACCTGCGTCACGCCGCGGCTGCTGCCCCGACTGGGCGCATTCCGCGACCTGCTGCTCGACAACGGCATCCGCAACTGGCGCCTCTTCACGATCTTCCCCGCAGGCCGCGGCGCCCTGGACCCCTCGCTGCAACTCTCCGACGAGGAGTTCACCACCCTCATGGAGTTCATCGCCGCCACGCGGCGCGAGGGGCGCATCCGCGCGAGCTACGGCTGCGAAGGGTTCCTCGGCGGCTACGAGGCCGAGGTGCGGGACCGTTTCTACCAGTGCCGCGCGGGAGTCACGGTCGCCTCGATCCGCATCGACGGCGCCATCTCGGGCTGCACCTCGATCCGTTCGAATTTCAATCAGGGGAACATCTACGAAGACGATTTTCGGGAGGTCTGGGAACACCGCTTCGAACCCTTCCGCAACCGCGAGTGGGCCCGACAGGGGATCTGCGCCGACTGCCGCTGGTTCGACAACTGCCTGGGCAACGGCATGCACCTGCACGGCGACCACGGCGAGCTGCTGCTCTGCCACCACCGACGGCTGACCCGATAAATCCCCGACAGAGGGGATGCGGCTTTTTTTGTCGCCCGCGCGGTGCGGAATCCGCGAAAAGAGGTTATCTTTGTGGCAATACACACCCGACCATGAAACCGCTTACCCTCCTGCTCGCCTCGCTGCTCTGCTTCGGCAGCGAAGCGGCCCGCACCGCCGAAACGGCGCAGACACCCGTAACGCCCGCCGCGGCCGTCCGAACGGCCGCCGCCAACCGCTCGCTCGATGCGGCCCACCCGATCGAACTGTGCGGCACGACGCTCCGCTACGACGGCCGCACGATCGAACTCGGCCCGCACGATTTCTACCTCGACCGGCGGCTGACCGACGCCGAATGCGCCGCCTCGCCCTACCTCTTCAACGATTTCGCCGCCGCGGCACGCCGCTTCGTCCCCGGGACGGCCACCGAGCCGATGCGGCTCTGGATCGCCCCCTCGGTCTACTGGATCGACGATCCCGACGACCCCTACGTCCGCGGCTCGCGCGGCGAACAGCCCTTCGGCCTCGTCGTCCGCTGCACGGGGCTGCACCTCATCGGCCTCAACCCCGATCCCGAAGCGGTCGTGCTCGCCTCGCAGCGCGGGCAGACGCAGGGGTCGATCGGCAATTTCACGATGTTCGACTTCCACGGCGACGACCTGCGCTTCGAGAACCTCACGATGGGCAACTACTGCAACGTCGACCTCGACTACCGCTTCGACCCCGCGCAGAGCCGCCCGAAGCGCATGTCCGCCATCACGCAGGCCCACGTCGCCTACTGCCACGGCGACCGGATCGTCGCCCGCAACGTCCGCTTCATCAGCCGCCTGAACATGAACCCGTTGAGCGGCGCGCGGCGCATCCTCTTCGACGGCTGCCACATGGAGAGCACCGACGACGCCCTCTGCTCGACGGGCGTCTACCTGCACTGCACCTTCGATTTCTACGGCCAGCGCCCCTTCTACAACAGCGACCGGTACGGCGCCGTCTTCCTCGACTGCGATTTCACGGTCCGCCACGAGACGCCGCGCCAGTATTTCTGCAAGGCGGTGGGACCCCTCTCGGTGATCGACTGCCGCTACCACGTCGCACAGCCCTGCTACGCGGGATGGACCCACACGCCGACCGACTGGCTGCGCTGCTGCCAGTACGGCGTCACGATGAACGGCCAGCCCTACGTCATCGGCGCCGACAAGCCCTTCAACACGCTCTGCCTCGACCGCTCGCCCCTGCTGGCGGCCTTCCGCCTCACCGACGGCGACGAGGTGATCTACAACACCTTCAACCTGCTGCGCGGCGACGACGACTGGGATCCCCAGCAGCTGCGCGCACGCATCGAACGCCTCTCGCGGCGCGACGGCCGCGACTACGGCGCGATCGCCTCGGCGCTGCGCATCGAGCCGCAGCGCCTCGAGCTGCGCACGGGCGAGGAGCCGGCCGCCGTCACCGCCACCCTCGCCCGTCATGCGGGCTTCCCGCTCGGCAACCGCCCGATCCGCTGGCGCGTCGAGGCGGGGTACGAAAAGTACGTGCGGCTGTCGGCCGCCGAGGGCGGCACCTGCACCCTCACGGCGACCAACCGCGAAGACGCCCCGCAGCACTTCACCGTCATCGCCTCGACCGACGAGGGGCACGAAGCGGCCGTCGAGGTGACCGTGCGGCCCGATCTGGTGGCGCCGCCCGCCTTCACCGCGGCGCCGACGCTCCGCCTCGAACGGGGGTGCGCGACGGTCGATTACGCGCTCGACCTGGCGGGGCGCGAAGATCGTTCGCTCGTCACCTGGTACCGCGCGACGCGGCGCGACGGACGCGATGCCGTAGCGGTCGCCGTCTCGCGGCTCGACCGTCCCGAGCGCAGCTATCGGATCACCGCGGCCGACGCGGGCTGCTACCTCTTCGCCGGCGTGCGGCCCCGCCACCTGCGCTGCGAGGCGGGCGAGGAACTCCGCACAGCCGCCTCCCGCCGCATCGGGGCGGCCGACTACACCCCCTCGCGCCGTCTGGAGACCGATTTCCGCACCCTCCCGACCGAGCCGCAGCCCGAGGTGCGGACGGGCTTCTGGAGCGTCGACGGCTGCAAGCCTCACGACACGGCCGACTACGATTGGAGCTTCGACCCGACGCGCCCTGGCTGGCACTACGGCGAAGGACTCAACGGGACGGTCGGCACGGGCCTCATCCAGATCCAGAAGGGGGCGCGCCTGCGCTACACCCCGCCCCGCGGCCGCTACGGCGACATGACCGTCACGCTCCGCTGCGACCCCGCGAAGACGGCGGGCCAGGGCTTCGGCAGCGCCACGGGCCAGTACATGGACCTCTACATCTGCTTCGACACGCGCACGCTGACGGGCTACGCCCTGCGCGCCATCCGCACGACGAAACACAGCGACGCGGTCGATTTCCTGCTCGTGCGCTACGAGAACGGCCGCACGGAGCCGATCTCGGAACCCGTCTCGTCGCCCTGCTTCCGCACCGACTGCACGCTGACGCTCCGCGCCGAAGGCGACCGCCTCACGGCCCATGTCGAGACCTCCACCCCGCTGCCCGAGAAGACGCGCGACCTCGCGCAGCAGGTCGATCTGGAGGCCGAGATCGAGCCCAACACCTTCGGCGGCACGGGTATCCTCTACACGGGATCGTGCGGCGAGAGCCTCGTGATGCTCCACCGCCTCGCCGTCGAGTGGCGGTAGGCCGCCCGAAACAGGCCCGAACGGCCGAAAAAAGAGGCCCGAAAAGTTGGCCGATCGGAATATCCGTGCTATATTTGTGACGTATTATCCTCCGAGCGGAGGGAACCGACGATGATGACCGATACGAAAACGACGAAACGACTGATTATGAACGGGGGGGGGATTTCGACCGCCCGCCGTCGTCGGAATAAGCATATACGATCCTGAACCTTACCATACGGGGGAGTTGCGGCAACGCGGCTCCCTCCGTATTTTTTGTCCGCAAGCAACAACAAACCTTTTTATTCACTAAAACAAACATTTATGAAGAAATTTTTCCTTCTGATGGTTGGTCTGACGCTCTTCGGCTTCGCGGCCGTGGCACAGACGGTCGTCACGGGACAAGTCGTGGATGAGAACGATCAGCCCCTGATCGGCGCCACGATCCTCGTCCCGGGCACGACGCAGGGTACGAGCACCGACGCCAACGGCCGCTTCCAGCTCAAGACGGGCAAGGGCGCCGACGCCGTGCAGGTGAATTTCCTGAACTACAAGTCCCTCGACCTCAAGGTGAACGCTTCGGCCACGAAGCAGGACCTGGGCACGATCAAGATGGAGCCCTCGGCGATCGCCATGCAGGACGTCGTCATCACGCAGTCGATCGCCGTGCAGCGCAAGACCCCCGTGGCCGTGGCTACGGTCGATGCAGCCGAGATCGAGTACAAACTCGGCGGTCAGGAGTTCCCCGAAATCCTCAAGTCGACTCCGGGCGTCTACGCCACCAAAGACGGCGGCGGCTACGGCGACTCGAAGATCAACATGCGCGGTTTCAAGTCGGAGAACGTCGCCGTGATGGTGAACGGCGTCCCGATGAACGACATGGAGAACGGTTCGGTCTACTGGTCGAACTGGGCCGGTCTGTCGGACGTGACGCGTTCGATGCAGACCCAGCGCGGTATGGGTGCCTCGAAGATCTCGGCCCCCTCGGTCGGCGGTACGATCAACATCGTCACCAACTCGATCGACGCCAAGCAAGGCGGCACGTTCACCTACGGCGTGGGTAACGACGGTCTGCAGAACGTGGCCGTCAGCTTCTCGACGGGCCTCACCCAGAAGGGCTGGGCCGCCAGCGTCCTGCTCGCCAAGCGTTGGGGCGACGGCTACATCCAGGGCACCTCGTTCGAGGGCTACAACTGGTTCGTCAACATCTCGAAGCGTCTGAACGACCACCACCAGCTCTCGCTGACCGCTTTCGGCGCTCCGCAGAAGCACAACCAGCGCAAGCCCCTCTACGCAGGCCTGAGCATCGCCGAGTGGGACAAGTGGGCCAAGATGTACATGGGCGAAAAGGACATGTACCGCTACAACGCCGTCTACGGTTTCGACAACAACGGCAAGGAGCGCTCGTCGATGGTCAACGAGTACCACAAGCCGCAGATTTCGCTGAACCACCAGTGGCAGATCAACTACAAGTCGTCGCTCTCGACGGCCCTCTACATGTCGATCGGCCGCGGCAGCGGCTACTCGGGCCAGGGCCGTACGTCGGCCGACCGCACCAACTGGAACGGCGCCAGCTACGGCAAGCTGCTCCACACCTTCCGCAAGGCCGACGGTACGTTCGACTACGGTGCCATCCAGGACCTGAACGAGCAGAGCCCCGACGGATCGCGCATGGTGATGTCGAAATCGAGCAACAACCACATGTGGTACGGTCTGCTCTCGACCTACACGAACCAGATCTCGAAGAGCCTCGAGCTCTCGGCCGGTGTCGACATCCGCTACTATGTCGGCGAGCACAACAACGAGATCATCGACCTCTACAACGGTAAGTACTTTATGGACGATGCCGACCGCAAGAACGTGAAACCCGAAAACAACATCGCCGCAGCCGATCCCAACTGGAAATACGAGAAGCTCGGCGTAGGCGACAAGGTCTACCGCGACTACGACGGCCACGTGCTGCAGGAGGGTCTCTTCGCCCAGCTCGAATGGACGAAGGAGAAGATCAACGCCTTCGTTTCGGGTTCGGTTTCGAACACGGGCTACTGGCGTGTCGACCGCTTCTACTACGACGAAGCGCACAAGAAGTCGGAGACGATCGATTTCTTCGGCTACACGGCCAAGGGCGGCATCAACTGGAACTTCTCGCCCAAATCGAACGTCTTCCTGAACGTCGGCTACATCTCGCGTGCTCCCTTCTTCTCGGGCGGCGCCTTCCTGCAGTCGACCACGAGCCACGTGACGAACCCCGACGCCAAGAACGAGCAGGTATTCTCGGTCGAGGGCGGCTACGGTCTGAAGACCCCCACCTTCTCGCTGAACCTGAACGCCTACTACACGCTCTGGATGGACAAGGCGATCGTCCGCTCGTCGCAGATGTCGAACGGCGACTACGCCCGCGTGAACATGACCGGCGTCGACGCCCGCCACATGGGTATCGAGCTCGACTTCCGCTACCAGCCCGCCCGCTGGGTCAACCTGACCGGTATGCTCTCGGTCGGCGACTGGATCTGGACGAGCGACGCCCGCGGTTACGTCTATGACTCGCAGGGTCAGCCGATGACCAAGGCCCTCGACGGCACAGTCGCTTCGGGCATCATGGCCGACGACCACATGTGCATGGATATCCGCCAGAAAGACGTACACGTCGGCGGTTCGGCCCAGACGACGGCCGCCATCGGCGCAACGTTCTTCCCGATGAAGGGGCTGCGCGTGAGCGCCGACTGGAACGCCTATGCCAACAACTACGCCGATTTCTACGTAGGAGGCAGCAGCATTTCGAACATCAACGTCAACGATCCGTGGCGCATTCCGTGGGGCCACCAGCTCGACCTCTCGGCCAGCTACAGCTTCAAGATCGGCAAGGTGAACGCCACCCTCTACGGCAACGTGAACAACGTCTACAACTACAATTATATCATGGACGCCCAGTGCGCCGCCGACGCACAGGGCTGGCAGGATGCCTACGCCGTGATGTACTCGTTCGGACGCACCTACACCGTCCGCTTAAAACTTCGTTTCTAACAGCACGCACCGAATATGAAAAAGAATCTGTTCAAACTGCTGTCGCTCGTGGCGATCGTCCTCTTCGGATGGGCCTGCGAGACCGACTACTACAACGAGCACTACCTCGACGGCTACGAACCCGATGACGAAATCACGGACGTACAGAGCGTCGAGTACACGCTCGCAGCGGCCGACTACGCCGCCATCGCTTCCAACGCGACCAACAAGGCGATCGCCGAGGCCGCAGGCGCCGAGGCCGTCAAGGCGCTCAACGCCGTCAAGACGAACGGCTGCTTCGCATCGGCCGAGGAGGCGCAGACCTACATCAAGGCTTTCGTAGCCTCGAAGTACGACTACTACCTCTCGAACGGTTCGGGCGTGTCGGTCACCTACCGCCTCTCGAAAGAGCTGCCCGAGGAGTTGCAGCGCATGCGCGCCGCCAAGGCCTGCACGCTCAAGGACGAGGCGTACGCCGCCGCCTGGGAGGGTGCCGAGAAGCCCGTGAACGCGCTGACGCCCGCAACGATCGGCAAGCTCGCCGAGATCGTCTCGAACACGGAGCTGCAGCTCGCCGCCGGCGAATATGCGGCTGTCACCTACAACTGGATGAACGAGGAGCCCACGGTGGGCGGCGGCGACGAGCCCGTCGAGCCCGCAGGCTACACGAGCCTCCTCGGTTCGGCCAAGCTGAACGACGAAGTCGAGGTCAAGGGGTATGTTTCGGCCGTCTGCACGCAGGGCGTCATCGTCAGCGACAACACGGGCTCGATCCTCGTATACAAGGCTTCGGGGCTGGCCGTAGGCGACGAAGTGACTGCAACCGGCAAGATTTCGGCCTTCAACAACGGCTTCCAGCTCGACACCTCGAAAGGCGCCGCCATCGAAAAAACGGGTACGACGACCGTCGCCTACCCTGCGCCCGTCGCGCTGGACGGCGCCGCCTTCGACAAGCTGCTGGAGCAGACGACCAACGAATACGCCAAGTATGTCAAGATCGAGTGCACGGTAACGGTCAGCGGCACCTATTACAATTTCAGCGTCGAGGGTTCCGAAAAGGCTACGGGCAGCTTCTACGGTCTGTCCAATGACCAGAAAGCGGAGCTCAAGGACGGCGACAAGGTAACGCTTTACGGCTATTTCTCGTCGATTTCGAAATCGGGCGGCGTACCGAAATTCGTCAACATCATCGTCGTCAGCCTCAACAATGCGCCCGTCGCAGCCAACGACTATACGAGCCTCCTCGGCTCGGCCAAGCTGGACGACGAGGTCGAGGTCAAGGGGTATGTTTCGGCCGTCTGCACGCAGGGCGTCATCGTTACCGACAACACGGGCTCGATCCTCGTATACAAGGCTTCGGGGCTGGCCGTAGGCGACGAAGTGACTGCAACCGGCAAGATTTCGGCCTTCAACAACGGCTTCCAGCTCGACACCTCGAAAGGCGCCGCCATCGAAAAAACGGGTACGACGACCGTCGCCTACCCTGCGCCCGTCGCGCTGGACGGCGCCGCCTTCGACAAGCTGCTGGAGCAGACGACCAACGAATACGCCAAGTATGTCAAGATCGAGGGCACGGTAGCCGTCAGCGGAAACTACTACAATTTCAATGTCGAGGGCGCCGAAAAGGCTACGGGCAGCTTCTACGGTCTGTCCGATGACCAGAAAGCGCAGTTGGCAAATGGCGAGAAGATAACGTTCTACGGCTATTTCTCGTCGATCTCGAAATCGGGCGGCGCGCCGAAATTCGTCAACGTGATCGTAACGAGCGTCGAGGGCAAGGCTGCCGTTTCGCAGGCAGCCCTCGCAGCCGCAGCCGCCGAGAAGCGCTATGCCCTGCTGCAGTGGAACGGCAGCGCCTTCACGGTAGCCGACGTCGCCACGGTACAGCCTGCGGACTACGCCGAAATGGGCGTGGGCTCCTATTTCAGCGCCCCCGCACAGGATACCTACCTGCCCAAGTTCCTCGGCAAGACCTATCCCTACGCCATGGCCGATCAGGAGGTTTACGCAGCCTACAAGGTCGGTTCGGAGGAGTGGTCGGCCGACGCCTACACCTACGACGGTTCGGCCTGGGTGAAGAACGACTACGTCGTCGACGCCGTCATGCCCTACGTCAAGACGGGCAACGCGTGGATGTTCAACCCCAACCGTACGATCGTCCTGAACCCCGACAAGAGCGAGTACAGCAAAAAGTACTACCAGGCCGTCGTGGATTGGGTATACGACAACAAGAACGAGAAGTACACCTACGACAACCGTTCGGACAGCCGTACCACCGACGCCGAGTACTACAGCGGCTGCGCCGCCGGTTACACGAACCTGAACTGGCGCATCAACACGCTGCCCAAGTACTACTGGAGCGCAGCGGGCGAGGATATCACGGCCTACGAGAAATACACGTCGGACGATGTCGCCGAGTCGAAAGCCGCTTACGCCGCCTTCTACAAGACGGCCGAGGAGCATTTCGCCGAGGCCATGGCCGCCGCGCTGGGCGTGCTGCATGCCGACCAGCAGATGGTACCCGACGTCGAGACCGTCTTCACGGTCCAGATGATGCTCTACACGCAGCACATCGGTTCGTCGACGGGCCGCGTAACGCACGCCTTCGAGTTCAAACTCGTCGATAACGGCAAGTTCGAGTACGTACGCATGTACGCGCTGGAGGATCGTTTCGAGCTGATGAAGGACTCGAACTGGGAGTAATCCCGATTGCTTCCTCTGCAACGGATGCGGGGCCCTCTTCGGAGGGCCCCGTTTTTTTGTATGGGCGGGACGGTGGCGATAGGCGGGCGTTCGGAGGGGTGGTGCATCGGGCTATGCGGCGAGCGGGGGGAGCTCCGCCGAGGAGGCGGTTGCTGGCCGCCACACTACGTGCGGAAGGGTTCGGGACGAAGCCTGCGGAGTGCACGCAGCATGCGGGCCTCCGCGCGCGGAGGCTTCGGCCCGCCGACGTCTGCGACGTCGAGTCCCGAAGCACGATGATACGCAAATTTTATGTCGACCTCCCGCCGAGGAAGCGGTTGCGGGACACCGCGCGCATGTGCGGAACAGTTCGGGACGAAGCCTGCGGAGCGCACGCAGCATGCGCGCCTCCGCACGGGGAGGCTTCGGCCCGCCGACGTCTGCGACGTCAAATCCCGACGCACGATGATACGCAAATTTTATGTCGACCTCCCGCCGAGGAAGCGGTTGCGGGACACCGCGCGCATGTGCGGAACAGTTCGGGACGAAGCCTGCGGAGCGCACGCAGCATGCGCGCCTCCGCACGGGGAGGCTTCGGCCCGCCGACGTCTGCGACGTCGAGTCCCGACACACGATAACACGGAAATTTTATGTTGCCCCCTGCCGAGAGGCGGCTTCGGCCCGCCGATGGCTATGCCATCGAGTCGTGGACATGCAAAATTCAGGTGGCTCGCAGCGAGCCCGAAGCGAGAAACCGCCCCGCGCCGCCATGCAGTCAAGCGACCTGTTTTTGCGGAACGAACGATCAGACGACCCGTTCGATGCGGCCGAGGCGGACGTACCACAGATAGCCCGAGACCCGCCCGTACCCCATTTCGCCCAGCAGGCGGGCATACTCCCCGATCTGACGACGGTAGCGGGCGGCATCGCGCTCGCCGAATTTGTAGTCGACCACCACCGCCTCGCCGTCGCGCAGCATGACGCGGTCGGGGCGGCGCGTGGAAGAGGAGCCCGGGAGGATGATTTCGGACTCGGTGCGCACCTGCCGCCACGAGCCGTCGAACCACCCCGCGACGATCGGATCGGCGAGGGCTTCGCGGATGCGGCGGCGCAGCTCGGCCGCCTCGTCGTCGCCGAGCAGGCCGTCGCCGACCATGCAGTCGACCGCCTCGTCGATTTCGGCTTCGTTCGAGGCCTCGGCGAAGGCGCGGTGCATCAGGATGCCGAAGTTGCGCGGCGAGAGCTCGGCACTCTCCTCCTCCTCGAAATAGCGCTGCGACGGCAGGCGCAGCCGCAGGTCGGCTTCGGCCGTGGGATACTCGGTCAGCAGCACCGTCTCGGGGGCGTCCGACGCTCCGTCGGCAGGCTCGGGACCGCAGCAGCTGCCGAACTGGAACCGTTCGCCCCGCTCGGTGCGTTCGTAGCGCCCCGCAAGCTCCCCGAGCGGGCAGCTCTCGCCCTCGGGGCAGAGCACCTCGCGCAGCAACGCCCCGACATGCCCCGTGCCGCGCGCGGGCAGGAAGACGTGCAGCTCCTCGGCGGCACGCGTCAGCGCCACGTAGAGCAGGTTGATGTTGTCGATGTGCGAGTAGACCAGTTCGCGGTAGTAGGCGGCCGAAAAATCCGACTCGGCCATCTGCTGTTTGAAGCGCAGCGGGAAGCGTCCCACGGCGGCTGCCTCGCCCTCCGAAGCCTCGGCCCAGACGATGTTGTTCACCGCACCGCTCGACTTGGGATCGAGCGCCCACGCACAGTAAGGAATCATCACGACGGGTTTTTCGAGCCCCTTCGCCTTGTGGACGGTGGTGATTTCGATCGTCGTGGCGCTTTGCTCGACCGAGAGCGACCGCGCGGAACCCTGCTCGTCCCAACGGGCGAGGAAGAGGGGAATATCGGCGATGCGCGTCGTGCTGAAGGCGATGATCTGCTCGTGCAGCGCCTGCAGGTAGGCCGTCTCCGCGGGGCGGTTTTGCAGCCCGTAGCGCAGCACGATGCGCTCGAACGCCTCCTCGGGCGAGAGCAGGCGCAGCGAGCGGAAGAAACGACGCTCCTCGTCGTCGGACGGGGCGTCGAACGGGCGGCCGAGATAACGGTTGCAGAGGGCGCGGTGCAGCGAATCATCGGGGTTGAGCGCCAGCCGCATCACGGCCGTGACGAAGGTGCTCACGGGGGCCGAGCCGATCACGAGCGCCTCCTGCGTCATGACGTCGAAGCGGTAACGCGGGTCGGTGTTGCGGCTCTTGAAATCGAGCAGCTCGGCGGCGATGCGCGCGCCGTCGGTGGCCGAGCGGACCAGAATCATGATCTGCGAAGGGCTGAAGCCGCGGTCGAGCGCCTCGCAGATGCGCTCCACGAGGGGCGGCGCCTCGTCGAAGCGCTCCACCGAAACGTATCCTTCGTGCTGCGCCCGACGGCGGGGCCGCTGCGCCGCATCGCAGTAGGCGTCCGCGAGCAGGTCGTGCAGCGCATCGCGCGTGGGCCCGTCGAGACGGCCCGCCGCAACGGCCGCATCGAGTTCGCGGTTCAGGCGGCAGTTGTCCGCCTCGGCGATGCGGCCGATCGCCGCGTTGTTGAAGCGGACGATCACGGGCAGCGAACGCCAGTTCTCCTCGAGGTTCCGCACCTCGACGTGGTCGGCGCCGAGCGCCGCGGCGGCACCGCTGCGCAGGATGCGCCAGTCGCTGCCGCGCCAGCGGTAGATCGACTGTTTGATGTCGCCCACGAGCAGCACCGTCTCCTTGTCCGACTGCGCCAGCGCGTTTTGCAGCAGGGGCAGAAAATTCTCCCACTCCTTGACCGAGGTGTCCTGAAACTCGTCGATCATGAAGCGGTCGAAGCGGTTGCCCACCTTCTCGTAGATGAAGGGGGCGTCGTTGCGGCCGACGAACTCGGCCAGCAGGTATTTCGTCTCCGACAGGAGCATCAGCTGCTGTTCGTCGCAGAGCTCCTGCACGCGGGCGTAGAGATCGCCCAGCAGGGCGAAGCTGCGGTAGGTCTCGCGCAGCAGCGTAGAGGTATTGCGCAGCGGTTGCAGGCGGTCGTACGCCTCGCGCAGCGTGCAGAGCAGCGGTTGCAGCACAGGACGCAGCCGCTGCGACAGGGTGTCGGGTTTGCCCCACGCCTCGTCCTTCGCGCAG
Source organism: uncultured Alistipes sp. (assembly GCA_910584485.1). Classification (GTDB taxonomy): domain Bacteria; phylum Bacteroidota; class Bacteroidia; order Bacteroidales; family Rikenellaceae; genus Alistipes. The sequence continues at coordinate 557,202 of CAJUAV010000001.1, forward strand.
GCCGTGGCGACACGGCCGCCATAAGGGCCGCACGTGCCTGCGGCCAACGCGTAGAACCAGCTGACGAAGCCCCGCTCCTTATAGGGGAAATCGTCCGCCGATCCCCCTGCGTCGGCGATGCGGCGGACAGCCTCCGAAGCCGTGTTCCGCAGCGCCTCTTCGGCCGCGGCGCAGCGCTCCGTCATGCGGCGGACGATTGCGGCGAGCTCCTCGCGCGAACGCGCCGAGGCGAGGGCATCCTTGTTCTTCTCCTTGAACAACTCGCCGCCGAGCGAAAGAATCCCCTCGCGCACGTCCCAGCGGCGCCCCTCCTCGATGCGCTCCTCGACGAAGCGGGTGAGCCAGGCGAGCAGCGCGCGGTCGGTCGTGATACGCTCGATGAGCGTGTCGGCGCTCTTGGCGAGGATCGAGGCGGTCTCGATCTCGATGTTGTAGTTCAGGTCGAGGTTCAGCTCCTTCAGAAAGGCGCGCAGGATGCGTTGGAAGAAGGTGTCGATCGTCAGCACCGTGAAGCGCGAATAGTCGTGCAGGATGCGGGCGCGCGCCTCGGCGGCGCGGCGGCGCACGGCCTCCTCCGAGAGGCGGAGTTCGCCGCAGAGACGTTCGAGGTAGCCGCTCTTTTCGCCCGCGGCGAGGCGGTGGATCTCCTTCAGGATGCGGCTCTTCATCTCCTCGGTGGCCTTGTTCGTGAAGGTCACGGCGAGGATGTGACGGTAGACGGCGGGCTGTTCGACCACGTCGCGGACGTATTTGTAGGCCAGCTGATAGGTCTTGCCCGATCCGGCGCTCGCATTCAGGATTTTCGCTCTCATGTCGTAAATGTACGAACAAAATCGCGATCGGCCCCCCTCGGTCGGGAGTTTTTTTGTAAATTAGCCTCCGCAACGGGGCTCTTTTCCCCCGCTGCCGTCTGCCGATGAAAACCTTCCTCGAAGAGGTGGCCGCCGACCTCTATGCCCGCTACGGCGAAGCACTCTCGGAACGGGCGATGCTCTTTCCCTCGCGACGCGCCCGCCTCTTCTTCGTCGACGCCCTCGCGCGCATCGTCCGCCGGCCGATGTGGCAGCCGCAATGGACGACCATCGACGAGCTGATGAGCGAAATCGCGGGGCTCCATACGGGCGACCGGCTGCGCCTCGTCACGGAGCTCTACAAGGTTTACTCCGCCTACCACGACGAACCGTTCGACAAGTTCTATTTCTGGGGCGACATGCTCCTGGCCGACTTCGACACGATCGACAAATACCGCATCGATGCCGCGCAGCTCTTCCGCAACATCGAAGAGATCAAGGAGATCGAAGCCGACATCTCCTACCTGACGCCGCGGCAGCTGCAAATCCTCAAATTCTGGTCGTCGCTCGGCCCCGAGGCGGATCTGACGGCCGAGAAGCGCCGTTTCCTGGCCGTGTGGCGGACGCTGGGCCCCGTCTACGAGGCCTATCGGAAACGGTTGCGGGAGCTCGGCATCGCCTACGGCGGCATGGTGCAGCGCGCCGCCGCCGAGCGGATCGCGGCGGGCGATTGCACGCTCGACCCCTCGCGCCGCTTCGTCGTGGCGGGCTTCAACGCCCTATCGACCTGCGAGCAGGAGCTTTTCCGCTTCCTCCAGCGAACTGCCGAGACCGATTTCTATTGGGACTACGACGACTATTACCGCGACCGCCCCGAGCAGGAGGCGGGGATGTTCGTGCGGTCGAACCTCGCCGCCTTTCCCCCCGCAGGGCCTGTCTCGCACGACCGGATGACGACGCAGCCCAAGGAGCTCGTGACCGTCGCCGCCGCCTCGAACGCCCTGCAATGCAAATACGTCGCCTCGATCCTGCGCGAGCTGGCGGCACGGCAGGGAGGCCGGCTCGGCAAGGAGACGGCCGTCGTGCTGACGGACGAAAACCTGCTCATGCCGCTTCTCTACGCCCTGCCGCCCGAGGCGGGAAAGGTGAACGTCACGATGGGCTATCCGCTGCGGCAGACCCCCGCCTACACCTTCGTCGAGCGCCTCATCGAGTTGCAGGCCCGCGGGCGGCGCGGCGCGGGCGGCTGCCTCTTCTATCACGTCGACGTGACGGGGCTGCTGGCGCACCCCTACGTCGCCGAGTGCGACGAGGAGACGATCCTCGAGTTGCAGGAGACGATCCTGCGCGAGCGCCGCATCACGGTCGAGGCCTCGTGGCTCGGACGGCTGCCGCTGCTCGCGGCGCTCTTCCGCCCCGTCGCCTCCTGGCGCGAACTGACCGACTGGCTCTCGGAGGTGATCGCTCTCGTGGCGCGACAGCCCGCACGGGGCGAGGAGAGCGCCCGCCGACTGGAGTTTCTGGCCGCGACCGCGGAGGAGATCCGCAAGCTGCGCAACTCGCTCGAAAGCTGCGACATCGAACCGACGACCGAGGTGTGCGCCTCGCTGCTGCGGCGCCACCTCCAGACGGTCCGCATCCCCTTCGAGGGCGAACCGCTCGAGGGCATCCAGGTGATGGGTATTCTGGAGACGCGCAACCTCGATTTCCGCAACGTGGTGATTCTCTCGATGACCGACGCCAACTTCCCGGGCAACCGCATGACGCAGGCATCGTTCATCCCCTACAACTTGCGGGCCGCCTTCGAGCTGCCCACGCCCGAGCACCACGAGGGGGTCTACGCCTACTATTTCTACCGCCTCATCCAGCGCGCCGAGCAGGTGCGGATGCTCTACTGCGCCCGTGCCGACGAGAAATCGACGGGCGAACCGAGCCGCTACATCCGCCAGTTAGACTACGAAAGCGGCCTGCGGATGCGGCGCGTCGAGGTGGGCGTGGATGTCAACCTCGTGCGTCCCGAGCCGATCGAAGTGGCGAAGGACGAGGCGGTCATGCGGCAGCTGGAACGCTACCTCGACACCGATCCCGAGCGGGGAGCCGCCCTCTCGCCGACCGCCCTCTACCGCTACGTCGCCTGCCCGCTGCGCTTCTATTTTCACTCGATCGCCCGCCTCAAGACGGACGACGAGCTGGCCGAGGAGGTCGACGCACCGATGTTCGGCACGATTCTCCACGACGCCGCCCGACGGATCTACGAGCCGTTGAAGGGCGAAGCGCACCCAGGCGCGACGCTCGAAGCCCTGCGGCGGTCGGGGCGCGTGCGCGAAGCGGTCGAGGGGGCGATCGCCGAAAACTACCTGCGCGACCCCGCGGCCACCGAAGCCGACTACACGGGCAACCTGCTGCTCGTGCGCGACATCGTGACGCGCTACCTGCAAGGGGGCGTGATGCGCTACGACGCCGCCCACGACGATTTCGCGGTGGTCGACTGCGAGCACGAGGTGGCATGCCGCTTTCCCTTCGAGGCGAACGGCCGCCGCGTCGAACTCAACCTGAAGGGGATCGCCGACCGCATCGATCGGCTCGACGACGGACGGCTGCGCGTGGCGGACTACAAGAGCGGAGCGGCCCACCTCGCCTTCAAGGGGCTCGAGAGTCTTTTCCGCGGCGAGGCGCGCGACCGCCAGTCGAATACGCTCCAGACGCTGCTCTACGCGATGATGCTGCACCGCATGCACGACTGCGACACGCTGCCGTCGCTCTACTACGTCCGCAACATGCACCGCGACGACTATTCGCCGCTGCTCGACGATCGCGAGCGGGGCGTGCAGGGGGCTTCGTACGCCTTTTACGCCGACGAGTTCGAACGGCTGCTGCGCGAAACGCTCGCGTCGCTCTACGATCCCGCGCTTGCGTTCCGCCAGTGCGAGGATGCCGACGCCTGCGCCTGGTGCGACTTCCGGACCATCTGCAAACGATGACCGAAACGGATCAGCGGCTTGTTTTTCACGGATTTGCGCCGTTCGTCGCAGGAAAGGAAAAATTTATGGAATAAAAAGCCGTGGAAGATATTGTATTTTAAATTAGAATTTATATATTTGCAGTCGAAACGAGCTGTTCGGCTCCTCTACAGTCAAAAAGAAGAATACGTACGATCGATCCCGATGAACGGCCGGAACGCCATGGCGCAGTACCCGGAGGGATTCATTGTGTATTCTTCTTTTTATTCAGACTGTAGAACGAGCCCGGGACCGCGCTTTTTTTTGAACGAACCAAACAAGCGACGGAGATGAAAGAACAGTTACCGCCTTTGACGGGGCCCGAGGGCGCCCCGATTCCCGAAATTTCGTTCGACGCGACGGCTGTCGGCGAACTCTATCTGTTTCACACGACCGATCCGCACTGCCCGTCGGAGGGGAGCCTGTGGGGCGTCGTCGACCGCATCGAAGAGAGGCGGATCCGATTGGAATCGAGCAGCGAAGACCTGCGCCTCTTCCGATTGTGGCACCCGCTGCCTGCGATCTACCGCTACGGGCGGCAGGCGACGCGCGCCGAGTTGCGGGACTATTTCGTGCAGCTCGCCTGCTTCGAGTGCGGGCGGTCGTGACCGAGGAGGCGCGCGGCAGCGGGGCTGCATTGCGCGCAAGTACGCGTTGTTCGACGTCGAGGAGATCGGCGGGGGGGGGCGTCGACGCCCTGCTGGCGGAGGGTCGCATACAGTTTCGTGCGTTATCGGGTGTGGCGATTCGATGGCGGAGCCATCGGCGGGCCGACGCCTCCCGCGGCGGAGGGCCGCATCTGTCGAGTGCGCTCTCCGCAGGCTTCGGCCCGAGGTTGTTTCGCACGCAGGTGCGGCAGCCCGCAGCCGCCCCCTGGCGGAGGGCTGCACCTTTATGTCGCAAGCCCCTCCGCTCGGCTGCGGGCTTGCAAGGGGGAAGCGATGGCGCAGCCATCGGCAGGCCGTTCACGCCGCTTCGGGCCGGACAAACTCGACGTCGCAGACGTCGGCGGGCCGCAGCTTCGCCGCGCGAAGGCCCGCATATCGCGTCCCTTCGCAAGCTGCGACCCGAGTGCCTGCGCATCCATACGGCCTTCACTTGCGACATCGCGCGTGAGCGCGTGCCGTTCGCCGCCGCCCCCATGCGGCGGACGGCAAATCTCGCGTCGAACCGCTCGAAATGCCCTCCCGCCACCGTCGGCGAACAGCCGCCGCCGATCGAACCGCAAACCGCCCGTTCGATATACGCCGTTCTCGGTTTTAATTGCTATCTTTGCCCCGCAATCAAATCGGGAACATGGAGTACCTGCGTCTGTTATTCTGGGATCATTCGGCCCTGCAAGCCATCGTCGTGCTGTCGCTCATCGCGGCCCTCGGCATCCTGCTGGGCCGCATCCGCCTCTGCGGCGTCTCGCTCGGCACCGCCTTCATCTTTTTCGTCGGGATTCTGGCGGGCCACCTCGGCTTTTCGATCGACCCCGAAATGCGCAAGTACGCCGAGTCGTTCGGGCTGGTGCTCTTCGTCTATGCCCTCGGGTTGCAGGTCGGCCCCGGCTTCTTCAGCTCGATGCGCACCGAAGGGGTGCGCCTGCTGACGCCCGCCATCGGGCTGCTGCTGGGCGGCACGCTGCTCGCCTTCGGGCTCGCCTTCGCCTGCGGCGTCACGATTCCCGACATGGCGGGCATCCTCTGCGGCGCCACGACCAACACCCCCGCGCTGGGTGCCGCGCAGCAGACCCTCGAGCAGCTGGGGCTGGATGCGAGCGGCGCCGCCCTCTGCTGCGCCCTGACCTACCCGCTGGGCGTCGTGGGGGTCATTCTGGCGATCATCGTGCTGCGCAAGTGGTTCGTGCGGCCGGCCGATCTGCCGGGCCCCGATGCCGAACACCGCAAAAACATCTTCATCGCCACCTATCGGCTGACGAACCCCGCCGTCTTCGGCAAGAGCGTCCACGAGGTCGCCGCCGAGAGCGGCCACCGCTTCGTCATTTCGCGCCTGTGGCGCGACGACCGCGTCTCGATTCCCACGTCGGACAAACGACTGATGGAGGGGGATGTGCTCATGGTCATCACGACACCCGCCGAAGCGGATGCCCTGCGGCTGGTCTTCGGCCAGCAGGAGGCGACCGACTGGAACGCCGAAAACATCGACTGGAACCGCATCGACAGCGAGCTCATTTCGCAGCGCATCCTCGTGACGCGTCCCGAAATCAACGGCCAGCGGCTCGCCTCGCTGCGTCTGCGCAACCACTACGGCATCAACATCAGCCGCGTCGACCGCTCGGGGGTGCAGCTGCTGGCGACGCCCGATCTGATCCTGCAACTCGGCGACCGTCTGACCGTCGTGGGCGAGGCGGCCGATATCCGCAACGTGGAGAAGATCCTCGGCAACGCCGTCAAGGACCTCAACGAACCGAATCTCGTGGCGGTCTTCATCGGATTGATTCTCGGCCTGATGGTGGGATTTCTGCCCGTCTCGCTCCCGGGCGTTTCGATTCCCGTACGCCTCGGACTGGCGGGCGGCCCGATCGTCGTCGGCATTCTCATCGGCACCTTCGGCCCGCGCCTGCACATGATTACCTACACGACCCAGAGCGCCAACCGCATGCTGCGGGCCCTGGGCCTCGATCTCTACCTCGCCTGCCTGGGGCTCGCTTCGGGTTCGCAGTTCTTCGATACGGTGATGCGCCCCGAAGGGGCGATGTGGCTCGGTCTGGGACTGCTCCTCACCTTCCTGCCCACGGTGCTGGTCGGCGTAGCGGCCCTGCGCAGCACGAAACTCGATTTCGGTTCGATCTCGGGACTGCTCTGCGGGTCGATGGCCAATCCGATGGCACTCAACTACGCCAACGACACGATCGAGGGCGACCACCCGTCGGTCGCCTACGCCACGGTCTATCCCGTCTGCATGTTCCTGCGCGTGATCGTGATTCAGCTCGTGCTGATGCTCCTACTCTAACAGCTTCGTCCGCACGATTTCGCCCTCGAAATTGGGCGTGAAGATCCCCTTGCCCAGCTGCTCCCGAATTTCGGCCGCCGTCCAGAAACGACCGCCGTCGAGTTCGTCGCTCGGCCGCACGGGACCGTCGTACACGGTGCGGAAAACGTGCACCAACTCCCGTTCGCGCTCCGAACGAAAGGGGTAAACCGCCACGAACTGCGGCTCGAAATCGACGATGCCCAGCTCTTCGCGCACCTCGCGGCGCAGCGCCTCGTCGACCGTCTCGCCGAAATCCACATGGCCGCCCACGGCGGTATCCCACCGCCCGGGCTGAATATCTTTCCACAGCGGACGCCGCTGCAGGTAGAGCCTGCCGCTGCAATCGAACAGATGCAGGTGAACGACGGGATGCAGCAACATCGAACCGCCGTGGCACTCGCCCCGCGTGGCGGAGCCGATGACGCGGCCCGTTTCGTCGACGACGGGGAAGCGTTCAGAAGCGTTATCTTGGAGCATGACGGGGGTATTTTTTGGCATAGATGAAGGTCACGACGAGGCCTGCGGCCATGAACGCCATCGCCGGCAGGGCCGTATAGCGGCTGTTCAACCCGTATTCGATCGGCAGACCGCCGAAATAGGCGCCCGCCGCATTGCCGAGGTTGAAGGCCACCTGCACGAGCGCGGCACCGAGCATTTCACCGCCGCGCGCATTTTCAAGAATCAACAGCTGTTGCGGAGCCGAGAAGACGAAGAGCGACCCCGCGGCGAGGATCATGAGCACCACGGCGAGCGGAGCGATGCCGCTGCCGAAGAAGATCCCGACGAAGAGTACGAGCGCCACGGCCATCGTGCGCCGCACGACGCGTTCGGGGGTGAGGCGGTCCGAATAGTGGCCGCCGAGGATGTTGCCGACGAACATGCCGAAGCCGGCGAGCATGACGAGCAGCGTCAGACGATCGGGAGCAAAGCCCGCCGTTTCGATCATCAGGGGGCCGACGTAGCTGTACCAGCAGAAGATGGCGCCGTTGCCGAGCAGCACGGAGGCGAGCACGAGCCAGGCGCCGCCGCGACGCAGGAAATCGAACTGCCCCTTCAGGCCGCGGTCGGGCAAAGCGGGCAGGCGCGGCACCCACATGCGGATCAGCACCAACGCCACGAGCCCCCAGAGGGCGACGATGGCGAAGGTGGCGCGCCAGGTGAACAGGTGGCTCAAATAGGTGCCGAGCGGCACGCCGAAGAGGTTGGCGACGGTCATCCCGACGACCATGATCGAGACCGCTTCGGCCCGTTTGTCGGGATCGGCGACCCGTTCGGCGACGATCGAACCCACGCCGAAGAAGGCGCCGTGCGGCAGGCCCGAGACGAAGCGCATCGCGAGCAACAGGCCGTAAGAGGGGGCCAGAGCGGCGCAGACGTTGCCCGCGACGATGAGCAGGGCGAGAACCTGGAGGATCTGCCGCAGCGGACGCGTGCGTGCGACGAGGACGACGAGCGGTGCGCCGCAGCAGACGCCCAACGCATAGGCGGAGATCAGGTGTCCCGCCTCGGGAATCGAAATGCCGAGGTTGTGCGCGATATCGGGCAGAATGCCCATCATCACGAACTCGGCCATGCCCAGCGCCAGCGTACCGAAGGCCAGCGCGATCAGACTTTTTTTCATGGATGAAAACTCATTGAACCTTTAACCGCGGCAAATGTAGTAAAAAAGCGGCGAGAAGGTGCGGTGCGGCGGATGAAAAAGAGCATACGGCGGATTGCTTCGCAAGCGAAGGTCGCGGCTGCACTTTCTCGGGGTCGACCGGGGCGGTCGGCGGCGAGGGAAGGGCTTTTGGTGCGGTGAGATGCGGGATTTCACTTCCCCCTGACGCTTCAGCACTCGGGACGCAGCTTGCGGAGCGCACGCACTCGCAAGAACTGCGGGCCTTCGCGGGGCGAAGCTGCGGCCCGCCGCACATGCATGCGATGCGTTGCTCGGGCCAAAGCAGCGGTGGAAGGCCTGCCGATGGCGGTACCATCGCTCCCTCTTACAAGCCCGCAGCCGAGCGGAGGCGCATCGAGCCTACAGGCGAGTTGCAGCCCTCCGCCAAAGGGCGGCTGCGGGCTGCCGACGTCTGCGACGTCGAGTCTGCCCTGCCCGAAGCGACAGTGAACGGCCCGCCGATGGCGGCACCATCGCTCCCCCCTTGCAAGTCCGCAGCCGAGCGGAGGCGGCATCGAGCCCTCGGGCGAGTTGCAGCCCTCCGCCATGGAGCGGCTGCGGGCTGCCGCACTGCGTGCGATGCGTTACTCGGGCTGAAGCCTGCGGGGCACGCATGTTTGCCAAAACTGCGGGCCTCCGCTGCGGGAGGCTTCGGCCCGCCGACCTCGTACGAGGTCGAATCATGCGACTGGTACCTGCACCCGCAGCCCGCCGATCCTTGACAGGATCGCATCCGCACAACAGCCATTCGCAACCCGAGAAGGCCTCGGCCCATCGAACTTCATGCGCCCTGCTGGACACCGGTCCGCGAACGAAAGCTGCTCGGCACTCTCAAAAAAAAGAGCGCCTCGGTCGAAACCGAAGCGCTCCGTTCGAATCGAAGCGATCCCCTATCCGAGGAACGACAGCAGAATACCCGCCGCTACGGCCGAGCCGACGACACCCGCCACGTTCGGGCCCATGGCGTGCATGAGCAGGAAGTTCGACGGATTTTCGCGCTGGCCCTCCTTCTGCGAGACGCGGGCGGCCATCGGAACGGCCGACACGCCCGCCGAACCGATCAGCGGATTGATCTTGTTCCCCTCCTTGGCGAAGAGGTTCATGAACTTGGCCAACAGCACACCGCAGGCAGAGCCGATACCGAAAGCGACGATACCCATCAGGAGGATCTTCAGCGTCGCGGGGCTCAAGAAGGTGTCAGCCGTCGCCGTGGCACCCACCGTCAGACCCAGGAAGATCACCACGATGTTCATCAGCTCGTTCTGCACGGTCTTCGACAGACGGTCCACGACACCGCACTCCTTCATGAGGTTACCCAGCATGAGCGAACCGATCAGCGGAGCCGCATCGGGCAGCAGCAGCGAAATGATCGAAGCCAGGACGATCGGGAAGACGATGCGCTCGGTCTTCGAGACGGTGCGCAGCGTGTTCATCTTGATCATGCGCTCCTTCTTGGTGGTCAGGGCCCGCATGATGGGCGGCTGGATCACCGGCACGAGGGCCATGTAGGAGTAGGCAGCGACGGCGATCGGGCCCAGCAGTTCGGGGGCCAGCTTCGAGGTGAGGAAGATGGCCGTCGGACCGTCGGCACCGCCGATGATGCCGATCGAACCCGCCTGCTCGGGGGTGAATCCCAGCGCGAAAGCGGCCAGGAAGGTGATGAAGATGCCCGCCTGCGCGGCTGCGCCCAGCAGGAAGCTCTTCGGGTTGGCGATCAGCGGACCGAAATCGGTCATGGCGCCCACGCCGACGAAGATCAGACAGGGATAGATGCCGAGCTTGACGCCCAGGTAGAGGTAGTCGAGCAGACCGGGGTTCTGCTTCACGAATTCGCCCCAGTGGACGTGTCCGCCCGCGAAGAGCGATTCGTGGAAGAGCCCGGCGCCCGGGAGGTTCGTCAGCAGCATGCCGAAGGCGATGGTCATCAGCAACATCGGCTCGTACTGCTTCTTGATGGCAAGCCAGAGCAGGAAGAAGGCGATGCAGATCATCGCCAGGTTGCCCCACTGCATGTTCGCGAAGATGGCCGTGAAGCCCATCGAACCGATGAACTTCTCGAGGCTCTCCAGCGCAAAATTCGATGCGAGGAAGGTAAACATGGCGCTACCCGATGACGATTAAGTTGTCGCCCTCCATCACCGTGGCACCCTGCTGCACGAGGATCTCCTTCACGACGCCCGCGCGGTCCGAATCGATGTTGTTCTCCATCTTCATCGCTTCGAGCACGAGCAGCGTCTGACCGACGGCCACCGTGTCGCCCACGGCCACCTTCACGCCGAGCACCGTGCCCGGCAGCGGGCACTTGATGGCGCCTGCGGCCGCAGCGGCGGGACGCTGGACGGGAGCCGACGGCGCTGCCGTCGCGGGGGTGATCTGTGCACTATTGGCCTGCTTCGGAGCAGGTGCCACCTGCGGCTTCGCCGTGGCGGCACCCTTGCCGCCCTCGATCTCCACCTCGTAGTGCGTTCCGTTGACGGTCACGCGCGCCAGCGTCGAGTTCTCGTTGATCTCGTCGATCTGGACGTTGTAGGTGTGACCGTTGATTTTCAATGCGTAATCTTTCATATCGAATGTTTGCTTATTTGCGTTCGGGCATACGGGTTAAACCATGAATCTTCGAGTTCCACGGCGAGTAGGCGCGCTTGATGCTCAAAATCGTCAGCACCTCCGACTCGCGGTCGTGCAGCGCACTCTTGTAGAGCTTGAGCGCCGCGGTGATGGCGGCGATCTCCTCCTCGTGCAGCAGACCCGCCGAGACGGGTTTGTCGGCCGTCTTGGGGAGCTTGTGCTCGTGCTCGTGCGTGAAGACCATGCCGAAGAGTTTCATCACGAAGACCATCAGCACCAGTACGAAAAAGACGAGTGCGATGCAGATGATTGTCGTCCAGATCATCTCCGGCCAGCCCCAACCTGTTACTGCTAATGCGGTTATCATCTTGCGAACGGATTAAAGGGGAATATTCGAGTGCTTCTTCGGCGGGTTCTGCAGACGCTTCGTGGCGAGCGACTGCAGGGCGCGGATGATGCGGAAACGCGTGTTGCGCGGCTCGATCACGTCGTCGATGTAGCCGTAGCGGGCGGCGTTGTAGGGATTCGAGAACTTGTCGTTGTACTCCTTCTCCTTCTCGGCGATGAAGGCGGCGCGCTCCTCGGGCTTCTCTGCGAGCTCCTTGAGCTCCTTGCCGTAGAGCACCTCGACGGCACCGCTCGCACCCATCACGGCGATCTCGGCCGACGGCCATGCGTAGTTGATGTCGCCGCGGATGTGCTTCGACGACATGACGATGTAGGCGCCGCCGTAGGCCTTGCGCAGCGTCACGGTGATCTTCGGCACGGTCGCCTCGCAGTAGGCGAAGAGCAGCTTCGCACCGTGCGTGATGACGCCGCCGTACTCCTGCGTCGTACCCGGCAGGAAGCCCGGCACGTCGACCAGCGTCACGATCGGCAGGTTGAAGGCGTCGCAGAAACGCACGAAGCGGGCGGCCTTGCGGCTGGCGTTGATGTCGAGCACGCCGGCCATGTACTTCGGCTGGTTGGCGATGATGCCCACGGGCTGGCCGTTGAAGCGGGCGAAGCAGGTGATGATGTTCTTGGCATAGCCTGCGGCCTGCTCGAGGTATTCGCCGTTGTCGACGATCGCCCGAATGACCTCCGCCATGTCGTAGGGCTTGTTGATGTTGTCGGGAATGATCTCGTTGAGCGAATCCTCCAGACGCGTGGCGGCGTCCGTGCAGACGGCCAGCGGCGCATCCTCCATGTTGTTCTGCGGCAGGTACGAGAGCAGGTTCTTGATCAGGGAGATACCCTCCTCCTCCGTGTCGACGGCGAACTGCGCCACGCCCGAGCGGGTCGTGTGCATCGTGGCGCCGCCGAGCTGCTCCTGCGTCACATCCTCGCCCGTCACCGTCTTGACGACCTTCGGGCCCGTGAGGAACATGTTCGAGGTCTGCTTCTTCATGATGATGAAGTCGGTCAGGGCGGGCGAGTAGACCGCGCCGCCGGCGCAGGGGCCGAAGATGGCCGAAATCTGCGGAATGACGCCCGACGCCATCACGTTGCGCTGGAAGATGTTGGCGTAGCCCGCCAGCGCGTTCACGCCCTCCTGGATGCGGGCGCCGCCCGAGTCGTTCAGACCGATGCAGGGAGCGCCGTTGCGCATCGCCAGATCCATCACCTTGCAGATCTTGTCGGACATCGACAGCGACAGCGAACCGGCCGTCACGGTGAAATCCTGCGCGAAGACGTAGACCAGACGGCCGCCGATCGTACCGTAACCCGTCACGACGCCGTCGCCGAAGGTGTGGCTGCGGTCCATGCCGAAATCGTAGCAGCGGTGCGTCACGAACATGTCGAACTCCTCGAACGAACCCTCGTCGAGCAGCATCTGGATACGCTCGCGGGCCGTGTACTTGCCCTTGGCGTGTTGCGCTTCGATGCGCTTCTGACCGCCGCCCATGCGAGCCGTCTCGCGGTTCTCGATCAGTTTGTTGATTTTAGCTTGAATTTCGCTCATAATCCGAATATGCGTAAATTACTTGTTCTTGTTTTCGCACAGCTCCGTCAGGATGCCCTGCGTCGATTTCGGGTGCAGGAAGGCGATCGTAAGCCCCTCGGCGCCCTTGCGCGGCGTCTTGTCGATCAGGCGGATGCCCTGCGCCTCGGCGTCGGCCAGCTGCTCCTCGATGTGCTCGCAGGCGAGGGCCATGTGATGGATGCCCACACCGCGGTTCTCGATGTACTTCGCAATGGTCGAATCCTCCGAAGTCGGCTCGAGCAGCTCGATCTTCGTCTGGCCCAGCATGAAGAAGGCCGTACGCACCTTCTGGTCGGCCACCTCCTCGACGGCGTAGCATTTCAGACCCAGCACGTTCTCCCAGTAGGGAATCGCCTCGTCGAGGCTCTTCACGGCAACACCAAGGTGTTCGATATGAGATACTTTCATAAGAATAATGAGTTTGATTGGTATGTTTGATTCGTTTATTTCCGGCGTTCGCGCGTTAAATCATACAAAGATAAGCCAATCTTTCGCTTCGGCCAATTTTTTCGGCATTATTTTTATGAAGGTGCAGCAACGGGCAGCACCTGCGGGCGGCAGATCGCAGCCGAGCGGAGGGGCTTGCGACATGAAGGAGCAGCCCTCCGCCCGGGGGGGGGGCTACGGGCTGCCGACGGCTGCGGCGTCCAACCCGAAGAGGTATTGCCGCACGAATCGCCCGCCTGCGCCGGACATGAGGTTGCGGGCTGCCGACAGTTGCGACGTCGAACCCGAAGAGGTATTGCCGCACCATCAAAATTGCCCGCCGCGCTTGCCTTTTCGATTTTTCCGTCGTATCTTCGCATAAACAACCCGACCACATGGCCTTCACCAAGATCAACCACTACGAACACGAATACGCCGACACCCACCGCGACACGGCGCTGAACGTCGCCGAGGGGGTCGCCGACCAGCCGATCGTCAATCCCTACCTCGCACGCCGTCGCAAACGCGCCCTGACAACCGAGGAGTACATCGACGGCATCCTGCGGGGCGACATCACGATCCTCTCGCGCGCCATCACCCTCGTCGAGTCGAGCAATCCCGACCACTACGCGCAGGCGCAGCAAATCATCGAAGGGTGTCTGCCGCATGCGGGGCGCTCGGTGCGCATCGGCATCACGGGAGTCCCGGGAGCGGGCAAATCGACCTTCATCGAGGCCGTGGGCAACATGGTGACGCGCCTGCACCACCGGCTGGCCGTGCTGGCCATCGACCCCTCGTCGGAGCGCAGCGGCGGTTCGATCCTCGGCGACAAGACCCGCATGACGAGCATTTCGTCCAATCCCGACATCTTCATCCGCCCCTCCCCCTCGGCGGGGTCGCTCGGCGGCGTGGCGCGCAAGACACGCGAGACGATCGTGCTGTGCGAAGCGGCGGGGTACGACGTAATCTTCATCGAGACGGTCGGCGTCGGACAATCCGAAACGGCCGTTCACTCGATGGTCGATATGTTCCTGCTGTTGCAGATCTCGGGTGCGGGCGACGAGTTGCAGGGCATCAAGCGCGGCATCATGGAGATGGCCGACATGATGGTCATCACGAAGGCCGACGGCGAAAACGTCCATAAGGCGGAGCTGGCCCGCACGCAGTTCCAGGGGGCGCTGCGCCTCTTCCCCACCCCCGCGTCGGAGTGGCGGCCCAAGGTCTACACCTGCTCGGCCGTGGCCGAGACGGGACTCGAAGAGGTCTGGAAAGGGATCGAAGAATACGTCGAACACATCGAACGGAACGGCTGGTTCCGCCGCAACCGCAACCGACAGAACAAATACTGGATGTACGAGACGATCAACGAAGCCCTGCGCAACTCCTTCTACCGCAATCCCGCCATCGAGGCGCGCATCGGCGAGCTCGAACAGCGCGTGCTCGAAGACAAGGTCTCGTCGTTCATCGCCGCCAAAGAGCTGCTGGATCTCTATTTCAAGCAATAGCGCCATCGCCTCCGAAAGCGGGTCGCAGGGTTGCCTGCGACCCGTTTTTTTTGAGAAGGACGCTATGTTTCGCGGGACGGAGCTTCGGCCTGTCGCGCTTGCAGCGCGAATTTATCCTCGGATCGAAGCCTGCGGAGTGCCCGTATCAAAAGATGCGGGCCTCCGAATGCGGAGGCTCCGGCCCGCCGCCCCCTCTCGGAACCGATCCCGTGCGTTCGCCCGACAGCAGCGATCCGCAGCCGACGCCCTCCGTCCCGCAAAAAAATCGGTCGAAAAATTTGATTTCTCCGTTTCGATGCACTATCTTTGCGATATCAAAATAATATCACTTTAAAACTTTCTGAAAGATGGAGAACAAGAACTACCTTTACAACGGCCGGAAATGCAACGGCATCGTGGCGCTGCTGCTCGTGCTGGCCGGCATCGCACTGGGCATCTACGCGATCGTCTGCGGCGGCATCCGCCTCGACGCAGGAACCGCGGGCGGCGGCTGGCTGCTTGCCGCAGGCATCCTGCTGACGCTCGTTTCGCTGATCTGCTGCGGCGGCTTCATGCTGCTCGAGCCGAACCAGGCCCGCGTCATGCTCTTCTTCGGCGAGTACCGCGGCACCTTCTACGAAACGGGCTACTGGTGGGTGAACCCCTTCATGAGCGCCAAAAACATTTCGCTGCGCGCCCGCAACCTCAACGTCGACCCGATCAAGGTGAACGACAAGACGGGCAACCCGATCATGATCGGTCTGGTGCTCGTCTGGCGCATCCAGCAGAACGACATCTACAAGGCCGTCTTCGAAATCGACGCCGCGACGACCGACGGCACCCCCGTTTCGGCCTCGAAACGCATGAGCATCCTCGAAGATTTCGTCAGCGTGCAGAGCGACGCTGCCCTGCGTCAGGTGGCGGGGTGCTACGCCTACGACAACAACGACGCGAAGATCGACGAGCTGACGCTCCGTTCGAACAGCGAAGAGATCAACGAACGCCTCGAGCAGACGCTCAACGAACGGCTCGAGCTGGCGGGCATCGAAGTGATGGAGGCGCGCATCAACTACCTCGCCTACGCGCCCGAAATCGCCGCCGTCATGTTGCGCCGCCAGCAGGCCGACGCCATCATCTCGGCACGCGAAAAGATCGTCGAGGGAGCCGTTTCGATGGTCCGCATGGCCCTCAAGCAGCTTTCGGACGAACAGATCGTCGAACTCGACGAAGAGCGCAAGGCCGCCATGGTATCGAACCTGCTCGTCGTCCTCTGCGCCGACGAGGCGGCCCAGCCCGTCGTCAATGCAGGAACGCTCCACCATTAATCATGGCAAAAGAGGCAACCAAGAATTTCGTGCTGCGCATCGATGCGGCGACGATGAACGAACTGGAGCGGTGGGCCGAGGACGAATTTCGCTCCGTCAACGGTCAGTTGCAGTGGATCATCGCCGACGCATTGCGCCGCAGCGGACGAACGAAAAAGAAACAAAGCGAATCGCATGGGATGGATCGACCGACTGCGGGAGAAACGCGCTAACCGCCAAAATCACATCGCCCTCTTCGAGCGTTTGCAGAAGCAGAACGAGCGGTGGTGGATCGCCTTTCCCGCCGCCCTGTTCTTCAGCCTCACGCTGCTGCCGATCAAATCCGACACGTTCGGCACGATCAAACTGATCGTCAGCATCGCGAGCGCAGTGCTCTACTGCCTGACGAAGGTGATCGTCTACCGCCGCAGGGCACCGCTCACCCGATGGCGCCACATCTCGACCGCCGCCTTCGTCATCGGCACCGTCTGGATCGCGATGCCCGCCTATCTGCTGCTCTTCGACGGGCAGGGCGACCGCGACAACATGATCGCACTGCTTTGCTGCACCCCATTCGCCTGGCTCGTCTTCGGCTACGCCCGTCTGCGGATCCGACGCATCCGCCGCGAAAGCGCCGCCACGATCGAACGCCTGCACCGCGAGCTCCGCCGTCGGAAAAGACTGGAACTGTCATGAAAAAAATCGTCGTCTTCACCGGAGCCGGCATCTCGGCCGACAGCGGGCTGGCGACTTTCCGCGACGCGGACGGTCTTTGGGCCGATTACCGCATCGAGGAGGTCTGCACCCCCGAAGCACTGGCGCGCAACCGCGCACTGGTGATCGAGTTTTACAACAAACGGCGCCGCGAAATGCTCGCCGCAGCACCCAATGCGGCCCACCTCGCCGTAGCCGCCCTCGAACGGGATTTCGACGTGGAGGTCGTCACGCAAAACGTCGACAACCTCCACGAACGGGCGGGATCGAGCCGCGTCACCCACCTCCACGGCGAGCTGACGAAACTGCGCTCCGAACGCGATGCGGAGCTGATCGTGCCGATCGAGGGATGGGAGCAGCCGCTGGATGCCGAGGCGCCCGACGGGGCACGGCTGCGACCGCACATCGTCTTCTTCGGCGAGGCGGTGCCGATGTTCGACCGCGCCGCGAAGATCGCCGCGACAGCCGACCGGTTCGTCGTCGTGGGAACCTCGCTGGCGGTCTACCCCGCCGCGTCGCTCGTCCGCTACGTACGGCCCGAAGTACCCGTCTACGTGGTCGATCCCGGGTCGCCCGACACGCGCGGGATCCGCAATCCGCTGCTCCATATCCGCAAACGGGCCGCCGAAGGGGTGCCCGAGCTGCGGGAGCTGCTGTTGCGGGAGAAATAAAGAGGAGGGGCGCGTTTTTCATGCGGGCCGCGACGAGCGATTCACACGCGGGTCGAAGCCGGCGGAGCGCCCGTGTCGGCAGATGCGGGCCTTCGCATGCGGAGGCTGCGGCCCGATGCACTTGCGTGCGACTCGTATTCGGGCAGCAGCTTGCGAAGGGACGCGAACTGCAGGCCTCCGCCAGGCAAAGCTGCGGCCCGCCGATGGCTGCGCCATCGAATCGATCGGTTCGACCCGCAGCCGAGCGGAGGGAACTGCGACGAGCTCTCGCGAGTTGCAGCCCTCCGCCAGGGGGCGGCTGCGGGCTGCCGCACATACGTGCGCCCCGGCTTCAAAAGCGTATGACCTACCGCACGACCGATTCAGCCCCCCAGCCGAGCGGGGGGGGGCAGAGGCGATCGGCAGAATCGACATCATTTATCTATCCGCGGCGGCGAACGACCCGCCTGTGCGTGCACCTACGGGACGCACCCCGTCCCGACCCTCTCTTTGGCACAAAAGATGCGGCCCTTTTCCTTCCCACAATCCGCATCCGACTATGAAACTGCGTCCGATTCTGCTGCTGTTTTTCTGCCTGGCGACCATCGCCCTCGTCGGGTGGATCTATTACGGCGTCACCCGTCCCGCCCTCAAGACGGCGATGGCCCCCTCCGAGGAGGTGCTGCACGACCTCGACGAATGCTGCCGCCGCAAATACGTCAAGGCGATGCAGTATGCCTGCTATGCCGAGGTCGCCGAACGCGAGCGGGAGTGCCGCGCGGCGGCGCTCTTCCGCGCCATGGCCCACTCGGAGCGGGTGCAGGAGGAGCGCGGCGCCTCGATCATCGGGCGGCTGGGCGGCCGCTACCGTCCGCCGCGGCGCATCATGATCTTCCGCGGCACGACCGCCGGCAACCTGCGGCGCAGCCTCGCCTCGGAGCGGCGGAGCGCCGACAGCGTGCAGCTGGAACGCATCGACCGCCACGTCCGACTGGGCAACCGCCTCTGCGCCGAGGTCCTCATCTGGGCCGCCGCAGCCGACATGCGCCACCGCATGCTGCTCGAAAACTGTCGCCCGGGCAGCGACACGGAGCCGGTCCGCTACGACGTCTGCCCCCACTGCGGCAACCTCTACGAATCGGCCGCCTGCGACTGCTATTGCCCACACTGTCTGACCGACAGCCGCCGCTTCGTCCGCTTTCCGCTCCGCGAACCGTCGTACTGAACCGCGGGGCGCGAAGATGCTCCGAAGCGCGGCGCACAGGTTCAGCGGGCGAGCAGCTCGTTCAACAATGCTTTGATTTTCGGATCGTTCGGATGGGGCGCCTTGTTGCGGACAAGCGTTCCCTGCCGATCGTAGAGCAGGTAGTGCGGAATCGTTCGGTTGTCGATCTCCTTCAGGAACAAGCACGTCTCGGCATGGAGGACCCGATAGCTGTTCGCCGTGATGCCGAGCGTTGCGGCACTCCTTCGCCACGCCTCTCTGCCGTTGTCGACGGACAGATAGACGAAGAGCACCTCCTTATCCGCATACTCCGCACGCAGCTTTTTCGCATCGGCCATGGCCGCCCGACACGGGCCGCACCACGACGCCCACAGATCGACATAGATCACCTTGCCGACCGAGCGCTGCAAGAGATAGTCGAAGGTCGTCCGCTGCCCGTCGCAATCTTCGACCGTCATCGTTTCGGGTCGGACCTCCGTCAGCCGTCCGTCGTCCCCATCGTCCGCGGCGAAGGGCCGGCCCGCCAGCTCTTCGTACACGACGTTGCAGGCGGCGAGCGCCGAAGGCTCCACCGCACGGCCGTCCTCCTCGTTCAGGCGCAGCAGATAGCGGACCGCAGCGAGGCGGGCGCATTTCGAGAGGGTCGTATCGCGGCCGAAGCGGACCACCTCGGCCGAATCTTTTTCGTAGAGCCATCCCTGCACGGCGTGATGCGCGGAGGGGAAGCGAAACAGCGAATCCGCGTGCAGCAGGTCGGCGGCGTTCTTCGGCCGATGCTGCGCACGATAAAAACCGGCATAGACCGCAGGCAGTTCGCCGACGCGCTCCAACGAATCGACATACCGTCCGAAATCCGCCTCGACGAGCGGCAGGATCCTCCGCAGGGAGTCCAGATCGGGACATTTCGCGCGGTAGCGCGCCAGCTGCTCCCCTCTTCGCGGATCGTTCCGATAGCGGGGATTGTGCAGGGCGAACCACATCACATCGAAGGTGGCGGAAGTGCACAGCGTGCGCAGGTCGTATCCCGTCGGCCGATGGATGCTGCGGGCATCGTGTTCGGGAAGGGTGTAGAGCCGCGTGTTGCGCTCCGAGCAGAGGCTTCGGATCATCGGGCGGCGATTTTCTCCATAGGTGAACAAGACCGTATCGCCCGCCATGAGCAGGTAATAGCGATCCTCGATCGCCTGGTTGCGGTGCATCACCTCCGCATAGCCGTCGTGCGACGGGATGACGAGCGTATCGCACCCCGTCATGGCAGGGAAATAGGATTGCAGCCCGCAGGTGCGATCCGTATAGTCGAAGACGGTTGTCGGCAGCACGGCCGAATGCCCCACGCCCCGATCGGTCGAGGAGTGGTCGGGGCACTCCTGAAAGATGACGACGATCTCCGTCGCAGGACGAGCAGCGCCGTGCGAGCAGGCGCACGCCCACAGCAGGCAGCCGATCCAAAGATATCTGAACATACGCAAAGGGGTGTTTACAGGCGTCGGGCGCCGTCCGAAATCGTCACATCGTAGACCTGCGGGGCATGGCCGTAGCGCTCGGCGAAGCGGTCGCAGGCCGTCTGCACGAAGCGATCGCAGAGCTCCTCGCGCACGAGGTTGATCGTGCAGCCGCCGAAGCCGCCGCCCATCATGCGCGACCCCGAGACGCCGCACGAAGCCGCCGTCTCGACCAGAAAATCGAGCTCCTCGCACGACACCTCGTAATCTTGCGACAGCCCGTGGTGGGTGGCGTACATCGCCGCACCCGCCGTCTCGCCGTCGCCCCGTTCGAGCGCCTCGCAGAAGGCCAGCACGCGCCGCTCCTCGCCGATCACGTAGCGGGCGCGGCGGTAGTCCTCGCTCGAAATCCGCGGCCGCACCGCCTCGAGCTCTTCCATCGTGGCCCCGCGCAGCAGCTCGCGGCCGAGCGCCGCGGCGACGCGTTCGCACGAGCGGCGGCGGTCGTTGTAGGGCGAGCCGACCAGTCGGTGTTTCACGCGCGAATCGAGCAGCACGAGCCGATAACCCGCGGGATCGAAGGGGACGTAGACGAACTCCATCGAGCGGCAGTCGAGGCGCATGAGGCAGCCGCGCCGCCCGAAGACGGAGGCGAACTGGTCCATGATGCCGCAGCGGCAGCCGCAATAGTTGTGTTCGGTCGCCTGGCCGATGCGGGCCAGCTCGAAGCGGTCGAATCCGTTTCCGAACAGATCGTTCAGGGCGAAGGCGAAGACCGATTCGAGGGCGGCCGACGACGACATGCCCGCACCGAGCGGCACGTCGCCCGCGAAGCAGGCGTCGAAACCCTCGACCCGCCCGCCGCGTTTGATCGTTTCGCGGCAGACGCCGAAGACGTAGTGCGCCCACGACGCCTCGGGCTTCTCCTCCTCCTTCAGGCCGAACGTGCACGTCTCGCCCGGGTCGAGCGCCGCGAGGCGCACGCGGTCGGTGCCGTTGGGGCGGATCGCCGCCACGATGCCGCGATCGACCGCCCCGGGAAGGACGTAGCCGCCGTTGTAGTCGGTGTGTTCGCCGATGAGGTTGATGCGCCCGGGGGCGGCGAAAAGCTGCCCGTCGGCGCCGTATCGCTCCGCAAATCCGCTGCGGACCTTTTCGATCAGAGTATTCATGGAGGGGTTTATTTTCTACGAAGGTACGAAAAAAAGCGTTTGTGCGTGCCACCGCGCGGCGATTTATGCGCTTCGCACCGCGAAAAAGCCGCTGCGGCCGATCGAAAAGCGGCTATTTCGCCTGCACGACGAGCAGTTCGTCCCACTCGGTCGTATAGCGGCGGCTCAAGTAGGCGCTCTGCATGCGGAACGGCTGCGTCCCCTCGGCGGCCGTGCGCACCTTGCCGCGGCCGTAGGTGCGGTTCACGGCATCGAGCGCCTGCATCAGGCGCATCTGCCGCTCGCCCTCCGCCGCCCCGAAGAGCGACGGCAGCCGTCCCTCGGAACGCTCCAGGTCGCTCAACAGCACCCCCGCCTTCTTGTAGCCGAAGCCCGGGCGGTAGATCTCGCGCAGCAGGCCCCGCGCCGCCTTGACCAGTTCGAGCGTGCTCGCCGTAGGTTCGGCGAAGCGGTGCACGGCCGTCTCGAAGCGCTGCGGCGCCCCTTCGCGGTGACGGTTGGTCGAAATATAGCAATGGATCGAGCGGCACACAGAGTCCTGCCGCCGCAGCCGCTCGGCGCAGCGCGCCGCAAACTCGGCGACGATGCGTTCGAGCGCCGCGCGATCGCCGACCTCGGCGGGGAAGGTGCGCGAGTGGCCGATCTGCTGCCGCGGGCCGCTCCCGTCGTCGAACCCGATGGCGGGCACCCCCTGCAATTCGAGGCGGGTGCGCAGCCCCGTCACCCCCATGCGGCCCCGCACCCACGCCTCGGGCAGGTCGAGGAACTGCTGCGCCGTCCGAATGTGCATCTGGTCGAACGTGCGGCCGTAGCGGCGGCCGATGCCCCACACATCGCGCAGCGGAAAGGTCGCGAGCACCTTGCGGATGTCCGCCTCGCGGTGCATGTAGCAGCACCCCTCCAGCCGCGGGTAGTTCTTGGCGAGCCGCGCGGCGACCTTCGCGAGGGTCTTCGTGGGGGCGATGCCGATGCTGACGGGAATGCCCGTATGGCGGCCGACCGTCTCGCGGATGCGGCGGCCGAAGGCCTCCAGCGGCTCGGGAAAGCCCGAGAGGTCGAAGAAGGCCTCGTCGACCGAGTAGATTTCGAGCGAGGGGACGAGCGTGCGCAGCGTCGCCATGACGCGGTGCGACAGATCGGCGTAGAGGGCGTGATTGGCCGAGAAGAGGGTGACCCGATGGCGCTCGACGAGCGTCCGCACCTGGTAGAGCGGCTGCCCCATGCCGATGCCGAGCGCCTTCGCCTCGTTCGAACGGGCGATGATGCAGCCGTCGTTGTTCGAGAGCACGACGACGGGTTTTCCGACCAGGTCGGGTCGGAAAACGCGTTCGCACGAGACGAAGAAGTTGTTGCAGTCGCAGAGGCCGTACATCGGATCAGGAGCCGTAACGGAGGCGGTAGTATCCCCGCAACAGCCATACCAGCGCCGTCACCAGCACCCAGCGGGCGACGAGCACGACGTACCACACGGCGCCGAACGAGGCGTAGAGGATCAGATCCTCGAAATTGCTGTGCGAAATGCCGATATGGGTGTTCAGCAGGTTGATGTCGCGGCGCGAGACGTTGCCGTGCGAGAGTTCGTCGAGCATCGCCGCCGAGCCGTACGAAAGGCCGATGACGTTGGCCACAATCCAGAGGAACGAGCAGTGCGCCGGCAGGCCGAAGAGGCGCAGCAGAGGGCGGAGCAGCCGCGAAATGCGCTCCATGACGCCGAATTCGTAGAGCATGCGCTGGAGGATGTTGAGCACGTAGATCAGGCAGCACATGACAAGCGCCAGCCGTACGATGCCCGCCAGCCACGCCGCGAAGAGCGGGCGGAAATCACCCTGCACCTCGAAGAGCGGCACCTCGGCGATCGAAGCGGCGGCCGCCGCGGGCGCCTCGGGATGCCCGGGCAACACGAGGTTCAGCAGCAAGCCCAGCAGCAGGGCCGCCGCCGTGCGCAGCAGGATCGTGTAAAGGGTCGGCGTACCCGTCCGATGGAGCACGGCCCCTTCGATGAAGACGGCGTGGGCGGCGGTAATCATCGTCGCCAGGATGGTGATTTCGCGCGTCGAGAGGTCGAGCGACGTGATGACCGCCACCGAGGCGTAGGTGTTGACGAAATAGCCGCTCACGAAGGCCATGGCGGCGTCGCCCGGGAGGCCGAACCAGGCGAACAGCGGGCTCACGAGGGCCGAGATCCAATGGATGAGCCCCGTGTACTGCATCACGAAGACGGCGAACGAGACGATCACCGTGAGGCGCACGATCCAGGCGATCGTCTGAAGGGCGCGCGGCGTCGCCGCAGCGACGATGCAGCGGAGTTTGAGGGTCAGCGTCTGCATGGCGTCAGCTCTTTTCGCCGAGCTCCAACCAGCGCAGCGTCTTGCCCTCGATCTCGTCGATCAGGGCGGCGATCGCCGCCGAATCCGTACGCAGCTCCTCGGGCGAGAGGGTGCCGCTGCCGAGCCGCCTCTCCAGCTCCTGCTTGCGTGCCTCGAGGGTCGGCAGCTCCGCTTCGAGCGCCTCGAGTTCGCGCCGCTCCCGAAACGACAGGCGGTCGGCATAGCTGCGGGCGGGCGGCTTCGGCGCCTCGCGCTTCGGACGCGTCTCGCGCTGCCGCGCCTCGGCAGCGGCGGCCTCCTCCTCGCGGCGGCGCTGGCGGTAGAGGGTGTAGCCGCCCGGGAAATCGCGGATGCGCCCCTCCCCCTCCATGACGAAGAGGTGGTCGGCGATCTTGTCCATGAAATAGCGGTCGTGCGAGACGACGATCACGCATCCCTCGAAAGCGCGCAGATACTCTTCGAGAATGGCCAGCGTGCGGATGTCGAGGTCGTTCGTCGGCTCGTCGAGGATCAGGAAATTGGGGTTCGCCATGAGCACCGTGCAGAGGTAGAGGCGGCGCCGCTCGCCGCCGCTCAACTTCGCCACCCGATCGTGCTGCGCCGCGGGGGTGAAGAGAAAACGGCTCAACAGCTGCGACGCGCTCAAGCGGCTGCCGTCCGAGAGGGCGATCTCGTCGGCGATGCGCCGCACGACGTCGATCACGCAGTCCGACTCGTCGAAGCGGAGCCCCGTCTGCGCGTAGTAGCCGAAGCGGACCGTCGGCCCCACCTCGACCGTGCCGCCGTCGGGCGGCACCTCGCCCAGCAGCAGCTTGACGAAGGTCGACTTGCCGACGCCGTTGCGCCCCACGATGCCCAGCTTCTCGCCCTTGCGGAAGAGGTAGTCGAAGCCGTCGAGGATCGTCCGGTCGCCGTAGCGCTTCGTGAGCGCCTTCATCTCGAAGATCTTCGTGCCGATGCGCGAAGCCCCGACGGAGAGTTCGACCTGCTGCTCGCGCTGCGCCGTGCGGCGCTCCTGCGAGAGCTTTCCGAAGGCGTCGATGCGGTATTTCGCCTTGCCCGTGCGCGCCTGGGGCGTGCTGCGGATCCACTCCAGTTCGCGGCGGTAGAGGTTGCGCGTCTTCTCGGCCGCGGCATTGGCCGCGTCGATGCGCTCCTGCCGCCGTTCGAGGTAGGCCGTATAGTTGCCCCGATAACCGTAGAGGCGCCGATCGTCGATTTCGAGGATGCGCGTGCAGACGCGGTCGAGGAAATAGCGGTCGTGCGTCACCATGAGCAGCGTCGTGCGCATCGTCGAGAGGTACTCTTCGAGCCACTCGGTCATCTCGAGGTCGAGGTGGTTCGTCGGCTCGTCGAGGATCAGCAGGTCGGGAGCGGCGAGCAGCACGCGCGCCAGGGCCAGCCGCTTCTGCTGACCGCCCGAGAGCTCCTCGACCCGCTGCGCGAAATCGGGCAGCGCCAGCCGCGTCAGCAGGGCGCGGGCCTGCTGCTCGCAGTCCCATGCGGCGGCGGCATCCATCGCCGCCATCGCCTCGTCGAGCCCCTCGCCGCTCCGCAGCGCCCGTTCGTAGCGGGCGACGGCCTCGGCCGCCGCATGCGGCGTACCGTCTTCGGCGGCGAGGCAGGCCTCCAGCACGGTCGCCCCCGCGGCGAAGCGGGGATCCTGCACCAGCAGCCCGACGCGCAGGCCGCGACGGAAGGTCACCGTGCCGTGCTGCGCCTCTTCGAGCCCCGCGATGATCTTCAGCAGGGTGCTCTTGCCCGCGCCGTTGACGGCCACCAGCGCCACCTTTTCGCCCTCGTCGAGGGCGAAGGTCAGCTCCTCGAACAGCACCCGTTCGCCGAACGACTTGCCGAGGTGTTCTACCTGTAAACAGTTTGCCATAGGTTCGTTTCGTTTATCGGCCGCGCGGGGCGGCGGGGAGGACGGTCGTCCGCGGTTTGCGCGCCGCAGGCCGCCGCCGCCATTCATCCGCATCCTTACGCAGGTGCGCGCCCGCGCGGGCCGAACGACAAAGATAGCGAACTTCGGCCGAAGCGGCAAGCATCGCCGCAGCAAAAAAAGCCGCCGAAACGCATCCGACGGCAGCCTCTTTTTCCTAATTTCGCGCCGTCGGAGCGCGCGGTCACATCCGCCGCCCGAAGCACCATGCAGACCAAACTCAAAGGATATGCGCTGGGAGCGATCGCCGCGGCGACCTACGGCATGAACCCCCTCTTCGCCCTGCCCTGTTACGAGGCGGGCATGGGGACCGATTCGGTGCTCTTCTTCCGCTACCTCTTCGCCATCCCGATCCTCGGCGCGATGCTCCGCGCCCGCGGCCACCGCTTCGGGCTCCGACGCCGCGAGGCGCTCGTGCTGCTCCTCTTCGGGTGGCTCGTGGCCCTTTCGTCGCTCGCCCTCTTCGAGAGCTACAACCACATGGCGGCGGGGATCGCCTCGACGCTGCTCTTCGTCTACCCGATCCTGGTGGCGCTGCTCATGTGCGGCCTCTTCGGCGAACGGCTCACGGGCGGCACCGTCGGCTGCATCGCGCTGGCGACGGCAGGCATCGCTCTGCTCTACCGCAACGCCGACGGCTCGACGTTGAGCCTCGCGGGAACGCTGCTCGTACTCGTGTCGGCCTTCTCCTACGCGATCTACCTGGTCGGCGTCAACCGCTCGACCCTGCGCGAGGTGCCGACCCTCAAGGTGACCTTCTACGTCCTGCTCTTCGGCCTCTCGCTCTTCGCCGCACGCCTCCTCGGCACGGGCCGCATCGAGACGCCCGACCGCTGGTACGTCTGGCTCGACCTGCTGGCGCTCGCCCTCTTCCCGACCGCAGTTTCGTTCCTCTGCACCACGGCGGCGATCCACGCCATCGGTTCGACGCCCACGGCCATCCTCGGCGCGCTCGAACCCGTCACGGCGATCTTCTTCGGCATCACCCTCTTCGGCGAACGGCTCACGGTGCGCAACGCCGCGGGGCTCGTCCTGATTATCGCGGCCGTGACGCTCGTCGTCGCGGGCGGCCGCATCTCGCTGCCGCTGACCCGTTTTCGCAAGCTCTTTCCCCGCATCCGCCGCTCCTGAAAACGCGCGAACCGCCCCGCAGGCCTTCGATGCCTGTCGGGACGGTTCGCTTCCGTCGTTCCCGTAAGCCGCATGCCGCGAAGCATACGGCGCCCTTTTGCGGAGCGCACCGCTTTCGACGGGTGCCGTGCACGCGTTCGGAAACGGTCGCCGCTCCTGCGGCCGCCCTGCGGCGGCGGGTCTATTTCAACTCCTCGGCCTTCACGCGCACGATTTCGCCGTCGCGCTCGACCAGCAGTTCGCCATTCTCTTTTTTCGTCTTCTCGATCAGTTGCTTACGGGCCAGCAGCAGGCCGTCGTTGATCTCGTCCTGCATTTGCTTGATCTCAATCTCGCTCATAATTTACGATCTTTTGATAGGCTAACGGATCTTCGATCCGGATTATTTTGTCGCGCTCGCCCGAGGCGATCTTGCGGACCTTCTCGTCGGCGGCGTTGTTGTCGTAGATCGCCCAGAAATCGCAGACGGGCGTGTAGAGCGACGTCAGGTTGCGCAGGCTGTTGCGGTAGCGGCGGTAGACGACGTCGGTGGGAATGTGGTGCCCGCCCTGCTGCACGCGGCTCGCCACCCGTTCGACCGCCAGCTCGGGGCTCGGCAGCCAGAAATAGAGCAGCGTCACGAAATAACCGTGCGCATGGGCCAGTTCGATGAAATTGACATAGGAACGGGTCGCCAGCGTGGTTTCGAAGGCGAAATCGGCCCCGTCGCGCATCAGGTCGTTCATGCGTTGCAGCATCAGCCGCCCCGCCTCGATCGCCACGCTCGACGGATTGAAGGGCGAAAGGCCGTGGGCGATCTCGTCGGCATTGACGAATTCGCGCACCCCCAGCACCTCGGGCAGGACCGTATAGGAGGCGGTCGTTTTGCCCGCGCCGTTGCAACCCGCTATGATATACAGTTTCGGCATAGAGAAATACGGAAAATCGTCGGCGAATACCGCCCCGAGGCAGCGCCGCCCGCCCGTTCGGGGCTCGGCGAGCGCCTGTCGGCTCCGTGCCGCATCCGATGATCCGTACCGTGCAAAGATAAGCATTTCCCCGTAAAAAACAAAATTCGGGCCTTTTTGCACGGTGGCGCCGCCCGCAACGGCGGACTCGGGGCAGGCGGCGCAGGAGGAGGTGGTGGTGGTGCGGCACGGCAGAAGGAGGGGATGCGGTGGCAGGAGGCCCGAGCGCCCCGCGGCAGCGGAGCCGTCAAAGCCGCACGAACGCCTTACGGTGATGAAACGGCCATCCGCGAAGAGCTCGCCCCGCGGCAGCGGCCCTGCAAACCGCCCCGCCCTGCCGCTCCGTGTCGGCCCGCAAACGGCAGGCCCGGCGCCGCTTTTCCTGCCAAAATGCCCGACCTCCGCACCTGCCGCAGCCCCGCAGCTGACAACCGACTGCCAAAGTGGCAGAAAAAGGCGTTTGGTACAACGTTTGTTCGATCCCGAATCGAGCCGCGCGAAAAGCGGCCCGCAAACAACGCAAACAACAAATTCAAAAGTCAATAACATTATGGCAAAGATTATCGGAATCGATTTAGGTACGACGAACTCCTGCGTCGCCGTCATGGAGGGCAACGAGCCCGTAGTAATTCCCAACTCGGAGGGGCACCGCACGACCCCCTCGATCGTCGCCTTCACCGAGGGCGGCGAGCGCAAGGTGGGCGATCCCGCCAAGCGTCAGGCCATCACCAACCCCAAGCGCACGGTCTTCTCGATCAAGCGCTTCATGGGCGAGCGTTACGACAACGTCACCTCCGACATCCAGCGCGCCCCCTACGCCATCGTCCGCGGCGACAACAACACGCCCCGCGTCGACATCGACGGCCGCCAGTACACGCCGCAGGAGATTTCGGCGATCATCCTCCAGAAAATGAAGAAGACGGCCGAGGACTACCTCGGTCAGGAGGTCACCGAAGCCGTCATCACCGTACCGGCCTACTTCTCGGATTCGCAGCGCCAGGCCACGAAAGAGGCGGGCGAAATCGCCGGTCTGAAGGTGCGCCGCATCATCAACGAGCCGACGGCCGCCGCACTGGCTTACGGTCTGGACAAGAAATCGAACGACATGAAGATCGCCGTCTACGACCTCGGCGGCGGTACGTTCGATATCTCGATCCTCGAACTGGGCGACGGCGTCTTCGAGGTGAAGTCGACCAACGGCGACACCCACCTCGGCGGCGACGACTTCGACCACGTGCTGATCGACTACATGGCCGAGGCCTTCAAGGCCGAACACGGCATCGACCTGCGTCAGGATCCGATGGCGCTCCAGCGTCTGAAGGAGGCTGCCGAAAAGGCCAAGATCGAACTTTCGAGCTCGATGACCACCGAGATCAACCTCCCCTACATCATGCCCGTGAACGGCATTCCGCAGCACCTCGTGATGACGCTCACGCGCGCCAAGTTCGAGCAGCTGGCCGACCACCTCATCCGCAAGACGATCGAACCCTGCAAGCTGGCCCTGCGCGACGCGGGTCTCTCGGCTTCGGAGATCGACGAGGTGATCCTCGTGGGCGGTTCGACGCGTATCCCCGCCATCCAGAAGATCGTCGAGGAGTTCTTCGGCAAGACCCCCAACAAGTCGGTGAACCCCGACGAGGTGGTCGCCGTGGGCGCCGCCATCCAGGGCGGTGTGTTGACGGGCGAGGTGAAGGATGTCCTGCTGCTCGACGTGACGCCGCTGTCGCTCGGCATCGAGACGCTCGGCGGCGTGATGACGAAGCTCATCGACGCCAACACCACCATCCCGACCCGCAAGTCGGAGGTCTTCTCGACGGCGGCCGACAACCAGCCTTCGGTCGAAATCAACGTCTGCCAGGGCGAGCGTCCGCTGGCCCGCGACAACAAGTCGATCGGCCGCTTCCACCTCGACGGCATCCCCGCCGCACCGCGCGGCGTGCCGCAGATCGAGGTGACGTTCGATATCGACGCCAACGGCATCCTCAACGTCTCGGCCAAGGACAAGGGCACGGGCAAGGAGCAGAAGATCCGCATCGAGGCTTCGTCGGGTCTCACCGAGCAGGAGATCCAGCGCATGCGCGACGAGGCGAAGGCCAACGAGGCCAAGGACAAGGCCGAGAAGGAGCGCATCGACAAGATCAACGCCGCCGACTCGAACATCTTCGCCACCGAAAAGCAGCTCAAGGAGTACGGCGACAAGATTCCCGCCGAGAAGAAATCGGCCATCGAGGCGTCGCTCGCCAAGCTCAAGGAGGCGCACAAGAACGCCGACGTGACCGCCATCGACGCGGCGATCGCCGAGCTCAACACCGCATGGCAGGCCGCTTCGCAGGACATCTACGCGCAGCAGCAGGCCCAGCAGCAGGCGCAGGGTGCCGCCCAGAACGGTCCGCAGGGCAATCCGCAGGCCGACGGCGGCAAGCAGCAGCCCGAGGATGTCGAGTTCGAGGAGGTGAAATAGGCCTCCGCCGACTCCCGACAACGCCGAGTGCGGCCCCTTTGCGGGGGCCGCACTCTTTTTTATTTAAAGTCCCGCACGAACGCAAAACGCGTCGAAACCCCGAACGGGTTCCGACGCGCTGCGCGTTTTCGGCACAGGAGGGCCGACTATTTCTTGAAATAGCGGTTGTAGAGCCCCTCGAAGCCCTTGCCGTGGCGGGCCTCGTCCTTGGCCATCTCATGCACCGTATCGTGTACGGCGTCGAGGTTCTGCTCCTTGGCGATGCGGGCCAGGTGCATCTTGCCCTCGCAGGCGCCGCACTCGGCGTTCATGCGCTTGTAGAGGTTGGTCTTCGTGTCCCAGACCACCTCGCCGATCAGCTCGGCGAACTTGGCGGCGTGCTCGGCCTCCTCCCAGGCGTAGCGCTTGAAGGCCTCGGCGATCTCGGGGTAGCCCTCGCGGTCGGCCTGACGGCTCATGGCCAGGTACATGCCCACCTCGGTGCACTCGCCGGCGAAATGGTCCTGAAGACCCTGCCACAGCTCGGCGTTCGAGCCCTTGCCGTCACCCAGCTTGTGCTCGGTCACGAAATCGAGCGTACCCTCCTCGACGACCTCGACGAATTTGTCGGCGCCGACCTTGCACAACGGGCACTGTGCGGGAGCCTCGTTTCCCTCATGGATGTACCCGCAAACGGTACAACGGAATTTCTTTGCCATAATAACGAACGTATTAAAGTTTGTGTGTAGTTTTTACTTTGCAAATATAAGCGATTCGGCGCGATTTTCCGCACGTCGGGCAATTGTCTTTTTTGATAGGCCGATAGGTC
Source organism: uncultured Alistipes sp. (assembly GCA_910584485.1). Classification (GTDB taxonomy): domain Bacteria; phylum Bacteroidota; class Bacteroidia; order Bacteroidales; family Rikenellaceae; genus Alistipes. The sequence goes on from CAJUAV010000001.1 coordinate 588,198, forward strand.
GAACCTATACCCGCCTACTGCTGCGAACGGAAGGCCGACGGCGCCATCCCCGTGTGCTGCTTGAAATACTTGCCGAAGAAGGACTGGTTCGGGAAACTCAACTTGTAGGCAATCTCCTGAATGCTCATTTCGGTGTATTTGAGCAGGTATTTGGCCTCCATCATGATGTAGCGGTTCATCCACTCCGAAACCGACATGCCGCTTACGCGCCGCACGATGGTCGTCAGGTAGCGCGACGAAATGCAGAGACGGTCGGCATAGAACGAGACGTTGCGCCGTTCGAGGTAGTGCTGCGAAAGCTCGTGCAGGAAGCGGTGGAAATATTCGTCGAGCCGCACCGAAACGCCGCTCTTCGCCGGTTCGGGCTGCTCGGCGGCGATGTGGGCCATGAAGAGGTCGCAGCACAGGTAGGTGATCGTCTCGACGAGCGAGCGGATCAGGTCGTCGTGGAACTCCGAAGCCGCCCGGTCGTCGATGCGGTCCTTGAGCAGCGCCAGCGCCGACCGCAGCCGCGCGAGCTCCGCGCCGGTGAGCTTCACGCAGGGATGCTGCACGATGCACATCATGGCCGAGGTCATCTTCTTGATGTTGATGTTGCACATCGAGAGGTAATTGCTGTCGCACATCAGCGCGATGCCCTCGCAGGCCTCGCCGCCGCTTTCGGTCGAAATGATGCTCTTGGGCGGGATCATGAGCAGCGACCCCTCCTCCACCTCGTAGGTGCGCAGGCTGCAAATGACGCGGCTGCGCCCCTTCGTACAGAGCCAGAAGGTCGTCGCCTCGATGCGCAACGGCTCTTCGAAAAGTTGCGCGGGACGGTCCGCGGCGACGCGCTCGGCCAGCAGCACGCCGCGATAAGCCGAATGGCGACCGCCAGTGACGGCCTGCAATTGTTCGATCGTGATTCCTTCTATCATGTTTGCTCCCGATTGGTCGATATGCTGCAAATTTAGTCCTATTTTCGGGATAAAACAAGCCTGTTTCGGCAGATCATTCGTCATTTCGTACGATTTTCGGCTGCGGGGCGGCGAGGCCGGTTGCCGACCTGCGGCAGCCCGCTTCGCGGCCGACGCGCCGCCCTGCCTGTCCGCCACACAGCCTGCGGCCCGCGGAGACGCGCAGGGGATGCTTCCGAAATCGGCGAAACGCATCGACGAACGGAACAGTTTTAGCGGCCCGAACGATTGTCCGAACGGGTCGAAATGGCGAACTTTGTTGTTTTGTTACCGCATCATTCGAACCGAACCCGATCATGAAACGATTGCTACATACCCTCTGCTGCGGACTCGCCGCGCTGGCCGCGGGGTGTCAGAGCGAATACCACGCCTACGACACCCGCGTCACGGGCACGCGCGACATCCACGTCCGCAACATCCCCGCCATCGAACAGGCATGCAGCGGCAAGCGGACGATCCGCTTCGCCGTCATCAGCGACACGCAGCGCTGGTACGACGAGACGTCCGCCGCCGTGGCCGCCATCAACCGCCGCGACGACCTCGATTTCGTCATCCATGCGGGCGACATGACCGATTTCGGGCTGCGGGCCGAGTTCGAGCGGCAGCGCGACCTGCTCGAAAAACTGCGCCTGCCCTACGTGGCGCTCATCGGCAACCACGACTGCCTGGCGACGGGCGCCACGGTCTTCCGCAAGATCTTCGGCCCCGTCGATTTCGCCTTCACGGCGGGCAGCGTCCGTTTCATCTGCCTGAACACGAATGCGCTGGAGTTCGACTACCACGGCGTGCCCGATTACGGCTTCGTCGAAGCGGAGCTGGCCGCCTTTCCCGCGACGTGCGACCGCATGATCGCCGTGATGCACGCCTCGCCCCGCTCCGAACAGTTCGACGGCGCACCCGCCGAACGGCTCCACGCCCTGCTGCGCCGTTTTCCGCAGTTCGACCTCTGCGTACACGGCCACGGCCACAGCTACGAAATCACGGAGCCGTTCGAAGACGGGGTGACCTACATCCAGAACGACGCCATCGAGAAGAACAACTATTTGATTTACACCGTAACCGAGGAGGGCTGGACGCATGAAAAAGTGGATTTTTAACCTGACGCTCCTGCTCGGTTTCGCCGCCGCGGCCGCGGCGCAGGAGCTGCCCAAGGGGGGGGGTACGGCGACCCCGACCATCGCCGAACAATTAGAGGGGTGTCTGACCGCCACCGCCCGCTACCGTCCCGCGCTCGAACAGCGGCGTCACGCCGACGAGCGGGGGTGGCGACGGCTGCTCCCGACCCACCTCAAACTCCAGTATGCGGGGGGCATGGGGCTCTGCTCGCTCGGCGCGGGATGGGACTACGGCCGCAGCAACCAATGGGAGACCGACCTCCAGATCGGCTGGATTCCGTCGTACTGCATCGACGGCGGCACCCGCGCGACCTTCACCCTCAAGCAGAACTACCTGCCGTGGAACATCCGCTGCGGCGAACGGTTCGGCATCGAGCCTTTCAGCTGCGGCCTCTACCTGAACCTGCTGACGGGGCCCGACTACTGGCTGCGCGAGCCCTCGAAATACGGCGGCAGCTACTACCGCTTCATGACGCGGCTGCGCGCCTACCTCTACGTCGGGCAGCGCATCACCTGGTACCACCGCCGTGCAGGCAGCTGCCTGCGCGGCGTGACCCTCTACTACGAGTTGAGCGCCAAAGACCTCGATCTGGTGGCCAAGTGCACGAACCGCAAGCTGACGATCCCCGATATCTTCTATTTTTCGTTCGGCGTGAAGGTACAGCTGATGCGGCCGTAACGACGGTTTGGCGCACCTTTTGCTCCGAACAGGGGCAAACGCTTCGAACCATGAATTACGGTATCAGTCTTCTTTTCCGCGCCATCCCGCTCGTCATGGCGGCCTTCTGCTTCGCCTACGGCGCCTATGTCACCTTCTCGGGCGACGATCCGTCGCGTCTGACGGCGGGACCGGTCGTCTTCTTCCTCGGCTCGATCTGCGTGGCGCTCTACACGACCGCCGCCACGATCATCCGCCAGATCATCGGCACCTACAGCGCGGCAGCCCGCTACCTCTTCCCGACGATCGGCTACGCGACCGCCCTCCTGACGCTCGTCTGCGGCCTGATTCTCCTCCACTCGGGCTGGGCGGGGGCCTACGTCACGGGCCACGTCGTCTGCGGATTGAGCCTCATCGCCGTCTGCGTATCGACGGCCGCCACCGCCTCGACGCGCTTCAGCGAGATTCCCCGCAACTCGGCCGACCCCTCCTTCGCCCGCAACCCCCGCGGCTTTTCGGCGGGCGCCACCCGCACGCTGCTCGGCATCGTCTGCCTGACGGCCGTCGTCGCCTGGGTCTGGGCCGTGTCGCTCTTCGCCACGGGACCCGCCCCGCAGCATACCGTCGCGGGGAGCGTCCTGGCGGGCATCGCCTGCGTCTGCACCTCGCTCGTCGCCCTGGTGGCAAGCATAGTCCGCCAGGTGAACGGCACCTACGCACTACGCGAAGGGAGCCGCTGGACGGGGCTCGTGCTGGGCATGGGCGCCCTCGCCTTCCTCTTCGGCCTGATCCTGCTCATCGTCCATTGGGGCGAACGGATCGATTTCGTGGGCACGGTGCTCATCGGTCTGGCCCTCGTCTGCTGGAGCATTTCGAGCAAAGTGATCCTGCTGGCGAAGATCTGGCACGCCGATTTCCCGCTCGCCGCCCGCATTCCGATCATTCCCGTCGTCACGGCGCTCGCCTGCCTCTTCTTCGCCGCCTTCCTCTTCGAGGCCGCGCTCTTCGCCCCGAAATTCTTCGTGCCCGCGCGCGTCCTCACCGGTTTCGGCGCGATCTGCTTCACCCTCTTTTCGATCGTCTCGATCCTCGAAAGCGGCGCCCGCAAAAAATAACCGCCCGCAGTCGATACACCGCCCGTCGTCGGCGCTTTGGAGCGCCGACGACGGGCGGTGTATCGTGCCGCGCCGTGCGATCGGAGCATGCCCGCACGGCGGCCGTTTTACGAAGCAAATCGCGGGACTCCTTGTTTTTGCCCCTGCGAATCGCTATCTTTGCTCGTCGACAACTACGCAACATGGCGGACAACTACCTGGAAAAACGCATGGAGGCCTGGCGCACGCAGCCGAACGTCAGGCCGCGGCCCCGCGCCTCGCTCGAACAGCTGCTGCGGAAAAACCGCAGCTGCCGCGGCTACGACCGTTCGTTCGTCGTCCGCGCGGACCAGCTGCGGCGCCTGATCGCCGTCAACACGCTGACCCCCTCGGCCCGCAACCAGCAGGTGCTGCGCTTTCGCCCCGTCACGGCCGAAGAGGCGCACAAGGTGCTGCCGCACATTCGGTTGGGCGGCGCACTGCCCGAGCTGCACCTCCCCTTCGCGGGGACCGAGCCCGAAGCCTTCATCATCGTCTGCTCGACCGTCGAGCCCGACGCCTATGTTTATATGGATCTGGGCATCGCGGCGCAGAGCATGTTGTTGCAGGCGACCGAAATCGGTCTGAACGGCCTCTGCATCGGGGCTTTCGACCGCGAGGCGATCCGCCGCGAACTGGGGCTCGCGCTGCAACCGCTGCTGGTGATCGCCGTCGGCCGCAGCTGCGAGCGGATCGAGCTGGAGGCAATCGACGCATCGGAAAGCCACGCCTACTACCGCGATGCGGAGGGCGTGCACCACGTGCCCAAACTCCGCCCAGAGGAGCTGCTGCTGCCCTGACCGAGTAGGTTGCAGAACGAAAAAAATCGGCTTCGGCGAAAATCTTCCGCCCGAAAGATTGGAAAAATCGAAAACACCCGTTATCTTTGTACTCCGAAATGCGGAAATAGCTCAGTCGGTAGAGCATCAGCTTCCCAAGCTGAGGGTCGCGGGTTCGAATCCCGTTTTCCGCTCACGTTCGAAAAACGGCAGCTTACGAAAGGTAAGCTGCCGTTTTCTTACGATGTGCGGCGGTTCGGGCCGACATCGATGCGATTATGGGGCGCCGTGAAAGCGTCCCTTCCCGCGATCGAAAGAGCGATTCGGCGAACAGCCGAACCGCTCTTTTCGCTACCTTTGCCCCATGACAGCGAACGACGAACTGCAACACACCTTTCGGGCGGCCGAAAACCCCGAGCCCGAGCCGCTCCCGCTGGCGGGGGCGACCGTCAAGGCGGGCTTCGCCTCCCCCGCCGATGATTTCGAGGAGACGCCCCTCGACCTGAACCGCGCCATGGTCCGCAATCCCGCGGCGACCTTCTTCGTGCGCGTCGAGGGCGACAGCATGACGGGCGCGGGGATCGACGACGGCGACCTGCTCGTGGTCGACCGTTCGATCGAACCGCACGACGGCGCCGTCGCCATCTGCCATGTCGACGGAGAGTTTACCGTCAAGCGCATCCGCTTCGAGCAGGAGGGCCTCGTGCTGCTCCCCGCCAATCCGAAATACCGCCCCATGCGCGTCGACACCGCCGCCGGCCCCGTCGTCTGGGGCGTCGTGCGGTACGTCATCAAGGAGCTGAAGGAGCACCGATAAAAAAACGCCTCGCCTGAAAAGGCGGGGCGTTTCGATCAATCCATCTTCAGCACGGCGAGGAAGGCCGACTGGGGCACCTCGACGTTGCCGATCTGGCGCATGCGTTTCTTGCCCTTCTTCTGTTTTTCGAGCAGCTTGCGTTTGCGCGAGATGTCGCCGCCGTAGCATTTCGCCGTCACATCCTTGCGCACGGCCTTCACCGTCTCGCGAGCGATGATCTTGGCGCCGATGGCGGCCTGAATCGCAATGTCGAACTGCTGGCGCGGGATCAGCTCCTTGAGCTTCTCGCACATCTTGCGGCCGAAATCGTAGGCGTGGTCGGCATAGATCAGCGACGAAAGGGCGTCGACGGGTTCGCTGTTCAGCAACACGTCGAGCTTTACGAGGCGGCTCGGCTGGAAGCCCGTGCGGTGGTAGTCGAACGAGGCGTAGCCCTTCGAAATGCTCTTGAGCTTGTCGTAGAAATCGAAGACGATCTCCGAAAGCGGCATGTCGAAATTGACCTCCACGCGGTCCTGCGTGATGTAGTTCTGGTTCTTGAGCGTGCCGCGCTTGTCGATGCAGAGCTTGATGACGTTCCCCAGAAACTCCGCCTTGGTGATGATCTGCGCCTCGATGTAGGGCTCTTCGATGCGGGCGATCTTCGTCACCTCGGGCAATCCCGAGGGGTTGTGCACCTCCAGCTCCTCGCCCAGCGTCGTCGTCACACGGTACGAGACGTTCGGGACGGTCGTGATGACGTCCATGTCGAACTCGCGGTACAGGCGCTCCTGGATGATCTCCATGTGGAGCAGGCCGAGGAAGCCGCAGCGGAAGCCGAAGCCCAGCGCCAGCGAGCTTTCAGGCTCGAAGGTGAGCGAGGCATCGTTCAGCTTCAGTTTTTCGAGCGAGGCGCGCAGGTCCTCGTAGCGGTCCGCCTCGACGGGATAGACACCCGCGAAGACCATCGGTTTCACATCCTCGAAGCCCGCGATCGCCTCGCGGCAGGGGGCGGCGACCGAGGTGATCGTATCGCCCACCTTCACGTCGGACGAGGTCTTGATGCCCGAGCAGATGTAGCCCACGTCGCCCGTGCGGATCACGTCGCGCGGCGCCATCTTGAGCTTCAGCACCCCCACCTCGTCGGCGTCGTACTCGCTGCCCGTATTGAAGAACTTGACGTGTTCGCCCTTGCGGATCGAACCGTTGAAGACGCGGAAATAGGCGATGATGCCGCGGAAAGAATTGAAGACCGAGTCGAAAATCAGGGCCTGCAACGGCGCCTCGGGGTCCCCTTTCGGCGCGGGAATGCGCGTGACGATCGCTTCGAGCACCTCCTCGACGCCCGCACCCGTCTTGCCCGAGGCGAGCAGAATATCCTCCTCGCGGCAGCCGATCAGATCGATCACCTGATCCTTCACCTCGTCGATCATCGCCGAATCCATGTCGATCTTGTTCAGCACGGGGATGATCTCCAGGTCGTTGCCGACGGCCAGGTAGAGGTTCGAAATCGTCTGCGCCTGGATGCCCTGCGTGGCGTCGACCACCAGCAGCGCCCCTTCGCACGAAGCGATCGCGCGCGACACCTCGTACGAAAAATCGACGTGTCCCGGGGTATCGATCAGGTTCAGGGTGTACTGCCCGCCGTCGCGCGCCGTGTAGGCCATCTGGATCGCATGGCTCTTGATCGTGATGCCCTTCTCGCGCTCGAGCTCCATATCGTCGAGCACCTGGGCCTGCATTTCGCGCTGGTTCAGCGTATTGGTCTTTTCCAGCAGACGGTCGGCCAACGTACTCTTGCCGTGGTCGATGTGTGCGATGATGCAGAAATTGCGTATGTTCTTCATGGAATCGGTCGGTATTTCACGCAGCCAAAGGTACGAAAAATTCCCAAAAAAACGGACCGCTTCCTCCAAAAAGGAATCGGTCCGTTTTTACGTGCCGTATACGGCCTACTCCTCCACAAGCGGTTTCGCGGGATCGATGCGCAGAAAGAGCACGGCGGCGACGATGAGCATCGCGGCGATAACAAACAGCGGCGCGTTGTAGTCGCCCGTCGCCTGCACGAGGTAGCCGAAGAGGGTGGCGCAGACGAATCCGCCGATGTTGCCCGCCGTGTTCATCGCCCCCGAGACGGCACCCGCATACTGGCGGCCGATGTCGGAGCAGATGGCCCAGGCGCTCGGCAACATAAGGTCGATCACGCCGAAGCAGAGCGAGAGGAAGACGAAGACCTGCATCTTACCCGGGATGAAGGCGGCGAGGAACATGCAGAGGGCCGAGAGGGCCAGTCCGCCGACGCCCAGCAGGCGCCGCCCCGTCTTCAGTCCGTAGCGGGCCGAGAGGCGGGTGCTCAAATAGCCGCCCGCGATGTTGCCGATCATGCTCATCACGAAGGGAATCGCCACGACGTAGGTCAGCTCGGCCCGAGCGAAGCCGCGCCCCATCTCCATGAAGGTCGGGAACCACGAAAAGAAGAACCAGCTGCCGAAGGCGTAGAAGAAATACATCCCCAGCAGCAGCCAGAACTGGCCGTTGCGCATCATCCGACGCCACGGAACGACCACCTTTTCCGCTGCGGGGCGCGCCTCGGGCAGCGTCGCCAGCTCGGCGGGGGTGATGCCCTTCACCTCGCGCGGCGCGTTGCGGTACCAGAGGTACCAGCCGATCGACCACAGCACGCCGAGCGCCGCCAGCAGGTAGAAGGCGACGCGCCAGCCGAGGCAGGCCAGTACGGGAAGCACGACGAAGGGGGTCAGGGCGCCGCCCAGACGGCTGGCGGCCCAGATGTAGCCCTGGGCGATCGAGGTCTCCTGCTCGCGGTACCACTTGACGACGACTCCCGTCATGCAGGGATAGGAGCCCGCCTCGCCGATGCCGAAGCCGAAACGGATCACGAGCAGCGACACGAAGCCCGCGGCCATGCCCGTAAGCCCCGTGAAGAGCGACCACCACAGCACGATGAGCGCCAGCACGAGCCGATGGCCCCGCTTGTCGCCCCACACGCCGAGGGGCACCTGCATCAGGCCGTAGGAGATCGTGAAGACCGACAGTACCCAGCCCCACTGCGAGGGGGTGAGGCCCAGGTCGGCCATGATCGTCGCGCCCGCGACGCTGATGTTGATGCGGTCGAGGAAGGTGACGACGCTGATCGCCACCAGAAAAAGCAGCAGGACGGTTCGTTTTTTCATCGCCTGCGGATCAGATCAAACCCTTCTCCTTGAGGTAGGCCTTCACACCCAGCACACCCAGCAGCGGGCTCGACAGGACGCGCTTGCCCGTCATCGCGGCCAGCTTCTCCTCCATGGCGGCCATCGAACCCTGCGCCAGCACGATCGTATCGACGCGGTCGGCGATCTTCACGGCAACCTCCTCGATCAGGCGGTTGTGGGTCTCCTTGTCGCCCGACATGCCGGCGGCGAAAGCGCCTTCGGCCAGCCCCTCGACCACCTCGATCGTGCGGCCGGCGGCGGCGGCCTTGTCGCGCAGCAGCTGCACGGTGGGCGCCAGCGTCGTGGGCAGCGTGGCGATCACACCGATCTTCGTCCCCTCGCGGACGGCCGTTTCGGCCATCGGGCCGTCGATGCGGAAGACGGGCACGGGGGCCACCTCGTCGCCCGTTTCGGCCACCTTGCCCACCGACGAGCAGGTGTTGAAGACCAGGTCGGCCCCCGCATCGGCAGCAGCGTTGTAGTAGGCCAGCAGACGGCGGCGCACGGCGGGCGTCACGGCGTCGTTGGCGATCACCTCCTGGATGAGCGAGTCATCGGCGATGTGGTTGAGCTTGACCTCGGGCAGGTGTTCGCGGAAAAGTTTTGTCAGCGGCTCGACGAGAGCCATGGCCGTGTGAACGGCGACGATACGGATCATAAGCGGTTGGTTTTAGCGTAGTCGGTTTCGGTCGACGCCCCGTCGGGCAGGGCGATCCCTCAAAATTAAACAATTTATCCGAAACGACCAAACGCGGCGGCAGGAAATCGACGGGGCGGAAAGGATGCGGCGAGGCTACGGGAGCGGCAGCGGAGCAGGCTCGGGGGAAGCGGGGGCCACGGAGGCAGGGACAGCGGGGACGGAAGCTGCGGGAGGAACAAGCGGCGGGGCTACGGGAGCGGGAGCCGAGCAAGCTCGGGGGAAGCGGGGGCCACGGAGGCAGGGACAGCGGGGACAGAAGCTGCGGGAGGAACGAGCGCCGTCGCCGCTTCGGCCGCCGCGGCATCCGCAGCCCGATCCGCAGCCGAGGAGAGCACCACCACCGCCATGCCGATGCGCACATGGCGCAGGAGCGCGCGCAGGTCGTCGTTGCGCAGGCGGATGCAGCCCGCCGAGACGCGCAGCCCGATCGACGTTTCGTCGTCGGTGCCGTGGATGCCGATGCCCTCGTGCGGCGGGGCGAGCAGCCGAATGAAATAGGGCCCGTAGGGGCTGCGCCACGCAGGGTCCTCCCCCGCCACGGCGGGACGGGGCCAGCGCGACGTGTCGAGGATCTCCTGCACGACGAAACACCCCTCGGGAGTGCGGCGGTCGCCTTCGCGCACCTTGTCGCCGAGCCCTTCGCCGCAGGCGATCGGCCAGAGCGCCAGCGTATCCCCCGCGGCGCCGACCACGGCAAGGCACATCGTCTCCTTCGAGACGAGCAACCGCTCCGCCCCGCCCGAAACGATCCGCACGACCGCCGCCGGCTGCGGAGTCGGACGCGTCACCGCAGGCGGCCCGACAGGCCGCAGCGGCGTCCGACGCGCCGTCGAGCACGAGACGGCACCGCAGGCCGCCAGCAACAGAAGAATCGCCGTACGCATGCCCTTATTCGAACAAAAGTCGTTCCGGCGGCTCGGGGGTAAAGCTGTACTGTTCGAGCTCCGATTCGCTCGAGAAACGGAAATAGCGGCTCTCGGCCAGTCCGCGACGACCGACGGCCACCCCCAAGCGAATCTGGATCGTCTTGAAAACCAGCTGTTCGTTGCGGATGCGGATGCCGATGCCGAACGAGGCGAAGCCCGCGTTGCGGAAGATGTTGTCGTGATAACCGAGCAGTCCCGCGTCGCAGAAACCGAACAGGGCGATGCGGAATCCCCACGGGGCATACGGGGTAAAGAAGACCGTTTCGGTATTGAGCAGCAGGCGGTTCGTACCCGTCGCCCTGGTCGTCGAGGCGTGCAGCTCGCGGTCGCCCGTGAAGCCGAGGCTTTCGTCGGCCCCCGTAAAGCGCCCCCGTCCCAGCGTGTAGGAGAGCGCCGCGAACTGGCGCCAGCGGGTGCGGCCCGAGCGGAAGAGGTTCGAGAACCAGCGCACCTGCAAATCGAGCGCCCCGCGCCGCCAGTCGCCGCTGCGCGCTTCGACGTAGCCGCCCAGCATGCACTTGCCCATCAGGTAGCCGATCGACGTGAAACCGCCCATCGTGTGCGAGAGCCCCAGGTAGAGTTCGTCGGCGAACTCGCCCCAGAGGTAGCCCCCCACCACCTCGCTCTTGAAGCCCGCCGAGAGGTACTCGCGGCTGCCGTAGCCGTAGATCATGCTGGCCGAGTAGACGCGTTCGCGGTACAAACCCGCTCCGAACAACAAGGCGTCGTAGCCGTGCAGGGCGGGATGGTGCGTCGGGCCGACATCGGCGGGGCGCAGCGTGAGGCGGCGGTGGTTGTAGCGCCCCGTCAGGTAGGTGCTGACGCGCCAGGCGGGCAGGTAGCGCGCATAACCGCCCCAGAGGTCGAAATCGCGCGCCTTGACCAGCTCCGTCGTATCGCGGACCAGGAAATCGTGCTCCACCTTGTCGTTGTGATAGGCGATGCCCAGCTCGTAATCGGTCGGACGCAGAAAGTTCTTGCGCAGTTCGACGTCGAAGCGCGAGGTGTTGAACGAACGGCCCGCGCCGAATTCGAAATCGAAAAACGAACCGAAGAGGTTCGGTACGCCGTACTCGACGATGTTGCCGCCGTAATCGAAACCGCGGTAGTCGAAATTGGTCTCCAGCCGCAACAGGTGACCGCGGCCGAAGAGGTTGGCCTCGGCCAGCCCGAGCGAGGTTTCGCCCCCCGCATGCAGGTCGGCGTCGATGTCGATCGTCCAGCTGTCCCGCGTGCGGACCACCAGGTCGACCCGTGTCGTATCGAGCGAATCGGGCCGCACCTCGATGACGGCATCCGAGAGGTAGGAGCGTGACTGCAACAGCTGCAGGTTGCGCACGACGATCTGCGGATCGAGCCGATCGCCGCTGCGGAAGAGCAGGTCGCGACGGATGATCTGCGGACGGGTGACGGTATGCAGCTTGTTGGCCGCGCGCTCCAGCCACGTATCGGTGCCGAACGGTGCCTCGCGCTCGATGCGGATCTCGCCGATGCGCTTGCCCGCATAGGGGGCGAACGCGCGGTTCTCGTCGACGACGCGCCCTTCGGCCGTCGTGTCGCGCGAACGGCGGAAGATCGTCTTGTAGAGCACGCGCGAGACGGCATGGCGGTCGCTCTTGGTGCGGATGCTGTCGTAGAGACGCTCCGTGCGCCGCTGCGAGGCGCTGTCGACCGCCTGGTCGCCCTGCCCAGGCGAGAAGCGGTCGGGGCTGTTGCCGACGGGGCGTCGCTTGTTCGGGGTGCGGGCCGCGGCGATGCTGTCGGCCGCCAGGCGCGCCGAATCGGGCTGCACGGCGGCTGCGTTCGCCGCGGTCGCCGCGACGAACGACCGCTCACCCCCTTCGAAGCAGCCCGCCGCTGCGGCAGCCCGCCGCGATGACGAATGCGACTGCGAGGATGCAGGCGGCAGCGACGACGCAGACGACGGCAGCGGCGAGGCGGGTTGCACCGACCACAGCGCAAGCAGCATCCCCCCGACGGCCGTCAGCCGTCGGAGCACGCCTCCGCATCTCGATCCGTTATTCATCATACCGTCAACTGCCGTTCTCGGAAAAAAGTGTGCCGCAACCCTCAAAAAAGCGCGGGGCGCAGGGCGTGCAGCGCCTCGAAGGTCCGTCGGACGGTGGGAAAGGCCGCTTCGAGGTGCGCGGCAGCCGTTGCGCGGTCGCACCACACGACCCGCTCGATCCCCTCCTCGCGCTGCGGGCGCAGCTCGGCGGGCCGCGTCGTCCGCAGCAGGTACCACCACGTGCGTTTGAGCTCCCAGCGCTGCGTCGGTTCGAACCAATAGGCATGCCACGTGGCGCAGAGCGGCGCCTCGACGCAGGCTTCGACGCCCGTCTCCTCGGCGATTTCGCGCTCGGCGCAGCGCTCGAGCGCCTCACCCGTCTCCAGCCGCCCTTTCGGGAGGTCCCAGCGGTCGTTGCGGCGGATCAGGAGCAGCCGCCCGCCGTCGTCGGCGACGATGCCGCCCGCCGCCGTGATGCGGGCGAACGCAAGCGACCACACCGCGAAGGCCTCCTCCACGCCATATAGATATCGGGGAATTCGATAGACGATTCGGTCGTATTTTTCGAATAATTTCACTATATTCGCAGGCGAAGCCTCTCCGTCGCGCTCGCAGTCCCAAACATGGGTGCGCTCCGCGGGTGGAACAGGCGCCTCCTCGGAGACGATGTGAAACGATCGATCGCCGAAATAGACGATCGGATAGAGCGCGTCGTTCATGGGCATCAAGCGGTAAGTTCGGAACAAAAATAGTATTTATTGCAGACATTATGAAATCATTTTGGTGTATGATGCTGATGGCATTGGGAATCGGAGGCTGCACGGAGGCCCCCCGACCGCTCGCGGTCGACAACGCCCTGACGGCCGACCAGATGGCCGAGGGGCGCTTTACCCCCGAGGTAATGTGGAAGATGAGCCGCGCGGGTCAATCGACGCTCTCGCCCGACGGGAGCACGCTGCTCTATGCGCAGACCGACTATTCGATGGCCGAGAACCGCGGCGTCACGTCGCTCTGGACGCTCGACATGGCGACGAAAGTCGCCACGCGGCTGACCGACGGCACGTCGAACGACACGGCGCCCGCCTGGAACGCCGACGGCAGCCGCATCTATTTCCTGTCGGACCGCGGCGGCTCGATGCAGGTATGGCGGATGAATGCCGCGGGCGGCGCCGCGGAGCAGATCACGGGGAGCCGCGACGGCGAGGGAATCGCGGCGGTCGAAGGCTTCGGCATCAGCCCCGACGAACGCCGCCTCTGGTGGGTCCAGACGGTGCACGTCGCGGGGGCCGACCGCCGCTCGGCGGACCGCCACGCCGATCTGCCGAAATCGAAGGCCCGCATCTACGACGACCTGATGGCACGCCACTGGGACTACTGGGACGAGGGCGACCATCGCCACATCTTCGTGGGCGAGCTGGGTGCGGGACTCGTCACGGGCGGCAAGGACATCATCGGCGCCGAGGCGGCGTGGGACGCCCCGCTGGCCCCCTATTTCGACATGGCCGAAATCGCCTGGAACAACGCGGGAACGCTGCTTGCCTACACCTGCAAACCGCTGACGGGGACCGCCTACGCCGTATCGACCGACTCGGACATCTTCGTCTACGACCCCGCGAGCGGCGCGACGCAGAACATTTGCAAGCCCGTCGGCCTCGCCGCACGGCAGCAGGATTTCCCCGGCTACGACAAATACCCCGTCTGGTCGCCCGACGACCGCTACATCGCCTTCCGCTCGATGCGCCGCGCAGGCAACGAGTCGGACAAGGAGCGGCTCTTCCTCTACGACTGCCAAACGGCCGAAATGCGCGACCTGACGACCGATTTCGACTACAACGCCCTGAACGTACAATGGAACGGTCTGCATGAGCTGCGTTTCATCGCCCCAATCGAGGCGACGCACCAGCTCTGCCGCATCCGCCTCGACGAGGCGATGCGCGAGCGGAGCATCTGCGACGAGCCCGTCGAAGTCGAGGTGCTCACGCAGGGCGACCACGATCTGACGGCCTTCACGGCGGCGGGCGACCGCATCGTCGCCGAGCGCTGCACGATCTCGTCGGCCACGGAGTTCTTCGCCGTCGATGCGGCCGACGGATCGCTCGAACAGCTTTCGGCGATCAACGACCGCGTCTACGACCACATCCGCATGGGACGCGTCGAGAAGCGCTGGGTGACGACCACCGACGGAAAACAGATGCTCACGTGGGTGATCCTGCCGCCCGATTTCGATCCCGCGAAGAAGTACCCCGTACTGCTCTACTGTCAGGGCGGCCCGCAGAGCGTCGTTTCGAACGGCTGGAGCTACCGCTGGAATTTCCAGCTCATGGCCGCGCAGGGCTACGTCGTCGTGGCGCCGAACCGCCGCGGCCTCCCCTCGTTCGGGCAGGAGTGGCTCGACCAGATTTCGGGCGACTACTCGGGACAGAACATCCGCGATTACCTGGCGGCGATCGACGACGTGGCGCGCGAGCCGTGGGCCGACGAAAACCGCATGGGCTGCGTGGGCGCCTCGTACGGCGGCTACTCGGTCTATTTCCTCGCAGGATGCCACCAAAAACGCTTCAAGGCCTTCATCGCCCACTGCGGCATCTTCGATTTCGACGCCATGTACGGCCAGACCGAAGAGCTGTGGTTCGTCAACAACGACTACGGCGGCCCCTACTGGGACCGTTCGAACGCCACGGCACAGCGCTCCTACGCCAACTCGCCGCACAAGTTCGTCGACCGCTGGGACACGCCGATCCTCATCTTCACGGGCGAATACGACTTCCGCATCCCCTACACGCAGTCGCTCGAGGCCTTCACGGCAGCCCGCGTACGGGGCATTCCGGCGCGGCTCGTGGAGTTCGAGAACGAAGCGCACCAGGTCTTCAAGCCGCAGAACTCGCTGGTCTGGAACCGCGAATTTTTCGACTGGCTCGACCGATACGTCAAGCAGGCCGAGTAACGCCCGAAAGGCAGTCAGGCCCCCTGCTCGAGCGAGCGGGGGCCTGATTTGTTTTCAAGGAGTAGATGTTTGCGGTTCTGTAGGAGGGGCATTGCGGGCCGCAGCCTGCGAGAGTTGCACGAACGGAGGCGGACGGTACACGCCGACGTGCGCAGTCCGTTCGGGACGCAGCTTGCGGAGCGTACGCCTGTTTGCCCAAACTGCGGGCCTCCGCTGCGGGAGGCTGCGGGCCGCCGACCTCTGCGACATCGAGCCATACGGCATGTTCGGCTGCAAGCTGCCGCATTATCACACGACTTATCAGGACGCAGCTTGCGAAGGGACGCGACGGTTACGAAGCGGACCTTCGCCAGGGCGAAGCTGCGGCCCGCCGATCCCTGCGGGACCGAACCTTTCAACAGCCAAACCGCAGCCGAGCGGAGGGGCATCGAGCCTTCAGGCGAGTTGCAGCCCTCCGTCAGGGGGCGGCTGCGGGCTGCCGCACATACGTGCATCCTGCGGGCCACCGCGAAAGAAAGCAAACGACCCTAATATTTACCGTTCCAGAGCGTGCGGATCCGTTCGGCGATCTTCTGCTCGGCCGCATTCTGCACATCGGGTTCGTAGAAACGGGTCCCCGCCAGCGAATCGGGCAGAAACTCCAGCTCGGCGAAATGGCCCTCGTAATCGTGGGCGTATTTGTAGCCGTCCGAATAGCCCGCCTCGCGCATCAGCTTCGTCGGCGCATTCCGCAGATGGAGCGGAACGGGGCGGTTCGTCGTATCGCGCTCGACCATCGAAAGCGCCTTGTTGATCGCCATGTAGGCCGAATTGCTCTTGGGGGAGGTCGCCAGATAGATCGTCGTCTCGGCCAGTGTGATTCGCGCCTCGGGCATGCCGACCTTGTGCACCGTATCGAAGCAGGCGTTGGCCAGCAGCAGTGCATTCGGGTTGGCCAGCCCGATATCCTCCGAGGCGAGAATCACCAGTCGGCGGGCGATGAAACGCGGCTCCTCGCCCCCTGCCAGCATCCGCGCCAGGTAGTAGACCGCCGCATTCGGATCGCTGCCCCGCACCGACTTGATAAACGCCGATATGACGTCGTAGTGCTGTTCGCCCTTCTTGTCGTAGAGCGCGATGTTCTGTTGCAGGCAATCGGTCACGTACTTGTCGGTGATCGTCACCGTTCCTTCGGTCGCCCCCGTCACGATATCGAGGATGTTGAGCAGCTTGCGGGCATCGCCGCCCGAGAAACGGAACAGCGCCCCCGTCTCGACCACCTCGATCCGCCGCTCGCGCAGCTCCGTGTCGACCGTCAGGGCACGCTCCAGCAAGCGTTGCAGATCGGCATCCTCCAACGATTTGAGGATATAGACCTGGCAGCGGCTCAAGAGCGGCGAAATCACCTCGAACGAGGGGTTTTCGGTCGTCGCGCCGATCAGCGTCACCACCCCCTGCTCGACGGCGCCGAGCAGCGAATCCTGCTGCGACTTGTTGAAACGGTGGATCTCGTCGATGAAGAGAAACGGCGCCCGCTGGTCGAAGAAGCGCTGCCGACGGGCCGACTCGATCACCTCGCGCACCTCCTTGACACCCGACGTCACGGCCGACAACGTATAGAACGGTCGGTCGAGCTGCGCGGCGACGATCTTCGCCAGCGTGGTCTTGCCCACCCCGGGAGGACCCCACAGGATGAACGAGGGGACATTTCCCGTCTCGAAAAATTTACGGAATACGCCACCCTCCCCGACCAGGTGTTCCTGGCCGATGTAATCGGAGAGCTGCTGCGGACGCAGGCGTTCGGCTAACGGTATATTGGGCATCGTGCGACGTTTTAGTGGTCAAAGATACGTTTTTTCGCCCTGAAATCCTACGCTTTCTCGAAACGGCCGCCCGACCTTCATCGCATTACGCCTCCCGTACCCATGCCGTATCCTGCGCACAGGCCAGACTGAAAGCGTAATCGCGCAGCTCGGCACGGGTCGCAAGACGACCGTAGCGGTACTCCGCGGGTAGCGGATGCCACAAATCGAAACAAAGCA
>CAJUAV010000002.1 GCA_910584485.1 uncultured Alistipes sp.
GCAGAGCCGAACGGAGTTCGAGCTATGCCGAGGCGAAAAAACGACGGTTACAGAACCAGCGTTTTTGTCGAGCCGAGCGCAGAGCCGAACGGAGTTCGAGCTATGCCGAGGCGAAAAAACGACGGTTACAGAACCAGCGTTTTTGTCGAGCCGAGCGCAGAGCCGAACGGAGTTCGAGCTATGCCGAGGCGAAAAAACGACGGTTACAGAACCAGCGTTTTTGTCAAGCCGAGCGCAGAGCCGAACGCAGTTCGAGCTATGCCGAGGCGAAAAAACGACGGGTGCAGAACCAGCGTTTTTGTCAAGCCGAGGGCAGAGCCGAACGCAGTTCGAGCTATGCCGAGGCGAAAAAACGACGGTTACAGAACCGGCGATTCTTTAATCCGAACGGGCCCTTCGAGGCCCGTTTCGCGTCGGCGGCCGAGAGGCGCCGCAGCGATCCGGCGATTGCAGCGAAAAAAAAGCGGGACGGCATACGAATCGGCGGCGGAGGTGCGTTTGACACTCGAACAAACCACACGAAAAAGCCTATGCAGCACGTTTCCGCCCAATAAACCAATTCACGAACCGTATGAAAAAGGCATTTTTATTTTTAGGCATGATCGCCGCATCGGCCACCGCGGGCGGCGTGACGGCGTGGTCGGTAGCGAAGAACGACGCGTCCGCAATCGCCTACGTCGAGCGCGAGGTGGAGCGCACCCCCGCTCTGGGCACCCATTTCACCGCCTACGAAGAGGGGAAATACCCCGACCTGACCTATGCGGCCGAGAACGCCGTGAAGGCGGTGGTCAACATCGAGGCGGTGCAGCAAGTCGAGATGCCCTCGCGCGGGCAGTTCGGCTACGATCCCTTCCTCGAATTTTTCGGCATCCCGCAGGGACGCGGCCGCCAGGGCCACGACGAGCCCCGCTACCAGGAGCGCCGTGCGGGCGGCTCGGGGGTCATCCTCTCCGAGGACGGCTACATCGTCACGAACAACCATGTCGTCGAGGGGGCCACGAAACTGCGCGTGAAGCTCAACGACGGCCGCACGTTCGACGCCGAGCTGGTGGGCCGCGACTCGGCCACCGACATCGCCCTGCTCAAGATCGACGCCAAGGAGCTCCCGACGCTCCCCTTCGGATCGTCCGACGCGCTGCGGCTCGGCGAGTGGGTGCTCGCCATCGGATCGCCCTACAACCTGCAGTCGACCATCACGGCCGGCATCGTGAGCGCCAAGGCGCGCGACCTGGGCGCCCTGTCGAACGACCCGCAGGATTTCAGCATCGAATCCTTCATCCAGACCGACGCGGCGGTGAACCCGGGCAACTCGGGCGGCGCGCTGGTCAACGCGCACGGCGAGCTGGTGGGCATCAACACGCTCATCCAGTCGCAGACGGGCAGCTACATCGGCTACTCGTTCGCCGTCCCCGAATCGATCGTCCGCAAGGTGGTCGTCGACCTCAAGCAGTACGGCCTGGTGCAGCGCGCGCTGCTCGGCATCGGCTTCCAGGTGATCGACCAGAACTTCATCGACCGCATGGGCGATGAGACGGGCATCAAGGAGCTGGGCGGCGTCTACGTCGGCTCGGTCGAGGAGGGCGGCGCCGCTTCGATGGCCGGCATCCGCAAGGGCGACGTAATCGTCGACATCGACGGCATCCCCGTCAACGACGCCGCGACGCTGCGCGAGCGCATCGCACGCCACAGCCCGAACGACAAGGTGAAAATATCGGTAAAAAGAGACGGCAAGGTGAAACTTTTCGAAGTGACGCTGCGTAATAAAGCCGGTAAGACGGAGTTGCTGAAGAAGGACGAGGTCGATTTCGCCGAAGCGCTGGGCGGTCGGTTCGCCGATGCGGGCGAGCGTCTCTGCCGCGAGCTGGACATCCGCGGCGGCGTGCAGGTGACGGCCGTCAAGGCCGACGGCATCCTGGCCCGTGCCCGCGTCAAGGAGGGCTTCGTCATCACCCACCTGAACGATCGCGCGGTCTACTCGGTCGCCGACATGCGTAAGCTGTCGGGCAAAATCCGATCGATCGACGGCATCTACCCCAACGGCCGTGCCGCCAGCTACGTGCTGGTCGAGTAACGGGCACGCGCAGGGCGAGCCGTAAATGAAGAACTCAAAACAGAGGTATTAGATATGCGTCAATTAAAAATTACGAAATCCATCACCAACCGCGAAAGCGCCTCGCTGGACAAGTATCTGCAGGAGATCGGCAAGGAGGAGCTCATCACGGTCGAGGAGGAGGTGGAACTCGCCCAACGAATCAAGAAAGGAGACCAGGAGGCCCTCGAAAAGCTGACGAAAGCCAATCTGCGCTTCGTCGTCTCGGTGGCCAAGCAATACCAGAACCAGGGATTGAGCCTGCCCGACCTGATCAACGAGGGAAACCTCGGCCTGATCAAGGCGGCCGAAAAGTTCGACGAAACGCGCGGCTTCAAGTTCATCTCGTACGCCGTGTGGTGGATCCGCCAGTCGATCCTCCAGGCACTGGCCGAGCAGTCGCGCATCGTGCGCCTGCCGCTGAACCAGGTGGGATCGCTGAACAAGATCAACAAGGCTTTCGCCCGCTTCGAACAGGAGCACGAGCGCACGCCGTCGCCCGAGGAGCTGGCCAACGAACTGGAGCTGCCGAAGGAGAAGGTGACCGACACGCTCCGTGTGGCAGGCCGCCACGTCTCGGTCGACGCTCCGTTCGCCGACGGTGAAGACAACTCGCTGCTCGACGTACTCGTAAACCCCGACTCGCCGAACGCCGACCGCGGCCTGATCAACGAGTCGCTCGCCACGGAGGTCGATCGCGCGCTGGAGACGCTCACCGAGCGCGAGCGCGACATCATCAAGTATTTCTTCGGCATCGGCTGCTCGGAGATGACCCTCGAGGAGATCGGCGAGAAATTCGACCTGACGCGCGAACGCGTGCGCCAGATCAAGGAGAAGGCGATCCGCCGCCTGCGCCACTCGTCGCGCTCGAAGCTCCTGAAATCCTATCTGGGCTGATCCGCCCGTCCGACAACAAAGCGCCCCGAAAACCCATACGGTTTTCGGGGCGCTTTGTGTTACGTTCGACTCCGTCAGCGGTCGAGCCGCAGCAGCTCCATGATGCGGCGGGCCAGCTCGTCGTTCTCCATCATCGGTCGGAAGCGATCCGCTCCCGTGCCGTAGAAATAGGCGGGGACGTGGATGCCCGTATGCGAATTGGTGCCGAAACGGTAGGTCACGCCGCTCTCCGAGAGGGTAAAATCGCCCTTGGCGCTCGGCATCGTCAGACCGCCCGTCTCGTGGTCGGCGACGATCACCACGAGGGTCCCGGGGTGCGTGTCGGCGAAATCCATCGCAAGGGAGACGACCTGTTCGAAATCGCGCATCTCGTCCAGCACCTGCGCCGCGTCGTTGGCATGGGCCGCGCCGTCGATCTGCGACCCCTCGACCATCAGCAGGAAGCCGTCGCGATCCGCAGCAAGCAGCTCGAGCGCCTTGCGCGTCGCTCGGGGCAGCAGGTCGCCGCGCTCGGCCGAGCGCGGCAGATGGCCCTCGGCGAAGCAGCCCAGCAGGCGGCCGTCGTGCACCGCATCGAGCTCCTCCGGCGTGCGGACGACGCGGTAACCCTTGCGGGCGAAGGCGTCGAAATAGTTGCCGTCGGCCGCTGCGCAGGGCTTCTCGAGCCACTCCGCGCCGCCTCCCAGCAGCACGTCGAACTCCGAGGCCAGCAGCTGTTCGGTGATCGCCTCGTACTGCGAGCGCTTGGGGCGATGGGCGTAGAAGGCCCCCGGGGTGGCGTGTTGCAGGTAGCTCGTCACGACGATGCCCGTGGCCATGCCGCGGTCGCGCGCCCGCTCCATCATCGAACTGACGAGGGTCGAATCGAGCGTCATGCCGAGCATCGAATTGCCCGTCTTGTGTCCCGTGGCGAGGGCCGTGCCCGCCGCCGCCGAATCGGTCACGCGGTTGTTGACCGAACGCGTGGTGACGAGCGCCAGCCGTTCGGTGCGGTCGAAGGCGTTCGGACGGTAATCGGTCTCGATGTCGAGCATCGCCAGATGGCTCAAGCCCATGCCGTCGCCGATCAGGTAAATCAGGTTGCGCACCTCGCCGTCGGCAGGGTGCGTCGTCGTGCATCCTGCCGCTGCCAGCAACAGCACGCACCAAAGAGCGCGAAAATGTTTCATGATGACGCAAATATACGCTTTTCGGGCCGTCGCTCCAAATGTACGGACGCCCCGCCGGCAAAAAAAAAGCGGGACACTTCGTGGAAGAAGTGCCCCGCTCGGCTCTTGCGACCGCCCCTTACTCGGCGTCGGCCTCCGTCTCCGCTGCGGCGGGGATCTCGGCCTGCGGGATCGTGCTCTCGCTCTCGATCAGACGCTCCTGCAGCGCCTTGGCGTCGTTCGACAGCGATGCGTTGCTCTCGGCGACGCGGCTGCCGTCCATGGCGATCGTCGCCACGAGGCTCAAGGCGAGGATCGCGGCGGCCATCGTCCACGTGAATTTCTCGAGGAAATTGGTCGTCTCGCGCACGCCCATCACCTGATTCGATGCGCCGAAATTGGCGGCCATGCCGCTCTTGGGGCTCTGAACCAGCACCGCGAGAATTACCAACACACTGGCGATCAGGATCAGAACAATGCAAATCGTGTATAACATATCGTTGAGTTTTAATTATTTTTCTCCAAACGGTCGATTAACTCGGCAAAGTAAACACTTTTTTCGGGATTTAACAAACTTAATTTGCGATAAATTGCGATCGCCTCGTCGCGCAAACCCTGCGCCGCATAGATCGCGGCGAGCGGTTCGCTGACCAGCTCTTCGTCCTCCGAGAGCTCCGCCGCGACGCGCACATCGTCGACCGGCCCGCCCTCCTCGGCGACGATGCGCAGCTCCTCCTCGCCCAGAAAGCGGTCGATCAGATCGTCCGCCGTCAGGTGCAGCAGCTGCGCGGCATCGATCGCCCGGCTTCCGAACGACGCCTCGGTGCGCCACGGATCGGCGAGCGAGGCGAGCGGCGGGAGTTCGATCCCGCGGCGCAGCGCCAGCTGTTGCAGGGGTCGCCACCACGGCAGGCGCACGAGCAGCTCGCGCAGCCGCTCGTCGGTCAGTCGATCCGCATCGACGTAGAAAGGCACCTCTCCCATGACCGCTACCAGTTCGAGGCCGAAGCCATGAAAATATCCGTCACGAGCTTGTCGACGATCTCGGGGATCAGGCGCCCCTCGACCTCGGTCAGCAGCTGCGTCGAGTCGTAGTCCTCGTAGGCCGTAAAGGTGCGGTTGAAGGACATCGACTCGTCGAGCGCATTCGTGAAGCGCACCTTGACGGTGATCGTCAGGCGGTTCAGCAGCGCGTAGTCATCGCTCGACACGGCGGCCGTGACCGACGTGTAGTTGGAGATCTCACCCTCGAAGGCGAAATCGCCCCCCTCTTCGACCTGCTGCAACCGCGTGCGGCGCGAGAAGATGTCGACCAGCGCATCGGTCAGCGTCGACGAGAGAATCGGCGAGACCATCGTGGCGTTGTTCGGGAAATAGGCCACCGAAAAGGTCTTCGCATCGGGCGGAATCGAGGCGCCCGAAAGCGAATATTTGATCGAAATGCCGCAGCCGCACAACAGCGCGGCGGCAGCCAGGTATACAAGAATGCGTTTCATAGGTTTCGGTTTTACGCTTCGATGCCGAGCTCCTTGATCTTGCGGTAGAGCGTGCGCTCCGACATGAAAAGCTCGGCGGCCGCTTCGCGACGGCGGCCATTGTTGCGGCGCAGCGCCCGCACGATCTGCTCGCGCAGCACGTCGGCCTTCGTACGGGCCACGGGCTCCTCGACCACCTCTTCCGTCTCGGCGTAAACGGGCGCAGGCTCGTAGTCGCGCGGGGCATCGTACGCGTGCGGCACGTCGTAGCCGCGCGAGGCATGCAGCGGGTCGTAGCCGCTGCGCGGGGCGTCGTAATCGCGGCGCGAGGAATCGCAGTCGCGGTAGGGTTCGCAGGGCGCCCCCTCGCCGCGCGCCCCTTCCGACGAGGCCGTCTCCTTGGGCAGCAGCGCCTTCACGTCGTGCGGCGGTTCGACGCGGCCACCCGCGCGGCGGAGCAGCTCGGCCGTCATGCGTTTCAGGTCGGCGATTTCGGCCCGCATGTCGAAGAGCAGCTTGTAGAGCAGCTCGCGTTCGTTCGCGAAGCCCTCGCCCTCGGCGTGCGGCGCGGGCGCGACGGGAGAGGCCGCCCCCGCATGCACCTCGGGGAGGTATTTGGCCAGGACGTCGGCCGTGATGAGGCGCGCTGGTTCGATCGCCGAGATCTGCTCGGCGACGTTTTTCAGCTGGCGGATGTTGCCCCGCCAATAGTAGTTCATGAGCATTTCGCGCGCCGCGTCGTCCAGCGTCACGGCGGGCATGCGGTACTGCGCCGCCACGTCGGCCGCGAACTTGCGGAACAGCAGCGGGATATCGCGCCGCCGCTCGCGCAGGGCGGGGACGACGATCGGCACCGTCGCCAGGCGATAATAGAGGTCCTCGCGGAAACGCCCCTGCAAAATGGCCTCCTGCAGGCGAACGTTCGTCGCCGCGATGACGCGCACGTCAGTCTTCTGCACCTTCGACGAGCCGACGCGGATGAACTCGCCCGACTGCAACACGCGCAGCAGGCGCGCCTGCGTCGAGTGAGGCAGCTCGGCCACCTCGTCCAGAAAGATCGTACCGCCGTCGGCCTCCTCGAAATAGCCCTTGCGCGCCTCGAAGGCCCCCGTGAAGGCGCCTTTTTCGTGGCCGAAGAGCTCCGAATCGATCGTTCCCTCGGGAATCGCCGCGCAGTTCACGGCGATGTATTTGTTGTGCTTGCGCGCCGAATAGGCATGGATCACCTGCGGGAAAAACTCCTTGCCCGCACCGCTCTCGCCCGTGACGAGCACCGTCAGGTCGGTCGGAGCGACCCGCAGGGCCACCTCGAGCGCCCGATCGAGCAGCTCGGAGGTGCCGATGATGCCGAAGCGCTGCTTCACGGCCATCAGTTCCGTCGTCGTCATATGGATCGCTGTTTCTTCATTATTTCGTTCGAATCGTGCCTGCAGGCGGCTACTCCGCCGTCTCGGCAGGCTGCGTCGCCTGCTCGAGCGCCTCGATCATCTCGTCGGCGGCCCGTCGCTCCTGCACGTCGTGGTAGTAGCCGTAGGCGATGGCCCCCAGCGCGATGAGCAGCGCCAGCACGGCCGCCAGCACGAAGCGGTCGACGCCGCGCCGCACGGGGCGGTCGACATAGGTGACGTTCTTCGCACACTTGATCGGACGGCCGTAGTTGAGCCCCTCGACGCACTTTTCGGGGTGCATGCGCGCCGAGACCGAAAGATGCGGCTCGTCGCTCTGCTCGGCGGCGGCCGGTCGCGGGGGCTCCGTCCGCGCGGTGCGGGCGGGCGCGGGTGACGGCTGCGGCTTCCCGCCCGACGTCGGCGCCGGCTCGTCGGCCGCCTGCGGACGATGCTCGAAGCGGATCGTTCCGTTGGCTCCCGGGCGGAAAACGCCCAGTCCCGGCACCGCATAGCACGCCCCCTGCCCCAAGGCATGGCGCACCTCGAAGACGAAGCGGTCGATCTCGCCCGCGGCGGCGAGCTCCGAAAGCCCCGCTTCGACGAGCAGGCCGCGCAGCAGACCGTCGTCGCGGCGGACGAGCTCCGAAAAGAGCACCGCGCCGCCGGGCTCCTTCACCAGAAAGGCCCCGAGCTGGGGCACGACGATGCGCTTGTGCGAACGCAGCGCGAGCGAGAGTATACGAATCAGCACGATCGAAAGTGTTCGTTGGTTTACGGCTCCAAAATTACCTTATTTTCGGCGAAAAACCAAAATCGGCGACCGAATTTCGAAATAACGGAACGAACTGTTGCATATCTCGAAAATAATCGTCTACTTTGCATCGCATTTGAAAGAGGCAATCCGATCGAGCTACTTCGGCCGAAAAAAGAAGAAGTAGCCGAGGCGGATCGAATCCGCAGAGACCATTTACGAAACGCACGCCATGAAAGACAAGTACATCGATCTGGTCGAACAGACCTTCGATTTTCCCCAGGACGAGTTCTCGGTGAAGGAGGGGGAGCTGCAATTCTACGACATTCCGCTGATGGAGCTCATCAAGCAGTACGGCACACCGCTCAAGATCACCTACCTGCCGAAGATTTCGCAGCAGATCAACCGTGCCAAACGCATGTTCAACGTGGCGATGGCCAAGGTCGACTACCACGGTTCGTACAACTACTGCTACTGCACCAAGTCGAGCCACTTCTCGTTCGTGCTCGAAGAGGCGATGAAGAACGACATCCACCTGGAGACCTCGTCGGCCTACGACATCCACATCATCAACGCCCTCTACGACGGCGGCATCCTCGACAAGGACCGCTACATCATCTGCAACGGATTCAAGCGTCCGCAGTACGTCGAGAACATCGCCCAGCTGCTCAACGACGGCTTCGAGAACACGATTCCCGTGATCGACAACAAGGAGGAGATCGACCTGTTCGACGCCGCCGTGACCAAAAAGTGCAAGGTGGGGATCCGCATCGCCTGCGAGGAGGAGCCCAAATTCGATTTCTACACCTCGCGCCTCGGCATCCGCTACAACGACATCGTCGATTTCTACAAGGCCAAGATCCGCAAGAGCAAGAAATTCCAGCTCAAGATGCTCCATTTCTTCATCAACACGGGCATCCGCGACACGGCCTACTACTGGAACGAGCTCTCGAAGTGCATGAACGTCTACTGCGAGCTGAAGCAGATCTGCCCCGAGCTCGACAGCCTGAACATCGGCGGCGGATTCCCCGTGAAGAACTCGCTCGATTTCAACTACGACTACGAGTACCTGACCGAGGAGATCGTGGCGCAGATCAAGAACATCTGCCAGCGCAACGGCGTCGACGAACCGAACATCTTCACCGAGTTCGGCTCCTTCACCGTCGGCGAAAGCGGCGCGGCGCTCTACTCGATCGTCAACCAGAAGCAGCAGAACGACCGCGAGAACTGGTACATGATCGACTCGTCGTTCATCACCACCCTGCCCGACACGTGGGGCATCAACCAGCGCTTCATCATGCTGCCGATCAACAACTGGAACAAGGAGTACCAGCGCGTCTTCCTCGGCGGCCTCACCTGCGACTCGGAGGATTTCTACAACGCCGAACTCCACACGAACGCCATCTTCCTGCCGAAGCTCGAACAGGGCAACACGCAATATATCGGCTTCTTCCACACGGGTGCCTACCAGGAGTCGCTCGGCGGCTTCGGAGGCATCCAGCACTGCCTGATTCCTGCGCCGAAGCACGTCATCATCGACCGCGACAAGTCGGACAACGAGTACTATACGCGTCTGTTCGCCAAGGAGCAGTCCTATCGGTCGATGCTGCGCATTCTGGGGTATTAGAAGGCGTTTTTCGGAGAAGCGCCTGCGAAGCGGCGCACGGGCCAGGCTGCGGCCGAGCGGAGGCGACATCGAGCCTTCGGCGAGAAGCAGCCCTTCGCCAGGGAGCGGCTGCGGGTTGCCGACCTCACGTGCGATTCGAACGCGGGTCGAAGCCTGCGGAGCGCACGCACTCGTCAGATGCGGGCCTCCGCTGCGGGAGGCTTCGGCCCGCCGCACTTGCGTGCGATTCGTGTTCAGGACGCAGCCTGCGGAGCGCACGCTACGAGCGGACGCGGGCGGCCGAGCGATTTGCTTCGGGGCGCAGCCTGCGGAAGGACGCAACATGCGGGCCTCCGCACGCGGAGGCTGCGGCCCGCCGCACTTGCGTGCAATTCGCGTTCAGGACGCAACCTGCGAAGCGCACGCTACGAGCAGCTGCGGGCTGCCGAGCGATTTGCTTCGGGACGCAGCCTGCGGAGGAACGCGACATGCGGGCCTCCGCACGCGGAGGCTGCGGCCCGCCGCACTGGCGTGCGATTCGTGTAGGACGCAACCTGCGGAGCGCACGCCACGAGCGGACGCGCGTTACGGGCCTTAAGCTGCACCATAACCATCACCCGAACCATTACCCATGATCCGCCTCGATTTCACCCCCGCCTTCTTCGCCGCCGTGCTCTGTACGGAACCCGAAAAACTCCGTTTCGGCCTCCTCGTGCGCCGCTGGCACGACGGGCACGAGCCGCTCTATCGGGCGGCACTCGCCGTCGACGGGGTCGTCCGCCACGCCTTCGACATCGAGGAGGGGCAGTTCGTGCCGCTCGGCGAACGCACGGAGAGCCGCGTGGTTTTTCTGCCCGTCGAACCGACCGTCACCGACGAAGCGGTCTGCTTCGAAACGGTCGGTTACCGTTATCCGCTGCGCGCCTTCCGAGCCCGCTACGCCGCGCGCGTCGTCCATCCGTCGCTCGCATAACCGCCTCCGAAACGCCATCGGGCTGCCCTTTGCAGGGCGGCCCGATGTGCGTTATTGCGGTCGGAAATCGAATCGCAGGCGGATCCGCAACCCCTCGTCGCCTCGCTTGATCCGCACCTGCCCGGGTTGGCTGCGGGGTCCGTGATCGGCGATCGGCTTGAAATCGCGGATGGCGGGAATCTCCAGCAGAAACGACAGGTCGCCCTCGGGAAATGCGGGATAGGCCGCAATGCCGCTCTTGTTGCCGACGGGATCGGCAGGCGTATAGAGGCGGAAGAACACCCCTTCGTCTGCGCTGTAAACCGTCCAGTCGCCCTCGTCGGTCCGAAGCGTCATCCACCGCATGTCGGCGTGATAGCCCTTGAATTCGGGATAGATCGGCGGCGCTTCGCCCGCGCCCGTCGACGTGTCGTTCCACGCCTTCTCCCACACGCCGTACTGCGTGCCGCGGATGCGGTTTTTCCACACCCGATAGGGACCGCGGCCGAACCAGCGCACCCCGCGTACCAGCGATTCGGGATAGCGGAACGAAAAACCGAACTGCGCGATATCGGCATCGGTCACCGCATCGTCGAACCCTTCGCCGCCCTTCGCCCGATTGAGCACGACGGCATCCATCGCCAGCACGCCGTCGGCCGACATCTCCCAGCGGATCGAATCGATCGCCCCCGCATAGCGGCAGGTCACGACCGCCCGATCGCCCTCCGTGCGGCATTCGCTGCCGAGCAGCCGCGCCCGCATGCCGACGGGAATCGGTCCGTCGCCGAACGAAACCGGC
The DNA here is from genome assembly GCA_910584485.1 of uncultured Alistipes sp. Lineage (GTDB taxonomy): Bacteria > Bacteroidota > Bacteroidia > Bacteroidales > Rikenellaceae > Alistipes. Next base: position 11,106 of record CAJUAV010000002.1, read on the forward strand.
CCGCGGGCGTTGCGCACCGACTCGATGCGGCCGTCCGAGCGGCGGAACGACACCGCCACCCCGCCGCCGTGCAGCGTGATCCGCAGGCTGTCGGCCGTGGCCTCCGCCCGACCGACCGAACGGGGCTGCGGCAGCAGGTCGGCCGCCCGACGGATCGGCCACGTGCCGCTCGTCACGGCACGGCCAGACGGATCGAAAACGGTGATTTCCAGCACGTCGGCGTCGAAAAACCGGTCGGAAAGCTCCATGCGGGCGTAGCCCGAGCAGCGCGGCTCCAGCGCGGGCAGGCGCACGGGCCCCTCGCCCGCGACCCGCATGTCGGAGGCAGGATCGAACCCTTCGGCATACGACACGGGCGCCGCCGTCCGACAGGCCGCGGGCGGGTCGGCCCGCAGCAGCCGATAGCGGGCCGTGCAGGCCGCAAGGTCCGTTTCGAGGTAGTCGTTGCGCACGAGCAGACGGCCGTCGAACGACCGCGTGATGCGCAGCGGCGCGAACTGCACGGGCGCCCAGATGTCGCGCACCGCATAGAAGCTCGCTTCGCGCTCGCGATAGGGACCCAGGATGCCGTCGGCGGCGTTCGAACCGTCGCTGTCGAGCGCACCGCCGCGGTCGCTCCGTTCGACGGCATTGTCCGAAAAATCCCACAGGAACCCGCCCACGAAGAGCGGCGAGGCGGTATAGCGGTTCCAGAAATCCTCCAGCCCCGCGCCGTGCCCCTGATCGTACATGCCGTGCATGAATTCGGTCGGCATAAAGAGCTTGCGTCCGTCGACGAAACGACCCACCCCCGTCAGAAAGGCGGGATAGTGGTGCGTGTCGATCGCGCCGAAATCGGCCCACGGATGAATCAGCGGCCGCCGCTGTGGGTCGAGCTCGGCGAAACGGCCGTCGAGCTCCGTATTCCAGCCGCCCTCGTTGCCGTTGCTCCACAGGATCACCGACGGACGGTTGCGGTCGCGGCGCACGAAGGACTCGACGAGCGGCGTGCCCGCCTCGGTCGAATAGGCGCGCTGCCAGCCGCAGAACTCGTCGACGACGACCAGCCCCAGCGAGTCGCAGACATCCAGAAAGTGGCGGTCGGGGGCATAGTGCACGCGCACGGCGTTGCAGTTCATCGCTCGGATCAGCTCGCCGTCGCGGCGGCTGATCGCCGCCGAGGTGGTACGGCCGCTCGCAGGGTGGAACGAGTGGCGGTTGATCCCCTTCAGCAGCAGTTTTCGCCCGTTCAGGTAGAGGCCGTCGGCAGGGCGCAGCTCCACCGTGCGGAAGCCGATGCGCTCCGTCAGCCGATGAAGCGGCCGTCCGCCGCCGTCGCGGAGCGTCATCGTCAGGCGGTAGAGGCGCGGATGTTCGGGGTGCCATGGCTCGATCCCCTCCCAGCGGCAGGCGATGCGGTGTTCGCCGCCCGCTCCGAGGGGCCGCACGACCGAGGGCCGATCCTCCAGCGTCAACTCCAGCGAGCACCCTTTCGGCAGCGGGGTCGTCCCGAGCAGCGCCGTCAGCGAGCCGTCGGCCTGCGGATCGAGCGCCGCATCGAGCAGACGCGTGCGGGGCCCCGCCTCCAGGTAGACGGGGCGGAAGATGCCGCCGAAGAGCCACCAGTCGGCCATGCGCTCGGCGCGATTGACCGAACGGTCGGCCGACTCCTTCGCCACGCGCACCTCGATGCGATTTTCGGCGCCGAAGCGCAGCAGCGGCGTGACGTCGTAATCGAATTCATAGAAGGCGCCCCGATGGACGGGACCTGCCGAGCGGCCGTTGACCGTCACCTCGGCGTCGGTCATCACCCCCTCGAAGACGAGGCGCACCCGCCGTCCGCGCCAGGCGGCAGGCACCTCGAACGTGCGGCGGTAGATCCCCTCCTCGCGGGGCGGCTCGGCGGGGCCCTCCTTGTACCAGCGGCCGTAACAGTAGGTCCCGAAGCCCTCCTGCTCCCACTGCGAGGGGACCCCGATGCGCTGCCACGAACCGCTGCGGCGGCCCGCCGTGCAATAGAAATCCCATGCCACGGGATCGTCCGATCCGCGGCCCGAGAGGTAGATGCGCTCGTCCCCGATCGACGACGACGCGGGACGGGCCGCCGCCGCGAGCGGCAGCCACACGAGCAGCCAAACCGCCCACCGGCGGATCGGGCACCCTCCGACGGCATGCAAACGAAGACCCTGCCAAGGGGCGAAGAACGAGTTTTTCATGACCCTATCGTTCGATGCGTCGCAGCGGCACGAGCCGCACGGGCGCGTTCAGACCGCTCTCGACCGTCGCCCAGTCGCCGAACGAGAAGGGTTTCGGCAGCACGACGCTGTTGATGTTCGTATCCTTGAAGATGCGCCACTCCTCGCCGCGCCGCTCCATGGCGGCGATGCGGTTGGCGGGCAGGTTCGTCACGTCGATTTCGAGCCGGTTTTCGCCCGCGCGGAGCCATCCGCCGATGCGCACCTCGAACGGCACGGCCCACAACACGGCCGCCTCCGCCCCGTTGATCCGCACGCGGGCACTCTCGCGCACGTCGCCCAGCTCGAGCAGCCAGTCGTCGGCCGCCGCGGGATCGTCGAGCGTGAACCGCACCGCATAGCGCGCCGTGCCCGCCGTTTCGCGGGCCCGCTCGTCGGGCAGCGCCTCCCAGCGGGTCAGCGTATCGGTCTCGAAGCACCCTTCGACGGCGGGTTCGGCCTCGGTGAAGCGGATCGACCAGCCGCGATCGAGCGCGATCGGATCGCCCGCGGCGGCATAGGCGTACCACGGCCCGACCGTCGTTTTCGGCACTTCGGGGAAGCTCTTCAGCAGCAGCGAACCGCCCGAAGGCAGTTGCAGCCGCACGCGTGTTGTTCCCTCGCCCCGCTCGACGGTGGCCATGCCGCGCTCGCCCGTCACGGGATCGAAGACCTCCACGGCCGCCGCCTCGGTAGCCAGTTCGACCCAGCCGTCGAAGCGGCCGGGCGCGAGGTGCGCGAGGAAATAGTTGCGGCCGCCCGCCTCGTTCCGACGGCGCAGCAGGAGGTTGCCCTCCGTCGTGCGGAACGGCTCGGGACGCACGCCCGTCGCCGCCAGCAGCGTCGCATAGTCCGCCCCCGCCACGATCCGCCCGCGGCCGCAGGCGGCGACCGTCGTCCGATCGAAGGCGACGGGCGGCAGCGCGGCGAGCGTCGTGCGGAACGCCTCCTCGCGTTTCGCGCGGTCGCAGCCCAGCCCGGGAACCGCCTCGGGCAGCCGCTCCGCCACGACGATCGTCGCCCCTCGGCGGGCCAGTTCGGCCACCTTCGCCAAGGTCGTGTGGGGCATCGTGCGCACGGCGGGCAGAATCAGGGCGCGGTAGGTCGCCCCGCCCGCCGTCCGCAGCCGTCCGTCGCTTTCGACCGTCACGTCGGCCAGGTAGCGGTCCGAGACGTAGTCGGCATCGTAGCCCGCCCGCAGCACGGAGCGCACCGCCTCCTTGAAGGCGGGCATCGTCTGCTCCATGCGGTGGATGTCGAACTGCACGAAGGGACGCCGCTGCGGAACGCTCCACAGATCGAAAACGGGGAAATAGAGCAGAAAATCGTTGTCGGGCGCCCCCGCCGACAGGAAAGCCTGCGTGCGGGCGACGTAATCGAACAGCCCGTCGGCGTCGCGCCAGATCGTATTGGCAGGCGAGAGGTCGACCGTGGCGTAGAACTTCCACCCCGGGAAGGGGGTCGCGGGAGGCGTGTAGGGGGCACCGTGGAAACAGAGGTGGTCGACGCCCGCCGCGAAGAGGTGGTCGACCTCGGGTTTGCAGAGGGCGAGCGAGGTGCGGAAATGCTCCGACAGCCACGTGAGCGCCTCGGCCGAAGTGCGCCGCTTGCCCGTGATGTGGGCCGCCGAGGAGGCGAATTTGAGGGCCGGCAGGTCGCCGTCGTTCGGACGCGAAATGCCGTCGCGGTGGAGGCCGTCGATCCGATAGGGCGTCTGGCCGTAGCTCTCGCACTCGGGAATGTCGACCGCCGCATAGAGGTCGACGAGGTTGGCGGGCGAGCCGTGGGCCTGGTTGCGCGTGCAGGCGCCGTGGCTGCGGGCCCAGCGGGCCCAGGGCACGGTGAACTCGTCGAGGAGCAGCTCCGCGAGGAGGGCGCGGTAGTCGGTCAGCACGCGCATCGCCGCCTCGTCCGTCCGATCGCCCGCCAGCACGTCGAGGTGCTCCTCGATCCGATAGCCGTAGCGCGCCTCGAAGAGCGCGGGCAGGCGGTCGTCCCAGTCGGCGTTGTGGGCCTCGAACGAATCGTTGAAGAGGACCCCGGGCCACGGGCAGCCGCTCGCGGCGAAGGCCTCATCGAAGCGGTCGAGGTAGTGGCGGAGCGCCGTGCTGTCGTACGGGTTGAAGACCAGCCCTTCGCCGCCCGGGGCGGCCCGCTTGACGCGGAAGCGCGAACGGCCCGCGAAGAGGGCGTAGAGGGTCTGCCCCTCCGCGTCGGCGCGCCAGTCGAGCACCGTATCGGGCGTCACGCGCCCGGTCAGGTCGATGCGGCGGTCGCCCTGCACGGCCGTGACGCATTGCAGGCGCGCCAGACCGCGCTGCCGCGGATCGCTCGGCCGCAGCTTTTCGTGCAGCCGCTCGCCCGCCCGCAGCGGATAGCGTTCGATGAAAAACTGCGCCGTGCTCTCGTCCCAGCTCACGGTCGGGCCGCCGAAGGGCCACCCCGTGCTATTGTTCATGTCGACCTGCACGCCCAGCCGCTCCCCCTCGGCGATCGTGTGGCGCAGCAGCTCCATCCAGCGCGGCGAGAGGTAGTCGACCTCGTTCGCCTCGTTGCCCCGCACGCCGTAGATGGGGGTGATTTCGACCCCGCCCACCCCTTTGGCGGCGAAGGCTTCGAGGTTGGCCGTCAGCCCCGCCTCGTCGACGGCGCTGCCGAGCCACCACCAGCGGAGGAAGGGTTTGTGGTCCCGTTCGATCGGGTACCAGTCGGTCGTGCGATCCGTACCGCAGGCGACCGCAACGACCGCAGCCAGCACCGGCAGGCAGCGGGCGATTCGGGTAAAAAACAGATTCATATCACAGGTTTCGTTTTTGCGGAGAGGGTTCTTCGTTCATCGATCGGTGCGCGCGGGGCGCAGCCGACGGTCGGAGCGAGCTGCAAAATCGACCTCGCAGCAGTCGGCGGGGCGCAGCGAAATCGATCGCGGAGCCATCGGCAGGCCGCAGCCTCCCGCAGCGGAGGCCCGCAGCTTCGACAGGCATGCGCGCTCCGCAGGCTTCGACCCGAACGGCATTTTTCGCACCCGCATCCGTACCTTACGGCTCCACCGTGCGCAGGCGCACCCGCTCGAAGCGCGAGCCGGGGATCCGTGCGGGGTCGTACGAGTCGTCTTTCGAGGCGCGGATATCGAGATCCTCGAAGACGAAATCGCACAGGCGGTACTGCTCCGAGGGCTGCACGGCGAAGAAGACCTCGCAATCGAGGTCGAGGTCGCGCAGCGTCACCTGCTCGGCATACGACAGGGGCATATCCTCGCGCCCCTCCAGATCGAAGAACTGGCGCCAGGGGGCGATGTGCAGTCCGCGTTTCACGTCGCCTTCGACCTGCTCGACGGTGATGTATTCGTAGCGCTGCGGCGTATCGGGACGCATCTTGAGGTTCAGCAGCAGCCGCGCGTCGTGCACCTTGCAGCGGCGCAGCAGCACGTTGCGGGCATAGATGCACTCGCTGCCGCAGGTCAGCATGCTGTGGCAGAAGCCGTAGGTGCAATCCTCGATCAGGATGTCGGTATTGATGCCGTTGTCGGGGTCGCGGTCGGCCCACGGCCCCTTGCCCCCCTTCAGGGCGATCGCATCGTCGTTGACCGAGAGGTAGCACCCCTTGATCAGCACGTTGTGGCAGGCGTCGAGGTCGATCGCATCGGTCGAGGGCGACCGCACGGGTTCGTAGGGCGACGTGATGCGCAGGTTGGTCAGCTTCAGGTCGGAGCAGCGGTAGTAATGGGTGCTCCAGAAGGGCGAGTTGCGGATCGTGATGCCGTCCAGACGGGCGTTCGTGCAATTCGAGAGGTAGACCAGCCGCGGCCGCAGCTCTTCGATGTTGGTGCATTTGCGGTTGACGGCGCGCCGCTTCCAGAACGATTTCCAGTAGCGCAGGCCGTTGCCGTCGAGCGTTCCCTCGCCCGCCACCGTGAAGCCGTCGAGCGAGTCGGCGTTCACCAGCGCAGGGAAATAGTCGATCGTGCGCCCCTCGATGCGGGTGCGCACGACGGGAAAGTCGCCGATGTCGTCGCTTCCCTTCAGCACGGCGCCGCGCTCCAGCCAGAGGTGCGTTCCGCGGCGGAAGAAGAGCGAAGCCGACAGAAAGACGCCGCGCGGGATCACCACCACCCCGCCCCCTTCGCGGGCGGCACGGTCGATGACGGCCTGCAACGCTTCGGTCTGCAACAGCGTGCTGTCGCGCAGCACGCCGTAATCGGTCACCACGTAGCGTCGGCCGAGGCGGGCGGCATCCACCGCGGGCGTTTCACGGAACCAGGCGGGAATCGGTTTGCCGTCGGGAAAACGATCGACGGCAGGCATCTGTCGCGGGGTGCGCCCCGCGGCTTGGGCCGCAGGCGCCGCCAAGAGGGCGAGCAGACAGCAAATACGAACAAAAGATTTCATCGGTTATCGGAATTTCGAATCAACGGATCGACCAAGCGGCGGCATCGAAGCACCGCGAAACGGGCATCGCCCGACCGGCAGAGAAGCGGGCTCAACGCCGCCCCTTCGGTTTGAAGACGGAAAGATAAAGCACCGTCAGAAGCAGCACGAGCTGCACGCCGCCCCAGCGGGCGGTTACGGCCAGGTGGGCGGCATACTCCGCCGGATGGGCCGCGTACCACGTCGTGTCGGCATGCACGTTGCCCTGCACGGCGGGCCCGAGAACGAACGTGCCGAGCAGGATCATCGCGAGGGTGAGCACCCATTTGGCCGTCAGCCATCCGTGGCGGAAAAATCCCCATTTCGTACAGACACCGTAGAGGAGGCCCGTGACCAGGCATCCGCACACGCCGACGTAGAGCAGGAGGTCATCCAGCACCAGCAGCGTCGACGCAAGGAGCTGACGTGCTTCGGGCGTCGCGGGATCCAGCGCGTGTTTCAGCACATTCATGCCGATCGCGCTGCCGATCCAGCAGATCGAGCAGAGTACATGGAAAAATTTCAGCCATTTCAGGCCGTTCGCAGAGAGCGTCTTCATGGGTCGCAAGGTTTGATTGTGCATGCAAGATAACAAAAAAAAGCGGATCCCCGAAGGAAAATCCGCTTTCGATCAAAAAGGCCTCCATTCGCTCGGGGAGCCGATCAAAGGTAGCGATCGATGCCCCGCTCGCAGCGCACGGTCTGCAAGCGGTCCTGCTCGAGGCAATAGGCGCGATTCGCCCGATGGGTCTCGTCGGCGGCCGTTCGTTCGCGATGCCAGAGGTGGAAGACGATGCCCGCGAAGCGCAGGGCACGCTTGCGGCAGCCGAGGCGGTACAGGCGGTGAGCCAGATCGTCGTCCTCCTGCCCCCAGCCTTCGTAGCGCTCGTCGTAGCCGTTGATCGCGACCGCATCGGCGCGCCAGAAGGACATGTTGCATCCGAGCCCCGAGATGTGTCGGCGCTTGAACCAGGGTGCGAGCAAACGGGCGAGGAGCGGACAGCGAAAGGCCGTTTCAGCCTTGCGGGCGATGCCGCGGCTGTAAAACCTCAACAGACGGGGGGGGGATTTTGGGATGCGCAAATCGCCTCGGAATAAGGACGATCGAGCAATACGCGCGTGCCTTTCAGAAAGGCGTGCGGCCGCGCGGCGGCGGCGTGGTCGGCGATGAAGGCGGGGTGCAGGATCAGATCGCCGTCGATCTGCACGATGTAGTCGCCCGTTGCGCGGGCAATGCACTTGTTGCGCATCTTGGCCAGGCGGAAACCGCGGTCCTCGTGCCACAGATGCACCAGCGGAATCGGGAAGCGCGGCCGAAAGGATTCGATCACCTCGGCCGTTTCCCGCGTCGAACCGTCATCGCCCACGATCACCTCGTCGGGCAGTCGGTCGAGCCGCAGAATGCTCTCCAACGTCACCGCCAACGCATCGGGGCGGTTGTACGTCGAAAGGATCAGACTGATTTTCATGAATGGGATGTTTGGGTTATCATCCGTAAAGATACGAAAAGTCGAGAGCAAAAGCAAGCCATCGACTTGATTATGCCGAGACGACGTATCTTCGGCGCAGCCAAAGATACGAATAAGCAAGGGCAAAGCAAATGTATTTGATCGAAACGCGATGCGACGATCGGGACGCAGCCGAGCGGACAGGCATGTGAGCAAGAGAGCGGCCCGCAGCCCGGGGACGGCTGCGGGCTGCCGCACTGCGTTCGAACTGATTGTTCGGGTCGGAGCTTGCGAAGCACACGCATCCGCCGGCGTTGCGGGCCTTCGCCGCCAAAAGCTCCGGCCCACCGATGGCTGCACCATCAAAACCACCGCAACCTACCGCAGCTCCAGCGAGGCGGCCAGGGCGTCGGCCCGCTGTTCCTCGGCGGGATCGACCGCCGTACCCTCGTAATAATAATAGAAGGTCAGCACGGCATTGTCGTGGATCAGGTCGTAGGTGACGGAGACCAGATCGAGCATTTCGTTGCGGCGTCCCACCCGTCGGAGCATGCGCTTGCCGCCGAGCTCCACCACCTCGGGATCGCGCAGCAGTCCTGCGTCGAAGAAGGTCGAATCCTGCCCCCGCAAGCCGTCGAGCACCTCGTCCACCGACCCGATGCTGTCGGCGGGATTCAGCCCGACCATCTCCAGCCCGATCGCCGAATGCTCGTTGTAACAGTTCATGACGTGGTAGGCGTAGTTCGTGTCGGTCTCGGGCTCGTCGGTCCGCTTCAGAGCGGTATACCCTGCGGGAACGGCGAAACGAACGGAGGGTACGTCATTCTCGTAGAGCTGCTCCGCGCTTTCGCAGACGACGTCGTTCGCGTGGGCGAGCCGATACGAAGCCGCCGTCAGGGTGCCGATCACGGCAACGGCGGCCAGTGCCGCTCCGACCGTGCGCAGCACGCCGTCGCGGTCACCGCTGCGGCGCTGCATGCCGATGCGGGCGGCAAAGCCGCGAAAAGCCTGCACGGCGCCCCAGATGACGGCACCCGTCGCGACGAAATAGCGGCCTCCCTCGACCGCGATCGCATAGGAGAGGAAGCTGAACAGGATGCCGCCCGCACACCACAACAGGCCGTTGCGGATGTTGCGGTTCGCCTCGCACCACGCCTCGTCGGGCGCAGTCGCCCCGTCCGTTTCGGATGCGTCGTCCGTATCCTCGGCCGGCGTCTCTTCGACCGCGCGGGGCGTCTCCTCCACGCAACGTTCGTCGCGCGACTCCCGCGACGGTTCGAAATCGGTTGTTTCGTGCTCTTTCATGGCTCAAAAAGTTTGGTGGAACAAAGATAATTCCCCCCCCCGAAATCGCAAGTGTTTCGGAGGAAAAAATGAGAAAAACCGTCGTCGTCGGCAAAAACAGCGCGGCAGGGCAACCCCGACAATCGAAAAAATCGCTATCTTTGAGACATGGCGAAACTCTTTACGGAACGCGAAATCAAGGGGACGATCGGCTTTCTGCTGCTCGCGGGGGTGCTGCTGCTCGGCTTCCGCCTCGCCGAACCCAAGGCCGATCCCGAAGCCGCCGCCGCACTCGAACGGCGCATGGAGACGCGCGACAGCGTGCGGCTCGTGCCGTTCGACCCCAACACGGCCGACTACGAAACCCTCCGCTCGCTCGGCATGACGCGCCACGAAGCGGTGTCGTTGCTCAAATTCCGCGCATCGGGCAAGGTGTTCCGCATCCCCGAGGATGTCGCCCTCTGCTACGGCATCGGCGACTCGGCCTATCGGGTGCTGGCCCCCTGCATCCGCATCGGCGAGACCTACCGCCTCCGTCCCCGCGAGGAGCGCCGAACGGCGGGCCGCTTCACCCGCTCGCGCCGCGACACGCTGCCGCGACTCCCCCTCTCCCCCTTTCGCATCGACACGGTGAGCGTCCGCTATCTGACGGCCGTCGGGGTGCTGACGCGCCGCCAGGCCGACGTCTTCGTCCGCTGGCGCGACCGCAGCGGCTTCCGCGACATGGAGGAGGTGCGGGCCTGCTACGTGGTGGACGATTCGGTCGCGAACCTCCTCGAACCCTTCCTCCTCTTTCCCGAACGCGACCCGACGGCATGGGAGGCGCCCGTCGAACTCAACACGGCCGACTCGGCCCGCCTGCGCAGCGTCGTCGGCATCGGCCCGAAAACCGTCACAGCGATCCTGCGCTACCGCGAACGGCTGGGCGGATTCTGCCGCACGGAGCAGCTGGCCGAGGTGCGCGGCGTCACGGAGGCGAACTACGAGAAAATTTTGCAACAAATTTGCTGCGACAGCAATGAAATTCAAAAAATTGATATTAACTTTGCGCCCGCTCACGTGTTGGAACGGCATCCCTATCTGGCGCCGCGCACGTTGCGCAGATTGTTGAAACGAAGACAGTTGAAAGGAGGTTGGAAGAGCATCCGCGAAATGATCGAACACGACATACTGACCGAAGAGGAGGCCGCAAGGCTGCGTCCTTATCTCGTCTTCGGTGATCCGCACGATGCGAAACACGCTCCGAACGACTGATTTTCATCGAAACCCGAGGCTCCGAAGAGCCCGCGTTTCACCCGCGGGCGGGAATCTCCCCCGAAAGATTCCGACCGAAAAAAGGCGGCCATCCGGCTGCCGAACAAACCGAACAGCAAACGATCAAACATTCAATAACCATGATTATCACCACGGTAAAGGAGGGCGAAAACATCGAGCGCGCCCTGAAGAAGTTCAAACGCAAATACGAGCGCACGGGCGTGCTGAAGGAGCTGCGCCGCCGCCAGTATTTCACCAAGCCGTCGATTGCCAAGCGCGATGCCATGGCACACGCCATCTACGTGCAGCACACCTATCACCTCGACGACTAACCGCTGTCGAAACAACGCAAAACGCCCCGGCCTTTCGGTCGGGGCGTTTTCATGTCACCGCATCGCACGGCGGATCCGCCCGACGGCCGCCGCGACCTCCCGATAGAGCGCCTCCAGATCGAGCCCCGCAATGCGGCGGTTCTCGACGACGATGCGGCCGTCGACCACCACCGTCTCCACGTCCGACGCCTTGCCGCAATAGACCAGGTTCGACACCGCGTCGTGCATCGGTTGCAGGTGCGGTTTCCGAAGGTCCACCACGATCAGATCGGCCAGCGCCCCTTCGCGCAGCACGCCGAGCTCCCCTTCGTCGCAGCCCATGGCGCGGGCTCCCGCCGCCGTGGCCATGCGCAGCACCTCCGCGGCAGGCAGCACGAGCGGATCGGCCGTGGCGACCTTCTGCAGGAAGGCGGCCGAGCGCATCTCCTCCCACATGTCGAGGTCGTTGTTCGAGCAAGGCCCGTCCGTGGCGAGCGTCACGCGCACCCCTTGTCGCAGCATGTCGGCCACGGGAGCCGTACCGCTGGCGATCTTCATGTTGCTCTGCGGGTTGTGCGAGACGGTCACGCCGCGCTGCGCCAGGACCCGCCGATCCTCTTCGCCGACCCAGACGCAATGCGCGGCGATCGTACGGTCGTCCAGTACCCCCAGCTCGTCGAGGTATGCGACGGGGGTGCGGTCGAACCGCTCGCGGACGTAGCGCACCTCGTCCTGCGTCTCGGCAAGATGGATCATGTAGGGCAATGCCAGCCGATCGGCCAGCCGACGGCCGCGCAGCAGGTTGTCGCGCGAAACCGTATAGGGGGCGTGCGGCGCCACGGCGACCCGTATGCGGCCGCAGCCGCGCGCCCGCTCGACGGCATCGGCCGCCTCGGCGAAGGCCTCGTCGACGTTCGAATCGAAATAGCTGCACCCGAGCACGGCGCGGATGCCGAGCTGCTCGACCGCCTCGACGCAGCGGTTCTCGTGAAAATACATGTCGACGAACGACGTGACGCCCCCCAGCAGCAGCTCGACGATGCCGAGCGTCATGCCCAGCACCACATCATCGGGGGTCTGTTGCGCCTCGAAGGGCCAGATATGGTCGTGGAGCCACGCCATGAGGGCGATGTCGTCGGCATTGCTCCGTTGCAGGGTCATTGCCGCGTGACAATGGGTATCGATCAGGCCCGGCAGAACGGCGCGGCCCGTGCAGTCGATCGTGCGGCAGGCGGGATGGTCGCGCCGAAAGCGGGCGACGGCCGTTTCATCGGCCGTGACGAGGGCGATGCGGTTGCCTGCGATGCCGACGGCGCCCCGAAAGGGCTTCGTGCCGGTCATCGGAATCACCAGGGCGTTCCGAAACAGAAGAGCGGTTGCGGACATGGCATTCGGGTTTTGAGTCATTCGATAATATAAGGTATGGCGCCTCGGGAGGGCGGCCGCGGCAGTCGGGGTTGCGTGCAGGGTCACGTGCGGGGCTGCGTGCCGACCGACGCCGTCTGCTGCTTCCCGCCCTCAATGGCGGATCTTGACCTTTCCGCCCTTGATCTTGATCGAGCTCTCTTCGAGCGAATTGCCCTGCACGGTCACGACTTCGCGGCCGCCCGTCGAGTTCGAGTAGATCTGAATCACCTTGTTGAAGACCCCCGGTTCGCTCTTGTGCGGCTCGTAGACGACGCGGATGCTCCCTTCGGCACCCGGGGCCACGGGACGCTTGGCATAATGGACCTTCAGGCAGGAGCAGGTCGTGACGACGCGTGTCAGCACGAGCGGTGCCGTGCCCGCATTCGTAAAAACGAACTCGCAGACCAAATCGCCGCCGCGACGCGCCACGTCGCCGAAATCGTGCGTTTGCGTGCGGAATTCCAGGCGGGGCCCCTCGGGCATCTTGCGGCGCGACTGCGCTCCGAGCGGCAGCGCCGTCAGCAGCAGCAGACAACATATCGGCAGAAAACGTTTCATAGGCTTCATTCCATGCGGAAAAGATAGGTGATCGTGCCGCCCTGAATCGTGGCACGGCTTTCGGTAAAGCGGGCTCGACGGGCCGCAGCCGCGGCGGCAGCCACCAGCTCGGGGTCGCTCGTCGTCGAACCGCGCGGCTCGAAGGCGGCACTCGTCACGCGACCCGCCGCGTCGACCGTCACGCGGATCAGCACCTTGCCGCTCTTCGAACCCGGGTAATCGGGACGCGGCAGCGCCCCCACCAATCCGCGGCCCTGCAACCCCTTGTCGAGGCGGTCGAGCCCGTCGGGGCTCAAACCCGGGCCGTTGCCAGCGTTCTGCTCCTCCCCTTCGCGCGCTTGCGGATTGCCCGCGTTCGCGGGTTCGTCGGCACCGCTCTTATTCATGCTGAAGAGCGCCTTGGGATTGGGCGTGCGCGTCTCGGGCTCGCGGCCCTCCGTCTGCGCCGTCTGCTCGACGGGGGCCGCCGCCGCATGACGTCGCGGCTCGGGAGCCGTGCGCACGGGGGTCGGCGGCTGCGGAGGCACTTCGTAAAGCTCGATGACCAATTCGGTCTCGGGGCGTTCCGGACGCGTGAAATCGAACGACACGAAGGCGAAGGCCAGGGCGAGCGACAACATGTAGCATGCCGTCACCAAGAGCGCCCAGCGTCGGGGCCTGCGATCGTTCGGGTCGTAATAGTGCATCTTCGTTCAATTCTCTGTTTAATAGTTGATCGGTCTCGGGCTTCGCGTCGGCCCGATCGATTCGGCGGCAGCAGGAGGGCTGCGGGCAAATCAGACCGTCGGGTCGGAGCTTGCGAAGGGCACGCACTCGCAAGAGTTGCGGGCCTTCGCGTGGCGAAGCTCCGGCCTGCCGCGCTAAAGCGCGATTTCACTTGCAGGTCGAAGCCTGCGAAGCGCACGCCTGTTCGCAAAACTGCGGGCCTTCGCGTGGCGAAGCTCCGGCCTGCCGCGCTGAAGCGCGATTTCGCTTGCAGGTCGAAGCCTGCGGAGAGCACGCCTGTTTGCCAAAACCGCGGGCCTTTCGCATGCGGAGGCTTCGGCCCGCCGATTCCTTGCGGAATCGATGTTCACGCGGACGGCTGCACCGCCGAGCCCTCCCGACAGCTCGCAGCCGAGTGCCCTTCTCTCCTACTCGGGCTGCGTCGCCGCGTGGAGTTTGTAACCGTTGCGCTTGGCGATGTTCATCACGCCGACGATCTCGTCCCAGACGACCGACTTGTCGGCATGCAGCGAGACGGTGGCATCCTCCTGCCCCGCCAGCCGCTCCTGCAGGGCGCGTTCGACGCCCGCAACGGAGCCGACCTCCTGCAGCTCGACGTAGTAACGGTACCGGCCTTGTCCCGCATCCTGAATCGAAACGGTGGTCATCGCCTTGTCCTTGAGCTGGTTCGAGCTCTTCGGGAGCATCAGCTTCAGGGCATTGGGGTTGATGAGCGTCGTCGCGATGAGCAGGAACAGCAGCAGCAGGAACATCAGGTCGGTCATCGACGACGCCGAAAAGCTCTTATCGACTTTCGATCCGTGTTTAATAGCCATAATGCCCTACTTTTGAACGGGTTGATTCAGAATATCCATAAAGGCGATCGAGTTGGCCTCCATCTGGAAGACCAGCTTCTCGATGCGGGCCACGAGGTAGTTGTAGCCGAAATAGGCGGGAATACCCACGATCAGACCCATCACGGTGGTCACCATTGCCACGTACATACCGCTCGACAGCAGCGCCAGATCGACCGTGCCGCCCGCCGCCGACATATCCATGAAGGTCTGCACCATGCCGAGCACCGTGCCCAGGAAGCCGATCATCGGGGCACCGCCCGCGATCGTCGCCAGGAACGGCAGGCCGTTTTCGAGCTTCGACACCTCCAGGTTGGCGACGTTCTCGATCGCCGTCTGCACATCGGACATCGGACGGCCGATGCGCTCGATGCCCTTCTCGATCATGCGGGCGATCGGCGTGTCGGTCTTGCGGCAGAGGTTCACCGCCACGGCGATCTTGCCGTCCGAAATGTAGTCGCGGATGCGGTTCATGAAATTGATGTCGAGCACCGACGCCTTGCGGATCTGGAGGTAGCGCTCGACGAAGATGAAGATCGTCACGCCGCCCAGCAGCAGCAGCGGCCACATCAACCAGCCGCCCTTCGTAAAGAGCGTCCACAACCCCATGCGGGTCTCCTCGCTTACGGCCGCCGCCTCGGCAGCCTGCAAAAATGTCATCATACGTTCGTTGTTTATTTAAGTTTATCGTTTCGTTTCGCCTTTTTCTGTTTGCGCTCCTTGCGTTTGAAGCGCTCCTTGACGCGCCGCAGCAGGTCGCGCAGGTTGTCGAAATCCTCCTTGTAATAGATGCCCACACCCGTCTCCTGCAAACCCTGGTTCTCGTCGAAGCGGTCGATCGTCTGCGTGAAAGCCTTCAGCTTGAGCGAGCCCGAACGGTCGATCAGGTAGGTCACGTAGGCTTCGCCCATGAAATTCGACATCGAGCTGTTGACCGCCTGTTTGTTGTCGAGCAGGTAGTTGCCCTCGACCTCGACGTAGAGACGATTATCGATCAGGCTCTGCGAAAGCCCGAAATCGAGCTCGTCGCCCGCCAGCTCCGTCTTGGGACGGTAGCGGATCACCAGGTTGTCCGAAATGAGGCGCGAAAGCTGGTTCGTCAAAAACTCGAGTCCCGTGGCGGCCGAGGCGGAGGCGCCGAAATTGGAGTTCGCCGCGTTGTTGTTCTCGGCCATGAAATTGTTGAGCAGCAGCAGGTAGAGGAATTGCAGGTCGATCGCCTCGGGGGTATTGAGCACCGTGGCGATGATCGCCTGCGTCTCGGGATCGGCCTCGGGAACGCGCACGTCGAACGAAATGGTCGGATTCGTCAGGCGGTCGTCGAGGCGGATGATGCACTCGACGGGCACCGAGCGATCCGCCCCCGCGGCACCGCCCGCCCCTTCGAGCAGCGGCTGGAGCGAAGTCTTGAGCTTGTAGACCGCCTCGATGTTCAGGCGGGCGTCGGCGGGCGACCCCGTCCACTGGATCGTCGAACCGTCGCGGATGACGAACTTCTTCGACAGCAGGTTCTGCAACGAGAAATGGTAGCTTCCCTCCGTGATCCGATAGTCGCCGAACATCTCCAGCCCGTTGCCCTTCGGATCGATCACCAGGTTGAGCAGCCCCTCGCCGCGGGCGCGGATCGGGCTGCCCGAAATCATGATCTCGGCCTCCAGATTGGGCCGTACGTCGAGCGTCAGATCGATCTTCATGCGGTTGGCCGCCCGCGCGCGCTTCTGCTTGCGCTGCTCGAAGAGGCGGCGGCGCTGCGCCACGCGATCGAGCGAATCGGCATCGGGCGGAGCCACGAAGGTGACGAACTCGGCCGTCGACAGGTTCGACTTGTCCGACAGGGGCAGGAAGAAGAGCGAATGATCGTCCGTCGCGGCGTTGATGCGCATGTCGGTTTCGCCCTTGCGTCCCTTGATGCGCGCCTCGCCCGAGGCGTAGATGCGTCCGTAGAAGAGTTCGTTGTCGGCCGCTGTCGTATGGAGCACGAGCATCTCGTCGGGGCGCAGCCGCACGTCGTAGGCGATGTCCGAGAGGTGGCGCAGATCGAGGTCGAGCGCGAAGGTGCCGCGGTTGCCCTCGGGGTCGAAAACAGGCACGTCGCGCGCCGTGAAACGGCTGTCGGCGAGCTTCAGTTCGGCCTCGGGCATCGAGTAGCGCACCTTCGTATAGTCGACCGTCGTGGCGAAATCGCGCACGCGGACCGAACCCGAGAGCGTCGCCTGCGGCCCCTCGCCGCGCAGCTCGATCCGTGCCGCAGCCGTTCCCTCCGTCTCGGAGACGATGCCCGCAAGGACGGGGTCGAGCAGCGCCATGTCGAGGCTGTCGACCGTGAGGCGGGCGCGGTAGAGCTTGCGATCGGGGGCGTAGAAGCCCACCAGAAGCGTATCGCTGCGCGGAGCCGCCGTCACGACCAGCCCCGCCCGCTTGCGGGCGAAATCCCACCCCGAGACGAGGTGCAGCGGCGGTGCCGCGAGACCGTTGGCCGCGAGCGAATCGAGGCGCAGATCGGCCGTCACGCGGCCGCTGCCCGGCATGCCCGTCATCGTCGCCGTACCGTTCAGGCGGCCGTCGATGCGGTATCCCATACCCTCGGCGATGCGCGTCAGGGGGGCGATCGAGAAATCGCGCAGCTGCAGCGTCAGCGAGTCGCGCTCGTCGCGCGACAGGACGCCGTCGGCAAGCAGCCGCTGGTCGGCGTTGCGCATCAGGAAACGGTCGATGCGGATGCGCGTCGAATCGATGCGGATGCCGCGGGCGCCGAGCTGCCACGTCGTCGGACCGCTCGTGTAGTGCGACGGCAGCAGATCGAGTTCGATCACCCGTCCGTCGGGCCCCTCGGCGGCTACCCCCGCCCGCAGTCCGATGCGCGCGGAGGTCTTGCGCAGCGTGTCGTTGAAACCCGTCGTCAGCTGCACGCGGCCGCGCCGCGCACCGCCCGTCACGGAGAATTGCGGCAGGCGGAACAGCCCGACGTAGAAATCTTCGGCCGAGGCGTAGAAGGTGAGCGAGTCGCGCAGGTTCGAGGCGTTGATGCGCAGCCGCGTCGCCAGCATGTTGCGCCGCTCGACGTACTCCGACGAGACGTTCAGCGAGAGGCGGTCGCTCGCGGGGTTGAACATCAGCTTGAGCGACGAGCCGTCGGCCACCTGCAACCCGTTCGCGACGGCGTCGGCGATCGGCGTGATGTTGCGCAGCTCGACGTCGAGGATCGAGAAATCGTCCGCCACCGAACTGCGCGTCGGGAGATCCTCCGCGAGCCACTGGCCGCGGTCGATGAGCGGCAGGTAGCGCCACGCCGAGCGGCGCAGGTAGTCGAAGATCTGCGCATAGCCCGTGCGCGAGCGGAACGTGACGTCGGCGAAGGGCGAACGCAGCGCGACGTATTTGCGGTCGGCCGAATTTTCGCCCTCGATGACGAGGTTGTCGGCGCGGATCGTGCGGTCGTCGTAGCGGTATTCGGCATCCGTGAGGCGGATGCGGCCGTTCAGGTCGTCCAGCGAGCGGCCCGAGGCCTTGGCGATGATGCGTCCCGAGAACTGCGAGAGGGTGTCGCGGCGGTTGAAATGGAGGCGATGGAGATCCACGCGGTCCAGCGTAACCGTCACGTCGTAGCGCGGCACCGAGTCGCGCCAGTCGATCAGACCCGTCAGGCGGCTTTGCAGGTTGGGGTCGCGCACGAAAATGCGGCCGTCGAAACGACGGTGCAGCAGGCGGCCGTCGAAGCGGATCGTATCGTAGACGTAGTCGTTGAAGCCGAGCTGCGTCAGGTCGCAGCGAAAACGCGTGCGCGTCGCCTCGCCCCCCACCGTGCCGTTCAGGTAGGCCTGCACCGTGACGCTGCCCAGCTGCGGTTCGCGGTCGAGCAGGGCTCCGACGCGGAACCTGCGGCTCGTCAGCTGCGCCTCGATCCGTCGCAGGGAGGGGCGGTCGGGAATCGGTTCGAGCCGCACGGTGCCGTCGGCCGTGCCGAGCGAGGTCGAGAGACCCAGTTGCGATTCAAAGCGGGCGAGACTCCCTTCGAAGCGGCCCGAGAGGTCGAGCCTGCCCGTGCGCAGCAGCATCGTCCGCGTCGCCGCGGGGAGCTGCACGCCGCCCAGTTCGGAGGCCAGCCGCAGCGCCTCCCGCGCATCGGAGCGCAGAGCGGCGATGCGCACGTCGAAGCGCGCCCGCTGCTTATCGGGCAGTCCGCGCACGCGGCCCGAAGCGCGCAGCGAGGCGCCGCCCGGGGTGGTCAGGCGGCGGATCGCGAGGTCGAAATCGGCGACCGTTCCCTTGAAATCGAGGTCGAGGCGGCCGAATTCGGCCTTGCGGTGACGCAGCGCGGGGACGAACCACGCCAGATCGGTCGTCGAGAGGGTGCCGCCGTCCACGACGACGATCACGTCGACCGCCGAGACAAAGCGTTTGTAATCGGCCCACGAACCGCCCTCAAGCACGAGTTGCGGGACCGACAGATCGGAGTGCGGGAGTTGCAGGCGCGCCGCCTCCAGGGCGATACGGCCGTTGCGCAGGTCGAAGAGCGCCGCCAGGTCGCGCAGCACGAAGCCGCTCTGCTCGCGGAGCGAGAGGTGTTCGATGTCGGCCGAAATGCGGGGGCCGTCGATCGCGAAATCGTTCAGGCGGGCGGCGCACGCCTCGAAACGCATGTCGCCGTAGTCGATGCCGTAGGCGGGATTGCGGTGTCGGAGCCGCTCGATGCGCAGCTCTAGATCGCGCACGGCGACCTGGCCGATCGAGAGGCGGAAGCCCCCCTTCTTCGGCTTGTCGGGATTCGTGAGCCGCGCCACGAGCTGCCTGATGTTCATCTCGCCCGAGGGGGTTTCGCGCAGGAAGACCTTCGCCCCCTCCAGCGAGGCCTCCGTGAAGCGGAGCCCGCTGCCGTTCAGGCCGAGACGGGGCAGGAAGGCATCGAGACGGCGGGCATACAACAACGTATCCTTTTGGTAATCTTCGACGTACAAATCTTCGAGACGGATGCGGCCCGCGAAGCGCACATCGACGCGGCCGACCGCCACGGTCGTCTCCAGGCGGCGCGACAACATCCGCGCGGCGCGGTCGACCGCGAAATTCTGGATCGCGGGAACGGCCAGCAGCAACGACAGCACAAGCGGGGCCAGCAAGACGAACAAAATCGCCGAAAGCAGAATCTTTCCCGATATTTTTATAACTTTGTGCATCGAATATGCCCGGATTCCTGTTTATATAATCTTGGCAAAGTTACTTTTTTTTCGGCAAACGACCATCCGAAAACGGGAGATATTTACCGAAAGTTTACCGTACGAACCGACCGCATGAAACCGATTCCGCCGTTTATCTACAAAAAGAAGAACCAGATCACGATGGTACTCGTCGTACCGCTCTTCGCGATGCTCTTCATCCTGATCTACAAACCGCTCAATTTCGACCAGATCGGCAACCGGTTCCTCGGATGGCTCAACCTGCCCGACGACATCAAGGACTACCTGGTCACCTGCTGCGTGGCGCTGATCGGCATGGCGGTGGCCGCCGTCAGCCGGCTCATCATGACCGCCTATACCAAGAAGCACGCCATATCGTACCTCAAATACATCGGCTGGGTCGCCTGCGAAATCGTCATCCTGACGCTCATCTACACGATCGTCTCGGCAGTCGCCGCCTCCGAGACGCAGCAGCTGACCGTCGCGGGCATCTTCCGCGATACGCTCATCAAGACGATCCTGATCCTGCTCATCCCCTACTCGATCATCTACGTCTGCATCGTCGGACACGAGCGCGCCCGCGAACTCAAGACGATCCGCCGCCGCCTCGAAGAGGACGACAACGCCTTGCAGAAGGCCTACGTGCAGCTCTTCGACGAGAAGGGCAAGATGCACCTTTCGGTGCGGCGCGAGAACCTGCTGGTGATCGAATCGGCCGACAACTACGTCTGCGTGTGGTACCTGAACGGCGAGAGCATCAAGAAGGTGATGATTCGCACGACGCTCAAACAGGTGAGCGAACAGCTGGCCGCGACGAACGTCCTGCGCTGCCACCGCTCCTACATGATCAACCTCGACCGCGTGAAGGTACTGCGGCGCGAGAAGGAGGGAATCTTCGTCGAATTCGGCATCGAAGGGGTGCCCGACATCCCGATTTCGAAGACCTACAGCGAGAGTATCACCCACTGGCTCACGACCGAATAGCGTCGCGCGGCATCGGGCGGCTGCTGCCCGATGGGCGGTTCAACCCGTGTGCAGAGGGGGGGCTTTCTTTCGGCATGAAGCAGTGCGCTGTCCAAAGACGGCTGCCGTCTGGATGCAGTGCGTGCGATACGGTTCGGGACGAAGCCTGCGGAGGAGCCGCAATCGACCGATGCGGGCCTCCGCTGCGGGAGGCTTCGGCCCGCCGAGGGTCTGTGCCATCGATTTCGTGGCGGCACGCAATAATACATGCAATTCATAAACCGAACGGAGGGGCCTGCACGAGCTTTGCCAGAAGCTTCGGCCCGCCGAGGGTCTGCGCCATCGATTTCGTTCGATGAACGATAACGCGCGAAATTCAAGATAGTCCGCAACCACACGAAAGAGCCTGCGCGAGCTGCGGCCCATCGAGGGAGTATGCTATCGAACGTTGCTGCACGGAGATGCGATTTGGCAGGTTCGCCGCCGGCGGCAGGAGGCAATTCGAGCGCTCCGACGCGAGATTTGCCGTCCGCCGCATCGGGCGGCGGCGAACGGCACGCACCGACGCGCGGCGCGATCTTTACCCGGGCAGCTGCTTGCGAAATGCGCGCACGCGCAAGAGCTGCGGGCCTTCGCAGGAGCGCAGCTGCAGCCCGCCGAGGGGCACTCTATCGGAGCCGTGCGGCTTGCCGCAACGCATCGGCTGCCCGCCACCGACTGCGCCATCGAACCGTGCGGCCCGCCGATCCCGCATGAATCGCCTTGCACCTTCGAACCGTTTTTTTCGGCAGAAACGGGTGAATAAATCCGTAAAATTTACCAAAATCGAGCGTCGAATTCGCAGTCGAAATAACGAATTTCACCCCTCGATCCCGCATTTTCATCCCTGAAATCGGCCGAAATCCCCTCAATTTGTTCCGTTTGCCACATTTTTTTGTCCGTTTCGGAAGAAAGGGGCATCTTTGCCGCCGTTCGACCGAAAAAACGGAGCCGCAATGCCCGCCGTAAATATCGGTCGTGACGCTGCTTTTATCGAAGCAACGCGCAGGCGCGTTGCGAAGTTTCACTAATACCTTTATACATGAAAAAACTCGCTACGACCCTTTTGCTGTTCGCCACGGTGGTATCGGCTACGGCCGGCGGTCTGATGACCAACACGAACCAGAGCGCCTCCTTCCTGCGCAGCATCGCTCGCGGCACCTCGCTCGATCCCGACGCCGTCTACAACAACCCCGCGGGCGTGGTCTTCATGGCTGACGGCTGGCACCTGGGGCTGACGAACCAGATGGCCTGGCAGACCCGTCAGACGGAGTCGACTTTCGCGGCCTTCGCACAGGGCGAAGGCAACCACGGCGCCACGAAAACCTTCCAGGGCAAGGTCTTCTCGCCGATCATCCCCAGCTTCCAGCTCGCCTGGAAGAAGAACCGTTGGGCCGTGATGGCCGGCATGGGTGTCAACGGCGGCGGCGGCCGCGTGAAATACGACGACGGTCTGGCCTCGTTCGAGCGTCAGTACGCCGTCCTGCCGACGGCCGTCAGCGCACTGGGCCAGCCGTTCGGTCTCTCGGCCGACAAGTACGGCATGAACATGCACTTCGTCGGCACGCTGATGACGCTGCAGTTCCAGGTCGGCGCCGCCTACCGCATCACCGACTGGCTCTCGGCTTCGGTCCTCTTGCGCGTGGGCGTCACCTCGAACAAGTACGAGGGCTACATGAAGGACATCCGCATCAACCCGACCTGCGCTGCCTTCAACCTGACAGGTCAGATGATCCCCGCCGCGCAGTTCTTCCAGTTGGTGGCAGACCGCCTGCCGACCGTCGGCATGGGCGACCTCGCCCCCGAGGCGCTGAAATATGCCGCGCTGACCGCCGATCACTCCCTTGACGTCAAGCAGACGGGTACGTCGTTGAGCCCCGTCATCGCACTGGCCGTACACAAGGGCAAGTGGGATGCCGCCGTCAAGTACGAGTTCAAGATGCCGACCGAAGTGAAGGTCAAGTCGAGCGCCGCCTCGGCCGCCGACCCCGTCATCAACGGCATCTTCCCCGACGGCACGAAGATGAAGAGCGAGACCCCCGCCCTGCTGACCGTAGCCGCCAGCCGCTGGTGCGGCCCCGTGAAGATCACGGCCGAGTGGCACCACTATTTCGACAAGGATGCCGACAACTCGTTCAAGCAGAACGGCACCGTGAAGGGCAACACGAACGAGTACCTCATCGGTGCCGAGTGGCAGCTCTCGAAGCGCTGGCTCGTGAGCGCCGGCTATCAGCAGACGGTCTACGACCTCGACGCCGCCCACTATTCGGATATGAATTTCGTCACCTCCAGCTTCTCGCTCGGCTTCGGCGCTGCCTACCAGGTGAGCCGTGCGCTGCGCCTGAACCTCGGCACGATGAGCACCTTCTACGACAAGGTGACCAACGACCTGGGCAACGGCAACAAGGATGTCTACTCCCGTAAAAATTCGGTCGTGGGCATCGGGCTCGATTTCAAGTTCTGATCGGCGACCGCCGCACGAAAAAAAGACCTCCGAAACACTCGGAGGTCTTTTTTTAATCCTTCAGCAGATACACCTTCTCGCCCGCTCGCTGCATGTGGAACCGTTCGCGTGCGAACTCTTCCAGGTAGTCGTCGTAGCGCAACCGCTCGACCAGCGTGCTGTCCTCGACGATGCGGGCCCGATATTGCGCCCCCTCGCGTTGCAGGCGGGCGATGTCGCGCTTGATGCCGATCGCATGCAACAGGTGCTGCCCGATGAAAAAGAGCGAGAAGAGGACGACGATCACCGTCGTCGTGATCCAGAAACGGGAGCCGGTTTCGAATTTCATCTACGGAATGTGCATGTACTTGTGGGTCTGGATCGAGATGTTCCAGCGCGGATTCGCCTTGGCGTATTCGACCAGCAGCGGCATCACCCGCTCCGAAACGCTCCATTCGGGTTGCAGGTAGAGGCGGCAGCGGAGCGATACCTCGCAGGCATTCTCTTCGGCCCAGGCGAAATCCTCCTCCCGCTCGACGATCACCTTCAGCTCGTCGGCGCGGGCATAGGCCTCCTTCAGAGGCGGCTGCCGCCGCTTCGGCGAGAGGCAGACCCAGTCGAACCGTCCGCTGAAAGGGTGCGAGCCCGACGTTTCGAGGAAGATCTCCAACCCGCGGGCATGCAGCGCATCGGTCAGCGGATCGAGCGGGTAGAGCAGCGGTTCGCCGCCCGTCAGCACGATCGCCCGCGCAGGATAGGAGGCGGCCCGCTCGACCACCGTTTCGATCGGCGTGGGCGGGTAGAGGCGCGGATTCCACGTATATTTGGCGTCGCACCAGCTGCACCCCACGTCGCAGCCCCCCAGGCGAATGAAATAGGCGGGCTTGCCCGCATGGTACCCCTCCCCCTGGATCGTATAGAAATCCTCCACGAGGGGCAGCCTGCGTCCCTCGTCCAGCAGTTCGCCGTATTCGAACGCAGCCATCGCGCTACTCCTCCTCCGTGACGACGTAAATATCCTTCAGCGAGCGCCCGAGCTGGTCGTAGTCCAGTCCGTAGCCGACGATGAACTCGTTGCCGATCTCCATGGCGGCGTAGCGGATCGGAATCTGCTTGCGGTAGGAGGCGGGCTTGAAGAAGAGCGTGCAGATCTCCACCGAGGCGGGACGGTGCTTGGTCAGCTCCGCGACCATGTGGGCGATGCTCTCGCCCGTGTCGACGATGTCCTCGACGACAATGATGTGGCGCCCCTCGATCGAGCCGTTCAGGCCGATCAGGCTGCGCACCTCGCCCGTCGAAGCGGTGCCCGCATAGGAGGCGAGCTTGACGAACGAGATTTCGCTGTTGAACTCGATCTTCTTGATCAGGTCGCTGAAAAACATGAACGAACCGTTCAGCACCCCCAGAAAAATCGGGGTCTCCTTCCCCGCGTAGTCGCGGTTGATGCGCTCGGCGACGGCCTCCACCACCTCGTCGATGCGGGCGGCGGGAATCATCACCTTGAAGCGCTTGTCATGAAGTCGGATGATCTGCTCCATTTATTATAAGTATTGTAGTTTCGTTCGGATATTAGGTACAAATATAACGCTCTGCACGGAATCGCCCAAAAATTCGGCCGATTTTCTTCCGACACGGTGCACGGCGGCCGCGATCGGCGCCGCGTGCGGCGGCAAAGTTACAAACAGGAAGCATAAACCGTGACAATAATAAATTTGCACTGTGCACACAGCCCCGAATCGGATCGCCCTCCGAAGCGCGCAGAGAGGGGATGGCACTCGAACCGTTGCAGTTACGGCAGCGAACGGGCGACGGGGAAACACTGTGCCGCCGATCTTACGAATCGTTATCGGACACCGTGCAATTGTTAATAACTTGATGATAAAATAGCACGAAAAGGCCGTATAACCCGCCGAAAAATTTCTATATTGTCGGCGCATACCCATTGCACCGGAAGCTCATTACTCACTAATCCACATCCACATGAAAGAGCTCTACTCAACTATCTTGCTGGTATCGAACAAGATCCGGCAAAATGAGGGGGGGGGATTTTCGCCGATCCGTAGGACGATCGTCCCGCTCCTGCTCCTCGCACTGACCATCGGAGCGCTCCTGCCCGCCACGGCGCAACAGCGCACGATGCCCGTAAACGGCGTCGTGCTCGACGAAGGAGGCCAGCCGATGATCGGCGTCACGATCGTCGACCCGAAGAACCCCGCAGCGGGCACCACCTCGGGCAACCAGGGCGCCTACCGCATCATCGTCGGCCGCACGTGCGACTCGCTGCGCTTCTCGTTCATCGGCTACAAGGCGCAGACGGTCGCCATCCGCGAAGCGGCCCTCGTCCGCATGGAGCCCGAGGCGCAAAGCATGGACGCCGTCGTCGTCACGGGTATCTACACGCGTAAGGCGGAGAGCTACACGGGCGCCTCGAAGACGCTCACCAGCTCGGACATCATGCGCGTCGGCAACCAGAACCTGCTGCAGAGCCTCAAGAACATCGACCCGACGATCTACATGCCCGACAACATGCTGGCGGGCTCCGACCCCAATGCCCTGCCGACGATCTCCATGCGCGGCAATTCGAGCTTCCCGGGCGGCGAATCGGCCGCGGCCTTCAAGAGCAACTACCAGAACCAGCCCAACCAGCCGCTCTTCATCCTCGACGGCTTCGAGACCTCGATCGAGACGGTCATGGATATGGACATGAACCGCGTCGAGAGCATGACCCTGCTCAAAGACGCCTCGGCCAAGGCGCTCTACGGTTCGAAGGCGGCCAACGGCGTAATCGTCATCGAGACGCGCCGCCTCTCGAGCGGCCGCCCCACGATCACCTACAACGGCAGCATGTCGGTCGAGGTTCCCGACCTGTCGAGCTACGACCTCTGCAACGCCTTCGAGAAGCTGCAGGCCGAGGTGAACGAGGGGCTCTACACGAGCAGCACGCCCGACGAGCAGGTCCGGCTGACCAAACTCTACAACGCCCGCTACAAACTCGCCTCCGAAGGGTTGAGCACCGACTGGCTCGCCAAGCCGCTGCGCACGGCCATCGGCCACAAACACACCTTGAGCGTCGAACTGGGCGACCCGCAGGGGCTGCGCGCGATGCTCGACGTTTCGTACAACGACACGCAGGGCGTCATGAAGGGCTCGGGGCGCCAGAACACGCAGATCACCGCCAACGTCGCCTACCGCACCAAGAAGCTCCTCTTCCGCAACATCCTCACGGTGCTCTCGAACAAGAGCAAGGAGTCGCCCTACGGCTCGTTCGGCGACTACGCCAAGATGAACCCCTTCTGGCAGGCGACCGACGCCGAAGGGAACGTCTACCGCTATGCCGAGGGCGCGAGCAGCTACGAGGGCATCAAGGAGGTGGCCAACCCGCTCTACGACGCGACGATCGGCACCTCGTTCACCTCGAGCTACCTCTCCTTCACGAACAACTTCTACGCCGAGTGGCAGGTGCTCAAATCGCTCAAGGTCGTCGGCCGCTTCGGCGCGTCGCAGCAGCGCAACGACTCGGACGATTTCTATCCCGCCAAGCACTCGATGTTCGTGGGGTATCTCGACGACCAGCTGCTCACACGCGGCAAATACATCCTCGAAAGCGGCAAGCGCAGCAACTTCTCGGGCGACCTGAACCTGAATTTCAACCAGACGTTCGGCAAACACTCCGTCTTCGCCAACCTCCGCGGCAGCGCCTCCGAAACCACCTACTCGGCCTACCGCCACACGGCCGAAGGCTTCCCCAACAGCACGAAGGCCGATATCACCCTCGCCCGCCGCTATGCGCTGAACAGCAAACCCGTCGGCATGTCGTCGCTCAACCGCGAGCTGGGATTCCTCGCGGCGGCCTCGTACGACTACGACAACCGCTACCTCGTCGACGCGACCTGCAACCTGAGTGCCTCGTCGCTCTTCGGCGCCGACAACCGCTGGGCCACCAGCTGGTCGGTGGGTCTGGGCTGGAACCTCCACAACGAGCCCTTCATGCAGAACCAAAAGGTCGTCAAGCGCTTCAAGCTGCGCGGCTCGGTCGGTCTGACGGGTAACCAGAACTTCACGACCAACAGTTCGATCGCCACCTACCTCTACTACACGGGCGTCTCCTACCAGGGTCAGACGGGCGCCTACCTCTCGCTCATGCCCAACCCCGAGCTGCGCTGGGAGCAGAAGAAGGACTACAACGTCGGCGTCGACCTCCAGATCTGGCGGCTCCAGCTGACGGCCGACCTCTTCCGCGCCGACACGGAGCACATGCTCACCGACCTGTCGATCCCCACCTCGACGGGCTTCGGATCGGTGAAGACCAACCTCGGTCTGGTGCGCGACTCGGGCTTCGAGGTGCAGGCCAACCTCACCGCATGGCAGGGCAAGAACGGCTATTTCAACCTCAACGGATCGATCCACTACGGCAAGAACAAGATCATCCGCCTCTCGGAGAGCATGCGCGCCTACA
Source organism: uncultured Alistipes sp. (assembly GCA_910584485.1). Lineage (GTDB taxonomy): Bacteria > Bacteroidota > Bacteroidia > Bacteroidales > Rikenellaceae > Alistipes. The sequence continues at coordinate 38,618 of CAJUAV010000002.1, forward strand.
ACGAGCGGATGCGCAAGAACGCCGCGGATGCCGGCAACTCGACCCCCGTGCTCATCTACGAGGACGGTCGCCCGATGAACGCCATTTGGGCCGTTCCGTCGGCAGGCATCGATCCCGCGACGGGCCGCGAAATCTACATCAAGAAGGACGGCACCCTGACCTACGCATACGACGGCAACGACATGGTCGTGGCGGGTATTTCCGACCCCAAATACCGCGGCACGTTCGGCTTCTCGGGCGAGTGGAAGGGCATCGGTTTGAGCACCACCTTCAGCTACCTCGGCGGCGGTCAGATGTACAACACGACCCTCGTCGACCGCATCGAGAACGTCGACATGGCCTACAACGTCGACCGCCGCGTGCTGCAGGGCCGCTGGACCACCCCGGGACAGATCACCCCCTATAAAAAGTTCAATGCCTCGGAGAGCACGCGCCCCACGACCCGCTTCGTGCAGGACCGCAACGAGGTGACCATCTCGGCGATCTCGGCCTACTACGAGTTCCCGCGGTCGGTCGTCAAACCCCTGCACATGCAGCGCATGCGCCTGACCTTCTACATCAACAACGTGGCGACCTTCTCGTCGATCAAGGTCGAACGCGGTCTGAACTACCCGTTCGCCCGCACGATGTCCGTCGCCCTGACCGCCACCTTCTAAACCACCGATTGTCATGAAAAAAATCCTCATATCCGCGCTTCTGACCGCCGCAGCCCTGCTGCCGACGGCCTGCGAAAGCTGGCTCGACCAGACGGCCGATTCCGAAATCCGCGACAAGGAGCACTACAGCACCGTCGAAGGCTTCCAGCAGACGCTGACGGGCTGCTACATCGGCATGACCGACGCATCGCTCTACGGCAGCTACCTCTCGTGGCTCTACCCCGAGCTGCTGGCCCGCCAGTTCAATCCCGTCCTCACCACCGGAATAGGTGCCTCTGTCCAATATTTCCAGCTGTACGAATACGCCCGCCCCTCCAGCAAGGAGATCATCGACGCCGTCTGGGCCAAGGCCTACAACGTGATCGTCAACGCCAATGCCGCCCTGCTCGAAATCGACGCGAAGGAAGCGCTGCTCGGACCGACCGAGTACGCCATCATCAAGGGCGAACTGCTGGCCGTGCGCGCCTACCTCCACCTCGACCTCGCCCGTCTGTTCGGCTACGGCGACTGGGCGGCACGCAAGGCCGAAATCGATGCCAAAAACGCCGTACCGTACCTCGAGAAGGTCGACAAAAACGCTGCGGCGCAGCTTACGATGGCGAAGTTCTTCGAACGGCTGACGCAAGACCTCGACGAGGCGGCCCGCCTGCTCAAGGCGGAAGATCCCGTCACGGGTGCCCATCCGTGGAGTTACTACCACGAAATGAATGCCGACGGCTACTACAACTGGCGCAACCTGCACCTGAACTACTATGCGGTGCGCGCTCTCCAGGCCCGCGCCTACCTGTGGGAGGGAAGCCCCGCCAGCAAAGAGCTGGCCCGCGAAGCGGCCGAAGAGGTGATCCGCGATTTTCTCGCGAAGAGCGAGGGCAACGCGCTCGGCAACTACAACATTTGGCGCTGGATGACCGCAGGCGATGTCACGACCTACCCCGCCATGGGGCTCGAACAGATCTTCGCCCTCAACGTCGCGGGGTTGCAGGAGACGGATCTTCCCAAATACTACATCCTGAACTACACCACCAATAACCCCCAGGCGTTCTTCATCACCCCCGCTCGCATGGAGGAGGTCTACGAAGGCAGCCAGACCGACTGGCGTGCGCAGAACAACCTGCTGTCCCAGACCCAGAGCGGAGCGGCTACGCAGGGCTACGTTTCGAAAAAGCTCCTCCATCCCGACGGCAGCAGCTTCTACTACAACCGCGTGCCGCTGATCCGTCTGCCCGAAATGTACTACATCGCCGCCGAGTGCTACGCCACGGGGGCGACGCCCGACACGGGCAAGGCGGCCGAGCTGCTGAACGTCGTCCGCGAAAAGCGCGGACTGTACGAACCGCTGCCCGCCGACCTCTCCGCGGAGCGCATGATGGAGGAGATCCGCAAGGAGTACCGCAAGGAGTTCCTCGCCGAAGGGGTGATGTTCTACTACTACAAACGCCTCGGCGTCGCCGACATTCCCGATTACGACGAAGCGATGGGCGATCGCCAGTACCTGCTGCCCTATCCCGATTTCGAGACGGAGAACGGCCGTGTTCAATAACCCGAAAAAGATGCACACCATGAAAAATACGATCCTTACCTTCGGACTCTTCGCCGCGGCCCTCTTCTCGTCCGCTTGCGGCGACGAATCGATCGAGACATACGATCCCGCCTACGATGCCGTCCGCTTCACCGGTGCGGGCGGAAAAGCCGATCCGGACTTTTCGGCGTTCGATTCGGAAACCAAGACCTCCTACTACAACTATTCGTTTCTCGAAACGCCGTTCGAGAAGAGCTGCGAGTTCGACATTCCCGTCTATCTGATCGGCATGCCGGCCGCCGAAGACCGCACCTTCGGCTGGGTGATCGATGCCGAGCAGACGACCGCCCCCGCAGAGAGTTTTCGCGTGATTTCCGCCGTCATTCCCGCGGGCGAGGTGCGCGGCTGCCTCCGCGTGGTCATCGACAACACCGAGGAGCTTACCGAAACGAGCTACACGGCAGCCTTCAAGCTCGTCGAGAACGAGGTGCTGCGCGTCGAGCGGGGCAACTACGTGCGCACGCAGCTCACCTGGAACAACTCGATTCCGTTCCCCATGAACAACAACCTCCGCCGTTCGTACAACATGCTTATCGCGGGCGAAAAGAGCTACATCTCGACCTCGGCGGCCCAGATCAGCGCCAACGGCCTGCGCGCGATCGTCGCGGCGACGGGCTGGAACGACTGGGACGATCCGACCAAGCACAAGATCCACAATGCGTCGGCCACCTACGGCTACTACAAGTATCTGCCGCGCTACCAGGCGCTCGTCACGAACGAGCTGTACAAGGCCTACACCCTCATGCTGCGCGACTATCTGGAGGCTTACAAGGCCGAACACGACGGAGAGCCCCTGCTGCACGACAGCGGCGCCCAGGTCGGGCAACCCATTCAGGCAAGAACCTATTAATGCGCTTCCATCCATGAAAAAAATCTTCATAACGCTCCTGGCGGCCGCCGCACTGACCGCCTGCATCGAGGACAAGACCTCCTTTCCGACCGACTCGGTGGACGACATCACGGTGACGGACATCGCCGACGGCTCGGTCGTCCGCAACGGCTACCTCGAACCCTTCGATTTCGCCCCGACGCTCATGCAGGGCGACCGGACGCTGGACGACGAAAACTACAGCTATCGCTGGGAGCTCAACGAGTATCCCCAAAGTCCCGATTTCGAGGTGATCGGCACCGAGCGCGAACTGCACACCGTATTGAACAACCCGATTTCGAATCGCGACTATGTACTGAAACTGACCGTCACGGACCTTGCGAACGAGCTGGAGTTCCTCTTCTCGTGGCAGCTCTACATCCAGCCCGCCTTCCTCGACGGACTGGTCGTCAGCGACACGAAGGACGGCATGACCTCCGATCTGACCCTCATCATGAACGACCGGCTGACGATCAACTATGCGGGCAAGCCCGAAAAGATCTTCCGCGACATCCTTGCCACGGCTACGGGAAGCGCCTATCCCGGACTGCTCGACCGGCTCTTTCCTACCTGCCAGGGCTACTACGACAATTGCACGCACTATCTGTGGGCCATCGACGAAAACGATACCCCCGTCCGTTTCGAATGCACCGATTATTCGCAGTCCGCCGAGAAAGATATCCTGCTCTACCGCTACGAAGGGCAGCGCGTCTCCCGCATCTTCAGCTTCTCCACGAGCCCGGCTACGAGCAACTCCTGGTTCATGATGACCACGCACGGCAATTACAGACTGTCCCCGATGAACGACATTACGTTCGGCATGCCGAATCCCGCCGTCAACAGCTCCATGAAGAACGACATCTGCGCATGGACGCCCTATAACGGAGGCGACATGTACTGCGCCGCCGCATGGGTGGACGACAAGACAGGGCGTTTCGTCCTGATGGACGACTCTTACTCCTCAACACAACTGACCATACTCGAAAATCCCGCCGAAGGCACGCCCGCCTTCGACGCCGAGGACCCGGGCGATCGGACCATCATCGGCGCCGGCATGACCTACGACGAGAACATTCCCGCGCTGCTCTTCCGCGAAAACGCCACGGGCGAGTACGCCATCTACACCATCACTCCCTATGCCGAAGAGAAGGGCCACTACGAGGATCCCGACAACTGGGAAGGCTGGGTCGTCGACATTCCCGAGCAGCCCTACGCGCCCCGCGCCCGCATCGTGCTGCCCGCGGCGGTCGGTGCGCAGCTCGACCGCGCGGTCGACACGGAGTTCTGTACCAAGCAGGCGATCCTCTACGTCGCCACGCCCGAGCAGCTCTCGGCCGTTCTCTTCGCCACGGGCACCGCAGCAGACGGAGGCGTGAAGTTCACTCCCGATGCGGGCGAACGGATCACCTCGGTGAAGCTCTACCGCCAGGGACAATACCTCTACGGCGGCGCCTGCGCGGTTCAAGAAGATACCGGCACGTCGGCACGTCCGCTGCTCGACCTGACGAACAGCGCCGTGATCGTCACCACGCAGAAGAGCGAAACCGAAGGCTTCGTCTACGTCGTGCCGATGACGCAGCTCGGCACGGGCAACCTCGACCGCTCGAAGGCGATGAAATTCGACGGATTCGGCAAGATCCTCGACGTCAACACCACCGGCTATTGATCCGACCCTTTTTCACGCGCCGACGGGCCCGAAACGCGACCAGTCGTCCGTCGGCGCGTTTTTTCACCGACCAACCACCGAAAACACCGCTACATCCATGAGTACACCCATAGTCGAGGTCCGACACCTGTCGCACCGTTACAGCGTCAACTGGGCCGTGCGCGACATCAGCTTCTCGATCGAAAAGACGGGCATTCTGGGCCTGCTGGGGTCGAACGGCGCCGGCAAGTCGACGACGATGAACATCATCTGCGGCGTCCTGAACCAGACCGAGGGCGACGTGCTGATCAACGGCATCGACCTGCGCAAAAATCCCGTCGAGGCGAAACGCCACATCGGCTTCCTGCCCCAGAAACCGCCCCTCTACCCCGACCTGACGGTCGACGAATACCTCGTCCACTGCGCGACGCTGCGCCGCATGGCTCCGCGCGCGATCCGTGCGGCCGTCGAGCGCGCCAAGGAGCGCTGCGCCATCGGGCACTTCAGCAAACGCCTCATCAAAAACCTCTCGGGCGGCTACCAGCAGCGCGTCGGCATCGCCCAGGCGATCGTCCATGATCCCCAGTTCGTGGTTCTCGACGAGCCGACCAACGGCCTCGACCCCAACCAGATCGTCGAAATCCGCTCGCTCATCAAGGAGATCGCCCGCGACCACTCGGTGCTCCTCTCGACCCACATCCTCTCCGAGGTGCAGGCCACCTGCCGCGAAATCCGCATGATCGAGCAGGGACGCATGGTCTTCTCGGGGACGATGGAGGAGTTCGACAACTACGTGGTGCCCAACAGCCTCACGGTCGCCTTCGCCAACCCGCCCGCCGAAGCGGAGCTGGCCGCCCTCGAACACGTCCTGCACGTCGAGCGCACGGGGCCGGGCCTCTACCGCCTCCGCTTCTCCGAAGACGAGACGATCACCGAGCGCATCATCGCCGAAAGCATCGCCCGCGGCTGGCACCTGCGCGAAATCGCCCTCGAACGCTGCTCGCTCGACGTGATCTTCGCCCAGCTCTCGGGCAAACTCGACAACAACACCCGATAGCCCCGCGCCATGAAGATCATCCTGCGCATCGCCCGCACCGAACTGGCGACCCTCTTCTACTCACCGATCGCGTGGTTCATCCTGATCCTCTTTTCGCTGCTGACCGCCTCGCAGTTCGCGGCTTCCATGGAGGGGACCCTCACCTACCATGATCTGTACGGCTACGATCCGCTCGGCGACGGATCGATGACGAGCTTCTTTCTGGGCACCATGGGCTTCTTTTCGAAGATCGTCTACAACCTCTACATCTACATCCCGCTGCTCACGATGGGGCTCTTGAGCCGCGAAACGGCCTCGGGATCGATCAAGCTGCTCTTCTCGTCGCCCGTGACGAGCGGCCAAATCGTGCTGGGCAAGTACCTCGCCGCCGTCGCCTTCGGCCTCTGCATGCTGCTCGTGCCGATCCTCTCGGCCGTATGCGGCTCGATGCTCATCCCCCACTTCGACTGGCCGCCCGTGCTGACGGCCCTTCTGGGGCTCGTCCTGCTCATGGCGGCCTACTGCGCCGTGGGGCTCTGGATGTCGTCGCTGACCTCCTACCAGGTCGTCGCTGCCATCGGCACGCTCGCCGTGCTGGCCGCCCTGCAGTTCGTCGGCCGCATCGGACAGCAGTACGAGCTGGTGCGCGAACTGACCTACTGGCTCTCGATCAACGGACGCACGACGGAGATGCTCGACGGACAGCTGCGCAGCGACGACGTCGTCTATTTCCTCGGCGTGGTGACGCTCTTTCTGACCTTCACCCGCTTCCGCCTCGCATTCGGGCGCCGCACCATCGGCTGCGCGGCACGGGCGGCGGCGTATGCAGGGCTCTTCGCCGCCGTGCTGGCCGTGGGCTTCGTCACCTCGCGGCCCGCGCTGATCCGCACCCTCGACACGACGCGGGGCGAACAGCTCTCGATCACCGAGAACAGCCGCCGCGTACTGCAACGGATCGAGGGACCCGTGACGGTCACCAACTACGTCAACCTGCTCGACAGCAAGTCGAGCAGCTACCTGCCGCACCGCCTCATGCAGAACCGCGCCCTCTTCGCCCCCTATCGGCGTTTCAAGGCCGACCTGGAGGAACGCTACGTCTTCTACTACGACTCGGTACCGCGGCTGGCGACCAACCGCCGCTTCCGCGACAAGACGACGCACGAAATGCGCGACTACATGGCGATGATCTACGACCTCGATCCGCGCCTCTTCCTGTCACCGGCAGAAATCCGCGAGCGGATCGACCTGGGCGAGGAGCAGAACGCCTTCGTCCGCGTCATCGAGCTGGCCGACGGCCGCACGGCGCGGCTGCGCGATTTCGAAGACATGTACACGCAGCCTTCCGAGGCCGAAATCACGGCCGTTTTCAAGAAACTGCTCGACACGCCGCCGACGGTGGGCTTTCTCACGGGGCATGGCGAGCGCGGCGCGACGAACCCGGGCGACCGCGGTTTCAGCTGCTTCGCCGTCGAAAAGTATTCGCGCGCGGCCCTCGTCAACCAGGGCTTCGAGATCCGCGAAATATCGCTCGCCGAGGGTGCGGCCGTACCCGCCGAGATCGACATCGTGGTGATCGCCGATCCGAAGCAACCCTTCGCCGCGGCCGAGCTGGAGGCGTTCGACGCCTACCTGGCGCGCGGCGGCAACCTGCTCGTGCTGACCGAGCCGTCGGGCCGCGAGGCAGCCACCCCGCTGCTGGCGCGCTGCGGCCTGCACATGGAGAGCGACTGCCTCGTGCAGCCCTTCGGCGATTTCGAGCCCGACCTGATTCTGGCCTCGGCGACCGACGAGGCGGCCGAACTGGGCGAGGCGTTCCGACGCGACTTTCCGAAAGGACAGCTGCGCGTCTCGATGCCCGGCTGCGCCGCCCTCACGCTCCTCGACGACGATCAGGGCTTCCGCCGCATCCCCCTGCTGCGGACCGAGGAGAGCGGCGCCTGGATCGAGCGCGAACAGCCCTCGTTCGACGGAGCCCCCGTGGTCTGCAACCCCGCGGCGGGCGAGCGCGAGCAGCGCTACATCACCGCCTGGGCCGCCGAACGGGAGCTCGGCGACGGACGCCGCCAGCGCATCCTCGTCACGGGCGACGCCGACTGCTTCGCCAACAGCGAGCTGGACGGCAGCCGCGAGGGATACCGCTCGGGCAATTTCCGCCTCGTGACCGAGGCGTTCCGCTACCTCACGGGGGGCGAATTTCCGATCGACGTACGGCATCCCGACGCGCTCGACAGCCGCTACGGGGCGACGGCCGAGGCGGCCGGTACGATCAAGTTCGTCTTCAAGGGGCTGCTCCCCGCGCTGCTGCTGCTGATCGGGATTCTTTTGTGGCTCAAACGCCGCCGACACTAAATCCAAGACATCCATGAACCGAAAACTGATATGGGGCATCGCCCGCAACGAACTGGCGGCCCTCTTCTATTCGCCCGTGGCATGGCTGCTGCTCATCGCCTTCGCCGTGCAGCTCGGCACCGCTTTCGGCGATATCCTGACGATCATCGTACGCGCCAAGGCCCTCGGGCAGACCATCAATTTCAGCGTCACGGCAGGTATCGTCCTCGGCGGTCAGGGCATCTACGAGGTGATCCAGCATACGATCTACCTCTACATCCCGCTGCTCACGATGAACCTCATGAGCCGCGAATACGCCTCGGGATCGATCAAGCTGCTCTACTCGTCGCCCGTTTCGAGCCTGCACATCGTCGCGGGCAAGTTCCTCGCGATGGTCGTCTTCGCCCTGCTTTTCGTGCTGCTGCTGGCCCTGCCGCTCGCGGCGATGGCCTTCGCGGTGCCGCTCGTCGACGTACCGCTGGTGCTGGCGGGGCTGCTCTCGATGCTCCTGCTGATCCTCACCTACTGCGCCATCGGCCTCTTCATGTCGGCCCTGACCTCCTACCAGGTCGTCGCCGCCGTGGCGACGCTCGCCGCGCTCGCCTTCTTCAACTACGTGGGCGAGGTCGGACAAGGAGTGCCCCTGCTGCGCGAAATCACCTACTGGCTCTCGATCCGCGGCCGCGCCAGCGAAATGGTCGGCGGCCTCGTATGCAGCGACGACGTGATCTATTTCCTCTCGGTGATCCTGCTCTTCCTCTGGCTCACGGTCATCCGGCTCGACAACGACCGCTCGCGCCGCACGTGGCGGCAGAAGGCGCTGCGTTACGGCACGGCCCTCGGCACGATCGTGCTGGTCGGCTTCGTCAGCTCGCGACCCGCCGTCATGGGCTTCTACGACGCCACCCACGCCCGCCAGCGGACCCTGTCGGAGGAGAGCCGCGCCGTGATGGAGCAGCTCGAAGGACCTCTGACAATCACCACCTACGTCGATATCTTCGATCCCGAATTCGAGCTCGTTTCGCCGCAGGCGCAGAAGGAGGATTTCACCCGCTTCAAGATGTACACGCGCTACAAGCCCGAAATCCGCATGAAATACGTCTACTACTACTCCGCGCCGCGCGATTCGGTGCTCCGCGAGCAGTACCCCGATCTGGACGACTACGGCATCGCCTGCGAGGTGGCGCGCAAGAAGCGGTTCAACCCGCGCCGGCTGAAGAGCGCCGAGGAGCTGAAGGGCGAAATCGACCTCGCGGCCGAAAAGTACCGCTTCGTACGCGTCGTGCGGCGCGGTTCGGGCGAGGAGGCGCGGCTGCGCCTGTTCGACGACCGCGACCGTCACCCCTCCGAAACGGAGGTCTCTGCGGCCCTGAAGAAGATGCTCGTGCCCCCCGTGAAGGTGGGTGCCCTCGCAGGCCACTACGAACGCTCGGTCTCGAAGGGGGGCGACCGCGACTACTCGATCTTCGCCACGCGCGGACGCTTCCGCTACTCGATGATCAACCAGGGGTTCGACGTCGTGGAGCTGAACCTCGCCGAAACGGGCGACGTGCCCGACGAAATCGGCATCCTGCTCGTCGCCGATCCGCGCACGCCCCTCTCGGAGGCCGAGACAGCGGCCGTCGACCGCTTCGTGGAGCGGGGCGGCAACCTGCTCGTGCTGGGCGACGCGGGACGGCAGGCGGCAATCAACCCGCTGCTCGAACGCTTCGGCGTGCGGCTGCGCGAAGGGACGCTGGTGTACCCCTCGCCGATCCACCCCGCCGATCTGGTGACCGCGCGCGCCACGCAGCAGGCGGCCGACTCGCTCAAGGGGTTCTATCGGACCATGCGGCGCTCCCCGGCTTACGCCGTTTCGATGCCTTCGGCCGCGGCGATCGAGCTCGTCGACACGACGCGCTTCCGTCCGATCGTGCTGCTGGAGAGCCCCGAAGAGGGGTGGATCGAGCGGCAGACGACCGATTTCGCGACCGAAAACCCGACGCTCGATCCGCGCACGGGCGAGGCGGCGGGCCGCTATCCCGTGGCCGTGGCGCTGACGCGTCCGTGGAAAGGTCGGCAGCAGCGCATCCTCGTCACGGGCGACGCCGACTGCTTCTCGAACGCCGAACTGACGGGGGCCGATCGGCCCGGCTTTCACAGCATCAATTTCTCGATGATCCCGGGATCGTTCCGCTGGCTCTGCTACGGAGAGTTCCCCGTTTCATCGGCCCGCACGCCCAACCGCGACACGGACATCGCGCTGACGCCCATGACGCTGCGGCCCGTCAAGCGGTGCTATCTGTTCGGCATTCCCGCCCTGATCGGGCTTGCGGGGCTCTTCGTCTGCCTGCGGAGACGAAGAGGTTGAAAAATGTGTTTCACAGTGACACGGAAAGTTTTTTCGTATCTTTTATAAACGGAAACACAACGCCGTAAACCTGCATCATGTATCACCAAAAAACACTGCTATGAAAACCAAACTCTTTTTCACCCTCCTGTGCTGCCTGTTCGCAGCAGGAGCGACGGCCCAGCCGACCAAAACGAGAACCGGAGAGTACCAATATTTTTTCACGGTTACCGACGAAGTGGGCGAACCGCTCGAAATGGTATCGATCGAGCTCCATTCCAGCGAAATGAACTTCGGAGTTCTCACCAACTACCAAGGTACGGCGACCCTGCTGTCCTCGATCCTGCTGACCGAAAAAAAAGGTTGCTCGTTCCACATTCATCTGAAAGGCTACCTGCCCGAAACGATCTGCTTCGACGAAGAGTCGGACGGCGTGGCGAAGATCGTTCTGAAAGCCGATCCGAACGCCCCGCAAAAGAAGAGCAAAAAGCGGAATCGGCGTTAACCGCCCTCCGCCCTCAAGGCGCCGCGGGCGGGAAGCATCCGCAACCCGCCCGCGCGCGTTTTCGTCATGCGCGTTCCCCCTATTCCCCCCCCCGAAGAGACCTTCTGCCATGTGGAAATATGCCCTCCTGCTGCTCCTGTGCTGCCCGTTCGGTGCGGCCGCCCAAAACGCACCCGCTCGCTTCGACCTGCGCGGACGGGTGCTCGATTCGCTCTCGGGCGAGCCGCTGCCCCGTGCCGTGGTCTCCGTGGCAGGCGCGCGCGACACGCTCCACACGATCACCGATCGGACGGGCGCCTTCGCCTTCCGCTCACTCGCCGCGGCGCAATCCTACCGCCTCTCGATCCGCTACATCGGCTACGGCACCCATGAGCAGCTCCTGCGGATCGAAGATCGCCATCTCGACCTCGGCAAGATGCTGCTGGCCCAGCGCAAGGAGGCGATCGAATCGGTCGTCGTCCGCGAGCGGCCGCCCGTCATGACCCAGGTCGGCGACACGATCCAGTACAACACGGCGGCCGTCGACGTGCTGGAGGGCAGTGAGGCGATCGCCCTCATCCATCACATGCCCGGGTTGGAGGTGACCGACGACGGGCACGTCACCTCGCAGGGCAAGATCATCGACGAGACGCGCGTGGACGACCGCCTGATCTTCGGCAAGGATCCGCGCGACGCCCTCAACAACCTCGCCGCGCAGGATGTCGCAAAAATCCAGGTCTACGAAGTGCGGGAATTCGGGCGCCGCGATACGCACAAGGTGATGAACCTCGTCACGCGCAGCAAGCTCGACTGGAACCTGACCGTCAATGCGCTCGCAAGCAGCGGCGCCGACACCGAGCGCGGCTCGGCCGACGGCCGACGCAACCGCTACGGCATCGGCGGCGAGGCGAATTTCTTCTCCGAGACGCACATCCTGAAAACCGACCTGCTGTTCAACAACGTCGGCCGAGGAACCAACCGCCTCGACAACCTGCTGCAACGCAAATACAGCACGGGATACCTGCGCGAAAACCACGCCGACCTCTCCTATGCCTACAAGTCCCCCGCAGCCTACTACGCCCATTTCGGCTACCGATACGACGATCGCTACGCCGCGACCCGCACGACCGAGCATCGGCGCTATTTCGCCACCGACGAACGCGCAGAACGCCGCTACGCCGACACCACGACGCAGGGAATCACCCAGCGCACGCACACTTTCAAAGCAGGCTTCGGCAAGGAGAACGAACGCATCCGGTACGGCATCTGGGGCAATTTCGCCTTTGTCGACGACCGCCAGAACACCCGCAACCGCTCCGAAATGACCGATACGGCCGAGGGGCTGCTGCAATCGGCCGACCGCCGCAACCTTGACAAACGGCGCACGCCGTCGGCACAGCTGGGAGGCAGTCTGCAGCTGAATCACAAAAACGGAGGGGTAACCAATTTCGGGATCGGAGCTACGATGGACCGGAGCGACGGATCGGGCTATCTGCTCGACACGCTGGGAGCGTCGACCGCACCCGTCCGTCTGGAGTTCGACCGCGACACCCGCACCCGCCGGCTGGGGTTCAGCTTTCTGGAACAACAACAGTTGACCGAAAACCTCGAGGCGGTCTGCACGTACAAGCTGGAAAGCCGCCGCGAAAGCGACCGCAGCCCCGCTTACGACCTGCTGCGGAATCGGCTCGACTCGACCTACACGCACGACTATACGTTCGACTACCTGACCCACAAAGGCGGCTTGAGTTTCATCAACTACGGGGCCGTCTCGTTCTCCGTCAGCCTCGATTACCAATACGCCGTTCAACACCGCGACGAAGCGATCGGCGCCGTCGGGACCTCGCGCCGACACTATACCGCCTGGCTGCCGATGGCGACCCTCGCACACAGGGGCCGCCGCGCCTCGTTCCAGCTCGTCTACAAGACCGAGGCGTCGCTTCCCGCCGTGGAAATGACGCGCGAGCAGCTCGATACGCGCAATCCGCTGCTGCTGCAGGCGGGAAATCCCCGTCTGAAACAGGCCTATCTGCACACGATCGACCTGATATCCCATTTTTCCGCACCGAAACGGGCGCTGACACTGGATCTCCATGCAGTCGCCTCGTTCCACGAGAACGCCATCGTCAACCGCCAGCAGATCCTCGCACGCGACACCCTCTTCGCCGCCGACGGCGGCTACCGCGCGGCAGCGGGCACGATCCTGAACAGCTACGCCAATGCCGACGGAGGCATGAACGTCCATCTGTCGCTGAACCTGACGAAACGATTCCGCAAATCGGGACTGCGCCTCGCGTTCATCCCCACGTACACTTATACGCGCATGCCCGAATACGTCGGAACGGAGCTCCGCCACACCGTGAGCAACCTCTATTTCGTCACGATGAGCCTGCGCGGCAACATCGCGAAAAAATTCGACTACTATTTCCGATTCATTCCTCGCTACAACGAGTCGGAGAGCGGACGGGCGTATCGCTGCGACTACCTGGAATATGTGTGCGGTGCGGAGCTCAAATGGCATTTCTTCGCGCGCTGCTACTTCAATTTGCGGTACGACTTTTCGCAGCGCCGCTATTTCGGCAGCCCCCTCCCCGAACAGGTCGAAAGCAGCCTCAACGCGGCGCTGGGCATCCACCTCGACAAGCAGAAGCGCCTCTCGTGCAACATTGCGGGCTTCGATCTGCTGAACCGCGCACGCAGCCGCTCGACGGTCCTGCGGGCCGACTACCTGGTCGAAACCCGCCGCAACGTGCCCGGGCGGTACGTGCTCTGCACGATCGCCTACAAGCTGAACACGAGCGGAAAGCGGTGACGAAGGCGCTCCGCACGGGGGCGGCCTGCGCGGCGGAGCGGGGCCGTGCGAGGAGCGGATCTGCGGCGACGGAGCGGAGGATCGGACAACCGACAGGACCCCGCCGCGCGAAGCAGCCGGCCCGCCGGCCGAAAAGGAGCAGCGGCGCGGCGGACGAGCGGTTTCGTTTTGCGGTCTCTGAATTGTTTTGTACCTTTGTACGAATATTCAGTCGATGCGATGAACTATCGTCTTTCACAGATCGCCGCCGTCGTGGGCGGCCGTCTCTCGGGCACCGACACGGAGGTGCGCTCCGTGGTGACCGATTCGCGTTCGCTCTCGTGCGAGCTGGGCGCGGCTCCCCTCTTCGTGGCGATGCGCGGCGCCCACCACGATTCGCACGATTTTCTGGACGAGATGCACCGCCGCGGCGTGCGCGCCTTTCTGGTCGAACGCGACATCGAGCCCGCCGAAGGGTGCGGCTGCATCGTCGTGCGCAACGCCATCGAGGCGCTGCAACGCTGGGCCGCCTATCACCGCGCCCTCTTCCGCGGCACGGTGGTCGGCATCACGGGCTCGAACGGCAAGACCGTCATCAAGGAGTGGATCGCCGAAGAGCTGCCCCCCGCGGTCAAGTGCTACCGCTCGCCCAAAAGCTACAATTCGCAGCTCGGCGTCCCCCTCTCGGTGCTGATGCTCGAAGGGGACGAGGAGCTGGCCCTCTTCGAGGCGGGCATCTCGCAACCGGGCGAAATGGAGCGGCTCGAACGCATCATCCGCCCCGATGCCGTGCTCTTCACCTCGCTCGGCGATGCCCACCAGGAACATTTCGCGGGACTCGAAGCGAAGGCGCTCGAAAAGATGATCCTCGCCCGCAGCGCCCGCACGATCCTCTATCACAGCCACTACCAGCCCCTCGCGCACCTGATCGAAGAGCGCTTCGCCGACCGCACGCGGATCGACGCCGCCTCGTTCGAGGCCCCGAAAGCGGAACTCGTCGGCAGCGAGGCGGCCTGCCGCAACGCCCAGTTAGTCGAAGCCTTCCTCTCGGCGATGGGCTACCCCGCCCCCGCCTTCACGGCCGTGCCCAACGTGGCGATGCGGCTGGAGGTGAAGGAGGGGATCAACGATTCGATCCTCGTCAACGACGCCTACAACCTCGACCTCAACTCGCTGGCGCTGGCGCTCGACTACCTCCACAACGTCGCCCTCGGACGCCCCCGCACCCTCATCCTCTCGGAGATCGCCCAAAGCGGTCTGACAGACGAGGAGCTCTACGGCCGCGTGGCGACGATGATCCGCCGCGCGGGCATCGACTTTCTGGTCGGCATCGGCCCGAAGCTCCGCCGCCACGCCGCCCTGTTCGACTGCAAGAAGGAGTTCTACGCCTCGACGGGCGAGTGCATCGCCCGCATCGGCCGCGACGCCGTGGCGGGACGCGCCGTCCTGCTGAAGGGGGCGCGCGACTACCGCTTCGAACGCATCGCCCACGCCCTGTCGCGGCAGAGCCACACGACGGTCCTCGAGGTCGACCTCGACGCCATGACCCACAACCTGAACTGCTTCCGCTCGAAACTCGCCTTCGGGACCCGCTTCGTGGCGATGGTCAAGGCGGGATCGTACGGCACGGGCGATTTCGAGGTTGCGCAGCTGCTCCAGCACCAGGGGGTCGACTACCTCGCCGTCGCCTTCGCCGACGAAGGGGTGCTGCTGCGCGAACGGGGCATCACGATGCCGATCGTGGTGCTCAACGCCGACGCCGACAGCTTCGGCCCGATGATCGCCAACCGCCTCGAACCCGAAATATACAGCCTCCACTCGCTGGAGGCCTTCGCTGCGGCGGTCGCCCATGCGGGCGAAAGCCGCTACCCGATCCACGTCAAGCTCGATACGGGGATGCACCGCCTGGGCTTCATGGAGGAGGAGCTCGACGTCCTCTGCCGCGCTCTCGACGCGACGCCCGAAGTGAAAGTCGCCTCGCTCTTCTCGCACCTCAACTGCGCGGACATGCCCGAGGAGGACGACTACACCCGCGCGCAGATCGCCCGCTTCGACCGCATGAGCGCGAAGCTCCGCGACGCGCTGCCCTACCCCGTGCTCCGACATACGGCCAACTCGGCCGCCATCGACCGCTTCCCCGAGGCGCAGTTCGACATGTGCCGCCTCGGCCTCGGCCTCTACGGCTTCGGCTGGAAGCACCTCGACGCGCTGCGCCCCGTGGCGACGCTCCGCACGCGCATCGTGCAGATCAAGCACCTCGCGGCGGGCGAAACGGTGGGTTACGGCCGCGCGGGGCAGATCGAACGCCCCACCGTAACGGCCACCGTCCCCGTGGGCTACGCCGACGGACTGGATCGCCACCTCGGCTGCGGCCGCTGGTCGATGCTCGTCGCGGGACGCCCCGCGCCGATCGTCGGCCGCATCTGCATGGACAGCTGCATGATCGACATCACGGACATCGCGGAGGTGCGCGAAGGCGACGAGGCGGTGATCTTCTCGGCCGCAGCGGGAAACGACCTCGAAACGATGGCGCGCATCCTCGACACGATCCCCTACGAAATCATGACCTCCGTGTCGGCCCGCGTCAAACGAATCTATCTCAAGGCATAATGGCGACAGGAACCCTCTACATGATCCCCTGTCCGATCACGGACGAAACGGCCCCCTGGGAGGTGCTGCCCGAGGCGAACCGCCGCGTCATGGCGGAGCTCGACTATTTCATCGTCGAGAACCTCCGCACGGCACGGCGCTTTCTGTCGCGCGCGGCGCTCGGGCTGCAAATCGACACGCTCGACCTGCGCGAGCTGAACGAACACACGACGGCGGGCGCGGCGGTCGAACGGCTGCTCGAACCGCTCCTCGCGGGGCGCTCCGCGGGGGTGATCTCCGAAGCGGGGGTCCCGGGAGTCGCCGACCCGGGGGCGCTCGTAGTCGAGGCGGCCCATCGCCACGACATCCGCGTCGTACCGCTCGTGGGGCCCTCGTCGATCATTCTGGCGATGATGGCCTCGGGGCTCAACGGACAGTCGTTCGCCTTCAACGGCTACCTGCCCGTCAAGGGGCCCGAACGGCTGCGGGCGATCCGCCGCTATGAGCGACGGGCCCAGACCGAGGGGCAGACGCAGCTCTTCATCGAGGCCCCCTACCGCAACGCGAAACTCTTCGCGGAGCTCGTCGAGCAGCTGCAACCCGACACGCGGCTGCTGGCGGCGGTCGATCTGACGGCCCCGACCGAGTGGATCGCCCTGCGCACCGTCGCCGAGTGGCGCCGCAGCGAACTGCCCGATTTACAGCGCCGACCGATGATTTTCGGCATCGGATAGCGGGCGGGGGTTGGTATACAATTTGCGCACAAAGGTAAGAAGCATACAAGAAACACACCCGATATGAAAGAAAAAGAGATTTATAACCAGACCGTTACAAGCGACCAACAGCCTGCGGCCGAAGGGATCGAAAACACCCCTGCGGCCGACGAGCGTGCCAATATGACAGCCGAATCCGACACCCCGACTGACACGGTGGCAGACGAAGGCGACCAGGCATCGCAGCTCGCCGCCGAGGCGGCCGCCTGGAAGGATCGCTGCCTGCGGTTGCAGGCCGAGTTCGACAACTACCGCAAGCGCACGCTGCGCGAGAAGATGGAGCTCGTCGAGACGGGAGGCAAGGAGGTGCTGCTGGCGATGCTGCCCGTGCGCGACGACATACAGCGCGCCGTGGCGGCGATGGAGAAGACGGACGACGCGGCGGCGATCCGCGAGGGGGTCCGCCTCATCGCCCAGAAATTCACCGAGGCGCTCCGTCAGCGCGGCGTGACCGAAATCGAGGCGCTCGGGAACGATTTCGACGAGGAGCAGTGCGAAGCCGTGGCGCGTTTCGCCGCGGGCGAAGAGAAAAAAGGCAAGGTGATCGACGTCGTGCAGACGGGATACCGACTGGGCGAACGGGTGTTGCGCTTTGCCAAGGTTGTAGTGGGAGAGTAAGACGATGGCAGAGAAAAGAGACTACTACGAGGTGCTGGGCGTCGAGAAGAACGCCAACGCCGACGAAATAAAGAAGGCCTACCGCAAAGCGGCGATCAAATACCACCCCGACAAAAACCCGGGCGACAAGGAGGCCGAAGAGAAATTCAAGGAGGCAGCCGAGGCCTACGACGTCCTCTCGAACCCCGACAAGCGCGCCCGTTACGACCAGTTCGGCCATGCGGGCATGAGCGGTGCCGCGGGAGGCGGAGGCGCCTACGGAGGCGGCTTCGGCGGCTTCTCGATGGAGGACATCTTCTCGCAGTTCGGCGACATCTTCGGCGGCCATTTCGGCGGCGGGTTCCGCTCGTCGGGCGGCGGCCGCACCGTCAACCGCGGCTCGGACATCCGCATCAAGGTGCGGCTCACGCTGCAGGAGATCGCCGAAGGGATCACCAAGAAGCTCAAGATCAACAAGACGGTCGCCTGCGACAAATGCGGCGGCACGGGGGCCAAGGACAGCTCGTCGTACGGCACCTGCACCACCTGCAACGGCTCGGGTTACGTCGTACGGATGGAAAATTCGTTCTTCGGCCGCATGCAGATGCAGAGCGTCTGCCCCACCTGCGGCGGCACGGGCAAGGTCATCACGGCCAAATGCGACAAGTGCGGCGGCGAAGGAACGCTCCGCGGCCAGGAGGTGGTCGAGATCCGCATTCCCGCGGGCGTCGGCGAAGGGATGGTCCTCACCGTATCGGGCAAAGGCAACGCGGCACGCCACGGCGGCGTGAACGGCGATTTGCAGGTGATGATCGAGGAGGAGCCGCATCCCGAGCTGCAGCGCGACGGCAACGACCTGATCCACAACCTCAACATCACCGTGACGACGGCCCTGCTGGGCGGCACGGTGGAGGTGCCGACGGTCGACGGCCGCGCCAAGATCAAGATCGCCCCGGGCACGCATGCGGGCAAGGTGCTGCGTCTGGGCGGCAAGGGACTGCCCGACGTGAACGGCTACGGCCGCGGCGACGAGCTGGTGGTGGTCGACATCACGATCCCCGCGAAGCTGACCGCCGACGAGAAGAAGCTCGTCGAGCAGCTGGCCGCACAGCCTTCGTTCCAGAAGGCCGAATCGGTCCAGAACCAGAATATCTTCGAACGGATGAAGAATTTCTTCCGTTAGCGGAGAAGAAGACGGCAGGCGTTCCGACGCGAGAGCCGCGGGCGGAGAGCAAAGCCTGCGATGTTCTTCGGGACGCAGCCTGCGGAACGCACGCATCGAGCATTTCGGCGCAATGCGGGCCTCCGTTGCGGGAGGCTGCGGCCCGCCGACCTCTGCGAGGTCGAGTCGGCAACGATGCCGTCCGACAGAAAAGGCTGCGGCCCTGCCGACGCCTGCGAGGTCGAGCCGGCAGCGATACCGTCCGACAGAAAAAGCTGCGGCCACGCCGACGCCGTACATGCGGGCGCATACGCGCGAGCACGGCCTCACGCGGGAATATCCCGCCACCGATTGTTTTACCTTAAATCCGACAGAGCGCATGGGCCTCTTTTCACCGTACAAGCGTCACGCGAACAAATTCAACTACATTCCGCGCTATTTCGATCCTGCGAAAGAGGCGCGCGAGGAGCGTCGTGCCGAGTTGCGCGGCGAGCGGTCCGAAGATGCGGAGCGTCCCTACGCCCCCGGCCAATACATCCGCACGCAGCGCGAAGCGCGCGCCGCACGCCGAACGGCCGAGCACGACGCCCGCAACCGCTCGGTATGGAAGCTGGCGGCAGGCGCCGCGCTCATCCTGCTCTTCGTCTCGATGCTCTACCCGCGGCTGGCGGAGGTTTTCCGCCGCGCGCAGCGGACGCCCGCACCCGTCGAGCAGACGGTGCGCCCCCGCACGAGCGCGTTCGACCAGGACGGAATCAGCGACGTGGAGTGGCAGGCACAGCCCATCACGATCGTTCCGAACGACTACCGGGAGGAGGAATAAGAGCTTATCACGAACGACTTATGGCCGATAAAATCCGACTGCTGCCCGAAGTGGTAGCCAATCAGATCGCTGCGGGCGAGGTGGTCAACCGCCCCGCGTCGGTCGTCAAGGAGATGATGGAGAACGCCATCGACGCGGGGGCCCGCCGCGTGCGGGTCAACTTCCGCGACGGCGGCAAGGAGCTCATCCAGCTCATCGACGACGGCTGCGGCATGTCGCCCGCCGATGCGCGGCTCGCCTTCGACCGCCACGCCACCTCGAAGATCCGCACGGCCGACGACCTCTACGCCCTCCGCACCTTCGGTTTCCGCGGCGAAGCCCTCGCCTCGATCGCCGCCGTGGCGCAGGTCGAACTGCGCACGCGCCGCCCCGAGGACGAGCTGGGCACCGAGGTGACGATCAACGGCGGTCTGTTCGCCGCCCAGAAGGCGGTCGCCTGCCCCGCGGGATCGCAGTTTTTCGTGCGCAACCTCTTCTACAACGTCCCCGCACGGCGCCGCTTCCTCGAAAAGAGCACCGCTTCGGCCAAACAGATCCGCAGCGAATTCGCCCGCGTAGCCCTCTGCTACCCCGAAATCGCCTTCGAGCTCTACGCCGACGACGCCCCCGTCTACTGCCTGGAGGCCGCGACGCAGGCGGGACGCATCGTCGATCTGGTGGGACGCTCGATCAAACACAACCTGCTCGAGATCGACGCATCGACCTCGATCGCCTCGCTGCGCGGCTACATCGGCCGTCCCGCAGCCGCCCGCCGACGCAACACGGACCAATACCTCTTCGTCAACGGCCGCTATTTCAAAAGCCCCTACCTGGTCAGCGCCCTGATGCGGGGCTACGAGAAACTCGTGCCGCAGACGGCGCAGCCCTCCTTCTTCCTCTTCTTCACGATCGACCCTTCGCGCATCGACGTCAACATCCACCCGCAGAAAACCGAGGTGAAATTCGCCGATGAAGAGGCCGTCTGGCAGATTCTGAACGCCGCCGTGCGCGAGACGCTCGCCAAGTCGGGCGCCGTGCCGATGATGGATTTCGATTCCGACCGCAACGTCGACATCCCCGTGCTGCAGCGGGGCGTCGTCTACGAAGAGCCGCGGGCCGTCTCGAACGAATCCTACAACCCCTTCGGCGACAACTACATCGACCCCTCGGCACCCGATCCGAACCGCGATTTCCGCGGCTTCGACGTCCCCTACCGCGACTCGGAGGTCTCCGACGTACGGAGCTCCGCCGCAGCCGCGTCGCGCGGCCGACGGGCAGCGGCGTTCCGCCCCGGGGAGGAGTTCGACGAAATACCCTCGGGCAGCGCCCCCGCTCCCCGTTTTCGCTCGGAGGCGCTGCGCCCCGACGGCACGTTCGGCCTCGACGCCGCACCCGCCCCGCAGCCATCGCCCCGCTCCTTCGACGACGAAACGATCGTTCCGTCTGCGGCAGATGCCGCCGCCTCGGAGGATACGGAGCTCGTGCCGAGTGCCCTCGGTTTCACGGAGGGTCTCCCCGAGACGACTCCCGCCGAACCGTTCGCCGCAATACCCGCAGAAAACCTCGGCGAGGCCGCCGCGGAGGAGGAGTCGTTCGTCGATTTCGCCTCGTCGTCGATCGACGGCGAGCAGCAGGAGCTGGCGATCGCAAGCGCCGTGCCGCACGAATTCCGCTCGCCCGTCGCGCTGGGCGGCGGCCTGCTGGGGGCGCTGCTCGACGGACGGTTCGTCGTCGTCGACATCCGTCGCGCCACCGAGCGCGTCGCCTACGAGGCGCTCCTCGCCCGTCTGCGCACGGCGACCCCCGTCAGCCAGCAGCTCCTCTTCCCCGAACGGCTGGTGCCCTCGGCCGAGGAGTACGCGCTGCTCGAAGAGCACGAGGTGGAGCTGGCGGCGCTGGGATTCGACATCGCCTTCGCGCAAGGGGCGCTGGAGGTGCGGGCTCTGCCCTCCGAGCTCCCTGCCGAGGCGCTCGAAAAGGTGCTGAACGACCTGCTCCAGCGCTTCGCCGAGCCCATCGACCTGGCCGAGGTGCGGCGCGCGCAGCTGGCCGCGGTGCTGGCCGCCGCCTCGGCGGGTACCGCCCGACGCACCCTCTCGCCCGAAGAGGCGGCCTCGCTGCTCGACCGTCTGGCCGCCTGCGACGACTATACCCACTCTCCGCGCGGCAAGCGCCTGCTGGCCGAGGTGCCCCTCGAAGAATTGCGCGCCAAGCTGGGATAATCGGCCGAAAAAACGTACTTTTGCAACATAAACCGAATCCCTTCGAAGATGAATCGTTACCTGCATACGCCGCCGCTGCCGCCCGTCGTCAAGAACCTGCTCATCATCAACGCGCTGGTCTACATGGCGAAGGCGCTGCTGCCGATCGGCCCCGAGCTGCTCCGCTTCGGCGCCCTCTCGCTCGGCACGCCCTGGTACCACTCCTACCAGTACATCACCTACATGTTCCTGCACGCCAATCTGGAACACCTCTTTTTCAACATGTTCGCCCTGTGGATGTTCGGGCGGACGCTCGAATACGAACTCGGCTCGCGACGCTTTCTGGTCTACTACCTCGTCTCGGGCGTCGGCGCCGCCTTCGTGCAGTACCTCGTGGCGCTGGCCCTCGGCGAACTGCCCCTCTACCTGGTCGGCGCCTCGGGCGCCGTCATGGGGCTGCTGCTCGCCTTCGGCGTGCTTCACCCCGATGCGACGATCCTGCTGCTCATCCCACCCATCCCGATGAAGGCCAAATGGTTCGTCATCATCTACGCCGTCATCGAGCTCTTCCTCGGCTGGCGCGGCGTGGGACAGGTCGCCCACTTCGCCCACGTGGGCGGCATGCTGTGGGGCTTCGGACTGCTCCACTACTGGAAACGCCGCGGATCGATCCGCTTTTAAGCCCCGCGCGATGGCCTACGACTCCTATTATAACGACGACCGCGGCACGCGCGACGGCAGACGCCGCCGCCCGCTGCTCGTGCTGCTCGACATCGTCGCGACGCTCGCCACGCTGGCGGCCGCCGTCCTGATGACGATCGCCCTCATCGTGCCTCGCATCCACCCGGGCCATGCGTGGGTGCTGCCGATGACGGGGCTCGTCGCCCCCGCAATCTACGTGCTGACGGTCCTGCTGCTGCTCTACTGGGTGCTGCGCTGGCGCCTCAAACGGGCCGCCGCGATGCTCCTTTTCGTGCTGCTCGGCCTCGGCTCCGTCACGCTCTTCTGGCGCCCGCGCGTGCAGCGCGACTACCCCGTCAGCAGCTACGGCCGCTCGGCGATCCGCTGCATGAGCTACAACGTCCGCGGCCTCTACGGCGAGGACGGCCGCGGTGCCGCCGATCGGGTGGCGGCGCTCATCGACTCGCTCGATCCCGCCATCGTCTGCCTCCAGGAGTACAACCACGGCGTGGCGATGCGCTCCGAAGCCTTCCGAAAGCTCCTCGAACGCTACGAGGCTGCCCGCTTCGGCCTCCGAAACGAGGTGCCGCCCCAGGCGATCCTCTCGAAATACCGCGTCCTGCGCTCGGGCGTCGTCACCGAGCCCCGTTCGTCGGTCTGGGCCGACCTGCTCGTGGGCGACGACACGGTCCACGTGGTGAACAACCACCTCCAGTCGACGGGCATCACGGCGCTCGACAACGCCTACATCACGGGATACGAATACCTCTCGGACACGGCGCGCGAAGAGAAGCTGCGCAGCATCGCGGGGCGCTTCCGCCGCAACAGCGTCCTGCGCGCCGATCAGGTCGACTCGATCCGCACCCACCTCGACGCCGTGCCGCTGCGGCTGCGCATCGTCTGCGGCGATTTCAACGACACGCCCGTCTCGTACACCTACCGCCGCATGGCCGAGGGGCTCGAGGATACCTTCGCGCGCTGCGGAAACGGCTATTCGCACACCTTCCGCGGCTTTTTCAACCTGCTGCGCATCGACTATTTCCTCACCTCGGAGGCGTTCGAGGTGCTCTCGTACGAGGTGCCCGAATGCGATGCGTCGGACCACCTGCCCCTCTTCGTGCGGATCAAAAAAGGATCCGCGTTCCGTTGACAGACTTTTTAATACCAACCCCATAAACCCAAACGTCATGATTTTTGATTCGTTGAAAAACTGCGCGGCCTACTACGGCGTAAGCCCGCGCATCAAGCAGGCTTTCGAGCTTTTCGCCGCTGTCGACTGGAGCAAGGCCGAGGCAGGCGTACACGAACTGGACGGACGCACGATCTACGCCAACGTGCAGGAGCGCGGTCTGAAGAGCAAGGAGGAGGCCAAGCTGGAGGTACACGACAAATACATCGACATCCAGATCCTGCTGTCGGGCGCCGAGGAGTCGTTCGGCTGGGCCGACCGCTCGACGCTCCGCGAGCCGAAAGAGGCCTTCAACGCCGAGAAGGACATCCAGTTCTTCCTCGACGCACCGCAGACCTATTACACGCTGCGCCCGGGTCAGTTCACGATCCTGCTGCCCGAGGATGCGCACGCACCGCTCGTAGGCGAAGGGACGATCCGCAAGGTGATCCTCAAGGTGTTGAAATAAGCCGCAGCAGCGGATGCCGGGACGACGGACCGCTCCGTACGGCGCCCTCGGGGCGGCGGCGAAGCGCGTTTCGGCCGATCGGATCGTGCGGCACGCAAGGTCGGGAAAGGCAAAAAAAGAATATTTCGAAAAAAATTTATTATTTATTTGCGTATCCGACGGAAAACGGTTATTTTTGCGCCTGTGAAAAAAATAACAAAGGTTATTTAGGTTTAACACAAATATCAACAACTATGGCAACTATCAAAATTGGTATCAATGGCTTCGGTCGCATCGGCCGCATGGTCTTCCGCGCTGCCCAGACGCAGACGGACAAGTACGAGATCGTCGGCATCAACGACCTCTGCCCGGTAGACTACCTGGCCTACATGCTCAAGTACGACACGATGCACGGTCAGTTCCAGGGCACGATCGATTTCGATCTGGAGAAGAACCTGCTCATCGTCAACGGCAAGGCCATCCGCGTAACGGCCGAGAAGAACCCCGCCGACCTGAAGTGGAACGAGGTCGAGGCCGAGTACGTCGTAGAGTCGACCGGTCTGTTCCTCACCGAGGAGAAGGCCCAGGCTCACCTCGCAGCCGGTGCCAAGTACGTCGTCATGTCGGCTCCCTCGAAGGACGCTACGCCGATGTTCGTATGCGGTGTCAACACGAACACCTACGCCGGCCAGAAGATCGTTTCGAACGCTTCGTGCACGACGAACTGCCTCGCCCCGATCGCCAAGGTGCTCCACGACAAGTTCGGCATCACGGACGGTCTGATGACCACCGTTCACTCGACCACGGCTACGCAGAAGACCGTCGACGGTCCCTCGCTGAAGGACTGGCGCGGCGGCCGTGCCGCTTCGGGCAACATCATCCCCTCGTCGACGGGTGCCGCCAAGGCCGTAGGCAAGGTGATTCCCGAGCTCAACGGTAAGCTGACGGGTATGTCGATGCGCGTTCCGACGCTGGACGTTTCGGTAGTCGACCTGACCGTGAACCTCGCCAAACCCGCCAAGTACGAGGAGATCTGCGCTGCCATGAAGGAGGCTTCGGAGGGCGAGCTGAAGGGTGTGCTGGGTTACACCGAGGAGGCTGTCGTTTCGTCGGACTTCCTGGGCGACGCCCGCACGTCGATCTTCGACAAGGCTGCCGGTATCGCACTGACGGACACCTTCGTAAAGGTCGTTTCGTGGTACGACAACGAGTGGGGTTACTCGAACAAGGTCCTCGACCTGATTTCGGTCATGAAGGCTTACAACAAGTAGTCCGACCCTGCTTCCGATAAAACCGATCGGCCCTTGGTGGCCGGTCGGTTTTTATTTTACGAAGTGGCGGAGGGGCTAGCAAAAAGACGCGACATGCAGACATTCGCGCCGTGAAGCAGCGGTCCGCCATCGCTGTGCCAACGAAGCGGGGCCGACAGCCCGCGGCCGAGCGGAGGCGGCATCGAGCCTTTCGGCGAGTTGCAGCCCTCCGCCAAGGGGCGGCTGCGGGCTGCCTCGCTATTACGCAACTTTTAGGGGCGCAGCTTGCGAAGGGTGCACGCGAGCCATACGCGAGCTGCGGGCCTTTGCCGCCGAAAGCTGCGGGCTGCCGCGCTATCGCGCGAACTCGTTCGGGACGAAGCCTGCGGAGCACGCACGTTTGCCAAAACTGCGGGCCTCCGCACGCGGGAGGCTTCGGCCCGCCGCACTTGCGTGCGATGCGTGTTCGGATCGCAACGCTTGCAAAGCGCTCGCAACGAGCGGATGCGAATTACGGGCCTTCGCACCGCGAAGCTGCGGCTCGATGACTGCGGCAGGGTCGAACGTTGGAGGATCGAACCTTCCGATCACGCGCGGGCTTCCCGCCCCCGAATACGGCGCAGCCGCAGGCCGAGGACCCCGAAAAGGGCCTCGCGGAAGATGCCGCCCGACATTTTCGAGCTTCCTTCGCGGCGTTCGGTGAAGACGATCGGCACCTCCTCGATCCGCATGCCCAGGCGCCAGGCCGTATATTTCATTTCGATCTGAAAACCATACCCTTTCATACCGATGCGGCCGAAATCGATCCGTTCGAGCGCACGACGCGCGTAGCAGACGAATCCCGCCGTCGTATCGCGGACGGGCAGTCCCGTCACGAACCGCACGTACCGCGAGCCGAAATAGGAGATCAGCAACCGCGACATGGGCCAGTTGACGACGTTGACGCCGCACGCATAGCGCGAACCGACCGCCACGTCCGCACCCGCTTCGACGGCGGCGAAAAGGCGCGGCAGGTCGTTCGGATCGTGCGAGAAATCGCAATCCATTTCGCACATCGCATCGTAGCCCCGCGCAAGCCCCCACTCGAACCCCGTGAGGTAGGCCGTTCCCAGCCCGAGCTTGCCGCTGCGTTCGATGAGGTGCAGCCGATCGGGAAATTGCGGCTGCCGTTCGCGGACGATCGCGGCCGTGCCGTCGGGCGAACCGTCGTCGATGACGAGCAGTTCGAAACCTTCGTCCGACGAGAGGACCCGTTCGATCATCGCCGCGATGTTCTCGCGTTCGTTGTAGGTGGGAATGATGACCAGTTTGCGCATGGTATGGGATGGATTTTTCTGTTCTGTTTTTGATCCGCCGACGAGCTGTCCGCCGACGCAGCAACGGCACGTTCGTTTTTTCGGGCGGCAGCACGCAGCGAGCCTTCGGCGAAAGGCGGGCCTTAAGCTACGGGAGGCTGCGGCCCGCCGACCTCTCTGCGAGGCCGATCTTCGGCCGCGATATTCAGCGCAGCTGCCCCGTCCGCTCGAAATAGCGTTGCAGGACGAGCAGGGAAATCAGCCGCTCGCGATGCCGATCGGCGAACTGCGCGATGTATTCGTGGGCATGGCGCACGATCGCCTCGCCCTCCTCGGGGTGGTCGATGTAGTATTGCAGCCGCTCTTCGAGGTCCGAATAGTCGGGCTTGATCGCCACATAGTGGTAGTTCGGCACGAGCCGCCCCTCCATGAACCACGTTTCGTAGCGCGGCCGCGGCATGACGGCGAGCGAATTGCTCGACATCACCCACTTGAGGTTCGTCGCCACGTCGTTGCCTTCGAGGCACATGACGAATTTGTAGGCGAGGTGATCGTACTCCGATATGCGGGGACGCAGCCACGCTTCGCGCACCACGGGAGCGCGGTTGCTCACGCCGACGTCGCAGATCGCCGAGCCATAGTACTGCTCGACGAAACGCAGCCGCACGACGTGGTTCGGATGCGGGTAGTTGATGTTGGCGCGGAAGATCGCCCGATCCGTCTTGTCGCGAAACGGGATCTCGTCGCGCAGGAAGAGGAAATGGCGGTGTTTGTCGAGGTTCAGGACGACGGCATTCGCCAGATCCCCCTCCACGGGGCGGCTCTTCAGAATCGACGGTACGGAGGGAACCTCCGTCACGTCGCCGGGTTCGATCGCCCAGCGCAGCCGATCGTCGAAGAAGCGCGTGAACTCGTACGAATCGAAGAAATAGGCCGACTGGATCGTCCCGAAGCGATGCTCGGCGAGCGGCCGCAGGGCGGCAGGCGTCTCGACGAGCTGCGGCAGGCGGTTGTAATAGTCGACCCGTTGCAGGATGTAGTCGCGGTCGGGACGGGCCTCCACCTCGGCCAGCAGCCCCTTCAGCCGACGTTGCAGCAGGGGGCGCGGCGTCCAGTACCGCACGAAATTGCGCACAAAATAGAGCGGCTTGGCGGACTTATAATGAAAAATGCGATTGCGGAAATTCGGTTTCATGGCTGCCGTGAATCGATGCCGCTCGCCGCAGACGGCCTTCCGTCCGCATCCCGACGGGATCGAATCCGATAACAAAGATACGAATAAGCGAGGGCAAAAACAAGTAAGCTTGTTTTTTGCCGAGCGGGAGTATCTTGGACGCAGTCAAAGATACGAATAAGCCGAGCGCAAATGCAAATTTATTTGCGATTTGCCGAGGCGAAGTATCTTGGGCGAAGCCAAAGATACGAATAAGTGAGGGCAAAAACAAGCTTGCTTGCGTTTTGCCGAGCGGAAGTATCTTGGACGCAGTCAATGATACGAATAAGCAAGGGCAGAAGCAAGCCTGCCTGCATTTTGCCCAGCCGAAATATCTTCGGCGAAACGCAAAAACAAACCTGTCCGCCCTTTACCGGAATAAACCGAAAGCCGCTCAGCCGCACGGATGTGCACCCGAAAGCGACGCGAAACCGCCTGCACGGCGCAACGCATTGTTTTTTTGCCCGCTTTGTCGTACCTTTGCGCGCTGCCGCCCCTCCGCCCGACACCGGAACGTCCGCCGTCGGAGCATCCGAGCCTCCGACGCCCGCCCTTCGGGCGCGCAAGGCACGGGGACGGCCGCGAAACGAACCGCCATGCAGAACAACTCCCCCACCCCCGCCGCCTGGGTTTCGGCCCTGCCGCTCGTCGTGCTGACGCTGCTCTTCTACGTCGTGATCCGCTGCTTCGGCGGCGATGCCGTCTCGGGCGGCAGCCAGATCGCGCTGCTGGCCGCCTCGTCCGTCGCCGCCGCGCTGGCCGTCGTCGGTTACGGCTGCCCCTGGCAGCGGCTGGAAGATTCGATCGTCGAACACATCCGCTCGGCCACATCGGCCATCCTCATCCTGCTGCTCATCGGCGCCATCGCAGGCACCTGGATGCTCTCGGGCATCGTCCCCACGATGATCTACTACGGGCTGCACCTGCTCCACCCGAGCTATTTCCTGGTCGCCTCGTGCGGCATCTGCGCCGTCGTGTCGCTCATGACGGGCAGCTCGTGGACCACGATCGCCACGATCGGCGTCGCCCTGATGGGCGTCGGCGAGGCGATGGGGCTTCCCGAAGGGTGGGTCGCGGGCGCCATCATCTCGGGCGCCTACTTCGGCGACAAGCTCTCGCTCCTCTCGGACACCACCGTGCTCGCCTCGTCGACGGTCGGCGTACCCGTCTTCTCGCACATCCGCTACATGCTCTACACGACCGTCCCGTCGATGATCGTGGCGCTCGCCGTCTTCGCCGTAGCGGGCCTCACGCTCGATCATGCGGCCGCAGCGCATGCCGATCTCTATGCCGAGACGCTCGCCGCCACCTTCCGCATCACCCCCTGGCTGCTGCTGGTTCCCGTCGCGACGGGCATCCTCATCGCACGGCGTCTGCCCGCCATCATCACCCTCTTCACGGCCGTCGTCCTCGCCTGCGTGGCGATGCTCGTGGCGCAACCCGCCATCGTCAACGAGGTGGCAGGGGTCGCCGAAGCCGATTTCTTCTCGAATTTCAAGGGCATCCTCGTCACCTGCTACGGATCGACCGCCGTCCGAACGGGGCAGGCGGCACTCGACGAACTGGTCGCCACGCGCGGCATGGGCGGCATGATGAACACCGTGTGGCTCATCCTCTGCGCCATGGTCTTCGGCGGCATCATGACGGGCAGCGGCATGCTGCACGCCCTCACGGCACTCTTCCTGCGCTGCGTGCGGCGGACCGTTCCGGCCGTCGCCTCGACCGTCGGCGCCGGCATCTTCTTCAACCTCTGCTCGGCCGACCAGTACATCTCGATCATCCTCACGGGGCGCCTCTTCAAGGGGCTCTACGAGGAGCGCGGGCTCGAACCGCGGCTGTTGAGCCGCTCGGTCGAGGATTCGGCCACGGTCTGCTCGGTCCTCATCCCGTGGAACTCGTGCGGCATGACGCAGGCCACGGTATTGGGCGTAGCGACCTTCACCTACATGCCCTACTGCATCTTCAATCTGGTGAGCCCCTTCATGTCGATCCTGGTGGCCGCCGTCGGCTGGAAAATCAAACGCACCGAACGATGAAAACCGAACTGGTCATATTCGATCTGGACGGCACGCTCCTCGACACGATCGGGGATCTCGCGGCCGCATCGAACCACATGCTGCGCCTGCGGGGCCTCGCCGAACATACGCTCGACGACTACCGCCGCTTCGTCGGCAACGGCATCCTGCGCCTCGTGGAGCGGGCTTTGCCCGAAGCGCTGCGCACGCCTGCCGCAGTACAGGCGGCACGGGCCGATTTTCTGGCCTTTTACATCGATCACATCGACCTCGAAACGCGCCCCTACGCGGGAATTCCCGCGCTGCTGGAGGAGCTCGCCCGCCGCGGCATCCGGCTGGCCGTCGCCTCGAACAAGTTCCAGGCCGGCACCGAAAAGCTCGTCCGCCGCTTCTTCCCCGCGATCCCCTTCGTCGCCGTCCTGGGCCAGCGTCCCGACGTGCCGCTGAAGCCCGATCCGGCCGTCGTGCGCGAAATTCTGACGCAGTGCGGCGTTCCCGCCGAAAAGACGCTCTACGTCGGCGACTCGGGGATCGACATCGAGACGGCCCGTGCGGCGGGCGTCCGCTCGGTCGGGGTGACGTGGGGATTCCGCAGCCGCACGGAACTCGAAGCGGCGGGGGCCGACCGCCTGGCCGATCGGGCCGAGGCGATCCTCGAAGCGCTTTGAGGCGCCGCGCCGCGAAAGACGCAGCCGTTTTCGGAAAACGACACGGGATTTTTGGCCGATTTTTTTATACATTAACCGCGATTTTGTGTACCTTTGCACTGCTGAACGAGCAAACGGATACAAAACCAATACTTCAAACACTTTATCACTATGCAAATTGTAGAGATTCACGCACGTGAGATCCTCGACTCGCGAGGAAATCCGACCGTCGAGGTCGAGGTTCGCACCGTTTCGGGTGCTTTCGGTCGCGCAGCCGTACCGAGCGGCGCATCGACGGGTGAGAACGAGGCGCTCGAGCTGCGCGACGGCGACAAGAGCCGCTACCTGGGCAAGGGTGTGCTGAACGCCGTGAAGAACGTCAACGAGGTGATCGCTCCCGCCATCATCGGCATGAACGTATCGGATCAGGTCGGCATCGACAAGGCGATGATCGCCCTCGACGGCACGCCCACCAAGTCGAAGCTGGGCGCCAACGCCATCCTCGGCGTTTCGCTGGCCGCAGCCAAAGCTGCAGCCGACTACTACGGCATGCCCCTCTACCGCTATATCGGCGGTGCCAACGCCAAGACGCTGCCCGTGCCGATGATGAACATCATCAACGGCGGTTCGCACTCGGACGCTCCGATCGCTTTCCAGGAGTTCATGATCCGTCCCGTAGGCGCTGCGTCGATCAAGGAGGGCATCCGCATGGGTGCCGAGGTCTTCCACAACCTCAAGAAGGTGCTCCACGCCCGCGGCCTCTCGACGGCCGTCGGCGACGAGGGCGGCTTCGCTCCCGCACTCGACGGTACGGAGGATGCGCTCGACTCGATCGTCAAGGCCATCGAGGCCGCAGGCTACGTGCCGGGCAAGGACGTGATGATCGGCATGGACTGCGCTTCGTCGGAGTTCTATGCGGACGGCATCTACGACTACACGAAGTTCGAGGGTGAGAAGGGCGCCAAGCGCACCTCGAAGGAGCAGGTCGAGTACCTGAAAGGCCTCGTCGAGAAGTACCCGATCGACTCGATCGAGGACGGCATGTCGGAGAACGACTGGGAGGGTTGGCAGCTGCTGACCGCCGAGATCGGCGACAAGTGCCAGCTCGTCGGCGACGACCTCTTCGTAACGAACGTCAACTTCCTGAAGAAGGGTATCGAAATGGGTTGCGGCAACTCGATCCTGATCAAGGTGAACCAGATCGGTTCGCTCACCGAGACCCTCGACGCCATCGAAATGGCACACCGCGCCGGTTACACCTCGGTAACGTCGCACCGCTCGGGCGAGACGGAGGATGCCACGATCGCCGATATCGCCGTTGCGACGAACTCGGGTCAGATCAAGACCGGTTCGATGTCGCGTTCGGACCGCATGGCCAAGTACAACCAGCTCATCCGCATCGAGGAGGAGCTCGGCGACGAGGCCGTTTACGGTTACAAGAAGGTTTACCGCAAGTAAGACCGATCGAATCTTATGCAGACCGATCCGCCCCTTCGGGGGCGGATCGGTTGTTTTTTCGGGGGAGGGAGGGCGCCTGCCGATATCCGGCGACGTCGATTTTGCAGCGATGCTCTTCGACGGGAGGGGGCGTTGCGGTCCGCCGATGGCATGCGACTTTGCAGTCGGGTCGCCACCTGTTCGGGCCGAAGCCTGCGGAGCGCACGCACTCGATAGCAGCGGGCCTCCGCGCGCGGAGGCTGCGGGAGGCTGCGAGAAGCTGCGGCCCGCCGATGACTGTGCCATCGAGTTGCGTCGAACCGGTTCGACCCGCAGCCGAGCGGAGGGGCTTGCGACGAGCCCTCGCGAGAAGCAGCCCTCCGCCAGGGGGCGGCTGCGGGTTGCCGATCCCTTTCGGGATCGATGCCGTTCGGCCTGCCGCGACACGTGCTTTTCTCGGGCCTCCGCGCGCGGAGGCTTCGGCCCGCCGCACTTGCGTGCGATGCGTGTTCAGGCCTCCGCTGCGAGAAGCTGCGGACTGCCGCAAAAGGGTGACAGGCGGGCCTCCCCTACCGCATCAGCAAAGACGAGTCACCGTAGCTCAAAAAACGGAATTCGTGCCCCAGGGCATAGTCGTAGATCCGCCGCCAATCCTCGCCGACATAGGCGGCGACGAGCAGCAACAGCGTCGAAGAGGGCTGGTGGAAATTGGTGATGATATGTCGGACGATGCGGAAGCGGTACCCAAGCGGCGTAATCATGATCTGCGTGGCGGCCTTGACCCGATCGATTCCGCGGCACCGCATCCACCCGAGCAGATCGTCCAGCGCATCGGCCCCCGTATAGTCCGACGGCAGGTCGTAGAGCTCCCATTGGCCGATGACGCGGTCGGCCGCGCAGTCGGCCGCGCAGCGGATGCGCCAACCGAGCGCCGCCAGCGATTCGAGCGTACGCACCGAGGTGGTTCCCACGGCGACGATGCGGTCGACATTCGCCCGCAGGCGTTCAAGGGTCGTACGCGTGATTTCGAAATGTTCGGTATGCATCGGATGGTCGGCGGCATTCGCCTCCTTGACGGGCAGGAAAGTGCCCGCACCGACGTGCAGCGTCACCTCGTCGAACGCGAATCCCGCCCCGCGCAGCTCCTCGATGAGCTCGGGCGTAAAGTGCAGCCCCGCAGTCGGCGCGGCGACCGACCCTTCGAATTTCGAATAGACGGTCTGGTAGCGCGTATTGTCGATCTCCTCGCTCTCGCGGTTCAGGTAGGGCGGAATCGGAACGCGCCCCAGCAGTTCGAGCAGCGCTCCGAAGGCGAGCGGCGCCGACCACTCGAAGCGGACGAACTGTTCGCGCCCCGCGTCGCCGACACGCCGCGCCCGCAGCCACTCGGTGCGCCCTGCATATTCGAAACGGATCTCCACGACCCCCTCCTTCCACTTTTTCGAGTTGCCCACGATGCACGACCACTCGGCCGAGCCCGTCGCCGCGAGGGCGCGTTCGTAATCGGCCGGTGCGTGCGGTTCGAGGCAGAAGACCTCGATGCGAGCCCCCGAAGGCTTGTGCATGATGATGCGGGCGCGGATCACCTTCGTGTTGTTAAAGACCAGCAGGCTCCCCGCAGGGAGCACCTCGCCCAGGTTGCGGAAACGACGCTCGGAAATCGCGCCGCCCCGATAGACGAGCAGTTTCGAGTCGCTGCGCTCGGGCAGCGGGAATTTGGCGATCCGCTCGTCGGGCAGCGGATAATCGTAGTCGTGTATGTCGATGCGTCGCTCCATCCGTTTCGGTTTTGGGTCCGCCAAAGATACGCCAAAAATGCGAAATACGGAAACGATGCGTCCGACGGCGGACACTGCCGATACGCTGCGCGGCATCCCCTCCCCGAAATTACGTAAAACAAATGATCGATCCGCGGCGCGAGAGGCTTGCAACTACGGTTTGTTTTGCCGAACTTTGCCCGTGAACAATATCCCGTTTGGGTGTTGTCGTTTCGAAAAACATTTTCTATCTTTGCTGCGTCTTCCCCGCGGAAGGCACGACATATTCGATGAAAGTGTTTCGCTTTTGTCCTTGACGAGAAATCCGGTAAATTTCGAGAAAACAAGGAGAACGACGCACTCATCACTTGTATCGGCAGGCGATTCGCATTCGCAGCCTTACAGGTGTGGGGTATTGTTTATTTGTTTTCGGGCTTACCGGAGCCTCTCGTCAAATAAACGAATCGACTCCACACTTTCTTTTTTCCATACCCGCATCGCAGGAGCCGAAGATGCACCCAAACTTCTCGTTATGAAGAAATTCATCTTCCCGCTCCTGCTGTCGGCGTTCCTCCTCGGCAGCGGCATCGAAACGGCGCACGCCCAGCGCGGAGCTGCCAAAACCATCACCACGACTCGTCTGGCCGACATTCAGGCCACTTACGAGCGAACCGAAGCGACGGCGCTCGAAGCCAAGCACGAGATGCTCATCGAACCGCTCATCGCCAACGTGGAGGTCATCGGCCGCAAAAACGGGACGACGACCGTTTTCGAAAACCGCAAATTCGCGGGCGAATACCTCATGAGCAAGATCGAAAACGTCAAGGGCGTCAATTTCAACGCCGTGCTCGACGTGCTCTACACCCAGCTGAAAGCCTCGGCCATCTACGATTTCTGCCTGCAGGAGAAGGCCGACCTGATCGTCATGCCGCAGTTCAAGATCACGCACAAGCTCGAAACGGTACAGGTCACCGACGACACGGGAGCGGCCACGACGACCGAGGTGCCGTGCGAGCGCAACGGCAAATACGTGATGCAGGTAGAAATGACGGGATTTCCCGCCCGCTACACGGGATTCCGCACAGGCACCGAACACGACCGCTGGATCAAGGATCTCTACCTGCAAGGCATGCTCTCCAACTCGAACGTCAACGTGCAATTGAGCGAAGAGAGTTCGAAAAAAGTACGCGAATAACCACAATCCACTTTTACTTAACCCTTTAATTATTTAAAACCATGAAAAAAATCATGCTGTTTCTGGCGGTAGCCCTGCTGTCGGCTCCCGCCGCGTCGTTCGCCCAGAAGATGACCGTGACGAACATCAATCGCGAAAAGACCTACAAGACCACCGAACACACGGTCGATGTCTGGTACCAGGGTGAACTGAACGTCGGCTACGGTCTCGACGGCAAGGTCGACGGCGAAGACGCCAAATTCGGGCGCGTATTCGTCGAGACGATCCACGGCGCCCGCATTACGAAGTACGCCTTCGTCGGTCTGGGCCTCGGCGTACAGTATGCAACCGATTGGGAATCGATCACGATGCCCGCCTTCGTCGACCTGAAAGGTTACTACCCCGTCACGGAGAAGTTCGCCCCCTACGTAAACGTCGATCTGGGCTACACGCCCGTACTCGACGAAGGTAAGCAGAACGGTTTCGACGGCGGTTTCTATGCCGCTTACGGCGTGGGCCTGAACTACGGCAAGCTCAACTTCGGCATCGGCTGCCAGCACCAGGCACTGAACAGCGACTATGCCTGCAATTCGTTCTTCGTGAAAGTCGGTCTGAAATTCTAAACCCGCACGGCGGCTCTGCGGTTACGGCAGAGCCGCCGTCTTTTTACAAGCTGCGCACATGATGAAGAAACTGCTTGCCCTGCTGCTCGCTGCGGCCATCTGCTGCCTGACATCGGCCTGCTCGAAGAGCGACGACGGCCCCGACCTGCGTTCAAAGGCGGGCGCGCTGGTCGGCACCTGGCAGACGACCACCCATCGCTGGGTGTGGTACGAGAACGGCAAACGCGTCGATGCGGCAACCGATCCCGACGACTGGTTCACCCTGCAACTCACAGCCGACGGCCAATACCACTGGCGCGAAGAGGACGACTACGTCAGCTCCGAAGACGACGGACGATATACCTACGACACCTCGTCGCACCTGTTGCGACTGCTGGACGCCGGCCTCGGCCTCGATTTCGGTCTCGCATCGGCCGTCGTCACCCGTCTGACGGAAAACCGGCTCGAACTCTCCTGGACGGACGAATGGTACGAGGACGGCATCGATTATCGCGAGGAAAACACGTTGAGTTTCCGACGCATCGAATAACGAACCGTCTGCAAAAAAGCCTGCCCCGCACGATGCGGAGCAGGCTTTTTTTGCATGGAACGGGCCTTCCGTTCCGTTTTTTCGGGCGGCGGGCGCCTATCGCGGACGGATCGACGAGAGGCGCGAAATGTCCTTCACGTCGAAATAGCCGACGATGTCGAGGACGACCGCTTCATCGGGTCCGTGCGAGAAGAGCAGAAAATGCGACGGGTGGCGCCTGCCGCCGTCGTTCAGGCAGCATTCCGTGGTCCGCCCCTCCTCCGAGAGCGACGACACGAGGGTATAGCGCGCCGTCAGCTGCACGGTGGCCGCATCGCGCAGGAACGCCTCGTCGGGGCAGGTCGTCGTCAGGGCCCGTATCTCGTGCAGATCGTCGAGCAGGCGCGCCAGTTCGCGGTCGTCGGCCTCCACGCGGTCGCTCATCATGCGCATCATCTTCCGACCGAAGCGGATGCAGGTGTAACCTTCGCGCGCGGCATACTTGTCGCACAGCTCCTCGAAGGTGTAGTAGCGTTGCGTCGGCTTATCCGTGCGATCGGCGGCTGCCGCGGCAATCGCACCGAAAAGCAGCGGCAGTAAAATCATCCGAAAACGTCTCATCGCAGCATCGATTCAGAATCCCCACGCCAGGCCGACCGACAACGGATAACATTTCGGTCCCGTTCCCGAACGGAACATCGGCGTCAGCGAATATTTGACATAGAACCCCACCTCGCGGTAGGTCACCGCCCCCTGGAGGCCGAAACGGAAATCGTTCAACCCCGTGAGCGTCTTTTTCTGCTTCGGCTTCTTGGTCTTCGTATGGGCGTTGACCACCAGTTCGCCGAAGGCGAGGGCCGAAACCCGCAGGCGCCGTGCAGGGGTGAAGGTCAGCCCGATCGGCAGCCCGAACTGCGTTGTGGCGAGCTTCGACTTGCGCTTTCCCTCCAGCGCCACGGGCTCGATGCGACCGTCGACCTTGGCGATCGACCAGCGGTTGTCGAAGCGATAGTTGTCGAACGAGAGGGTCAGTCCCGTCACCAGCGACACCGTGCGACTGCGGTTCAGCGCCACCTCGAGGGCCAGCGGACGGAACCCGATGTGGATCGACTTGCCGACCCGCTGATCGAGAAAACCGTTCTCCTCGGGGGCATAGGCCGCATAGGAGGGGTCGGTGAGCAGGCTGAAACCGAACTCCACGGCACCGAGGCCGAACGCCACGTAGCGTTGATTGATTTCGATGGGCGTCGTGACCCGTGTGCGGTTGTGGCGGTCGGAGGCGGCGCGGCCCAGCGTGATGTTGTGGCCGCCGATGGCCAGCAGCAGTTCGCCTTTGCGATCGCCGCGGCGAAGCAGGTTGGCCGCATCGGGAAGGGCAGCCGTATCGGCCGCGG
Source organism: uncultured Alistipes sp. (assembly GCA_910584485.1). Lineage (GTDB taxonomy): Bacteria > Bacteroidota > Bacteroidia > Bacteroidales > Rikenellaceae > Alistipes. Next base: position 76,068 of record CAJUAV010000002.1, read on the forward strand.
CGGTCGGGTGCGTGGCGGCGATCGGTTGCGCTGCGGCGGTCGGTTGAACCGAACCGGTCGCAGCGGATTCGGCAGCAGCGGTCGCGGCTGCGGGCGTTTCGGAGCTCTCGACCGCGAGCGGCCGCACGGAAACGGGGGTTGCGGAAACAGGGGTTGCGGAAACAGGGCCTTCAGGCGTTTGCGCCTCGGCGGCAAGCAGCGTCGCACAGATCGCTGCCAGGGTGAAAATCGTGCGTATCATCTTTTTTCGGGTTGTTGTTCGGAGAGGGGAATCAAAGCATCGAAGAGGGTCATCGATCGGTCGAGCGCCTCCAGTCGTGCCAGGCAGGCCGTTTCGGCCAGCGCCTCGTCGCGGTCGTAGATCGCGCGGCCGTCGACGTAGCCATAGGGCGTGCAGAGGTGGCCGATCGTGACGGCGCCCAGTGCGACGACCGCGGCGACGGCCCCCCACCCCGCGATGCGGCGCAGCGGCCGCACGTCTCGGCAAAGCGGCACGGAGGCCGCCTTGCGGAGCGTTGCGGCGGCAGGCATGTTTTTGGCGGCAGCTTTTGGTGCGGCGGCGGGCATTGTTTCACCGACGAGCGCTGCTTCGGCGACAAGCGTCGCATCCGCGGCAGGCATGGCCTCGGCGACGGATATCGTCTCGGCGGCAGCTCTCGGTTCGGCGGCGGGCACCGTCTCGGCGGCGAGGGCGGCCAGTCCGTCGAACATGCGGCGCAGCAGCCGCAACTCGGGCGGCAGGGTCGCCGCATCGGCTTTCGCCAGCAGCATCCGCAGTCGCTGCTCCTCGGCCTCGGTCGCCGTGCCCGCCTCGTACAACCAGTGCAGGCAGCCTATTTCGGATTCGTGATGTGTCATGCGTTCATCGTTTTTTCCAGCTCCTCGCGCAGCCGACGCCGCGCACGGGAGAGGATCGTTCGTACCTGGTTCGCTTCGATGCCGTAGAGCGTCGCAATCTCGTGCACCGCATACCCCTCGATCTCCTTCAGGTGGAGCACCTCGCGCTGTCGGAGGGGCAGACGGGCCATCGCCGCCCGCACCCACTCGCGCTCCGAAGCGCTGGCGAAGGGATCGTCCGCCACGACGCAGCCCGACGGCAACGGCTCCTCCCGCCCGCGGCGGCGCAGCCGATCGATGCAGGCATTGCGCAGACTCGTCAGCGCGAAGGCCTCGGGACGACGGCAGGCGGCCAGCTCCGCGCGGCGACGCCACAGCCGCTCCAACGTATCGTGCGCGACATCCTCGGCCTCGGCCGCACTGCCGAGGATGCACCGCGCGAAACGGTAGAGACGCTCCCGCAGAGGCGGCAACAGCTGTTCGATTTCGGTCTCTTTCATGGGGTGTTACATAAGACAGACGCAGCGAAGGGGGCAAACGCAACATCGGAGCGCGAAAAAACGCGTTTTTTCCGTCTGTCGCACGAAAAAAGCCCGCCCCGACGGTGCGGGGCAGGCTTTTTCTGCATGCGGGCGAGGGCCGGCTAAACCAGTCCCGAGAAGCCCATGAAGGCCATGGCCAGGATGCCCGCCGTGATGAGCGCGATGGGCACTCCCTTGAAGGCTGCGGGCACGTCCTCGAAATCGAGGCGCTCGCGCAGGCCTGCGAAGAGGACCAGCGCCAGGCCGAAGCCGATGGCGGTCGCGACCGAGTAGGTCACGCTCTGAAGCAGCGTGAACTCCTTCTGGATCATCAGAATGGCCACACCCAGCACGGCGCAGTTGGTCGTGATGAGGGGCAGGAAGATGCCGAGAGCCTGGTAGAGGGCGGGCGAAACCTTCTTCAGAATGATCTCGACCATCTGCACCAGTGCGGCGATCACCAGAATAAAGACGATCGTCTGCATGTAGCCGATGCCGAGCGGGTTGAGCACGTACTCCTGCAAGGGCCAGCAAACGAGGGCCGTCAACGCCATGACGAAGGTCACGGCGGCGCTCATGCCCAGCGAGGTCTCCACTTTCGACGACACACCCAGGAAGGGGCAGATGCCGAGGAACTGCGCCAATACGACGTTGTTGACGAAGATGGCGCCGATAATGATTGCGAAGTAGGAAATCTCCATGACTCTTATTTCTTGGCTAATTTGTTAAACAATACCATGAGGTAGCCCAGCGTGAGGAAGCCGCCCGGAGCCAGCACGAAGACCAGCGGCATCACGTCGGCAGTCCCCAGCGCATAGCCGAAGATGGCGCCGCTGCCGAGGATCTCGCGCACGGCACCGATCGCCGTCAGCGAGAGCGTGAAGCCCAGACCGATGCCCACACCGTCGAGGATCGAATCGAAGGCGCCGTTCTTCGAGGCGAAGGCCTCGGCGCGACCCAGGATGATGCAGTTCACGACGATCAGCGGAATAAAGACGCCGAGCGAAGCGTAGAGCGCGGGCACGAAGGCCTGCATGAGCATCTGGATGATCGTCACGAACGAAGCGATGACGACGATGAAGGCGGGAATGCGCACCTTGTCGGGGATCAGGTTCTTGATGAGCGAGATCACCAGGTTCGACATGATCAGAACGGCCATCGTGGCCAGTCCCATACCCATACCGTTCGAAGCCGACGTGGTCGTACCCAGCGTCGGGCACATGCCCAGCACCAGCACGAAGGTCGGGTTGTTCTTCAGAATACCACTCGTAATGATTTGCAGCTTATTCATCTCGCTCTCCTTCCCGAGCCGCAGGCTCCTCTGTTTGTTCCGTGTGTTGCACCGTGGCGCCCGTAGCGACATCGGTCGGACGGGTACCCTCCTTGACGCTCGTCATGGCCATCCAGGCGCGGTTGATCGCATCGACATAGGCGCGCGACGAGATCGTCGCGGCGGTCAGCGCATCGACGTCGCCGCCGTCCTTCGTCACGGCCAGCTTGCCGCCGACGAGCTTCTTCTCCTCCAGCTTGCGGTTGCGGATCGACGCCAGCAGAGGGTTGCCCTCCTCGGTCATCTTCGTACCCAGACCGGGGGTCTCGGACTGCTCCAGCACGTTGACGTTCGTCACCGTACCGTCGGGCAGGAAGCCCACCATGAGCTTCACGACGCCGTTGAAACCCTGCTTGGTCATCGTCTCGACGGCATAACCGGCGAGCGCCTCGCCGTTGGAGGCCGTGTAGACCCGAATCGGAAGACCGTCGACCTCCAGTTCGTCGATCGAGGTCCGCTCGAAGGCGGGCAGCACCTCGCTCAAGGCCTGCTGCGTCGCGGCGGCCTTCGCTGCGGCGATCGGCTCGACCGTAATCATGTTCACGGCACCGACACCCGCCGATGCGATGAGCGTGATCGAGAAGAGCACCGCTACCATATTAATAAGTGTACTTTTCATCGTTTGCCTCCTTCGGTTATTTGACGCCGAAGCGCGTCGGTTTGACATACTTGTTGAGCAGCGGCGTCACCGAGTTCATGATGAGGATCGCGAAGGACATACCCTCGGGGTAGGCGCCCCAGAGGCGGATGCACATCGTGATCGCACCGATGCCGACGGCGTAGATCACCGCCCCGCGAACCGTCATGGGCGAGGTCGCGTAGTCGGTCGCCATGAAGATCGAGCCGAGCAGCGCACCGCCCGCCAGGATGTGGAAGAGCGGGAACTGCCACAGCAGCGCCGCGTCGCCGCCGCGCGAAAGGGCCACGACGAAGGCGAAGAGGGCCATCGTAGCGAGCACCGTCACGGGCACGTGCCACGTGATGACCTTGCGCCACAGCAGGTAGACGAAGCCCAGCACCAGGGCCAGCGAAGCCACCTCGCCGAGCGAACCGGGCATGTTGCCCAGCAGCAGATCCTGCATCGGGACGATGCCCGCTTCGACGCCGTGCTTCACGGCGGCCAGCGGCGTGGCACCCGACAGGGCGTCGAGCGCACCGCTCACGGGAGCGGGGAACGAGGTCATCTGCACGGGATAGGCGATCAGCAGGAAGACGCGGCCCACCAGCGCGGGGTTGAAGGGGTTCTTGCCCAGACCGCCGAAGGTCATCTTGGCCACGGCGATCGCCACGAAGGCGCCGATCAGAACGATCCACCACGGAATCGAGGCGGGAAGGTTGAAGGCGAGCAGGACGCCCGTCACGACGGCCGACCAGTTGCAGATCGTGCAGGAGCCCTTCACCAGGAAGCGCTGAATGAGGTACTCGAACAGCACGCAGGCAGCCACCGAAAGGGCCGTCACGGCGAGTACGCCCGTACCGAACACCACCGTCGAAACGACCAGGGCCGGCAGGAGCGCGATGACGACATCGCGCATGATCGTGGCCGTGGACTGCGTCGACTGCACATGGGGCGACGGCGAGACAATAAGTTTGTTTGCCATAATTATCTTGCTGTTTTTCTGTTACTTTTTAGGTGCTGCGGCAGCCATGCGCGCACGGATGATACCCATCGTGGTCTGCTTGCCGAGGCGGATCCAGTCGAGCAGCGGCAGGTAGGCGGGACAGGTCGACTGGCAGCAGCCGCACTCGATGCACGAGGTAATCATCTGCGCCTCGATTTCGTCCCAGTTCTTCTTCTGCGTCATCTTCGAGAGGTAGTAGGGCTCCAGACCCATCGGGCAGGCCTCGACGCACTTGGCGCACTTCATGCACTGCCCCGCCGTCTTGCGCTCGGCATCGCGGCCGCTCATCACGGTGACGCCCGAGCAGCCCTTCGTCACGGGCGAAGCGAGGTTCACCATCGCACGACCCATCATCGGGCCGCCGTTGATTACCTTGCCCGCATCCTCGGGCAGACCGCCCGCAGCCTCCAGCAGCGTCGTGATGGGGGTACCCATGCGCGTCAGGAGGTTCTTGGGCTCCTTGAGCCCCTTGCCCGTGATCGTCACCACGCGCTCGATGAGCGGCATGTTCTTCTGCACGGCGCGGTAGACAGCGTAGGTCGTCGAAGCGTTGCAGACGACGGCACCCACGTCGATCGGCAGAGCGGGCGGGGGCGGCACCTGACGGCCCGTGACGGCCGCGATGAGCTGCTTCTCGCCGCCCTGCGGGTAGCGCACCTTGAGGGGCACCACCTCGACGCCCGCGTAGGCAGCGGCGAGCGAGCGCAGGTGGGCGATCGCATCGGGCTTGTTGTTCTCGATGCCGATGTAGGCCTTCCGAACGCCGATCGCCTTCATGAGGATCGTGACGCCGACGAGCAGCTCCTCGCCGTGCTCGAGCATCGTGCGGTGGTCGGAGGTGAGGTACGGCTCGCACTCGACGCCGTTGATGATCAGGCACTCGGCCTTCTTGCCGGGAGGCACCGACAGCTTGACCTGCGTCGGGAAGGTGGCACCGCCCATGCCGACGATGCCCGCGGCCTTGATCTTGGCGATGATCTCCTGCGGCGCGAGCGTGCACTCCTTCACGAGCTCCGTCGAACGGTCGATCGTCTCGACCCACTCGTCGCCCTCGCGCTTGATCGTAATCATCATCTGGCGCACGCCCTGACCGTTCGGCTGCAGGTCGACCGACTGCACGGTACCCGAAATCGGGGCGTGGATGTTGGCCGACATGAAGCCCGTGGCCTCGGCGATGAGCTGACCCGTCAGCACCTTGTCGCCCTTGGCCACCACGGCCGTAGCCGGAGCACCGATGTGCTGGGCGAGCGGGATCTGCACCACCTCGGGCAGCGGCAGGGCCTCGATCGCCTTCGCACGGCTCAACTTATTTTCCGACGGATGAACTCCGCCCATTGGAAATGTTCTCATATCGTTCTTCTCTTCTCGTTTGACGATTCGTTTAGTGCTTCAGCTGGCGGAGCGGGTGCACGGCGGCCTCCTTGAGGGGCACGAGCGGCCGATCCTCCGCGGCGGCGGCCTTCGCGGGCAGCACCGTCTTCAGCGGATTGAGCAGGCGGAGCGGATCGAGAGCCGACGCCTTGAGGGGGACGAGCTTCGGACCCTCCGTCGCAGCGGCCTTCGGGGCGGCTGCCTTGGGAGCTGCGGCGGGTGCCGCGGCCTTCGGAGCCTTGGGCAGCGGCTCCATGCCGACCAGACGGATGGCGCCCGTCGGGCACTCGTTCACGCACTTGCGGCAGAGCTTGCACTTCTGCGGGTCGATGTAGGCGAGGTTGCCCTCCACCGTGATGGCGCCGAAGGGGCAGACCTTCTCGCACTTGCCGCAGCCGATGCAGCCCGCCTTGCAGGCCTTCATCACGACGGCACCCTTGTCGTGCGAGACGCACGAAACGTAGACGGCGCGGTTCTTCGGCCACTTCTTGCGCAGCTCGATGATCTTCTTCGGGCAGGCCTTGACGCAGGCGCCGCAGGCCGTACACTTGTCGGCGTCGACCTCGGGCAGCCCCGTCGCGGGGTTGATCCGGATAGCGTCGAAGGCGCAGACCTTCACGCAGTCGCCGTGACCGAGGCAGCCGAACGAGCAGCCCGTGTCGCCCGCATAGAGCGAAGCCGAAACGGCGCACGACGAAGCTCCGTCGTAGCGGTTCGTGCGGGGACGCTTGTCGCAGGTGCCGCCGCAGCGGACCGTCGCCACTTGCGGCTCCTTCTCGGCCGCCGCCTTACCGAGGTAGGCGGCCACGGCCTTCATCGTATCGCCGCCGCCCACGGGGCAGAACAGCGCCGAAATGTCGTCGCGCTTCACGAGCGCCTCGGCCATGCCGCGGCAACCGGCGAAGCCGCAACCGCCGCAGTTGGCTCCGGGCAGCATCTTCTCCACGCAGTCGATCCGCGGATCCTCCTCTACGCGGAACTTCTGGGCCACGAAGTAGAGAACGATCGCCGCGAGCACACCCAACACGCACAGTGTCAGGATCGTGTAAAGTAATACTTCCATTTAGTTTTTTGTTATTGTAAATTGAATCGTGTGTGCAATCCGTTTGCGGAAGAGCCACAGGGCCGCATAGTAGAGCGCCACGGCTCCGAGGGTCGCCGCAGCGCCCGCGCCGTCGCTCCAGCCCAGGCCGCCGACCGTGAGCGCCAGCACGCCCACGAGCACGACCAGCGCGCCGACGTAGCCCAGCGCAACCGCCTTGAGCCCCATGTGGCGCTGCACGCCCACCGTGACCCGATCGCCGACGGCGTATCGCGCCGCTTCGGGGGTGACCACCTCGACGATCTTTTCGGTCGCCTCGGCCAGGCCGCAGGCAGCCCGTGCGGCGCACGAGCCGCAGGCGCTGCGCGAGGTGATGCGGACGCGCACCGCCGCCCCCTCGACTCCGTCGACCGTTCCGTCGTGCAAAACCGTCTGTGCCATCGTTTTCCGCCTTTATCCGTTTCTCCGTGTTTCGTTGCTCTTCCGACGCATGCGGGCGGCCGGTCAGTCGCCGTACTTGTTCGTGAGGGGCATGAGTCGCTCGTGGCCGAAGGCGCACGACGAGAGGCGCAGCACGGGCGGGAACTGGTAGCGTTTCTTCTCGTTGCGCATAATCATCGCGTGGATCTTCTCGACGACCTCCGAATCGAAGCCCGCGTTGATGATCTCCTCGCGGTGCTGGCTCTCCTCGATCATGCGGTACAGGATGGCGTCCACCACCTCGTAGGGAGGCAGGATATCGCTGTCCTTCTGGCCGATATGAAGCTCCGAGGAGGGTTCCTTGGTCAGGATGTTTTCGGGGATGACGTTGTCGTGGATGCGGTTGATGTAGCGCGCCACGTCGTACATTTCGCTCTTGTAGATGTCGCCCGTGGGGCTGAAGGCGCCCGCCGTATCGCCGTAGAGGGTGCAGAGACCCAGCGCGTTCTCGCTCTTGTTCGAGGAGTTGAGCAGCATGTAGCCCGTCTTGTTCTGAAGGGCCATGAGGAGCATCGTGCGGATGCGGGTCTGGATGTTCTCCTCCGTGAAATCGAACTCGATGCCCCCGATGACGGGATCCATCGCTTCGAGGACCTTGGCGTAGATATCCGAAATGGGGATCACGTCGTAGGCGATGCCGAGCCGCCGGGCCAGCATGCGGGCATCCTCGACCGACGCCTCGGTCGTAAAGGGCGAGGGCATCAGGAGCGCCCGCACGTTCTCGCGGCCGAGCGCCTCGACGGCGATGCAGGCCACGACGGCCGAGTCGATGCCGCCCGAGAGGCCGATGCAGGCCTTGCGGTAGCCGTTCTTGAAGAAGAAATCGCGCAGACCGCAGCAGGCCGCCTCGTAGACCATGTAGGTACGCGAGACCTGTTTCGGGATTTCGAGGGGGGTGTGTTCGGCTTCGGTGTCGTAGATGCGGAAATCCTCCTCGAAGCTCTTCATGAGCAGCACCAGTTCGCCGCGGCGGTTCACCACGCCCGACGTGCCGTCGTAGACGATTTCGGTCGAGCCGCCGACCTGGTTGACCAGCACGATCTCCTTGCCCTCGGCGAAGGCCGCATGGCGGAGCGTCTCGAGGCGGTAGGTCATGCCGCCCTTGTAGTATTTGCGGGCGTTGATCGAGATGACGAGCTCGGCCGAGTGGTCGTAGTCGGTCTCGAAACGCATGTCGTCGCCCACGACGACGACGCACTTGTGTCCCTTGATCGTCACGCTTCGGACGCCTTCGCCGCTCGTCAGGAAGCCCATCTCGCGGCGGGCCGTGATGCGTTTCTTGCCGATGCAGTGCTGCACGCGCCCCTCCTCCATGACGACGGCGGCCGAAATGGTGCCCTCGGCCGTCAGGACGGGCGAACCGACGATCGCGGCGATCGTGTCGCAGTGGGAGGCGATGCGCTCGAGCGCATCTTCGCACAGTTCGAGGAAGGTGGTTTTCCGCAAGAGATCGAATGCGGGCGTACCGCTGACGGCCTGCTCGGCAAAGAGGACCAGATCGGCCTTTTCGTCTTTCGCTCGTCGAATGGCATCGATCATTTTCGAGCTGTTGCCTTCGATATCGCCGATCGTGTAGTTCAGTTGGGCCAGAGCAATTTTCATCGTCGCTGCATTTTTCGTCCGAAAGTGTGGGTCGTTAAACTCCGCAAAGGTAACGATAATTTGGAAAAGTCCGAAACAAAACGCTGTTAATATCTTAACAAAGGGCTCTTTTCCCGAGGCGTGCGCCGCCGCAAAAAGCGCGTTGCCCGACACCTTCGCAAAGGTGTCGGGCAACGCGGCGCAGGGTTTCGATGCGCTACTCGTTCGTCAGCTCCTCGGGATCGGCCACGAGGATGCGTCCGCAGTACTCGCAGACGATGATCTTCTTGCCCTGGCGGATATCGGCCTGACGCTGGGGCGGAATGTGGTTGAAGCAGCCGCCGCAGGCATCGCGCTTGACCGTCACGACGGCCATGCCGTTGCGGACGTTGCCGCGGATGCGGTTGTAGGCGACGATCAGACGCTCGTCGATCTTCTGCTTGGCTGTCTCGGCCTGCGCCTCCAGTTCGGCGACGCGCGGAGCCGTCTCGGCCTCGATGCCCGCGAGCTCCTCGCGCTTGAGGTTCAGATCGGTCTCGCGCTCGGCAGCCTCGGCGGCAGCCGTCTCCAGAGCGGCCTTCTTGACTTTGACGGCGGCCGAATACTCCTTCAGGCGTTTCTCGGCCAGCTCGATTTCGAGCTCCTGGTACTCGATCTCCTTCGAAATCGCGTCGTACTCGCGGTTGTTGCGGACGTTGTTCTGCTGCTCGCGGTAGTTGCCGATCTGGATCTTGGCCTGATCCACCTCGCGCTTGCGCTGCTTGGTCAGCGTGTTGAGCTCCTCGATCTCGGCGTTGATATTGTCGATGCGCGTCTTCAGACCCGCCATCTCGTCCTCGAGGTCCTGCACTTCGAGCGGCAGCTCGCCCTTTACCTTGTTGATCGCGTCGATCCCGCTGTCGATCTTCTGCAGCTCGTAGAGCGCCAAAATCTTCTCCTGCATCGAATAATCCGCTTCGAGCGTCTTTTTCTGTGTCGCCATATCGTATCGTGTTTTTATTTGACCGAAACCGTTTCCCGCGGCTCGCGCCGAGGGGTCTTATCCGACCCTGTCACAAATAGTTGATCGGATTGCGGGATGCACCGCTTTTCAAGAGCGCAAAGGTACGCAAATTTTTCGACAAAACATCAAATAAAAGATCGATTGCGACATATTCGCTCTCGAAATGGCCGATGTCGGCCACCGTAAGGGCGCCGTCGGGGGTCATGAAATCGTTGTATTTGAGGTCGGCCGTCAGGTAGAGTTCGGCGCCTGCGGCGCGCGCGGCACCGATGAGCGAGGCGCCCGCCCCCGTGCAGAGGGCCACGCGGCGGACGGTCGGCGCGGCAGGATCGCTGTAACGCACGGCGCCGATGCGCAGCCGCTCCTTGATGCGGCGCAGCAGGTCGAGCGTCGGCAGCGGCTCGGGAAGCTCGCCCACGACGCCGAAGCCCACCCCCTCGCCCTTCTCGGAGGGTTCGAGCAGACGGATCGAGCCGAGGCCCAGCCGCTCGGCCAGGCGGCGGCTCATGCCGTCGGGGGCGCTGTCGAGGTTCGTGTGGCAGGCGTAGAGGGCGATGCCGCGACGGATCGCCCGCTCGACGCAGCGTTCGACCGCCGTCGACGAGTTGAAGCGCTTGAGCGGGTGGAAGATGATCGGATGATGCGTGATGACCAGGTCGCACCCTTCGCGTTCGGCCTCGTCGAGCACCGCCTCCGTCACGTCGACGGCCAGCAGGGCGCGGTGCACCTCGTCGTCGGGACGCCCCACGACGAGGCCCGAATTGTCGTAAGACTCCTGCCAGCCGAGCGGGGCGAAGGATTCGAGAACGGCGGTGATCTCCTTGATTTTCATAAGCAGTATAGGTTGAGGCGGACACGGTCCGCCGCGGTTTTTTTTCAGGTCGGGGAGGCTGCGAACGGGCGACGGGACGCCGTCCGCGGAGCGCACGCACTCGCAAGAGCGGCGGGGCTTCGTCGGACCGATCACGGTGTGTCGCGGCCCGCAGCCGGGCGGAGGGACCTGCGACGAGCATGTGCGAGAAGCAGCCCTCCGCCAGGGGGCGGCTGCGGGCTGCCGACGCCTGCGACGTCGAATCCGGTCCGGCCGGCCCTCTGCCAAGGAACGACTGCGGGCTGCCGCACTGCGTGCGATCGGTGCTCGGGCAGCAGCTTGCGAAGCGCACGCACTCGCAAGAGCTGCGGGCCTTCGCGGGGCGAAGCTGCGGCCCGCCGACCTCTGTGAGGTCGAAACCGTTCGGCTGCGGATTGCGGCCCGCCGATGGATGCGCCATCGAAGCGTTCGGCATGCAATCATGCAAGAAAGCTCGTCGACGTCTGCGACGTCGATTTTGCAGCGAGGGGCTCCGCTAAAACAGCGACTGTTCGTAGAAGGCGAAGAGCTCCTTCGTCTCCCCCTCCTCCCGTTTGCGGCGCGGACGGCGCTGTCGGGGCGCCTGCCGCTCGGCGGAGGGCTCCTCCCCTTCCGCCGACGATTCGGTCGGCATCGGCCCCACGGCGGGCACCTGTCCGACCAACGTATCCTCTTCGGCCTTCAACTCTTCGCGCACCTCGACCAGCAGCGCCCGAATGCGTTGCAGGCGCTCCGCGAGCTCGGCGTACCGCGACACGTCGCCCGTCCGCAACTCCTCGCGCAGCGCCCTGCGGGCCCCTTCGATCTTCATGCCGCGCTCCTTGACGAGGTGGTAGATCGTCTTGAGCAGCGCCACGTCCTGCGGCGTATAGAGGCGGTTGCCCTTCTTGTTGCGCGCGGGCTTCAGCTTCGGGAACTGCTCCTCCCAGTAACGCAGCAGCGACGGATTCACGTCGAAGAGCTCCGCCACCTCGCCCATCGTGTAAAAGAGTTTTTCGGCCATATCGTGTTCGTTCAATCTTCGTTTTTAAGAATGCGCAGCGCATTGGGATAGAGGTTGTTCACGCGGCCTCCGATCCGCTTGGCGAAGCCCAGCGCGCGCCCTTCGCGACAGACGAGGTTCATCCCTTGCGCGAAGCGTTCGGCCGCCACCTCCTGCTTGCGCAGGTAGGCCAAGGCTTCCTCTTCCGTCAGCTCCGCCGCAGGCAGCGCCCCGCGGTTCAGTCCCGCGAAAAAGGCGAGCGCGGGATCGGGCCGCAGGCACCCCTTGAAGAGCTGCCCCATCGCCACTCCCGAGTAGACCACGGGCAGCAGCTCGGAGAGGCGGCGCACCTCGTCGGCCTGCTCGGCATACCAGCCGTAGCACGTATCGCCCGCCTGTGCGAAGCGCATCGCTTCGGGTTCCGTCACCCAGCGGGCGAGCTCCCCGCGGGTCGCCCGATCGAGCGGCGCGAGGACCGAACGCCGTCCCTTGACCGCCGTTCGGGGTGTCGGCGCCTCCTCCGCCTTGCGGGCCACGGCGGCGAAGAAGCCCTCGCCCTCGGCACGATGCGGGAAGAAACGGAAGGTTCGGAAAACACCCGTCCGGCCGCAGACAATGCCCCACGCTTCGGGAACCTCGACCGGCGACGCCTCGACCGCCTCGTCGCCCACGCGTGCGAGCAGTCGTTCGAGCGCCCCTTCGTCCTCCTCGCGGTTGAAAGTGCAGGTGCTGTAGAGCAAGGTGCCGCCCGCGCGCAGCATCCGCCACGCCGCATCGAGAATCGCATCCTGTCGGGCGGCGCAGCGATGCACGTTCTGCTCGCTCCACTCGGCGCGGGCCGCATCGTCCTTGCGGAACATCCCCTCGCCCGAGCAGGGGGCGTCGACCGCCACCACATCGAACGCGCCGTCGCAGCCCGTCATGCGCTGCGGGTCGCAACAGGTCACCGCGACGTTGCCCGTGCCCCACTTGCGCACGTTGTCGGCCAGCACCTGCACCCGCTTGCGGTCGATTTCGTTCGCTACGACCAATCCCCGCGGCCCGACCTTCGCAGCGTAGAGGGTCGTCTTGCCGCCCGGGGCGGCGCACAGATCGAGGATCCGCAGCCCTTCGGCCGCGTCGGGCAGCAACCGCCCGACGAACTGCGACGACGCCTCCTGCACGTAGTAGGCCCCCGCATGGAAGGCCGCATCGAACGTGAACGAGGGGCGTTCGCGCAGGTAGTATCCCCCGTCGCACCACGGCACCGCAGCGCGACAGCCGAGGCGTCGCAGCAGCGCTTCGCCCCCCTCGCGGGAGGGGTTCAGGCGGATCGAGACGGGCGGTTCGCCGTCGAGCGCCGTGCGCAGACGGGCCGCCTCGGCAGCTCCCAGCTGCTCGTCGAGCCGTTCGACGAATCGTGCGGGCAGTTCCATCGTCAGAAGAGCCGTTTCTGCAACTCCAGCTTGTCGAGTTCGGCGCAGATGCGCTCGAAGACCGACGGGTCGGCCACGAAATCCTCGCGATCCTTGTCGACGGTCAGCACGGGGCCCTCGTAGATCGTGTCGATCCAATGGTTGTACTTCGTATTGAGGCGATTGAGATAGGCCTCGTCGATGTTCATCTCGTAGTCGCGGCCGCGTTTGCGGATCTGCGAAATGAGCGTCGGCACGGAGGCCCGCAAATAGATCAGCAGGTCGGGCTTCGGCACCAGATTCGTCACCAGACGGAAGATCCGCATGTAGGTGTCGATGTCGCGCGACGACATGAGCCCCATCTCGTGCAGGTTGCCCGCGAAGATGTGGGCATCTTCGTAGATGGTGCGGTCCTGAATAATCATGGGCTGGTTCTTGTCGGCGAGCATCTCCATCGTCTGGTCGATGCGGCTCCCCAGAAAACGGATCTGGAGGTTGAACGACCAGCGGTTCATATCTTCGTAGAAATCGCCGATATAGGGGTTGTCGATGTTCTCTAAATAGGCCTTGGCGTGGTAACGCTCCGTCAGCATCTGTGTCAGCGTCGTCTTGCCGCTGCCGATATTTCCGGCGATTGCAATGTACATGGTATAAGTCGTTTCATTCGTTTTTCGTTTCGGCGGACGCGGAGTCCGCGCGGAGCAGGCCGACGGCAAAGCGGCTCCCGCTACCGCGCCTCCAGCTCGCGGTGTATCTCGTCGGCCACGCGGCGGTCGTTCACCAGCCGCGGCACCTTGTTCTTGCCCTTCCGCCGCAGCCAGCCGAGGAAATAGCCTCTTTCGACGATGGTCAGGTGCTGCCGCTCGATCGTCGAGCGGCGTTTGGCGTCGTAATCCGAATTGATGCGCCGCAGCGCCTCGTCGAGCTCCTCGGCGAACCGTTCGCGCGAGTCGGGTTCGGCGGCGAACTCCACGATCCACTCGTGCGCCCCCTGCCGATCGATCGCCATGTAGAGCGGCGCCACCGTATATTCGTTCACCACGGCCCCCGTCCGTCGGCACGCCTCCTCGAGGGCACGATCGGCGTTGTCGACGATCAGCTCCTCGCCGAAGACGTTGATGAACTGCCGCGTGCGCCCCGCGAAGCGGATGCGGTAGGGATCGGTCGAGGTGAACTCCACCGTATCGCCGATCTCGTAGCGCCACAGGCCGTTGTTCGAGGTGATGAGCATCGCATAGACGCGTCCCGTCTCGACCCCTTCGAGCGGCACCACGCGGTCGCCGTCGCGGAATTCATAGTAGGTGCCGTAATCGAGCATGAGCAGCATGTCGTCCCGTCCGAGGTCGTCGGCCGTCGCGAAAAAGCCCTCCGAAGCGTTGTAGGTCTGCACGTAGTGCATCCCCGCCGACGGAATCAGCTGCTCGTAGGCGCGACGATAGGGACGGAACTCGACCCCGCCGTGGAGGAAGAGCTCCAGATCGGGCCACACCTCCGTCAGGTCGCGGCGGCCCGTCCGCTCCAGGACGCGGTGCATCAGTTCGAGGTTCCACGAGGGAACCCCCGCGAAGCCGGTGATGCGCTGCGCGGCGCACTCGGCGGCGATGCGGTCGATCTTGTCGTCGAAATCCTCCAGCAGCGCCGTTTCGACCCGCGGCGCCCGCATCGAATAGCCCCAGTGCGCCGTCTCGTGCAGCAGGATCGCCGAGAGGTCCCCCACCAGGTTCGCCCCTTCGAAACGGCAGGTACCGCCGAGGGTCAGGGTGCGCCCCGCGAGCAGTTTCGAGCGGGGATTGGCATCGAGGTAGAGCCCCACGGCATCGCGCATGCCGAGCGTGTGGTTCCAGCGAATCGAGGCGCCCGTGATGGGCAGGTATTTGCTGCGGTCGGCCGTCGTACCCGACGAGCGGGCATAGCGCGTGACGCGCTCGCGAGCCGTCACGGAGCGTTCGCCCCGCAGCATCCGTTCGACGTAGGGCTTGAAGCGGTCGTAGTCGAAACGCGGCACGGCGGCGGCGAACTGCTCGGCCGTGCGGACGCGCTCCAGCCCCAGCTCACGGCCGAAGCTCGTGCGACGCCCCTCGGCGAGGCGCTCGCGCAGCTGCTCGGCCTGCACCTCCGCGGGGTGGCGGCGAAAGCGGTCGATCCGTCGCAGACGGTAATCGAGGTATTTGCGGAACAGCGAAGCGGTCAGCGACATGGCGGTACTCAATTGAAAAAGCGTCCCACTTTCCCCACCGAAGCCGGCATGGCGAAGACCACCACGCGGTCGTAGGGGTTGATTTCGGTGTTGCCCTCGGCGATGAAAACCTTGTCGCCGCGCACGATGCCGCCCACGATGACGTCCGACGGAAGCCCCAGATCGCGGATGCGCGCCTTCGTGGCGGGCGAATTGGGCTTCACGATGAACTCCAGCACCTCGGCGTCGCTGCCCGTCAGGCACTTGATCGCCTGCACGTCGGTCGACATCGTGAAACGGAAGATGTTCGAGGCGGTCACCAGCTTCTTGTTGATGATCGTGTCGATGCCGACCGAGTCGGCCAGGTGGATGTAGTTCAGGTTCTCGACCTCGGCGATCACCTTCTTGACCCCCATCCGCTTGGCGAGCATCGCCGTGAGGATGTTCGTCTCGCTGCGTCCCGTGACGGCCACGAAGGCGTCCATGTTCGCGAGCCCCTCTTCGAGCATCGCCTCCGTATTGCGGCCGTCCTCGTTGATGATGAGCGTCTTATCGAGCCGTTCGGCAAGGCGGTAGGCCTTTTCGGCGTTGTAGTCGATCAGCTTGATGTTGATCTCGTCCTGCAGCTCGGTCGCGATGCGGATGCCGATGCGCGAGCCGCCCAGAATCATCATGTTCTTCACCTCGATGTTCGAACGGCCCGAGAGCTCCATGACGGTCGACACGGCATCCTGCCGCGCGATGACGTAGGCCATGTCCCCCTCCATGAACCGTTCGTCGTCGGTGGGGATGATCGTCTGTCCGTCGCGCGTGATGGCCACCGTGCGGTAAGCGGGCTGCTCCTCCGCGTCGAAACCGAGCGGCGAACGCCCCACGAGCTGCGAGGCGGGTTCGAGGCGGAAGACCGCCAGCGAGAGCTTACCGCTCGAGAAATCGACGTACTCGGTCGTCGAGGTATGTCCCAGCAGGTTGATGACCTCGCGCGCCGCGATCTTCTCGGGGTAGAAGAGGTAATCGATGCCCATATCGATGAAATGCTCCTTGTTGTTCGGCTCGAGGTATTCGTTGTTGTCGATGCGGGCGATCGATTTCTTGGCGCCGAGCTTCTTGGCCAGAATCGCCGCCACGAGGTTGTCGTTCTCCTCGTGGTTCACGGCGATGAACAGGTCGCAGCGACGCACGGCGGCACGCCGCAGCACGGCGAAGGTGGTCGAATCGCCCTCGACGGTTATCACGTCGGCCAGACTCGACACCTCGGCCAGCAGCTTCTGGTCGCCGTCGACGACGGTGATGTCATGGCCGTTGCCGCTCAACATCTTCGCCAGGTGGCTGCCCATCTCGCCGGCTCCCGCAATCACGATTTTCATGGTGTGTCGATTTTTTTCGCGCAACCCGCCCCGTTCGGCGCGGTTCGTGCGCCTCCGACCGTTCGGGCAACATGCTTGCATTTTAAACCACAAATATATAAATTTGCGGACGAAAGCCCAAATTTATCCCTTAAAAACACACCGCCATGCCGAACTGGCTGATCGTCCTCGCTCTCTCCGTCCTCGCCGTGGGATGCTTCGTCCTCGGCCTTTCGCTGACGCTCATCTTCAAAGGGCATCACATCGATTCGGAGATCTCCACCAACAAGAACATGCAGCGCCTGGGCATCAAATGCGCCGTGCAGGAGACGCGCGAAGCCGACGGCACGGCCTCCTGCTCGGCGGAGGCATCGCCCCTCGCGGGCTGCTCGGGCAATTGCAGCGCCTGCGACATCCCGACGGAAAAGTAGGGACGTGCTTTCGGCGGCGAACAGCACGCCCTCACGCGCGATCCTCGACACGGGCAGCAGCTTGCGAAGCGCACGCACTCGCAAGAGCTGCGGGCCTTCGCGGGGCGAAGCTGCGGCCCGCCGCGCTGTCGCGCGAACTCATTCGGATCGAAGCCCGCAGAGCACACGCATATTTGTCAAAACTGCGGGCCTTCGCGGAGCGAAGCTGCGGCCCGCCGCGCTGTCGCGCGAACTCGTTCGAGTCGAAGCCTGCGGAGCACACGCATGTTTATCAAAGTTGCGAGCCTCCATTGCGGGAGGCTGCGGCCCGCCGACGTCTGCGACGTCGCATCATGGGTACGTTCGGCTGCGGGCTGCCGCACATGCAGCTCAACAATTCGCCAACGGCGGAGGAGGGCAACGAGCGACGCGAGGTTTGCCGTCCGCCGCATGGGGGCGGCTGCGAACGGCACGCACTTCCGTGCACCCTCGAACCACCCCTCCCCGACCGCACGAAACGGCGCCCGACCTCGCGAAGAGATCGGGCGCCTGCCTGTTATACGAACTTTTTATTTACGGACACTGCACGCCGCTGCAAAAACCGCGCCTTACACGGGGCAGAATTTCGAGCGGCAGACGAACCACGGGTTGCGCAGATCCTCCTCGTTGTAGCGCAGTTCGCGATCCTCCTCCAACAGCCGCGTACGACCGCCCGCCTCGGCGAGGATCAACTCCCCCGCCGCCGTATCCCATTCGTAGGTCTGCGACGTGCGGACGTAATAGTCGACCGTTCCTTCGGCCAGCATGCAGAATTTATAGGAACTTCCCTGTTCGACGATCTCCAGATCGGGTCGCTCGGCCCGCAGCCGTGCGATGTGCGCCTCCGTTTCGGGGGTGCAGTGCAGCCGCGAGACAGCCACGCGCAGGCGGTCGTGCGGCGCCGAGGAGGTCAGCGGCAGCGGCTGCCACGCGGCCCGCAGCTCCTCGAAGGTGTAGGCCGCGGCGGCCGAGGGAGGCACCTGCTCGCGCAGTGCGGCGCCCAGGCCGCGCCCCGCGATATACATCTTTTCGAAATAGGGCACGTAGATCACCGCCGCGACGCAGCGGTTCTGCGCCATAAGGGCGATGTTGACCGTAAATTCGTTGTAGCCGTCGATGAATTCGGCCGTGCCGTCCAGCGGATCGACCAGCCAGTAGAGTTCCCAATTGCGGCGCTCGTCAAAGCGCATCTCGCGCCCCTCCTCGCTCAAGATCGGAATGCGGGTCGAGCCGAGCGCCTCGCGGATCGTGCGATGGGCCATGCGGTCGGCCTGCGTGATGGGGGTGCGGTCCGTCCGAAGTCCGATTTCGTAATCGTCGCGGTGGCCGTGCACCTGCATGATGGCAGCGCCCGCCCGCACCGCCGCATTGAACATCGCGGGCAGCAGGATGGCGCTGATACTCGAATCGACCATATCGTCGGAAGTAGTTGAGAGGTTCATTTCGGTTATCGTGACGTAAAGATAACAAATTTTATAAATATAACGTACTTTTTTCGTTCCTATTTTACAAAACCGCCCTTTTATTTCACACGCCGCAACCGCAGCTCGCCGCACCGCGCCGAGGGGCTCCTCAACCGCAATTGCGGCGCAGCTGCCCGACCCGCAGAACGGCGAGCATCGCCAGCAGCAGCGTGACCGCCGCAGCCGCCCCGATCCACCACGCGGGCGCCGCCACCGCCGCAGCCGCGGCCGTCGCGAGGACGACCGCCGCACCGATCCGCCGCAGCCGCCGCGGGGGACGGCGTCCGACGGTCACCGGATCGCAGATCACCGTACGGGGCTTCAGCTGCCGCAGGGCTCCCCCGAAGCCGCCGGCCGCCACGAGGGCCGTCCGACAGTAAAGGGTCGCCCCCGCCCCCGCACGGGCATGCAGCACGGCGGGGCGCGGCGTGCGGGCGGCCACCTCGCAGACCACCCGTTCGACGGCGCCGCAGGTGAGCCGCTCGGCGGAGCGCATCGGCAGCAGATAGTCGTAGGCCGCCGCTTCGGCCGCGACATTCAGCGCCGCCGTCCGATCGGCCTGCCGCAGATCGAGCAGCACGAAGCGGCGGAAGCGGCGCTTGCGCGAACGATAGAGGGCGTTGGCGCCGCGCGCGGGCAGCCCCTCCGTCGGCCGACAGCCCGCACGGAAGAGGTCGTAACGCTCGATCAACAGCTCCAGCAGCTCCGCCTGCCGCCTGCCGTCGACCGTGAAAATCACCTCGTAGAGGGCATATTCGACCGAAAGCAGCTCTTCGGCGAGCGCCGCCGACGCTCCTTCGGTCACGATCACCGAGAGGCCGATGCCGCCGACCGCATCGGCGCGCGCGCCGTGCATCGAGAGCCACAACCGCCGTCGGGCGAAATCGCGTTCGGCGGCGATGACCCACACCAGCAGCGCCGTCGCCGCCGCGGTCAGCAGGCAGAGCATCACGACCATACCAGCTGCCGTTTATAGGATCCGACCATCGATTCGTAGCAGGCGCGCTCCTCCGTGTCGAAGAGGTGGCGCACGGCACCGACCGCATACCCCTCGCGCGCCAGCAGGTGCAGCAGGGCTCGGAGCTCCGCGCGCGGCATGCGGCGCACGCGTTCCGTCACCTCGCGCCGTTGCAGCGGGCGGTGCATCGAGACGAGCGTCCGCAGAGCGACCGCCGAGCAGGCGTCGCTCCCCTCTGCCACGATTCGCAGGAGGGTCGGCTCCGCCTCCTCGATGCCGAAGCGTTCGACGATGGCCAGGCCGAGGCGGCAGAGGTTCTCGTTCTCCGACTCGATGAGCGGGCGGTAGGCGATCGGCAGCAGGCCGCGGCGCAGCAGGTGCACCACCTCGGCCGTCTCGCCCTCCGTCAGCGGCGGATCGAAGGCGGCGATCGACTGCAACACCTGCTGCGGATCGGCGGCGATCTGCACGAGGAGAGCGCAGAAGCGCACCTCGCGGCACCGATCGCCGAGGTAACGGGCCGCCTCGCGGGCCGCAGCCCGCTCCACGGGCAGATCGGCCAGCCACTTGAGGTAGCGGGCTCGACGGCAGCCGCGGCTCAAGCGGGCCCGGCGCAGCAGCCAGCGGTCCAGCCGATAGCAGCGGACGAGGCGACGCACGGGGGTCGCATCGAGGCCGTAGGTGGCGGCCGTCAGCTCCGAGAGGAGTTCGCACAGCCGATGGCGGCGGCCGACGATCCGCCGCAGCGGCAGCCGCACGGGGGCGGCCTCTTCGGAGAGCTGTGCGGAGACGATCTGGCGGACCGCATAGCGGCACAGGAGCCGTTCGCGCGGATGGCGGCGGCGACGGAGCCGATCGCCCGCCAGGCGCACGGCGAGCAGCACGACGGCCGCGGCCGCAGCAGCGAAATAGAGGATATAGAGGAGTCGGATCATCGGTTCAGGGCGCCGATCACCTTGCCGCGCAGGCGCATCAGGTTGAGCGGAAAGGTCATGTACTGGTCCACGCCGCATTCGAGCAGTCCGAGGACCGCCTGTTCGCTCTGCTGCCAGGAGACGACGTAGATTTCGGGGCGGCGCAGGCGTCGGGGTCGCAGCCGTCCGATCACCTCGGCACCGCAGCAAAAGGGGCGCAGGTGCAGGGCGATCACCAGATCGAAGACCTGGCGTTCGGTCAGCCGTTCGAAGGAGGCGCGGTCCGAGACGAGACGGATCTCGACCTCCAGCCCCGCCAGCGAGGTGCAGACCAGCTCGGCCAGCAGTTCGTCCGACGAGAGAATGAGGATGCGTGGTACGGATGTCATCTTTTCGGCAACTTTTCACACGGGCAGTCACAACCGCCCAAAACCGTGCCAAAGGCGCCTCGGAGCCGCTTCGCGGCCCGTTTCGTGCACGAAGGCTCCGATTGGCGGCGGCGCGGATCGGCCGTTCGGCCCGGCACGGACCGCAGCGAAGCGCGGAAAAATGCGAAAAAAACGTGCGGAATATTTGTTTGTCCGATAAAAAGGGCGTACATTTGCACACCAAAAATGTGTTTCGAACACTAACTATTGCAATTCAATGTACGTTATCGTAGAAATCGCAGGTCAGCAATTCAAAGCTGAAAAAGGTCGGAAGCTCTATGTCCACCGTCTTCAGGGCGAAGTTGATTCGTCCGTGAGCTTCGACAAAATCCTGCTTGCAGACAACGACGGTCAGGTTAAAGTCGGCGCACCTGTAGTAGAAGGCGCCGCGGTAAAGTGCAAGATCCTGAAGCACCTGAAGGACGACAAGGTCCTGGTCTTCAAGAAGAAGCGCAGAACGGGCTATCAGAAGTGCAACGGTCACCGTCAGTACCTGACCCAGATTCTCGTGGAGGATATCGTTGCGTAACCCTTAAAAACGAAGTAGCACAATGGCACACAAGAAAGGTGTAGGTAGTTCGAAGAACGGCCGTGAGTCGGAGAGCAAACGACTCGGCATCAAATTGTTCGGCGGCCAGTTCGCCAAGGCGGGCAACATCATCGTTCGTCAGCGCGGCACGGTTCACAACGCCGGTGAGAATGTAGGTATGGGCAAAGACCATACGCTGTTTGCGCTCGTAGACGGAACCGTAGCGTTCTGCAAGAAGGGCGAGAACAAGTCCTATGTAAGCGTTACGCCGTTGAGCGAGTAACGTTTCGACATACGAAAAAAAGAGGAGTGCTTCGCGGCACTCCTCTTTTTTTGGTTATCGATGCTCCCCGACCCAGCGGGTGAGCTCGACGAAATCGGCGACCGACAGCTGCTCGGCCCGCCGCGAGAAAAAGGGATGTTCGGCCCCGCCGAAATCGCCGAAGGCGGCACGCAGCGCATTGCGGACCATCTTGCGGCGTTGGCCGAAAGCCGCCTTCACCACCTTGATAAAAAGCGTTTCATCGCAGTCGAGCCGCTCGACGCCGTTGCGGCGCAGGCGGATCACGGCACTCTTCACCTTCGGAGGGGGCGCGAAGACCGTTTCGTTCACCGTAAAGAGATACTCGATGTCGTACCACGCCTGCAGGAGCACCGACAGGATGCCGTACTCGCGCGAGCCGGGGGGCTCGGCGATGCGGACGGCGACCTCCTTCTGGATCATGCCGACGCACTCGGGAATCCGATCGCGGTTCTCGAGGAGCTTGAAGAAGATCTGCGACGAAATGTTATAGGGAAAGTTGCCGATCAGCCGCAGCCCCTCCGCGAAGCGTTCGCGCAGATCGAGGCGGAGAAAATCGCCCTCGATCAGGCGCGGCGTAAAGGCGGGATAGTGGCTCTTGAGGTAATCGACGCTCTCGGTGTCGATCTCGGCGCCCCACACCGTCAGATCGGGGCGCTGCAACAGAAACTGCGTCAGCACACCCATGCCGCACCCCACCTCCAAGGCCTCGGCAGGCGCCTCGGCCGTTCCGCCCGAGAGGGCGTCGCAGATTTTGCGCGCGATGTTCAGATCGACCAGGAAATGCTGGCCCAGCGCCTTTTTCGCCCGTACCTCCGTCATGACCGCTTCGTCCGTTTTGTCCGAGACGCCTCCTTACCACGCGCGGCCTGCTGCCGCTGCGCGACGCGGAAGGCGAACAACATCATCACAAAGCCGAGGATCAGCACCCCGACCGAAATCCACATCAACGGGCTCGCAGGCAGGTACTCCAGCGCATAGATCACCGCAGCCACCGCCACGACCATCACCAGCAGCCGCACGAGCTGCATCCAATCGAATCGTATCTTCATCGTTTTCGTTCCGCCGCGGCCTCTTCGATATGCCGACGGCGTTTTTTCTTGTATTCGTTATAAACCATTCCGACACCCGCCGCCACGAAGACGACCGCCAGCAGGTAGTCGAAGAGCGTAATGTGGGTAAGATGCTTCACCGAACAATAGATCGCGAAGCCGAACAACGCGAGTGTCAACAGCAGAAAAAGCACGGCGACCAAAAAGGATTTCTTGTTCATGGCAAAGAGGTTTAAAAGGTTTGTTATCACGGTGTACCGATCGGGATCGGTCCTTCGGTTTCGTAAGGGCGCTTATCGGGCCTCTCCGCAGTGAGGGGCTTCGACAGGGTTGCCGCGCTGCGAACGATCTTTGCTCGGACAGCAGCTTGCGAAGCGCACGCACTCGCCAGAGTTGCGGGCCTAAAGCGGGGCGAAGCTGCGGGCTGCCGCGTTATCCGCAACATGTAGGGATGCAGCTTGCGAAGGGACGCCACATGCGGGCCTTCGCCAGGCGAAGCTGCGGCCCGCCGCGCTGCGCGCGATGCGTTGCTCGGGCCGAAGCCTGCGGGGCACGCATGTTTGCCAAAACTGCGGGCCTCCGCTACGGGAGGCTGCGGCTCGCCGATCCTTCTCGGGATCGAAAAGACAACAAACGACTGCCAGCGCATAATGCAGTTCCGCTATCAGGGCGAAGCTGCGGCCTGCCGCGCTGCGCGCGATGCGATTTCGGCCCGCCGCCCCCTGCGGGATCGAACCTTCGGCACCTTCGGTTGCAACCCGCCGCATCCGTCCGCGGCCCCGTCCGCGCCGATCAGTTGCCCTCCTCGCACATGAACTTGATGCGCACGAGGCGGATCTCCTCCTCCGAGTAGTCCGACCCGAGCTCCTCGATCGCGGCGTCGAGCGAATCGCTCTCGGCATCCTCCTTGAAATAAAGGTAGATGTCCTCCGCCTTGTCCTCGTCCATGAAGCCGTTTATATAATAGGAGATGTCGAGATGCGTACCCGAGTTGACGATTCCTTCGATTTCGGTGAGCAGCTCTTCGAAATCGAGGTTCTTCGCACGGGCGATGTCCTCGAAATCCATCTTGCGGTCGATCGACTGGATGATGAAGATCTTGTTGCCCGATTTGGCACCGACGCCCTTCACGACCATGTCCTGCGGGCGGATGATCTCCTTCTCCTCGACGTAGGCCTTGATGAGCTTCAGAAATTCGGCACCGAATCGCTTCGCCTTGCCGACCCCGACCCCCGTGATGTTCTGCAACTCCTCGATCGTGATCGGATACTGGATCGACATATCCTCCAGCGAGGGATCCTGGAAGATCACGAAGGGAGGCAATCCCTGCTGCTTGGCCACCTTCTTGCGCAGGTCCTTCAGCATGGCGAAGAGCTCTTCGTCCGCCACCCCGCTGCCGCGACCCGTCGCAGCCGTCGCCTCGCCGGCAGGCTCCTCGCCGTCGTAGTCGTGGTCGAGGGTGATCTGCACCGAGTGGGGACGGGCGATGTACTGCTCGCCCTTCTCGTTGATCGATATGAGGCCGTAGTTCTCGATGTTCTTGTCGATCAGCCCGAGGATCTGCGCCTCGCGCATCACCGCGCCCCAGTAGCGGGCATCGTGATCGTCGCCCGCGCCGAACCACTTCGACTCCTGGTGGCCGTAGCTCTTGACGAGCGCCGTCACCTTGCCCGTCAGCACGCTGATGAGGTAGTCCGACTTGAACTTGTCGCCCAGATCGCGCAGCGTCTGCAACGCCAGCCGCAGCGACGCCTTGGCCTCGACGCGCGGTTTCGGGTGGCGGCAGTTGTCGCAGTTGCCGCAGTTCTCCTCCGTATACTCCTCGCCGAAATAGTGCAGCAGCGTCTTGCGGCGGCACATCGAGCTCTCGGCATAGGAGACCGTTTCGAGCAGCAGCAGCTTGCCGATCTCCTGTTCGGCGATCGGTTTGCCGTGCATGAACTTCTCGAGCTTCTGAATATCCTTGTAACTATAAAAGGTAAGGCAGTGCCCCTCGCCGCCGTCGCGGCCCGCACGCCCCGTCTCCTGGTAATAGCCTTCGAGCGATTTCGGAATGTCGTAGTGGATCACGTAGCGTACGTCGGGCTTGTCGATGCCCATGCCGAAGGCGATCGTGGCGACGATCACGTCGACGCGCTCCATGAGGAAATCGTCCTGGTTCGCGGCGCGCGTTGCGGCATCCATACCCGCATGATAGGCGCGCGCCTTGATGCCGTTGGCCAGCAGCAGCTCCGTGAGCTCCTCGACCTTCTTGCGGCTCAAGCAGTAGATGATGCCGCTCTTGTGCTCGTTCTGCTTGATGAACAGGATGATATCGTGGTCGACGTTGCGCTTGGGACGGATTTCGTAGTAGAGGTTCGGACGGTTGAACGACGAACGGAACACCGCCGCGTCGGTCATGCCGAGGTTCTTCTGGATGTCGAGCTGCACCTTGGGCGTGGCGGTCGCCGTGAGGGCGATCAGCGGCGCCGAACCGATCTCGTTGATGATCGGACGGATGCGGCGGTACTCGGGACGGAAATCGTGGCCCCATTCCGAAATGCAGTGCGCCTCGTCGATGGCATAGAACGACACTTTGATTTTACGCAGGAAGGCCACGTTGTCCTCCTTCGTGAGCGATTCGGGCGCGAAATAGAGCAGTTTGGTCTTGCCGTCGAGCACGTCCTGACGCACCTGCTGCACGGCGGTCTTGTTGAGCGACGAGTTCAGAAAGTGCGCGATGCCGGGGTTGTCCGAGAAGGTGCGCATCGAATCGACCTGGTTCTTCATCAGGGCGATCAACGGCGAAATGACGATCGCCACCCCCTCCATCAAAAGCGCGGGCAGCTGGTAGCACAGCGACTTGCCGCCGCCCGTAGGCATCAGGACGAACGTGTCGTTGCCTTCGAGCACGTTGCGGATGACCGCCTCCTGATTGCCCTTGAACGACGAGAACCCGAAATACTCCTTCAGGCGTTCGTGCAACAGGGCGGAATCGTATCGTTTCATATTCGGACGTGTATTTGGCTTGTGTGCGATTAAATTCATTCAAAGATAAAAAATTTTCGTGAAAAAAACATAACTTTGTCGAAAATTTATGTGAATTTGTCATGCGTTTATATACGAGCGAACTCGTCAAGAAATACAAATCGCGCACGGTCGTGAACCACGTGTCGATCGACGTCCGCCAGGGCGAGATCGTCGGACTGCTCGGCCCGAACGGTGCGGGCAAGACGACGACCTTCTACATGATCGTCGGCCTGATCAAACCCAACGAGGGACGCATCTTCCTCGAAAGCGACGCGGGCGAGGTTTCCGAGCTGACGCAGCTGCCCGTATACCGCCGCGCCCAGCTCGGGGTGGGCTACCTGGCGCAGGAGGCCTCGGTGTTCCGCAACCTCTCGGTCGAGGAGAACATCCGCGCCGTGCTGCAGATGACCTCCTATACGAAGGAGTACCAGCAGGAGCGCGTCGAGGCCCTCATCGAGGAGTTCCGCCTCCAGAAGGTCCGCAAGAGCTACGGCAACCAGCTCTCGGGCGGCGAGCGCCGCCGCACGGAGATCGCGCGCGCGGTGGCCATCAACCCCTCGTTCATCCTGCTCGACGAACCCTTCGCGGGGGTCGACCCGATCGCCGTCGAAGACATCCAGTCGATCGTCGCCACGCTCAAGCACAAGAATATCGGCGTCATCATCACCGACCACAACGTCGACGAGACGCTGGCCATCACCGACCGCACCTACCTGCTCTACGAAGGCAAGATCCTCAAGACGGGCAGCGCCGAGGAGCTGGCGGCCGATCCGATGGTGCGCAAGGTCTACCTCGGTCAGAATTTCGAGCTCAAGAAGAGCCACCGCCTCACACAGGAGATGCTGCTGCACGGCGGCCGAAAGGCGGAGAACGAATAACCGCCATGGACCGTACCGTTCCCCCGGGGAGCCTCCGCGGAGCGCTGACGCCCCCTTCGTCGAAAAGTTACGCCCAACGCGCCCTCGCCGCCTCGCTGCTGGCCGAGGGCCGTACCGTTCTGCGGGGCGTCGATCGCTGCAGCGACACGCTCGCGGCCCTCGGCTGCATCCGCGACCTCGGCGCCGCGGTCGCGGAGCCCGACCCGACGACGATCGTCGTCGAAGGCGGCTTCGCTCCGCAGTCCGACCGCCTCTTCGTGGGCGAATCGGGCCTTTCGTCGCGCCTCTTCACCCCGATCGCGGCCCTCGGCGACCGTCCGATCCGCATCGAGGGCGAAGGCTCGCTGCTCGCCCGACCGATGGAGATGATGCTCGAACCGCTGCGGCGGCTCGGCGCGGCGGCCGACAGCCGCGGCGGCAAGCTCCCGATCGAGGTGTGCGGCCCGCTGCGCGGCGGCGAAATCGAGGTCGACGGCTCGCTCTCGTCGCAGTTCGTCACGGGGCTGCTGCTGGCCCTGCCGACGGCCGCCGCCGACACGACGCTGCATGTGCGCGACGCCGTGTCGACCCCCTACATCGACATGACGATCGACACCGCGGCCCGCTTCGGCGTCGAGATCTTCCGCCAGGAGTACAGCGAGTTCTTCATCCCGGGCGGACAACGCTACCGACCCCTCGATCTGCGGATCGAGGGCGACTGGAGCGCCGCAGCGATGCTGCTCGTGGCGGGCGCCGTGGCGGGCGAGGTGTGCGTGCGCAACATTTCGCACCTCTCGAAACAGGCCGACACGGCGATCCTCGACGCCCTGGTGCGCGCAGGCGCCTTCGTCGTCGACGAACCCGACGCCGTAACTGCCGCCCGACGACCGCTCCGCGGTTTCGAGTTCGACGCCACGCAGTGCCCCGACCTCTTCCCCGCGCTGGCTGCTCTCGCGGCGGCCGCCGAGGGCGAAACGGTGCTCCGCGGCACCTGCCGCCTCCGTCACAAGGAGAGCGACCGCGCCGAAGCGATCCGCAGCGAATACGGAAAGCTGGGCATCGAGGTCGACCTCTCGGAAACGGACACGATGCGCATCCGCGGCGGACGCCCCCGCGCAGCCCGCGTCTCGGGCTGCCGCGACCACCGCATGGCCATGTCGCTCGCCGTGGCGGCCCTGACGGCCGACAGTCCCGTGACGATCGAAGGGGCGGAGTGCGTCGCGAAGAGCTACCCCGCCTTTTTCGAGGAGCTGGAGCGGATCAGGGAGTAGCGATCCCTTCGGGGAGCGGCGGCTTCGCCGGTCCGTTGCGGGATCGAAGCCGCCTTATATGTTCTGGATGCAGCTTGCGAAACGCACGCACGCGCAAGCGTTCAGGCCTAAAGCGGGGCGAAGCTGCGGGCTGCCGACCTCTGCGAGGTCGAATCGTTCGGCAGCGGATTACGGCCCGCAGCCGAGCGGAGGCGGCATCGAGCCTTTCGGCGAGTTGCAGCCCTCCGCCAGGGGGCGGCTGCGGGCTGACGACGTCTGGCGACATCAAACCCATGCGGCAAGCGCACAAACCCGCTCCCGAAACGAGGCTTCGGCCTGCCGACGTCTGCGACGTCGAACCCATGCGGCAAGCGACAGCGCGCCGTCCGATACCCATAAAACGACCGACACCATGAACCGATTCGGCACTTCATTCCGTCTTTCGATCTTCGGCGAGTCGCACGGCCCCGCCGTCGGCATCACGCTCGACGGCCTGCCCGCGGGCATTCCGCTCGCAGAGGCCGATTTCGAAGCCGACCTCGCCCGACGCCGCGGCGGCACGCGCGGCACGACGCCCCGCCGCGAAGCGGACCGTCCGCAGCTCCTTTCGGGCCTCTACGCAGGTCGCACGACGGGGGCGCCGCTGACGATCCTTTTCGCCAACGACGACACCCGCTCGGGCGACTACGCCGACCTTACGCACCACTACCGCCCCTCGCACGCCGACCGCGTAGCGGCCGTCAAGTTCGACGGTTGCAACGACCCGCGCGGCGGCGGACACTTCTCGGCCCGCCTGACCGTCGGACTGGTGGCGGCCGGGGTCGTGGCCAAAAAGCTGCTCCCCGCCGGCCTCCGCTTCGACACGCGCCTCGTCGCAGTGGGCGGCGAGACGGATCCCGCCCGCTTCGAGGAGACGATCGCGGCGGCCCGCGCCGACGGCGACTCGGTGGGCGGCATCGTCGAATGCCGCATCGAGGGAGTTCCCTGCGGATGGGGCGAGCCCTTTTTCGACTCGGTCGAAAGCCTGGCCGCCCACCTGCTCTTCGCGATTCCCGCCGTGAAGGGGGTCGAATTCGGCGACGGTTTCGTCGTGGCGGCCCGTCGCGGCTCCGCGAACAACGATACGATCCTCGACGCCGCAGGCACCACCGCGACGAACCATGCGGGCGGCATCGACGGCGGCATCGCGAACGGCAATCCGATCGTGGTGCGCGTCGCCGTGAAGCCCACGCCGAGCATCGCCCGCCCCCAGCAGACGTACGACGCGGCGACGGGCTGCCTCGAAGAGCTCCGCATCCGCGGCCGTCACGACGCCTGCGTCGCCCTGCGCGGCGCCGTCGCGGTCGAGGCCGCGATGGCCGTCGTGCTGGCCGATCTCTACCTCCGAATACCTTCGACCCCATGCAGGCCCGCACCTTCATCCGCCGACTGACCGAAGCGCTCGCGACGCTCTACGAGCCGCGCGAAGCGCAGCGGATCGCCCTGCTGGCCGCCGCCGACCGCGCCGGACTCGGC
This sequence comes from uncultured Alistipes sp., assembly GCA_910584485.1. Taxonomy (GTDB): domain Bacteria; phylum Bacteroidota; class Bacteroidia; order Bacteroidales; family Rikenellaceae; genus Alistipes. The sequence continues at coordinate 105,328 of CAJUAV010000002.1, forward strand.
GACCGCACGGCGCCGCTGCTGGCCGATCCCGACCGCGAAATCGACCTCGACGAACAGACCGCCGAGGCGTGGATCCGCCGCCTCGCCGCGGGCGAACCGCTGCAATACCTGCTCGGCGAAACCGACTTTTTCGGCCGCCTGTTCCGCGTCGACCGGCGGGTGCTGATTCCGCGTCCCGAAACCGAAGAGCTGGTCGACCGCATCCGCCGCACGGAGCGCGCCGCCCGCCGCATCCTCGACGTCGGCACGGGCAGCGGCTGCATCGCCGTCACGCTGGCGCTCGAGCTCCCCGCGGCCCGCATCACGGCCGTCGACCGCTCGGCCGACGCCCTCGCCGTCGCCCGCGAAAACGCCGCACGGCTGGGTGCCGCCGTCGATTTTCGGGAGGCGGACGCGCTGCACGGCCTGGCCGATCGTTTCGCCGGCGAGGAGCCGTTCGACGCCGTCGTCTCGAACCCGCCCTACGTGCCCGCGCGCGACCGCGCGACGATGCATCCCAACGTCCGCGACCACGAACCCGCCCTCGCCCTCTTCGTCCCCGACGAAGACCCGCTGTGCTTCTACCGCGCCATCGCCGAGGCGGGCCGCAGCCTGCTGCGCAACGGCGGCAGCCTCTGGTTCGAAATCTACCACGAGGCGGGCGATGCCCTCACGCGCCTGCTCGCCGAAGCGGGCTACGAGCGGATCGAGGTGCTGCACGACCTTCAGGACAAACCGCGCATGATCCGCTGCCGCAAGTCATGAAACCGACTGCCCGTACCCCCCGCTCCGTCGCTGCCGCCGCAGGCAGCGACCGCCCCGCAGAACGCCCCGCGCGTACCCCCGAGCAGGCACTGGCGGCGCTGATGCGTCTCTGCGCCCGCGCCGAAAAGTGCGAGGGCGACGCCCGCCGCCTCATGCGCGGCTGGGGGCTCTCGCAGCACGATGCCGCGGCCGTGCTCGAACGGCTCGTCCGCGACCGTTTCATCGACGACCGCCGTTACGCCGCGCTCTTCGTGCGCGAGAAGACCCGCTTGAGCGGCTGGGGCGCCTACAAGATCCGCACGGCGCTCGCACGCAAGGAGATCGCCCGCGAGACGATCGACGAAGCACTCGCCGCGATCGACCCCGCGACCCAGCGGCCGCGCCTCGAAGAGCAGCTGCGGCGCAAGATGCGCACGCTGCGCAGCAAAACCCCGTACGAGCTGAAGACGAAGCTGATCCGCTACGGTCTTTCGCTCGGTTACCCCTACGAAACCGTGCTCGACGCCGCCTCGGCGTGCGTCCGCACCGAAACCACCGCAAACGACGACGAACCATGCGACGAATTTTTCTTTTAGCGGCCCTGCTCTGTGCGGGCCGTGCCGCGGCCCAGCGCCTCGATCCCGACGCCTACCGCTACCCGATCGAAGGGGTGGCGGGGCTCTACTCGGCCAACTTCGGCGAGATACGCCCGGGCCATTTCCACGCGGGGATCGACATCAAGACCGACGGCGTGGAGGGCAAACGCGTCGTGGCCGTCATGGACGGCTACGTCTCGCGCGTGGTGGTGCAGGCGGGAGGTTACGGACGCGCCGTCTACCTCACGCTGCGCAACGGCACGACGGCCGTCTACGGCCACCTGCAACGCTTCCGCGAGGATCTGGAGGAGCACGTTCGCAGCGAGCGCTACCGCCGCCGCTCGAACAGCGTCGACCTGTGGTTCCGGCCCGACCGCTACCCCGTGCGGCAGGGCGACCTGCTGGCCTTCTCGGGCAACAGCGGCTCGTCGGGCGGCCCGCACCTCCACTACGAGATCCGCGACACGCACGACCAGGCGCTGCGCAACATCGTCCGCGAAGGGATCATCCGTCCCGTCGATTCGCTGCCGCCGCGCTTCGTGAAGCTCCACTACATCGAAATCGATTCGCTCGACGGAGTCTGCCATCGCCGCACGCCCGTCAGCTATCCGATCGTCCGCACCGCGGAGGGGCGTTACCGTCTTTCGCGCAGCGAAGCGCTCCCCGTCGGGCGGCGCGGCTATTTCGTCGCCGAGGTGACCGACCGCCGCAACTGCGTGCAGAACACATTCGCCGTCTGGCGATTGCAGGCATCAATCGACGGCGACCCCTATTTCGAATTTCGCATCGACCGCTTCACGCACGCCCTCTCGCGCACCTGCGACGCCGTGAGCTGCTATCCGATGCAGCTCGGGTCGCGCAACGAAGCGATTCGGCTGGCGCAGCTCGCGGGAGCCCCCGACTGTTTTTACCCCGTCATGAAGCGACGCGGCGTGATCGGCTGTCGGGCGGGCGAGCGGCGCACCGTCAAGCTTTGCTGCGAGGACGACTGCGGCAACCGTTCGCACCTCTCGTTCGAAATCGTCGGCCGCGACGGAGAGTTCCGCGCCGAGCCGCCCGCCGATCCCGAACGGCGGATCGTACGGCCCGCCGAAGCCGCCGCCTTCGAAGCGGGCGACTTTTCGGCCTCGATCCCCGCAGGAGCCCTCTACGACGCCTGCCATGCGAAGGTCGAGGCGGGGCAGCTGCCGAAGGTCGACTCGGGGGTGGTGATCCTGTCGCCCGCCTACCGCCTCCTCGACGCCCGCACGCCCCTCTTCAAACCGATCCGCGTCTCGATCCGCACCGCCGTGCCCCGTGCCCTGCAACTCAAAGCCTCGATCGTCGTCCGCAACTACCGCGGCGCAGCCGCACGCATCGGCGGACACTACGAACAGGGACGCGTCACGGTCGAAACCCGTTCGACGGGCGACTGGTTCGTGGCGGCCGACACGCTCGCCCCGACGATCCGCCCCCTCTTCGCCGCGGGCGCCGACCTGCGGCAGGCGAAGGCGCTGCGCTTCCGCGTGGGGGACAACTTTTCGGGCATCGCTTCGTGGCGCCTCGAAATCGACGGCGAATGGGTTCCCTGCGACCGCTACCCGATGCAGGGGACGCTCGTCTTTCATTTCGACCGTCCCGCCGACGGCCGCACGCACCGCGCCGTGCTCCGCGTGCGCGACGGCTCGGGCAACAGCAAAACGTGGGAGGGAAGCTATCGGAGGTAGCGGCGCGGCCGACAAGCGTCGACGTGTCCGACGTATCCGATGCTGCCGACGATTCCGACGTATCCGACGCTGCCGACGCGAAGAAGCCTCTACGGGCGGCGCCGAACGGCGCGGAGCGCATTCGGGCTGCCGCATAGATGCTTCGGCAGCTGCTTTCGGTCGCCGACGGCTGCGGTCGCCCGCCCGAAAAGCGCGTTTTTCGGGCCGAAAGTTTGCAGATGGGATCAAAATTCGTAATTTTGCAACGCGAAAAGCAACGTCGGTCTCGTAGCTCAGTTGGATAGAGCAGCAGATTTCTAATCTGCCGGTCGAGCGTTCGAACCGCTCCGAGATCACCGAAAGGCATCTTTCTCCTCTTGACGGGACGAAAGATGCTTTTTCGTTTTCGCGGAGAGGGGCTGTTGCGCGATTTTCGTCGGGTCGCAGCCTGCGGAGTTGACACAGCGGGCGGCGGCGGACTGTCGCACAAACGTGCGAAGCGGTTCGGGGCGAAGCCTGCGGAGCGCACGCACTCGACAGATGCGGGCCTCCGCGCGCGGAGGCTTCGGCCCGCCGATGGCTGCGCCATCGAGTCGCATCGAACCGGTTCGCCCGCCGACGTCTGCGACGTCGATGCTCCGCCCAAGATACGCCCGCTCGGCAAAATGCAAGCAAGCTTGCTTTTGCCCTCGCTTCTTCGTATCTTTGCCACACAAGCCAATCCGAACACATGGAAACCACCTACGAGCTGTTCCTGCTGGCGATGACCCTCCTGGCCGTCGTCGTCTTCATCGCCCTGCATTTCGTCGAAGCGGGCTACGGATACCTCTTCAACCCGAAATTCGGGCGGCCGATCCCGAACCGCCTCGGCTGGGTTCTCATGGAATCGCCCGTCTTCTTCGCCATGGCGGCGCTCTGGTTCTGCTCGGAGCGGCGGTTCGAGGCGGCGCCCCTCGCGCTGCTCCTCCTCTTCGAGCTGCACTACTTCCACCGCTCGTTCATCTTCCCGCTGCGCCTGCGCGGCAACTCGCAAATGCCGTTCGGCATCGTCGCGATGGGGATGCTCTTCAACACGCTCAACGCCCTCATGCAGGGAGGCTGGATCTTCTACCTCGCCCCCGCGGATTACTACGCCGACTGGCTCTCGAAGCCGCCCTTCTGGATCGGTGCGGCGATCTTCTTCGCGGGCATGACCGTCAACCTCCGCTCGGACGCCATCATCCGCAACCTCCGCCGCCCGGGCGACACGCGCCACTACATCCCCCGCGGCGGCATGTTCCGCTACGTCTCCTCGGCCAACTATTTCGGCGAGCTGACCGAGTGGATCGGCTTCGCCGTCGCCTCGTGGTCGTGGGCGGGCGTCGTCTTCGTCCTCTGGACCTTCGCCAACCTCGCGCCGCGCGCCGCATCGCTGCGCCGCCGCTACGAGCAGGAGTTCGGCGACGAATTCCGCGCCCTGAAACGCAAACGCATTCTTCCGTTCATCTACTGATATGGAATCCGACCTCTTCACCCCCTTCACCCTCGGGCCGCTCACGCTGCGCAACCGCACGATCCGTTCGGCGGCCTTCGAATCGATGGGCAGGGATTTCGGCCCCACCGAGCAACTCAAGCAGTACCACCTCTCGGTGGCCCGCGGCGGCATCGGCATGACGACCCTCGCCTACGCCTCGATCAACCGCAGCGGCGTCTCCTTCAACAAGCAGCTCTGGCTGCGCCCCGAAATCGTCCCCGCCCTGCGCGAAATCACCGATGCGATCCACGCCGAGGGGGCCGCCGCAAGCATCCAGATCGGCCACTGCGGCAACATGACCCACTGGAGCACGGCCGGCTGCTTTCCCGTCGGCGCCTCGACGGGCTTCAACCTCTACTCCCCCACCTTCGTGCGCGGCATGCGCCGCTCGGAATGCGAAGCCTTCGCCCGCGACTTCGGTCGGGCGGTCCGCACGGCCCGCGAGGCGGGATTCGACACCGTGGAGGTCCATGCGGGCCACGGATACCTCATCTCACAGTTCCTCTCCCCCTATACGAACCGCCGCCGCGACGAATACGGCGGCTCGCTCGCGAACCGCATGCGTTTCATGCGGATGTGTCTGACGGAGGTGATGGAGGAGGCCGCCCGCAGCGGCATGGCCGTGCTGGTCAAGCACAACATGGAGGATGGTTTCAAGGGGGGCATCGAGGTGCCCGAAAGCATCGAAATAGCCCGCGAAATCGAACGCCTCGGCGTACACGGACTGGTCCTTTCGGCCGGCTTCGTCTCGAAGGCGCCGATGGCCGTCATGCGCGGCCGCATCCCCACCAAGACGATGAGCCACTACATGCCCTGGTCGTCGTGGCCGCAAAAGATCGTCGTCAACCTCTTCGGCCATCGGATGATCCGGCAGTACGATTTCGAGGAGTGTTTCTTCCTCGAAAAGGCGAAGGCGTTCCGCCGCGAACTGAAGATGCCGCTCGTCTACGTCGGCGGACTGGTCTCGCGCGAAGGGATCGAACGGGTGCTCGGCGAAGGATTCGAGCTGGTGCAGATGGGGCGCGCCCTGATCAACGACCCCGCCTTCGTCAACAAGTTGCGCGCGGGCGACCGCTCGACCCGCTCGGGCTGCGACCACCGCGACTACTGCATCGCCCGCATGTACTCGGTCGACATGCAGTGCTGCCACAACTGCCAGGAGCCGATCCCCGACAAGATCTGGCGCGAGCTGGCCAAAATCAAATAGAGCGATGGAGCGCACGACGAAATCCAAGCGGCAGGCCCTCGTGACGGGAGCCGGTTCGGGCATCGGCCGCTGCTACGCGCTGCGGCTGGCGGCCCTCGGCTGCGATCTGCTGCTCGTCGGCGAGCGGGAAGCGCCCCTGCTGGCCGTCCGCGCCGAAATCGAGGCGGCACATCCCGTCCGCGTGCAGACCGTCGCCTGCGACCTGGCGCAGCTCGGAGCGGCCGAAGCCCTCTTCGCACGGGCCGAGGCTCTCGGCTTCACCCCCGACGTGCTGGTCAACAACGCGGGCATCTTCTCCTTCTGCGACGTGCTGCGCACCCCCGTCGAACGTATCGAGCGCATGTTGCTGCTGCACGACCTGACCGCCACGAAGCTCTGCCGCCTCTTCGCGGTGCAGATGATCGAACGCGGCGTCGAGGGGCGCATCCTCAACATGTCCTCCTATTCGCTCTGGATGCCCTTCCCCGGGCTGGCCCTCTACAGCGCCTCGAAAGCCTACCTGAAGGCCTTCTCGGTCGCCTTCGCCAAGGAGGTGCGCGAACGGGGCATCCGCGTGACGGCCGTCTGCCCCGCCGGAGTGGCGACCGACCTCTACGGCCTCCCCCCGCGCTGGCAGCGGATCGGACTGCGGCTCGGCGTGCTGATCTCGGCCGACAGCTGCGCACGGCGCGGCCTGAAGGCCCTGCAGCGCGGGTGGCGCTGCTCGGTCCCCGACTGGTGGAACCGGCTGTGGATTCCGCTGCTCGTCGTGCTGCCGATGTGGCTGCTGCGCCCCGTCCGCCGCTTCACGATGCAGTTCCAGCGATAAACGGGCGGCACGATCGCCCACTCGCGCCGCAGCTTGCGAAGGGACGCAGCGGGCTACGCACAAGCCGCGGGCCTTCGCCGCCGAAAGCTGCGGCCCGCCGACCTCTTCGAGGGCGGGAACGCACACGACAAACCGGACAAAATCGGCTTAACCTGCAAAATACGCATACACATGAAACAACCGATACGCAACGTCGTCTTCGATCTGGGCGGCGTACTGGTAGACCTCGAAATGGAGCAGGTACGCGAAGCGTTCCGCGCCATCGGCATGCCCCGCATGGCCGATCTGATGGACCCCTGCTACCCCGCCGAGGTGAACGAACGCATGGAGAGCGGCGCGATCGATTTCCACGCCGCCTGCGACGAAATGCGCCGCATCGACCGACGGCCCGAAGTGACGGACCGGCAAATCTACGACGTCTATGCGGCGTTTCTGGCACGGATCGACCCCGAGAAGCTCCGCGCGATCGACCGTCTGCGCGCAGGCGGCATCCGCACCTATATCCTGTCGAACACCAATCCGGCGGCGTTCGAGATCATCCGCAACCTCTTCGCGGCACAGGGACGGCGGATGGAGGATGCGTTCGACGGCATCGGCCTTTCGTTCCGCATGAAGCTGCTGAAGCCCTCGCCCGCCATCTTCGAACGTCTCCTGACCGAGTACGGCATCCGTCCCGAAGAGAGCCTCTACATCGACGACGGCGCCCGCAACACGGCCACGGCCGAGTCGCTCGGTTTCAACGTTTTCTGCCTGCCGACGAACGGTCATTTCGAAGCGGTGACCGACGCCCTGCTGCAACAGCCATGAATCCGTCGCCGACAGAGCACTACCGCGCGCTGCTGCGGCCGACGCAGGGTCGACGAGCGATTCTGCGCATCGCCGACCAGATGCTGCGCGACCCGCAGGCGCTCGAAGCGGTCCGCGTACTGACGCGCGACCCCGACCAAGGAGTTGCCTGGCGCGCGTTGTGGGCCTGCGAAAAGGTGAGCGAACGGGATGCGGAGCGCTTCGCATCGGAGACGGACGGCTGGATCGCGGAGTTGCTCGCCTGTCGTCACGCCGGTTCGAAACGGCTGCTGCTGGGCCTGCTGCACCGCACGCGGATCGAGCACCTCTCCGTCGCGCTGCTCGATCACTGCTTCGAGCTACTCGCGTCGCCCGACGAGGCGATCGCCGTGCGGGCCCTGGCCGTCAAGCTCGCCTGTCGGCTCTGCAAGCTCGAACCCGCCTTGTGCGGCGAACTGCGACTGCTGCTCGAAACGATCGACCCCGCATGCTGCTCGGCGGCGCTGCGCAGCACGATTCGGCAGGCGCTGCGACGGCTCTGACCGAACAGCGTTCGATCGAAGCGGTTTCAATCGGTTCGAAGGGCCCTTTTCGGGGCCCTTTCGTTTGTCAGCGGGAGGGGAAAAGTTCGGGATCGGGGGTTTCGGCACGGAGGGTCGGGGCGAGGTTCACGATCCGCAGCCCCTTGCGCAATGCCTGCCGAAAGGTGTACTGCGTGCCCCCCTTGCGGCCGTCGTACCAGGCGACGAGGACCGCGGCGTGGCTCACCAGAAAATCGTTGCGGCGATGGTAGCAGCCGCGCCCGTAGTCGGCTGCGAGGCGGATGCAGGCATCGGCCTCCGCCGTGAGGCGGGCATGGCGCAGCTCCTCGTCGGGGGTGAAACGGTCGCTCTGACCCGCGAAGGGAAGCACCGCCACGAGCCGCATCCCGGGGCAGGTCGCACGCAGGGCGACCACCGCCTCGGCGGCGGCCAGGTCGAAGCCCACGGCCATGCCGCACAGAAAATCGCGCACTCCGTCGTTGTAGAGCGCGCGCACGGCCTGCCGCAACGCTTCGGGAGCGTCGTCGCGGTAGTCGCGGTGGCCCGTGAAGGCGGCAGTATGGAGGCGGTCCGTTTCCATCGGTCGCAAAAGGGTCGGAGGCGCAGCGGCCTGCGGAAGAGCGCGTGCGCCCTTCGCCGACGGCGGCGCGCCCGTCCGGCCCGAAGAACAAAGATAGCATTTTTTGGCGCGTTGTTTGCTTCATAGAGCAGACGAACACCAAAAAAATCTGCTATTATGAAAAACACAGGTATCTTTATCGTCTCGCTCGTCGGCGGGATGATCGTCGGATCGGCCCTTGCCATGCTCTTCACGCCGCAGTCGGGTCCCGAGCTGCGCCGTCACATCAAGGACTTCATCGACGAGGAGGCCGACCGCGTCAAGGAGAAGGCCGAGGAGATCCACGGCAAGATCAAGTCGGAGATCGACCAGGCACGCTGCAAGTGCGAAACGAACCAGTATTGAAAACGATGACGGGTGCATCCGCGAAACGGGGCGGGCTGTTCACGGGCCTCGTGCTCTTCGTGATCGGCATCATCGGCGCCCTCTTCACGGGCGTGACGGCGCTCGTGCTCTGGCTGTCGAGCTGGATCGGCTCGATCAGCCTGGCATCGTTCGTCGTCTGCCTCCTCTTCGTTCTGCTGGCCGTCGTCAGCTACCAGCTCTCGATCCGCGACACGGTCGAACGCTTCCGCGCGAAGCTCGACACGATCGCCGAAGTAGCCTGCTTCTTCAAGCGGGGTTACGTCTGGTTTCTGCGGCAGGGGCTCTATCTGGTGGACCTCTTCATCCCGAAAGCCTCGCGCGAAACACGTTAGCCGCAACGGCATATCGACCGTTCGGGCAACCGCCCGCTTCAGGCCCGCACTCGCCACGAGTTGCGGGCCTTTGTCGTGGGGGGGGGCTTGCAGACGGAGCGAAGGCCATGCACACAGGCGGGGCGGCGGCTGTTCTTGCAGGCGGAGCATGGCCCGTTCAGAGCGGTACGGTGCACGGCACGCGCGATCGATCTTCGAAGAGAACCGCATCCCGTCCGGGCAGTAGCCCGCGGAGCAGCTTCGCAGGCAGACTCTCGCACGGAAAGGCAGCCGACCGCATATGCAAAAGCACACATGCGACGACGCGAAGAACACGCATCGAATGTGTGCAATCGGTCGAAAGCGCTGCTTGCGAAGCGCAGGCAACGAGCCTTTCGGCGAGAGGCGGCTTCTCGCAGGAGCCGAAGGCCGCGGCACAGCGTGCGGGTCCCGCAAGGACGAAGAGAACCTCCGCAAGGGCGAAGAGTACCTCCGCAAGGGCGAAGACCCCCTCCGCACAAACGGACGACGCCCCGATCCACAACGGAATCGGGGCGTCGTCGCAACGTCCTATAAGCGTCTATTTCCGCTCCTTCGGCCGCGACGCATCGGCCGCGTGGCGACGGTCGTTGTACTGGACGATGTAGGTCGTGAAGATCGGCAGGAAGAGCATGCCGGCAATCGGCAGCAGCACCGAGAGGATCTTCCCGACGACCGACATCGGTTCGATCGGGGCGCCCGCCGTCGAGAGGTTCAGCCCCGCCCACCAGAGGGCGTTGCCGAAGCTCGTCAGCGCATGGTTCGTCGGCCCCTCCAGATCGAAGAAGACGAGGGCCGAGAAGTAGGTGAAGAGCAGCACGCCGCACAGATAGGTAAAGAAGATGCGGTGAATGCGGATCGACCCGAGCCAGTCGAGCAGAAAATAGGTCGACAGCACGATGAGCAGCAGCGGTAGCAGCCCGACCAGCACCGCCCAGTCGTGCGGCAGACGGATGCCGCACCAATCGACGATGTTGATCCACGGAATCGCCAGCAGCAACACGAGGAAATGGCGGCCGAAATAGCAGCCGTGTCGTTCGGAGAGCGCCCAGCCGACCAGAAAATCGAGCAGGAACAGCAGGCAGACGACGAGCTGCACGACGAGGTAGCCCGACGTGAAATGACGTTCGTCGCCATGCAGCAACTCCCAGGAAAAGGCGGCCAGCAGCACCAGGCCGGCCACGACCTTCAGCAGGTGCATCGAATGCAGGATGCGGTCGCGTGTCAAATCTTGCATAGAGATCAGGAATTTTGCCCCTCGCAGCGCAAAATCGGTGCCGCATCCGCCGCCCGATCGACGAAAAACGCTTTTTTTCGGGAAAAGATTTTGCAAAAACGGATTTTTGACTTATCTTTGCACTCGCTTTCGAAGCATGGCGAGATAGCTCAGCTGGTTAGAGCGTCGGATTCATAATCCGAAGGTCGAGAGTTCAAGTCTCTCTCTCGCTACGAAACGCGGCAGACCGATCGGTCTGCCGCGTTTTTCGTATCCGCACGCGTCGCAGCGCCCTCCGACACCCCCGCGGGCGATACCTACATTCTTCTGTTAAGTTGCCGCGCCCTCCCCGCACGAACCTCTACAACGACAGCTCGAAAAAACGGATTTCCAAGCGGTTTCCGCCAACGAAAAACGCTACATCGCAGCGCCCGCACGGCCGAAATGCGGGCGCGCGGTTTTTATTCCCGCAAAAAAATTTTATCTTTGTACAACACACCGTTACCGCTTCGCAACCTTTAACCAACACCTATATTTTATGAACATTCCCGCAATTTTCTGGGCGGTGCCCCTCGCGTCGATCGTCGCGCTGGGATTCGCCGCCGGATTCTACCGTTCGATGAAACGGCAGAGCGAAGGGACCGACCGCATGCGCGAAATCGCCGGTCACGTCCGCAAAGGCGCCATGGCCTACCTGCGCCAGCAGTACAAAGTGGTAGGCATCGTCTTCGCCGTGCTGGCGCTCTTCTTCGCCTACCTCGCCTACGGAGCCGGCGTCCAGAACCCCTGGGTGCCCTTCGCCTTCCTCACGGGCGGCTTCTTCTCGGGGCTGGCGGGCTATTTCGGCATGAAAACCGCCACCTACGCCTCGGCCCGCACGGCCTTCGCCGCACAGCAGTCGCTCGACCGCGGCCTGAAGGTCGCCTTCCGCAGCGGCGCCGTCATGGGACTCGTCGTCGTCGGCCTCGGTCTGCTCGACATCTCGATCTGGTACGTCGTCCTCGACCGCTTCGTCGAGGCCACGGGCGCCCAGAAACTCGTCGTCATGACCACGACGATGCTCACCTTCGGCATGGGCGCCTCGACGCAGGCCCTCTTCGCCCGCGTCGGCGGCGGCATCTACACGAAGGCGGCCGACGTCGGCGCCGACCTCGTGGGCAAGGTCGAAGCGGGCATCCCCGAGGACGACCCGCGCAACCCCGCCACGATCGCCGACAACGTGGGCGACAACGTGGGCGACGTCGCCGGCATGGGCGCCGACCTCTACGAGAGCTACTGCGGCTCGATCCTCGCCACGGCGGCCCTCGGCGCCGCCGCCTTCGCCGCGACGGGCGACCTCGACATGCAGACCAAGGCGGTGCTCGCCCCGATGCTGATCGCCGCCGTGGGCATCGTCCTCTCGCTCATCGGCATCTTCCTCGTCCGCACGAAGGAGGGCGCCACGATGCGCGAACTGCTCCGCTCGCTGGGCCTCGGGGTCAACGTCAGCTCGCTGCTCATCGCCCTTTCGACCTTCGGCATCCTCTACCTGCTCGGCATCGAGAACTGGCTCGGCCTCTCCTGCTCGGTCATCACGGGTCTGGTGGCAGGCATCATCATCGGCCAGGCCACCGAGTACTACACCTCGCACAGCTACAAACCCACCCGGAAAATCGCCCAGAGCGCCGAAACGGGTCCCGCGACGGTCATCATCTCGGGCGTCGGCGTAGGGATGATCTCCACGGCCGTCCCCGTCATCACGATCGGCGCCGCGATCATCCTCGCCTACCTCTGCGCCATCGGCTTCGACCTCGACACGATGATGAGCGCCGCAGGCATGTCGATGGGTCTCTACGGCATCGGCATCGCCGCCGTGGGCATGCTCTCGACGCTCGGCATCACGCTGGCGACCGACGCCTACGGCCCCATCGCCGACAATGCGGGCGGCAACGCCGAAATGAGCGGCCTCGGCCCCGAGGTCCGCAAGCGCACCGACGCCCTCGACGCGCTGGGCAATACCACCGCCGCCACGGGCAAGGGCTTCGCCATCGGTTCGGCCGCGCTGACCGCCCTGGCGCTGCTCGCCTCCTACATCGAGGAGATCAAAATCGGTCTCCAGCACATCGGCCGCCACACGATCGAACTCACGAGCGGCGTCGAACGCCTCGTCAGCGAGGCTTCGATCCTCGATTTCATGGACTACTACCAGATCCACCTGATGAACCCCGTCGTGCTGATCGGCATCTTCATCGGCGCTATGATGTCGTTCCTCTTCTGCGGCATGACGATGAACGCCGTGGGCCGCGCAGCCGAAAGCATGGTGGCCGAGGTACGCCGCCAGTTCCGCGAAATCAAGGGAATCCTCACGGGCGAAGGGACGCCCGACTACGCCCGCTGCGTCGAAATCTCGACCCGCGGCGCACAGCGCGAAATGCTGCTGCCCAGCCTGCTGGCGATCGCCGTGCCGATCGTGACGGGCCTGCTCTTCGGCGTGGCCGGCGTCATCGGCCTGCTGGTCGGCAGCCTCGGTTCGGGATTCGTGCTGGCCGTCTTCATGGCCAACGCGGGCGGCGCCTGGGACAACGCCAAGAAGATGATCGAGGAGGGCCACTTCGGCGGCAAGGGCTCCGACTGCCACAAGGCCACCGTCGTGGGCGACACGGTCGGCGATCCCTTCAAGGATACGTCGGGCCCCTCGCTCAACATCCTCATCAAACTCATGTCGATGGTCTCGATCGTCATGGCGGGTCTCACGGTCGCCTGCCACCTCTTCTGACGCGATTCGGCGCAACCGACGCACGGGTCTTCCTCGCGGGGAAGACCCGTTTTTCGTCTGTTAAGGTTTCAAGCAAGAAAAAGCCGAGAAAAATCGTCGGATAAAAACTTAACAATGCACGCCGCAAGTTTTCGCACACCCCGCGAAGCAACTTTACAGATATTTTTTATATCTTTGAAAATCAATCATTCTTTTCGAACCAAAAACTCTACATTATGCGCACACCTCCCCGAACGCCCCGAAACGGCATTTTAATTTCTTTCGCGAACGACTATCTTTGTTAAAGCAAAACCCACACCCCTGCGACCATGTTTTTCCAGAAACGCATCAATAAAAGCGTCGAGAGCATCGACAAATTCTTCGACACGATCGATCAGGCCCTCCTCATCTTCAAGGACGGCGTGAAAAACTACCTCTACAACGATGTCGAGGCCTTCAACGACAACCTGCAGACGATGGTCCGGCTCGAGAGCGACGCCGAGCTGACGCGGCGCGAAATCGAAAGCGGCCTCTACCGCCAATCGTCGCTCGTGCGCTCGCGCGGCGATATCATGCGACTGCTCGAGCGGATGGACCACATCATCGATATCCTGAACAACAACCTTTTCCAGTTCGAGATCGAGCACCCCTACATTCCCGTCGAGCTCAACGCCGATTTCCTGAAGCTGACCGACCTGTCGACGCTCGCCGTCGAAACGACGATCCCCGCCGCCAAGGCCTATTTCCGCACGCCCGAGGTCATCACCGAGAAGATCCACCGCGTATATTTCTATGAAAAGGAGACCGACAAGCAGGCGAAAGCCCTCAAGCGCAAGGTCTTCCATGAAATGAACACGCTGAAATTGAGCGAAAAGTTCCACCTGCGCTATTTCGCCCTCCACATCGAGGAGCTCTCGCGCGCCGCCGAGAAGACAGCCGACCAGCTCTCCGTCATGTCCATCAAACGCACCGTATAGCCGCATGATGCCGATCGCCGCATATCTCCTGCTCGCCCTCGTCGGAGGATGGCTGCTGGCCCGCACCGACCTTCGGACGGCGCTCGCCCCCGCAGGCGCGTGCCACGTCGTGCGTCGGAGCCGCCTCGTGCCCTGCATCGTCGCGGGCGTCGGCCTCGGGCTGCTGCTGCAACATCGGGCGCTGCCCGCCGCCGAAGGGGGCGCCGAACTCGCCCTTCTCGCCGCCGCGACCCTCACGGCCGTCGGAGCGGGACGCCTCGTATCGCCTCACGCCTCGCCCGTCTTCGCACTGGTCGGGGCCGAAGCGGGCTACCGCCTCTTCGTCGAGGGGAGCCCGATGCCGCTGTCGGCGGCGCCACTCGCCTGGATCGTCGCACCGCTGCTGGCCGCCCTGCTCGCCGCACTCGTCTGCCGCCTGGCGACGGCCCTCATCCTCCGCAGCGAGGCGCACTACCTCCGCCTCATGCAGCGCTGCGGCATCGCCGTGACGCTCCTCGCCGCCGCGATGCTCGTCGCCTGGGGCTGCAACCTCGGGCTCCTCTTCGGCACGGCCCCCGTCACGGGCTCCGCGAGCCGGCTGCTGCTGCCCGCGGCCCTCGCCGCAGGAGCGCTGCTCGCCCGCCGCGCCGCCGCGGACGGCGTGGCCCGCCTGCTCGAACGCGAGTTCGACATCCACGTCGGTGCCTCGGCGGCCATCCTCGGCGCCGTGACCCTCACGCTGCTGCTCTTCTCGTTCGACGGCGCGGCGGCGCTCGTCGGGCTGCGCGCCACCCCGCAGTCGCCCGCCCTGCTCGCCTTCGCCGCACTGGCCGGATGCGGCGTGGCGCTGCGCCGCGACCTGGTCGAGCAGGGAACCCTGCTCCGCCTCGGCGCCGCGACCCTCATCACCCCCATCGTCGGGCTGCTCGGCGGCTATTTCTTCGCCGCGGCGGCCGGTGCCGACGGCCGACCGACCTCGGCCGAGACCTACATGCTGCTGCTCGGGCTGGTGCTGCTCGCCGTGACGACTCTGCTGGTGCACAACCTGCTCCACACGCACCTCACGCGGCAGAAATCGGGTCGCGTGCTGCTCGAACAGGAGGAGCAGCTGGCCGAAAACCGCCGCTCGCTCAACCGCATGGAGATCCGCACGATGCGGACCGAGAACGAACAGCTGCACAACCTGCTGGAGCTCAAGCGGCGCGAGGTGATGAGCATCGCCCTCAACATCAACGAACAAAAGGAGTTCACGGACCGCCTCTACGAACAGATCAAGGCGGCCGAGGCCGAAAGCGACCCCGCGGAGAAAAACCGCCTGCTCGGAGAGCTGCGCACCGAGCTGAACCGCCGCATGAACTTCTCGAACGAAATAGACGGATTCTACACCCGGGTCGAGCAGCTCCACCGCGATTTCTGCATCCGCCTGACGGAGAAATTCCCGCGGCTGACCGAGCAGGAGCGAAGGCTGACGATCCTGCTGCGGCTGGGCTTCTCGACCAAATACATCGCCACGCTGATGAACATCTCGCCCAAAAGCGCCGAAATCGGCCGACACCGGCTGCGGACGAAGCTGGGCCTGCAACGACAACAGAACCTGGCGGCTTTCATCAAAACCATCTGAACAAACCAACCAACCTAAACTCTTTCGCGATGAAAAAACTTTTACTTCCCCTGGCACTTCTGCTCGCAACGGGCGCCACGGCGCAGGAGCAGCGACCGACCGCTTCGTCGGAGGTCGAGTACAACCAGTACGGCGTCGCCGTGAAGATCGACCCGCTGAAGGTCGAGGCGCAGGACGGCTTCCTCGTCTTCCGCTCGAAGGACACGAAGTACAAACTGTGGCTCGACTGCCGCGTGCAGGCCGACTTCGCCGCCTTCTACGGCGAGGACAAGGATTACGACCCGATCGGCAACGGCGCCTCGATCCGTCGCGCACGCTTCGCCGTGAAGGCGCAGATCACCAAGGACTGGTACGGCGAGGTCGACATGGACATGGCTAACGGCGTCTTCGAGCTCAAGGATGCCATCATCCGCTACGACGGTTTCCGCAACACGGAGATCCAGATCGGTAACTTCAAGGAGTTCTTCTCGCTCCAGCGCAACAACACGTCGCGCTACCTCCAGTTCATGGAGCGTCCGATGGCCGCGCAGGCCCTCGCCCCCTCGCGCCACATCGGCGCCAACATCAAGTGGGCGAAGAAGTGGATGTGGCTCTCGGGCGGCGTCTTCTTCCAGACGATCGACGCGCTGGAGACGCGCACCTCCGTCGAGGACAACAACAAGGATTACGGCCGCAACGAGGGCATGTCCTACACGGGCAAGGCGGTCTTCATGCCGGGCTGGAACAACCCCGACTGGGGCCTGCACCTCGGCGCCGCCATCTCCTACCGCACGCCGAAGACCGACGCCGAGCCGAAGGAGTACGGCATGTCGCGCTTCAGCACCCGCAACAGCACCTCGATCAACCGCAAGAAGTACCTCGACACGAACACGATTCCGAACGTCGACCACGACCTGCTCTACACGGCCGAGCTGGCGGGCTACTGGAAGGGGCTGCGTTTCGAGACCGCCGTGCTGGCCAACGACACCCACATCCAGAGCAACGCTCCCGAGAAGGTCGACACGCGCACGAAACATTTCTGGGGCTGGTACGCCCAGGCGGGTTACCTGCTCTTCGGCGGCAAGCAGCGCTACGACTCGAACGGCGCCAAGTTCACCCGCATCCAACGCGGCCGCAGCTGGGGCGATCTGGAGCTCTGCTTCCGTTACGACTACCTGACCCTCAACTCGAAGAACATCAAGGGCGGCTCGGGCGAAGCGTGGACCGCCGGTCTGAACTACTACGTCAACAACCACGTGAAGGTGATGCTCAACTACCAGTACAACAACAACGACCGCTACGCCAACGGCAAGGGCAAGCTCTTCGTGGGTCACGACGAGACGGGCGCCCCGACGAAGGATCCGCTGAAGGTGGTCGAGGGTAAGAACCGCGCCGGCGTGGACTACCACATGCTCGCCGCCCGCATCGAAATCAACTTCTAACCGCCCCCACCACATCATTCACACCTAAAAACAACGCATCATGAAAAAGATACTTTTCGCCGCTTTGGCCCTCACGCTCGGTTTCGCATCGTGCGTCAAGGACGAACCCTATGTCGACCCGCAGGCCGGTCAGCCGATCCCCCGTCTCAACGAGTGCGACGGCGACAACAAGCAACTCGAACTCTACAACCCGGGCGACACGCAGGTCGACCTCACGGGCTACGCGCTCGACAAGGACGGCGCCGACCTGTGGAGCTTCCCCGCAGGCTTCTCGATTCCGTCGAAGGGCTTCCTCGTGGTGACCGTGAAGAACACCCCCGACAAGGGCCCCGGCTTCGGGATGTCCGCCACGAAGGGCTTCCACATCCGTCTGTTCGACCCCGCAGGAGCAGTGATCGACGAGGTGGAGTGCCGCTCCGATATCTCGGGCGGCTCGTACGGCCGCACGACGGACGGCACGGGCAGCTGGGCCGTCTTCGCGACGCCGACGATCGGCGCCACGAACAAGGATGCCGAGCTCAAGATCTTCCGCCTCTGCCTTAACGAGTGCGACGGCGATAACAAGAAGCTCGAAATCTACAACCCGAACGCAGGCGACGTCAACCTCGCCGGCTACTCGTTCGACAAGGACGAGGGCGACCTCTGGACCGCTCCCGAAGGCTTCGTCGTACCGGCCAACGGCTACCTCGTGCTGACGGTGAAGAACACCCCCGACCAGGGTCCCGGCTTCGGCATGTCGTCGACGAAGGGCTTCTACATCCGCCTCTTCGACCCGAAGGGGGCGCAGATGGACGAGGTGCGCTGCGAGACGGACATCACGGGCAGCACCTACGGCCGCGAAACGGACGGCGACGGCGCCTGGGTGGTCTTCTCGAAGGGCACGATCGGCTCGTCGAACGCCGCAGGAACCAAAAAATAAATACCCGACCGCTCCTCCCCCGCGGTTTGCGGGGGAGGGGGTTCATGAACCTCAATACATTCACGCAACATGGCAAAAGAAAAAATGGAGATCGGTGCGATCTCGAAACCCCGCTTCGAATTCCGCTCGTTCGGACAGTGCTTCTGCGAGGCACACAAACGTATGGCCCGTCTCTCGGTGCCCGTACCCGAGAAGGTATGGGAGCGTCAGAGCGACGAAATCTACATCGTCTCGCGCGCCAACGACATCAACAACACGAAGATCCGCGACGGTAAGATGGACATCAAGACCTTCGTGCAGGCCGTCGACGGGCTGGAGCAGTGGAATCCGCTCATGAAGGGCGAGTTCCCGCTCGCGGCCGACGTGCTGCGCAACGAGGTGTTCCCCGCCTTCATGGTCGAAATGCCCGAACTGACGAAGGATAACTACACCTACGACGAATTCATCGCCATGGTCGAGCAGCATCCCGACCTGGCCGCCGTACGCGTCCACAAGCAGCGTTTCGGCTACATGGTCAACGACACGATCTGCGAGGTGGGCAACGTGCTCATCAACGGCGCGAAGGTCGTGACGATCAATTCGGAGTCGACCGAAATCGAAGACATCAGGAAGACGATCGCCGACGTGGGTCTGGAAGGGGTCGAGAACATCAACTACCTCCAGGCGATCAAGCGCGTCATCGGTATGACGAAAAAACCGTTGGCCAACGAATAAAAACAGTACGGATATGGCACAGGAAATCGAACGCAAATTTTTAGTCGTCGGCGACTTCAAGGCGTCGGCCTTCAAGCAGACCCGCATCACGCAGGGTTATTTGAGCTCCGTTCCCGAGCGCACGGTCCGCGTGCGCGTCAAGGGCGAGAAGGGCTTCATCACGATCAAGGGGATCGGCTCCGAGAGCGGCGCCAGCCGTTTCGAGTGGGAGAAGGAGATCCCCGTAGCCGAGGTGCAGGAGCTGCTGAAGCTTTGCGAGCCGGGCGTGATCGACAAGACGCGCTACCTGGTCAAGGCGGGCGAGCACACCTTCGAGGTCGACGAGTTCTACGGCGACAACGAAGGGCTGACCGTGGCCGAGGTGGAGCTTGCGTCGGAAAACGAGGCCTTCGACAAGCCCGCATGGCTGGGCAAGGAGGTCACGGGCGACGTGAAGTACTACAACTCGATGCTCATGAAGAACCCCTACAAGAACTGGAAATAACCTTTTTTTCGGATCCGCCGAACGGACGGCGGTCGCCCCGCACGGGGTGGACCGTCGTCCGCGCGGGCGGAACCCCTCCGACGGACAATGTTTCGTCCGCCGCCCCTTACACACCACCGCGCCATGAACGACCAAGCGACCGTCGGCTACGATCCGATGGACATGAACAACTACAAGATCGAGAAGCTCCCCAAGATGCAGAAATCGGGCTTCGAACGGCTGCTGCAACGCCTCGGCGGGCCGCTGGCCGTCGCCGTCTTCGCCCTCATCTACTGGGTCGGCGATTTTTCGTTTCTCGCCTCGATCGACCCCGAAACCCTGACGGGCGCCGCCGCCAAGCGCTTCGCCGAGCTGGGCGAAGCCTCCTTTACGCGCATCAACTACGCGATGCTGGCGATCTTCGCGGCCTCGATCATCCTCTGGATCAGCGAGGCGATCCCCAACTACCTCACCTCGCTCATCGTCATTCTGGCGATCGTGCTGACGGGCGTCACCACCGACAAGACGGCCTACGCCCAGCTCGGTCACCCCGTCATGTGGCTCAACATCCTCTCGTTCGTGCTGGCCAGCATGCTCGTTAAGACGCAAGCCGCCAAACGCTTCGCCCTCTGGTTCGTGCTGCGCTTCGGCCGCAGCGCCTCGGGCGTGTTTTTCAGCTTCATCGTCATCAACGTCGTCCTCTCGGCCTTCATCTCCGCCACGACGGCCAAGGCGGCCATCCTGCTGCCGATCTTCATGGTCGTAGCCGCCATCTACGGCGCGACGGGCGGCGAAAACCGCAACAACTTCGGCCGCAACCTCGTGTTGCAGAACCTGCTCCAGATCAACCTCGGCGCCAACGCCTTCCTCACGGGGTCGGGGGCGACGCTGCTCGCAGGCTCGCTCATCGCGGGAGCCATGGGCTGGGGCGGCTTCAGCTACCAGGACTGGTTCGCCGCCGCCTTCCCGATGAACATGGCGCTGATCCTCATCGGCTGGTTCGTCGGCACGAAACTCATCTTCCCGCTGCGTCCCGAAGAGCGTCGCCCGCAGATCGAGGGCGGCATGGAGCGGCTGCGCGAAGAGTTGCACAAACTGGGCAAGGTGAAGCCCGAAGAGTACCGCGCCATCGCCATCTTCGTCGCCGTGCTCATCCTGTGGGCCACCGACAAACAGCACGGCATCAACCAGACGGCCGTCGCCTTCATGGGCGCCGTCGTGGCGCTGATGCCCAAAATCGGCGTCGTGAAATGGAACGACGTCGACATTCCGTGGCACCTGCTCCTCTTCTCGGCGGGCGCCTACACGCTCGGCGCGGGCCTCGACGCCACGGGGCTCCCCGGCACGATGGTCAACGCCGCCTTCGACAGCCTCGGCATCACGGCCGAGACCCCCTACTGGGCCCTCTACCTGCTCCTGACGGGCACGATGCTCGCCAGCGCCCTCATCTTCCAGTCGAAAACGATGCAGACGCTCATCTTCGTGCCGATCGCCATCGGCGTGGCGCAGCGCTTCGGCTATCCCATCCTGAGCCTCGCCTTCCCCGTGGCGATGCTCGTGGGCCACGTCTACGTCCTCCCCTTCAACTCGAAACCCGCCGCCCTGCTCTACACCACCAACCAGTACAGCTGGAGCGACACGTTCCGCTTCGGCATCACGATGATGACCATCGCCTGGGGCATGATCATCCTCTGGGGCGAGACGGTGCTGCGCTGGCTGGGCTATACGGAGGGGCTCTTTTTCTGATTTTTTTCGTATCTTCGCGATAGCACCCTTTTTGTAACGACTCCCGACGATGATCGACATCAAGACCAAAATACACGACCGCTTCTCCATCGAGTTCAAGGTGGGGTTCGTGACGCGTCGCAAGCAGCGCATGAACGACTTTTCGGTCTACATGTGGATCTTCGTGCCCAACAGCCTCGACATCAACCCGTCGACCTACCCCAAGTCGAAATTCTACCGCGACGTCAAGTCCAACGTGCGGCTCATCACGCCGAAATACCTCCTGCGCGAGATCGTCGACGGCGCCGCCGCACCGCTGCACCACCTCGAGGCGGCCTTCGCGACGATGGCTTCGTCGCCCACGCGGACGGCCGTGGCCGAGTACGAATATCAGATCAAGATGTTCGTGGCGATCTTCAAGAGCGCCCTGCGCAACGAGATCAACCACATCTGTCGGGGCAACCGCTTCCACAGCGACATCGAGTACCTCTGCCGCGCCTACATCCGCAACGTGCGCCGCATCACGGAGGAGTACCATCGGCTGCGGCGGATCGTCGACACGCCGAGCGTTCCGGACGAGGTGATGAACTACTACCGCTTCGGCGACGAGTTCATCTGCGACATCCTCGACCAGCACACGCTGAAGCTGATCCGTCACCTCGGACAGCAGCAGCAGGACTACACGGCGGTGATCGCCGAACTGGCGCGCACGGTCCGCGAAGGACAGGCCTACGGCACCCGCATGGGCTACGGCACGCTGCGGCCCGACGACCCCTATCACAACCGCAACCTCGTCTTCCGCCACGGCGTGCTGAAGAAATACATCGAAAGCGACCTCTTCCTGAAGGTGCCCAAAAAGCGCGACGGGGTGGTCATCGAGCAGCTCTACTACAGCATCGCCGCGGGGTTGTCGATGATCTTCGCCACGGTGGTGAGCTTCGCCTTCCAGCAGCGTTTCGGCAACTTCACGACGCCGCTCTTCATCGCGCTGGTCATCAGCTACATGCTCAAGGACCGCATCAAGGAGCTCATGCGTTTCTACTTCGCCCACCGCATCGGCAGCAAGTATTTCGACAACAAGGCGACGATCAGCATCAAGGAGCAGCCGATCGGCTGGATGAAGGAGGGGATGGATTTTCTCTCGGAGGGCAAGGTGCCGCGCGAGGTGATGAACCTGCGCAGCCGCTCGCCGCTGCTGCAGGCCGAGAATCGCATTTCGGACGAGAAGATCATCCTCTACCGCAAGTCGGTGCACATCGACCGCGAGAAGCTCGACCGCAACAACATCTACCCCACGGACGGCATCAACGACATCATCCGCCTGCACGTCAACAGCTTCATCCAGAAGATGGACAACCCGCAGGTGCCGCTCTACACGCTCGACGAGGAGAACCGCCCCCACGCCGTCGCCTGCGACAAAGCCTATTTCGTGAACATCGTCCTGCAATACCAGTACGAGGATCGGATCGAATACAAACGGTTCCGCATCGCCATCACGCGGGCGGGCATCGACTCGATCGACGAGATGGAGTAACGAACGACGCGGGCCCTCCCCTTTTTCTGTGGAGGGCCCGCGCTGCGTTCGGGACAGGGCGATCAGTCGATCGGGTTCAGCGCTCCCGTCGTCGAATCCATGATGTAGCCCTTCACGACGACGTCCTGCGGCACGAGCGGGTGGTTGCGCACCAGGTCGACCGTCTCGAGGATCGCCGAGGCGGTATCGTCGAAGCCGTGCAGCCAGCTGTCGAGGTCGATGCCGCAATGCTTCATGAGGGTGATGTGCCGCTCCGAAATGCCGCGCTCGCGCATCAGGTGCTGCATCTCGGCGCTGTCCATCCCCTGCACGCCGCACTCGGTGTGCCCCACGATCATCACCTCCTGCACGCCTAACTCGTAGATCGCCACCAGCAGGCTGCGCACCGTACTGTCGAAGGGATTCGTGATCGTGCCGCCCGCATTCTTGATGATCTTCACGTCGCCGTTCTTCAGGCCGAGCGCCGCAGGAAGCAGCTCGACGAGGCGCGTATCCATGCAGGTAACGATCGCGATGCGTTTGTTGGGGTATTTGTCCGTGATGAAACGTTCGTACCCCTTCTCCGCCACGAAGCGGCGGTTGAATGCCAGAATTTCGTCTATCATATCGTTTCGTTTTTCTTTGGGTTCGGTTGTGCGGTCTTCGCTCTGGTCGCAGCTTGCGAAGGACGGCGGCAAGCGGATGCGAGCTGCGGGCCTTCGCCGCCGAAAGCTGCGGCCCGCCGATGTCTGCGACGTCGATCCGAGGCGCGTATGGCAACCTGCCGTCCGCAAACGGAGTTCGGACGTTCGCCGACGGCGGCAGAAGGCACGTCGAGCCTGCGGGCGAGACTTGCCGTTCGGCCGCGTGGGGCGGCGGCGAACGGCACGCGCTAACGCGCGCATTTCAGATTCAATCGCACGGTCCCCGTTCGGGTCGCAGCTTGCGAAGGGCAGCACCGAGCGGATGCGAGCCGCGGGCCTTCGTCGCCGAAAGCTGCGGCCCGCCGACATCTATGACGTCAATTCGAGGCGCGCATTTCTGCCCCCATGCGCGTGCGGCTTCTACTCCGCCGTCGGCTCGGCCGCGCCGACGAAATCGAGCAGTGCTGCAGCCACCGCCTCGGGCTCCTCCAAAAAGCCCATGTGACCCGCCTGTTCGAGCCACACGACGCGTGCTTCGGGGTGTTCGGCCACCATCCGTTCGGCCATCTCGGGAAGGATGTAGCCGTCTTTCCGTCCGAGGATGAAGAGCGTCGGCACCGTCGTTCGGCGCAACATTTCGCTTTGATCCTTGCGTTCGATCATTCCGTTCAGCAGGGCCACGATCCCCTCCTCCTCGGTCACAAAGACCTGCTCGGCAAGGTCCTCGATCGCATCGCGCAGGCGGGCGCGGTTCTCCTCGGCGAAGCCCGCCGCAGGTGCCGTACGGGCCAGCAGCTCCTTCTTGCCCGCCTCCACGAGGGCGATTTCGCGCCGACGGTTCTCGGCCTTCTCGGGCGTGTCGGCATACGGCGTCGAGTGCAGCAGCACGAGGCCGTCGAGGCGCTCGGGATGCCGCTCGGCCAGCGCCAGCGCCACATAGCCCCCCATCGAATGGCCCGCGACCGTAAAACGGTCGACGCCGAGCGCCGTCAGCGCCGTGGCCACCGTGTCGGCCAGAAACTCCATCGAGTGGCATTTGCCCCGCACGACCGATATGCCGTGCCCGGGCAGATCGAGCGTCACGACACGGACTTTTTTATAGAGCAGCGGCACGAAATCGTCCCACACGAGCATCGACTCCAGGTAACCGTGCAGCAGCACGAGGCAGCGGTCGCCCCGTTCCGAGTCGCAAAGATGCAGCGGCGTATCCCCCGCCATGATGAATTTTTCCGTCATAGAGCGATTTTTGACGCAATATTACGGATTTTTTTCGCAACCGCCTCCTTTTTCGGTCCGAAAGCGCCCGCCTTCGACCAAAAAGCGGCACGGCGGGGTTTGATAAATCGTATTTTTATTCGTACTTTTGAATCCCTCAAAACCGCCCGCACGGGCGAACCCGCAAACGAAGATGTTGCAGACCACCTACATACGCTGCCACGGCTCGGGCAACCGCTTTCTGCTGCTCGACGCGGCGGCCGAACCGCGGCTCGAAGCGCTCGCCGACCGCCCCGACCTCATCCGCCGCCTCTGTCGGATCGACGGCCCCGCGGACGGGCTGCTGCTCACCGTGCGCCGCGACGAGCGGTTCGGCATGCGCATGTTCAACACCGACGGCTCCGAGGCCGAAATGTGCGGCAACGGCATCCGCTGCGTCGCCCGCAGCGTCGCCGAACGCTACCTGCCCGACGCCGAACGGTTCGAACTGCTCTCGGGCGGCCGCCCCTACCCGATCCGCCGCGAGGAGCCCCTCTTCGAGGGGATCCCGACCTATCGGGTCGACCTGCCGATCCGCCTCGCCACGGCCGATTTCCCGCCGAGCCTCGATGCGCCCGAAGGGTTCGTCGGCCGACCGATCGAGGCGCTCGATCCCGCGCTGCGCTTCACCTATGTCAACCCGGGCAACCCCCACCTGGCGGCCGCCGTCGAACGGATCGACACCGATCGGCTCGTGCGCCTCGGCGAACGGGTGAAGGAGCTGCCCGCGCTCTTCCCGCGGGGCATCAACGTCAGCCTCTTCGTACCGTGCGGCGGGCAGGAGATCTATACGGCCACCTACGAGCGGGGCGTGGGCCTCACCTCGTCGTGCGGCACCGCCATGACCTCGGCATCGACCGCGGCCTGTTTCTTGCAGTACTGCCGCACCGACCTGCCGATCCGCGTCCGCAACAGCGGCGGCATGGTCCGCTGCTGCTGCCGCCGCACCGAGGCAGGCATCGTCACCTCGCTCTCGGGCAACGCCACCTTCGAGGCCGACGGGCTGCTGCGCATCGACCCCGAAACGGCCTGCGTCGAGCTCCTCGGTCGGACGACGCTCCGCACGGAGGAGATCGACCGATACCGCCGGTTTTACGAATCCGTCCAACGATAACCGATGAAGAACACGCTTTTGAAACACCGTTCGATCCGCAAGTTCAAATCCGCGCCGATCCCCGAAGAGACGCTGCGCGAGTTGCTGGAGGCCGCCTCGCGCGCCTCGACCTGCGGCAACATGCAGCTCTACTCGCTCGTCGTGACGCGCGACGAGCAGCTGCGCCGCCGTCTGCTGCCCTGCCATTTCGGTCAGCAGATGGTCGTCGAGGCTCCCTGCGTGGTGACCGTCTGCGCCGACATACACCGTTTCTCGACCTGGTGCCGCCAGCGCGAGGCCGAACCCGCCTACGACAATTTCGCCTGGTTCCTCACCGCCTCGATCGATGCCCTGCTCGCAGCGCAGAACTTCTCCGTGGCGGCCGAAGCGGCGGGCCTCGGCATCTGCTATCTCGGCACGACGATCTACACGGCGGGCGACATCTGCCGCATCCTCGAACTGCCGAAGGGGGTGATCCCCGTCACGACGATCGTCACGGGCTATCCCGACGAAAAACCCGACCTCACGGACCGCCTGCCCCTCGAAGCAGTGGTCCACTACGAAAAATACAACGACTACACCGCCGCCGAAATCGACGAGCTGTGGGCCGAGCGCGAAGAGTCGGAGCTGACCAAGCGGCTGCTCGCCGAAAACGAGCTGCCGAACCTCGCCCGCATCTTCACCGAGCGCCGCTACGTCCGCGAAGACAACCTCTCGATTTCGCGCAGCTACCTGGCCCTGCTCAAGGAGCGCGGCTTCCTCAACCAGTAACCCCCTGCCAAGCGATGCGCCGCACCTGCCGTTACCTGCTGCTCTGCCTGCTGGGCCTTCTCGGCTCGGCATGCAGCGTCACGCGCCACATTCCCGACGGCGAATACCTGCTGCAAAGCGTCCGCATCGAAAACGACCGCTCGACCCCCCGCAAGGAGCGCATTCCGAAGGAGGAGCTGGCCAAATACATCCGCCAGCAGCCGAACAAGCGCATGCTGGGGACCAATTTCTACATCTGGCTCTACGAGCAGGCCGACAGCACGAAGCATAACGGCTGGAACAACTGGAAGCGCCGCGTGGGACAGGAGCCCGTCCTGCTCAACATGAGCTACACGGAGCGCAGCGCCCGCAACCTGAAGAGCTACATGGATTCGAAGGGGTACTACGCCTCGGAGGCGACCTTCGAGGTCGACACCCTCTCGCGCCGCAAGCGGGCGCGCGTCACCTACCGCACGCGGCAGGGGGCGCCCTACCGCATCGCAAATATCGGCTACGAATTTCGCGACCGCGCGCTCGAGCCGCTCGTGCTCGCCGACACGCTCCGCACGCTGCTGCACACGGGCGACATCTTCGACATCGAGCGCCTCGATGCCGAACGGGAGCGCATCACGGCCTACCTGCGCAACCTCGGTTACTACGATTTCTCGGTCGGCAACATCGAGTACGTCGCCGACACGCTCGGCGGCGACCGCCGCGTCGGACTGAAGATGGTCGTCAAGGAGCGCCTCGAAGGGTACGACCGCGCGGGGAAACCCCGCTATGCGGACAACCGCGTCTACCGCTTCGGGACGATCGCCATCCACCCCGACTACAACCCCACGGCCGCCGTCCGTCGGGGCGACGCCGATTCGCTCCGTGCCGACACGGTGATCCGCGACGGCCTGCGCATCGTCAGCGACGGAGGCCTCAACCTGCGTTCGCGCGCCCTGCGGCAGGCCGTGACGCTCTACACCGACGAACGGTACAGCACCGACGAGGTGAACCGCACCTATGCCGATCTGATGGCCCTCGGCTTCTTCCGCAGCACCCGCATCGCCTTCCGCGAACGGCCGAACGACGCCGACACGCTCTCCGCCGCAGCTGCGCCGCGCGCGGCGGCTTCGGATACGCTGCGCAGCGAACGGAGAGCCCCCGCCGAGGGGATCCTCGACTGCGACATCTACTGCACGCCGACCCTCAAACAGAGCTTCAAGGTCGAACTCGAGGGTTCCACCACGTCGAGCTTCTACGGATTGAAGGCGACCGTCGGCTACCAGAACCGCAACATCTTCCGCGGCGCCGAGTCGCTCGACATCTCCTTCACGGGCGGTTACGAGTTCATGAAATCGAAAGACGCCGCGATGAGCCGCGCCACGGAGGTGGGCATCAAGGCGGGACTCACCTTTCCGCGCTTTCTGATCCCGGGCAGCTTCCGCCGCTTCCGTTCGGTGGTGCAGCCCAAGACGAAGCTCGAAACGGCCGTCCATTTCCAGGACCGCCCCTACTACCGCCGCACGCTGACGAGCATCGGCCTGGGGTACGAGTGGAGCAACCGCCGCTATTCGAGCTTCGCCCTGCGGCCGATCGACATCAACGTCATCAAGGTCGACCGCCTCGACTCGGCCTTCCTGAACCAGACGCAGAACAAATACCTGATAAACAGCTATAAGACGCAGCTCATAGCGGGTCTTTCGTTCAGTTACGCCTACAACAACCAGCGCCGCAGCCTCGGCGGCAACGCCACGGTCGTGCGCTTCAACATCGAGACCTCGGGCAACCTGCTCGACGGCATCGAGCACCTCTTCTCGCATCCGCGCGCAGAAGGGTACTACACGCTCTTCGGCATCCGCTACTCGCAGTACGTCCGCACGGATTTGAGCCTCAGCCGCAAAATCATGTTGGGCGAGAAGACGGCCGTGGCGGGACGCCTCTACGGAGGCATCGCCAAAGCCTACGGCAACTCGGACGCCGTGCCCTTCGACCGCCTCTTCTACGCGGGCGGCAGCAACAGCATGCGCGGCTGGGCCCCCCGCACCCTCGGCCCGGGCTCGGTGCCCGATCCCCACTCGAAATACCCCGCCCAGCTGGGCGACATGAAGCTGGAGGCAAACCTCGAATTCCGCTTCCCCGTCTGGGGCATCGTCCACGGCGCCACCTTCTTCGACCTGGGCAACATCTGGTACCTCAAGTCGGAGACCGAATCCTACCCCTCCGAGGCGGTCTTCCACCTGCGCGATTTCTACAAGCAGCTGGCCCTCAACACGGGTCTCGGCATACGCTTCGACATCAAGTTCGCCGTGCTGCGCCTCGACTGGGGCGTGCAGCTCCACAACCCGAACCGCCCCGAGGGCGACCGCTGGATCCGCAAGTTCAGCTGGCGCAACACGGCCATCAACTTCGGTGTGGGCTATCCGTTCTAATCCCGAAGAGGGGGGGGGCAGGCCGACGCGAATTGCCGACCGAACCTTTTGTTTTTTCGGGCAAAAAGGTTATCTTTGTAAAATACTAAACCGAAAAACGCGCCACGCATGGAGTATAAGATAGATGCGAACGCCCGCTGCGCCGTGATCGGCTACGGCACCTGGGCCACGGCCCTCGTCGGCGTACTCGCCGCCCACGAAGCACGGGTGGGCTGGTACGTCCGCAACCCCGAGGTGCTCGAATCGCTGCGCACCGAGGGCCGCAACCTGCGCTACCTGAACGATCTGGAGTTCGACCGCGACCGCATCGCCCCGTCGGACGACCTGAACGAGGTGGTCCGCAACGCCGACATCATTCTGATGGCCGTACCGTCGGCCTACCTCAAAACCTTCCTTGAACCGCTCACCGAATCGTTGCAGGACAAATTCGTCATCTCGGCGATCAAGGGCATCGTCCCGGGCGACTACAAAACGGTCGTCGAATACCTCCACGACCGCTACGAGCTCTCCTACCGCCAGATCGGCCTCATCACGGGACCGACCCACGCCGAGGAGGTGTCGCGCGGGCGGCTCTCGTACCTCACGGTCGTCTGCACCGATCCCGACAACGCCCGCCTGATCGGGCAGAAGCTGGCCGCACCCTACATCCACCTCACCTACTCGGCCGACCTCTACGGCACGGAGTATGCCGCCATCCTCAAGAACATCTACGCGCTGGCGGCGGGCATGGCGATCGGGCTGGGCTACGGCGACAATTTCCTGGCCGTGCTCATCTCGAACAGCGCCGCCGAAATGACGCGCTTCCTCGAAGAGAGCTACCCCGACACGCGCGACACGCAGGCGTCGGCCTACCTGGGCGACCTGCTCGTCACCTGCTATTCGATCCACAGCCGCAACCGGCGGCTCGGCCTGCTCATCGGCCGCGGCAGCTCGGTCAAGACGGCCTTGAGCGAAATGACGATGGTCGCCGAGGGCTATTTCGCCGCCGACTGCATCCGCCACATCAACTTCCGCCACAAGGTCGCGATGCCGATCGCCGAAATGGTCTACCGCGTCCTCTACGAGGGCGCCTCGGCGCGCAAGTCGATGAAGGCACTGACGCAGAAGCTCGTCTGAACAACCTGAACCAACAACCAAAACAACCTTCAAACCATGAAATTAGACATTTCGAAATCGGGCGTCGTCCTCTCGGAGACGATCAAAGCCAAAGCGGAGGCAGCCAATGAACTGCTCTACTCGGGCAAAGGCAAAGGCAACGACTTTCTGGGCTGGGTGAAGCTCCCCTCGTCGATCGACGAGGCCGAACTCGCCGCGATCGAGGCGGCGGCGGCCAAGCTGCGCGCCAAGGCCGATCTGGTAATCTGCATCGGCATCGGCGGCTCGTACCTCGGCGCCAAGGCGGTGCTCGAAGCGATGTCGAATCCGTTCCAGCTGCTCAAGAAGGAGCAGACGAATCCGACGGTCCTCTTCGCGGGACAGAACATCTCGGAGGACTACATCTACGAACTGATGGAGGCGGCCCAAGAGCATTCGATCGGCGCGATCGTCATTTCGAAATCGGGCACGACGACCGAGCCCGCCATCGCCTTCCGTCTGGTCAAGGCCGCCATCGAGGCGCGCTACGGCAAGCAGGAGGCTGCCGAGCGCATCGTGGCCGTGACGGACAAGGCACGCGGCGCCCTCAAGACCCTCGCCACGAACGAGGGCTACCCCACCTTCGTCATTCCCGACGACGTGGGCGGCCGTTTCTCGGTGCTGACCCCCGTGGGGCTGCTGCCGCTGGCCGTGGCGGGCGTCGATATCCGCGCACTGGTGGCGGGCGCCCGCAAGATGGAGGCCGCCACGGCACCCGAGGTGAAATTCGACGACAATCTGTCGGCCATCTACGCCGCCGTACGCAACGAGCTCTACGCCGCGGGCAAGCGCACCGAGATCCTCGGTTCGTACGAACCCCGTCTGCAATACATCAACGAGTGGTGGAAGCAGCTCTACGGCGAGTCGGAGGGCAAGGAGCACAAGGGCATCTTCCCCGCCAGCGTCACGCTGACGGCCGACCTGCACTCGATGGGCCAGTACATCCAGGAAGGCGAACGCACCCTCTTCGAGACGATCATTTCGGTAGCCGAGCCGAAGCACAAGGTGGTCATCGAGGCCGACGGCGAGAACCTCGACGGGCTGAATTTCCTGGCGGGCAAGCGCATTTCGGAGGTGAACCGCATGGCCGAGCTCGGCGTGCAGCTGGCTCACGTCGACGGCGGCGTGCCCAACATCCGCATCGAAATTCCGCGCATCGACGCCGAGGCGATCGGCGCGCTGCTCTATTTCTTCGAGAAGGCGTGCGGCATCAGCGGCTACCTGCTGGGAGTGAATCCCTTCGACCAGCCGGGCGTCGAGGCGTACAAGAAGAACATGTTCGCCCTGCTCGAAAAACCGGGCTACGAAGAGGCCACGAAGGCGATCAAGGCTCGGCTGTAAGTGCACGTTCCGCCTGACAGAATCCCGCTGCCCTCTGAAGGCGGCGGGATTTTTTTGTCCGAGAGGATCGGATGCGCGGCTTCTCCGACGGCGGCAGGACGGGGTTCTGCTCGGGCAGCCGATGCAGGGTTGGCCGTCCGCTGCGGAAAGGCGACTTTTCCTCGGGCAGCAGACACGCGATTCAACATCAGTCGTGAAAAGGGCATTTTCTTCGGGCAGCAGCTTGCGAAGGTCGCTCAACGAGCGGACGCGAGAAGCGGGTCTTCGCGGAGCGAAGCTGTGGGCTGCCGATGACTGTGCCATCGAGTTACGACGCACGGGGTCGGCCCGCAGCCGAGCGGAGGCGGCATCGAGCCTTCGGGCGAGAAGCAGACCTCCGCCAAGGGGCTTGCAAGGGAGGAGCGATGGTGCGGCGCAGCGGGCCGAAAACGCCCCCTGTTCGACAGCGGACCGGCATGAAAAGCGCGCGCAGCGCGGCGGGCCGCAGCTTTCGGCGGCGAAGGCCCGCCTGTTGCGTCCCTTCGCAAGCTGCGGCCCAAAGAGCTTTCACGCTGCAGGCGCATGCCGAAAGCAACCGCCGACGAACCATCCGCAACCCGAAAAGGTCCCGTACAGTCGATCGTCGCCTCGCAAGGGACCCTGCGAATCGAAGCCGCGCGTTCGACAACGAACGGCCCCCGAGCCCCTATTTATCCAAAAACGACGCAGCCTTTGCCGTTCAGGGCAAAGGCTGCGTCGTTCGATCGAACAAAGCTTATCCGATCAACCGGTTCGTCTCCGTATCGGGGAAGACGATCCACGGACGGAACTGCTTGGCATCCTCGAAATCCATGCGGGCATAGGAGGCGATGATGACCACGTCGCCCACCTGCACCTTGCGGGCCGCAGCGCCGTTCAGGCAGATACAGCCGCTTTCGCGCGCCCCTTTGATGACGTACGTTTCGAAGCGCTCGCCGTTGTTGATATCCAGAATCTGGACCTTCTCGCCTTCGATGATGTTGGCTGCCTCAAGCAACGCTTCGTCGATCGTGATGCTGCCTACGTAGTTCAAATCGGCCTGCGTGACGGTCACGCGGTGGATTTTCGATTTGATGACTTCAATCTCGAATTTCATGACTATCGGATACGGATATTGTCGATTAAACGGATCTCGCCGGCCTGCACGGCAATGCAGCCCTGAATGCGTGCCGAGTCGCTCCACGCCCCGACCTCCTGCATCGTCGACGCATCGACCGACTGGTAGTAGATCACCCTCAGCAGATCGTTCTGCTCGACGGCCTCCACGACCCACGCCTTGAGTTCGGCGGGCGACAGCTCGTGCGATTTTTCGACCGCCCGACGCAGCACGGCGTAGATGTGCGGCGCCGCGGCACGATGGGCGGGCGTCAGCAATCGGTTGCGCGACGAGAGGGCCAGGCCGTCCGCATCGCGGACGATGGGACACTCGACGATCTCGACCGCCAGTCCCAGCTGCGCCACCATCGCCTTGATGACGGCGATCTGCTGAAAATCCTTCTCGCCGAAATAGGCCCGCGCGGGACGAACCATCTCGAACAGACGGCTGACGACCTGCGCCACCCCGTTGAAATGGCCCGGGCGGGTAGCACCCTCCATCACCTTGTCGACCGCGCCGAAATCGAACTGCCGCGTATCGGGTTCGGGATAGATCTCCTCGACCGAGGGCATCAGCACCAGATCGGCACCCGCAGCCTCCAGCAAGGCGGCGTCGGCCTCGGGCGTACGGGGGTAATGTTTCAGGTCGTTTTTATCGTTGAACTGCGTGGGATTGACGAATACGCTCACCACGACGGTCCGATTCTCGCGGCGCGCACGCTCGACCAGCGAGCGGTGACCGGCATGCAGCGCCCCCATCGTCGGTACGAAACCGACCCCTTCCGAAGCTGCCTGCGCAAGCTCCGCACGGAGCTCCTCGACGGTTGTGACTACTTTCATTTCTCGGTAGGAATGAGAATTTCAGCCGCAAAAGTAGAAAAGATAATTGAGAATCCGAAATAAAACGGACCGAAAATCACGCTTTCGTACGCTCCCGCAGGTGCGGGAAGAAGCCCCGTCATCGATGCCGCATCGGGCGGCGGCAGCGGCAGGAGGGCCGCGAGCGGTCGATGCGAACCTGCCATCCGCCGCATCGGGTGGCGAACGGCACGCGCTCACGCACGAGGACACAGCGCGTCAAGCGGAATCGCGGCGGGCGCCGCACGAACGGCGGCCCGAACAGCCTCCTTACCGAATCACCCCCGAACCGACCAGCTCGTCGCCGTCGTACCAGGCGGCGAACTGTCCCGAGGCGATGCCGCGCTGCGGTTCGTCGAAGCGGATGAAGAGCCCCGCCTCCCGCCGGTACAGCGTGGCGGCCTGCAACGGCTGCCGATAGCGGATGCGCACGGCATAGCGACGCTCCTCGCCGACGGCCATCGCTCGGGCGGGATCGATCCAGTGGATCTCCGCCCCGTCCACCGCCAGCGCGGGCCGCCACAACCCGGGGTGCGCATCCCCCTCGCCGACATAGATCACGTTCGCGGCGACATCCGTGGCGAGGATGAAGAGCGACTCCTTGCGCCCGCCGATGCCGAGCCCCTTGCGCTGTCCGATCGTATAGAAATGGGCCCCGCGGTGGGTGCCGATCTTCTTGCCGTCGCGCACGGTGAAGCGCCACGGAGCCGCCAGCGCCTCCAGCAGTTCGTCCGACGGAGCCCCGAGCGCGGGATCGCAGGCGGGTCTGCGGCCGAAGCGGGGCCACTCGGGCCGAATTTCGTGCACGGCCCCCTCGCGGGCGGTCAGCTGCTGTTGCAGGAAGGTCGGCAGATCGACCTTTCCCACAAAGCAGATCCCCTGCGAATCCTTGCGGCGGGCCGTGGCGAGCCCCCGTTCGGCAGCGATGCGCCGCACCTCGGGTTTCAGCAGGTCGCCGATCGGAAAGAGGGCGTACCGCAGCTGCTCCTGCGTGAGCTGGCAGAGAAAATAGCTCTGGTCCTTGTTCGGATCGCTGCCCGCCAGCAGGCGATAAACGGGGGTGCCGTCGGGCGCCGTCGTGACCGTTTTGCGGCAATAGTGTCCCGTGGCGACGTAATCGGCCCCCAGCTTGAGCGCCTCTTTCAGAAAGACGTCGAACTTGATTTCGCGGTTGCAGAGCACGTCGGGATTGGGCGTGCGGCCGCGGGCGTATTCGGCGAACATGTAGTCGACCACCCGACGGCGATACTCCGCCGAGAGGTCCACAACGTGCAGGGCAATGTCGAGTTTCTTGGCCACCAACTCGGCGAAAAGGCGGTCGTCGTACCACGGGCAGTCCCCTTCGAGCGTGCCCGTCGTATCGTGCCAGTTAATCATGAAGAGGCCGATCACCTCGTGTCCCTGCTGCTTGAGCAGGCAGGCGGCCACCGACGAATCGACGCCGCCCGAAAGTCCGACTACTACGCGTGCCATGAACGAACGAAGGTTAGGAGAGGTCGAGCAGCCCCTCGGGCAAAACGAATCGAATGGTGCGCCCTTCGAAATCGATGCCGCCGATCATCTCGTCGACGGCCGGCACGAGGATGCGCCGATCGCCGATCGAAAGCTCGAAAAGCGGATTCGCCTCGCTGTCGAAATAGTCGGTCAGACGGCCCTCGCAGCGGCGGTCGCTGCCCGCCTCGCGCACCTCGGCCGCGAAGCCGATCAGGTCTTCGAGGAAAAATTCGTCTTCGTCCGACTCCTCGTGCGGCTGTTCGATGCGGAACTCGCGGCCGATCAGCTCCTCGGCGCGGCGCTCCGTATCGAAATCGGCGAAGCGGACATCGGCGCCCGCGGCACCGACCTCCTCGAAGGTCTCGCACCAGAGGGGCACGTCGAGGCCGTCGATCTCGACGATGAGGGGCATCGTCTCGGGATCGAATGCGGCGGGAAACGAATCGTAGAGCGTGAGGCGCAGGCCTCCGCCCGTACCGAAAAGTTTGTTGATGCGTCCTGCGATCATGGGGGAATCCGTGTGAAAAGGTTCGAAAGGGAGTGCGCCGCGCGCACCGTCCCGAAAAAAGGAAGGGGCGTTCAACCGTTGGTCGAACCGCCCCTTGACTCGGTTGCGAGCCGTGCTTATTCGGCAGCAGCCTCTTCGGCGGGAGCCTCCGCAGCTTCGGCCTCGGCTTTGGCAGCCTCCTCGGCCTCCTTGGCGGCAGCCTCGGCAGCGGCCTTCTTCTCGGCGATGGCCTTTGCGCGCTCCTCGTTTACCTTGGCTTCGGCAGCCAGACGGGCCTTCTCGGCCGACTTGGCATCGGTGGCCAGCTTGTTGGTCTTGGCCTCGATCTTGCCGCTCTTGGCCTCCGCCCACTTGTTGTAGCGAGCCTCGGCCTCGGCCTCGGTGAAGGCGCCCTTGGCTACGCCGCCCAGCAGGTGCTTCTTGTAGAGCACGCCCTTGTAGGAGAGGATGGCTCGGCAGGTGTCCGTAGGTTGTGCGCCTTTGAGTAACCAACCCAGAGCTTTCTCGAAGTTCAGGTCGATCGTAGCAGGATTCGTGTTGGGGTTGTAGGTACCCAACTTTTCGATGAATTTACCATCACGTGGCGCTCTGCTATCTGCGGCAACGATGTGATAGAAGGCATACCCCTTCTTACCATGACGTGCCAAACGAATTTTAACAGCCATTGTGCTTTAAAATTTTGTAAAGGTTAATTAAAAACGCTCGCCTTTTCGGGCTATTAAGCGCGCAAATATAGGGATTTATTTCGAAACGAGAAAATAAATCGGGAAAAATGCGGCGAAAAGGACGGCGGCGGCATGCAGAACCGCCGAGGTGCGGGGCTACGGGCCGAAAGCGCTCACCTATTCAACAGCGGACCTGCACGAAAATCGCACGCAGTGCGGCAGCCCGCAGCCACCCCCTGGCGGAGGGCTTGCAAGAGAGGAGCGATAGTGCAGAGCGCGGCGGGCGAAGGCGCTCACCTATTCAACATCGGACCCGCACGAAAATCGCGCGTAGTGCGGCAGCCCGCAGCCGCCCCCTGGCGGAGGGCTTGCAGGGAAGGAGCGATGGTGCGGCGCCACGGGCCGAAAGCGCTCACCTATTCAACAGCGGACCTGCACGAAAATCGCGGGCCGTGCAACGGACCGAAAGCGCCCCTATTCAACAGCGGACCTGCTCGAAAATCGCGCGCAGCGCGGCGGGCCGAAGCCTCCCGCAGCGGAGGCCCGCTGTTTTGGCAAACATGCGTACCCTCCGCAGGCTTCGCCCCGCGCACCAAAATCGCGCTTTGACGCAGCAATCCGCAGCAGTCTCGCCGTTCGCCGGCGAACGACAATCGACAATCGGCGATCGGCGATCGGCGATCGGCGAACCGTTCACGAAGCGCGGGGACGCCGCCGAACGCTCCTACTCCCGCGTCCGCAGGTAATCTTCGTAGCAGTCCAGGATCCAGGCGTACTCGTCCTTGCGCTGCTTCTTGCGGGCCTTCTTCTCCTCGCCCTTGAACCACCCCTTGATATGCTCCTTCAGGCCGGGTTTCTTATCCTTGAGCAGCACCGTATTGAGCAGCTGGTAAGGATATACGATCTGATCGGGGTCATCGTGGAAACGCAGGCAGTAGAAGATCTTCAGCACGCGTTTGGTGATGTTGCCCGTCTGCTCGGTCACCCACGCCTTGTACCAGTAGACCGTCGCATGCTCCGACGAAACATCCTTGCAGACGAACATGTTGTTCGTGTGGTACCGGTTGCCGATCGACGGACTGGCCACGGGGTGCGACTCCCAGCGAATCCCGTCGGGGTACTCCTCGGAGGCCTCCGTGTAGTCGATCGAGGCCACCTCGTCGGCCGTGTATTTGGCCGAGTCGCTCCGCTTGCCGTCGGGCGTCAGGGCGAGTTTGAACGAATAGTTGGGCTTCTTGAGTTTAAGACCGCGATCGGGCGTCCACATGGCGGTCAGGTAGCCGTCGATCTTTTCGCCCGATTTGAGCGTGACGATGACGCGGCGGAACTCCTGGTCCTCCTGCTTCTTGGCCTCGACGGGCTGCATCGCTCCGAGCGCTACGACCAGCGCCAAAGCGAACCATACAATGCGTTTCATGGGTTCTTTTATTTAAGGTGATCGGATGGCATGCGGTAGTCGCGCAGCAGCAGCAGCGTCTTGTAGCGCGAGGTGGAGGAGCGGCGGATGCGGTCGGCCAGCTCCGGATCGTCGGCCACGCTCTCGGCGACCCGACGGCGGAACGCATCGCTGTTGGTGCGGTTGACGCGTCCGAGCGAACGGAGGGGTCCGCCGTTTTTCCGCAGGTAGATTTCGACCGACGAGCTGCTGAAAACGCCGCTGCGGACGAAGGTCGCCATGCCGCCGTTGCCGTAGAGGCTGTAGCCGACCTTCGAGCGGAGCAGCACGCAGATGCGGGGCGTCTGCAACAGCACGCGGCCCCAGCCGTCGGGCAGGGGGACGAACGTATGGCAGTCGTCGGGGGTGCGACTGTGCCACAACACCACCGAATCGATCTCGTCGTAGCGATAATTCCTGCGCTGCTTCGTCTTGCGGAAGGCGTTGCGGAAGGTGCGCAGCGCCCCTTTCTTGCGGGGGATTTCGATGCGGTCCTCCCCTGCGAAGAGTTCGACCGTGCCGTCCTTGAGCCAGACGGTACCTTCGACCAGCGAAGCGGCCCGCAGCGGAGCGGCGCAGGCGATGAGCAGCACGAAGCAGAAAAGGAGGCGTTTCATGGCAGGGA
Source organism: uncultured Alistipes sp. (assembly GCA_910584485.1). GTDB lineage: Bacteria > Bacteroidota > Bacteroidia > Bacteroidales > Rikenellaceae > Alistipes. Next base: position 143,139 of record CAJUAV010000002.1, read on the forward strand.
GAGATGAGCAAGTTCTTGATTGCAAAGATAAATCCCCCCCCCGAAAAACCAAATTTTTTCGACGAAAAACAGCGAAAAAAGCGTAAAAAAGCTGCGGGCGGGTATCCCGTCCCGATTTGGCGCATGTTCATCCGACGCATGCGGCGGTCGAGCGGGTGCGGGTGCGTACGGGTGCGGGTGCATACGGCCGCGAGACCGCGTATCGATCCGCACCGCGAAACTCCGCCGCACCGGATTGTGCGGCGGAGGCAGCTGCGTTTTTAGCCGAATGCAGACAGAGCACTGCTTTGATAAGTATGTTCCGGACGGGAAGATGGAGCGTAGTTGCACGAGAACAGACCCTGCGAAACTCCGCCGCACCGGATCGTGCGGCGGAGGCTGCTGCGTCTCTTGGCCGAATGCAGACAGGGCACCCGATAAGTATGTTCTCGACGGAAAGATGGAGCGTATTTGCGCGAGAGGCGGCGCCGCGATTGCTCCTGCATCGGACGATCGATCGAAAAAAATGGCATGCCCCGACGTTCGAGACGCCTGCTGGGGCATGCCGCCCGTACATGCTCTTCTTTTGTTGACTGTAGTTCGAGTTGTCGGATTCGGGCTTTCGAGGTATCGGATGAAGAAAAACGGAACGACCCGCCGCCTATGACGGGAGCGGCATACCGATTCCGCCGGCCGAAGAGCGTTCGGCAGGTGCAATCCGTATGTTTGATTCCTTGAAATCGGCGGCGCATAACGTGAAATGTCGGTGGTGATGCGCCCACAGAAAAGAAAATAAAAAGGGGGCGCGGTGTCAGCCCCTCATTGCCGGTCTTGGAGAAACCTTTGAATAGAAGCTGTCCTGCGCCCTTGCGTGTTCTGCCCCTATGGAGCAGAACATAACAAGGACTGACAACTATTATACCTATTCAAACATCCTCCGAGGAGGTCTCCAAGTTCGCAATGAGGTATAAAGAGTTGTTTACCCTTTATAGCTATGTCCGTCGGCTATGCCGAATCATGATAATTCCTTAAAGTTTGCATCGTAGTTGCAATTTTCATTCGTTCATGGACAACCTATGTTGCCCCGGTACAACGAAACGTCTTCAAGGAATCTTAAAGCAAAGATAGCTATAAAATTTAAATTTACACGATTCGGACATGTTTTATTGGAAAAATCTGCGTAATTTTGTGGATATGAAGACCTCGATAGACTTTTTACCCGAATCCGTACAGCGCGATCTGCACCAGCTGGTGGCATTGATACGCGAAGAGATACAGGATGTCGCAATGATTATTCTGTTCGGCAGCTATGCCAAAAACACGTTCGTCCGCCACGACGTTACCGAGGATTACGGAGGCGGCCTGATCGAGTTCAACAGCGATTATGATATTCTGGTCGTCTCGAAAAAGCGGCTCGGCAAAAGCGAGGGTAACCTGGAAACCCGCATTCGAGACCGCTTCGCGGAAGGCAAAGAGGAAAACGAAGTGACCAAAGTGCAGCTCGTGAGCGAAAGCATCTCTAAACTGAACAATGCACTGTCCGAGGGACGCTACTTTTATGTCGATGCAGTAAACGATGGCGTATTACTTTATGATACAGGAGAATATGAGTTAGCCACTCCCCAAGCATTGAATTATTCGAAAATTAACGAATTGGCTCAAGAGTACTATGACGAAAGATTCTCTGACGGTTTAGACTTTATGAAAGGTGCCAATTTCTACTATAAAGATCAAAACTATCAAAAATCTATTTTCCTATTGCATCAAGCTACGGAAAATTTTACGAAAACAATACCTTTGGTATACGCTCTTTACGGGCATAAGGAACATGATCTTAAATTTCTGCTCGACAAGTGCAAGGGTTATAGCCAGGAATTGGTAAGAGTGTTCCCGCGCGATACGGCAGAGGAGAAACGACTGTTCGAACTTTTGCGGCGCGCCTATCTGGAAGCCCGCTACAACAAAAAGAATTTCATCGTCACGAAAGAAGATATCGATGCGTTAACACCGAAAATCGAACAGTTGAAACAAGTCGTCGAGAAAGTTTGCCACGACCGTATTGCCTACTACGACAGCCAAATCAAGCAATAACCCGCTATCCCGCCCGAACCGATGAATGAAATAACCGTTATCCAGAATAAAATCTACGAAATCCGCGGTCAGCGTGTGATGCTCGACCGCGATTTGGCCGAACTCTACGGAGTGACGACCGGCAACTTAAATAAAGCTGTAAAACGCAATATGGAACGTTTCCCAGACCGTTTCATGTTCCAACTGACAGAGCAGGAATTCTTGACCTTCCAAAATGGAACATCAAGTTGGGGCGGTACTCGAAAACTGCCCTATGCTTTTACCGAGCAGGGTGTATCCATGTTATCGGCCGTACTGCGCAGTCCGACGGCAATCCAGGTAAGTATATCCATCATCGATGCCTTCGTAGCCATGCGCAACTACATCGCCACAACCTCGACCGTCACGGCCGAGCTGGCCGAAATCCGTGCGAAGCTGGCGCTGCTCGAACGCAACGACGAGGACAACGCCGAGGCGATCAACGACCTGTCGGAGGACATGCGCAAGGAGCTGGACAACATCTACGAAGCGATTGCAGCCCTCGCGGTCAAAACTCCGCAGGTCCGCCCGTCCCGCAGACCGATCGGATACAAGCAATCCGAATAGACAATCGTTCCGCAGTGCCTTGCACAAGCGACAATTCATAATAACCCGCGACACCGCCTGAATCCGGACTGGGATCGGATGCAATTCATTGTCTGTTTGGTCGTTTGAAATCGGCGGCGCATAACTTGAAATGTCTGTGGAGGATGCGCCCTGAATAAATATAAAAAAGCAAGGGACGCATTAGCAGCCCCTTACAGCAGGTCATAGGAAACCCGACATGGAAGCTGTCCTGCGCCCTTGCCTGTTCCGCCCACAAAGGGGCAGAACATACCAAGGGCTGGCAACATTTATACCTTAACCTTTGAAAAGTTCCTAATTTTTCTGTTACGGTATAAAGAGTTGCTGCTCTGTAGTTATGTCCGTTGGCTATACCGAATCATCGATCGTCTGTTTCATAATCTGCATATTTCTTTTAAGCGGCTCTTGCCGCCTCCGTCGGAACCCTGCAGACTATTTGCAGAACGACAAGCGAATATAGTCGTTTTCATGGAATTTGCAAAGCGCATTATCGTAAAATTTCATAATTTTGTCATTATGAAACGAAGCATCCGATTTTTACCGCTGCGCAAACGACAGGATTTGCAACAACTGACCACGCTTATCCGCGAACAGATCAAGCAAGTCGAAATGATCGTGCTGTTCGGCAGCTACGCCAAAAACAAATACGTCGACTACGACCAGCGCATCGAATTCGGTACGCCCACCTACTACATGAGCGATTACGACCTCGTGATCCTGACGCGCAAGCCGATCGGAGCGGTAGAGTATTCATTGTACGAAAAAATCAAGGATAAGTTTTTCGAAAACAAAAACCGGCCGTTCCATACCCGCCCGCAGTTCGTCAATTACGGCATCGACGAATTCAACTATGCCCTCACGAAGGCTCACTATTTCGAAACCGAAATCAAGCGCGACGGCATCATCCTCTACGATTCGGGAACTTACAAGCTGGCACGCCGCCGCAAACTCGATTATACCGAAATTCGGGATAGGGCGCAAGGCTATTATAATGAAAAAATGTCATGCGTAGATGATTTTATCATTGCGTGCAATAGTTTATATGATCTTAATCGAAACAAACGAGCATCGTTTCAATTACATCAGTCGGTCGAGAACCTACTGCGTGTAATACCAATGACCTTTATTCTCTACGGTCACAAAAGCCACGACCTGTCGGAATTGATGAATGCAGCGAAAAAGCACACGACGGAAATTTTCAAGGCATTCCCGCGCGACACGCAGGAGGAAAAACGACTGTTCGACCTGTTGCAGCGCGCCTACATCGAATCGCGCTACAACCCCGATTTCGAAATCACGAAAGAGGACATCGACGCCTTGATGCCCAAAGTCGAGCAGCTCCGCGACACTGTCGAAAAAGTCTGCCGCGAACGGATCGCCTACTACGACAGCCAAATCAAGCAATAACCCGCTACCCCGCCCGAACCGATGAATGAAATAACCGTTATACAGAACAAGATATACGAAATCCGCGGACAGCGTGTGATGTTGGATTTCGATTTGGCAGCTCTTTACGGAGTGGAAACCCGCACCCTCAAACAAGCCGTGCGACGCAATATCGAACGATTCCCCGAAGATTTCATGCTTCAATTATCGAATGATGAAGCTAATTACCTGATAAACATAGGGAGATCACAAAATGTGATACCCAATGACTACAATGTCGGCGCTGCGGGGATGTTCGCTTTTACCGAGGAAGGGGTAGCCATGCTTTCGGGAGTTTTGCGCAGCAAATCCGCAGTGCAGGCGAATATCGCTATCATGCGCGCCTTCGTGGCCATGCGTAACTACATCGCGACGACCTCGACCGTGACGGCCGAGCTGGCCGAAATCCGTGCGAAGCTGGCGCTGCTCGAACGCAACGACGAGGACAACGCCGAGGCGATCAACGACCTGTCGGAGGACATGCGCAAGGAGCTGGACAACATCTACGAAGCGATTGCAGCCCTCGCGGTCAAAACTCCGCAGGTCCGCCCGTCCCGCAGACCGATCGGATACAAGCAATCCGAATAGACAATCGTTCCGCAGTACCTTGCACAAGCGACAATTCATAATGCCCCCCTGACCCGATGAATGAAATAACCGTTATCCAGAATAAAATCTACAAAATCCGCGGTCAACGCGTGATGCTCGATTTCGATTTGGCAGCTCTTTACGGAGTGGAAACCCGCACCCTCAAACAGGCCGTGCGACGAAATATCGAACGATTTGAGGGCGCAGACTTTATGTTCGAACTTTCGAACGATGAATACAACACCTTGAAAGACCGTTTAAGGTCACAAATTGTGATCTTAAATATCGACGGTCGGGGAAAATTTCCCAAATACCCGCCGTTCGCATTCACGGAAACCGGCGTCGCCATGTTGTCGAGCGTGCTGCGCAGCGAATCGGCCATATTGGTCAACCGATCCATCATGCGCGCCTTCGTAGCCATGCGCAACTACATCGCCACAACCTCGGCCGTGACGACCGAGCTGGCCGAAATCCGCGCGAAGCTGGCGCTGCTCGAACGCAACGACGAGGACAACGCCGAGGCGATCAACGACCTGTCGGAGGACATGCGCAAGGAGCTGGACAACATCTACGAAGCGATTGCAGCCCTCGCGGTCAAAACTCCGCAGGTCCGCCCGTCCCGCAGACCGATCGGATACAAGCAATCCGAATAGACAATCATTCCGCAGTGCCTGGCATAAGCGACAATTCCTAATGAACCGCCCCCGACCCGATGAATGAAATTACCGTTATCCAAAACAAAATCTATGAAATCCGCGGACAACGTGTGATGTTGGATTTCGACCTTGCAGCGTTATACCAGGTCGAGACGAAAGTTTTGAAACAAGCAGTGCGCCGCAATATTGGACGCTTCCCGCAGGATTTCATGTTCGAAATAACGAACGAGGAGTACAACATGTTGAAAATCAGTTTGAGGTCACAAATTGTGACCTCAAACAAAGGCGGCATCCGGTATATGCCATTCGCGTTTACGGAAATGGGCGTCGCCATGTTGTCCAGCGTTTTACGAAGCGAAATAGCCATTCAAGCCAATATCGCCATCATGCGCGCCTTCGTGGCCATGCGCAACTACATCGCCACAACCTCGACCGTCACGGCCGAACTGGCCGAAATCCGTGCGAAGCTGGCGCTGCTCGAACGCAACGACGAGGACAACGCCGAGGCGATCAACGACCTGTCGGAGGACGTGCGCAAGGAATTGGACAACATCTACGAAGCAATCGCGGCCCTCGCGGTCAAAACCCCGCAGGTCCGCCCGTCCCGCAGACCGATCGGATATAAACAATGACATAGCGATAACCCAAAAGCAAGCCATACAGCGTGCGGCAGCCCGCAGCCGCCCCCGGGCAGAGGGCCGAACCCGTGCAACGCAACTCGATGGCACAGCCATCGGCAGCCCGCAGCCTCCCCGCGCGGAGGCCCGCATCTATCGAGTGCGTGCGCTCCGCAGGCTGCGCCCCGACGAAAATCGCGCGGCGGTCGGCAGTTCTTATGTGTGCGTGTACTCCGCAGGCTGCGCCCCGAAGCGCCGTCTCCGCTCGGCTGTTCAGAGAACAGCCTTCCCTACCGAAACAGCTTTATGATCGCCAGCACGAACAAGGCGCCGAAGAAGAGCGCATAAGCCCCGTCGAGCACGAAGCGGCGGATGCGGTCTCGCGCGGCATCGCCCCGCCGAAGCGGCGCTCCGACTACGACGACATAGGTCGTCCGCAGCAAGAGACCGATGGCGCAAAGGGTGCACAGCGTCGGGCAGCAAACCACCGTCGGCCAAACGAACATCCCCGCGGCCGACAGCGCGAAGAGCGCCATCATCCACTCGTTCCACGGCTCCCGAAACAGGACGGACAAAATTTTCGTCAATAATTGCATTTATCCCAATATTTCGCGCTATAGGCAGCTACAACCATCCCCATATATAACGAAATCTTATCCTCTTCAGATAATTCGGGCGAAGGTTCAATCATCTCACAATAATAATTTACAAGATCCGTAAGATTATTTTCTTGGTTCGAATATATCAATGAAGCTTCCAAAAATAAGTTCATTACATAATCCGGTAAGGTTTCTGCCTGATCGAAAATAATCTGGTTCTCACTTCGTTCAATCTGATCACTGACTAACTCGGAAAAATCATGTTTGAAAATTTTCGATGAAACCATTTGTGCACTAAAATCATCGATCAATAAATCATCATCTTGTCCAGCACTATTCGACAATCGCATCCCTAAAACTTTCAACGAATCAATTGATGGAGTTTCTTCAGATTTCAACAAGGCATCCAATAATACATTATGACCAATCCCTACAGAATGAAGTTGCTCACCACATTGAGGCAAATGCAAATCAAGCGTATCACGCTCGTATTTTTCAAAATCGAACTTTGAAATATTAAGATAAAGTGCGTGAAGTTCTTCTGAATCAAAAATTTCGTTGGAGCATATCATCTTATGCAAAACAGAGCTCTCCTCCACGCATCCTTTTTGAATCCAATAATCAACACCAGAGGCTATTGCTCCGGTCAACAGGCCGCCTACCACAGCTCCAGCAACCGCTCCACTAGGAGAAAATGCGCTGCCGTACATAAAACCACACTTTCCACCCCGCCAAGCGCCTCCGGCATCTGCTAACCAAAATTGTCTCCAATTAATTCCTCTTGTTTGATTTATATAAATCAAAGAATCTTTTTGAACATTAATCATTCTTGAAGTCCCAGTTTTATCTACCAAAGATGAATTATATGCATTTAGTTTGTACAATAACAAACTGGATTCCAACACATTTATCGAACAACGATCGATCGATTTATTACATCCCCATAAAGAGATTAAAGCAAGTAGAAAAAAAATATTTTTCTTCATTTCGATATGTTTTTATTGTATACATTACAAATATACGAAAATAATTTACACATCAAATATTTTTTTTCATGTAGCAGTATACTTTTTCGCTTGACGGATCGCCCTGCGGAGCGGCCGTTTCGTTTCGGATCGAAAGCAAACGGGGCGCCTCGCCGTTGATCGAAAAGCGAACGGGGCGTAACGGCCCGAAACGGCGGACGGTACGGTTCTTAAAAAAGTTGCATAATTCGATTCGATGCACTACTTTTAGGCCGAAAAATCACAAAAAAGTTGCCTTATGAACGAACAAGCAAAACAGTATGTCGACGACTTTATGGCGAAACTCATCGCGAAAAACCCCAACGAGCCCGAATTCCATCAGGCGGTTCGCGAGGTAGCCGAGTCGCTGGCCCCGCACATCGTGGCAAGCCCCGTCCTGCAGAAGATGAAGATTCTGGAGCGCATCGCCGAACCCGAGCGCGTGGTGATGTTCCGCGTTCCGTGGCTCAACGACAAGGGCGAAATCGAGATCAACCGCGGGTACCGCGTGCAGATGAACAGCGCGATCGGCCCCTACAAGGGCGGTCTGCGTTTCCACCCCTCGGTCAACCTCTCGATCCTGAAGTTCCTCGCTTTCGAGCAGACCTTCAAGAACAGCCTCACGACGCTGCCGATGGGCGGCGGCAAGGGCGGCTCGGATTTCAACCCCAAGGGCAAGTCGGATAACGAGGTAATGAAATTCTGCCAGTCGTTCATGACCGAACTCCAGAAACACATCGGGCAGGACACCGACGTCCCCGCAGGCGACATCGGCGTCGGCGGCCGCGAGGTGGGCTTCCTCTTCGGCCAGTACAAGCGTCTGCGCGACGAGTTCACGGGTACCCTCACGGGCAAAGGCCGCGACTGGGGCGGTTCGCCGCTGCGCCCCGAAGCGACGGGCTACGGCACCTGCTATTTCGCGCAGGAGATGCTCGCCACGCGCGGCGAGTCGTTCGAAGGCAAAACGGTCTGCATATCGGGCTCGGGCAACGTCGCCCAGTATGCCTGCCGCAAGGCGATCGAGCTGGGCGCCAAGGTGGTGACCCTCTCCGATTCGGCGGGCTACATCTACGATCCCGAGGGCATCGACCTCGACAAGTGGGAGTACGTCATGGAGCTCAAGAACATCTTCCGCGGCCGCATCAAGGAGTACGCCGACCGCTATCCGTCGGCCGTCTACCATGCGGGCGAACGTCCGTGGGGCGAAACGTGCGACATCGCCCTCCCCTGCGCCACGCAGAACGAGCTGAACGGCGACGAAGCGGCGATGCTCGTGAAGAACGGCTGCATCTGCGTCGCCGAAGGCGCCAACATGCCCTCGACGCCCGATGCGATCCGCATCTTCCAGGAGCACAAGCTGCTCTACGCGCCGGGCAAGGCGTCGAACGCGGGCGGCGTGGCCACCTCGGGCCTCGAAATGTGCCAGAACTCGATGCGCCTCACCTGGACGCCCGAAGAGGTGGATGCGCGTCTGCACGCCATCATGAAGAACATCCACGAGGTCTGCGTACGGTACGGCACCGAGGAGGACGGCTACGTGAACTACGTGGTCGGCGCCAACATCGGCGGCTTCATGAAGGTCGCCAACGCCATGCTGGCGCAGGGCCTCGTATAGCCTCCGCGCACGGCAAAGCGCACGGGGACGGCCGTTCAGGCCGTCCCCGTTTTGCGTCGAAACGACCGAAATCGCCGCCCGAACGACACGGATTTCCGCTTTTTCTTGCTATCTTTGTTCCAAATCGAACCACCATGAAACTACGCATCCTGTTGCCCCTGCTGCTGCTGACGGCCGTCGGGGTCCTCCGCGCCCAAGAGCGCGTCGCCTGCTGGGAGCGCTTCGAGCTCCGCTTCGAACACGCCGCCAAGGGCAACCCCTTCGACGTCGATCTGTCGGCGACCTTCACCTCGGGTGACCGCACGATCGTCGTGCGCGGCTTCTACGACGGCGACGACACCTACCGCATCCGCTTCATGCCGACAGCCGAGGGTACCTGGCAGTATGTCACGCGCAGCAGCGCCGCCGCGATGAACCGCCGCCGCGGCACGCTCGTCGCCACCCCCGCCGCCGCCGGCAACCACGGTCCCGTGGCGGTGGACGGCCACGGCTTCCGTTACGCCGACGGTACGCGCTACATGCCCTTCGGCACGACCAACTACGCGCTGGCGCTCTTCCGCCCCGAGACGCAGGAGGCGACGCTCCGTTCGCTCGCCACGTCGGGTTTCAACAAGACGCGCCTCTGCGTGCTCCCGAAGGATTTCCCGACGCCGCTCGAAGCGCCGACCCGCTTCCCCTTCGTGCTGCGCAGCCGCACGACGGACGAGGCGGGCAAGGAGCATTTCGAATGGGATTTCGACCGCTTCGACCCCGCATTCTTCCAAAATCTCGACCGCCGCATCGAACAGCTGCAAGCCCTCGGCATCGAAGCCGACCTGATCCTGTTCCACCCCTACGACCGCGGCATGTGGGGTTTCGACAAGATGCCCGAAGCGGTCAACCGCCGCTACCTCGACTACCTGATCGCCCGCGTAGGGGCTTACCGCAATGTCTGGTGGTCGCTGGCGAACGAGTGGGACCTCGTCCGCAACCGTTCGGTCGAGGAGTGGAAGGCGCTGACGCGCCACGTCGCCGCGACCGACCCCTACGGCCACCTCTGCTCGATCCACGGCGGCACGGCGGTCTATTTCGACTATTCGATGCCCGAACTGACCCACGTCAGCATCCAGGACGAAGCGCCCGTCTTCGCCGCCTCGTCGGCCGCAACGCTGCGCCAGATCTTCCCCAAGCCCGTCATCTGCGACGAAATCGGCTACGAAGGCAACCTGCCGCTGCGCTGGGCGCGTTACAGCCCGCGGCTCATGACCCACTACGTCACGAACGGCCTGATGGGCGGCATCTACGTCACCCACGGCGAATGCTACCGCGACCCCGCGGAGGAGGATTTCGTCTACTGGTCGGACGGCGGACGCCTGCGCGGCGGCAGCTGGCAGCGCATCGCCTTCCTGCGCCGCATCCTCGAAGAGGGACCCAATCCGCCGCAGATGGCCGACGTAAGCCGCGACACGCAGACCTCGACCGCGGGCGACGGCTACTACTACGTCTACCTCGGGCAGTCGGTGCAAAGCAGCTGGCGCTTCAACCTGCCCGCCTCGAACGCCCGTTACCGCCGTCCGCAGGAGGGCAACCGCTATCGGGTGGAGATCATCGACCTGTGGGAAATGACCGTCACGGAGGTGCCCGACATCTTCGAGGCGACGAAGGTGCTCGACTACCGCGTCTACGACAAGCAGCACCGCAACGTGCGGCTGCCCGACACCCCCTATCTGCTGCTACGGATTCGGGAAATCGGAGAATAACCGAGTTTTATGCGTCGAGGGCCCGCTGCCGTAGCAGCGGGCCCTCGCGACGTTTTATTCGCAACGATACGACACCCGACGGTGCTCGTAGGCGGCCAAAGCGAAAGCGTAATCGCGCAGCTCGGCACGGGTCGCGAGACGACCGTAGCGGTACTCCGCGGGTAGCGGATGCCACAAATCGAAACAAAGCAGATCCGAACTGCTCGATTCCAAAAACAAACGACCCTCCGCCGCCTTGTCGAAGAGCCCCCAAAGACTCTCCGAAGCCGGACAGGAGGGGTCCGTCGGATGAAACAGATAGAGTTCGCCGCTCTCGAATGCGTCGTCGGCCGTCATGGTGCGTTCCTTCATGCGTATCGGTTTTTAGGTTTGATGTCGCAAAAAAACGCGGCTACGACTACCCTGTTTAATTCTCGGCCAAGAGATATGAAATCATCGAGTCGTGAACCGCGTTATGGGTTCCGACTGTTTGCGATGACTCATGTGTCTCTTGGCCGAATTTCAAACAGAGCCTAACAGCTCGTTGAACAAAAGTAGAGATTTATTTTAAAATATACAATTTAAGAATGCGAAATTTATCGAAGGGGAGCAAAAAGGCTGTCGCGAAGCGAAGATCGTGCGGGAACGGCTGTCTTGCAGCTGCAAGCTTTCGGTCGACTAATTCGCGGTCAGGCAGCAGGAGGGGGTTTCGACGACGGCAGCGGGAGGGCTTTTGGTGCGGTACAGTGCGTGCGATGCGGGATTTTCCCCTCCCCCGACGCTTCAGCGCTCGGGGCGCAGCTTGCGAAGCGCACGCACTCGCAAGAGTTGCGGGCCTTCGCGGGACGAAGCTGCGGGCGGCCGCACATGCGTGCGATGCGTTGCACGGGGCGCAGCTTGCGAAGGTCGCGCAACGAGCGGACGCGAGAAGCGGGCCTTCGCGGGGCGAAGCTGCGGCCCGCCGACGTCTGCGACGTCGAGTCTGCCCGGCCCGAAGCGGCAGTGGAAGGCCCGCCGATGGCGGCACCATCGCTCCCCCCTTGCAAGTCCGCAGCCGAGCGGAGGCGGCATCGAGCCCTCGGGCGAGTTGCAGCCCTCCGCCATGGAGCGGCTGCGGGCTGCCGCACTGCGTGCGATGCGTTACTCGGGCTGAAGCCTGCGGGGCACGCATGTTTGCCAAAACTGCGGGCCTCCGCGCGCGAAGGCTGCGGCCCGCCAATGGCTACGCCATCGCTTCCACCTTGCAAGCCCGCAGCCGAGTGGAGGTGCATCGAGCCTTCGGCGAGGTGCAGCCCTCTGCCAGGCGGCGGCTGCGGGCTGCCGCACATGCGTGCGATGCGTTACTCGGGCTGAAGCCTGCGGGGCACGCATGTTTGCCAAAACTGCGGGCCTCCGCTGCGGGAGGCTTCGGCCCGCCGATGGCTACGCCATCGCTTCCACCTTGCAAGCCCGCAGCCGAGCGGAGGGGCCTTGCGAACGAAGCGAGCAGCCCTCCGCCAGGGAACGGCTGCGGGCTGCCATTGCTCCGCAATGACCGCTACACGGGATGCAGTTTGCGAAAGGATGCACTAAAGCGGGGCGAGGCTGCGGCCCGCGATCGGCATCCGTGCCGCTTCAACGCGGGGCCTTGCGGCAATAGGCGGCATAGCGCGCCCGCACGTCGTCCACATAGGCCAGCGTCTCGTCCGAGCCCCCGAAGGCGCCGTGGTGCACCGCTTCGTGCTCCAGGTACGCGGGGTCGCTCTTCAAACGGAGGTAGCGCGACACGACCTCCCACGATTCGGCATCCTCGCCGTGGGCGCGCGCCAGTCGCCGCGCATCGCTCACATGACCGTAACCGCTGTTGTACGCGGCCAGCAGCAGGCAGAGGCGATCTTCGGCTGCCGTTTCGGTCGAAAAGCGCATGAGCGAATCGAGGCGGTTCAACAACAGATTCGCCAGTCGAATATTCGTGCAGAGGTCGCCCCGTCGCTCGGGATCGACCGCGAACTGGCGCGCTACGGAGGGCATGATCTGCATCATGCCCCACGCCCCGCGGGGCGAACGCTGCTGCGGACGAAAGCGCGACTCGTGGTAGGCAATCGCCGACAGAAGTCGCCAATCGTTCCCCTCGCGCGCACAGATGGAGCGAAAGACATTGTCGTAGGGAGAAATCAGATAGGCCCCGTCGGGAAGCATCGAAAGATCTTCGTGGTCCTCCGCGGGGAGGCCGCGCACACCGCCCGTCATCCGACGGCATTCGCAGGAGTTTTCCGCCAGCACGAGCAGCACGATGAGCAGCAGCACCGACGTAACCTTCCGCCGCATGAAAAAATCGAACAGCGAACGGCCGAAAGCCGCGAGCCGGTTCCCGAGCGGCAGCAGTTTCGCCGCATCGAACCTGCGCCGAAGCGCTTCGGCGCAGGCCGCCACGGCCGGCACGCCGACCGACACCGTCCACCGCACCGCGCGGCCCGACAGCACCCGCAGGCGGCGGGCGATCAATCGTAAAAACCCCATGAAATACCCAGCTTGAACATGCGGGGGTTGAGCGGATAGTTCGCCGCGGAGAAATAGGCCCCCGTGCCGATCAGATCCTGGTTCAGGTGCTGCACCTTGACGAAGATGCGCATCCGCTTCCATTTCGCCATGAGGAAGGCATCGAGATAGGGATAGCCGCCCACCTCGATCTCCCGTTGGTTGTAGTAGGCCGAAAGCGCGGGATCGTACGAGGGAGCGTGGTATTTCGTATTGTAGCGGCCGTCGATGCCCGCCTGCAACCGCAGGACGTTGCGCACGACCCAAAATTCGTAGTAGTACGACAGGTAGGCCGCCACGTGGGGCACCGGTGCGATCGCCTCGTTCGAACTGCGCTGGAGCAGGATCCGATGGTCGAGGTGGAAGCCGCCGAGGCGGAAATCCTTGCGCAGGTAGGCCGCCGTCACCTTCACCTCGTCGCCCTGCACGACGCGGGCGTCGGCCCCGTAGTAGATCGGATTCGAAAGGAAGCTCTGCCGCAGCCCCGCCTCCAGTCCGTAATCGGGAATCGCGAGCGTCCCCTCGAAGCGGGTCTCCGTCTCGCGGCTGAAGGCGTTGTCCCAGATGTAGTGGTTCGTGTAAAGGTGCTCCTGCCAGTAGCTCGGCGAGCGGCGTTCGAGCGAGAAACGGCCGTCGAGAATCACCGCATGGCCGCGCAGGCGCGTCGTCAGCGCCACATGCCCGCCGACCGAAAGGTCGCCGCTCCGATCGCCCGTCGGGTGGAAGGAGACGTTGGCATCCCAGTCGGCGAAACGTTTGATCTTGCCGCTCACGGCGCCGTAGACGTAGTAGTCGGTTTCGCGCGTCTTGCCGTAGCGCCCCGTCAGGTAGTCTTCGGCATCGAACTGCGCATAGGTGTGCAGGTCGATCCCCACGCCCGCGTCGATCGTTCCGATCACCCCGTTGCGGTCCCACGGCTGCGCCTGCACGAAGAAGCGGTTCGAGATGCGGCGCTCGTAGAGCGAGTCGCGCGACCGCTGCGGATTGATGTACCAGTCCTTGTAATACTCATCCGTCGCGGCGACGAAATCGCCGTTCTCGTCGCGGTGGTCGCGCTCGTTCGTATAGGGGGCCCGCAGATCGGAGTAGGTTTTGCTCCAGGCGCTGTACTCGAAGGCATGGCCGACGTAGACGGCCGAGAGGTCGGCCATCGAAAAGTCGCGGTCGGTCAGGCGCTGCAGCGGAATGCCGTACGACTGCACGACGTAGAAGGCGTTGTTGCGGTAGGTGTTCTGCGCCTCGGCGTCGGCCAGCTTCATCGGCACGCCCGACGGCATCTGGAAGACCGTGTCGGCAATCGCCCACTCGCCCACCACGCCGCCGTTCTCCTGCTGCTCGATGTGGTTGTTGTAGTACCCCGCATGGACCGAATAACGACGCCCCGTATGGTTGACGGCCACCGACAGCGTGTGGTTCTTCGTGCGCGACCACTCGTACAGACCGCGCGTGCCGCGAGCCTTGTAGTCGAGGTTGAAGCCCGTCGACGGCGAGATGTTCTGCGCATGGAGGATCCCGAAATTCTCCTCGCGGAAACGCTTCTGCCCCGACTCGATGTAGGTCAGCCGCGTCACGGGGCGCTTGACGTTATAGAAAGGGATGTTCCCGAGGCGGAACGTATAGGCGTCGTAGGGCTGCGCGAAAGCGAAATCGCGCTCGGTCGAGCGACGGAAATAGTTGATCGGCAACGACGTCTGTCCGAGCGCTCCCTGGGCGATGTCGCCCACGTCCTCGCGGTAG
Source organism: uncultured Alistipes sp. (assembly GCA_910584485.1). Lineage (GTDB taxonomy): Bacteria > Bacteroidota > Bacteroidia > Bacteroidales > Rikenellaceae > Alistipes. The sequence goes on from CAJUAV010000002.1 coordinate 158,288, forward strand.
AAGGGATAGTCGATGCGGAAATCGGTCAGCGTCGTATCCATCGGCACGATCTGCACGCGGTTGAAGCGCTCGCTCACGTTGTAGCGGAAATTGGGCAGCGCGCGCAGCGAGTCGCCGAAGAAATAGGATTCGAGCGGTTTGCGGATGCGGCGTTCGCGGCGGGTCGTGTCGCTACCCTCGCCTTCGCCCTCCTCCTCGGTTTGGTCGTAAGGATTCGAGCCGTACAGATTCGCACTCTGCCCGTTGCGTTGGGCGCGCATCAGGTCGCGGGCGTTGAACCCCTGCGCACGGGCGGCTCCGAAGGGGAGCAGCAGCAGGGCGAAAAGCGTCGGCAGAAGGACGTTGAGCGGACGGGACATGCGAAGGATCGTTTCGGGCAAAGTTACGAAAAAAATCCGGACTACCGCTTTTCGCGGCAGCCGAGGTGCCGCACGAGCGAGAGCGCCACGTAGAGCGTCACGACGGCGGGGACGGCCAACAGCAGCAGCGAGCAGCCCCACAGCACGACGAAGAGCACGGCGCAGGCGGCCAGGAAGCCGTAGCGCAGCTCGTTGCCGCGCCAGCCGAAGCCGTGGAACTTGAGGGCGAACATGCGCAGCGGCGAGACCATCAGCAGCCCCGTCGCCAGTGCGACGGCCAGGATCGCCTCCCGCGGCACGGGGAGGGCGTAGCGCTGACCGATCAGGCCGAGCGAGGCGCAGAAGAGCGCCGCGGCGGGCGACGGCAGGCCGCAGAACTCCGTGCGCTGCGTCTCGTCGATGTTGAATTTCGCCAGGCGCAGCGCCGCGCAGGCCGTGAAGAAGAAGAGGCCGAAGGCGGGCCAGTCGGCACCGTCGAGCCACAGCCCCTGCTGCCGCTGGTAGAGGGCGAAGAGGATGGCGGCGGGGGTGAAGCCGAAGGTCACGTCGTCGGCCAGCGAGTCGAGCTGGACGCCGAGCGGACCGCTCTGCCCCAGCAGGCGCGCCGCGAAGCCGTCCAGAAAATCGAAAAGGGCCGCCGCGATCATCAGGACGAAGGCGGCCGTCAGGTCGCCGTAGCGCAGGGCCATGACCGCCCCGAGGGCGCCGCACAGCAGGTTCGAAAGCGTCAGCAGGTTCGGTATGGTAATCAGTCGTACGTTCATGAGCCGAAAGGGTAAAAAATGTGCATGCAGGCGGCAAAGTTACGAAATATTTTTATCTTTGTACCCGTAATACCTTATAAAGTATCTTCATGAACACGAACCGTTACTGCGTCATCATGGCCGGCGGCATCGGCAGCCGCTTCTGGCCCAAGAGCCGCCAAACGATGCCCAAACAGTTTCTGGATATTCTCGGAACGGGCAAATCCTTCATCCGCCACACCTACGAGCGGTTCGCTCCGATGATCGCCCCGGATCACTTTCTGGTGGTCACCAACCGCCGCTACCGCGACCTGGTTCTCGAACACCTGCCCGAACTGAAGCCCGAACAGGTGCTCTGCGAGCCCGTCGGCCGCAATACCGCCCCCTGCATCGCCTACGCGGCCTACCTGCTCCGCAAGACGGATCCCGCGGCCGAAATGGTCGTCACCCCCGCCGACCACCTCATCCTCGACGAGACGACCTTCCGCTCGATCATCGGCGAATGCTTCGACTACGCCGCCGCGAACGGCGCCCTGATGACCGTCGGCGTGCAGCCCACCCGTCCCGACACGGGCTACGGCTACATCCAGGTCTCGGACGACGCCCCGATCAGCAAGGTGAAGTGCTTCACCGAAAAGCCCGATCTGGCGATGGCGCAGACCTTCCTCCAGAGCGGCGAGTTCTTCTGGAACTCGGGCATCTTCGTCTGGCAGGTGTCGTCGATCGTCGCCGCCTTCGCCAAATACCTGCCCGAACACCACCAGCTCTTCGAGCAGCTGCTGCCCGTCCTGCGCACCGCGGACGAGGAGGCAGCCGTCGAGCGGGTCTTCGCCGTCTGCCGCGCCGTCTCGATCGACTACGGCATCATGGAGAAGGCCGACAACGTCTTCGTCCGCTGCGGCGAGTTCGGCTGGAGCGACGTGGGCACCTGGGGCTCGGTCTACCAGCACGCCCGCAAGGACCGGTACGCCAACGCCGTGCCGAGCGAGGGGTGCTACCTCTACGACACGCGTTCGTCGCTCGTCTCGATCCCCAAAGAGAAGGTGGCCGTCATCAGCGGCCTGAAGGACTACATCGTCGTCGACACGGAGGACGTGCTGATGATCTGTCCCCGCAGCGAAGAGCAAAACATCAAGAAATACATCGACGAGGTCAAGTTCCACAACGGCGAACGCTACATCTGACGCCGCCCCGTCCGACCACCGACGCCCCGTCCCCGCGGGGCGCCGCTTTTTAAACCCATGAAACGCTACACCCATCTCTCCGACACCTACTCGACGACCGCCCTGCGGCTCGTCGTGCTGCTCCTCTTCCTGCAACTCGGCCGCTGGTGGTTCTACCTCTACAACCGCGACCTGCTGGGCGCCATCCCCTTCGGGGAGCTGCTGACGATCGCTTGGGGCGGCCTGCGCTTCGACCTCGCGGCAGCCGTACTGCTGACGCTGCCCTGGCTCCTGCTGCGCATCCTGCCCTTCGACTTCGTCTACGGACGCCGCTACACGCTGCTGACCGACACGCTCTACGCCTTTGGCGGATCGGCGGGCCTCGTCGCGAACCTCTGCGACACCCCCTACTACCGCTTCACCGGGATGCGCACGCAGGCGCTCCACCTCTCCGAAATCTTCCAGGACGAGGCGACGGCCGACGTGCTGGGGGCCCACCTGCGCAGCCATGCGGGGCTGGCGCTCGCGGGGGCGGGCTTCATCGCCCTCTTCCTCTTCGTCGCCTTCCGCTTCCGCGCCGTGCCGCCCGCCCGCCGACGGATGCAGCGGCGCTGCACCGCCGCAGTCGTCGCACTGGCGGCGATCTTCTTCGCCATGCGCGGATCGTTCGATTTCCGGGTCCACCCGTTGCAGCTCACCGACGCACACGCCTACTGCTCGGCCAACAACCGCACGGCCCTCGTACTGAACACCCCCTTCTCGGTGCTGCGTACCGTCGGCAAGGATTTCTCGCTCAAGCCCTACGCCTTCTTCACCCCCGAAGAGCTCGCCGCACGCCGCCCCGACCGTCACACGGCATCGGGAACCGTGACGGCCCGCGGCGCACGGACGGACGCGGGGAGCGATGCGGATGCGCGGACCAAGAAGGACGATACGGCCTTGCGGGCAGAGGTGGCCGCGGGAAATGATGCGACCGCAAAAACGACTGCGGGAACGGAGGCCGTTGCGGGCGAGGCCCGTTTCACGCGCCGCAACGTCGTGCAGATCATCCTCGAAGGGTGCGGCGACACCTTCATCGGAGCCCTGAACCCCTTCGCCGCGGAGGAGCCGATCGCCGATCTGTCGCTCACCCCCTTCCTCGATTCGCTCGCCGCGCAATCGCTCCTCTTCACCGATTTCTACACCCACCTGCGCAAGTCGAGCGCCGGCATCACGGCGATTCTCGGCGGCATACCCGCCTACAGCCCCTTCCTCTACATGCTCTCGCCCTACCGCGACAACGAGGTCGAGACGCTCGCCTCGCTGCTCGGCGACGAAGGGTATGCGTCGGCCTTCTTCTGCGGCTGCAACAAGGGGTCGTTCGCCTTCGCGGGGATGTCCGAGGCCTTCGGATACGACCGTTTCTTCGACCGCACCGACTACGAGGCGATCCACGGCGGCGGCGACTACGACGGCCAATGGGGCATCTTCGACCACGCGATGGCCGCCCACCTGCTGCACGAGCTGAACACGATGCCCGAGCCGTTCCTCGTCAGCTGGTTCACCCTCAACACCCACAACCCCTTCACGATCCCCGAAGCCTACCGCGCCGCCGTCCGCTCGCCGCGCGGGACGATGCACGGCACGGTCGAGTACATCGACCGCGTGCTGCGCGACTTCTTCGCCGCCGCATCACGCGAGCCGTGGTTCGCCCGCACGCTCTTCGTCATCACCGCCGACCACGGCCACGCCGCGGGACGGCCGCTCTACGACAACCCCGCCCAGCTCAACCGCATTCCGCTGCTGCTCTACACCCCCGACGGCTCGATCGCCGCACGCCGCAGCGACCGCGTGGGCGGCCAGATCGACATCGCACCGACCATCCTCGACGCACTGCACTATCCGAAACCCTGGTTCTCGCTGGGCAGCAGTCTCTTGAACGAAATCGGGGGGGGGACTTGCCTCTTCGACGACCAGACCGATCTGCGCTGGGTCGAGGGCGACCGCATGCTGCGCATCGACAAGGAGCGCCTGACGCCGATCGCCCTCTACGACCATCGGCGCGATCCGCTGCTCACGACCGACCTGGCGCCGCGCGAACCCGAGCGGGTGGCCCGCATGCTCGACGGGGCGCGCGCCCTGTTGCAGGACCAGCGTGCCCGTCTGATCGAAAACCGTCTCAAATCCGATGAATAGCACGCTTTACGACTTTTTCCGCGCCCATCCCGCCGTCTCGACCGACACGCGGCGCATCCTGCCCGATTCGCTCTTTTTCGCCCTTCGCGGCGCCACCTTCGACGGCAACCGCTTCGCTCGCGAAGCGCTCGACAAGGGTGCCGCCTACGCCGTGGTGGACGATCCCGCCGCCGCGGACGACCCGCGGACGATCCTCGTCGACGACTCCCTGACCGCCCTGCAGGAGCTGGCGCGGGAGCACCGCCGCGCCCTCGGCCTGCCGATTCTGGCCGTGGCGGGCAGCAACGGCAAAACCACCACGAAGGAGCTCGTCAGCCGCGTGCTGGCCGAGCGGTATGCACTCTGCGCCACGCGCGGCAACCTCAACAACCACATCGGCGTGCCGCTGACGCTGTTATCCATGACCGAGGCGACGCAGTTCGGCGTTGTCGAGATGGGGGCCAGCGCCTGCGGCGAAATCGCCCGCCTGTGCGCCATCGCGGAGCCCGACTACGGCATTCTGACCAACATCGGCCGCTCCCACCTCGAAGGCTTCGGCGGTCCCGAGGGGATCCGCCGCGGCAAAGGCGAACTCTACGACTTCCTGGCGCTCGGCGGCGGCACCGCCTTCGTGCGGGCCGAAGACGAGGTGCTGTGCGCCATGGCGGCCGAGCGGCTCGCATTGAAGGTCGCATCCTATTCCGAACAGGCGGCCGACGGGATCGAAAGCGCCCTCGAAGGGGACTACAACCGCTACAACATCGCGGCGGCGGTCGCCATCGGACGTCGTTTCGGGGTCGACGATGCGGCGATCCGCCGCGCCATCGCCTCCTACACGCCCGACAACAACCGTTCGCAGCGTACCGAGACGCCGCGCAACACGCTCGTCGTCGACTGCTACAACGCCAACCCGTCGAGCATGGGGGCTTCGGTCCGTCATTTCCTCGCCGAACCGCTCCGAAGCCGCACACGACGCGTGCTGATGCTGGGCGACATGCTGGAGCTGGGCGCCTGGTCGCTCGACGAACATCGGGCGATCCTCCGTCTGGCGGCTGCCGATACGGCGGCGACGCTGTGGATCGTGGGCCGCGAGTTCGGCCGCGCCTGCGAAGCGCTGCGGCAGGAGGGATTCGACGCAGACGGACGCATCCGCTGCTTCGCCTCCTGCGACGAGCTGCGGGAGGCGCTTGCCGCCGAACCGATCGTCGGAGCGCTGGTGCTGCTCAAAGGATCGCGCGGCATCGGGCTCGAACGGGCGGTGGAGCTGTTGTAGGCGGACGGACTCGGTTGCCGCGTCGGGCAGCGGACGGCACGCATCGATATGCGCTCGGCGATTCGGCCCGCAGCCGAGCGGAGGGGCCTGCCGCGAGCCCTTCGGCGAGTTGCAGCCCTCCGCCCGGGGGCGGCTGCGGGCTGCACGCACTTACGTGCGATCTTTATTTTACGCGTTTACGCGGGCCTTCGCGGACGACGCGACGGGCTGCCGATGGCTGCAAGGTCGAACCATTCGGGACGCAGCTTGCGAAGGGACGCGATAGGCGGGCCTTCGCAAGGGCGAAGCTGCGGCCCGTCCTTGCTTCGCAATGACCGAAACACCCCATCCAAATACGAAGCTGCGTGCCTCCACTGCGAGACGAACCCGCCGATCACGTACGCCCCCGAAGCCTGCCGCACAAACGGAGGTTCGCCGCCGGCGGCAGGAGGCATGTCGAGCCTGCGGGCGAGACTTGCCGTCCGCCGCAGGGAGCGTAGGCGAACGGCACGCACATGCGTGCGACCTTCGGGCAGCTGCCTGCAAAACCCGCTGCGGGCGGAGGCGAAAAGCGGGCCTAAAGCCAGGCGAAGCCCGCCCTTGCTTCGCAATGACCGCCCCCATCCAAATGCAAAACTGCGTGCCGCCCCTCCCGCATCGACCCGACCTCGCCCCTCCCGCACAAAAAAGCCCTGCCTCCGGTAAAGGAAGGCAGGGCGGGACAGATTCGTCCGTGAAACGATGACGACTATTTCAGTTCGTCGAGAATGCGCTTCGCAGCATCCAAAATGGTCGTGTCGTCCAGCGTCACGATGCCGCCGTCCGGTCCCGATTCGTAATGTACGCCGACACACTCTTTCGCGGCATGGCTGCCTCCGAAATAATTGCGTACGGTCTCCACATCCAATCCGAGTTCATCCGCAATGCGCTGCGAGCTACCGCTCGGCAGTTTGTCCTTGATACGGCGCAGTTCGTTAAAAGTGATAATCATAGTCGGTATAGTTTATAAGTGATTGAGTTCGCACAACTAAATTACGACAAATTAACCGATCTGCCAAATTTCGAACCAAAAAAAACGCAAAACGGGCGAAAACAACCGAAAACGCAGCGAACGACGTCCGAAAACGACCGATCCGCAGTCGCCCCTGACGGACGATTGCGGATCGGGAACAAAGAGGTCTCTTCAAAAAATCACTTTGCTTTGGGTTCGATGTAAAATTCGAAGATCAACGGCGTGAACGACGGAATCTCGGTGCTCGTGCGCGTCGTGGTGACGCCCTGGTTGCCGCCCGATCCGTAGTAGCCGTTCGCATAGCTGTCGTAGTACCCGCTGTAATAGGGATCGTAGTAGCCGCCGTAATAACCGCCGTAGCCGCCGTAATAGTTGTTGTAGTAACTGCCGTAGCCGCCGTAGTAGCTGTTATAGTAGTTGTAATAGTTCAGGTAGTTCATGTAGTCGTAGTAGCTGTCCGAATAGCCCGACGACGACGAACTGGTGCTGCCCGCCTGTCCCGAGGCGCCGTAGGCGTTGGTCGAGGTGGTGATGAGCGCACCCCACTGCCCGTACTGCATGTTGGGAATCGCATAGTAGAAGGCCGTGATCAGACCACCGTCCTCGGGTTTGTACGACAGCGCCTCCCCCTTCGAGAGGACCTCGCCGTAGACGATCTCCTTCACCTCGTCGATGTTCGTGTCGAAGATGAAGCCGTCGAGGAAACGACCGATGTACCAGATCTTGGCCGTACCGGTCAGCTTGACCGAGTCGGCCTTGAGCTCCGCGATGCCGACGTAGGGATCGTCCGTATGGAAGCGTTTCACGAGCGCCTCGGCGATCCGCTCGTCGATCGACGTCACCGACTGCGCGTCGGTGTAGGGCTCGATGCCCGCATAGTAGGGCGCGGGATAGTGCAGGCGGTCCGTCTTGGGATCGAAGCGGTAATTCACGTAGAGCTGCGCCACCGAGTCGCAGGCGCTCACCCAGCGCTTGGCGAAATCGGGACGGTAGGGATGGTTCGGATCGTCGAGCGATGTGGGCAGATTCACCGCCTCGGTATCCTTCTCGTCGTGGCTGTAGACCTGACGGCCGCCGTTGAGCTCGCAATAGCGGTCGACGTCCGACCCCTCGCGCTGCAACGGGTTCTTCACCGTGTCGCAGATCTCCATCGTAACGATGAGCGGCTTGCCCGCATCGAGCGCGTACTGGCCCTGGTAGCCGCCATCGCCCGAGAGCCCGCTGCCCACCACGCGCGAAGGCATGTAGAGCGTGGCGCGGGCGCCGATGCGCATTTCGTACTCGGGCGAGGTCAAACCCAGCTTCTCGCCGTTGTCGGCGTAATATTTCTCGCCCAGCTCCTGCTTCTTCTGCATCGCCAGCCACGTTCCCTCGATGAGCGAATAGCCCGACTCGCCGCAATAGCGGTAGTAGGGAACGTAATGGGTGTACTTGGTGAAGGTCCCCGCCAGCTCCGCCTCGCGGGCGTTGCGCGTCAGAATGATGTTGCCCGCCAGATCGCGCCCCGAAAAGTTGAAGCGGATCCAGCGCGCCGTGTCGTTGATCGGCTTTTCGGCCAGGTTGCCCGCATCGTGCAGGTCGAGGTAGTAGCCCGCATCCTTGTCGAAGGCCTGGTAGTTGTCGAGCAGCGCAGGGCGGTTCTGGGTGATCCAGGCCTGCAGCGACCGGTCCTCGAAGACGGGATAGGGTTCGGTCGTCTCCTTGGCGCAGGCCAGTACGGTCAATGCGGCGGCAGCGGCCAGCAGACGTGTCGTGTATTTCATCTGTTTCATCTTTTTTCGGTTCTGCGGAGCGGCTCCGCGATTGCGTTACTCGACCTGCTGCACCGTGAAGAAGATCGCCACGGGAGCCTCCTTGTCGAGGATGTTGAAATAGTCGTCGCCGTAGGCCATGTTGAACGTCATATAGGCCTCGACACGGTCGCGCTCGCGACATCCGACTAACGCCAGCCGCAACCCTTTTAGTATGTTGTCCGTGCGAAGATCGATCGTCAGCGGTTCGAATTTCCACACGCCCGGGGTCAGCCCCACCGATTCGCTGTAGAAAAGCTCCTCCAGCTCGGGATCGTTCGTGAAGAAGGGCAGCGTAATGCGCGATCCGTCGGTGACGATGTTCGCGAAAGCGAACTCGTAGGCGCGGAAGACGATCGTCACGACCGACGTTTCGGTCACCTCGCGCCGCGACGGCCGATCGGGGTTGTAGGCCCCCTCGACGTAGCGGTAGACCGTGTTGCCGAGCCGCGTATAGTAAGGCTGCTCGGTCCCCTCCTCGACCTCCTCTTCGGGGACCAGACGGGGCGTGTGGGTCGTGGTGAGGTAGCTCTCCATGCGCCGCTGCTGGTCGGGCAGCACATCTTCGTCCTTCGAACAGGCAGCCGACAGCAGCAGGGCCGCGGCCAGAAGCAGTATGTGGCGTAAATCGGACATCGTCTTACAGTTGTTTGAGGGCCATGCGGATCAGCTCCTCGGCCGAAGCCGCGGCGTGCTCTTTCGCCAGGCCGCGCAGTACCTTTTCGGCCGACGCCTTCGCGAAGCCGAGCATCACGAGCGCCTGCAGCGCCTCCTCGGCCGCAGCCGCCGCAGGGGCCTGCGCCGTGCCCGCATCGAGGGCGTCCAGCTTGCCGCTCAACTCGACCAGAATCTTCTGGGCCGTCTTGAGCCCCAGCCCCTTCACGTTCTTGAGCAGCGAGGCGTTGGCCGTCGCGATAATCCCCCGCAGCTCGCTCGGCGAGTAGGTCGAGAGGATCGTGCGCGCCGTATTGCCGCCGACGCCCGAGACGCCGATCAGCAGGCGGAACAGCTCGCGCTCCTCCTTCGTGGCGAAGCCGTAGAGCAGCTGCGCATCCTCGCGCACGACGTAGTGGACCCACAGCTGCGCCTCGGCGGCATGTTCGATCGCCGCGAAGGTCTGCAGCGAAATCTGCACATAATACCCCACCCCGCCTGCATCCACGACGGCGTAGGCGGGCGTCGCTTCGGCAACGGTTCCTCGGATATATTCGTACATAGGCGCTCTTCGGGCTCTTTCGGGCGGAGGCGGGGCGGCCGCATCGGGCCCGCCGCATTTTTTGGCTTCCGCATCGCAAAAATAAAGATTTTTTCTTACCTTTGTAAATCATTCGGCAACTTTTTGCGGTTTCGCCCCGAAAAGGGAGCCTCGCCGCAGCAAAGGGGCCGAAGCGGAAAACGGAAAATATACCTAAAAAAAATAAACGACATGAAAAAAATCTTTGTTTGCGCGCTCGCTGCGGCTTGCGCATTGGCGGCCTGCGATTCGAACAACGGCGCGGCGACCGCGACCGAAGGCGCTGCGGCGCGCGAGCTCGGCGCTTCGGATCTGGCCTACGTGCAGGTCGAGGCGGTGCTCGCACAGTGCGATCTCTTCCAGACCGAGGGCGTAGCGCTCCAGGAGAAGACGCAGAAGGCACAGGAGAGCTGGGCCAAGAAGGAGCGTTCGCTCCAGGCCGAGGCCGCCCAGCTGCAGGAGAAATACGAGAAGGGGCTCATCACCACGCGCGACGCCCAGAGCAAGCAGGAAAGCATCCAGAAGCGCGCAGCCTCCTACCAGAGCTCGGCCCAGAACGAGGCCCGCACGCTCGAAGAGGAGAACACCGTCTTCACGAACCGCGCGCAGGATCTGCTGCGCCGCGCCGTGGATGCGATCAACGCCGACAAGAAATACAAGATGATCGTGAACGCCACGGCGCTCATCGACGCCGATTCGACGCTCGACATCACCCCCGCCGTGCTGGCCAAGGTGAACGAGCTCTACGCCGCCGAGAAAAAATAGGTGCCGCGGGCCGCTGGGGGGGGGCGACCGCTCGCCCGCGCTGCCCGAACCGCACGCCGAAAGGGGCTGTCCGACGGATTCCGACAGGGACAGCCCCTTTTGCAACGAACCTTTTTCGACCTTTCCACCGAACTTTTCGCCGTATGGATTTCGTACCGTTCACCTTCGTCGATTTCATCGACATCGTACTGGTCGCCGCCATCATGTACTGGATCTACCGCATGACGCGCGGCACGAACGCCCCCTACATTCTGTCGGGAATCATCCTCGTCTACCTGATGTGGGTCATCGTCCGCGCGCTCAACATGGAGCTGCTTTCGTCGATCCTCGGGCAGGTGATTTCGGTCGGCGTGCTGGCGCTCTTCATCATCTTCCAGCCCGAGCTGCGGCGATTCCTCCAGATCATCGGCACGCGGCAGAAACAGTTCAACTTCATCACGCGCATCTTCTCGCTCGGCGAGGACGGCAGGGAACAGCCCAACCTGGCGCCGATCGTGACGGCCTGCCGCGAAATGGCCCAGACGAAGACGGGAGCCCTCATCGTCATCCGCCAGGAGAGCGACCTGCAGCTGATCGCCGACGGGGGCATCGCCATCGACGCCAAGCTGTCGGTCTCGCTGCTGAAGAACATCTTCTTCAAGAACGCCCCGCTGCACGACGGCGCCGTGCTGGTGGAGGGCGACCGCGTCGTGGCGGCGAAGTGCATCCTGCCCGTGACGCAGAGCGACGTGCCGAAGGATTACGGCACGCGCCACCGTGCGGCGATCGGCATGAGCGAAATTTCGGACGCGATCATCGTCGTGGTCTCCGAGGAGACGGGCGGCATCTCGATCGCCCACAGCGGCGAGCTGCGCCGCGACATCGACCCCGCGCGGCTGCTCCAGATCCTCCAGCGCTACGTGACGCGCAACACGGTCCGCCGCGAACGGCGCCAGCGCGAAGGAGAGCAGTAGCGGATACCTATGTATGATATAAACGCCCCGTCGTATTCGAGCGACGGGGCGTTTCGCGTTCGGCGGAGGCGTTTTTCGCGCAAAAAGGGCCGCCCGCTTCGGGCGACCCTTCGGCATCCTGCCTGCATCCCGACCTATCGTTCGGGATGCTTCGCTTTCTGCCATTTGTGCGCCCAATACGCGATCGAGTAAACGATCAGCGAGCTGACGACGGAGACCGAACACAGCACGAAAAGGAGGCGGCACAGGCTACACAGACAGGCCAGTTCGGGATGCGGCGCGGCATACGCGATGCCGACATAGCTCAACACCCAGCAAAGCACGTTTTGATTGACCTTCAAATTGTCCAGGATTTTAACGTCCATACGCGGAAGAGACGATTTCGGTTAAAAGTCGTAGCCGACGATCTTCGACGCACACGTTTTCCAGCCTTCAGCTTTCTGATACTTTGCCGCCGATGCTTTCGGCACATAGATTTTGGCAAGTGCATCTTCAACCTCAAGCTCCACGCCAGGCCAACTATAAGACATGCGCGGAGGTTCGACGGCCGGACAATAAATCGTAGTCAAATCGTCACACATATCAAATGTCAAAGGTGTAACCTCTTCAAGCGTTTTAGGAAGCTTAAGAGTGATTATGCCGTAGGGAAACGCATAATCACCAAATTTTGTCAATCCGAGATTGTAACTTAAATCGAGGTCTGCAGCACTATTCCAACCTCCAAAATTAAGCTCGACCAGATTCGGGAAATATTCGATGCCTTTCACCGATCGAACGTCATACAATTTAAAATCATCATCTCTATCATCACAATCAATTTTCCGCACCAGTGCCGCCTCTTTCGGGGAGACTGCAAGATCTTTGTCGAGGTCGAAATGGTCGTAGCAGTACCGAATGGACTCGGAATCGTCCATGGCCGAACAAACATCGTTCGGATCGGGCAGCTGCGGCAGCGAACCGCCGTTCTCTTCGCCATCGTCCTTGCTGCATCCGACCAGCACCATAGCGATCAACGCCAGGAAAAACAACTTATTTTTCATGATAAAAAAATTTTTGCGCCGTATCGACTCCGCTGCGGCAGTTACAGGCAAAAAGAAAGTGTGGAGTCGTTCGTTTATCTGACGACAGGCATTTGGCGGCGCCCAAGCACAAATAAACAATACCCCACACCGAACAGGATATATCGAGACGGATATATGCCCATAAGCGGTGATGAATGTTCGTACTGCTCATCCTCGTGCTTTTCAAAATCGCCAAATTTTGTCGTCAAGGATTAGCGAGACGCGGTCACTAAACAGGTCGTCGCTCGCTCGGAACGATGTCGCACCGATAGAAAAGATTTTTCGATACGCAACACTCAAACGGGGTATTGCCGATGCAAATTTCCGAAAAAGCGCACGTTTTTCCAACGCCCGAAGGGGTGGAAAGCGAATTTTGTTTTGTATAAATCGGGGGCGACCGGCGCGAAGCGTACGGCCGAAGGCGACAAAAAAAAGAGGAGGCCCGCGACGGTCCTCCTCTTCGGCGAGCTGTTGACGAGGCTTGAACTCGTGACCTCTTCCTTACCAAGGAAGTGCTCTACCACTGAGCTACAACAGCAACTTTTTCTCTTTCGAGTGGTGCAAAAGTACGCAAGAAAATTGAAAAGACCAAAAAAATGCGCCATCTTTTCGGAATATTTTCTATCTTTACTCGATTTTACAACCGAAACCCCATGAAAAAAATTCTGATTGTAGGTGCAGGAGGCCAGATCGGTTCCGAACTGACGGTCTATCTGCGGAAGATTTACGGCGGCCCGAACGTCGTCGCAACCGACATGCGCGACTGCCGCGAACTGGGCGAGGAGGGCCCCTTCGAGGTGCTCAACGCCCTCGATGCCACGGCCATGGCCTCGATCGTGGCGCGCTACCGCATCGATACGATCTTCAACCTCGTGGCGCTGCTGTCGGCCGTCGGCGAGCGCAACCCCCAAATGGCATGGAATGTGAACATGGGTGCGCTGAACAACTCCTTGGAGGTGGCGCGGCAACACCATTGTGCGCTCTTCACGCCCTCGTCGATCGGCGCCTTCGGCCCCTCGTCGCCCAAGGACGGAACACCGCAGGACACCATCATGCAACCGACCACCATCTACGGCATCTGCAAATACACGGGCGAAATGCTCGGCAACTATTACCACCACAAATACGGCGTCGACACCCGTTCGGTGCGTTTCCCGGGCATCATTTCGAGCGTCACCCTCCCCGGAGGCGGCACGACCGACTACGCCGTCGAAATCTACTACGAGGCGATCCGCACGGGCCACTTCACCTGCCCCGTGCCGCCGAACGTCTACATGGACATGATCTACATGCCCGACGCGCTGCGCGCCTGCGTCGAGCTGATGGAGGCCGACCCCGCGCGGCTGAAGCACCGCAACAGCTTCAACCTCGCCTCGATGAGCTTCACCCCCGAAATCATCTGCGCCGAAATCAAGAAGCGGCTGCCCGCCTTCACGATGGACTACGACATCGACCCCGTCAAGCGCGACATCGCCGAAAGCTGGCCCAACTCGCTCGACGACACCTGCGCCCGCGAGGAGTGGGGCTGGAAACCCGAATGGGATCTGCCGCGCATGACCGACGACATGCTGCAGCACATCCGTCAGAAACTGGGCAAATAGGATGCGGCGCACGGCGATGTGGATCCTGGGTATCGTGCTGTCGGCGGCAGCAATCACCGCAGCGGGCGGCTTCTACCTCGTCTCGGTAGCGCTCCGCCCCGCCGTGGAGCGCGATCCCGAGGTCTGCTTCCGCTCGTTCTACGACAGCTACCCCGCCCTGCAGGGATGGGCCGATTCGCTGCGGCGGACAAAGGCCCTGCGCGACACACTGCTGACGGCCGACGACGGCACCCCGCTGCAAGCGTGGTACCTGCGTGCACCGCAGCCGACGACCCGCACAGCCCTGCTCGTGCACGGCTATACGGACCACCCCTTCGGCATGCTGGCCATCGGCTCCCTCTACCACCGGCTCGGCTTCAACCTGCTGCTGCCCGCGCTCCGCTACCACGGCGGCAGCGGCGGGCGCGCGATCCAGATGGGCTGGCGCGACCGCGAAGACGTGCTGCGCTGGATCGGCGAGACGGACCGCCTCTTCGGAGCGGGACAGCGCCTCGTCGTGCACGGCGTCTCGATGGGTGCCGCCACGACGATGATGCTCGCGGGCGACGCCCGCCTGCCCGCAAGCGCGAAATGCCTCGTCGAGGATTGCGGCTACACGAGCGTCTGGGAGCAGTTCCGCAAGGAGCTGCGCGAAGACTACGGGCTGCCCGCCTTCCCGCTGCTCCACGCCGCGGACCTCGTCTGCCGCCTCCGCTTCGGCTGGAATTTCCGCGAAGCCTCGGCCCTCGAAGCGGTGGCACGGTGCGACCGCCCGATGCTCTTCATCCACGGCGAAAAGGACCGCTACGTCCCCACGTCGATGGTCTACCCCCTCTACGAGGCCAAGCAGGGCGACAAGGCGCTGTGGATCGCCCCCGGCTCCGCCCATGCCGCCTCCTTCGGCGACCACCCCGAGACCTACACGGCCTGCGTCGCCGAATTCGTCGAGACCTACCTGCCCGCAACCGAATAACCGCGCGCGCATGATGCCAACGCCCCCGTCGGAACATGTCCGACGGGGGCGTTGGCATCGTGCAGGAGACCCGCCTATCGCAGGTAATCCTCGAAATAGTCGGTCACCTTCTGCATCAGGTGCACGCGATCCTTGCCCATCACGTTGTGTTCGTGAGTCGGATAGGGGAAATAGTCGACCTGCACCCCCGCGTCGATGCAGGCGCGCACGAAATTGAGGCTGTGCTGCCACACCACCGTCGGATCGATCGCCCCCTGGCAGATCAGCAGCTTGCCCCGCAGCTTTTCGGCCATCGGCAGCAGGCTCGTCGCGGCATACCCCTCGGGGTTGTTTTCGGGGGTCTCCATGTAGCGTTCGCCGTACATCACCTCGTACCACTTCCAGTCGATCACGGGACCGCCCGCCACGCCGACCTTGAAGAGGTCGGGATAGTGCGTCATGAGTGAAATGGTCATGAAGCCGCCGAAGGACCAGCCGTGGACGCCGACCCGCGAACGGTCGGCCCACGGGTGCGAGAGCACCCACTCGAGCCCCTTCACCTGGTCCTCCATCTCGCATTGCCCCAGACGGCGGTGCGTCGCCTGCTCGTAGGCGAGGCCGCGATTCGAGGTGCCGCGGTTGTCCATCACGAAGACCACCCAGCCGCGCTGCGCCATGTACATCTCCCAGCGACGCAGCTGCGCCTGGAAGGTGTTCTGCACCATCTGCGAGTGGGGGCCGCCGTAGACATAGAGGATGACGGGGTATTTCTTCGTCGGATCGAAATCGTGCGGCTTGACGAGGCGGTAGTAGTTGTCGTACCGTCCGTCGGCGCTCCGAAGCGTTCCGAGCTCGATGGCGCCGTAGTTGAGCGCGGCACTCGGATCCTCGGCGCGGAACAGCTCGCGCGAGCGGCGTCCGTCCGCCGAGGTGAGACGCACCACGCGCGGCACCTCGAGCGACGAATAGTTGTCGAGCACATAACGGCCGTCGGGGCTGATGCGGCAGGTGTGCCACCCCGCATCGGGCGTGAGGCGCACCGTGCGGCCCGTACGGCGGTCGAGGCGGAAGAGGTGCTGCTCGACGGGCGAAACCTCGGCCGAATCATAGAAGATGTAACGGCCGTGCTCGGCGACCAGGCGGACGTCGGCATCGACGTTCGTCAGCCGTTCGAGCTGCCCCGAGGCGAGCGAACCGAGGTAGAGGCTGCTGAAACCGTCGCGGTTGGAGGTCGTATAGATGAATTTGTCGGGGTCCTCCTTCAGAAAACGGATCGGGTGCTGCGGCTCGACGTATTTCGGGTGCTCCTCCGTCAGGATCGTCCGCAGGAAACGGCCGTCGGCCGCATCGTACTCGTTCAGGTGCATGTGTTTCTGCGCGCGGTCGAGCACCTGCACGTAGAGACGGTCCGAGGCGGGGCCCCAGCAGACATTCGTCAGGTAACGCTCCTCGTCGAAATCGGTCACGTCGAGCCACACGGTCGTGCCGCGCTCGAAATCGTACACCCCGACCGAGACGCGCTCCGACGCCATGCCGGCCATCGGATACTTGATCGAGACGAGCGAGCCCGTGCGCGTCGTCACGTCGAGGAGCGGAAAATCCGTCACGCGGTGTTCGTCCTTGCGGTAGAAGGCGGTCTTGCGGCCGTCGGGTGCGGGGAAGATGCCGCCCGAGATGCCGAACTCGTTGCGGCTGACGGATTGACCGTTGACGATGTTGCGGTCCGCATCCTGCGTCACGGCCGTTTCGCGCCCCTCGGCATCGCACCGGTAGAGGTTGTTCGCCCGCGTGTAGAGGTAACCGCCGTCATCGAGCGGCACCACGGAGGCCGCCTTGTCGGGCAGCGGATGGCGGTAGACGACCCGATGCGCATCGAGGTCGATCCCCACGCGGTCGCGCCCCGCATAGAGCACCAGCAATCCCCGCTTCCAGCCGTAGGCGGGCATCCGCTCGAACTGCGTGCCGAGCAGCTCGTTCAGACGCGCCAGGGTCGTGCGCTCCGTGCGGCGTCCCGTGCGGGCGTCGACCGCATAGAGCACCTCCCCCTCGGAGCAGGTATAGACCGCCCCTTCGTCGCACCAGACGCACGGAAGGTTCGGCACCGCAAGCCCCTTGCCGAGCACCGCCTCCTCCATCGTAAGCAGGCGCAGCGAATCGGCCGACGGTGCGGGGGCTGCGGATCGTACGGGTTGTGCGGCTGCTGCGGCCGCCGTTATCGTCGCTAACATGTATCTCCAGATTTTCTTCATGGGTCGGGTTGTTGAATCGATCGTAAAAATACGGTTAATTCCGCAACCGTGCAAACGCGCGCAGCGAAAACCGACGTAAAAAAAGGCGTTATGCGCATGAAGGCGGGCTTTGCGGCAGAGGCGTAGATGCTCCTTGCAGACTGCTTTCGGAACGGAAAGCGCGTTTTCGGGCGGTCGCTATTCACCGAGCCGTAAGCCATGGTTCACGGCAGGTACGCGCCGCAGGATTCGATGCCCCGAGGCAACGGCGGACAGATGCGGCTTTCGGCAGGGACGAGGTTCTTGCGTTCGCAGCCGCTCATCCGTAAAGGTGCGCTACTTACGGCTGTAAGGAGCGTGCGTTTCGCAGATTGTAGCCTCGATTAAAATCACGCCTGCATAGCTATTCGCAACTTTCGGCTGCAAAGAGCGAACGATTGTTTTTTGCAAAGACAGCGCGCAATCGCTCTTCAGCGAAAATCCGCCACTTCCAGCGGCACGTTGCGGACGGCTCACCACTTGCAGGCAACACTTTGCAGGTGGAGGCGGACGCCAAAAAGAGAGCTCGCAGAATCTCTTTTTTCTTGCAAAAGATGGGATAAATAAAAATAAATTTCTAAATTTGTTGTACAGGCTGTCAGGCTCTGTAAAGTTCGGCTAAAGACGTTTTAAAAATCATCGCAAACAGTCGGAACCCATAACGCGGTTCACGACTCGGTGATTTATGTCTTTGGCCGAACAAAAAGACAGAGCAGTCGATGGACCGCGTTATCCCATCCTGACGCGGAACGCCGTTTGAACGGCGTGTGCCGTCCGCCGTACCGAGCGGCGGACGGCAGCGTCGGATTGCTTTTGTCCCGTCAGCGAACTCGCACATATGTGCGGCAGCCCGCAGCCGCCCATTGGCGGAGAGCTGCATTTCGCCGAAGGGCTTGTGCAGATCCCTCCGCTCGGCTGCAGGCTGAACCGGCGATTGCATGTCCGAATGGCGATGGCGCAAGCCATCGGCGGGCCGCAGCTTCGCCCCGCGAAGGCCCGCTTCGTAACCGTCGCGTCCCTTCGCAAGCTGCGTCCAGATAATACGGCAGCTTGCAGTTGAACATGCCGTATGGCTCGACGTCGCAGACGTCTGCGGGCCGAAGCCTCCCGCAGCGGAGGCCCGCAGTTTTGACAAACATGCGTGCGCTCCGCAGGCTTCGAACCGAATGAAACCCGTTTTCGTGCAACCAGCTTGCGAGACCGTGTGCCATGCAGCCGAGCCGAAATTTCTCCTGGCGAATGCCCGCAACCGCTCCTTGCGTGGCTCTTCGAAAGCCGCATCCCGCATAAAAACAGGCTCCAGAGCAACAGATTTCCGCTCCGCCGCGGATTGTCAGAGCAGGACAAAAAGTCCTGAACAAACACATCATCCGCCCCATATACGTAACATTCGCCACATAATCGCTCTATTTTACCACATCGACACGCGCGAGCGAGCCTCGAACAGTAAAATCGGGCTACTTTTGCCTCCCGAAACTATTTTCGCAAAACCAAAATCAGTACCACCATGTCCGAAATCCAAAACAAGGTAACGGAAATCATCGTGAACAAACTGGGTGTCAAGGCTGCCGAGGTAACTCCCGAAGCCAGCTTCACGACCCACCTGGGCGCAGACTCGCTCGATACGGTCGAGCTCATCATGGAGTTCGAGCGCGAGTTCGGCATCCAGATTCCCGATGACGACGCAGCCACGATCACCACGGTCGGCGAAGCCGTCGCCTACATCGAAAGCCACACGAAATAGGCCCGCGAACCCTTCGCGCACATGTATTCGGAATCGGCGACTGCGGGATCGGCCCGCCTCTGTCCGCGGCCTTTTCGGCCGCGTCTTTTGCCCGCCTGTCGGCGGTTGCATTCCTTGCAGCCGCAGCAGGCAGCAGCCGTACGGGCACTCCGCCCCGACCGCGCCATTCCGCAACATAACGACCTCGGATCGGCTCTTTGCACCCGAACCCGAGGTCGTTCGTTTCCGATCGACACCCTCCATGCGACGGTCGACTCGATCCGCGACACGCGACTTCTCGAACGAAAGACCGCGAACCGTGGCGCTTTCGACGGTCGGATGCGACGACGGAGACCTTTTCATTGTTTCATTTCACCTTTTTCGACAAGATGAAATCCATTATCACACGATTCGAAGAGACGGTTAAAACGTGCTGGGAACAGCCCGCACTGAACGATTACAGACACGCCACGCAAAGCTACGGCGAACTGGCGGCCGAAATCGAAACCATGCACCTGCTGTGGCGCGCCGCCGGCCTCGGCGACGGCGACAAGATCGCCCTCAATGCGCACAGCTCCGCCAACTGGATCACCACCTTCATGGCCACCGTTACGGGCGGCTTCATCGGCGTGCAGCTCTTCAACGGCTACACGCCCCGCGATACGCAGCATCTGGTCGACCACTCGGACAGCCGGATTCTCTACACCGAAAAGTCGATCTTCGACAAGATGAATTTCGACGCCATGCCGCAGCTGCTCGGCGCCATCGACATGAAGAGCGGCGAGCTGCTCGCAGCCCGCGGCACCTTCGCCGAGCTTTACGCCTCGCGTCATGCACTCCTCGCCGAGCGCTACCCCGCAGGCTTCGGCCCGAATGACGTCGCCTATGCCGCCCGCCCGATGGAGGAGGTCTGCGGCATCAACTACACCTCTGGATCGACCGGCAACCCCAAGGGAGTCATGCTCACGATCGGCAACTTCAGCGCCAACGTCGACAACATCATCGAGCGGGGATTCCCCTACCGACGCGGCGAGCGCTACTTGAGCATCCTGCCCCTGGCCCACATCTTCGGCCTGACCGTAGACGGCATCATGCCGCTTTGCGTCGGCATGCACCTGACGATCCTCTGCGTGCTGCCGATCCCATCGACCCTGAAAACGGCCCTCTGCGAGATACGGCCGCGGCTGCTCTTCGCCGTGCCGCTCATGTTGAGCAAGATGGTCGAGTACACGATCGGCGAGTTCGTCCACAGCAAGACGGGCATCGAGCGACTCGCACACCACGAAAGCCATCCCGATTTCTGCGAGGCGCTGCGCCTGATCTTCATGAACGCCTTCGGCGGCCGCTGCGAGGTCATCATCACGGGCGGCGCCGCCATTCCTCCCGAACTCGAAAAGCTGCTGGCGGTGGAGCTCCGCGTACCCTTCGCCACGGGCTACGGCATGACCGAGTGCGCCCCCGTCATTTCGATGGGCCACCCGAACCACTACAAGCTCAAATCGTGCGGCGAGTGTCTCGAATCCTACGAGACGAAGATCAACTCGGCCGATCCGCTCAACATCGCGGGCGAATTGTGGGTCAAAGGTCCCTGCGTCTTCAAGGGTTACTACAAGAACCCCGAGGCAACCGCCGCCGCCTTCACCGAAGATGGGTGGTTCCGTACGGGCGACCTCGGCACGATCGACGAGGAGCGCACGCTCTTCCTCGTGGGACGCTGCAAGCACATGATTCTTTCGTCGAACGGTCAGAACATATTCCCCGAGGAGATCGAGGTGCTGCTCAACCAGCTGCCCTACGTGGCCGAGTCGCTCATCGTACCGCGCGAAAACCGCCTGATCGCCCTCGTGGTGCCGAAACAGGAGCTGCTGACGAGCGATTCGATCGACAGCGCTTCGCTGCGCGAGATCATGAACCGCAACATCCACGATCTGAACCAGCAGATTCCCCAGTATTCGCAGGTCGCCGACTACGAGCTGATGAACGATCCCTTCGCCAAAACGCCGAAGGGCAGTATCAAGCGCTTCATGTATTCGTAGGGAGCGGCTTTCGATCCTTGTTCGATCCCGAGACCGATCTGCATCGGTCCCGGGATTTTTTTTATGCGAGGAAGGGCGGCCGGAGGAGAAGCGAAAGCGGACGCCCGCGCCGGAGCTGCGGGGCGCCGTGCTATTGCGCGAACCCGTTCGGGCCGAAGCCTGCGGAGCGCACGCATGATGCGGACGCGAAATGCGGGCCTCCGCAAGCGGGAGGCTTTGGCCCGCCGATTTCGCAGGGATCGAATCGATCAGGCTATGTGCGATTTACGGTTCGGATTGCTTTCATTCGATCCGCAGCTTGCGAAACGCACGCAACGAACAGACGCGAGTTGCGGGCCTTCGCGGGGCGAAGCTGCGGCCCGCCGCACCTGCGTGCGATTCCCTTTCAGCCCTCCGCCAGGGGGCTGCTGCGGGATGCCGTGCTATCGCACGAATTTGCTCCCGAGGCAGAACATGCGGAGGAGCTGCCACGCAAAACCCCGTTTCAACAAGGGCTCCTGCGGGCTGCCACACATACGCGCGAACCGTTTCTCGGATCGAAGCCCGCGAAGGAGCTGCGACAAAATAAAACAGCTCTTCAATGGCAGGCGGCGGCGGGCCAGCGCTCCCTCCCTCTCGGCCTGCAAACGGCGAACGGCATGCGCCGCATGCGCTATTCGCTGCCCGACAAAAAAAAGGAATGCGCCCCGGCGCATTCCCTTCCGTATTCCCGACCATGCGGCCCGCTACTCGGTCGCCGCTTCCGCCGTCGGCAGCGGCGGACAGGCCGAGGCGGCCACCAGCTCCGTCACCGCTTTATAATAGCTCTTCGAGACGGGGATCTGTTTGGCGTCGGCGTGCGTCAGCACGATCGTCGCACGATCGTGATTGTTCTTATAGAACTTGATTTTGTGCGTGTTGACGATGTAGGAGCGATGACAGCGGATGAGGGCCGTCCCCGCCAGCGACTCCTCGATGCGCTGCGTCTTGCAGCGAAGCATGTAGCTTACCAGTTTGCCGTCCAGCTCGTAATAGATGCGCACATAGTTGTCCTGCGACTCGATGTAGTAGAGCGTATCGGCATCGACCGACATCTTCAGCACGCCGTTGTTGTCGTTGAAATGGACCAGTCGCGAACCGCCCGCCTCTTGCTCGAGCGCACGGTTGAGCTTCATCAGGTTCAGCTCCTCGGCCTGCACGCGATAGCCTGCATAGAGGGTGATGATCGTATAGGGGATGGCCAGAATCAGCGCGACGCAGAAGAAGACGCGCAGCACGAGCCGGGCATCGATCGCCGTGCCGCGCAGCTCGAACCCAGCGGTGAAGAGCAGGTAGATCAGCGCGACGGCCAGAAACTCCCCGACGATCCAAAGCAGGTAACCCCGCACGGTCAATGCGCGCACCGAGTGGACCCGATAGAGCAGGTATTTGCTCCCGAGCATCACCACGAGCCCGACCGCATAGAAGGCCAGCGTCGCCAGAAAATGCGAAAGCGGGCGCAGGCCGAACCAGGCGGTCGCCGAGAAGGGGCGGTAGATCGCCATGAAGAGGATCGAAAAGAGCACGATGAAAAGCACCGATTCGAGCAGGTATTTTTTCCGCAGCAAAAACTTGGGAACTTCCATGAACATATTGTTTTCCGAGGCGAAGATAATCATATTTTTTCAATTATGAAAACCCGCAATCCGCCACCGTATACCGTTCATTCGCCACAAACACGCCCTGTCTGCCACATTTTCGCGGAGATGCCGGTCGGAAAACCTACTTTTGCGGCGCGGGAACGGATTGCGCGTGCCGTGCGCCGTGCGATTCACGACCCGACGGCCGTCGGAGACGACCGCCGAACAAGCAACAACACATATCATTTAATATGGAAAGAAGAGTAGTCATTACCGGCATGGGCGTCATCACCCCCGTAGGGCAGTCGATCGACGCATTTTGGAGCAACCTCAAGGCCGGTGTATGCGGCATCGACCGCATCGAGGGCATCGAGGAGGAGATTCCGATCAGCGTAGCCGGTCAGGTGAAAAATTTCGATCCCGAAGCACAGGGACTCGTCAAGACCGATGTTCGCCGCAGCGACCGTTACAGCCAGTACGCCCTGGCGGCCGCCATCCAGGCCATGAAGCAGAGCGGTCTGGTCAGCGGCGAGAA
This sequence comes from uncultured Alistipes sp., assembly GCA_910584485.1. Classification (GTDB taxonomy): domain Bacteria; phylum Bacteroidota; class Bacteroidia; order Bacteroidales; family Rikenellaceae; genus Alistipes. Next base: position 181,465 of record CAJUAV010000002.1, read on the forward strand.
CATCGAGCCCGAGCGTCTGGGCGTCTACATCGGTTCGGGTATCGGCGGCATCGAAACCTTCGTCGCCCAGACCAAGGTGCTGCTCGAAGAGGGCGCCAACCGCATTTCGCCTCTGTTCATCCCGATGATGATTTCGAACATCGCCAGCGGCAACGTGGCGATCCGCTTCAACGCCCAGGGTCCGAGCCTGCCCGCCGTTTCGGCCTGCGCCACCTCGACCAACACCGCGGGCGAGGCCTTCCGCGCCATCAAATTCGGCTATGCCGACGCCATCCTGACGGGCGGCGCCGAGGCTGCGGTCAACGCCCTGGCCATCGGCGGCTTCGCCAACAGCAAGGCGCTCACCCACGCCACCGATCCCAAGAAGGCTTCGATTCCCTTCGACAAGAACCGCAGCGGCTTCGTGATGGGCGAAGGTGCCGGCGTACTCGTCTTCGAGGAGTACGAACACGCCGTGGCACGCGGTGCCGAAATCATCGCCGAGGTGTGCGGTTACGGCAACACGAACGACGCCTACCACTACACCGCTCCGCGTCCCGACGCCGCAGCCGCCTCGCGTGCCATGCGTCTGGCGCTCGAAGAGGCCGGCTACAAGGAGGGCGAGAAGCTCTACATCAACGCCCACGGCACCTCGACGCCGCTCAACGACAAGACCGAGACGAAGGCCATCAAGCTCGCGCTGGGCGAAGAGGATGCCCGTCGCGCCGTCATCAGCTCGACGAAATCCATGACGGGCCACATGCTGGGTGCCACGGGTGCCGTCGAACTCATCGCCTCGGCACTGGCCGTCCGCGACGGCATCGTGCCCCCGACGATCGGCTACTCGGAGCCCGATCCCGAGTGCGACCTCGACTACGCTCCCAACGCAGCCCGCGAAACGGAGCTCGACATCGCCCTCTCGAACTCGCTCGGCTTCGGCGGTCACAACGCCTGCGTCGTACTGCGCAAGATCAAATAAAAACCGTTCGATCATGACACGCGAAGAGCTCAAATCGTACCTTCCCCACCGCGAGCCGATGCTGCTCGTGGACGAAATCGTCATCGAAGAGGAGGGCGTACGCGGATATTACCACGTCACGGGCGAGGAGTTTTTCCTCAAGGGCCATTTCCCGGGCTACCCCGTCGTGCCGGGCGTCATCCTCTGCGAGATCATGGCCCAGTCGGGTTCGATGCTCGTCAAGGACCAGCTGCAGGGGCGCACGCCCCTCTATGCGGGGATCGACGGCGCCCGCTTCAAGCGCGCCGTGCGTCCGGGCGACACGATCGAAATCCGCGCCCGCATCATCAGCTGCCGCCGCACCCTCGTGCAGATCGATGCCGAAGCCTCGGTCGACGGACAGCCCTGTTGCAGCGGCAAGCTCTCGTTCATGCTGATCGACAACGACAAACTTAACAAGGAATAAACCGTTATGAAACTTTTGGAAGGAAAAGTGGCGCTCGTCACGGGTGCCGCACGCGGCATCGGCAAGGCTATCGCAATGCGTTTCGCCGCCGAAGGCGCCGACATCGCCTTCACCGATCTGAAGATCGACGAGGCAGGCCGCGCCACCGAGGCGGAGATCGCCGCTCTCGGCGTACGCGTGAAGGCTTACGCCTCGAACGCCGCCGATTTCGAGGCGACGCACGCCGTCGTAGCCGAGGTACAGCAGGATTTCGGCCGCATCGACATTCTGGTCAACAACGCCGGTATTACGAAGGATACGCTCATGATGCGCATGACCGAACAGCAGTGGGATGCCGTGCTGACGGTCAACCTCAAGTCGGCCTTCAATTTCATCCACGCCGTAACGCCCGTCATGGCGCGTCAGCGCGGCGGCTCGATCATCAACATGTCGTCGGTCGTCGGCGTGAGCGGCAATGCCGGTCAGTGCAACTACTCCGCATCGAAGGCGGGCATGATCGGTCTTGCGAAATCGATCGCCAAGGAGATGGGCCCGCGCGGGGTTCGCGCCAACTGCATCGCCCCGGGCTTCATCATCACCGACATGACCGCCGCCCTCCCCGAAGAGGTGCGCGAGGCATGGGCCAAGCAGATTCCGCTGCGTCGCGGCGGTACGCCCGAGGATGTGGCCAACGTAGCCCTCTTCCTCGCATCGGATCTTTCGTCGTACGTGAGCGGTCAGGTGATCCACTGCTGCGGCGGCATGAACTGCTAAACGAAGGCTTCTCATGCTCCGCTTCGACACCAAACTCCGCGTGTGGTACAAACACACCGACCAGATGGGCATCTGCCACCACTCGAACTACATCTGCTATTTCGAGGCGGCTCGCAGCGACATGATGCGCGCCATGGGCCTTTCGTATGCCGAGGTCGAGGCGCGGGGATTGATGATGCCGATTCTGGAGGTGCAGTCGCGGTATCGCAAGCCCGCCTATTTCGACGAAGTGCTGACGATCCGCGTACGGCTCGAAGAGCTGCCCGTGACGCGCATCAATTTCTACTACGAAATCTACAACGAGGCGCAGGAGCTGCTCAACACGGGTTGGACGCAGCTGGGCTTCATGGACAGCGTCACGCGCCGTCCCTGCCGCTGCCCCGAATGGTTTCTGGAAAAGATCCGCGAACACTGGGACGACACGGCCGACACGAGTCTGTAAACAGTGATTTTCAACAGCGCCCCGAACCTTTGAAACGGTTCGGGGCGTCGTTTTTTTATGATGGTGCCGTATGAGAGCGGCTTGCGGGGTTCGCCGGCGGCGGCGGCGAACGGCATGCACCGTCGTGCGGATTTCGCTCGGGTCGAAGCCTGCGGAGCGCACGCAGGATGCGGATGCAAACTGCGGGCCTCCGCTGCGGGAGGCTTCGGCCCGCCGACGTCTGCGACGTCGACTGCAAGCTGCTGTATTATCACACGGCTTATCGGGACGCAACTTGCGAAGGGGCGCGACATGCGGGCCTTCGCCAGGGCGAAGCTGCGGCCCGCCGATGTCTGTGACGTCGAGCCATGCGGCATGTTCGACTGCAAGCCGCCGCATGATCCATGACTTATCGGACCGCAGCTTGCGAAGGGACGCAACGGTTACGAAGCGGGCCTTCGCGGGGCGAAGCTGTGGCCCGCCGATGGCTTGCGCCATCGCCTTTGGACATGCAATCGCCGGTTCAGCCCACAGCCGAGCAGACGGGCGTGCGATCAAGGAGAGCAGCCCCCCCCTCGCCAAAGGGCGGCTGCGGGCTGCCGCACATATGTGCGAGTTCGCTGACGGGACAAAAGCAATCCGACGCTGCCGTCCGCCGCATCGGGCGGCGGACGGCACACGCCGTTCAAACGGCGTCACGCGTCAGGATGGGATAACGCGGTCCATCGACTGCTCTGTCTTTTTGTTCGGCCAAAGACATAAATCACCGAGTCGTGAACCGCGTTATGGGTTCCGACTGTTTGCGATGATTTTTAAAACGTCTTTAGCCGAACTTTACAGAGCCTGACAGCCCATACAACAAATTTAGAAATTTATTTTTATTTATTTCATATTTTCCAAGAAAAAAGAGGCCTCGAAAGCGAGGCCTCTTTTTTCTTGCGCATCGACTACTGCTGCACAGTAAGTCCGTTCGGATAAAAGGGTTGCAGTTCATCCAGGCTGTAAGGGAACATCTCCTGCCATTTTTCACGCTGATCCACCAAACGGAACAGATGTATCCAACGTCGATTATCTTCGTCATACGATTCAATAATCAAGGTATTTTCGATTCGCGCCTTGACGATTACGCCGAAGCCGTCGTCAAGTCCGGCCAACACGGCAGACAGACGACCGCCCGTAAACTTGCGATCCACATAATAGCAGGTGGTTATTTCGCCTTCGGGTGTTCTAAAAAAACTATCCCAATCCACACAACGACGAACAATGTCGCCGATGATGTAATAGGAGACCCATGCACTCCCATTCATCTCACGCCGTTCAGTCCATCCGTGGCGAGCATCGTATACGAAATAATTATAGCAATCGCAGACCACCGTTTCCAACTCTTCCTAGATAGCCGCATAATCGATCGGGCCCGTCGTTCGGATCAGGTAGTCTACGCCGCCGGGGGTAGCCAGCAGCTCCTCGTGAGACCACGTACTGTAATCGATCGAATCGTCGTTGCAGGCCGCAAAGGCAGTCAATGCAGCCAAAAGCAGCAATAGCCGTTTCAGATTACAGGTTTATACGGTATCAAGTCGTCCCAATTATACCGGTATTGTTGCAGCACCTCTTCGCGATTATCCGTCAGACGTACCAGATAAAGCCAACGCCGATCGTACCTGTCATACTCTTCTACGACCAACGTATGCTCGATGCGCGCCTTTATTTTTCCGCCGAAGAAATCCAACACGGCCTTCAACCGATCGCCCGTAAACTTTTTCTCCCGATAGGCGTATTGCACACGTTCTCCTTCAGGCGTACGGTAATCCATGAAATAGTCCAACATAAAACCATGACGCACCGCGTCGTTTACCACGACGTAAGTGCCCAGATCCATGGGACCGTCCCAACTGTCTTGGGAATCGTACCAACCGTCGCGGTCATCATATACGAAGAAATAATAGGGATCGAATACCATCGTTTCCAACTCTTCCTCGATAGCCGCATAATCGATCGGAGCCGCCGTGTCGATCAGATAATCGACACCGCCGGGGGTCGCCAGCAGTTCTTCCGTCGTCCAAGTGCTGTAATCGATCGGATCATCGTCGCAGGCCGCAAACACAGCAAATGCGACCAAAAGCAGTAACAGTCGTTTCATATGCAATCGTTTTATTTAGTGTTACGAATTTGAGTTATGATCCATACATTATACTTGAAATGTATCGACGTAGGATCATAATATGGCATGTCATACTCATAGCCCTTTGCCAGATCGAAGACGTTGTCCTGGAAATAACCGTTGTTATCCCCATCATATCCCCAATTGATATGAATGTACTGGCAGGGAATCGTTTCATTGCGGAAATACTCCCGCCCGTAGTCGTGATCCTTGTATTCGCGAATATAATGATATCGAAATTTATAACCGTCCGCAACCCACGCGTGACCGGCTCGGTTCACATTCCCGTTTGCATCGACAAAGTCCGCTTCGCCGCGCATATATAAGGGACGCCCTGCATCCAAATCTTTCCGAACATCCGCAAACGTATAATTGCGCGCAGGATTTTGATCGTATCCGAATGCGGCAAAACCGTGTCGCGCATTTTGAGGCGATGTCCCGCTGCCACCCGGAGCATACTCGATATCCGCCCGCTCTCCGATCTCACGAAAAAGCAGAGCGATATCTTCGGCCGCCTCTTCCGTCCAATAAAACATCCATCCGTCTACACATGCCGCAAGCGCGTCCCAATCGATCGACTTCGTTCGGTTGCTGCCGTCAAACGTAATTTTATAACTGCTCGGCTTTTTATGGTAAGACATGATTTGCGCTACCACAACCGCAGAACATCCCGCAGGAGAAAGTTGATTGTATTTGCTGTAACAATATTTATTGTAAGGATAAATCGGATCATACGGCGTACGGCCTTGTCCCCATCGTACAGTGACATAGGGCCCCTTGGCAACCCAACTCGAATAGTAGTCTTCGATTTCGCACAATTTGCCGGGTTCACGATATGTCGAATCACGTATCAGCACCGTATCTTTCAACGAATGCTCCAACAGATCCACATAGAGGTCGAAGCCGTCGTTGCCGCTCCGTTCGCCGGCGGCATACCGCCCTCGTTCGGTAACAGCCAGCAGGCGGTCCGTCATCCGTTCATCGGCCGCCACCAGTGCGAATCCCGCTTCGTCGGCATAATTGACCACGTAATAGAGCGTGTCGGCTGACTCTCCTGCACGCGTACCCGGAACGATGCGGCAGGTAACACCGCTCGGATCGATCCGACGGCCGAATGCCGAACGCGTCGTTTGGTCATCCTCCAGCATGGAGGCTCCCTCCCGAGCGATGCGAAGCACCTCTCGCATGGCCCGATCGCGAGGCATTTCGACCGGCGCCACGGTCTGATCCTTCTGACAGGCGGTCAGGGATACAATGATCCATCCGAAAAGGAGTAAAAACTTACGCATGGGAGAATGATTCTTATCAAAGTTAAGGTGTTTTTTTCGCACACACAAATTTTATCCCGTTGATTTTCAAAAAAAGTGCATTTTTTTTGAATTCGACTCGCTACCGAGAGGAAAAGCGCATCGAGCCTTCGGACGGGTTGCAGCCCTTCGCCAAGGGGCGGCTGCGGGCGGTCTTCTCGCAATTCGGTCGCATCTCCCGTGCGGGTCGAAGTCTGCGGAGCGCACGCACTCGCACGAGCTGCGGGCCTCCGCGCGCGGAGGCTTCGTCCCGCCGATGGCTTGTGCCATCGAATGACGTACGATTTCCCGTGCTCGCCGCCGGCGGCAGGAGGCATTTCAAGCGGCTCGACGCGAGATTTGCCATCCGCCGCAGGGAGCGGCGGCGAACGGCACGCACATGCGTGCGGACTTCGGGCTGCAGCTTGCGAAGCGCACGCACTCGCACGAGCTGCGGGCCTCCGCTGCGGGAGGCTTCGGCCCACCGACGTCTGGGACGTCGAGCCATGCGGCAATTCGGCTGCAAGCTGCCGTATTATCGGGACGCAGCTTGCGAAGGGACGCGACGGTTACGAAGCGGGCCTTCGCCAGGGCGAAGCTGCGGCCCGCCGATGGCTTGCGCCATCGAATCCTGTTACCCGGCTGCGGGCTGCCGCGCCGCCGCGCGATTCCCGTCGCCCCACAATTCCTCCCCGCCCGCTGCGATTTCTCGTTAATTTTCCCTATTTTTGTCGGGCGATATGAGTTTGCAGTTCACCATAGCAGAGAAAGACACCGCCTCGAAGGCGCGTGCAGGCGTACTCCGTACCGACCACGGAACGATCCACACCCCCATCTTCATGCCCGTCGGCACGGCCGCGACGGTCAAAGGACTTTTCCACCGCGACGTCCGCGACGAGGCGGGGGCCGAAATCATCCTGGCCAACACCTATCACCTCTACCTCCGCCCGGGCACGGAGATCATCGAACAGGCGGGAGGCGTCCACCGCTTCTCGACCTGGGAGGGCCCCATGCTGACCGACAGCGGCGGCTTCCAGGTCTTCTCGCTCGCGGCCTGCCGCAAGCTGAAGGAGGAGGGGTGCCATTTCCGCTCGCACATCGACGGCTCGAGGCACCTCTTCACCCCCGAAAGCGTCATCGACACCGAGCGCACGATCGGCGCCGACATCATGATGGCCTTCGACGAGTGCCCCCCGGGCGACGCCCCCTACGACTATGCGGCGCGTTCGCTGGCCCTCACCGAGCGGTGGCTCGACCGCTGCTTCGACCGCTATCGGCAGACCGCCCCCAAATACGGCCATTACCAGGCGCTCTTCCCCATCGTACAGGGGTGCGCCTACCCCGACCTGCGCGCCCGCGCCGCCGAAAACGTGCAGCAATACGACGCCGACGGCTACGCGATCGGCGGTCTGGCCGTGGGCGAGCCCACCGAGACGATGTATGCGATGATCGAGGTGGTGAACGCCGTGCTGCCCGAAGAGAAACCCCGCTACCTGATGGGGGTCGGCACCCCCGTGAACATCCTCGAAGCGATCGACCGCGGTGTCGACCTGTTCGACTGCGTGATGCCGACGCGCAACGGCCGCAACGGCCAGCTCTTCACCGCCGAGGGCATCATCAACATCCGCAACAAAAAGTGGGAGGCCGACTTTTCGCCGATCGACCCCGACGGCACCGCCTTCGTCGACCGCCTCTACTCGAAAGCCTACCTCCACCACCTCTGCGTCTGCGGCGAAATGCTCGCCGCCGAAATCGCCTCGCTCCACAACATCGCCTTCTACCTGCGACTGGTGCGCATGGCGCGCGAGCGGATCCTGGCGGGCGATTTCCACGCCTGGAAGGAGCAGATGGTGCAGCGACTGACCCGACGGCTCTAACACAAGAACGACGCATGGAAACGAACGGAAAACAGCCTCAATTCGGGTTCCCGGGATTCAAGATCCTCGATCGCTACATCCTGGGCAAATTCCTGGCGACCTTCTTTTTCGCCATCGCGATGATCATCGTGATCGTCGTCCTGTTCGACTACGTGGAGAAGATCGACGATTTCACCGAGCTGCACGCCCCCCTCTCGAAGGTGATCTTCGACTATTACCTGAATTTCATCCCCTATTTCGCCAACCAGTTCTGCAGCCTCTTCACCTTCATCGCCTGCATCTTCTTCACCTCGAAGCTGGCCTACCAGACCGAAATCGTGGCGATGCTCTCGGGCGGCATGTCGTTCCGGCGCCTCATGTGGCCCTATTTCCTCGGGGCGCTCATCATCAGCACCTTCTCGCTCTCGCTCAACCTCTGGCTGATCCCCATCACGCAGCAGAAGATCGTCGCCTTCGAACAGCAGTACATCAAACGGCGCCACAACATCCAGTTCGACCGCCACATCTACCGCCAGATCGAACCGGGCGTCTTCGCCTACATCCGCGGCTACCAGAGTACGACCAAACGCGCCTCGTTCTTCGCCCTCGAACGCTACGACGGCGGTACGATGATCTGCTCGCTGGAGGCGGCCGACGTCACCTTCGACCCCGAGACGAAACGCTGGTCGGCCCCGCGCTACACCACGCGGTCGTTCGATTCGCTCGAGATGGAGACTTTCGCCCGCTTCCGCAACCTCGACACGCTCATCAACCTCGAAGAGGAGGAGCTCGGCCGCGTCAACGAACTCATCAAGACGATGAACATCCACGACCTGAACGAGTTCCTCGACCAGCAGCGCGCCAAGGGCTCCGACTCGATCAACATCATCCAGGTCGAGCAGCACGCCCGCTACGCCTACCCGATCGGCGTCTTCATCCTCACGCTGATCGGCGTCTCGCTCTCCTCGCGCAAGGTGCGCGGCGGCACGGGCCTCCACATCGGCATCGGCATCGCCCTCTGCTTCTCCTACATCCTCTTCTACCGCTTCTTCGAAGAGTTCGCCAAGAGCGGTTCGCTGCCCCCCGGGCTGGCGATCTGGCTGCCGAACCTCATCTACCTCGTCATCGCCGTCTACCTCTATCGGAAGGCGCCGAAATAACCCTGTCCCGACATCCATGAAAAAACCTGTCCGCAACAACACCCTTTGGACGACGATCCGCGGCAACCGTCTCGCGACGAACCTGCTGGCGATCGTCGGCCTGCTCGTCGCGCTGGCCCTCGCGGCCCATCTCCTCATGCAGCTCGGCACGCGCCACGGCGCCCGCCGCACGGTGCCCGATTTCGCGGGCATCCGCCTCGACGACGCCCTGCGGCTGGCTGCCCGCAACGACCTGCGGCTGCACGTCAACGACTCGCTCTTCGTCCCCGCCTACGAGGGGGGCATCGTCCTCGACCAGCTGCCCGAACAGGGGGTCGAGGTCAAGCCCGGCCGCATGGTCTACGTCACGATCAACTCCTTCCGACAGAAGCGCGTACCGATCCCCTACGTGGCGGGCCGTTCGCTGCGGCAGGCGAAGAACATGCTCGAAATCGCGGGGCTGGAGATCGCCGAGCTGGTCTATCGTCCCGACCTGGCGACCAACTACGTGCTGGCCGAGTTCTTCGGCCGCGACTCGATCCGTCCGAACGAAACCGTCGAGGCCGAAATCGGCTCGGGCATCACGCTCCACGTAGGGGTCGAGGAGGGGCAGCAGCTGACGGCCGTGCCGCAGATCGTCGGCCTCGGTCTGACGGAGGCCAAGGGCCGCCTGTGGGAGTCGGGCCTCAACGTCGGCTCGGTCACCTTCGACGAGGGGATCAACCTCTTCAACCGCAAAGAGGCACGCGTATGCCGTCAGGGCATCGGCGCCGAGCAGGCCGCGACGCTCGGATCGAAGGTTTCGATGCACCTGACGCTCGACCGCGAGCTGGTGGCCCGCGAGCGCGAGGAGGCCGAGAAGCAGGCCCGCGCCGCAGCGGCCGAACGGCTCGCCGCCGAACAGGAGGCGGCCGAGGAGGCCGCACGCGCCGCCCTCGAAGCACGCAGCGGCGAGCACGCTGCGGAGGAGAGCCCGTCGAACGACGAATTTTTCGAATGATGGAGGCCCCTTTCACCCGACCGCAACCCGCAGCGGCTCCGACCGACGAGGAGCTCGATCCGCTCTTCGACGGCGAGGGCAGCGAGGAGGACGACGAAGGGTCGGGCCTCTACGAACACTTCAGCGTCACGGTCGACAAGGGACAGACGCTGCTGCGCCTCGACAAGTTTCTGACGGCGCGCATGGAGCGTTCGTCGCGCAACCGCATCCAGGCGGCGATCGACTCGGGCAACGTGCTGGTGAACGACCGCCCGACCAAGTCGAGCTACAAAGTCAAGCCGCTGGACCGCATCCGACTGGTGATGCCCTATCCGCAGCGCGAGCACTCGCTCGTGCCGCAGCCCATTCCGCTCGAAATTCCCTACGAGGACGACGATCTGCTGCTGGTGAACAAGCCCGCGGGGATGGTGGTCCACCCGGGCGTGGGCAACCACGACGGGACGCTGGTCAACGCCCTGCTCTACCACCTCGGAGGTCCCGATGCGACGGCGGCCGACGAATCGCGTGCGGGGCTCGTCCACCGCATCGACAAGGATACGTCGGGGCTGCTCGTGATCGCCAAGAACGACGAAGCGCATGCCCGACTGGCGAAGCAGTTCTTCGACCACTCGATCTACCGCCGTTACGTGGCGCTCGTCTGGGGCGATTTCGCCGAGGACGAGGGGACCATCACGGGCCACATCGGCCGTTCGCCGCGCGACCGCCAGAAGATGTACGTCTTCGAGGACGGTTCGCAGGGCAAACACGCCGTGACGCACTGGCGCGTGCTGCGCCGCTACGGATACGTGACCCTCATCGAATGCCGCCTGGAAACGGGCCGCACGCACCAGATCCGCGTCCATCTCTCGTGGCAGGGCCATCCCCTCTTCAACGATGCCCGCTACGGCGGCGACCGCATCCTGAAGGGGACCACCTTCGCCAAATACCGTCAATTCATCGAGAACTGTTTCGAACTCATCCCACGGCAGGCGCTGCACGCCAAGTCGCTCGGTTTCATCCATCCGACGACGGGCCGCGAACTGCTCTTCGACAGCGAGCTGCCCGACGATCTGCGCGCCGTGCTGGCCAAGTGGGACAGCTACGCCGCCGAGCGGTAGCGGGGTGCAGGCAGGAGCGCACGCCCCTCGCCTGCCCGTGCACTCCACTTCTCCGACCAACCCTCCGAAAAAAACGACAACGGCGGCCGCATCCGAGCGGCCGCCGTTGAACGGTTCGGTATCTTCAGCGGATCAATAGCCGAAGAGCTCCTCCTGCGAGACGGTCTTGATCGGACCGAGCGTCTTCAGGTAGTTCAGGTCGAGGTCCTTGATATCGCCCAGAATGCCATAGACGTAGGGACGATCCTTCACCCACTGCTGCTGCACGGCTTTCACGTCGTCGAGCGTCATCGACTGCACCTCGTCGAAGACGCGGCGGTTGCGATCCTGATCGAGGCCGAGGTGGCGCAGACGGATGAAGCTGTAGAGGATGCTTTCACGCGTCGTACGCTCCGTACGCAGGCGCGAGAGCAGCCCCTCCTTGGCGATGGCGAAGGCGGCCTCCGATTCGGGCATGTCGTTGATGATCTCGTCAAATGCCTCGACGGCCTGCTGCATCTTGTCGTTCTGCGTCGCGATGAAGGCCACGTAACGGTAGTCGCCCTCGTCGTGGATCGGCATGGCAAGCGCCGTCCAGGCCGAATAGGCCAGCCCGCGCGCCTCGCGCATCTCCTGGAACACCACCGAGTTCATGCCGCCGCCGAAATACTCGTTGTAGAGCGTGATCGCGGGGTCGTTTTTCACGTCGAACTTTTCGCCGCGGTTCGAGTACTGGTAGTAGTAGAGCTGCTTGGCATCGTACTGCGCCAGCACCACTTCGTTGCGCTCCGTGCGCAGCGGCGCAGCGTATTTGGGCTCCAGCGACTCGAGCTCGTCGGCCGTCCGATGGTGGGCGGCCAGCGCCTCCTTGAACGATGCCTCGTCGGCGGGACCGTAGTAGAGCACCTCGTGCTGCTTGTTCAGCAGATCGCGGACCTTGCCGAGGAGCTCCTCGGAGGTCAGCTGCTGCAGCGCCGCATTCGTCAGCGTCGTGCGGGCCACGAACTCCTTGCCGTAGATAAGGTAGTTTTGCAGCGCGCCGAAGCAGCGCGCCTGGCTCAATTTGGCATCCGCGCGGCTCTTGAGCATGTCGGCCTTGAGGTTGGCGAGCACCGCCTCGTTCGGCACAGCGTTCCGCAGCAGATCATCGACGATGTCGAGTGCCTTGCCCATGTTTTCGGTCAGACCCGAAATGCGGATCGAGCACTGGTTGGCGCCCGCACCCGTGCCGAACTCGCAGGCCAGCCCGTACATCTCCGAGGCGATCTGCTCGGCGCTCTTCGAGGGCGTGCCGAGGTACTCGAGGTAGCTGAAGGCCAGATTCAGGGCGGGGTCGTCCTCCGTGCCGCGGTTGAAGAGGTAGGTAAGCGAGAAGAGGTCGTTCGTCTCGTTCTTCTTGTAGAGCACGTGGATGCCAGGGCGGGCGTCGAACTGCGCCATTTCGGTCGCGTAGTCCACGAAGACGGGCTCGACGGGCTTCACCTGCGCAGCCTTCACCTCGGAGAGGAAGGCGCTCTGGTTGTCGCGGTTCGTCACGATCGGGGTGATCTTCGGCGCGGCGATCTTCTGCTCGTTGAGATCCTTGCCCTCGCGCTTGTAGATGATGGCGTAGCTCTCGGGGCCCAGGTATTTGTTGGCCCAGTCGACCACATCCTGCTTGGTCACCTTCGACAGACGGTCGAGCTGCGCCACCTCGTCGGCCCAGTCGGTGCCGTTGATGAACGACTGCACGTAGAGATCGGCACGGCCCGAGTTCTCCTCGTAGGTCGACATCTGGTACTTCTTGAACTGGTTGATCGTGGCGGCGAGCAGCTGTTCGTCGAAATCGCCCGCGCGCAGCTTGGCCACCTCGGCCAGCAGCAGGTCGCGGACCTCCTCGAGCGACTGGCCGCTCTTCGGACGACCTGCAGCGAGGAAGGTGCCGTAGTCGGGCTGCGACGAGGCATAGGCATAGCACGAGAGCACTTTCTGCTGCTGGTTCAGATCGAGGTCGATCAGACCGGCCTGCCCGTTGTAGAGCACCTGGCCGACGATCTGCGCCACGTCGTTCGACGGATCGGCAGCCCCCGGCAGGCGCCAGCCGAGCATCACGTTGGCGGCCTCCAGACCGTAAACCTCCTTCACGACGGGAGCGGTGATCGGCTCCTCGGCGGGGAAATCGAGCTTCGGCAGCGCGGGGTTGGGCTCCATGTCGCCGAAATACTTGTCGATCGTGGCGATCATCGCCTCGGGATCGAAATCGCCCGAGAGGCAGACGGCCATGTTGTTGGGGACGTAATAGGTCTTGTGGTAGTTCTTGACGTTCGTGATCGAGGGATTCTTCAGGTGCTCCTGCGTACCCAGGACGGTCTGCGTGCCGTAGGGATGGTGCGGGAAGAGCGCCGCGTCGAGGGCCTCCCAGACCTTTCGGCTGTCGCGCGTGAGGGACATGTTCTTCTCCTCGTAGATCGTTTCGAGCTCGGTGTGGAAGCCGCGGATCACGGGGTGCTTGAAGCGGTCGGCCTGAATCTTCGCCCAGTTGTCGATCTGGTTCGAGGGGATATCCTCGACGTAGACGGTCATGTCCTGCGAGGTATAGGCATTCGTCCCGTTGGCGCCGATGGCGGCCATGAGCTTGTCGTACTCGTTCGGGATGGCGATTTTCGAAGCCTCGTAGCTGATCGAGTCGATGCGGTGGTAGATCGCCTTGCGCTCGGCCTCGTCGGTCGTGCGGCGATAGACCTCGAAGAGCTGTTCGATTTCGTCGAGCAGCGGTTTTTCGGCCGCGTAGTCCGACGTACCGAACTGCTCGGTACCCTTGAACATGAGGTGTTCGAAATAGTGGGCCAGACCGGTCGTCTCGGCGGGATCGTTCTTGCCGCCGACGCGCACGGCGATGTAGGTCTGGATGCGGGGCGTCTCCCGATTGACGGTCATGTAGACTTTCAGACCGTTGTCGAGGGTGTAGATCCGCGTTTTGAGCGGATCGCCCTCGACCGACTCGTACCTGTACTTGCTGCAGGCCGCGGTCAGCATCGCTGCGATGAGGACCGCCAGAGTGAGGAATCTTTTCATATGAGTTGTTAAAAGAGGGATGCGAAACTGTTTTTCAGGGCGGGCCACACGGCACCCAGCACGACGGCGAAGATCCAGATCGCCACGAAGAGCTTGAGACCCGTGCCGACGACGAAGGCCAGAAACGAACCGATGCCGCTGCGCAGGGCGCGGGCCGTATCGTGCTTGTCGCGGGAGAGTTCGCCGAGCACGGCGCCGAAGAAGGGGCCGAAGAGGATGCCGAAGGGCGGAAAGAGGAAGAGCCCCGCGAAGACGCCGACGGTGGCGCCGACGGCCCCCGCGCGCGAGCCGCCGAAACGGCGGGTCATCCAGGCGGGGAGGTAGAAATCGGCGGCCATGACGGCCAGCGAAGCGAAGCCCCACACGACGAGCGACGCGGTGTCGATCGCGGCGAAATCGGTGCAGGCGACGGCCAACAACCCCAAATAGCTCAACACGTTGCCCGGCACGGCGGGCACGAGACAGCCGACGATGCCGAGCACCGCCAGCAGAAATGCCGATATGGCCAGAAAGATGTCCATTGCCTAACCTGCGGACCGCGAGAGAGAAAACAAGCGATCCGACTTTGCAAAAATAGTACAATTAATCCGAATATGCAAATAAATGTGTGATCGGACGACCGTTCCGGCTCCTTCGCATCGCCCGTTCGGACGAATTGCGAAAAAAAGCTCGCGAAAAATTTGGAGAACGAAAAAAAAGAATTACCTTTGCAACCGCATTCGAGAGGGAATGCGACACACATATTGCGGAAATAGCTCAGTTGGTAGAGCACAACCTTGCCAAGGTTGGGGTCGCGAGTTCGAGTCTCGTTTTCCGCTCATAAGCGAGTGATATTAATAATTATCACTCGCTTTCTTTTTTGCTGGTGCGAAGTAAAACTCTCCATAATGCCTTTTTCGCATTGTTTTCTGAAGAATGTTTTACAATTTGTTTAACCAAGTTTTACTGCCGTAAAACATCGCTCGCGCTTGTCCGCATAATGCTGCAACATTATGAACTCCTGCACCAATTCCATTTACAGGAAAGACCGCATCAATCAAAACCGTACCAAGAATATCGACCCGAACTTTACCGTCAATTCAATCGCCGCAGCCGCTATGTAAGCACGGGAATCAATATCCCAGTCAACGATTGGGATTTCGCCCCCCAAACCGCCGTTCAGCGACGTATTTACGAGCAAATCGAGAAATACGACAAGTGCATCAAACGGCTCGAAGCGTTGGTCGCAACTAGCCCGCTTAAAGTCGTCGTTGGTGTGTTCTGCGGCCTCCTTCAGACACCTCCCGTTTTGTTTGGTGCTTTAAGCTGACGACAGATTGTTGAACATCTGCCTTGCGACGGTCAAGGCTGAATAAATCGCTGCACTCGGCGCACACGACAGCACGAGGTCGAATTTGTCTGCGGCTCTTTCTGCTCGGTGGCAGGGGCAACACTGGAGGTTGCAGAGACAAGGCCGTTATTTGTTTGATTTCTGTGATCGTGGCAGCGGGACTGAAATTCACATTCCCATAATTCAAGATGTTTTTAATGTCAACGGCTTCACTGCTTTCGACACAGCAAACATATTGTGATTTCGTTCTGTCTTCAAGGAGAAAAAACAGTGCCCCCCTTTTCTTCAGTCGTAAATTGCCGAAAGGATCTGCGAAATTTAGCTCCCTACAATCTTTCATTATCTCTTTCAGCGGGTCTTCGCGGTCCAAAATGCGGGATTGTCCGTGTAACGGAATATATAGACGATACGGGCGAACAGCAACATCTTGTTGTAAGACACAAGCGAACTTTTGTGCTGTTTGGGGTTTCCTATCCTCCTGCATCGTTCTAAAGCCGCGGACAACTCCTGCAAGCGTTCTGTAGCGAAATACACCTATAGGACACTGCGTTCAGAACACCAAAACAGCGAAAGATTATTGATATTATGATTCCTGCTATTCTATGAATTCCCAATTATTCCGGCAACTGTCTACGCAATATATTAAGTTGGGATTGAACTTGAATTAATGCCTCAAATTGAGTTTCCAAACTTTTTATCATTGACATTATGGTGCTTTTTGTCGGATTTAAAGACACAATATTATTCAAAAGTTCATCTGACAAATTCTTCTTGTACGAAGATTTCATTTCTTCAAGATACGCTCCATAAGTTATGTTCGGGAATATTTCACGATACCAGCCATCATATTGGATAATCAAATCTTCCAACTCTTTTTGGACTTGCAACGACAATTTTTGAGTTGTTCTAAATTGGAATTTCAAATGATCTAATTCTTCACGAGGCTTTGAGAAAAATTGCAATTTGATCGCCCACCCAGCAATTAAAACACTTATAATATCAATAACTATTCCCATAATTTTAATACAATAACGATTTACAAATATAAGATTTATTTGCAACAGTCCGTATCGACTTTTCCCAAACGTTCAAACCGTTTTTTCACGTCGGCCCGAAACGAAAACCGGTTCCGCCCAACAAGCGGAACCGGTCTCCTGGCTGCGTGAGGCGGCGGCCGGCTATCCGTGGTATTCGCTGGGAGCCCGTCCGAACTGCTTCTTGAAGCTCTTGGAGAAGTGGGACAGGGTGGAGAATCCGGTCATGTCGGCGATCTCGGAGATCGTGTGGCGCCCCTCCAGAATCAGTTCGGCGGCACGGTTGAGCTTGTAGGTCTTGAAGAAGACGCTGGGGCTCTCGCCCGTCAGCCCTTTCAGCTTGTAGAAGAATTTGGTGCGCGAAATCCGCAGCGCCTCCGTGGCGCAGGCGATGTCGAACTCGGGGTTGGAGAGCTCGGCCTCCATGAGCGCGTACAGCTCCGTCATGAAGGCCTTGTCCTGGGGCGCCAGCAGATCCTCCTCGATTTCGGAGGTGCGGATCGCCTGCCCGAGCCGCTGTCGCACGCGTTCGCTGTGCTTGAGCTGCGACTTGACGAGCGCCAGCAGGTAGCTCGGCTCGAACGGTTTGGTGACGTAGGCGTCGGCTCCCGTGTCGAGCCCCTCGACCTGGTCTTCGACGTTGGTCTTGGCCGTCACCAGAATCACGGGGATGTGGCAAAGCTGGCCGTCCTCCTTGATGCGGCGGCAAAACGCATAGCCGTTCATGCCGGGCAGCACCACGTCGCTCAACACCAGATCGGGCGCCTCCTCGTGGATCAGGCGGAGCGCCTCCGCGGCGTCGAAGCACCCCAGCACGCGGTACGAAGGCGCCAGCAGGGTCTTCAGATAGTGCACCACGTCGGCGTCGTCATCGAGCACCAGTACGCTCGGCCGCTCCGCATCGGCCGCATCCGCCGCGGCCGAAAGGGCCTCCGAAGCGGCTGCAGGCGCCGTCGAGGGGGGGGGATTTTGCGCAACGGGATCCGTGCAGCGCTCCTGCTCGCCGTACGCCTCGTCGTCGAGCGGCAGGATGAAGGTGAAGAGCACACCGCCGCCCTCCTCGAAATCGAAGACCCGAATGCGGCCGTGGTGGAGCTCCACCAGGCTGCGCGTATAATAGAGCCCGATGCCCGTGCCGTAGTTGTAGGAGCCTTCGGCGCCGTTGCCGATGCGGTAGTAGCGTTCGAAAATCTTCTCGCGCTGCTCCTCGGGAATGCGCACCCCCGTGTTGGCGACCGAGACTTTGGCGTAGCGCCGCCGGCAAACGGCCGCGTCGTCGGGGAAGAGGCGACGGGCCTCGTCGAGGCCGATCAGGTTGAAACGCACCTCGATCCGTCCGCCCCCGGGGGTGAACTTGAGCGCGTTGGACATCAGGTTGCTGAAGATCTTGTCCTGCTTGTCCTCGTCGAGCCACAGATCGCAGGTGCCCTCCAGGCCGTAGGTCCGCAGCGCGATGCCCTTCGTCGCGGCATTCATGCGGAAGATGTCGATGCGCCGCAGCAGCACCCGAATGATGTCGGTGCGACACACCCGCAGCCGCAGCAGGTCGTTTTCGAGCTTGCCGAAATCCATCTGCTGGTTGACCAGCTCCAGCATCCGGTCCGTGCTGCGCTGCACGATGCGCAGCAGCTCGCGCTGCTCCTCCGAAAGCCCCGAGGCGCCGCACAGCTGCGCGACAGGGCCCGAAATCATCGTCAGGGGCGTGCGGAACTCGTGCGAGACGTTCGAGAAGAAGCTGCGGATCATCCCGTTCATCCGCCGCTCCTGCTCCTTCTCGCGTTCGGCGAGCCGCACGGCGGCTTTGCCCGCACGGACGCGCCGCCAGGAGCCGATCAGCAGCCAGGCCAGCGCGGCGAAGAGCACGCCGTAGCCGACGCAGGCCCACCAGGTCCGCCAGGGGGCGGGGCGGACGACGACGGCGATGGCGTTTTCGGTCTCGGCGATACTGCGGTCGTTGCTGTCGATCTTCACGCGCAGGCGGTAACGCCCCGCGGGCAGATTGGCGTAGGTGGCCTCGTGGCTGTCGCGCGCCTCGATCCAGTAGTCGTCGAACCCTTCGAGGCGGTAATGGTAGTGCACGCGGCCGTGCTCGCAATATTCGAGTGCGGCGAACGAAATGCTGAATCCGTTCTGGTCGTGCCGCAGCCGGATCTCGGGGTTGTAACAGAGGTGGCGGTCGACGGGACCGTCGCTGCGGGGCGCGACGAGCTTGTTGTGGATGCGCAGGTTCTCGAAGACGAGCGGCACCCGACGCTTGGTCGGAACGGCGAGCGGCCGAAAGAGCGTGAGGCCGTGCGTCGCGCCGAAGAGGAGCGTTCCGTCGTCCAGACGGCACGACGAACGTTCGTAGAACTGGTTGCCGCCCAGCCCGTCCGAGGCGTAGTAGCCGACGAAGCGTTCGGCGCGGCGGTCGTAGCGGTTCAAGCCGTACTGGGTGCTGATCCACAGGTCGCCGTCGGCATCCTCCTCGATGGACGAAATATCAAGGCAGGTGGTGCCCGGAACGGGGTCTATCCGCTTTTCGGCGGCGGTGTAGCGGAGCAGGCCGTTGCTGATGGTCCCGATCCAGATGTCGCCGCGGCTGTCCTCGAACAGGTCGGTCGGAACGAAGACCGACCGACGGATGCAGCGTCCGAAATCCTCCTCGCCGAGCGGCACCTCGCGCACCTCCCTGCCGACGATGCGCCGCGGCGGTCGGTTGAAGGCCGTCACGAGCAGCGAGCCGTCGTCGAGCGCCAGCATGTCGGGGATGAACGTGAAGCCCTCGTCGAAGACGCGCAGCGACTCGAAGCGGCTCTTGTCCGCCGAGAGCGCATGCAGGTAGTTGGTGGCCGTGCCCACCCAGATCGTACCCGCGCGGTCCTGCGCGACGGACATGGGCAGGAAGACGCGGTACCGCGCCTCGACGCGCAGCGCGCCGTCGCGGTAGCGGCAGCGGAGCACCCCGTGGTTCGTCGCCGTCATCCAGACCGCGCCGTCGCGATCGACGAAAAGGCGGTTCACATAGAGGTGCCGCTGCTTCTCGCCGGGGAAGAGCCGCTCCATGCCGATCGTATCGAACCGCTTGCGCTGCAGGTCGTAGACGTAGAGCCCGTCCATCAGGGTGGAGATCCACAGGTGCTGCTCCGTGTCGGCCGCGACCGAGACGACCGAGCGGTTCTCCAACACGGAGCACAGGTAGCGGTCGCCGTTGAAATTGGTCTTGTAGTGGTAGCGGACCGTGTACCCCTGGTCCTCGGAGCCGATCCAGAGGTTGCGCTGCGAATCGACGAACATGCGGCGGATCTTGAACGAGGGGGCCTCGAACGGGAAGCCCGATTCGTCTTGGTGGAGGAAGCTTCCGCGCACGAAATCGTAGCAGAAGAGGCCGCGGCCCGCCGTATTGAAGAGCAGGCAGTCGTCGTGATAGGGATGGATCGACTCGACCTCCGTTTCGGCATCGACGAAGAGCGGATGGCGGCGGATGACCTCGGGAAGGGGTTCGAAGCGGCCGCTGCGCGTGTCGAAGATACGGCATCCGAGGCTCCCCGCGAGGTAGAGGCGGTGCCCCTCGTGCAGGTAGGAGAAATAGAGGTAGCCCTCGAGCGGGATCGTCTCGAGCAGGCTGCGCGAGGCGGTGTCGAAGCGGCGGAGCGAGCTGCCGTCGACGAGCCACAGGCGGTTGTCCGCATCGACGTGGGCCCGCACGTAGAAGGTGTTGTGCGGATCGAGGTCGGCGAGCAGCAGGATCGGTTCGCCCGCCGCTTCGTCGTAGGCGTAGAGCGCGTTGCGCGTCAGGAAGAAGACGGTGCCCGTCCGATCCTCGAAGAGCTGGAGGACGTTCTTGTCGGCCGCGCGGAGGGGGATGCGGCGGAAATTGTCCCGATCCGTATAGAGGCAGGGGCCGTTCACGGTGGCCACCCAGAGGCGGCGGCGCCTGTCGAGCATCAGATCCTGAATCTGGTTGTCGGGGAGGCTCAACGAATCCTCCGTACAGAAATATTGCTGGAACTCGTGGGCGTCGTACTTGTTCAGGCCGCGGAACGTGCCGATCCAGATATGCCCCTGCGCATCCTCGGCGAAGGCCTTGATCTGCTGGTTGGAAATATTGTCGGAAACAAGCGGGCTCTCGATTTCGCCGCGACGCTCGGCGTCGCAGGCGGAGCTGCGGCAGGCCGCGGTCAGCAGGAGCAGCGAACCGAGCAAAAAGAGGTGGGTTGGCTTCATGTTCATCCGATGGGCGGTTTCTCAATAAGAAAGTTACGCATAATTCTCCGATCGTGCATCATGCGAGGGGCAATTTGAACGATTTGACAACATTTTGAACGCCCGATGCCCATTTCGGCCGCACGAACAACAAATTTGAATCGGCGGCAAAGCAATTTCGAGAAAAACAGCCAAAATTTGTATACCTGAAAACTACGATCGATATGAAACCTTTCATGCAATGCTTGTTCGTCGGGACCTCGCTGCTCCTTTCCGCATGCGGCGGAGCCTCCCCGAAGTGCGCCGGAGCGGAGGACTCCGGCCGAATCGTCGCCTCGTCCGAGACGGCCGTGACCCGCACCGAGGCGGGCGACGTGGCCGGATATGCCGGCGAGGGTCTCTATGTATTTAAAGGTATCCCCTACGCCCGCGCCGAGCGCTTCATGGCGCCGCAGGCACCCGAGAAATGGGAAGGTGTGCGCAGCTGCCGCGCCTTCGGTCCGACCTGCCCGCAGGCTGTGCGCGGAGGGTGGCAGAGCGACGAGCACGCCTTCGCCTTCGACTGGGACGACGGCCACGCGGGCGAAGACTGCCTGCGGGTCAACATCTGGACCCCCGGGCTGAACGACGGAGGACGCCGCCCCGTGATGGTCTGGCTGCACGGCGGCGGCTACGCCGCGGGCAGCGGGCAGGAGCTGCCCTCGTACGACGGCGCGAACCTGGCCCGCAAGGGCGATGCGGTGATCGTCACGCTCAACCACCGCCTCAACGTGCTGGGCTTTCTGGACCTCTCGGCCTTCGGCGAGGAGTATGCCGCCTCGGGCAACGCGGGTCTGCTCGACCTGGTCGCCGCGCTGCGCTGGGTGAACCGCAACATCGAAGCCTTCGGCGGCGATCCGGACAACGTGACGATCTTCGGCCAGTCGGGCGGCGGCGGCAAGGTCTCGACGCTGCTGGCGACCCCCGCGGCCGCAGGGCTCTTCCACAAGGCGATCGTGCAGAGCGGTTCGATGCTGCGGACGATGGAGCGGAGCTACTCGCAGCGCATCGGACGGGTGCTCCTCGAGGAGCTCGGGCTGCGCCCCGCCGAGGTCGGCAAACTGAAGACGATGCCCTACGAGCAGCTGCTCGCGGCGGGCGAGCAGGCCGTGGCCCGCGTGAAGGCCGAAGCGGAGCGGGAGGGCATTTCGACCTTCATCTTCGGCTGGGCCCCCACCGTCGACGGCGACGTGCTGCCGCGGCAGCCCTTCGAGCCGACGGCGCCCGAGCAGAGCCGCGACATTCCGCTGCTGGTCGGCACGACGCTGCACGAGTTCACGATGAGCACCTACGTCCCCTCTTTCCGCACGATCACCGAGGAGCAGGCCGAAGCGTTCCTGCGGCAGCGGTACGGCGACCGCACGGAGGAGTTCCTCGCGGCCTTCCGCAAGGCCTATCCCGCCTGCCGCCCCGTCGATCTGATCGACGTCGACTGCGTGTTCCGCCCGGGAGCCGTCGAGCAGGCGCGCCTGAAGGCGCAGCAGCAGGGCGCTCCCGTCTATATGTATCTGTTCGGCTGGGAGTCGCCCGTCATGGACGGCATGCTCCGCAGCACGCACTGCATGGAGATCCCCTTCGTCTTCGACAACACGGTGCGCCACGCCTCGATGACGGGCGGCGGCCCCGAGGCGCGGGCGCTGGCCGACCGGATGAGCCGCGCATGGCTCAACTTCGCCCGCACGGGCAACCCCGAAGCGGAGGGACTGCCCGCCTGGGAGGCCTACACCCCCGAAAACGGCGCGACCATGTATTTCGACAACGACTGCCGCGTACTGCATCACCACGACCGCGAACTGCTCGACGTGGTGCGCTCGTTCCCGACGCGCGGCTTCTGACAAAACGAACCAACCATTCATCAACCTAACCTAAATCAACCACACATGAAAAACGTATCTACCAGGAAATGGCTCCTTGCGATGCTTTTCCTCTTTGCGCCCGTATCGCTGTTGCTGGCGCAGACGAAGGTCAAGGTCCGGGGACAGGTGAGCGACGCCAACGGACCGTTGGTCGGCGCCAGCGTGATCGAATTCGGCACGACCAACGGCGTGACCACCGACGTGGAAGGACGCTACACCCTCACGGTGCCCGAAGGGGCTACCCTGCTCTTCTCCTACATCGGCTACGTCAGCCAGGAGCTGACCGCGACCGAAGGGGTGCACGACATCACGCTCAAGGAGGAGAGCACCCGTCTGGACGACGTGGTCGTCGTCGGCTACGGCGTGCAGAAAAAGAGCTCCGTGACGGGCGCCATCTCGCAGGTGAAGCCCGAAGACCTGCAGAACCGCTCGATCACCAACGCGCAGTCGGCCCTGCAGGGCAAGACGGCCGGCGTGCAGATCATCCAGACCTCGTCGGCCCCGGGCGCATCGCCCACCGTGCGCGTGCGCGGTTTCTCGTCGAACACCTCGTCCAACCCGCTCTACGTGGTGGACGGCATCCGTCTGACGAGCATCAGCGGCATCGACCCCAACGACATCGCCTCGATGGAGGTGCTCAAGGATGCCGCCTCGGCGGCCATCTACGGCGCCGAAGCGGGTAACGGCGTCGTGCTCATCACCACCAAGAAGGGGTCGCGGGGCAAAGGCAAGCTGACCTACGATTTCCAGTACTCGCTGCAGTCGCTGGCCCGCATCCCGAAGATGCTCAACTCGGAGCAGTACATCGAGTACATGACCGAAGGCAGCATCCTCTCGCGCGATTTCATGTTGAGCAACTGGGACGGCCGCACGAACACCTCGTGGACCGACGTCGCGTTCGAGACGAGCACGATGCAGAAGCACAACATCGCCTTCACGAACGGCAACGAGCGCGGCAGCTACTACCTCTCGCTCTCGTACCTCGACAACGACGGTATCGTCAAGGGCAACGCCGACACCTACGAGCGTCTGACGGCCACCATCAACGGCGAGTACGAAATCAAGCCGTGGCTGAAGGTGGGCTCGACCAACCAGATCGAGAAATACGACGTCCGCTCGGTGGCCGAGGGCAACGAATACGGCAGCCTGCTGGCTTCGGTGCTCCTGATGGATCCGCTCACCCCCTCCGTCTACGCACCCGACCGTCTGCCGGCCCACATGCAGGCGGCCCTGAACAACAACCAGCCGCTGCTCAAGGATGCCGACGGCAACTACTACTCCGTCTCCCCCTTCTTCGTGGGCGAGTTCGGCCAGCCGCTCATCATGCGCGACAACAACGTAGGCAAGAACGGCGGCTTCAACGTCACGGGATCGATCTACGGCGATTTCAAGCCGCTCAAGGGGCTGGTCATCACCTCGCGTCTAGGATACCGTCTTTCGGGCACGCACTCCTCGACCGTCTCGCTGCCGAGCTACAACAACTCCGAGCGCATCAACCCCTACCTGGGCTATTCGGCCGGCTCGTCGACCTCGATCTACTACCAGTGGGAGAATTTCGCCAACTACGCCCGCACCTTCGGCCGCCACAGCATCAACGCCATGGTCGGTATGTCGTTCCAGAAGACCACGTCGAACAATGTCTACGGCCAGCTCACGGGGAACGGCGAAGATGCCCTGAAGAAGAACGACCCCGTCTTCTGGTACCTGAACTACGCCAACGCATCGGCCACCAAGAACGTGAGCGGCGAAGAGCTCGAATCGGCCAAGCTCTCCTATTTCGGCCGCGTGGGCTACGAATTCGCAGGCCGCTACATGATCCAGGCCTCGCTGCGCGCCGACGCCGCCGACCTCGCCCAGCTGCCCGCCTCGAACCGCTGGGGCTATTTCCCCGCCGTATCGGCCGGCTGGGCTATTTCGGAGGAGCCCTTCTTCGAATCCGCCCGCAAGTACGTGTCGAGCCTCAAGCTGCGCGCCAGCTGGGGACAGAACGGCAGCCTCGCCGCCTTGAGCAACTACCTCTACAGCACCGATATGGCTCTGGGCCGTCTCTATCCTTTCCTGCCGGGCAACAACTACGTCCAGGGTTCGGCCCCCAGCTCGATGGGTAACGACGAGCTCCGCTGGGAGACCTCCGAGCAGTTCGACATCGGTCTGGATGCGCGGCTGTTCAACGACCGCCTGACCTTCAGCATCGACTGGTACGACAAGAAGACCAAGGACCTGCTCGTCAGCGGCACCACCCCTTCGCTGATCGTCGGCGGCACCGTGTCGCCCATCAACGCCGGTAACGTCAGCAACCGCGGCTGGGAAATCGAGCTGGGCTGGCGAGACCGCATCGGCGACTTCTCCTACTCGGTACGCGGCAACATCGCCACGCTGAAGAACAAGGTGACCTACCTCGATCCGTCGCTCGTGCGTCTGCCGGGCGAGACGTTCCACAACACGCCGATCACCTATTTCGAAAAGGGTTATCCGATCTACTATTTCCGCGGTTACCGCTTCGCGGGCGTCGATCCCGCCACGGGCGATCCCACGTTCGAAGACCTCGACGGTTCGGGCGACGTCAGCGACGGCGACCTGACCGAAATCGGCAGCGCCATCCCCGACTTCACCTACGGCATCACCCTCGCCGCCTCGTGGAAGGGCCTCGACCTGACCGTCTTCGGCACGGGCGCGCACGGCAACGACATCTTCAACTGCATCAACAAGTTCGACCGTCAGGCCTCCAACAAGCTCAAGGAGGTCTTCTACGACAACCGCTGGACGCCCCGGAACACCTCGGGCACGGTACCCCGCGCCGGCGCCCAGAACATGGACAAATACCAGTTCTCCGATGCCATGGTCTACGACGGCTCGTTCTTCAAGATCAAGCAGATCCAGCTGGGTTACTCCTTCCCGAAGAAGTGGCTGCGCAAGGCCTTCATCCAGAACCTGCGCCTCTACGTTTCGCTCGACGATTTCGTGACCTTCACCAAGTACCCGGGCTTCGATCCCGAAGCCGCCACGAACGACACGAGAGGCATGGGCATCGACAAAGGCTCCTACCCGGGTTCGAAGAAGGTCGTATTCGGTCTCAACCTCGAATTTTAACAACACTTAACCACGGAAAACGATGAAAATGAAACATATTCTGTTATCGGCGTTGCTGTTGGTTTTCGCTGCCGGCTGCGAAAAGTACCTCGACATCCCGAAACACGGCAACATGGGAGGTCAGGACGACTTCTATCAAACCGACGAACAAGCCTTGGAGGCGCTCGCCTCCCTCTACACCACGTGGGACGGCATCTATGCCAACTGGTTCTATGTCAAGAACCTGCTTGCCGACGACGCCTACACGGGAGGAGGCAACCGCGGCGACAACACCGACATGGAGCGTCTGAACGAGTACACGTTCGGCACCGAAAACACGTTCGTCAAGGATCTCTATCAGGGCATGTACGCCCTCATCTATCAGGCGAACCTGATTATCGGGAAAGTCGCTCCCGACAGCCCCGCCAAGGCGCGCACCGTCGCCGAGGCCAAGTTCTTCCGCGCCTGGGCCAATTTCGACCTGGTGACCCTCTACGGCCCCGTGCCCAAGGTCGACCGGCTGCTCGCCCCGGGCGAATACCGCATGGGCAACAGCACGACGGAGGAGCTGTGGGCGTTCATCGAGCAGGACCTCACCGAGGCCGTCGACTCGAAGCAGCTGCCGTCGAAAAGCGACGCCTACGACGCCACGACGGGCATGCGCGTGACCAAGGAGGTCGCACAGGCCATGCTGGGCAAGACCTACCTCTTCCAGAAGAAGTACGGCGAAGCGGCAGCCATGCTCGACCAGGTGATCGAATCGAAGAAATACGAGCTCTTCAAGGGCGAATACGACATGCTGCTCCACGCCGCCAACAACAACAGCTGCGAGGCGATGCTCGAGATCCAGAAGCGCAAGGACCCCGAGCAGATGGGCTGGTCGCACTTTGAAAACAACACGATGTTCTATCTGATGTACGGCTGGCGTTCGGACTGCATCGATATGGGCCCGCTGGCCGAAGTCATCGAAAACGGCACGTGGGGATTCTTCAATCCGCGCAAGTCGCTCTACGACGCTTTCGTGGCGATGGAGGGCGAGAACGGCTACCGCCTCAAGAGCTCGGTACGCTCCGCCGCGCAGATGGAGGCACAAGGCCTGAAGGTGCTGCCCGGTTCGAGCCTGACGGGGCACGAGGGCTATTTCGTCTGGAAAACCCGTCTGCTGAAGGAGGACAACGTCTCGCCCGGCACGCAGCCGTGGTTCGTATGGACCAACTACCGCGTCATGCGCTACGCCGAGGTGCTGCTGCTGGCCGCCGAGGCCCATGTGCTGGGCGGCGACAAGGGCAAGGCGCTGGACTACATCAACCGGATCCGCGAACGCGCACGCCTGACTCCGCTGCCGTCGGTGACGCTCGACGACGTGAAGAAGGAGAAGCGTCTGGAGCTCTGCCTGGAGAGCGTCCGCTTCCAGGACCTCGTCCGCTGGGGCGATGCCGAGAGCGCGCTGGCCGAACAGGGCAAGCAGATTCCCGCATTCACGGGCTCCAAGGTCGAGTTCCGCTGGTCCAACCCGACCTACGGATTCAAGGCCAAGCATCACCTGCTGCCGATTCCGCGCAAGGAGATGGAGCTCAATCCCAACATGAAGCAAAACGACGGCTGGCAGTAAATCTGCGGTTCGAACACAAAAACAGAAATGACCATGAAAAACATACGTTTTATTTTGACGGCGCTGCTGGCGTCCCTCTTCGCGGTGGCCTGCGAAGAGCAGCCGATCGATGATCTGCGGGGCGTCTTCGACGACATCGAGCGCTACGATTTCACCGCGGTCGAGCAGCTGCCGACCGAGAAGGTGGGCAAGGGCATCAAGGCGCTCATCATCCATTTCAAGGATGCCGAAGGCAATACGATGAAGATGCGCATCGGCAGCGCGGAGTGGACCCTGAAGGCCGGCACCTATGCGGCCGTCGGGAGCGTGACCGCCGACAAGACCTTCGCGGCCGAGCTCGGCGACGCCCGCAAGATCGCCTCGGGCAACCTGAACATCAACTTCATGAACGACATCTACCTCTTCTCGGGGCTGCTCAAGACGGAGGACGGCACGGAGATCCAGTGCAACTACCGCGGCGCGCTGACCTTCGAAGTCGGGGTCGACGATCCCGAAGCGAGCGGCTACACGGCCATCTTGTCCGTTTCGCCGGTGTACATCACCGATCAGAGCGGCAATGTGACGGGCATCGCCCCGGGCGTATCGAAGTATGCCTTCTCGATCTCCGATCCGAACGGTGCGAACATCGCCCTCTTCGAGACGATCAACGCCGAGAACCTCGATGCTGCGGCTCTTGCCGGCGAATATACCGTCAAGGACAATGCGCTGGAGGCTTGGTCGATGGCCTCCGGCCTGCAGATGCCTCAAGAGTGGGGCGGCTGGAGCTGGGGAAGCTACATCGTCAACGCAGAAGGAGGCAAGGAGTTCCTTTCGGCCGGCAGCAAGATCACCGTTTCGGCCGTCGACGGCATCGAGGGCAACAAGCTCTACTCCTTCACGGGCAGCGGTCTGTCGACCTCACTGACCATGAACGCCGACGGCTCCATCACCCCCGGAACGCTCAAGGAGATCGGCATCAAGTTCGTCACGCTGCTGCAAAGCACGGGCATCGAGCTGCGCGACCAGCAGCTGACGAGCACCGTCCTGGGCAAGGAGACGCGCTATTCGGTCTATCTGCCCAAAGGCTATTTCGAAGGCACGAAAACCTACCCCGTGCTCTACCTGCTCAACGGCGCCGACGGCAACCACAACGACTGGCTGCAGCAGGGCATGGTCAACCCCTACGCAAGCACCCTTGCGGCCGAGGGAGGAGCGGAGATGATCGTCGTCTGCCCCAACGGCTGCCCCGACGGCCAAAACGTCTTCTACTGCGACAATTTCCAGGGCAACGGCGTGAACTACATGACCTACTTTTTCGACGAGTTCATCCCCTTCATCGAAAGCACCTATCGGGTGAAGGCGGATCGCGCGTCGCGCGCCGTCGCGGGTCTGTCGATGGGCGGATACGGAGCGCTCTACTACGGCTTCCTGCACCAGGAGATGTTCTGCTGCGTCTACGCATGCAGCCCCGCGACCTACGTCGAGGGGGCGCCCAACCTCTACACGATGCAGCCGACGGCCGACCTGCCGGAGCTGACCCTCGAAATCGGACGACAGGATTTCCTCTACCAGTCGGCCAAGGCCTATCACGACGGCATGACCTCGGCGGGCATCGCGCATGCGTGGATCGAGCGCGACGGCACGCACGACTGGGCCTTCTGGACCGCCTGCACCCCGAAGATCCTCCGCAAGGCATCCGAATCCTTCCGATAGCGACCGCATCGGACGACGCACCGAACAGGTTCCGTGCAACGGCACATTGCACGGGACCTTCTTCGGAAAACCGACAACCCTAAACCTATCAACGTCATGAAAAAAATCATTCTTTCGGCAGCCCTGCTGCTGATCGGCTCCCTGGCCTGCGCACAGCAGGCCCTCTGGGGCGCAGCCCCCGTCGTATCGCCCGAAATCGGCAGCGACAACACCGTCACCTTCCGCCTCAAGGCGCCCAACGCCGCGAAGGTCCAGGTAACGGGCGATTTCCTCCCCACGCAGAAATACAAGACCCCGTTCGGCGAGTTCGACGGTCCGGGCTTCGCCGACATGGTGCAGCGCGACGGCGTCTGGGAGTTCACCACCCCCGAGCCGCTCGCGCCCGAGCTCTACAGCTACACGTTCGTGGTCGACGGCCTGAAGATCAACGACCCGAGCAACGTCTACACGATCCGCGACGTGGCGAGCGTGACCAACGTCTTCCTGATCGGCGGCGAGCGCGCCGACCTCTACAAAATCAACGACGTGCCCCACGGTACGGTCTCGAAGGTGTGGTATAGCAGCCCCAAGCTGGGTCTCGACCGCCGTCTGACGGTCTACACCCCCGCGGGCTATGAAAAGAGCAGCAAGCGCTACCCCGTCTTCTACCTGCTGCACGGCATGGGCGGCGACGAGAACGCCTGGAGCGAACTGGGCCGCGCGGCGCAGATCCTCGACAACCTCATCGCACAGGGCAAGGCCGAGCCGATGATCGTCGTGATGACCAACGGCAATGCCGCCCTGCAGGCCGCCCCGGGCGAATCGTCGCTCGGCTACGCCGCCCCCACGCTGCAGCTGCCCAAGACGATGGAGGGTTCGTTCGAAGCGGCCTTCCCCGACGTGGTGGAGTTCGTGGACGCGACCTACCGCACGCAGCGCAACAAGCACGCGCGCGCCATCGCGGGTCTGTCGATGGGCGGATACCACTCGATGCACATCTCGAAGCAGTATCCCGACCTGTTCGACTACGTGGGCCTCTTCTCGGCCGCCATCATGCCCGACAAGAAGGTGCAGTCGCCCATCTACGACAACCTCGAAGAGAAGCTCGCCGTACAGTTCGCCAAAAAGCCCGCCCTGTACTGGATCGCCATCGGCGACAAGGATTTCCTCTACCAGGCCAACAGCGAGTTCCGCAAGCTGCTCGACGAGAAGGGCTACCCCTACACCTATTATGAGACGGGCGAGGGCCACATCTGGAAGAACTGGCGCATCTACCTGACCGAGTTCGTCCCCATGCTGTTCAAATAACCACTCCGAACCGAAATGAACAAACCTATCGTATGCGCCCTGCTGCTGGCCGCGACCCTCACGGCGTGCGGTCCGCGAACGCCGCAGCTCGGCAGCGCCCCGATCGACGAGGTGGTGGGCGCCCTGACGCTCGAAGAGAAGGCCCGCCTGGTCGTGGGCACCGGCATGGCCGGCTTCTCGGGCGAAAACGCCGTCGTCGGCGCGACACGCAAGCTGGTGCCGGGAGCCGCCGGCACGACCTACCCCGTCGAACGCCTCGGCATCCCCTCGGTCGTCCTGGCCGACGGTCCCGCGGGACTGCGCATCGACCCCGAGCGCGAGAACGATCCGCAGACCTACTACTGCACCCACTTCCCCATCGGCACGCTGCTGGCGTCGACCTGGGACCGCGAGCTGGTCGAAGCGGTCGGTGAAGCGATCGGCAACGAGGTGCTCGAATACGGCACCGACGTGCTGCTCGCACCGGCCCTCAACATCCACCGCAACCCCCTCTGCGGCCGCAATTTCGAGTACTACTCGGAAGACCCCGTCGTCTCGGGGCGCATCGCGGCGGCCTACGTGCGCGGCGTGCAGCGCAACGGCGTAGGCACCTCCGTGAAACATTTCGCCCTCAACAACCAGGAGACCAACCGCATGGCCAACGATGCCCGCGTATCGCAGCGGGCCCTGCGCGAAATCTACCTCAAAGGGTTCGAAATCGTCGTCAGGGAGGCCGAGCCGTGGACGGTGATGTCCTCCTACAACTACCTGAACGGGGTCTACACCTCCGAAAATCCCGAGTTGCAGACAGCCATGCTGCGCGACGAGTGGGGTTTTCGCGGCATGGTCATGACCGACTGGTTCGGCGGCAAGGATGCCGTGGCGCAGATGGTCGCCGGCAACGACATGCTGCAACCCGGAACAGAGAAGCAGTACGAGGCGACCGTCGCCGGCGTGCAGGAGGGGCGGCTCGACGAGGCCGTGCTCGACCGCAACGTGAAGCGCATCCTGGAGATGATCCAGCGCACGCCCCGCTTCCGCGGCTACCGCTACTCGAACAAGCCCGACCTGGAGGCGCACGCCGCCGTGACGCGCCGCAGCGCCACCGAGGGCATGGTGCTGCTCAAGAACGCGGGCGAAGCGCTCCCGCTCGCAAGCGACGTGAAGCGCATCGCGCTGCTGGGCTGCACCTCCTACGACTTCATCGCGGGCGGTACGGGTTCGGGCAACGTGAACCGCGCCTACACCGTCTCGCTGCTCGACGGACTGCGCCAGGCGGGCTACGAGCTCGACGAGACGCTGAAAAACGACTACGAGGCCCACATCGCCGCCGAGTACGAGCGCAACCGTCCCGACACGACCAACCGTTTCGCGATGTTCCTGCCGCGGCCGCGGCCGACCGAGCCGACCTTCTCCGCGGAGCGTCTGCAGGCGCTGGCCGCCGCCAACGACGTGGCGCTCGTCACGCTGGGCCGCACCTCGGGCGAGTTCCTCGACCGCAAAAAGGCCGATTTCGAACTGACGGGCGAGGAGAAGCGGCTGCTCGACGAGGTGTGCCGCGTCTTCCACGCCGCGGGCAAGCAGGTGGTGGTCGTGCTGAACATCGGCGGGGTCATCGAGACCGCCTCTTGGAAGGAGCTGCCGGATGCGATCCTCTGCGCCTGGCAGGCCGGTCAGGAGGGCGGCAACAGCGTGGCCGACGTCTTGAGCGGCAAGGCCTCGCCCAGCGGCAAGCTGACGATGACCTTCCCCGTGCGCTTCGCCGACGCGGCCTCCTCGGCCAACTTCCCCGTCGACCTCGAGGCGGACATGGATATCACGAACAGCGGCGAGAAGAAGAACACCCTGCGCAACGTCGATTTCACCGACTACGAAGAGGACATCTACGTAGGCTACCGCTATTTCGACACCTTCGGCAAGGAGGTCTCCTACCCCTTCGGCTACGGACTCTCCTACACGACGTTCGACTACGCCGATGCGCAGGTGCGCACCGACGCGGACACGTGCGTCGTCACGCTCCGCATCACCAACACGGGCAAGCGGTCCGGCAAGGAGGTCGTGCAGCTCTACGCATCGGCCCCCGACCGCGCAACGGCCAACAAGCCCGAGAAGGAGCTGAAGGCCTTCGCCAAGACGCGCGAGCTGCAGCCGGGCGAGTCGCAGACCCTCGAGCTGAAGCTGCCGCAGGCGGAGCTGGCCTCGTTCGATGCGCAGGCATCGGCCTGGGTCGTCGCACCCGGGCGCTACGAGCTGCTGATAGGCGCTTCGTCGCGCGACATCCGCGCCCGACTGGCCGTCGAGGTCGCAGCGGCGCGCACCGAGACCCGCCGGCTGCTCGAACCCGTCGCGCCGCTGCGGCTGCTCGAGCGCACCGCCCGATAGCCGCCCGCTTTTTCGCGTTCCCCGATGCCTGGGCATCCGCTGTTTGCAGATGCTCGGGCGGGGGACGAAAAAGGGCGCGCGCGAACGACGACACCGAAAAAAAGCGTATCTTTACCATACCCAATCCGAAACACCAGAACATGAAAAGAACCCTGTTATTATGTTGCGCCATCGGCTCGCTGCTCTTACCCGCCACCCTGCGGGCCGACGGACGCGCGATTCCGCGCAACGACAAGATCGAACGGCTGGTCGAGAAACAGCTCCGCCGCATGACGCTCGACGAAAAGGTGGGCCAGATGTGCGAGCTCTCGATCGACCTGTTGCAGAAGCGCACCAACCCCTTCGCGGGGCTCGACCCGCGCACGGCGACGAAGGCCGACATCGAACGACTCCTCGAGAAATACGGCATCGCGCAGGAGTTCGACCTCTCGGGCGGCCTGACGCAGGATACGATGATGGCGATCTACATGCGCATCATGGCCATCGAAAATGCCGCCGGCTTCCGCCTGGACGAGGCGATGCTCGACACGGTCATCGGCACCTACAAGGTAGGTTCGATCCTCAACGTACCCGCCGGCGTGGCCCAGACGCCCGAAAAATGGCAGGAGATCATCCGCCGCATCCAGGAGAAATCGATGGAGACGATGGGCATCCCCTGCATCTACGGCGTGGACCAGATCCACGGCACGACCTACACGCTGGGCGGCACCTTCTTCCCGCAGGGCGTCAACATGGGTGCGACCTTCAACCGCGCCCTGACGCGCGAAGGGGCCCGCATCTCGGCCTACGAGACGAAGGCGGGCAGCATTCCGTGGACCTACGCCCCCGTGGTGGACCTCGGACGCGACCCGCGCTGGCCGCGCATGTGGGAAAACTACGGCGAGGACTGCTACCTGAACGCCGAAATGGGGCGCGAGGCGGTGCTCGGCTTCCAGGGCGACGATCCGAACCGCATCGACGACCGGCACGTGGCCGCCTGCATGAAGCACTACATGGGCTACGGCGTCCCCGTGAGCGGCAAGGACCGCACCCCCTCGTCGATCACCGTCCAGGACCTGCGCGAGAAGCATTTCGCCCCCTACCTCGAAATGGTGAAGGCGGGAGCCCTCTCGCTGATGGTCAACTCGTCGATGAACAACGGCCTGCCCATGCACGCCAACTACGAGCTGCTGACCCAATGGCTCAAGGAGGACCTCGGGTGGGACGGCATGATCGTCACCGACTGGGCCGATATCAACAACCTCTACACGCGCGACCGCATCGCCAAGGACAAGAAGGAGGCGATCAAGCTCGCCATCAACGCGGGCATCGATATGTCGATGGATCCCTACGACTGGAAATTCTGCACCCTGCTCAAGGAGCTCGTCGAAGAGGGCGAGGTGCCCATGAGCCGCATCGACGATGCCGTGCGCCGCATTCTGCGCATGAAATATCGGCTGAACCTCTTCGAGAAGCCCTGCAACGACGTGAAGGATTTCCCGCTCTTCGGCAGCGAGGAGCACGCCGCCGCGGCGCTGCAGGCCGCCGAGGAGTCGCTCGTGCTGCTCAAGAACGCCGACGGCCTGCTGCCGCTGGCCAAGGGGACGAAGCTGCTCGTAACGGGGCCCAACGCCAACTCCATGCGGACGCTCAACGGCGGCTGGTCCTACTCGTGGCAGGGCGACAAGGCCGATGCCTGCGCCGCTGGCTACAACACGATTCTCGAAGCGCTGACCGCGAAATTCGGGGCCGATAACGTCGCCTACGAAGCCGGCGTCACCTACAAGGAGGGCGGCAGCTGGTGGGAGGAGAACGCGCCCGAAATCGACAAGGCAGTGGCTGCGGCCGCAGGCGTCGACTGCATCGTGGCCTGCATCGGCGAGAACTCCTACTGCGAGACGCCGGGCAACCTGACGAACCTGACCCTCTCGGAGAATCAGACCGAATTGGTGAAGGCGCTGGCCCGCACCGGCAAGCCTATCATTCTGATTCTGAACGAAGGCCGTCCGCGCTTGGTAGCCCAAATCGAGCCCCTGGCCAAGGCCGTGGTCGACGTCATGCTGCCGGGCAACTACGGCGGCGATGCGCTGGCCAACCTGCTGGCGGGCGACGCCAATTTCAGCGGCAAACTGCCGTTCACCTATCCGCGCGAAATCAATTCGCTCATCACCTACGACTACAAACCCTGCGAACACATCGGCAAACAGATGGAGGGGGCCTACAACTACGACGCCCAGGTGGCCGTGCAATGGGCCTTCGGCTACGGCAAGAGCTATACCGATTTCGCCTATGCCGATTTCGAGGTCGACAAGCGGGAGTTCACGGCCGACGACGTGCTGACCTTCACGGTCGACGTGACCAACACGGGCAAACGTGCGGGCAAGGAGAGCGTGCTGCTGTTCAGCAGCGACCTGGTGGCTTCGCTCTCGCCCGACAACCGCCGTCTGCGCGCCTTCGAAAAGATCGAGCTGCAACCCGGCGAGACGAAGCGCGTGACGCTGAAGCTGAAAGGCTCCGACCTCGCCTTCGTGGGCTACGACGGCAAATGGGTCCTCGAAAAGGGCGATTTCCGCATGCAGGCGGGCGACCGCACCCTGCAGATCGTCTGCAAGGAGGGCCGAAAATGGACGACGCCCAACCGATAGGCTGCGCAGCGTCTTTTCGCACGGAGGCTCGGCGGTTTTTCCGCCGGGCCTCTTTTTTCGCCGTGTGCAGGCGAAGCGCAAACGGCGCATCGACGGTGCGCGGGCCGCGAGAGCGAAAAGACGTGGGCGCGGCAGCCCCGAAGGCGCAGCAGCTTCCGAACCAAGTTCGCGCCCCCGAACCGCGGGGAAGCCCACCCTGCACTGCGGCAAAGCCCACTCTGCACCGCGCCACACCACCCCACGCCACAACAAAGCCCATCCCGAACCGCAGGAAAGCCCACCCTGCGCTACGGCAAAGCCCACTCTACGCCGCGCCATACCACCCCACGCCGCACTGCCGCAAAAACGACCGGTCCGAGCCTCGGCGCACCGCCCTCCCCCAACCGCAAAACGCGCCCCTACCTGCTCCGCACCGCCATCCCGCACCGAACGAGCGCATACGCCGTATCGCGCCCGCCCCTACAGGACAACACGACAACGCCCCGCTTCGCATGATGCGAAGCGGGGCGTTGCAAAAAGGAAGGAATCGCTCCTTTACTCGGTGATGCCGAGCTCTTTCTTGACCAGCGGGGCGATGTCCGTCAGGGCAGCCTCGTCGAAATAGGCCAGCGAACCCGCCGTCACGTCGAAGACGACCAGATAGCCGCCCGCCTTGCCGACGGCATCGATGGCGGCCTTCGCCTTCTCGGCGATCGGGGCCATCAGCTCCTGGTATTTCTTCTGGTACTCCTGCTGGGCCATCTGCTCGAACTCCGTGGCACGCGTACGCATGTCGTTCAGCTCCTTCTGCTTGATCTGCGCCACAGCCTCGGTCATCGTCGAAAGGTTCTTCTGGAACTCCTGCATCTTGTTGTTGAACTCGACGTTCAACCCCTCAAGCGTCTCCTGCATATCCTTGACGAAGGCCTCCATGTTGGTCTGCATCT
This sequence comes from uncultured Alistipes sp., assembly GCA_910584485.1. Lineage (GTDB taxonomy): Bacteria > Bacteroidota > Bacteroidia > Bacteroidales > Rikenellaceae > Alistipes. The sequence continues at coordinate 217,629 of CAJUAV010000002.1, forward strand.
CCTTGGCTTCGGGCATCGCAGCGACAATCTCGGCCGTGTTGATGCGGCCGAATTTCTGTGCGAAGAGCGACGATGCACTCATTACGCAGACAACCGCAAGGGTTAGTTTAAGCAATTTTTTCATACGATAAGGATGGTGTTAAGTTTGTTGTATTGCGATGAATTATTTCAGCCGATCGATGATCTGCTGCGTCCGCTCGACGCGCTCGGCCTTGTAGAGCAGCGTCGGATTGTTCGACGAATCGAGCACCAGATCGGCACCCACCGATTTGGCATAGGCCTCGATCGCGGCGAAGACGCGCTCCTGAATCGGCTTGATCCGCTGCACGCGCTGCTTCATCAGCTCGCCGTCGTTGCCGAAAAGGCTCTCCTGGAACTTGCCGGCCTCCTCCTCCTTCTGGATGATGACATCCTCGAAGGTCTGGCGCGTGGCGGCGTTGAGCGAAGCCTTCTGCCCCTGGTAGCTGTTGTAGAGCGTCTCGACCTCCTTGAATTTCTCGTCGACCTGCTTCTGGTACTGCTCGGCGAGCTTATCCAGCTCGGCGATGGCCGTATTGTAGGCGGCGACCGACTTGAAGATCTTTTCGCTGTTCACGACGATGTAGTTCTGCGCCGAAACGACGGCGGCCGAAAGCGCGAGGGCGATCGTTAAAATCAACTTTTTCATGATGCACTGTCTTTTAAATGGGGAGCCCCTGTCGGGCAGGGACCCGTTCCCCGTTCTTCAAATATGCTGCCGCAATGCGCGCGTCAGAACTGCTGGCCCATCGTAAAGTGGAACTGGCCGCCGCTCTTCTTCGTGCTGCCCGCGGGGGCGTCGAAGCCGTAACCCCAGTCGATGCCGAGCATGCCGACCACCGGCAGGTAGAGACGGACGCCGAAGCCCGCCGAGCGCTTGATCTTGAAGGGCGAGAACGATTTCCACGAGTCGAACGCGTTGCCGCCCTCCAGGAAGCCCAGTACGTAGATCTGCGACGAAGGCTTCAGGATAACCGGATAACGCAGTTCGGCCGTATATTTATTGTATCCCACGGCATAATATTCGTTCACGGGGTCGAGGGCACCGTCCTCGTAACCGCGCATCGAGATGATGTCGATACCGTAGATGTTGTAACCCGACATGCCGTCACCGCCCACCTCGAAGCGCTCGAAGGGCGAGACCTTGTCCTTGTTGTAGTTGCCCAGATAACCCATCTCGGCACGGAGCATGAGGACGAGGTTCTGGTTGCGCGAGAGGGGCTGGAACCACTGCGACTTGAGCTGCCACTTATGGAACTCGATCCACTTGTAGCGTTCGCTGTCGGGCATGTTCTTGTCCGAATAGTCCTTGCCGTCCCAGAGCGAATAGGGAGGCGTCAGCTGCAGCGACACGCTGAACTCCGAACCGCGGCGCGGGTAGATCGGCTGGTCGACCGAGTTGCGCGAGAAGACGAACTTGAGCGAGAAGAGGTTCGCGGCGCCGTTGGTCATGATGAACGAGTTCCAGTTCTTCAGGTCGTAGCGCTCGTAGTTGGCCTCGGCGTAGAACGAGAAATAGGGATCGGGCCACGTCAGACGCTTGCCCAGACCCGCGGCCACGCCGTAGGTGCGGAAGTGCATCGTCGAGGTCTGCCAGACGTAGTAGGCGTTGTTCTGCTCGGAGATGTGGGCCGAGAAGGTGAACGAATTGGGCTTCTTGCCGCCCAGCCACGGGTCGGTGAAGCTCACGGCGAAGGCTTTGTAATAGGTGCCGTTCGTCTGGGCCGTGAGCGAGAGGCGCTGGTTCTGTCCCATCGGGTAGGGACGCCAGGCGCCCTTCTTGAACATGTTCTTGACCGACAGGTTGTTGAAGGTGATTCCGACCGAGCCGACGAAGGTGCCCGAGCCCCAGCCGCCCGCGATGTTGAACTGGTCGGAGGCCTGCTCCTCGAGGGGCCAGTTGACGTCGACCAGCTCGTTCGAGACGGGTTTGATGTCGGGCATGATCGATTCGGGGTTGAAATGGCCCATCGAACCGAGCATGCGGATCGTCTGCATGAGCATCGAACGGTCGTAGAGCTCGCCCGGGCGGGTGTAGAGCTCGCGGCGGATCACCTCGTCGTCGACACGCTGGTTGCCCGTGATGCCGACGTTGTTGATCGTGAACTGCTTGCCCTCGAAGACCTTCACCTCGATGTCGATCGAGTCGGGGCCCACGATCGTCTCGGCGGGTTCGATCTGCGAGGTGAGGTAGCCGTTGTTCTGGTAGAGCGACTTGATCGACGAATCCTCGGGGTTCTCCTCGCGGCCGATGCCGAGGCGCTTGTGCATCGATTTCTTGTCGTAGGTGTCGCCCTGCTTGACGGCGAACATGCGTTGCAGCTCCTCGGTTTCGTAGACCGAGTTGCCGACCCACGAGACGTTGCGGATATAGTACTTGTTGCCCTCCGAAAGGTCGATGTCGATGCCGAGGCGGTTGGGCGAAATGAAATAGATCGAGTCGCGCACGACGGTCGCGTTGCGGTAACCCTTCGAGTTGTAGAAATCGATCAGCAGCTCCTTGTCATCGGCGTAGTCCGCCTCGCGGAGCTTGGCCCCCTTGAAGAAATTGAGGCTCTTCTGGTGGGTCTTCTTGAAGGTGCGGCGCAGGCGCTTCTCCTTGAAGGTGTCGTTACCCGTGAAGCGGATGCGGCCGATCTTGACGCGCTCCTTGCGATCGATCAGGAAGGTGACGGTGGCGTATTGCGCGCGCGCCGAGTCCTGGTCGATGCGGTAGGTCACCTCCGCGTTGCGGAAGCCCTTCTCCTTCCAGTACTCCTTGATGAGCTTCACGTTCTTGTCGAGGATGTAATCCGACAGCTCGCTGTTGCGCTTCAGTTGCAGCTTCTCGGCGAGGTCCTTTTTCTTGCCGTTCGAGATGCCCTCGAATTTCCACTCGTAGACGCGCGGACGCTCGCGCAGGAAGAGCTCCAGATCGAGGCTGTCGCCCTCGATGTCGGCACCCACCTTCACGTCGGCGAAATAGCGCTGGCTCCAGAGGCGCGTGATGACGTTCGAAATGAAATTGCTCGGCAGGTAGATCGTGTCGCCGTCGATCAGCCCCGCCGAGGCCTTCACCAGGTCGGGGTCGAGGTGCTCCAGCCCGCGCACGTTCACCTTGCGGATGACGTACCGCTGCTGGCGGCCCGTGTTGCGCAGCATGGGGGCGTCTTCGGGAAAGGGTCGCGCCAGGGCCGTCGAGTCGGCGTCGCGCAGCGCGGCGCCCGTCGGAAAGGCCGTCGCCGGCAGCAGGCTCAAGAGGGCCGCGGCCGCCGAGGCGCATATCGTTCGTAAGTAGTTCATCGTCTCTCGAAACAAATCTTCGTCAGTCGTTTTCGTTGCTTATTTGAGCCGTCCGAAACGGCGGTCGCGTCGGGCGTAGACCTCCAGCGCGCGGTCGAACTCCTCTTCCGTGAAATCGGGCCACAGCACCTCGGGAAAGTAAAACTCGGCATAGGCCGACTGCCAGAGCAGGAAATTGCTCAACCGCTGTTCGCCGCTGGTGCGGATCACCAGGTCGGGATCGGGCATGTCGGCCGTGTCGAGCGCGGCGGCGATGCGCGCTTCCGTAATTTCGTCGGGGCGCAGCGTGCCGGCGGCCGCCTCGCGGGCGAGGCGCTGCACGGCGCGGCGCAGTTCGTCGCGCGAGGAGTAGTTGAGCGCCAGCACCATCGTCAGGGTCTCGCCCGCGGCCGTGTCGGCCTCGATCCGGTTCAGAAAGCCCTGCACCTTCTCCGAGAAGCGAGCCCGCTCGCCGATCACGCGCACGCGCACGCCCTGCCGCTGCAGGTCGGGCGTCTCGTTGATGACGCTGTAGCAGAGCAGCTCCATGAGGGCCTCCACCTCGGCGGCGGGACGGCCCCAGTTTTCGGTCGAAAAGGCGTAGAAGGTGACGTAACGCACGCCGTTGCGCTGGGCGGCACGGATCGAGGCGCGGATCGAGGCAACGCCTGCGACGTGACCTTCCGAACGCTCCTTGCCGCGCTGCTCGGCCCAGCGGCCGTTGCCGTCCATGATGATGGCGACGTGCTGCGGTATGGGTTTGGCAATGCTCATAATAGGGCACAAATATAGGGATAAAAATCGAAAAACAGCCTCATCGGGCCGATATCTTTGCGGGTTTTTGCCTTTTGGCGGGGCGATCGGACGCCGCGGACGATCAGCCGCGCAGGTCCATTCCCCACATCATCTTGTTACGTAACGTGTCGTAAAACGATCTATTGTGCGGCACGGCCAGAAAAATCGGATCGGCGGCCTTCGCCAGTTCGAACGAAGCCTCGGGGCCGACGCCGTAGGAGCGGTTGTCGAGCGTGGCGAAGGCCTCGGTACGGTCGCCGACGATCTTCAGCCGCAGACGGCTCGTGTCGGGGACGACGACGGGGCGCATCGTGAGGTTGTGCGGCGCCAGCGGCGCCAGGACGAAGCAGGCGCACGACGGGGCCACGACGGGGCCGCCCGCGCTCAAGGCGTAGGCGGTCGAGCCCGTGGGGGTGGCGAGGATCACGCCGTCGCCGTGGTAGGTGGCCACCAGGCGGTCGTCGACGAAGGCTTCGACCGAGAGCATCCCCGTGCCGCTGCGCAGCAGCGAGAACTCGTTGAGCGCCAGCGGCACGTCGGGCCGCTCGACGAAATCGCCCGCGACGTGCAGCAGCGTCCGCTCCTCGAAGCGCAGCGAGCCGTCGGCCAGCGCGGCGAAGAGCTCGTCGAGCCCCTCGTTCGGGGCGACCGTCAGGAAGCCGAGGTGGCCCGCATTGATCCCCAGCACGGGGCGGCGCAGGCCGCCGAGCCGGCGCACCCCTTCGAGCAGCGTGCCGTCGCCGCCGTAGCAGACCAGCACCGCATCGGCGGGCTGTGCGCCCACGAAGGCGCCGTAGCGTCGCTCGGGCGGGAGGTGCCACCCGATCCGTTCGGCCAGCAAATCGGCAAACTCTTCGTTTACAGCGTAGTCGAAGCCCGCACGCAGGAGGGCGTCGCGCAGGGCGGTGAGCTCCTCGGCGGCATGCGGCAGACGACGGCGGGAAAAAAGCAGGATTTTCATCGGCACGAACGAAAAAATGAGTAACTTTGACGGACAAATATACGCAATTTGTGACAAAGTTAAGTGTAAACATCAATAAGATTGCCGTGCTGCGCAATTCGCGCGGCGGCAACCGTCCCGACGTGCTGCGGGCGGCGCTCGACATCGAGCGATTCGGTGCCGACGGCATCACGGTCCACCCGCGTCCCGACGCGCGCCACATCCGCTACGACGACGTGCGCGACCTGAAGCGGGTCCTCGCGACCGAACTCAACGTCGAGGGCAACCCCATCCCGAGTTTCGTCGATCTGGTGCTGGAGACCGTGCCCGCGCAGGTGACCCTCGTGCCCGACGCTCCCGACGCCCTCACCTCGAACGCGGGGTGGGACACGGCGGCCCATCGCGCCTTTCTGACCGACATGACGGCCCGTTTCCACGAAAAGGGGATCCGCGTCTCGATCTTCGTCGACCCCGATCCCGCGATGGTGGCGGGGGCGGCGGCCTGCGGCGCCGACCGCGTGGAGCTCTACACGGAATCCTATGCCCGCCTGCACGCAGCAGGTGACGCGACGGCGCTCGACGCCTTCGCCGCCGCCGCCGAAGAGGCGCGCCGACAGGGGCTGGGGCTCAACGCGGGCCACGATCTGTCGCTCGAGAACCTCGCCGACTACGTCCGCCGCATCCCGTGGACGGACGAGGTGTCGATCGGCCATGCGCTGATCGCCGACGCCCTCTATTACGGACTCGAAAACACGGTGCAGCTCTACCGCCGCGCCCTGAAGCGCTGATGCCCCTTTCGCACCCCATATTCCGCCGCATCGCCCGTCTGGCCCGCGAACAGGGGGTCGACGCCTACGTCGTGGGCGGCTACGTGCGCGACCACTACCTGCGCCGCCCCTCGACCGACATCGACGTGGTGGTGGTGGGCAGCGGCATCGAGCTGGCCGAGGCGCTCGGCCGCGAACTGCACGCCAAGGTTTCGATCTTCAAGACCTTCGGCACGGCGATGCTCCGCACGCGCGACGGCGCGGAGGTGGAGTTCGTCGGCGCCCGCCGCGAGTCCTACGCCCGCGATTCGCGCAAACCGCAGGTCGAGGCGGGGACGCTCGAAGACGACCAGCGGCGCCGCGACTTTACGATCAACGCCCTCGCCTGGTCCCTCTCCGAGGAGCGGTTCGGCGAGCTGGTGGACCCCTTCGGAGGGATGGAGGATCTGGACGAATGCCTGATCCGCACCCCGTGCGACCCCGACATCACCTTCTCGGACGACCCGCTGCGGATGATGCGAGGCATCCGCTTCGCCGCCCAGCTCGGCTTTACGATCGACGACGAGACCTTCGAGGCGATCCGCCGCAACGCCGACCGCATCGCGATCGTCTCGCGCGAACGCATCGCCGTCGAGCTGAACAAGATCGTTCTTTCGCCCGTTCCGTCGATGGGTTTCGAGCTGCTCGAACGCTCGGGGCTGCTCGAACGGATCTTCCCCGAGCTGCACAACCTGCGCGGCGTGGAGCGGCGCGGCGCGCACGCCCACAAGGACAACTTCCAACATACGCTCAAGGTGCTCGACAACGTGGCGCGCCGCTCGGACGACCTCTGGCTGCGCTGGGCCGCCCTGCTGCACGACATCGGCAAGCCCCAAAGCAAGGGGTACGACCCGCGTGTCGGCTGGACCTTCCACGGCCACGAGGTGATCGGTTCGAAGATGGTCCCCGCCGTTTTCCGCCGGCTGAAGCTGCCGATGAACGAGCACATGAAATTCGTGCAGAAGCTCGTCTTCCTCCACCTGCGTCCGATCATCCTTTCGGAGGATCTGGTGACCGATTCGGCCGTGCGGCGCCTCCTGTTCGAGGCGGGCGACGACGTGGAAAAACTCATGATCCTGTGCGAGGCGGACATCACCTCGGGCATCGACGCCAAGGTGAAGCGCTACCTGCACAATTTCGAGCTCGTGCGCAGCAAGATGAAGGACCTCGAAGAGCGCGACCGCATCCGCAATTTCCAGCCGCCGATCACGGGCGAAATCATCATGCGGAGCTACGGCATTCCCCCCTGCCGCGCCATCGGCGAAATCAAGGAGCGGATCAAGAATGCCATCCTCGACGGCGAAATCCCCAACGAGTACGACGCGGCCTACGCCCTGATGGAACGACTGGCCGCGGAGCAGGGGCTGACGAAGGCCGCCGGCGAGTAACGGCGCCCGAAGCCGAGAAGGGGCGGCCGATACGGTCGGCCCGCAGCCGAGCGGACGGGCGGCATCGAGCGGAACGCGAGAAGCAGCCCTCCGCCAGGGAGCGGCTGCTATCTGCACGCGCTGAAGCGCGACAATTAACCGACAGCGGCACAGAGCCCCGCGACAAGTTGCAGCCCTCCGCCAGGAGGCGACTGCGGGCTGCCGCGCCAAAGCGAGAACATTACCCGACTGCGGCGAACCGCATGCCCGAACGCCCCCCCGGCCGCCGGACAACGACACCGAAACAACCCGACCATGAAAAAAAGATACGAACCCGCCCCGCGCCCCGCGCGCGAACAAGACCGCAAGCGCCCCGAGGCGCCGAAAAACAGCGCCGTCCTGGAGGCCGCCGCAACCCGTGCCGCCGAGGTGCTGCGCGCGGGAGGCCTCATCCTCTACCCCACCGACACGGTATGGGGCATCGGCTGCGACGCCGCGAACGCCGAAGCGGTGGCGAAGATCTACGCCCTGAAGCGCAGCGAGAACAAACATGCGATGCTCGTGCTCTGCCACTCGGCCGAACAGATCGTCCGCTATGTCGACCGCGCCCCCGGGATCGCCTTCGAGGTGATGGAGATGGCCACCTCGCCCCTGACGCTCATCCTGCCCGGGGCCGTCGGGCTCGCCCCGAACCTCATTCCCGACGAGGGAACGCTCGGCGTACGGGTCCCCGACCACGCCTTCTGCCAGCGGCTGCTGCACCTCTTCGGCCGCCCGATCGTCTCGACATCGGCCAACATTTCGGGCGAAAAGACGCCCCGCACGCTGCCCGAAATCGCCCGCGAAATCATCGACGGGGTCGATTACGTGGTCGATCCCCGCTGTCAGGGACGCCCCACGGGCAAAGCCTCGTCGATCATCGCCTTCGGCGAAGGGGGCGAGGTGCGCGTGATCCGCGAATAGGCGTGTGAACGCCCCATACGGCAGCGGCCCCCGTCGGAAATACCGACGGGGGCCGCTGCTGTCCGAAGGGCCGCTACTCCGTGCGGCGCGGCTGCCCCACCTCGAAGCCGAGGGCGTGCATCCAGTCGACCGTCACGGCATCGACCTGCTCGTCGCGGTCGGCCCACAACCCCTCTTCGACCAGTCGTTTGCGCTCGGCGTCGATCGCCTCGCGGATCGGGAACGACGGCCGTTCGAGCCGTTCATAGAGCGCACGGCGCGACGGGCGGATCGTTCGGTCGAAGACCTCCGAGCGGGCGGGACGCCGTTCGCCCTGCCACTTGAAGCCCTTCAGGTAGATGCTCTTCGTATCGGGCACCTTGTCGAGCGGATAGATCGGCCAGGAGGGTTCGATGCGGTAGACGATGCGCGAAAGCTGCTTCTCCTCGATGAAGAACGACGCGTCGCCGCTCTCGATCATCGCCACGGCCACCGCCTCGGAGGGATAGCCGTCTTCGAGGTAGTAGATCGTCTGCACGTTGCCGTTCACGTCGATCCGATAGATCGCGTTCTCGCGGAAATAGGCTTCCATGCGCTTGCCCGCGATCTGGTTGTAGTGGACCGTATCGATCTGCTGGACCATCATCGGCGCCCCGATGAAGTCGGCGTAGTGGAGCTGGCGGTGCATCGTGTGGATATCCATCACCTCGGAGGTGACCTGGTTCCGTTCGTTCCACAGCACGGGCTCGATGAAGAGATGGAGCGTCGAATCGGTCGACGACCCCGTGATCGAGTCGCAGACGGCCTGGAGGTCGTTGCGGAAGATCTTCACGTTGCGGAATCCCTTCATGAAGCGGTAGACGCTGTCCCCCGCGACCGAATCGGCGAACGAGGGGCGCAGCGGCCGCGCGGCGAGCAGCGAATCGAAGAGCGGGTCGAGCAGCCGTTCGGTCGAGTCGATGCGCAGGGCCGACAGCGAATCGAGGCGGCGCACCTCGGCCGCGTCGATCGAGTAGTCGGGCAGCCGACGGCGGCGGCTCTTCGCCGCACGCGCCTTGCGTTTGGCCGCGGCGAGCGAATCGCGTCGCTCCTGGGCCCGCAGACGGGCCGTCTTCTTCTGCTGACGCGCCGCGGCGATGCGCTCCAATAGCTCCTTTTTAGCCGCCGCCTTCGCGGCCCGCTTCTCGGCGGCGGCCTGCGCCGCAGCCTCCTTCAGGCGCTGTTTCTCGCGGGCGCGCAGCTCCTCGGGCGAAAGACGCACACTGTCGGCTCCCGCAAGCGAATCAGCGGCACCGAGCGAATCGGCCGCCCCAGACGCCTCGGCGCGCGGCAGCGTATCGGCCCCGCGGGGCCCCTCGCCGTCGGCTTGCGGCGCTTCGGCGGCCGCATCGCGACGCAGCCCCTCCGCACGACGCTCCGACAACAGGCCTTCGCCGCGCCGATCGGCAGCCGCACGACGCTCCGCGAGCAGCCCGCCGACCGAATCGGCGGCTGCGGGCTCCTCCCCCGCCGACTGCGGCCCTGCATTCAGGGCATATTCGTCGGGCACGGGCTCGCCGCGTCGCAGGGTATAGAGGTAGATCGAGTCGCAGCGCATGAAGATCGAGTCGGTGTTGCGCTCCGTGTCGTAGTTGACGATCGAGGGACGGGCCGTCAGAAAGGCGTTGCCCGGGTTCTTCCAGTATTCGCCGTAATCGCCGAAGCAGAGGTTGCGGTGCTCCGTCTCGTCGATCTGGATGTTGCTGCGCAGCACGACGTGTTCGGCGGCGCGGAAATAGTCGATCGAATCGCTCCAGAGCTCCTGCTGCGCGGTGAGCAGGTAGCCGTTGCGCGTCACCGTGTAGCGCGTCTCGGCCTTGGCGTAGGAGCCGCGGTCGCCGAGCAGGAAATCGCCGTCGGCATTCCAGATGTGGGTGCGGTCGAAGAAGAAGGCATCGTCGGTCTCGATGCGGTAGGCCACCGAATCGCCGCGCAGCTCGTACTCCTCGTTGCGCATCTCGACCTCGCCGACCGCCACGAGCTCCTTCGTGTCGGCGTAGTAGTAGCCGCGCACCGCCTCGACGACGTTCTCGCCGTTCGTCAGCACGCCGCCCTCGGCGAACTCGCCGATGTTGTCGAGCGTGTTGAAGCGGAAGCGCCGCGCGTAGAGCGTCGCCTCGCCGTCGACCACCTTCACGAGCGGAGCGTAGATCTCGACCGTGTTGCGGTCGCGGTCGTAGTCGGCCCGATCGCCGTAGATGTAGGTCGTATTCTTGTTGATGAGCACGTTGCCGAAGCACTCGACGTGCGAATCGGAATAGCGCACGGCGCTGTCGCACGTGATGACCGTGCCGTTGTGCTGGGCGGCGACGTTGCCGATCAGGAAGACCACCGAATCGCCCGGGGCGACGGGCCCCGAGTTATCCGACTTGAGGTGGACGATCTTCTTCTCGCTCCGCTCCGCGTCGGGCGGCGGCGTCGCGGGTCCCGTGCGGGCGAAGAGCATCGCACCGAAGGCCGCGAGGGCCGCCCCTATGGTCAGAATCCGTCGCACGGCGCTATCGGACCCAGCGTTTGTTCTCGAAGGCGCCGTTGCGGAACGCGGGATCGATGTAGACGTACATGCCGTCGATCTTCCGGTCGAGCCACTCGCGGAAGATGCGATCCTGCTTATCGGCCAGCGCCATCTCCTCGAGGCGCAGGTAATCCTCGGCCATCGTCGCCTCGTGGGTCGGGATCACCCGCACCAGCTTGACGATCTTGGCCAGCTGGTCCTGCATGATGTCGGTCGTCAGGAACGAGGTCGAGATCTCGCCCGGCTTCAGACGCAGCAGGCGGTTGTAGTCATCGAGGGCGTTGAAACGGGCGAAATCCTCGCGCAGGAACTTCGTCACGGTGAGCTTCGCATCGTAGGCCTCCATGCGCTCCAGGATGTCGTGGTTCGAAACGATGCCGCCGTTCATCTTCGAGTTCTTGTCGTCGGAGTGCGCGAGGGCCGCCTGCTCGAAGGTGATCGAATCGGCGCGCACGAGCGTCGCCAGACTGTCGAGCATCGTGAGCGACTCGCCGAGCTCCTCGGCCGTGTAGGAGGGTTTGAGGATGATGTGGCGGAAATGGTAGAGCTGCCCGCGCTTGTCGAGCAGCTGGATGATGTGGAAGCCGAACTGCGACTCGACCACCTCCGAAATCTGCCCCGGGCGCAGCTGCTCGAGGGCGTCGGCGAACGAGCGGTCGAGCGACGAGAGCGTCGTGGGCTCCATCTCGCCGCCGTGGAGCGCCGTACCGTCCTGCGAATACATGCGCGCGAGGTTCTCGAACTTGGCCTGTCCGTTGATGATGCGGGCGCGCATCTCGACGAGCCGTTCGCGCGTGCGCTGCTTCGCGGCCGTCTTCGAGCGGGGGAATTTCGTGATGTGGGCGTAGACGTACTGGTCGGCGATGAGCGGCAGGCTGTCTTTCGGAATCGAGTTGTAGAAGCGCTCGACCTCGCCCGGGATCACCGAGACCTTGCCGATCACCTCGCCCTGCATGGCGCGGGCGTAGGCCTGCTCCTGAAAGCGGCGCTGCATCATTTCGCGGATGTGGAAGATCGCCATGTGGTGCTTGGCCTCCAGCGCGGGAATCGACCCCTCCTGGTCGATCATCAGCTGCACCTGGTCCTCGACGCGGGCCAGGATCTCGGCGTCGTTGACCGACACGGAGTCGATCTGTCCCTGCTGGTAGAGCAGCTTCTGCGTCATGAGCGCCTCGAGGGCCTCGTTCATCGGGTCGCGGTCGGAGGTGTAGCCCTCCTGACGCCGCTGCTCGACCAGCTGGCGGGCGTACTCGTCCACCTCCGAGTAGAGAATCGACGAGGTGCCCACCACGGCGACCACCTTGTCGAGCATCACCTGCCGCCGCTGGGCGAAGAGCCCCGTGAGCAGCAGCGTGCCGACCGATAACAAGATAAGTTTTCTCAACATATTCCGTTTTTTTGCGTTTGCTTTCTCGTGCGCCCCGCCGCGGGGCGGCCCTGTGTCACCCGCCGCGCCCTTTCGGCCGCCGTTTCGGCTGCCGGAGCTTATGACCGACGCGGCTTTGCGGTCGATGCGGTCCTGCGACCGCTGCGGGCCTTCGGTCCTCGTGTCTTTCGGCCGTCGTGCTGCTCCCCTCGTACCGCAGTCGCGCGGCGGCTACCGCACCTCTTCGGCGGGCGTTTCATCCGCCTCGGAGGGGAGTTGCAGTTCGCCCTCCTCGTCGGCATGGCGGTAGAGCGACTCCTCGTGCTCGCGGATCACCTGCTGCTGCCGCTGGTTGAAGAGCACGCGGCGGATCGTCGGCCGCAGCCGCTCGAGCGGCACCGCGTCGCCCGCCCGCCGCACGGCGTCGATGCGGAAATAGTAGACCGATCCGTCGTCGGCCATCTCCTGCACGCCGCTGCGGGCGAGCAGCCCGTCGTAGCTCTGCGAACGGACCGTCGGCAGCAGGCTCAAGAAATCGGCGTAGTCGATCCACTCCTCGGAGCGGTCCGTCAGGTCGCATTCGTTCTTCAGGCAGCTGTCGTGCAGATCCTGCCGCCGCGCAGGGGCGTCGGAGGCGAGCAGTTCGCGCAGGCGCCGCTTCTGGCGGTACTCCTTCGGAATGCGCACCACGCTGCCGCGCACGATCGTGCGGTCGAGTTTGAAATCGGCCTTGTGGGCGTCGTAGTAGGCGGCCACCTCCGCCTCCGTATAGGTCGTGTCGACCAGGCGGTCGACGTAAAACTGTTCGAGCCGGCGGATCAGCAGCGACTGGCGATACTCCTCGACCTTACGGTCGATCTCCGCCTCGTCGGAGGAGAAGAGCTGTTCGGCCTCCTGCAGCTTGAGCTGACGGCGCACCCAGCGGTCGACCAGCACGCGTGCGTAGGCGGTGCTGTCGGCCGACGAAAGCCCCTCGGGGAGCGTGCGGCGCAGCTCGCTCGCGAAGAGTTCGCTTTCGCCCACGCGCGCCAGGGGCCGCTCGCCGAAATAGCGCGGCAGCTCCCGACAGGCCGTCTGCACGAGCAGCAGCGACAGGAGCAGCGCGAACGAACGGACGATATGTCGGCGACGAAGGCACATAGAGGGGACAAATATAGGACTTTTCGGGCAAATAACGGCAGCCGCGGGGAGTTTATTACGCGCGACCGCCTTTTTTTTACCGCTGCGTCCGCGTCCCGCCGCTCCGCTGCCGCATGCGGAAAAGGGCGCCCAGCGCACCGAGCGCGGCGACGGCCGCCGCCGCATAGCAGAGGGCGTAGAGCCACATGCGGCCGCCGAGCAGCTCGGGCAGCGTACGGTCGCCGTAACCGCCGACGGTCAGCAGCCAGGCCAGCAGGTTGTGGGCCGCATGGAGCAGGATCGGAGCCCAGAGCGTCGCCGTGCGTTCGTAGACCCAGGCGAGGATCAGACCGAGGAAAAAGGCGTTGACCGCAGGAACAGGCTGCGCATGGATGATGCCGAAGAAGAGCGCCGAGAGCAGGCACGACGCCCCGACGCCGAAGCGTTCGCGCAGCGACCCGAAGAGGAAGCCGCGGCAGAGCCACTCCTCGAAGAGCGGGGCGATCACCACCACCGCCGCGAAGGCCCACGGGCCGCGGCCGACGTTCTGGTCGGGGGCGGGCAACAGCGTATAGAGGGGCTCAAGCAGCACCGAGAGCGCGCACATCAGCACGAAAGCCGCGCCGAGCAGCCGAAAGTCGAGACCGTGCAGGCCGTAGCCGATCCGCAGGCGCGGCGCACGGCGGCGGCTGCGGTACCAGAGGAAGGCGGCCGTCAGTACCGATAGAGAGAGAAAATTCGAGAGGGCCATGAGGCGGGCCCGCGCATAGGGATCGAGGTCGTCGAGGCCGCGCCCCGAGAGGAGCAGCACGACGATCGCCGCCAGTCCGACGGCGAACGAGACGACGAAGAAGAGGCCGAGCAGCACGAGCAGATCGGTCAGCGAGGGGAAGGGGGTCGCAGCCGGAGCGGCGGGATTCGAGGCATTCGCTGCGGTGTTCGAAGCGGTGTTCGCGGCTGCGGCAGCCGCGTTCGGTGCGGAGGCGGCAGCGTTCGGTGCGGAGGCGGCAGCGGTCTGCTCGCGCGAAATGTCGGGATTCGTTTCCTGCATGGTTCGTTCGTTTTACGGGTGAGGCCTAACCGCAGGCCCCGCGGGGCGGACGGGCGGTACACGGCCGGTTTTGTCACTGCGGCCGTGGGCGGCAGCGGCCGTTGCGGCTGCCGATCGGAGGCTCCGACGACGGCGCAAGGCGACGGCTCGCTATGGCAAAGATACGGATAAGCCGAGAGCAAATGCAAATTTATTTGCGATTTGCCGAGGCGGAGTATCTTGGGCGCAGCCAAAGATACGGATAAGCGGGAGGGGGTTTGTTTCTGCCGAGGCGGAGTATCTTGGGCGCAGCCAAAGATACGAATAAGCAAGAGCAAAAACAAGTTCGCTTGCATTTTGCCGAGCGGCAGTATCTTGGGCGCAGCCAAAGACGGATAAGCGGAGAGCATACACTCGCCTGCCTGCGTTTTGTCGGGCGAAACGATCCGAAGCAAAGTTAAAGATATGCAAATTTCGGATACGGCTATGTTTTTTCGGGGATTTTGTGTAAATTTGTCCCGTTTTGTAACCGATCATTCCGACTTCAATTATGGCAAAAGTCATCGCATTGGCCAACCAGAAGGGAGGCGTGGGAAAGACGACGACGGCGATCAACCTCGCGGCGTCGCTCGCCCTGCTCGGCAAGCGGGTGTTGCTGCTCGACGCCGACCCGCAGGCCAACGCCACCTCGGGGCTCGGCTTCGATATCAACCTCGAAGGCATCTACGAGTGCATCACGGGGGTGCGGCGCGCCGAGGAGGTGATCCTGCGCAGCGAACAGATCCCCACCCTGCGGCTGCTCCCCTCGTCGATCGACCTGGTGGCGGCCGATGCCGAATTGCCCAAGATGGCGGACGGCCACCGCGTCATGAAACGCATCGTCGACAGCGTGCGCGACGACTACGACTACGTCTTCATCGACTGCTCGCCCTCGCTCGGCTACACGACCGTCAACATCCTGACGGCCGCCGACTCGGTGCTGATCCCCGTGCAGTGCGAATACCTCGCCCTCGAAGGGCTCTCGAAGCTCTTGAGCACGATCCGCAAGGTGCAGTCGTCGCTCAACCCCTCGCTCGCGATCGAAGGCTTCGTGCTGACGATGTACATGCGCAACCGCCTCAACAACCAGGTCGTCACGGAGGTCCGCAACCACTTCGGCCCCCTGGCCTACGACACGATCATCCAGCGCAACATCCGCCTCGGCGAGGCCCCCTCGCACGGCAAGCCCGTCATCCTCTACGATGCCGCGGCCGCCGGTGCGGTGAGCTACCTGACGCTGGCGCGCGAATTTCTCAAGCGCAACCACGCGACCGCGGCCGGCGATCCGGCCGTCGCCGCACAATAAACCACGGCCGTCCGCCGTTCGCCGCACGACCGCGGCAGCGGCGCCGCCAACGGACGGCTTCACCCGAAAAAACGCAATACGACATGAAATCACCGAAGGGACTGGGACGCGGGCTGGACGCCATTTTCGGCGCCGAAGGGCTCGATCTGAAGAGCAAGCCGATGGGCGAGACGGCCGAAATCGACATCGACCGCATCGTGCCCAACCCGACGCAGCCGCGCAAGGAGTTCGACGAGGAGGCCCTCGACGAGCTGGCCGAATCGATCCGTCAGTTAGGCATCATCCAGCCCCTCACGGTCCGCAAGGGCGCCGACGGCCGCTACGTCCTGATCAGCGGCGAACGCCGCTGGCGCGCCGCCCGACGGGCGGGGCTCGCAGCGCTGCCGGTCTACATCCGCGAGGTCGACGACGAGAACCTGCACGCGATGGCCCTCGTCGAAAACATCCAGCGTCAGGACCTCAACGCCATCGAAATCGCCCTCGGCCTGCAACGCCTCATCGAGGAGTGCCACCTGACGCAGGAGGCCCTCTCGCAGAAGGTGGGTAAGAACCGTTCGTCGGTAGCCAACTACCTGCGTCTGCTGAAGCTTCCCGACGAGCTGCAGCTCGCCCTCAAGGAAGGGCTCGTCTCGATGGGCCACGCCAAGGCGATCGCGGGGCTTCCCGAGCGTGAGCAGCTGCGCATGCTGAAACGGATCCTCAAGAAAAACCTCTCGGTGCGCCAGACCGAGGAGCTCGTGCGCTCGCTCGCCGAGGCGGCCGAAGCGGCCCCCCGCACGGTCGAGGAGGAGGAGTACCCCGAGAGCTACTCGCGCCTCGTCGAGCAGCTCGAGCGCCTCTTCACCTCCGAAATCGCCATCCGCCGCACGAAGAGCGGCGGCGGCCGCATCACGATCGACTTCACGGACGACGCCGAGATCGAACGCATCCTCGAACGGCTCAAAAGCGGCCGCGCCTGAAACACCCCGACAGCCCGACCATGAAACGCCTACGGCCGATCTTCCTCCTGCTGCTGACGCTGCCGCTCCTGACGGCCGCCCTGCCCGCCTCGGCGCAACACCTGCCGCGCGGACAGCGGACGATCATCCGCGGCGGCATGCGCCAACGTCCCGACTCGCTGCGGCTGCGCGCCGATTCGCTCCTCGAAAGGCGGCTGCGGGCCGAGGCCGACTCGCTCTTCACGGCCGATTTCCGCGCCGACTCGGCGATGCTCGCCCTGCACCGCACGGACGACCTCGCGACGCTCGATTCGATCGCGCTGGCCGAATTCGAAACGGGCGGCATCCGCC
The DNA here is from genome assembly GCA_910584485.1 of uncultured Alistipes sp. GTDB lineage: Bacteria > Bacteroidota > Bacteroidia > Bacteroidales > Rikenellaceae > Alistipes. The sequence goes on from CAJUAV010000002.1 coordinate 234,461, forward strand.
GCGACTCGACCCGCCGCCTCTTCCGCAAGGGATGGTTCATGCAGGATTCGATGGGCCTCTCGAAGGTCTGCTGGATGTCGGCCCTCGTACCGGGTTACGGACAGATCTACAACCGCCAGTACTGGAAGCTGCCGATCCTCTACGGCACGCTGGGTGCGGGACTGGCCCTCTACATCCACGAAAACAAGGTCTACAAACCGCTCAAGCGCACCTACGACGCCATGACGGACCGAAGCCTCGAACGCACCCCCGAGCTCGACGCCCTTCAGACGAAGATGATCCGCAGCAACACGCGGCGGCAGATCTACCTCGGCGTCACGATCGCCTCGTACATCTATTTCATCGGCGACGCGGCCGTGCAGTACGCCACGAACGACGTCTCGCACGTCAAAAAGGCGACGACGCTCGCCTGCATCTGCCCGGGTGCGGGACAGATCTACAACAAGAGCTACTGGAAGGTGCCGTTCGTTATCGGCGGCTTCGCCACGCTCGCCTACTGCATCGACTGGAACAACCGCGGCTACCAGCGCTTCAAGAAGGCCTACTCGCTGCTGGCCGACTACGAGCAGCACCCCGACAAATACCCCGACGGGCCGACCGACGAGTTCCACGGCCGCTACTCCTCGACCTTTCTGCGCAACCTGCGCAACAACTACCGCCGCAACCGCGACCTCTGCATCATCCTCACGGGCGGCATGTACATCCTCCAGATCATCGACGCGCACGTGGACGCCCACCTGCGCGACTACGACATATCGGACGACCTGACGATGAACATCGAACCGATGGTCGACTACACCTATATGCCGGCTTCGGGCGGTCATCGTCCCGTCGTCGGATTCAACATGAGCCTCAATTTCTAACGCCCGATGAAACGGATTCTCCTGCTGCTGCTCGCCGCGGCCTGCTGCCTCGATGCCGCCACCGCCGCCGATGCGGCCGACAAAGACAAGAAACGACGCCGCAAACGCGACCGCAAAACGGTCGTCGAGCAACCCGTGCCCGCACCCGTCACTGCCCCCCAGGTGTGCGAAACGCCTCCGGCCGACCTGCGTGCGACGGACTCCCTCCCCGCAGCCGAACCCGTGAACGACCTGACGCTGAAGATGACCGCCGAGCAGGCCGACTCGCTCGTCGCCGCCTGGCACGAATACCGTCAGGAGGTGCGCTACACCGACTTTTTCAACCGCTGCATCCTCGCCGACACGGTCCTCATCGAGGGCACCGACTCGGTGGCGCTGGCCCGCAAGGACGCCCTCTACGCAGGCCGCCTGCGCGACCTGGTCTCGCCCGTGCCCCTCGCCTACAACTACATCGTCCGCAACTCGGTCACGAACTACGTCGAGCGCTACCCCGACATGACGGGGCGCATCCTGGGCTTGGCGCGCTGCTATTTCCCCTTCATCGAGGATGCTCTGCTGCGGGCGGGGCTGCCGATCGAGCTGCGCGCCCTGCCGATCATCGAATCGGCCCTCCAGGCGACCGCCGTGTCGCGCGCAGGAGCCGTGGGGCTGTGGCAGTTCATACCCTCGACGGGCAAGAGCTACGGACTGGAGATCAACTCGCTGGTCGACGAACGCCGCGACCCGATCCGCGCCACGGAGGCCGCCTGCCACTTTCTGAAGGACCTCTACACGATCTTCGGCGACTGGACGCTGGCCATCGCCGCTTACAACTGCGGCCCGGGCAACGTCTCGAAGGCGATCGCCCGCTCGGGAGGGCGCAGCTTCTGGGAGATCTACGACTACCTGCCGCGCGAGACGCGCGGCTACGTCCCCGCCTTCATCGGGGCCACCTACGCCTTCAACTACCACCGCCAGCACGGCATCGAGCCCGTCGAACCGCCCATTCCGCTGGCCGTCGACACGATCCGCGTGAACCGCATCCTGCACCTCGAACAGATCGCCTCGACGATCGACGTACCGATGGAGACGCTGCGGATGCTCAACCCGCAATACCGGCTCGACATCATCCCCGCCTCGACGCGCCCCTACACGCTGGTGCTGCCGCAGCGCAACATCGCCCAGTACATCGCCCGCGAGGAGGAGATCATGGCCAAGGATTCGCTCTATCTGAAGGAGTACCTGAATCCGGTCAACCTCGACAAGAAGCGTCAGGAGCGCGCCTCGACCGTCTACCGCATCAAGAACGGCGACACGCTGGGCGGCATCGCCCGCCGCCACGGCGTGACGGTCAAGCAGCTGATGCGCTGGAACAACCTGCGCAGCGACCGCATCCGTGCGGGGCAGCGGCTGCGCATCGAAAAGTAATCCGATGTTCACCGAAACGGATACGATCGTCGCCCCGGCCACGGCCGTCGGCGGCGCATTGGCCGTGATCCGCGTGGCGGGTCCCGCGGCCGTGGCCGTGGCCGACCGCCTCTTCCGTGCGCGGCGTCCGCTCGCCGATGCGGCGGGGGGCACGGCGCACTACGGCACGATCCGCGACGGCAAACGCGTCGTGGACGAGGCGGTGGCGACCCTCTTTCGGGCACCCCGCTCCTACACGGGCGAAGATACGGTCGAATTTTCCTGCCACGGCTCCTCCTACGTCGTAGCGGAGCTCCTGCGGCTGGCAATCGCCGCGGGGGCCCGCATGGCCGAGCCGGGCGAGTTCACCCGACGCGCCTACCTGAACGGCAAACTCGACCTCTCGCAGGCCGAGGCGGTAGCCGACCTGATCGCCGCCTCGTCGCGCACGGCTCATGCGCTGGCGACGAACCAGCTGCGCGGCGGCTACTCGTCGGCGCTCGACGCGCTGCGCGAGCGGCTGGTGCACCTGGCGGCGATGCTGGAACTGGAGCTCGATTTCGGCGAAGAGGAGGTCGCCTTCGCCGACCGCCGCGAGCTCGACGCCCTGCTGGAGGCGATCGAGCGCGAGACGGAGCGGCTGTGCGGCTCGTTCGCCCTCGGCAACGCCCTCAAGGAGGGGATCGCCGTGGCGATCGTCGGAGCGCCGAACGTCGGCAAGTCGACGCTGCTCAACCGCCTGCTGGAGGAGGACCGCGCGATGGTCTCGGAGATCGCGGGAACGACGCGCGACGTGATCGAGGAGCGCCTGACGATCGACGGCGTGCTCTTCCGCCTGCTCGACACGGCGGGCATCCGCCGCACGGAGGACCGCCTCGAACGGATGGGCATCGAGCGGACCCTGCGCAGCCTCGAACGGGCGCAGATCGTCGTGCGGATGATCGATGCGACGACGCTCGGCACGGGCCCCATTCCGCCGCCCGATTTCCCGCTGCGCCCCGACCAGCGGCTGCTGACGGTGCTGAACAAGATCGACGCCCTCGACCGCGACGCGAACCGCTCGGCGGAAAAACGGCCTCCGACAACGGCTCGCCCGACAACGGAAGACGACGTGATTCCGATGGCGGCACGCCGCGGCGAAGGCGTGGAACTGCTGCGCCGGGCCCTGCGTGCCGCCGTTCCGACCGAAGGGTTGGAGGAGGGGGCGACGGTCGTTTCGTCGGCCCGCCATCACGCCGCCCTCACCGAAGCCCGCACGGCGCTCGCCCGAGCCCGCCGCGGCCTTGCGGAGAAGCTCCCGACCGACCTGTTGAGCGAAGAGATCCGTTCGGTCGCCGCGGCCCTCGCCACGATCACGGGCCGCGGCGCCATCCTGCCCGACGAGGTGCTGCAACACATCTTTTCGAAGTTCTGCATCGGAAAGTAGGAAATACAGCCATATGGGACTCAATTAGCGACAAAGCAATCATTAAAACATTATATAAACTGATTTTAATCAACGCATTTGTTGATAGTTTATTGCTTGAAAATATTTAAGCAACAAGAACAATCAAAGACATTAAAAATGAAGTTTAAGACGATTTTAAGTAGACTGACTGGATTAAGTTGCCCTATTTTTGGCGTATCTTGGAATCCTTCCGAAGATGAAACTACTATTGCGACACGAATCATTCGGAATTTGGAGAATAAACGGGTATTATTTAATCCCAGTGAAATGGAATCTCCCTCGTATTGTGTCGCATCTACCATTCAAATAAGGGAATATCTAACATCCGAAATGCAAAATATGAACGCAGATTCAATGTTATTTGAATATACTAAAGCAATGAGGATAGCTGCTCGTAAATTTACCGACAGAATGGAATTTAAAAGAGATAAAGACTTTTTGTGCAATGCTCGACATTGGGATCATTGGGCAAGCTGGACTTTTGCGTCTGCATTAGGGGAAATGCGAGGAACCTTTGGTAATATGATTGCTCAAATTGCTGCCGCATACGGATTGGATGTCGAAGATGATTTAGCTACAATTATCCCCGGTTCAGAGAAAAACAACACTTCTAAAATTTAGAAAATTTTGTTGTTGATTATTGTTCGGAAGAGTATACTATAAATGTCAGTTGTATTACTAATAATATAACACCTAATTTTTCAAATCTTGCATCGGTAAATAAACCGCGGGCCATCGACGATCGACGGCCCGCGGCGGTTCAAGTCAGGTTCAAGACAGGTTCAGATAGCGTTTCAGGTCGTTCACATAGGCCTCGAAGGCGCGGCGGCCCGCATCCGTGATGCGGCAAATCGTGCGCGTTCGCTTGCCGGCGAACCCCTTCTCGACCGCGATATAACCCGCGGCGGAGAGTTTGTCGAGCTGCACGCTCAAATTCCCCGCGGTCGACTCAGTCCGCTCCCGCAGATAGACGAAATCCGCCTCTTCCACGTTCATCAGGATCGACATGACCGCCAGCCTCAACTGGGAGTGCAGCAGCGGATCCAGCTCTTTCATCGCGTCGAACGTTTCAGTTTCCGCCGGATGACGATCGCCGGCACCAGGAACATCAGCACGAAGCAGAGCATGTAGAGCGGAATCATCCAGCCCATGCGCAGCGGCAGACCGCTCACGGCGGCAGCCGCCACGACGAACCCCGTCAGCATCGAAAACACGCCGCCGAAGAGGTACGATTTCTCTTCGAGCACGATGCCCTGCATCGCCGCGCCGAAGCCGACCACAATAAAGGCGAAGAAAAAGAAGGTCAGCCACGCCTGCGGATAACCGCTCCACTGGAAAGCGAGGCAGAGCACCGTCAGGCAGATCGGAAGGGCGCAGAGGATCTTCCCGACACCTTCGCAAATCCGATCGACGTAGGTTTTTACGGGTCTCTCCGACCGATCGGCCAGCAGGATGTTGAGCGGAATGCCGATCACGGGAATGGCGAACCAGACGAAGTTGAAGCGCACGTCACCGGTCAGCTGCCACAGCAGCCAGACCGCGGCGGCCGTCGCCACGGAAAGGGCCGCCCACATGACCGAAATGCGCAGATCGGGCACGGCGACACGACGCTTCGAGGCGTCGATCATGCGGCCGATGAGCACCATGCTCTCTTCGGGGGTCAATTGTTTCTCTTCCATAACAAAGATAAGATTAAGGTTTTACAAATCGGTTTATAAAATAAACCACAAGCGGAAAACAAAAGAGCCGACGCGCGCAAGACGACTCTTCGGAGGCTTTCCCGATGCAAATATAAATCGGTTTATTGAATAAACCAAATTTATCGCAAAAAAATCGCACGCGAACCGGCGACCGTCCCTCCCCGCCCGAAAGATTTTTGCCGATAATCGGCCCGCCGACCGCGGCGGCATCCCTTTTTTTACTAACTTTGAGGCGCGAAAACGCGTTTTAAAGCTAAAACCCAAGATGAAAACCGATTTTCTGGTGATCGGCTCCGGCGCGGCGGGCCTGACCTTCGCGCTCAAGGCTGCCGAGAAAGGCCGCGTGACGATCGTCACGAAGGGCGAAATGCAGGAGTGCAACACCAACTATGCCCAGGGCGGCATCTGCTCGGTCACCTACGCTCCCGACACCTTCGAAAAGCACATCCGCGACACGCTCGTCTGCGGAGCGGGCAAATGCGACGAGCAGGCGGTCGAACTGGTCGTACGACGGGCGCCCGAGCTCATTCGGGACCTCATCGCATGGGGCACGCGCTTCAACAAGACACCCGACGGCCGCTTCGAACTCAACCGCGAAGGGGGTCACACCGAGCACCGCATCCTCCACTACGAGGATCTGACGGGCGCCGAAATCGAACGCGCACTCGTCGAGGCGGTCCGCCGCCACCCCAACATCACGGTCCTCGAACACCATTTCGCCATCGACCTGCTGACGCAGCACCACCTGGGCGAGTTCGTCACGCGCCACACGCGCGGCCTCGCCTGCTTCGGCGCCTACGTGCTCGACGAGCGGACGAACGCCGTCGAGACGATGCTCGCCCGCTTCACGATCGTCGCCACGGGCGGCTGCGGCAACATCTACTCCTCGACCTCGAATCCGATCGTGGCAACGGGCGACGGCGTGGCGATGTGCCACCGCGCCAAGGCGATCACCGAGAACATGGAGTTCATCCAGTTCCACCCCACGACCCTCTACAACCCGGGCGAGAAACCCAATTTCCTCATCACGGAGGCGATGCGCGGCTTCGGCGCCATCCTGCGCCTCCAGAACGGCGACGAGTTCATGGACAAGTACCACCCGATGAAATCGCTCGCCCCGCGCGACATCACGGCCCGCGCCATCTACCGCGAAATGACGCGCCGCGGCGAAGAGTTCGTCTACCTCGACGTGACGCACAAGGAGGCTGCGGCGATTCGCAGCCATTTCCCGAACATCTGCGAAAAGTGTCTCTCGATCGGCATCGACATCACCAAGGAGTGGATCCCCGTCACCCCCGCCGCCCACTACTCGTGCGGCGGCGTCAAGGTCGACACCTACGGGCAGACCTCCATCAAGCGGCTCTATGCGCTCGGCGAGACCTCCTGCACGGGGCTGCACGGCGCCAACCGCCTCGCCTCGAACTCGCTCATCGAAGCCCTCGTCTATGCCGACCAGGCCGCCCGCCACACCGCCGAGCGCTTCGAGGCGACCGATTTTCAGGACGGCATCCCCGACTGGGATTTCGCGGGGGCGCAGCACGCCGAGGAGATGCTCATGCTGATCCAGTCGAAACGCGAGGTGCAGGCCATCATGTCGAACTACGTGGGCATCGTCCGCTCGAACCTCTCGCTCAAGCGCGCCATGCGCCGCCTGGCGATTCTTTTCGAGGAGACCGAGGAGCTCTACGGCCGCACGAAGCCCAACCGCGAGCTGTGCGAACTGCGCAACATGATCGCCGTGGCCTACCTGGTCATCAAGCAGGGACGCGAACTCAAAGAGTCGGTCGGCTGCCACTACAACTCGGACTACACGCAGCAGGCCTGATCGCTCGGAAACGGCATCCAGCAAGGACGGCGGACCGACAGTACGGTCCGCCGTTTCGATTTTTCCGATAGGCTTCGTCGGCAACATGCGGACAAGCTTGCCTTTGCCCTCGTTTATTCGTAATCTTTGGTGCGCCCCGGATACTCCCGCTCGGCAAAATGCAGGCAAGTTTGCTTTTGCCCTCGCTTATTCGTAATCTTTGGCTGCGCCCGAGATACTCCGCCTCGGCAAATCGCAAATAAATTTGCATTTGCTCTCGGCTTATTCGTATCTTTGTCGTTGGATCCAAATATTCCCGCACCATGACACTCAACGAATACCAGCAACACGCCCTCGAAACGGCCGTCTATCCCGCCGAAAGCCGCATCGTCTACCCCACGCTCGGCCTGACGGGCGAAGCGGGCGAGGTGGCCGACAAGGTCAAGAAGGTGATCCGCGACGATCACCGCGAATTCACCGACGAGAAAAAACGCGAAATCATGAAGGAGATCGGCGACGTGCTGTGGTACTGCGCCACCCTCTCGCACGACCTCGGCTACGACCTCGAAGAGGTGGCCCGCACGAACGTCGAAAAACTCCGCTCGCGCATGGAGCGCCACCGGATCGGCGGCAGCGGCGACAACCGCTAACCACCGCGGGGGCTGCCGCCGTACGGCGGAAACCGAGCTGCCGCAAACACCGCCCGCACCCGAACGAATCAAACCGCAAGAAACAAACGCATCATTCAAGCATGGAACAACAGAACCGCACATCGCTGCCCGAAAACGCCTATCGGGAGCTCAAAGCAGGCGAAACCTACCGCCCCGTCATGCCGACGGAGAGCGCACCCGTCGAGGTGACCCCCTATTCGGTGGGCATGGGACTGGTGATGGCCGTCGTCTTCTCGGCCGCGGCCGCCTTCCTCGGCCTCAAGGTCGGGCAGGTCTTCGAGGCCGCCATCCCGATCGCCATCATCGCCGTGGGCTGCGGCACGCTCCTGGGCAAAAAGAACATGCTCGGGCAGAACGTCATCATCCAGTCGATCGGCGCCTCGTCGGGCGTGATCGTCGCGGGAGCCATCTTCACGCTCCCCGCCCTCTACATCCTGGGGCTCGAAGCGGCCTTCTGGCAGGTCTTCCTCGCCTCGCTCTTCGGCGGCGTGCTGGGCATCGTCCTGCTGATCCCCTTCCGCAAATATTTCGTCAAACAGATGCACGGCAAGTACCCCTTCCCCGAGGCTACGGCCACGACCGAGGTGCTCATCTCGGGCGAGAAGGGCGGCAACCAGGCCAAGCTGCTCGCCGTGGCGGGACTCGTCGGCGGTCTCTACGATTTCGTTGTCGGCACCTTCGGCCTCTGGACCGAGGCCGTCTCGACGCGCATCTGCCACTGGGGCGTCCTGCTCGCCGACAAGGCCAAGCTGGTCTTCTCGGTCAACACCTCGGCCGCCGTGCTCGGTCTGGGCTACATCATCGGTCTCAAATACGCCCTCATCATCACCGCAGGCTCGGCCCTCGTCTGGTTCGTCGTCGTGCCCCTCGCCGGCGCGATCGCCCCCGAGACGCTGACCGCCGTCGTCGGCATGACGAGCGAACAGCTCTTCCCCTCGGCCGCCGGCTCGCTCACGCCCGAAGAGCTCTTCCAGGCCATCGGCAAACCGCTCGGCATCGGCGGCATCGCCATGGCGGGCATCATCGGCATCTGCCGCCAGGCGGGCATCATCCGCCAGGCCGTCGGACTGGCCGTCTCGGAGCTGGGGGGGGGTAGCCGCCAGGCCGCCTCGACCGAACGCACGCAGCGCGACTTGACGATGAAGCTCATCCTCACGGTCCTCTGCGCCACGCTCGTCGCCGTGCTCTTCTTCTTCCAGTTCGGCCTGCTGAACAACTGGATGCAGACCCTCGTGGCACTGGCGATCGTCTTCGTCATCGCCTTCCTCTTCACGACCGTCGCCGCGAACGCCATCGCCATCGTCGGCACGAACCCCGTCTCGGGCATGACCCTCATGACGCTCATCCTCTCGTCGCTCGTGCTGGCGAGCGTCGGCCTGAACGGCACGACGGGCATGACGGCCGCTTTGGTGATCGGCGGCGTGGTCTGCACCGCCCTCTCGATGGCGGGCGGCTTCATCACCGACCTCAAGATCGGCTACTGGCTCGGCACGACGCCCCGCAAGCAGGAGGCATGGAAATTCCTCGGCACGCTCGTCTCGGCAGCCACCGTGGCCGGGGTGATGATCGTCCTGAACAAGGCCTACGGCTTCGTGGGCGAAGGGGCCCTCGTCGCACCCCAGGCCAACGCCATGGCCGCCGTCATCCAGCCCCTCATGACGGGCGGACAGACCCCGTGGATGCTCTACCTCTACGGCGCGGCGATCGCCCTCCTGCTGTCGATCGTCGGCGTGCCCGCCCTCGCCTTCACGCTGGGCATGTTCATCCCCATGTCGCTCAACGCGCCGCTCGTGGCGGGCGGTCTGGTGGCGTGGTACGTCTCGACCCGCTCGAAGGACGAAGCCCTCAACAAGGCACGCTTCGACCGCGGCACGCTCATCGCCTCGGGCTTCATCGCGGGCGGCGCCCTGATGGGTGTCGTGAGCGCGGTGCTCAAGTTCGCCGAGGTGGACTGGTTCCTCTCCGACTGGGCCGCCTCGAACGGCGCCGAATGGACGGGGCTGGCGATGTACGCCGCCATCATCGGCTATTTCGGCTGGCATACGCTGAAGGCGGACAAGGAGGCGTAAGAAGGGGCGGACTTCGTTGCGGGGACGATCGCGAGACACGCGCCGCCCGGGCAGCGACTCGCGAGGCATCGTGCTGCAAGCGCCCCCGGCGGCTCACGACAAGGCCCGTCCTGCCGCCGTCGGCGAAACAGCCCCCGCACCGACCAAGAAACAACACACAAAACCGAATAACAGCCATGCAATTACTGGATCGTTTTCTGAAATACGTCTCCTACGACACGCAATCGGCCGAGGAGAGCGGTACGTTTCCCTCGACCGACAAACAGCGCGTACTGCTCGAAGCGCTGCGCGACGAGATGATCGCCCTCGGCATGACCGAGGTGACGATGGACCGCAACGGCTATGTGATGGGGTCGATTCCCGCCACGAAGGGGTGCGAAACGGCCCCCGTCATCGGCTTCATCGCCCACGTCGACACGTCGCCCGACATGAGCGGCGCGAACGTCAAGCCCCGCATCATCGAGTGCTACGACGGCGAGGACATCCTGCTCAACAGCGCCCTCACGATGCGCGTCGCGGAGTTCCCCGAGCTCGCCTTCTTCAAGGGCCACACCCTCATCCACACCGACGGCACGACCCTGCTGGGGGCCGACGACAAGGCGGGCGTGGCGGAGATCATGACCGCGGCCGAGGAGCTCCTCGCCCACCCCGAAATCGCCCACGGCAAGATCCGCATCGGCTTCACGCCCGACGAAGAGGTGGGGCGCGGCGTCGACTATTTCGACGTGGCCGCCTTCGGCGCCGATTTCGCCTACACGGTCGACGGCGGCATGGAGGGCGAGCTGGAGTACGAAAACTTCAACGCCGCGAGCGCCAAGATCGACATCCGCGGCCGCAACGTCCACCCGGGCTACGCCAAAAACAAGATGATAAACGCCATCGAGGTGGCTGCCGAGCTGCAACGGCTCCTCCCCGCCGCCGAGCGGCCCGAGCACACCGAAGGGTACGAGGGCTTCTACCACTGCGTGGGCATCCGCGGCACGGTCGAGGAGGCGCAGCTTTCGTACATCATCCGCGACCATGACGCCGACCGCTTCGAAAAGCGCAAGGTCTTCCTCTGGTCGTGCGTCGACCTGCTCAAGCAGCAATACGGCGAAGAGGTGCTGACGCTCACCCTCAAGGACCAGTACTACAACATGCGCAAGATGGTCGAGCCCCATCCGCAGGTGATCGACAAGGCGCTGCGCGCCATGGAGCAGGCCGACGTGAAACCCCTCGTGCGGCCCATCCGCGGCGGTACGGACGGCGCCCGTCTCTCGTTCATGGGGCTCCCCTGTCCGAACCTCTTCACGGGAGGCATGAACTTCCACGGCAAATTCGAGTACTGCTCGCTGAACACGATGCGCAAGGCGCAGCAGGTCGTCGTCAACCTCGCCCGCCTCTGGGCGGAATAACCCGCTCGGGGCCGGGCACCGCGCCGCGGGAGCCGCTCCGAGCCAACCCACGCTTGCTATGGATCAATTCGGATTTCTGAAAGTAGCCGCAGCGGTGCCCCACGTACAGGTCGCCGACTGCGATTTCAACACCGACCGCATCGTCGCCCTCGCCGAAGAGGCGGCGCGGCGCGGCGTCGAGATCGTCGCCTTTCCCGAGCTGGCCGTGACGGCCTACACCTGCGGCGACCTGATGCTGCAACCCACCCTGCTCGACGCCGCCGACGCGGCGCTGGGCGACCTGGTGCGCCGCACGCGGCGGCTGCCCCTCGTGACGATCGTCGGCGCCCCGCTGCGCCACGGCTCGGCCATCTACAACTGCGCCGTGGTCTGCTCGCAGGGCAAGGTGCTCGGGGTCGTACCCAAGAGCTACATCCCCGACTACTCGGAGTTTTACGAAAACCGCGTCTTCACCTCGGGCGCCTCGATCACCGAAGAGCGCATCGACGTGGCGGGCAAGGAGGTCGATTTCGGCGTCGACCTCACCTTCGAGGTGAACGGCGTCGAGTTCGGCGTGGAGATCTGCGAGGACCTCTGGGTGCCGCAGCCCCCTTCGTCGCAGCTGGCCCTCGACGGCGCCCGCGTCATCTTCAACCTCTCGGCCTCGCCCGAGGCGTGCGGCAAACACGCCTACCTGCGCCGCCTCGTGGCGCAGCAGTCCGCCCGCACCCTATCGGCCTACGTATACAGCTCGGCAGGCTTCGGCGAGTCGTCGACCGACCTGGTCTTCGCGGGCAAGGCCTTCATCGCGGAGAACGGGCGCATCCTCTGCGAGACGGACCGTTTCTCGCTCGACGAGAAGCTGATCGTCGCCGACGTGGACATCGAACTGCTCGAATACGAGCGGCAGCGCAACACGTCGTTCCGCGTCAACGAGTCGGGCACCGAAAACACGGTGATCGAAATGGAGATCCCCGAGGCGCTCCACACCGAACGGCTCGACCGCGAAATCACGCAGCTGCCCTTCCTGCCCGAGAACGAGACGCGGCGCGAGGAGCTCTACGGCGAAATCGTGGAGATCCAGTCCCACGGTCTGGCCAAACGCCTGAAGCACACGGGGTGCACGCGCGCCATCGTGGGGGTTTCGGGGGGTCTCGACTCGACGCTGGCGCTGCTGGCCGTGGCGCGGACCTTCGACAAGCTGGGGCTCGACCGCGCGGGGATACTCGGCATCACGATGCCGGGCTTCGGCACGACGGACCGCACCTACCGCAACGCCCTCGAACTGATGCGGCGGCTGGGGATCACCGTGCGCGAAATCCCGATCCGCGAGGCGTGCGAACAGCATTTCCGCGATATCGGCATCGATCCCGCGGATCACTCGGCGGCCTACGAAAATTCACAGGCGCGCGAACGCACGCAGATTCTGATGGACGTCGCCAACAAGGAGAACGGCATCGTCGTCGGCACGGGCGACTTGAGCGAGCTGGCACTCGGCTGGGCCACCTACAACGGCGACCAGATGTCGATGTACGGCATCAACGCCTCGATTCCGAAGACGCTCGTACGCAAGGTGGTCGAGTGGGTCGCCTCGCAGCAGGAGGACGAGCGCATCCGCGAAATCCTGCTCGACGTCGTGGCGACCCCCGTGAGCCCCGAGCTGCTGCCTTCGGATGCCGAGGGCAACATCACGCAGAAGACCGAGGATCTGGTGGGCCCCTACGAACTGCACGATTTCTTCCTCTACCACTTCATCAACTCGGGCTACTCGCCGCGCAAGATCCTGCGCGTGGCCGAGCTCGCCTTCGGCGGCGAATACGACCGCGAGACGATTCTCAAATGGCTGCGGATCTTCTTCCGCCGCTTCTTCTCGCAGCAGTTCAAACGCTCGGCGATGCCCGACGGCCCGAAGGTGGGACTCGTCTCGCTCTCGCCGCGCGGCGACTGGCGCATGCCGTCGGATGCCTCGGCGCGGATGTGGCTCAAAGAGCTCGACAAAATCTAACACGAACTCCGCATGAAACGAATCCTTCTCTGTGCCGCCCTGCTCCTCTGCGGCACCGTGTCGGCCCAGGACTGGGGCGACCTGCTGAAAAAGGTCGCCACGGAGGCGGCCGACAAAGTGACGGGCGGCAAGCTGACCGAAGCGGCCATCGCCGGCTGCTGGAACTATGCGGCCCCCGCCGTCAAGTTCGAGGGCGACGACCTCTTGAGCGGACTGGGCGGCACGGCGATGGAATCGACCGTCACGACGCGGCTCGAAAAAGCCTATGCGCTGGTCGGCATCCGCCCGGGTGCCGCCTCGTTCACCTTCACCAAGGAAAAAACCTTCACGGCGGTCCTGGGCAAGGCGAAAAACTTGAGCGGCACCTACGCGTTCGATCCCGAGACGCACGAAATCCGCCTGACCTTCGACAAGACGTCGAAATTCAAGCTCGGCACCCTCACGGGACACGCCTACATCCGCGGCAGCGAATTGCAGCTGCTCTTCCCCGTGACGAAACTCGTCGAGGTGGTGACCGAACTGGGCAGCAAGGTCTCGTCGTTGCAGACGGTCGCCAAGCTCCTCGAAAAGTACAAAGAGGTCTACCTCGGGTTCGCCTTCGAGAAATAGCCGCGGCGGCGTACGCGAACGAACGGACGATGAGGAGTTCTCATCGCCCGTTTTTTTCGATGCCGATCCGTTCGTCTGCCGATCCCTTGCGGGATCGAGCCACTCGGGATTTTTCCGGAACCGTTCGCCGACGGCGGCAAAACGGCATGGAGCAGGCAGCTGCGACTTGCCGTTCTGCCGCGTGGGGGGGGGCGGCTGCGAACGGCACGCGCGAAAGCGCGGGACCTTGCTCGGGAAGCCTACGGAGATATGCTCCGTGCGGACCGTCGCTACGGCAACCTTCGATTCACATCGAATGCCCCGAACGCGCACAATTCCTTCCTCCCGAGACCGCACCCGTAAAAACGACATCGCGCCCCGCCGTATGGCGAAGCGCGATGCCGGTCATTCAGGCTACGCGGAGGCGGACACCCTCGCTGCGGCCCCCCTCGACGACGACCGTATCCCCTTCGTGCAGGCGGCCGTCGATGATGAGCTGGGCGATCGGCTCCTCGACGTGATCGGTCAGCGTGCGTTTGAGCGCGCGGGCCCCGTAACGCCGTTCGTAACCCATCGAGGCGAGGCGGCGGCGCGCCTTGTCGGTGATCTTGATCCGATACCCCATCGCCTCGGTGCGCTGCATCAGACCGGCCAGTTCGAGGTCGATGATCCGTTCGATGTCGCCGTTTTCGAGCGAGCGGAAGACCACCACCTCGTCGACGCGGTTCAGGAACTCGGGGGCGAAGATCTGCTCGAGCGCCTTGCGGTACTCCGTCTCGGGCGCCGCGACCTCGGCCGCGCTCTTCGAACGGGTCGTATAGCCCACCTGCACCTGCCGCTCGGCCGCGGCGCGCGACCCGACGTTCGAGGTGAGGATCAGAATCGTGTTGCGGAAATCGACCTTGCGGCCCGAACCGTCCGTCAGGCACCCCTCGTCGAAGATCTGCAGCAGGATGTTGAAGACGTCGGGATGCGCCTTTTCGATCTCGTCGAAGAGCACCACCGAATAGGGGCGACGCCGCACGGCCTCGGTCAGCCGACCGCCCTCGCCGTAGCCGACGTACCCCGGAGGGGCACCGATCAGGCGGGCGACGTTGTGTTTCTCGCCATACTCGCTCATGTCGATCCGGATCAGGCCGCGATGCTCGTCGAAGAGCCACTTCGAGACCTCCTTCGCCAGGTGGGTCTTGCCGACTCCCGTCGGTCCGACGAAGAGGAAGACCCCGATCGGACGGCGGGCATCCTTCAGCCCCGCCCGCGAGCGGAGAATCGCCCGAGCGATCTTCTCCACAGCCTCCTGCTGTCCGATGACGCGCGCATTCAGATGCGTGTGCAGGGTGCGCAGGCGTCCCGCCTCGCCGTCCGAAATGCGGTCGGCGGGAATCCCCGTCATGGCCGTCAACACCTGCCCCACGTCGGCCGCGCCGACCTCCACGGGGTTCTCCTCCATGGAGCGGAACCAGGCCGAACGATCGGCTTCGAGCTTCGAACGGAGCTGCAACTCGCGCATCCGCGCAGAAGCGGCCTTGTCGTACACCGCCGCCTCGACCGCCTCGCGCCGCTCGCGCTGCACGTCGGCGATGGCCGTGGCCAGTTCGCGGAGCGTATTCGGCTCGTCGGCGCACTGCAGGCGGGCGCGCGAGCCTGTTTCATCCAGCAGATCGATCGCCTTGTCGGGGAAATAGCGGTCCGTGACGTAGCGTTCGGTCAGCTCGACGCAGGCCTGCAGCGCCTCCTCCGTATAGCGCACGTTGTGGTGCTGCTCGTAACGGGGCGCGATGTTGCGCAGAATCTGCAACGTCTCGGCCTGCGTCGTCGGCTCGATCATCACGCGCTGGAAGCGGCGTTCGAGGGCGGGATCGCGCTCGATGTTCTCGCGATATTCGTCGAGCGTCGTGGCGCCGATCGTCTGCAGCTCGCCCCGCGCCAGTGCGGGTTTGAGGATGTTGGCCGTATCGAGCGACCCCTGCGTCGACCCCGCACCGACGATCGTATGAATCTCGTCGATGAACAGAATCGTATCGTCGGAGTGCTTGAGCTCATCGAGCAGCTGCTGCATGCGCTCCTCGAACTCGCCGCGGAATTTGGTTCCTGCGACGAGCGACGAAACGTCGAGCGAGAAGAGCCGCTTGTCGCGGATCGTGCAAGGTACGCGCCCCTCGGCGATGCGCAGGGCGAGCCCCTCGACGATGGCCGTCTTGCCGACGCCCGCCTCGCCGATCAGCATCGGGTTGTTCTTCTTGCGGCGCGAGAGGATCTGCACCACGCGCTCGATCTCGGCATCGCGCCCCACCACGGGATCGATGCGGCCCTCGCGCGCCTCGGCCGTCAGGTCGGTGCCGAACTTGTCGAGCAGCTGCGATTTCGGATGGCGCAACTCGTTCGGCTTGCGCAGATCGATCGGACGATCCGATCCGAAATCGAGCAGGCGCACCTCGATCTCGCGGCGCTGCAACGCATCGCCTCCGATGCGGGCCAGCTCGGCGAGCACCGTGCTTTCGGTGATGTCGTGCAGGGCCAGCGCCTTCGAAGCCGAAGTCGACGGGTCGCGCAGAATTTCAAGCAGCGCATGAGCCGTCGAAATGCGGGCGGCGGAGTCGTTGCGGGCACATATCTCGTTGCAGAATCGACGATAGAACTGTTCGGGGTCGAGCTGCCCGGCCGAACGCGTCGCCTCGATATCGTGTTCGATGCTCCGACGGACCTGTTGCAGCTCCCAATCTTTCATACGAGCCGAGAGGATTTGATAGGCCAACGACCCCTCCTCGCGCAACAGCTCCAACAGCAGGCGGTCTTTGAGGGCATTGCTGACACCCTCCTTGGTCGTGTTGAACGCCGTACGGGCGATGATGCCCTCCAGCGTCTTGGAAATCTTCACTTGCATACTCGTTTCTTTAGTTGTGTTCGTCCTATAAACGATTGTATGCCCTCCCGTAGTATGCGGGCGTCTTTTCGAAGGATCGGAGCCCTCATCGAACGCTTGTTACGGACGGTCGCGACGCCTTCGCCGGCCGCGGGCATCTTCGGATTCGGCCCGCAGCCGAGCGGAGGCGCAACGAGCCTTCGGGCGAGTTGCAGCCCTCCGCCAGGGGGCGGCTGTGGGCTGCCGATCCCTCACGGGATCGATTTCGATAGGTCCGCATACCCGAGACGGCGAACGGCATGCCCTTTCCGCGCGAAACGCTGCTCGGGTCGAAGCCTGCGGAGCGCACGCATTCGCCAGAATTGCGGGCCTCCGCGCGCGGAGGCTTCGGCCCGCCGCACTTGCGTGCGATGCGTGTTCGGGTCGCAGCTTGCAAAGGAACGCCACATGAGGGCCTTCGCAGGGGCGAGGCTCCGGCCCGCCGATGGCTGCGCCATCGCATCCCGCGGCATACGGCGACACGCGGCCGACCGCCGCACCGCCTCCGTCCCGCTCCGACCATAAGCACCCCGCCCGCAAAAAAAGGGGAACGGCCCGCAAAGGTCGTTCCCGCTACTGCTTCAACGGATGAACCGTACGCTACTCGGCCATCAGGATCTCCAGCATCTTGATGGCAGCGGTCGAAATCTTCGTACCGGGGCCGAAGATGGCGGCTGCACCGTCGCGGTAGAGCTCGTCGTAATCCTGTGCGGGGATCACGCCACCCACGATGACCATGATGTCCTCGCGGCCCAGCTTCTTGAGCTCGGCGATGATCTGCGGCACGAGCGTCAGGTGACCTGCGGCCAGCGACGACACGCCGACGATGTGCACGTCGTTCTCGACGGCCTGCTTGGCCGCCTCGGCGGGCGTCTGGAAGAGCGGCCCCATGTCGACGTCGAAACCGATGTCGGCATAACCCGTCGCTACGACCTTGGCACCGCGGTCGTGTCCGTCCTGACCCAGCTTGGCGATCATGATACGCGGCTGGCGGCCCTCCTTCTTGGCAAACTCGGCGCACATCTGCTTGGCGCGCTCGAAGCTATCGTCGTTTTTCACTGCTGAACTGTAAACACCCGAAATGGAACGAATCACTGCCTTGTAACGACCCACGACGACCTCGCAGGCATCCGAGATCTCGCCCAGCGTGGCGCGCACCTTGGCCGCCTCGACGGCCAGTTCGAGCAGGTTGCCCTGCTTCGTGCGCACGCACTCCGTGATAGCGGCCAGCGCCCGATCGACGGCGGCCTGATCGCGGTTCGCGCGCAGCTCGGCCAGACGCTTCACCTGGCTCTCGCGTACGGCCGTGTTGTCGACGGCCAGGATGTCGATCGGCGCCTCCTTCTCGAGACGATACTCGTTCACGCCGATCACCTTCTGTTCGCCAGAGTCGATGCGCGCCTGCGTGCGGGCCGAAGCCTCCTCGATGCGCATCTTCGGAATACCCGTCTCGATGGCCTTGGCCATACCGCCGAGCTTCTCCACCTCCTGGATGTGCTCCCACGCCTTGTGGGCGATCTCGTTCGTCAGCGACTCGACGTAGTACGAGCCGGCCCACGGATCGACCTGACGGCATACGGAGGTCTCCTCCTGGATGTAGATCTGCGTATTGCGGGCGATGCGGGCCGAGAAATCGGTCGGCAGGGCGATCGCCTCGTCAAGGGCGTTCGTGTGGAGCGACTGGGTGTGCCCCAGCGCGGCGCCCATCGCCTCGATGGCCGTACGGGCCACGTTGTTGAAGGGATCCTGCTCCGTGAGCGACCAGCCCGAGGTCTGCGAGTGGGTGCGCAGCGCCAGCGACTTGGGGTTCTTCGGATCGAACTGCTTGACGATCTTCGCCCACAGCATGCGCGCGGCGCGCATCTTGGCGATCTCCATGAAGTGGTTCATGCCGATGGCCCAGAAGAACG
>CAJUAV010000003.1 GCA_910584485.1 uncultured Alistipes sp.
TCGTTTCGTGCGGTTCGGATGAGCCTCGGGAGAGTCGTCTTTTCTTGCCCAAAAGTGAAGCGGGGGCTTGCGGAGGTTGCGGGCCACCCGAAAATCGCACGTACGTGCGGCGGGCCGAAGCCTCCCGCAGCGGAGGCCCGCATGTCGCGTCCGCATCATGCGTGCGCTCCGCAGGCTTCGACCCGAACCGGTTTGCGCGGCTGCGCGGGGCCGGCCTTTCCTCGGAGCCGCAGCTTGCGAAGGGGCGCCCCGTGCGGGCCTAAAGCGGGGCGAAGCTGCGGCCCGCCGATCCCCAGGCGGGATCGAACCCTGCGGCCTGCGGTGGCGCAAGAAGGCTTGCTGCGCGCATCCTGTCCCGATCGAAAGAAGGCCGCGTCGTAAGGGGTGCGAGTAACCCCTCGGGCTGTACGCTACAAATTGATTTATAATCGTTTGCAAGCACATGCCGTGCAAAAAGTCACCGATCGGGTGACCGCGGTGCGGCGGGGAATAAATTAAATATTTTTAAAATCAACAGTTCGTATTGTTGATTTTGACGATTCCTTTTTCGATAGTGATTTGTCGGCAGCGAAAATTTTCGAAATACTTTTTTATGCGGATGAAATTTTTATATCTTTGTATTTCGGATCGGGGCCGAATTGTGCCGCGACGGTAACCTGCGGCAGCCCCCAAGGTCCGCAAATAACGGATAACCGACTGAAAAACAAATATATTTGATTTCGGAGCAGCTTTTGGGCAAGAAATCGCAATGCGCGCGACGCGTTGCGCAATACGCAAGCAAACACCTTTTTACTTAACTTAAAATTATCAGCCTATGAAAAAGATGACATTCAAATCGAGGCTTTTCGGCAGCGTCTGCTGTCTGTCGGCCGCGTTGCTCGCAGTCTCCTGCGCGCAGGGCGTCGACGACGAGACGTATTCGGCCGGCGTGACCAACCAGCAGTTGGCGTCGCCCGCAGCCGATGCGATCACCTTTTCGTACGTGACCGATGCGTCGGGCAACGAACAGGTGAAGGTCGAGTGGCCCGTGGCCATGGGTGCAGGCGGCTACGAATGCGCCGTCGAGAACGTCAACGACCCCGCCAACCCCGAAACGGTGGTGGACAACAAGGTGGTCGACGGATGTTCGCTGCTTTTCCCCTCGGCCGAAGACACGAACTATTCGGTGAGCGTCAAGACCCTCGGTAACGAGAAGCTCAACAACACGGGCGCCGAATCGGCCACCGTGGTCGCCTTCTCGACGATGATCGACGGCGTGGCCGTGCCCGAAGGCACCGAGCTGGGAGCATTCATCTCGCAGTACATCGCCGACAACGCCGCCGATCTGGCCGCCAAGCGCGCCGCCGATCCCAACTTCGAGATCGCCTTCGACCTCGCGGCAGGCGCCACCTACGCCCTCGACACGAAGGCCGATTTCGACATCCAGCCCACCCGTCTGCGCGGCAACATGGCCGATCGTCCCCAGGTGGTCATCGGCGAGAACGGCGGTCTGGTGACCGCTGCCGGTCTGAAGGTCAAGAACACCAACTTCGACGCCGCCGCCATGAAGCAGCGCGGTCTGATCACGATGAAGAAGGACCCCGACGAATCGATCGCCGGCCCGAACGGCTACGTCGTCGAGAAGCCGATCCGCCTCGAGGCGTGCTGGGTGAAGGAGCTGACCCGCTCGATCATCAACTGCGACGTGAGCGCCTACGGCGTGAAGGAGTTCCGCATCTCGGACTGCATCATCCAGCTCAACATGGACGGTTCGGACCAGTGGCTCACCTTCATCAACATGTGGCAGAACAAGGGCCGCTTCCTCGGTCAGGACGGCAAGTGCTGGTACGGCGCCGCCCTCAACACGATCGTCGTCAACTCGACCATCTACAACCGCTACGATCCTTCGAAGATGAAGGACAAGGCCTATTTCATCCGCTTCGCCAACCAGGCGATCGACAAGGTCTTCGGCTCGTACAACGGCACGTTCGACATCAAGAACTCGACCCTCTGCCGCATGATGCCCAACAAGGACTTCGGCAACAACATCGCCAACAAGCCCGCCTACGTCATCACCTTCTCGGAGAGCATCTTCTACGACACCTACCGCCTCCAGAAGGTAAAGCGCGGCGGTACCTACAACTGGTCGAAGAACTACATCTGGGGCGTCACCAAGTCGGTCGACGGCACCGACAAGAAGGAGATCGCCACCGAGGCCGATCCCGGCTTCACGCGCGACAACCTCGACAAGGCGCTCGACTTCTCGCAGCCGAACGGCGGCGTGAACTTCACCCCCACGGGCGAGGCAGCCTCGGCCGGCGACCCGCGCTGGATCAATCAGTAGTAACCAACAGAAACAACGAAAGATATGAAGAAAAATCTCATATTCCGTATTTGCCCGATCCTGGCGGCGCTCCTGCTCTGCGTCCTGCCGCTTTCGGCGCAGACACAGTATAAGGCGACCGTCGTCGACGAAGCGGGCCAGCCCGTCATCGGCGCCACGGCCGTCGTGAAGGGCACCTCGAACGGTACGACGACCGGCGTCGACGGTTCGTTCACGCTGAAAGTGCCCGCCAAGGCCATCGTACAGGTCTCGTTCCTCGGCTGCATCACCGAAGAGATCGATAACCTCGCCCGGACGAAGATCGTCCTCAAGGAGGACAAGCAGCAGATCGAAGAGGTCGTCGTCGTCGGTTACGGCGCCCAGAAGAAGGCCCACCTGACGGGTGCCGTCTCGACGGTGCCCCTGGACGACATCCAGGACCTCGCTTCGGGCAACCTCGCCTCGACCCTCTCGGGTCTGGTGAACGGCGTTTCGGTCAGCGGCGGCGAGTCGCGTCCGGGCGAAGCGGCCCGCATCTACATCCGCGGCGCCAACGACCTCGGTACGCTCGGCGTCTCGACGCAGGAGCCCCTCTACGTCATCGACGGCTACATCTACCCGAACGACGTAAAGGTCGGCAACAGCTACCAGAACCTCGGCTCGGAGGCCTTCAACAACCTCGATCCCTCGATGATCGAGAACATCTCGGTCCTCAAGGACGCTGCGGCAGCCGTCTACGGCGCCCGCGCGGCCAACGGCGTCATCCTCGTGACGACCAGACGCGGCAAGCAGGGCGCGCCCCAGATCTCCTACAGCGGTACGATCGGTATCGCCGACACCTTCTCGCATCCCAAGATGCTGAACGCCTACCAGTACGGTAAGCTCTGGAACGCCGTGACCGGCGCCGACCCCCTCGAGACGAACATCGACACGAAATTCGACCTCTTCCAGGCCGATGAGCTCGCTGCGATGCGCCATCTGAACTACGACCTGATCGACAAGTACTGGTCGTCGGCCGTTACGCACAAGCACAGCCTGAACATCTCGGGCGCCACCGACAAGGCCAACTATTTCGCCGGCATATCCTATTTCAACCAGGACGGTAACCTCGGCAAGCTCGACTACGACCGCTGGACCTACCGCGCCGGCATCGACGTGAAGATCGGCAAGGGTCTGAAGGTCGGCATGCAGGTATCGGGCGACTACGGCGAGAAGAACTCGCCCTACATCAAGGTGGGCGGCTCGAACAGCGAGAAGGACTACAACACCCTGCTCACCCACCCGCGCTACATCCCCGAGTATGTCAACGGCTACGCCATGTCGACCTACGGCATCTCGAACGAGCAGAAGGGTCAGGATCAGGAGTACCACTTCGCCGAACTGCAGGGTCTGGGCGACTACAAGCGCAACATGACCTCGAACATGAACATCGGCGTCAACATCGACTACGATTTCAGCCACCTCTGGAAGCCGCTGCGCGGTCTGACCGCACGCGCCTCCTACTCGAAATCGGTTTCGACCGACAAGACCAACGAGGTCGGTTCCTACTACCAGGTCTACAAGATGAAGATCCGCACCGGTAGCGGCGAGCACCTCTACACCCCGATCCCGGGCCAGGAGGAGGCTTACGAAGAGCTCATCAACGACCGCACGAACTTCCAGCTCGGCAACAAGGGCGCCGTCGTTTCGAACGGTACGTCGGATGCTTCGCCCGGCTCGTACGGCCGCACGATGAACCGCGTGGACAACTACCAGCTCAACTTCACGCTCAACTACGCCCGCGATTTCGGCAAGCACCACGTGGGCGCCATGTTCGCCATCGAGAAATCGGAGTCGGAGACCGAGTACCTCCAGGGTCTGGTGACCGACGTCTACGAATTCGGTACGGGCCAGGCCAACTCGGTGGGTCCCAAGTCGGAGATGACGACCAACTTCACCCGCTACGAGGCCGGTTCGCTCTCCTACATCGGCCGCATCAACTACGCCTACGACGACAAGTACCTGCTCGAGCTGCTCGTCCGCTCGGACGCCTCGACCAAGTTCTCGCCCGACAACTACTGGGGCTACTTCCCCTCCGTTTCGCTCGGCTGGGTCATCTCGAAAGAGGGCTGGTTCGCCGATAACGTCAAGTGGATCGACTTCCTCAAGCTGCGCGCCTCGTTCGGTCTGACGGGCCGCGACAACACCACCGCATGGCAGTGGCAGCGCTTCTACGGCATGGACAAGGACAAGGGCGCCATCTTCGGCGAAGCCGCCAACTCGAGCGCGGGCTCGCACCTGGCCATGAACAAGAACAACACGGGCGTCAACCCCGACGCGCACTGGGACAAGTCCTACAAGGCCAACTTCGGTATCGACTGGAACATCCTCAACAACCGCCTCGGCTTCAACATCGACGGCTACTACCAGTGGGACCGCGAGATGCTCATGCCCTACAAGGCGTCGATCCCCGGCACCGTAGGTAACCAGTCGGCACACCAGAACCTCGCCGAAATGGACAGCTGGGGCGTCGAGTTCTCGGCTACGTGGCGCGACAAGATCGGCAAGGATTTCTCCTACCGCATCGGCATCAACACGGGCTACACGGACAACAAGGTGCTGCTGATGGACTGGCAGACGGGCCAGGACTACATGCAGATCCGTCGCGGCAGCCGCACCGACATCGGTACGTGGGGTATGCAGTGCATCGGCATGTTCCGTTCGTTCCAGGAGATCGAGGAGTATTTCTCGGCCAACAACATCACCACCTACATGGGCATGCCCAAGGAGAACGTACGCCCCGGTATGCTCATCTATAAGGACGTGCGCACCTTCGACAGCAAGACGGGTACCTACACGGACGGCCCCGACGGCATCATCAGCGAGAAGGACGACCAGGTGCGTCTGTCGAACCGCGCGAACCCCTACGGCCTGACGGCCAACCTGAACGCCGAGTGGAAGGGTCTCTCGCTGACGGCCCAGATCTCCGCTTCGTGGGGCGGCTACTCGTTCGTGCCGACCAAGGCCCTCAAGCCCTCGGGCAACCTCGAGTACACGAACATGCCTTCGTTCTGGAACCCCGACAACATGTTCGTCTACCAGGATATCCTCGACGCCAACGGCGACGTGGTCGTAGCCCAGAACCGCGACGGCCACTACCCGAACCTCGCCTACTCGAACGTGAACGCCGTACAGTCGTCGTTCTGGCGCGTGAGCGGCACCCGCGTGCGTCTGAACCGTCTGACGCTCGCCTACTCGCTGCCCAAAAAGTGGCTCAAGCCGCTCGGCATCGCAGCCGTCCGTCTGAATGTCACGGGTCAGAACCTCTTCGACTTCTACAACCCCTACCCCGACAAGTTCATGGATCCGATGTCGGGCAGCTACGGCTCCTATCCGACGCTGCGCAAGTTCACGGTCGGTCTTAACGTAACTTTCTAATTCACGAACACATGAAACGTATCAATATCAAAATCGTCGGCTTCGCTCTCGCGGCCGTGTGCGGCCTCGCCTCGTGCAGCGACGACTTCCTGAAGGAGAAGACGAACTTCGACCAGGCGAGCCCCGAAATCTACAACAACTACACGGGCTGTCTGGGCCGTTTGAGCGACTGCTACGCGCTCTGCCTGCCCGACCCGAACGGTTCGCCCAACTGGCAGTACACCAGCGTCGGCAAGTCGGACGACCTGTCGAAATGTACCGAGGAGTTCGCCGGTTTCGGCGTCTTCGTCGACCCGCTCAACGAGCTGAACACCATCTCGGGCATCAAGGAGCAGCCCGACTACTTCCAGGGCGCCGATGCGGCCAACGTGCGCAACAACGTCTGGGGTCTGATCCGCAACATCAACGATGCGATCCAGGGCATCGAGGGCGGTACGCTCTCGCGCGGCGAGAAGGACCAGCTCGTCGGCCAGCTCTATTTCCTGCGCGCATGGCGCTATTTCCTGCTGGTGAAGTGGTACGGCGGCGTGCCCATCATCACCGAGCCGCAGCCGATCGTTTCGGGCTCCGTGACGCCCCGTTCGAGCCTCGCGGAGTGCGTCAAGTTCATCCTCGACGACCTGAACAAGGCCGCCACGATGCTCGAGCCCTTCACGGGGTCGGGCCAGTGGCACGCGGGCGACAACCACGGTCGCGTCACCAACGGTACGGCGCTCGCCCTCAAGGGCCGCGTGCTGACGTGGTGGTGCTCGCCGCTCTTCAACCGCGCGAACGATGAGCAGCGCTACCGCGACGCCTACGAGCAGATGGAGGCCGATCTGCAGAAGATCAACGCCTGCGGCTACAAGCTCTACGGCGACCACGGCGACGGCAACACGATCAAGGACTGGGCCAACATGTTCATGCTCGTCGGTGCGCAGAACACCGAAGGCGTCTTCTTCGCCCGCTTCAACAACATCAAGGACGGCGGCGTGCCCGACTACCACCGCAACAACCCGTGGGAGCAGGCGATCCGCCCGTCGAACACGCTGGGCGGCGGCGGCATCGTGCCGTCGGCCACGATGGTCGACATCTTCCCGATGCGCGACGGCGGCGTGAACGGCAAGACGGCTGCCGATTTCTACACGAAGCTGGCCGCCTCGACGCTCGAATACGACGAGGTGCACCCCTTCATGGACCGCGACCCGCGTTTCTACCGCACGTTCGGCTTCCCGGGCTTCGAGTGGACCTTCAGCGGCAACCCGATGGCCGAGGGTAAGAACATGAACCCCTACCAGGGCAGCGCCTACGAGCTCTGGAACTACATCTGGTACCTCGACAAGAGCCTCGTGGGCGACCACACCTCGTCGAACACCTATGCGGCCGACAACCTGCTCGACAAGGGCAAGGGGCTCTATCTGACGAAGCGCTCGACGGGCGACGTCTACGCCTACGACTACATCGACGTCGCCAACGGCGGCCAGGGCTTCCGCTACTCGCAGGCTTCGTACATGGAGATCCGCTACGCCGAGGTGCTGCTCAACCTCGCCGAGGTAGCCGCCGGTGCGGGCCGCATGGACCGCGCGGTCGAGCTGCTGGGCCAGATCCGCAAGCGCGCCGGCTACGTCGAGGCGAACAACTACGGCCTCACGCCCGCCGCGTCGTCCGACCAGGCGACCTGCATGGCGCAGGTGCTCTACGAGCGTCAGATCGAGCTCGCCTACGAGGGCAAGCGCTTCGACGACATGCGCCGCTGGCTCCTCTTCGACGGCGGTGTGAACTTCGCTTCGATCCCGGGCGCTCCGCAGACGTGGATCCTCACGGGCTGGGGCGGCAACACCTGCACGTGGCTCGGCTACAAGCCGCTCAACGGCAAACGTCGCGAGAACCTCGAGTTCCAGGTCAAGTCGACCGTCAACGACGGCGTCGGCGGCAAGGAGTGGAAGTCGTGGGACGACATGCCCGACCCGATCGCCAAGTTCGTCTTCGAGCACGGTACGTTCAACCCCGCGACGGGCGAGTACGACGCCTGGACGAAGGGCAAGACGTGGAACGACTACCGCTCGTGGCGTACGGGCTTCCGCGTGCAGCTCAACAAGCTCAACGTGAAGAACGGCAAGCTCGACCAGGCGCTGACCAAGCTCAAGGAGAATTTCTACGAGCCCTACCTGCAGCGCAAGCTGAAGCGAGGCGACGGCCTGACGCCCGATCAGACGCTCGACGGCATGTACGTGACCTTCCTGCCGCGCTACTACCTGCTCGGTCTGACGAGCAACGCCCAGACGAAGAACCCGACGCTGTTGCAGACGATCGGCTGGGAGGACTACAACGGCGGCGCCGGCACGTTCGATCCCTTCGCATCGACCGCGGCGGCCGAATAACCCGTCGATCCGATCATTCGGTACGCGGGCCGCTCCTTCGGGGGCGGCCCGTTGCCGTTTTTCGGGAGAAGCCGCGGGGCGGGGCGGGCTGGGTTGCGGGGCGGCGGTTTTCGGGAGAAGCCGCGGGGCGGAGAACGTCTCCCGGCTGCGGACAGCGCGAAAATCGCACGCCAGTGCGGCGGGCCGAAGCCTCCCGCAGCGGAGGCCCGCATCGGTCGAGTGCGTGCGCTCCGCAGGCTTCGACCCGAACCGGTTTCGCGACGCCCCCCCATTCACTTTCGGGCAAGGAAACCCGCCCCGCGGCACGAAAGATGCACCGCACAGGGTGATGAAGCATCCGGTCGAATCCCCACGGCGGCGCCTCGCGGCGAAGCTGCTTGCGGCGGCGGTCGCGGTCCGACGGGCGGAAGCCGCTCCGACAAGGGTCGCGGTGCCGTCCCTCCTCGCCGTGGCGGCGGCCTTCGCGCTCCTGCTGACGGCCGCGGCGCAACAGCCCGACAAGCTGCGGCTCGACCTCCCCGACTCGCTGTCGCTGCGGCTGCACGGGCTCGACTCGCTGCCGCGGCCCGCGGGCGACCTCCGGATGCAGGCGCCGCCGGTCTCGTGGCGGCCGCCCCTTATCGAACCCCTGTTCCCCTCGATCCGCATCGACCGCAGCGGACGCCCGACGCGCATCTACGTCATCAACAACATCATCCTCCAGGTCGGCGGCTACGTGAACGTCACCAACGGCCAGGCCTGGATCTGGAGCCCCTATCCGAACGGCTACCTCGACGCCCGCACCCTTTCGTTCCCGATGCCGCGCTGACGCCGCGCAGAGCGGTTGTACGCCTGCCCGATTTTTCGTATCTTCGCCGCGCAAGATCCACCCACTCAAATCGGATACCCATGAAAATTCGGATGCTCGGCCTCGCGGCCCTGTTGCTCGTCTGCCGCGCGCAGGCGCAAACGATGACCCCCGAAGAGCAGTCGGAGGCGATCCGCCGCCTCACGGAGGAGGTCGCGGCGCTCAAAAAGGAGCAGACGACCGCCGAAAAGCTGCGGGCGGCGCTGCCGACCCTCTCGGGCTACATGCAGCTGCGCTTCACGCACGACCGCGATGCGTCGGAGTTCTCGTTCAAGCGCGTGCGCCTCTCCCTCGACGGATCGATCACCCCGAAGGTCGACTACAAGATCCAGCTCGAGTTCGCCCATGTCAAGATCCTCGATGCCTACGTCGACTACAAACCCTTCACCGAACTGAAGCTCCGCGCGGGACAGTTCAAGATCCCCTTCGGCATCGAAAACACGGACTATTTCCCCCGCTCGCTCGAGTTGCAGGACTACCCGCTGGCGCTGCAGCAGCTGATGGGCTTCTCGGAGGTGATCGGCACCGAAAACCACGTCGTCAAATCGTCGGGGCGCGAAATGGGCCTCTCCTTGAGCGGCGACCTCTGCGGCGGCATCCTCTCCTACGATCTGGCCCTCTTCAACGGCGCGGGCATCAACACGAGCGACAACAATCGCCCGAAAGATATTGTCGGCCGCCTCATGGTGCGTCCCGTCGAGGGGCTGACGCTCGCCGCCGCCCACTATCGGGGCACCTACGACAAACAGCATTTCGAACGCCGCCGCACCGCCCTCGGCGCCTGCTACGACCGCGGCCCCGTCGTCGTGCGCAGCGAATATTTCGTCGGCAAGACGGGCCACGAAGGCTATGCGCTCGACAGCGACGGCCTCTACGTGCTGGGCGGCTGGCGCTTCCACGACCACTGGATGGTGGCGGCACGCTACGACACCTTCACCCCCGACGTCGACCGACGCTCCGAATCGCGCCAGTCCGACTACACGTGCGGCCTCTCGTGGTCGCCCGTGAAGCGGCTGCGCCTCCAACTCGACTACGAACACCAGGATCGGCCGCTGCACCACGACAACGTGGTGAAGATGCAGTTCACCGTCTCTTATTAAGGGGAGGTTGCGGCCCGCCGCGCTTGCGTGCGATTTTCGCGCGGCCCGCAGCCGAGCGGAGGGGCTTGCGACGAGCGTGCGCGAGAAGCAGCCCTCCGCCACGGGGGCGGCTGCGGGCTGCCGCGCTAAAGCGCGAACATGTTCGAGGCGCAGCTTGCAAAGGGATGCCACATGCGGGCCTAAAGCAGGGCGAAGCTGCGGCCCGCCGATCCCTCGCGGGATCGAAGATGTCGCAACCGGCCCGCAGCCGAGCGGAGGGGCCTGCGACGAGCGTGCGAAGTGCAGCCCTCCGCCACGGGGGCGGCTGCGGGCTGCCGCGCTAAAGCGCGAACACGCTCGGGTCGAAGCCTGCGGAGCGACCGTATCGACCGATGCGGGCCTTAAGCGCGCGGAGCCGACCATCCCATCAAACAAAAAGGACCGCAGTCGCACTGCGGTCCCTGTTATTCGTATTTCGCTGCCCGTCAGGCCCGGAGGGCCTTGCGCAGTTTGGCGGCCAGGTCGGCCTTGATTTCGCGCTCCATCGAGCAGATCATGCTGCAAATCGCCTTGGCGGAGGAGCCACCGTGACCGATCATGACGGGCGCGTTGATGCCGATGACGGGGGTTCCCCCGACGCTCTCGTAGTTCATCGCATCCCAAAAATCGCTCTGGTAATAGAGCTTCTCGCTGATGCGGCCCAGCAGCGGGCGCAGGAAGCTCTTCAGGCGCGATTTGCCGCCGCCCAGGCGGTCGTTGATGCGGTAGAGCGCCTCGGCCATCTTCAGGATCGTGTTGCCCACGAAACCGTCCGCCACCACCACGTCGGCCACCTTGCCCGTGAAGATGTAGGAGGACTCGACGTTGCCCACGAAGTTGATCCGCTTGTCGGCCTTCAGCAGTTCGAAGGTGGCCTTCACCTGGGCGTTGCCCTTGGCCTCCTCCTCGCCGATGTTGAGCAGCGCCACGCGCGGACGCTCGATCCCGAGGACCGACTCGGCGTAGATCGACCCCAGCAGACCGTACTGCGCCAGCACCTCGGGCTTGGCGTCGACGTTCAGCCCCACGTCGAGCAGCAGCGCCCGACGGTTCTTCACGACGGGAATCGCCGACGAAATCACGGGGCGGATCACCCCCTCGATGGGTTTGATGACCTGCATCGAGCCGACGAGCATGGCGCCCGTCGAACCCGCGCTGGCGAAACCGTCGATCTTCCCCTCGGCCAGGTGGTTGAAACCCACCGTGATGCTCGAATCGGGCTTGCCGATGAAGGCCTTGGCGGGATGGTCGCCCATCTCGATCACCTCGGTCGTGGCCACGATGTCGAAACGCTCCGCCGCACAACCGTGCTGCGCGAGCAACTCGCGGATGCGCTTTTCGTCGCCGAAGAGGACGATGCGGCTCTCCGCATCGATGCGGTCGAGCGCCATCACGGCCCCCTCGATCGCTACCTCGGGGGCGAAATCGCCGCCCATGGCGTCAATACCGATCTTTAACATATTTTTTCTCGTTTCTTCCCGACCGACGTCGGCTCCGTGGCCTCCGATCCGGTCGGCGGGTTAATATCTCTTCCTCCGCGCGGCGCGGTGCGCGCATCGGCGGCCGATGCGGAGCACGGGGCGAAGGATGTTACGGCGGCAGGCACCGCTGCGGGCGGCATCCCCGCCCCGATCGCCCCCCCCATGCGGGAGCCGTCGGATGCAAACGAAGCGAGGGCTTCGAAAAGCCCTCCCCTCGTGTTTTCATGCAACGGAACGCCGCTGCGCCTGCGATCGGCCGCCGGTCACACCGCAGCCCGTGGGCTCCGACGCGGAGCCTGCGCGATGCGGAACGCTCCGCCGCCCCCGATCCGCCTTGCGGCGCAAGATGCCTTATTCGGCCACCTTCTTCTCGATCGCGAGCTTACCGCGGTAGAAGCCGCACTCGGGGCATACGCGGTGATAGAGGACGGCGCTGCCGCAGTTCGAGCAGGTGACGACCGTCGGAACGACAGCCTTGTAATGCGTTCTTCTCTTATCTCGACGCGTCGACGAGACTTTGTGTTTAGGATGTGCCATCTTACAATGTGAATTTTATAGTTTAACGTATCTGATGCTACTTTTCGTTCCGCTCCAGGCGCTCCTTGAGCGATGCGAGCTGTTCGCGCCAGCGGGCGTTGACCGCCTCGGCATCGCCGAAAAACTCGGCACCCGCCGCCTGCACCGCCTCGGCCTCCTCGGGCGAAAGCTCCTCGGAAGGCTCCGCGCCGTCGTCCGCGACCTGCGCTTCGGTCGGCGCCTCGGCGTCGGCCTCGATGGCGGCGAACTCCTGCGGCGAAACAATGCGGAAACGCTCCAACATGGCGGGATCGCACCCTCCGTCGGGATGGACCCGCCGATAGGGCAGCGACAGCACGATGCTCTCGTAAACATACTGCGCCAGATCGACCTCCGTGTCGCCCGGGTAGAGCCACAGCACCTCGCCGTCGTACTCGCCCCCCGCCTCGGAGAACTTCACCACGAGCCGCCCCTCGTAGGCGACCGGCAGCGTGCAATCCTCCAGGCAGCGGTCGCAGGGCACCGTCACGCGGGCGTCGATCCGCACGTCGCACACGAGCTGCCGCTCGCTGCGGTGCAGCACCACCCGCGCCTCGCCCGCACCGTCGCGGATCTCGGCGTTGTCGAAGGCCGCGAACAAAGCGCCGTCGATCGGAAAACAAAAGGTATGCTCCCCGTTTTTCAGCCCCTTGAAGGCGATCGTATATGCGGTCGGACGCTCCATGTTCAAACACTCCGTATCGGCCGTCGGGGCCCCTTTCGGTCGGCACGACGGCACAATTAGTCCGCAAAGTTACTAATTTTTCGAATAAATGCAAACATTCCGCCCGAGTTTTCGTCGCCCGAGGGGAGCGCACCGGTTTTTGTGTTATCTTTGCTGGCATGAAAACGAGCAGCGGATTCCGAATCGAACTCACCTGCCGCTACGAAGAGTGGTGGCGCTACAACGTCGAAATGATGTGCGCGGCCTTCGACGCCGCCGACGAGCGCATCGGCTTCGCCGCCGTACGGTCGCAGATCGCCGAGGCGGGGGCCGAACTGCGCGAACGACCCGCCGGAGTCGATGTTCCGACCCGCCTGTCGCTCGAAAGCGGCGCCTGCGATCATGCGCTGCTCTACCTCTACGTCATTCCCCACACGCTGCCGCGCGACAACCGCATCGGCGCCGCAGCCCCCTTCGACCTGACGCTGCGCATCGCCCTCGACGGGCGCGCGCTCCGCACCGAGCGCATCCGCGTCAACCAGTGGGGCGGAACCTCGCTACGACTGGAGCTCGCCGAAGGAATGAAAAATCAAAAATAAAAGGGGGCGTTGAGCGAGGGGGCGCGCGAGACGAAAGCCTGCGGAGGGGACGCGTGATGCGGAGGCGAAATGCGTACCTTAAGTTACAGAAGGTTACGACCCGCTGATAGCTGTGCGATCCCTTTGCGGGTTTCGGGACGCAGCTTGCGAAGCGCACGCAGGTTTGCCAAAACTGCGGGCCTTCGCGCGGCGAAGCTGCGGCCCGCCGACGTCTGCGACGTCGAGCCCTGTGACGCGATGCGCCCCCGCTTCGGGTCGAAGCCTGCGGCCTGACGCCTGTCACGCGCATTTCTACTCGGGTCGAAGCCTGCGGAGCGCACGCAGGTTTGTAAAACTGCGGGCCTCCGCGCGCGGAGGCTTCGGCCCGCCGATCCCTTGCGGGATCGATGCTAAATGGTGGACTACTGCGTTTTAAGCACAATTCATATTCAGCCCGCAGCCGAGCGGAGGCGCATCGAGCCTTCGGGCGAGTTGCAGCCCTCCGCCAGGGGGCGGCTGCGGGCTGCCGATGGCTGCGCCATCAAATGAGCGACACAGCGTTCGGCCTGCCGCGTATGCCGCGTGCATTTTCGATCGGGCAGCAGCCTGCGGAGGGACGCAGCGAGCTCACGCAAGATGCGGGCCTCCGCTGCGGGAGGCTGCGGCCCGCCGATGGCTACGCCATCGAAGCAAAGCGGTTCGCCGATGCGTGAGGCGCCGCACATCCGTGCGATCTCCACCCTGCCCTGCCCCCTAATTTTTAATTTTTAACTCTTCATTTTTAATTTCCTATCTTTGCACCGCCTTTCGGCGGCGCACGGGCAGCCCGCGCTCCGATCGGCAAACATTCATCACACACTAAACCAAACTTTTCATGGAAAACATCCAACCGAAACAGATCCCCTGTTTCAAGCGCTGGAACCGCAAAGGCTGGTCGGTCTTCGCGAGTCTGAAGCGCTACGTGACGATCGGGGTGCTCGCGGTGGGGATGTCCATGCTCTTGCTGGCGACGCAGGGTGCGTCGGCGCAGGATGCCGATACGGCCGCCGTCCTTCGGACGTTGCGGATCGAACGGGTCGGCATTACGGGGAGCCGCACGGCCCCCACGCGCAGTACCCTCGCCCAAACGCCGCTCTTCGACCGCAAGGCCGAAGCCGCCGCGCCCCTCCGCACGCCGGAGGCCGCGCTTCGGCTCGCCCCGTCGGTCGATCTGCGCGAACGCGGCGGCAGCGGAGCCCAGGCGGACATCTCCATTCGGGGCGGCTCGTTCGACCAGACGATGGTGCTGCTCAACGGCATCGATTTCACGGACGCCCGTACGGGCCACCAATCCCACGCCCTGCCCGTCGACCTCGACGCCGTAGCGGGCATCGACCTCATCGAAGGGGTCGCGGGCGTCGGTGCCTACGCGGGAGCGGTCAACATCCGCACGGCACCGCTCGCACCCGACTACCTGCGTTTCGACGGCTCGGGCGGCTCCTACGGCTACGGACACGCCGCCCTCTCGGGAGCCGCGACGCACGGCGGTTTCACCCTCATGAGCGCCCTCTCGGCCCGCCGCAGCGACGGCTATCGTCCCAACACCGATTTCGACACCCGCAAAGCCTACCTGCGCGCCACCTGCGAGACGGAGCGGGCGGGGCTGTTCGACCTCCAGGCGGGGTGGATGCGCCACGCCTTCGGCTCGAACGGCTTCTACGCCGCCTACAACCCCGACCAGTGGGAGCGCACGAAGACGATGCTCGGCTCGGCACGCTGGCTCAAGCGCTTCGGGCGCCTCTCGATCGAAGCCGCGACGGGGTGGCGCAAGGTCTTCGACCGCTACGACTGGAAACGCGGCGAGGCGATGAACCGCCACCGCACGGAGGATGTCACGGCGCGGCTGCAAGTCGAGTTCGCCCGCCGCGGAGGCGTCACCTCGCTCGGAGGCGACTGCGCCTTCAACCGCATCCGTTCGACCAACCTCGGCGAAGAGCTGGCGCACCCCGACGGACGCTACACCCACGCCAAAAGGCGCCGCACGGGGAACCTCCGACTGCGCCACACGCGGCAGTGGGAGCGCCTCGACCTCGCGGCGGCCCTTGGTGCGGCCTTCACCCCCTACGGCCGCGCGGCGCTCTGGAGCCTCTCGACCGTCTGGCGGCCGACGCACGCCTGGCGCCTCGAAGCGGCCGTCACGCAGTCGATGCGCCTGCCCACCTTCACGGACCTCTACTACACCTCCCCCGCCCAGATCAACAACCCCGATCTGAAGCCTGAACGGGCCGTCACCTGCCGCCTCGCCGCCGCACGGCAGCTGCGGCGGTGGCAGCTCTCGGCGACCGCCTACTACCGCGCGGGCCGCGACATCATCGACTGGGTATGGCGCGAGGATATGGAGGGCAAATGGCATTCGGAGCAGACGAGCGAGCTCGACACCTACGGCATCGAGCTCGCGGGCGGCTACTCCGCCCCGACGGGGGTCTTGCGGCGGCTCTCGCTCGCCTACGCCTGCACGACGACCGACCGCAGCAGCCGTCTGATCGCCCGCAGCGCGCTCGACTTCCTGCGCCACAAGGCGGTGCTGACGGCGGGCATGCAGCTGGCGCGCCGCTGCACGCTGACCCTCACGGGGCTTCTGTGCGAGCGCAACGGCAGCTACACGGCCTATCCCGTCGCGGGCGACGCCTCGGTGACCGAAATCCGCTCGTTCGAGCCCTACGGCCTCGTCGACGCACGCCTGGCATGGGAGAAGGGGGTTTGCCGCCTCTGGCTCGACGCCACGAACCTCACCGACACCCGCTACTGCGACCTGGGCGGCATTCCGCTCGCAGGGCGCTGCTTCACGGCAGGACTCTCGGTCACCATCGGCCGGTAACCCGCCGCAAGGGCTGCCGATAAAAAGGGGCTCTCCTTCATCGAAGAAGGAGAGCCCCCGTTTTTTCGTCGGGCCGCCCTATCGGACGGGCGTGAAGCGTACGCGCAGGCGGTGTTCGCGTTTTTCGACCGCATATTTTTTCAGCACGCCCGGGCCGCAGCTGCTGTTGCCCAGTCCGAGCACTGCCGCGTCGAGCGTCAGCTGCGGCGTCGCGAGGGGTCGCAGGTCGCAGTCGTGGGCCGTCGCGGCCAGCTGCTGCGCCGTGTAGGGCAGCACCTTCGCCGAGAAGGGGGCCTCGACCGCCGTGACGCGCACGCCGCGGCCGCGGCTGTCGGTAAGCGTCAGCTCGACCACCGCCTCCTTGTTGCCGCTATCCTGCGGACGGGGGTAGTGCGTATACTGCTCCGCGACGGTCGACTGCCAGCGGCCGATGCGCGCCGCCTCCGAGCGGTCGGGGTAGCTCTCCATCGGGCCGAAGCCGTACCACCCCACCCGTTGCAGGGCGCTGTCGGCCGTCCAGACGCTCCCCAGGCAGGGCAGCTCGGGGAGCTCGCCCGCGGGCACGTAGCGCTCTTCGAGCTCCAGCGTGCCGTCGCCCCAGAGCGTCCAGCGGCTCTCGACCTCGATCGTCCCCTCGGCGTAGCGGAAGCAGCGGTGCGCGGTCACCACGAGCCGATCGGGGGCGGGTTGTTCGCAGCGCATGCCGCGCGGCTCGACCGCGGGGGTCGCCAGCCCGTGGCGCGTCCAGTCCTTGGCGAGCCAGTTGCCGAAGCTGCGGTCGTTGTCGGTCGGCGCGCGGAAGGCGCTGAAGCGCATCGCGGCGAGCGTATCGCGCCGTCCGAAGATCGGCTGCGTGCCGTAGCGCAGCGATTCGAGTTCGCCCGTCGCGGCGTTCCACGCCACGCGGGTCGTCCCCGCAGCGGCCTCCAGCAGCGACACCTCGCCCGAGACGATGCGCACCCCTCCGCCCCGACCGATCGGCCGCTGCACGACGGCCAGCGCCCGATCGCGCAGCGTCAGCTGCTCGTGCGCCACCTCGTAGCCCGCCTCGGCCCACGGGGTCGCCTGCCGCAGCCGCAGCGAGAGGTTCAGCCGCAGGTCGTCGTCGGGGGCCGTCTTCGCGAGGGCCCGCTTCAGGTCGATCGCGGCGGTTCCCTCCCCGCCCGGGGCGACGGCGGGGAGCTCGAAGGTGCCGTCGGCCGTCGGCCGTCCGTTGCGCACCAGCTCCCAGCAGCCGACGTAGGCGTCGAGGCCGACGTGGTGGTGGTGGTTGGTCAGCACCGCTTCGCAGCGCTCGCCGTCGAAGGTTCCCAGACGGAGGTAGACGGGCTGGTAGACGCGTTTCACCTCGTCGTATTTCGGGCCGAAGGTGCGGTCGGCGAAGACCACGCCGTTCAGGCAGAAGGCTTTCAGGTTGGGTTTGTCGCCGAAATCGCCGCCGTAGGCGATCCGCAGCCGTCCGTCGGGGAGGCGCTGTTCGATCCCTTGGTCGCACCAGTCCCAGATGAAGCCGCCGAGCATGCGCGGGTGGCTGTAGATCTCGTCCCAGTAGGTTTGGAAATTGCCCATCGCATTGCCCATCGCATGGGCGTATTCGCTCGTCAGCACGGGGCGGTCGTCGTTCGTGCGGCGGGCGATCGACAGCAGCCGCTCCCAGCGGGCGTTCTCGGCGCGCTCGGCATCGGTCCCCTCGGGGATGCCCGGGTTCAGGTATTCGTCCTGCACGCGCGGATAGAAACGGCTGACCAGATCGACCGTCGCGGGATCGGGGGCTCCGCCGACCCCCTGCGCCCCCTCGTAATGGACCGGACGCGTCGGGTCGAAATCGTGCAGCCATGCCGAAATCGCCGCGAAATTGGGGCCGTAGCCGCTCTCGTTGCCCATGCTCCAGCAGACGACCGACGTGAAGTTCTTGTCGCGCTCGGCCATCCGCACGGCGCGGTCGAGGAAGGCCGCATGCCAGTCGGGATTCGACGCGAGGGTGCCGCGCAAGCCGTGCTCCTCGATGTCGGCCTCGTCCATCACGTAGAGCCCCAGCGAATCGCAGAGGGCGTACCAGCGCGGGTGGTTCGGGTAGTGGCTCGTGCGCACGGCGTTGACGTTGGCGCGCTTCATGAGCAGGATATCTTCGAGCATCCGCTCCTCGGTCATGACGCGGGCCGTCCGCGGGTCGTGCTCGTGGCGGTTCACGCCGCGGAAACGGATCGGAGCGCCGTTGACGAGCACCCGACCGTCGCGCACCTCGACGGAGCGGAAGCCGAAGCGGTGTTCGGCACGCTCGATCGGCTCGCCCGCCGCATTCTTCAGCGTCAGGCGCAGCGTATAGAGGTAGGGCGTCTCGGCCGTCCAGCGGTGCGGGGCCTCGACGTGCGCCGTCATGCGGCCCAGCTTGCGGGGACCGCGCTGCGGGAACCACTCGTTCATCACGGCCGCCTTGTGATCGAGGTCGAGGACCGCCTCGATCGGAATTTCGAGGCGCGTCACCTCCTCGCCCGCGGCATCCTCGACCGTCGCTTCGAAGCGGTACCCCTCGCCCCGCTCGCCGCCGTAGACGGCGAATTCGGGATCGATCTGCAACGTGAAATCGCGGTAGTCGGCATCGGGCAGCGTCCGCACCGTAAAGTCCGTGAGGCGCACGTCGGGCGTGCGGTAGAGGAGCACGTCGCGGTGGATACCTCCGAAGCGCCAGAAATCCTGGTCCTCGAGGTAGGAGCCGTCCGAATAGCGGTAGACCTCGACGGCGAGGCTGTTTTCACCCGCCCGCAGGTAGGGCGTGATGTTGAACTCGGAGGGCTCCATGCTGCCCTGCGAGTAGCCGACCCTTCGGCCGTTCACCCAGACGTAGAAGGCGCTCATCACCCCCTCGAAGCGCAGGAAGGTCTGCCCCGCGGGCCAGGCGTCGGGCAGCGTGAAGGTGCGGCGGTACTGCCCCACGGGGTTGCGCTCGTCGAAGGTCGTGTAGCCCTTTTTCGGCTCGCCCGTCACGCGCGGCGGATCGATGCGGAAGACGTAGCCCGCCGAGGCGTAGATCGGCGTGCCGAAGCCGTTCGCCTCCCAGTTGGCGGGGACGGGGAAATCGCACCAGGCGCTGTCGTCGAAATCGGGGCGGTAGAAATCGGGGATGCGCTCCGCAGGGGTCTTGGTCCAGCGGAAGCGCCACGCTCCGTCGAGCGACAGGGTGCGGTCGCCCGCCCGACGGCCGAAGGGAAGAAAGGCGGCGCGGGCCGGCTCGCGGTTGATCTGCAGGACGTGGTGGTTCTCCCAGTCGGGAGGGGTTGCGGAGGTTGCGGCGGGGGCCGTTGCGGGGGCAGCGGATGCGGTTGTTGCGGTTGTTGCGGCTGTTGCGGCGAGG
Organism: uncultured Alistipes sp.; assembly: GCA_910584485.1. Taxonomy (GTDB): domain Bacteria; phylum Bacteroidota; class Bacteroidia; order Bacteroidales; family Rikenellaceae; genus Alistipes. The sequence continues at coordinate 19,532 of CAJUAV010000003.1, forward strand.
GCCGTTTCGGCGGCAAGGGCTGCTGCGAAGAGGGCGGCGCGGGCGGCAAGGAGGATCGGTCGTTTCATGGTCGGGACTCGGAATCGAACGGATATTTCGGGTTTTGCGGTTGTTTCGGTTTGGGTTACGGTTGTTGCGGGGGGGTCTCGAGCGCGTTCCGTGACGCGGGTCGCAGCTTGCGAAGCGCACGCAACGAGCTTTACGCGAGCTGCGGGCCTTCGCGCGGCGAAGCTGCGGCCCGCCGACGTCTGCGACGTCGAGCCCTGCGACGCGGTGCGACCCCAGTTCGGGTCGAAGCCTGCGGAGCGCACGCAGGTTTGTCAAAACTGCGGGCCTCCGCCGGCGGAGGCTTCGGCCCGCCGCACTTTCAGCGCGATTCATGTTCGGACCGCAGCCGAGCGGAGGGGCCTGCGACCTTCAGGAGCAGCCCTCCGCCAGGGAGCGGCTGCGGGCTGCCGCACTTGCGTGCGACCCCTCCCTAATTTTTAATTTTTCATTCTTAATGCCTCATTCACTGCACATCGAGCGCCTCGAAGGCCACCCCCTCCAGCTCGTCGCCCGAGAGGATCAGGCGGTAGGAGCCCGCATTGATGTAGCTGCCCGAGGTGGTGCTCAACACGCGCCACTTCTCCCCCAGGTCGGGCAGCAGCAGCTCCGTATCGCGCAGCACGGCGCCCGCCGCATCGACCAGTCGCAGCCGCAGCGGCACGGGGCGCCCCGTCTCGTTAACGTATTTGAAGCGGAAGGCGCACACCTGCGCCACGCCCGTGCGGATGTCCCAGGCGATGCTGCCCGCCCCCTTTTCGAAGAAGACGCCCGCCCGTTTGCGCAGCACCTCGATGCGGTGGCGCCCCTCGATCGCGGCCTCCTCCGCCTCGTAGGTCACGGCGGGGCGCGTCACGGGTTCCGCGGGCAGCAGCTCGGCGGGGGTGCGGGGCAGCACGTCGCGTTCGGCCGCCGCCCAGCTCCAGTCGGAGGGGGCCGCGGCGGGCATCGTCGCCGTGCGGTCGGTCGTGGCGACGGCGATCGCCGAAATCACCGCCTGCCCCGCCTTCACCTCGGGGAAATCGACCCGGAGGCCGCGTCCGTCGGCCGCCTCGGCCTCGACGACGATCTTCAGGGCACCGTCGTGGCCCTTCTCGGCCCAGATGTCGAGGTCGTCGACCACCGTGCGGCCGTTCACCGCCACGTCGAAGATGCGCAGCCCCTCGCAATCGGTGCCCGCACCGCCGCCCGTGCCGTGCCACGGCTCGACGAAATAGAGCTCGAGGCGGTAGTGGCCGTCGGGCACCGCGAAGCGGTAGTTCAGCTCATGGCGTCCGAAGCGGAACGAGCCGAAAAGGGGCCAGTCGCGCGTGCCGCGGATCGGATCCGCCGTCGTGCGGCGGCTCGCCAGGTAGGGCGACAGCCCCTCGAAGCGTTCGCTCCACGAATGCGACCAGCGCACATCATCCGTCTCCCACGTCTGTCCGAAGACATCCGTGTAACGGTCGCCGCCGCAGTTGACGCGGCAGAGGTAGCGGTAGCCGTCGGCGCCGCGCGTCAGCGGCTCCGCCTCCGCATAGAGGGTCTCGAAGCGGGGCGCTTCGGGAAGGTTCTCCAGCACCAGTACATCCTCGGCCACCGCCTTACCGTCGCAGTAGCCCACCGCGCGCAGCACGTTGTAGCGGATGTCGCGGTGCTCCCACGTGAAATGCGTGCCGATCGGACCGCGGCGCTTGGTGCCGAGGAAGGTCGCACGCGAGGGCTCGGCATCGTTCCAGAGCAGCACCGAGTCGCAGTTCGAGTAGGCCTCGATCGTCGCGCGGCGCGGCGCATCGAAGCGGTCGCTCCACGTGTGCGAGACGAGGCAGACCATCGGGTCGCGCTTCGCGTCGACGAAGTTGGCCCGATACATATAATAGGCGTCGTTCGGCTCCTCCCACGGCGTCACGAGCCCCTTGTTGTTGAAGGGGCCGACCTTGTCGATGCGCAGGTACCCCTCCTCGGGCTGGCGGCGGCCCGGGTTGTCGTGGCTCGAGTAGATCCACTGGAACTGGCCGCAGAGGCGGTCGCGCGCCTCGTCGGCGAGGCGGACCTTCGTTTCGAGCAGCTGCGTCATGCGGTTTTCGTTCCACGACCCCGCGGGATCGAACGGGCAGGGCTCCTCGTGGAAACCCGTCGTGCGCCAGGCGCCGTACTCGCCGTTGAGCAGCTGATCGGGTCGGGAGAGCTCCTCGCCGTAGCGCTGCAACTCGCCGCCGTAGGTGCCGCTCCAGTTCTGCACGACGTTCCAGTCGGTGCCCGTGCCGCCGTTGCAGGTCGTCACGGGACGCATCGTCGCACTCGTGGGATCCAGCTCGCGGATGATCGCCGTGCACTCCTCGGCGAAGGCGCGCGGCAGGACGCTCTCGTTCTGCAACCCCCACAGCATCACCGAGGGGGAGTTGCGGCGCTCCTTCACCCAGCGGCGCAGCAGCGTCTTGAAATTTTCGCGGAATTCGGGCGTGTCGTACCAGACGTGGGCCGAGAACTGCGTCCAGAAGAGGATGCCGTGGCGGTCCCACGCCGCCTGGTAGTCGAGGCGGTGGGGCTGGTGGGCATCGCGGAAGGCGTTGAAGCCCGCGTTGCGGATCTGCTTCACGCGCGAGGCGACCTGCTCGGCCGTGAAGGCGTGCGAAGCGCCGAACTGGTGTTCGTATTCGCAGGTGCCGTTGATGAAGACGGGCTTGCCGTTCACGTAAAAGCGGCCGTCGCCGTCGCCCCGCGTCACGGGCCACGAGAAGGTGCGGATGCCGCAGGGGGTCGTCACCTCGTCCGTGGTGGCCGTACCGCGCTTGAGCATCGAGACGAGGTCGTAGAGGTAGGGATCGTCGGGCGACCAGAGGTGCGCATCGGGCACCTCGGCGCTTTGGCGCACGCTCTTCGTCTCGCCCGGGGCGAGGGTCACCTCCTCCGTGAGGCGGAAAACCTGCGCGCCGAGCGGCGTGGCGAACTTGCTGACGAGTTGCACCGTCTCGGTCGTCGGACCGTAGTTCTTCACCTCGGTCTCGATGCGGACCGTGCGGTTATCGGTCTCGTTCCAGACGTGGACGCCGAAGGGTTCGATGCGGACCGCATCGGTGATTTCGAGCGTCACGGGGCGGAAGATGCCGAGCGGCTGCGAACCCTCGCTGAAGCCGACCTCCGACGAGCAGCCGCCGCAGACCCACGGCATGTCGGCGACGAGTTCGGGGTGCTCGGCCTTGACCGTCAAGCGGTTTTCACCCTCGCGCAGGGCGTCGGTCACCTCCAGCGTCAGCACCGTGCGGCCAACGGGGTGGCGTCCCAGGTCGACGCCGTTCAGGGCGATCGTCGCATAGGTGCCGACCCCCTCGAAGTGCAGGAAGGCGCGTTTGCCCGCGGGTTTGGAGGCGGTGAAGCGCTTCTCGTAGTGCGCCGTGCCGTGCAGGTTGCCGTGCAAGAGCTGGCGGTAACCGTAGTAATCGTCCCAGTTGTGGGGGACGGAGACGGTCCGCTCGGAGCCCTCGACCCCCTCGAGGCGGGTGCGCCAGCCGTCGGCGAGTTCGATCCGCTGACGACGGCCCTTGCGGTCGGGGGCGGGGAAATGCACCTTCGAGCGCCCCATCGGGCGGCTCGTGGCGACGGCGATGCCGCGCTGCTGGTCGTTGTTGACGGCGCAATAGAAATGGTAGACCACCCCGTCGTGCCGCACGACGAAGCTCTTGTGGGCGAAGAGTTCGTCGTAGGGCTTCGACGGCCGGATCAGGTCGTCGCCCTGCCAGTCGTCCCACGTCACCAGGTCGTAGCTGCACGCGAAGGTGTTGTAGGCGAGGTAGGGACGCGTCGGGTTGAAGGCCGAGAAATAGAACATGACGTAGAGGTCGCCCATGCGCACGATCTGGGCGTCGCCCGTGATCGTCCCCTGCGCCTCGTGCGTGAAGACGGGATTGCCCTCGTAACGGCGCCAGCGGCGCATGTCGTCCGAGAGGGCGATGCCGATGCGTTCGCCCTTGTGACCCGTTTCGGGGTTGATGCCGCCCGCATTGTAATAGAGCACGAAGGGGGCCCCGAGCCGCTTTTCGCGGTCCCAGTAGACCATGCTTTTGTACTCGGTGAGCCGCTCCCACCACTGCGCCTCGTCGTCCTCGCCCGAGAGGATCGGCCGATCGGCCGCCTCCCACGCATGGGGTTTCGTCGGATCGCCCGCGGTCCACGCCAGGCCGACGTGCAGCGGGGCGTTCACCGCCTCGTATCCCGTGCCCGCACCGCCGATGTAGGTCATCCAGCGGCGCCCCCTGAAGCGTTGCAGGGCGTACGAACCGCCCCACTCCGTATCGACGAGCGAGGGGAAGCCGCCGCGCTGGTTGGCATCCCACGCGCCGTCGCGGAAGGGCAGGATGCGTCCCAGCGTCCGCCACGAAAGCAGGTCGTCGCTCTCGGCGAGCCACGTTTCGTAACCGCGGCCGTCCTTGGCGCCCTTGCCGTCGTAGAGGACGTAGGTCATGTACCAGCGGCCGTTCTCGCGGAAGACCGTCGGGCAGTCGATCTTGGCCTTGTTCGTCTCGGGGGCGATCACCAGACCGTACTTATAGGGGGTCTTCGCCGCCTCGTAGACGGCGGCCATGCGCTCCTGCGAGACGCGGCGCGCGGGGGTCGTCGGCCGTTCGGCCGCGGCGCCCCGCAGGGCGAAGGCGGTCAGCAGGAGAAAGAGGATGCGTCGTGTCATGTATGTCAATTCGTTCTTATGCAGTTGTTTCTTGCCCGGGGCGGCGGAGCGGGGCGGGCGGCTTGCGCGGGGCCTTGCCGTTCAGTCGCGCGGGCGGGGTCGGGGCGGGCTGTCCGCTTCGGGCGGGTGCGGAGCAGGAGCGGCTTGTTTCCAGTTCGCCGACGGCGGCAGGAGGGCAGCGAGCCTGTTGGCGGGCGAGCCTTGCCGTCCGCCGCGTGGGGCGGCGGCGAACGGCACGCGCTGCGCGCGATTTACAGCAGGGCGCACCGACACGGGTCGAAGCCTGCGGAGCGCACGCACTCGTCAGATGCGGGCCTTAAGCACGCGGAGGCTTCGGCCCGCCGCACATCCGTGCGATTTCCGCTCCGACGGAAAGACAGCAGGTCTCCGAATTCGGCCCGCAGCCGAGCGGAGGGGCCTGCGACGAGCGCCCGCGAGAAGCAGCCCTCCGCCAGGGGGCGGCTGCGGGCTGCCGATGGCTGCGCAATGACCGAGGGCCCTGCCCAAACTGCGCTGCGGCTGCCGATGGCTGCGCCATCGAACCGTTTTGCCTGCCCTTCCGCCAAAAGGGCGGCTGCCTCTAATACCTCTAATAGAAGAGCCAGTCGGGGGTGTCGTCCGACCCTGCGAGGCCGGCGTTGCGGCTCTCGACGGGCGACGAGGTGAAGCCCAACGCCAGCAGGTAGCCGCGCGGCAGGGTCACCTTGTGCGTCCCCGCCTCGAAGCGGTAGGGATGGACGTTCGCCACGCCCCAGCCCTTCACGCTGACGGCGTTCGTCAGCAGTGGTTCGGCCTGCTGGTAGTCGTTGGCCGTGGCGTCGGTTTCGAGCTTCGGCGCAGGTGCCGAGCGTTTGTTGTCGCCCTTGAAATAGCCCACGAGCAGCGTCACGGGCTCCTTGCAGGTAAATTCGAAGGTGGTCGCCTCCGTGCGCTTGCGCTCCCCGTCGAAGACGAAGGCGGTCAGCCCCTCCAGTTCGGGAGCCAGCCCCTCGATCGTCAGCTCGGGACGGTTCGAGAAGAGCGACACCCCTTCGGCGAGCTTCGCGCGGCGCCACGTACCCGTCAGGCGGACGTCGGCATCGGTCGCCGCGACGATCGTGCGCTCGGCCGCCTTGCCGTCGGTGCGCAGCATCTCGAGGTTGGCCTTCAGGTTCTCGTACTCGGCCTCGTAGTGGGGCAGCAGCTCCTCCCACGTCTTGTTGCGGGCCCCCGCACCGCTGATCGGGATGCGGCGCTGCGCCGTCTGCATGCTGTTGGCATAGAGGTAGGCATCGCGCGTCAGTTCGACCAGTCGGCGGTAGTGTTCGAGGCTCTTCTCCAACATCGGGATCGACGCTTCGAGGTACTTGAGCTCCTTGCTCCACTGGTAGTTGAGCACCTCGGCCGCCGCCTTCACCTTCCAGTAGAAGAAATAGGCGAACTCGCGGTAGCAGCGCATGTCGTTCGCCAGGCGGGCGAACTCGGCCGTATTGGCCTTGGCCGTCACGCGTTCGATCGCCTCGACGGCGCGGTCGCCGTGGGCGATGCACTGCTCGACGATCGCCAGCGGCATCTCGCCCCCCTCGATGTGGGGCTCGCCCTTCCACTCCTTCTCGACGTATTCGATCAGCTTCTCCCCTTCGGGGCCGCAGCTCTCGTAGAAGCCCGGGTAGATCGTGTATTTGTAGGGGTTCACGAGCTGGCTCATGAACATGCCCAGCAGCAGCGTCTGACGGTTGCCCTCCGTGATGCCGAAGCGGCGCAGGAGCTTCGGGGCGATCTCGCCCGTCTCCTCGTAGGCCTCGCGCACGGCGGCTCCCGCACGGTCGTTCACGCCGTAGAACGAGCCGAAGGCATGGTCCCAGTAGGCCTTCTCCGCCTCGCGGTCGCGGCGGCAGTTCCAGGCGTAGCGGCCCCAGGCGCGGTACCACGCCCAGTCGCGGTCGAGCTGTTCGAGGCGCGAGCCGTCGGCCGTCTTGTCGGCCGTGTAGGGCCAATCCCAGTACGAGGCCTGCGGGTAGAGGTGCAGCGCGTTGGCGCCGTGGACGTCGTGCATCGCCTGCACGGTCTTCTGCGTGAAGTCGGGCGAGGCCCAGCGGAAGGGCTCCAGGTTGGCCAGGATGTGGACGTTGCTGATGTGGATGCTTCCCAGCGAGCTCAAGTCGCGGTGGATCTCGGCCCACGGACCGCGCGGCTCGTAGGTCGTCAGCGACTCGCCCGTGTACTTGTGCATCGTGTAGAGGTTCTTGTAGATCGGCAGCGCGGCGTCCATCACCATGCGGCAGTTCGTGTCGTGGGCGCGCAGCAGCACGGGGGGTTCGTCCGTGCGGCCGAGCTTCGCCAGACCGTCCTTGACGCCCGGCAGGATCACCTTCGTAAACCACTCCACGTCGTCCTCGTAGGTGGCCATCGCCTCGCCGAGGCAGACGAGCAGCCCCACGTTGGGGTATTTCTCGATGAAGGCGGCGACGCTCTTGCGCGTGTAGTCGCTCACCAGAGGCGTGATCGGACGGTTGCGGTCCTGCGTGCGCATGCCGTAGTGCTCGGCGAAAGGCTTCGACAGCAGGATGTTATAGAACATCTGAATGACGAAGATGCCGCGCTTCGAAGCCTCGGTCGTGATGAACGAGAAGATCTCCTCGTTCTTGCGGAAGGTCTCCTCGTCGACCTCGACGGCGAAGGGGTAATCCTCCAGCCGCACGAGCGAGGCGAAGGGGTGGCCGTTCCAGAGGTAGACCGAGTTCATGCGGTTCTCGACGAGCATGTCGAGGTACTTCACCCAGTGCTCCTTGTCGTAGAACCAGGGGAAGGTCTCGGGGGTATAGGGGTACTCGTAGACCGTGCGGCCCGGGAGGTAGTAGGGCTTCTGCACGCCGATGCAGGTGCCGCGCAGCACCATCTCGGGGGCATCCTCGAAGCGGGCGGGGGCCTCGAAGCGGCCCGCGGCCTCCATGCGGTCGATCAGCTCGCGGCAGCCGTACAGAAGGCCCGTGGCGTCGTTGCCCGTGACGGTCGTCAGCCGCTCGTCGCTCGTGATCGCGAAGCCCTCCTTCTTCAGCCCCTCGGCCGTCGAAAGGGTCAGGGCGACCACGCGGTCGCCGCCCTCCTCCACGACCGTATAGCCGTGGGCCTCGAGGGCGTCGCCGAGCTGTTCGGCGGCGAAGAGCACCTGGGCGTTCGGCTCCTCGGGCAGTTGCAGTTCGAAGGTGGGTTTCGGCCCTTCGCAGCCGATCGTGCAGAGCGCCGCGAGCAGGGCGGCCGCCATCAGTCGGAATTGTTTCATATCGGTTGTTCGGTGTTAGTATCGTACGACGATTTCGTCCCCTGCGGCGATCCGCAGGCGGTAGTCGCCTCCGCCGAGCGCCTCCACGACGCCCGCCGAAGCGGTCGGAGTGCCCGCCGAGGCGAAACGGAGCCAGCCGGCCCCCTCGGTGGCGCGCACGCGGATCTCGGAGCGGTCCATCCGCACGCGGATCTCCCCGTGCGGCGTCGGCACCGTCCCCTCCATCCATGCGAGGCCCCCCAGCACGGGGCGCACCTCGAACTCGGCGTAGGCGGGTGCGAGCGGCCGCACGCCGAGGTAGTATTTGCCCAGCAGGTAGATCGGCGAGGCGCCCCAGGCATGGCAGAGGCTCTTGCCGTAGGGGCGGCCGTACATGGCCAGGTGCTGCGCGCCCCGTTCGTCGGGGTTGTACTTCTCCCAGAAGGAGGTGGCCCCTTCGGCGAGCATGCCCCCCCAGTAGGCCTTCATCTCGCGCAGGACGGCCTCGTGCTCGCCCAGCGCGCAGAGGGCCTCCAGCTCGTAGAAGCGCATGTAGGGGGTCGTGATGCCGAGCACGGCATCGTTGAGCAGCACCGAGCGCTTGATCTGCCGCTGCCGCTCGGGCGTGAGGTAGCCGAAGAAGGAGGCGAACATGTTGGCGTAGCGCGTCACCGTCTCGGAGCGCACGCCCCCCACGCGGTTGTGCACGAGGGCCTGCCGCTCCTCGTCCCAGAAGGCGGGCAGCAGCTTCGCGCGCAGCGCATCGGCCAGCGCTCCGTATTTCGTGCGGTCGGCCTCCTCGCCGGTCAGCTCGGCGCAGCGGGCCATCGTCTCGAGGCTCCGGCAGAAGAGTACCTGCTCGATCGCCAGCTCGCCCCGCTTGTCGAGGTAGCCGTCGGCCCAGTCGACGAAGACCCAGTCGCCCTCCATCCCCTCGACCATGCCGTCGGCGTTCGTGCGGCCGAGGACATACTCCATCATCGAACGCATGCGGGGATAGATCTGCCGCAGGAAGGCGCGGTCGCCCGTATAGAGGTAGTAATCGTGAATGCCGATGAACCAGAAGAAGGTGTAGTCCATGATCGTGTTCGTGTGGCTCGTCACGGGGTCCTTGCCGCGCAGCAGCCACGTCGTCCGCTTCACGCAGGGGCTGTCGAAGAAGAGGTAGTAGTTCATCAGGTAGCTCTGCACGGCATCGCCGCTCCAGACCCAGCGGTCGCGCTTGATGCCGTCGATGAAGAACTCGCGCGTGGTGAGGTGCATCGTGTAGGCGCCCACCTCCCAGATGCGGTTCAGCTCCTCGTCGCTCGAGCGGAACGAGCCGCGGTAGTCGACGGGGGCGTATTCGTACTCCATCGAGAGGGCCGTTTCGCGCAGGTCGCCCGTGCAGGCGACACGGACGTAGCGGAAAGCCTTGCTGTTACCCAGCACATACCGCTCCGTGCGCGCCTCGGTGCGGCCCGTGGCGAGGTCCGCGACCGCGTCGGCTGCGACGCGGATGCGGTCGAGGGTCTCGCATCGCTCCGTGTCGAGCGCCTCCTCGGGGCTCTCGCCGTAGGTCAGGAGCACCTCGCCCGTGCCCGTGAGCCCTTCGAGCACGGCGTAGCCGAAGGTCTCGCGGCCGAAGTCGTAGAGGCGCGCCCCCTCCGTTTCGCGCACCGCGACGGCGCGCTGCGGCTTGCGCGGCAGGGCGTACTGCGAGGGACGCACGGCGGGATCGTCGAAATGCCACGAACCCGCCTGCATGTAGAGCGTGGCCGAGGTATCGCTCGCCTTGCCGCTCTCGTCGATCCACTCCTTGTCCTCATAGGTGACGCGCCACGTCTCGTCGGTGCGGACCGTGGGTCCGTCGATCCGAAGCGCGGGCGGGGTCACCTGGTTCCACACCTTGATGCAGAGCTGGTGACGCCCCGCGGGGAGGCGGAAGCGGTCGGGCATGCCGAATTGCAGCTTCCCGTCGAGCTTGAGGTTGAAAACGCCCTCGACGGCGATGCGGATCTCCTCGTCGCAGGCCAGGTCGAGCTCCTTCGAAAACTCGACCGTGACGTAGTGGCTGTCCGCCTTCCAGAAGGGCGGGAAAAAGGCGCCGCGCTCGGTGCGGCGGTTGTTCATGCGGTTGCCGAGCCAGATTTCGTAGTCGCCCGGGTACCAGATCCAGGTCGCTTTGTCAGATGTCGTCGCCATAGCGTTCGCGTGTGATTTGTTCGAGCGATTTGCCGCGCGTATCGGGCGTCCAGATCGTGCCGATGAGCAGCGAGACGACGAAGAAGCACAACATGATGATGCCCGCCAGCTTGAAGCCCTCGCCGTATTCGCCGTAGATGTAGACGAAGAGGATGCCCCAGAGGGCCGAGAGGCCGCGCACGACGAAGAACATGATGCCCTGCGCCGCAGCGCGGTATTTCGCGGGGAAGAGTTCCGAAGCCCACAGGGCATAGAACGACTGCACCGAAATGCCCGCCTGCAACCCCCACAGCAGCGTGAAGAGGAGCAGCAGGGGCATGCTGCCGATGCCGTAGAAGACCACGAGCACCCACGCCAGCACGCCGAAGCTGACGCCGAGGGCGTAGAGCCAGCGCTGGTTCACGCGATCGACGATCAGCGAGAAGACGAACGTCGCGGCGATGATGAGGACCCACTGGCCCGCGGCGAGCAGGTTAGCGGACTCGTTCGAGAGGCCGCCCGCCGTCTCGTAGATGTGGGGCTGGAAGAAGCCCATCACCGAGCAGACGAGGTTCCACGTGAGGTACATGCCCGCCAGGAAGAGCATCGTGCGGATGTTGACCTTGTTCGTGAAGAGGCGCCCGAAGGAGGCGAAGGTCCCCTCCCTGCGCGGCTGCACGGCCTGTTCGGCGCGCGCCGCCTGCCACTCGGCCGACTCGTCGAGGCGGCGTTGCAGCAGCCAGGCGATGAAGGCGACGATGACGAGCGAGGCGAAGACGATGCGGCTGCTGAAGACGTTCAGCGCGGCGCCCGAGAGCGTACCGCCCGAGACGAGGGCTCCGAGGCGCTCGACCCAGCCGAAGAGCAGGCCGCCCGAGGCGCCGCCCGTCGGGGGCGCCAGCAGGGTGCCCAGCAGCAGGATGATGAGCGGGCCGATGCCCCAGGCCATCTGCGAGATGCCGATGTTTCGGCCGCGGTTGCCCACCTCGGAGTTCTCCGAAATGTAGGTCCACGAGGCGGGGACGCCCACGCCCACCGAGATGCCCGTGACGAGGAAGCCCGCCAGCAGCATCGGGAACGAGGAAGCGATCATGATGAGGGCGACGCCCAGCATGTAGATCAGCATGTTGTAGGTGTAGATCGCCTTGCGGCCGTAGCGGTCGGCCAGGAAGCCCCCCGCGATGGCGCCGATGGCGGCGCCCAGGCAGTTGGCGCTGATGGCGTTCAGCAGGCCCAGATGGCCTTCGGTGAGGCCGAGGTACTCCTTCCAGAGCGTCAGGCCGCTGGCGCCCGCCACGATGGCGCCCGCGTCGAGGTAGTTGGTCAGCGAGACGGCGATCGTGGATTTCAAACTGCTTTTTTCGTTGCTCATTATTTCGGTTCGGTTGGTTGTTTGTCTGCGGTTGTTCGGTTTTTTCAAGTTTTGCGGTTGTTCGGTTTTTCGGGCGGGGCGGCGGGCCGGGCCCTCACGGGATCGCAGCCGTCGCAGCCGTTCGCCGCCGGCGGCCGGACGGGTCGGGCGCCCTGCGCGAGACTTGCCGTTCAGCCGCACGGGGCGGCGAACGGCACGCGCTGCGCGCGAGCCTGCTTATCGGGACGAAGCCTGCGGAGCGACCGCATGTTTGTCAAAACTGCGGGCCTCCGCCGCGGGAGGCTTCGGCCCGCCGCACATCCGTGCGATTTCCGCTCCGACAGAGGACTGCGGGCTGCCGCGCTATTGTGCGAACCCGTTCGGGACGAAGCCTGCGGAGTGCCCGTGTCGACAGATGCGGGCCTCCGCATGCGGAGGCTTCGGCCCGCCGATGGCTGCGCCATCGAACCGCTCTGCCTGCCCTTGCGCCAGAAGGCAGCCGTTCTCCCAATTCGGCCCGCGGCCGAGCGGAGGCGCATCGAGCCTTCGGGCGAGTTGCAGCCCTCCGCCGGGGGGCGGCTGCGGGCTGCCGCGCTATCGCGCGATTTTCACTCCGACAAGGGGCGGCTGCGGCTGCCGACCTCTTGCGAGGTCGCACCGTTCGGGACGCAGCTTGCGAAGGGACGCCACATGCGGGCCTTCGCCGCCGAAAGCTGCGGCCCGCCGATCCCTTGCGGGATCGAAACCGTTCGGCAGCGGATCGCGGCCCGCCGACGGCTGCGACGCCCGCCCCCATTTTTAATTCTTAATTTTTCATTTTTCATCCCTCCGCGCTACCTCGCCAGCGGCATCCAGACCGTCATTTCGGCCTTGCCGCGGTTGCCCCAGGCGAAATAGGGGATCAGGCGGATCCGCACCTCGCCGTCGGCGCGCCCCACCTCGCGGTAGAGGGTATCCTTCCACGAGGCGTCGTTCACCAGGCGCGCCTCGCCTTCGAGGGCGACCATCTTCGCGCCGTCGATCTCGATCGGCTTCGGTTCGAAGGCGATGTCGGCGGGAATCAGCACGTTGTCGATCTTCTTTCCCCCCTCGATGTCGATGCTTTCGAGGCAGTAGACCAGCGGGCCGCGCATGACGACCGTTTCGTTGCGCGTCTCCTCGACGAGCGGATTCGATTCGAGCAGGCGCACGCGCATCTCCAGGTCGAGCTCCACGCGGTCGCCCCGCTTCCACGTCCGCTCGATGCAGGCGTAGGTCGCGGGCAGGGCCGCCGTGTCGAGCTCCTGGCCGTTCACGCGGATCACGGCGCGGCCGCACCATGCGGGAATGCGCAGGAAGAGCTTCAGCGGCCGGTTCTTCGGCAGCTCGGCCAGCTCGATCGCGACCTTCCCGTCGTAGGGGTAGTCGGTCCGCTGCCGCACGACGAAGGGCTTGCCGCCGAGCGTCGTCCGCAGCTCGCTGTCGCCATAGAGGTTGCACCACAGGGCGTCGTCGCTCATCGTGTAGGCGTAGTTCTGCGCCTCGCAGATCGTGCGCAGCGTGTTGGGCGGGCAGCAGAAGCAGCTGATGTACTCCTGCCGCTCCTTGGGCCAGCGCAGCGTGTAGGGGAAATCGTCGCTGATGCGCAGCGGGTTGGTGTAGAAATAGCGTTTTCCGTCGAGGCTCACGCCACTCAAGACGCTGTTGTAGAGGGCCGTCTCGACGATCTCGGCGTAGCGGGCGTCGCCCGTGGTCTGCAACATGCGCCAGTTGAAGAGCATGTTGCCGATGTTGGCGCAGGTCTCGTTGTGGGCCGTCGAGTTGGGCAGCTGGTAGGCGCGGCCGTAGCTCTGGTGCACCTTCTGGATCGAATCGGGATGGTAGCAGGTGCCGTCGGGCGAGGTGCCGTCGTAGAGGGCGCCGCAGGCCCCCGTCACGTACATCTTGCGCGTGACGATGTCCTGCCAGATGCTCGTCAGGTTCCGCATGAGCTGCTCCTCGCCCGTCTCGGCATAGACGTCCGCCACCCCCGCGTAGAGGTAGTTGGCGCGCACGGCGTGGCCCATCGCCCGATACTGCTCGCGGAAGGGGATGCGGTCCTGGTTGTCGTCGGTGCCGTTCTCGACCATGCCGCGGATGTCGATCAGATTCTTCGAAAGTTCGAGGTAGCGCGGATTGCCCGTGGCGCGGTACATCTCGACCACGCCCATGTAGTGCGACGGGCAGATGGCGTTGCGCGCCAGCTCGGCCGAGGCCGTCTCGTAAAAGTGACAGAGGAAATCGGTCGCCCGGATCGCCGCGTCGAAGAGGGTGCGCTTGCCCGTGGCGCGGTAGTGGGTGACGGCCGCCATCATGAGGTGGCCGAGGTTGTAGGTCTCGAAATTGAGGCGGTTGGCGAAGGCCCCCTTCTCGTTCTCGGCCCCCACGGCGGTGCCGATCACCGTCTGCGCGCGGCTGTGGGTGTCGACGCCGCGGTTGCGCTCGTCGATGATGACGGGGGTGTGAATGTAGCCGTCCGCGCGCTGCGCCTTCACGACCTGTTCGATGAACTTGTCCATCAGGGCGTCGAGCGCGGGATCGCGGTTGACGGCATAGACCGCCGCCACCCCTTCGAGCCACTTGTACATGTCGCCGTCGTGGAACGGCGGACCCCAGTGCTCGCCCGGGCAGGTGCCCGCCGCCACCTCGAAGTTGCGGAAGCCGTGCGAGACGTCGGGATCGTTCCACGTCTCCCACATGCTTTGCAGCGAGGTCTTGCTGTATACGTCGAAGCGTTCGCCCCAGAAGCCGCCCGTCCAGCGGACCGCCCCGAGCGGCGTGTTGGCCATCTTCGCGTGGCCGCTGCGGCGCATGTCCGTGAGGCCCGCCGTCGAAGCCTCCTGCGCGACGAGCGCCGTCGCGGCGAAGAGGGCGGCCGCAGCGAGGCACGGCCGAACGAATTGTCGTATCATAGGTCGGTAAATTTTAAGTTTTAAACAAATATACGCGTTATTTTTCAATAAAACCGCCGCGGACACAAAAACCGACAAAAATATGGCAATAATTTACAGCCCGTTCCCCGTTTTATCGCTAACATTGTAAAGTGGAGGATCCTGCCCGCCCGAAGAGGCGCTCCGAAGGCCGTTTCGGCCCCTCGGCGGCGCCGCGGCGAAGGCTCCGCCCCGCGACCCGAACAAGACGAAAACCGCATAAAAACCATGTACAGATCCACCCTTTCCGCACTGCTCCTGCTGGGGGCGACGCTGGCGGCGCGACCCGCGGCGGCACAACCCGCCGACGGCGCGGCCGACCGCATCCGCTACACGGGAACGACCCTCTCGAACCCCAACCTGCACGACGGCGGCCTCTCGCCCGTCGTGGGCGTGCACAACATCCAAACGATGCGCGCCAACCGAAAATTGCCCTACGCCACCAACGGCAACGGCTGGACCTACAACCACCAGCCGATGCTCGCCTACTGGCGCGGCAAATTCTACATGCACTACCTCTGCGACCCCGTCGACGAGCACGTGCCCCCCTCGATGACGATGCTCCAGACCTCGGCCGACGGCTACGCCTGGAGCGCCCCCGAGGTCCTCTTCCCGATCTACCGCGTCCCCGAGGGCTTCACGAAGGACGGCAAGGTCTTCGCGAAGAACCTCACGGCGATCATGCACCAGCGCGTGGGCTTCTACGTCTCGAAGGCGGGCCGCCTGCTGGCGATCGGCAACTACGGCATCGCCCTCACGCCGAAGGACGACCCGAACGACGGCAACGGCATCGGCCGCGTCGTGCGCGAGATCCGCGAGGACGGCTCCTTCGGCCCGATCCACTTCATCTACTACAACCACGCCTTCGACGAGAAGAACACCGACTACCCCTTCTACACCCGTTCGAAGGACAAGGGCTTCCGCGAGGCGTGCGAAGAGATCCTCGCCAACCCCCTCTACCGCATGCAGTGGGTCGAGGAGGCCGACCGCGAAGACCCCATCCTGCCGCTGAAGAACCCCTACAAGGCCTTTTGCAGCTACACGCTCGACGACGGGCGCATCGTCTCGCTCTGGAAGCACGCCCTGACCTCGATCAGCCTCGACGGCGGCAACACGTGGGCCGAGCCCGTCGAGCGCGCCGCGGGCTTCGTCAACAGCAACGCCAAGATCTGGGGCCAGCGCTTGAGCGACGGCTCCTACGCCACGGTCTACAACCCCTCGGAGTTCCGCTGGCCGCTGGCCATCTCCCTCTCGAAGGACGGCCTCGACTACAAGACCCTGAACCTCGTCTACGGCGAGGTGCCGCCGATGCGCTACGCCGGTCAGTACAAGTCGTTCGGCCCGCAGTACGTGCGCGGCATCCAGGAGGGGAACGGCACCCCTCCCGACGGCGATCTGTGGCTCACCTTCAGCGTCGGCAAGGAGGACATGTGGGTCAGCCGCATCCCCGTTCCCGTCCGAACCGAGGCGACGGGCCATGCCGACGGCGACGAAATCGCCCGCGCCGCACGGCTCGCCGACCTGCGGACCTGGAACATCTACTCGGGCGAGTGGGCCCCCGTGACGCTCGTCGAGCGGCAGGGGCGCAAGTGGCTCGCCCTCTCGGACAAGGATCCCTTCTTCGACGCCAAGGCCGAACGCAAGATCCCCGCGACGAAGCACCTCGCGGCCGAATTCGACCTCGTGGCGGAGCAGAACGACCGCGGGCGCCTCGAAATCGAATTCGTCGACGCCCACGGCACCGCCTGCGCCCGCATCGATCTGACGGATGCGGCCGAAATGCGCTCGAAAGGGGGCGCCCGCTACGGCCGCGTCGCGACCTACGAGCCGAACACCATCTACCGCGTGAAGGTGGAGCTCTCGGTCGAGAAGCGCCAGTCGACCGTCTGGATCGACGGCCAAAAGCGCGCCACGCGCATGCTCTTCGCCCCCGTCGCGTCGGTCGAACGGATCGTCTTCCGCACCGGACAGCGCCGCCACCACCCCACCGTCGACACGTGGGCCGACCAGTACGACGACCTGCCGCGCTGCGACGAGGCCGATCCCGAGGCGACCTACCGCATCGCGGGGCTGCGCACCGCCTCGCTCGACGCCGACGGCTCGGCCGCGGTGCTCCGCTACGCCGACTACGCCCGCTACGCCGAGCGCTTCAACGCCATGGAGGACGAGAACATCGTGCAGGCGATCCCCAACAGCGAGGCCTCGGCCTGGATGGAGCGCTGCATCCCCCTCTTCGACTGCCCGCAGCACAACTTCGAGGAGCTCTACTACTACCGCTGGTGGACGCTCCGCAAGCACATCAAGCAGACCCCCGTAGGCTACGGCATGACCGAATTTCTGGTCAACCGCAGCTACGCCGACAAATACAACCTCATCGCCAGCGGCGTGGGCCATCACGTCCGCGAGAGCCGCTGGCTGCGCGACGACCGCTACATGAACGAGGCGCTCCACACCTGGTACCGCGGCAACGAGGGCAAGCCGATGGAGAAATTCTCGAAATTCAGCTCGTGGGTCCCCTCGCAGATCTGGGAGCGCTACCTCGTGAACACGGACAAGGCCTACGTCACGGACCTCTACGAGGACATGTGCGCCGAGTATCGATACTGGGAGGAGACGCACCGCCTGCCGAGCGGCCTCTACTGGCAGGAGGATGTGAAGGACGCCATGGAGGAGTCGATCAGCGGCGGCCGCAAGAAGCAGTACGCCCGCCCCTCGATCAACAGCTACATGTACGGCAACGCACTGGCGCTGGCGCACATCGCCCGCCTCGTGGGCAACGAGGCCGATGCGGCGAAGTACGAGCGCAAGGCCGCCGAGCAGAAACGGCTGATCGAAACGAAGCTCTGGAACGCCGACCACGGCTTCTTCGAGACGCTGCGCGGCGAAGAGAGCGCGGCCGTGCGCGAGGCGATCGGCTTCATTCCGTGGTATTTCGACCTGCCCGACGCACGCTACGAGGGCGCCTGGCTCCAGATCGAGGATCCCGAGGGCTTCTCGGCCCCCTGCGGCCTGACGACCGCCGAGCGCCGCCACCCCGAATTCCGTTCGCACGGCGTGGGCAAATGCGAGTGGGACGGCGCCGTCTGGCCCTTCGCCACGTCGCAGACCCTCACGGGCCTCATCAACTACCTGAACCGCTCGCAGAAGCCCGTGGTGGGCCCCGAGAGCTTCTTCCGCCACATGGAACGCTACGTCGAGTCGCAGCACCACCGCGGCCGCCCCTACATCGGCGAGTACCTCGACGAGGTGACGGGCTACTGGCTCAAGGGGGATCAGGAGCGCTCGCGCTACTACAACCACTCGACCTTCAACGATCTGGTCATCACGGGCATCTGCGGCCTGCGCCCGCGCGCCGACCGCACGCTGGAGGTCAACCCGCTGCTCCCCGCCGAGCGCTGGGCGTGGTTCTGCCTCGATAACGTCCGCTACCACGGCCACGACATCACGATTCTCTGGGACCGCGACGGCGACCGCTACCACCGCGGCAAGGGGCTGCGCCTCTACGTCGACGGCCGCGAGGTCGGCAGCCGCGAGACGCTCGGCCGCCTCGTCTGCGAAAACGTACTGTAAAGAGCCATGAAACGACTTTTGCTGACTGCGGGCGCGCTCCTCGTCGGAGCCGCCTCGCTCTTCGCCGCCCCCGCCGGCGGGGCGACGACCGAAACGCACAGGGCCGCGACGCACGAAGCGGCGGCGATCCGTACGGAGAGGGTCCGCACGGCGGCGCCCCGCACCCTTGCGATCGTCGGCACGACCTGCGAAATGCAGGCGGAGCCCCTCGCCCTCGAGACCGACCGTCCGCGCTTCGGCTGGCGGATCGCGGGTCCGCAGGGGACCATGCAGGCGGCCTACGCCGTCGAGGTCCGCGACGAGCGGGGCCGCCTCGTCTGGGAGAGCGGCCGCGTCGCCTCGGAGCAGAGCCAGCTCGTACCCTACGGGGGCGAAGCGCTGCACCCGCTCGACCGCTACCGCTGGCGCGTGCGCGTCTGGGATCGCAGCGGCGCCGCCTCCGACTGGAGCGCCGAGGCTTCGTTCCGCCTCGCCCCCGCAGCCGCGTGGATGGATGCCGCCTGGATCGGCGCCATTACGCAGGCCGACGCCAAGATGCCCGCGGGGCGCAACTACCACGGCGCGGGACTGAAAGACCCCGCGGCCCTCGCGGCATGGGACGCCGTCGACTCGCTGGCGTGGCGCAGCATCCTGCTCCGCAAGGAGTTCACGGCCGAAAAGCCGATCGCCGAAGCGACGGTCTACGTCTCGGGACTGGGCCACTACGAGCTCACCGTGAACGGCCGCAAGGCGGGCGACAGCGAGTTCGCCCCCCTCTGGAGCGACTACCACAAGCGGGTCTACTACAACGCCTACGACGTCACGGAACTGCTGCACGAAGGGGCCAACGCCCTCGGCGTCCTGCTCGGCAACGGCTTCTACAACGTCGTCGACCGCACGCGCTACCGCAAACTCCAGATCGGCTTCGGGCCCGAAACACTGAATCTCAAGCTGCGCATCCGCTACGCCGACGGCACGGAGCAGTGCGTGGCGAGCGACGGCACGTGGCGCTACGACCGCTCGCCGATCACCTTCAACACCCTCTACGGCGGCGAGGACTACGATGCCCGCCTCGAACAGGCGGGGTGGGACTGCGCGGGCTTCGACGAGAGCCGCTGGCGCCCCGTCGTCGTGCAGGAGCCGCCGCGCGGAGCGCTCGTTCCGCAGCAGGCGCCCCCCGTGAAGATCATGCGCCGCTACGGCGTGCAGACGCGCCGCAAGCTCACCCTCGAGGAGGTGGCGCAGGCGACCAAAGAGACCAAACGCACGGTCGATCCCTCGGCGCTGCTGCTCGACATGGGGCAGAACCTCGCGGGCTTCCCCGAAATCGTCGTGCGCGGCCGCCGCGGCCAGCGCATCACGCTCGTCGTGGCCGAAGCGGTGACCGACTCGCACGCCGCCAACCAGCGGCAGACGGGACGGCAGCACTACTACACCTATATTTTAAAAGGCGACGGCGTCGAGCGGTGGCACCCCCGCTTCTCCTACTACGGATTCCGCTACATCCAGCTCGAAGGGGCCGTCCTGAAGGGGATGAAGAACCCCGCGAAGCTCCCCGTGGTCGAGCAGATCCACGCCTGCTTCGTCCACAACAGCGCCGCCGAGATCGGCTCGTTCGCATGCTCGAACCCGATCTTCAACGCCGCACACCGCCTGATCCACAACGCCGTGCGCAGCAACATGCAGTCCGTCTGGACCGACTGTCCGCACCGCGAGAAGCTGGGCTGGCTCGAGCAGGTCCACCTCAACGGCCCCGGGCTGCTTTACAACTACGACCTCGCGACCTACCTGCCGAAGGTGCTGCGCGACATCCGCGACGCCCAGCAGCCCGACGGCATGGTGCCGACGACGGCACCCCGCTACGTCATCTTCGAAGGGCCCGGCATGGATGTCTTCGCCGACTCGCCCGAGTGGAGCGCGACGCTCGTCGAATCGCCCTTCCAGTACTACGCGACCTACGGCGACGACCGCCCGATCCGCGACTGTTACCCGCACATGCGGCGCTGGGTCGACTACCTCGGCTCGCGCGCCGAAGGCCATCTGATCGATTTCGGACTGGGCGACTGGTACGACTACGGCGATTTTCGCGCGGGCTTCTCGCGCAACACCCCCGTGGGGCTCGTCGCCTCGGCACACTACATCCTGGCGCTCGACCGTTTGATTGAGGCGGCCCGCCTGGTGGGCAACGCCTACGACGCCGACCGCTATGCGGCCCTGCGCGGCGAGGTCGTGCGCGCCTTCAACGCGAAATATTTCGACCCCGCGACGCACCGCTACGGCACGGGGAGCCAGACCTCGCTGGCGCTGCCCCTCTACCTCGGGATCGTCCCCGAGGGGCATCGCGACGCGGTGCTGCGCGAGCTCGTGGCCGACATCGAACGCCACGGCACGCGCCTCACGACGGGCGACGTGGGCAACCGCTACCTCTTCCGCACGCTGGCCGACAACGGGCTCGACGAGCTCATGTACCGCATGCACGACCACGAAGAGGCCCCCGGGTACGGCTTCCAGCTCCGCTTCGGCGCCACGACCCTCACCGAACAGTGGGACCCGCGGCAGGGGTCGTCGTGGAACCACTTCATGATGGGACAGATCGACGAGTGGTTCTTCCGCTCGCTCGCGGGACTGCGCCCCGACCCGCACGGCGAAGGGTACCGCCTCGCGACGATCGCCCCGCAGCCCGTGGGCGACCTGAAGCACCTCGAAGCGCGCTACGACTCGCTCTACGGGCCGATCGCCATCGAATGGCAGCGCGAAGGCGACCGCTTCACGCTCGCGGTCGAGCTGCCCGCCAACTGCCGCGCCGACGTGCTGCTGCCCGGGGATCGGACCCCGCAGCGGGTCGAGAGCGGCCGCCACACCTTCACGAAAACGCTCCGATGACCATGAAACGCCTGCTGCTCACGCTCGCACTGCTCGGGGCCGGCCTCGCGGCCGCCGCCCAGAACGACTACGCGCACCGCTACACGCGGTCGCTGCACGACATCCTGACCGACATCTCGACCCGCTTCGGGGTGCGCCTCAAGTGCGAGGTCGACACCGTGGGGCGCACGCTGCCCTACGCCGCCTCGCGCATCCGCCCCTACTCGCTCGAGGAGACGCTCGACAACGTGCTGAAACCCTTCGACTACAAGATCGTCAAGCAGAACGACCGCTACTACAAGATCAAACCCTACGAGAGCCACCGCCGCCTCCCCGAAGAGGGGGCGAAGCTCCTGGAGCACCTCGCCGCGACGCACGGCGCCGACCGCGCCGCCTTCGAGCGGCGCAAGGAGGAGCTGCGGCGCGACGCGCGCGCGATCACCGGGATCGACCGCCTCGTCGAGGCCTGCGTGCCCCTCGCCCCTCTCCTGACGAAGGAGCGCCGCTACGACGGCTACACGGTCCGCAACTTCCGCCTCGAGACCCTCCCCGGGCTCTACGTCTGCGGCTCGATCTACCTTCCCCTCACGCACCGCAGCGGGAAACACCCCGTGATCCTCTCGCCCGACGGCCACTCGGACCGCTACAACGAGGGGACGCAGCTGCGGCTGGCGGCATGGGCCCGCATGGGGGCCGCGGCGGTGAGCTACGACCTGGTCGGCTACGGCGAATCGGCGCTCCAGCTCGGCACGGCCGTCCACCACACCCCGATCGCGCAACTCGTGCAGCTGCTGAACGGCATCCGCGTGCTCGACATGATGCTGGCGCGCACGGATACCGACCCGACGCGCGTGGGCATCTGCGGCGCCTCGGGAGGCGGCACGCAGACGATGCAGCTCGCCGTGCTCGACCCGCGCTACACGGCCGCCTGCCCCGTCATCAGCCTCTCGTCCTACTTCGACGGCGGCTGCCCCTGCGAGAGCGGCATCCAGCTCTGCTCGGCGGGCGGCGGCACCTGCAACGCCGAGCTGGCGGCGACGCTGGCGCCGCGCCCCCTGGGGATCGTCTCCGACGGCAAGGACTGGACGGCCCACGTCCCCGTGCAGGAGCTGCCCTATCTGCAAGGGATCTACCGCCTCTACGGCGCCGAGGAGGCCGTGCGCGACTACCACTTCCCCGCCGAGGGGCACGACTTCGGGCCCAACAAGCGGCGGGCCGTCTACGACTTCTTCGGGGCGGTCTTCGGGCTCGATCCCGCACGGGCCGACGAAGAGCGGCTGACGGTCGAAAAACGCGAGCTGCTGCTGCTCTTCGGCCCGGAGGGCGAGGCGCTGCCCGCGGGAGCAATCCGCACCGTGGGGGCGCTCGCACCGTGGTTCGACGCCGAGGCGGTGGCGGAGGCGCTGCGGATGAAAAATTAAGAATGAAAAATTAAAAATTAAAAATTAGGGGGGGGTCGAAGACGTCGGCGGGCCGCAGGCGCCCCTCGTCGGAGCGAAAAGCGCACGGATGTGCGGCGGACCGAAGCCTCCGCCGGCGGAGGCCCGCAGTTTTGGCAAACATGCGTGCGCTCCGCAGGTTCGGCCCGCGGAGGACGCCTCACGCGTGAGGCGTGTGCCGTTCGCCGCCGACCCACGGGCAGAGGGTTGCAACTCGTCCGACAGCTCGATGGCGCAGCCATCGGCGGGCCGCAGCTTAAGTCCACGCGTCAGCGTGTGCCGTTCGCCGCCGCCCCACGCGGCGGACGGCAGGTTCGCAGACGGCTCACCGCCCTCCTGCCGCCGTCGGCGAACGTCGTGCTGCGCACATCAGCGCGTGCAGAGAGCCGCCGACCCCCTATTTTGACCGATTCGCCCCGCGGCAAGCCGCGGATACGGAAAAATTTGTCTATCTTCACTCTCCGAAACGGCCCGCCGCAGGGCCGTGCAACCGCCCGAAAGGAAGACGAGACAAACCAAAACACGCATAACGAACCATGAAAAAACTGCTCTTCGCGCTGCTGCTGCTGGCGACCTTCGCCGTGCAGGGACAGAACCGATTCGAAAACCGCTTCACACGGCCGCTCGGCGAGGTGCTGACCGAGGTCGGCACGCGTTTCGGCGTACAGCTCAAGATCGACGCTCCGATCGAGGGGCTCTACCTCCCCTACGCCGATTTCCGCATCCGCCCCTACTCGCTCGACGAGACGCTGACGGGGATTCTCGGCCCCTTCGACCTCCATTTCGTCCGTGAGGGCGAGCGCATCCGCATCAAGGCCTACGAGTACAACCGCCGCACGGGCGACGACGGCCGCAAGCTGCTCGCCCACCTCGAAACGCTCTACACGGACCGCGCCGCCTTCGAACGGCGCGCCGCGACGATCCGCCGCGAGGTGCGCGAACGGCTCGAACTCGAACCGCTGCTCGCAGCCCGCGTCGAGGCCGCCCCGATCCTCTCGAAGGTGCGCCGCTTCGACGGCTACACAGTGCAGAATTTCGCCCTGCAAACCCTCCCGGGCCTCTACGTCTGCGGCTCGATCTACGCACCGGCCGCCAAGGGCAAACACCCCGTCATCGTCTGCCCGAACGGCCACTTCGGCGACGGCCGCTACCGCAAGGACCAGCAGCAGCGTCTGGCGACGCTCGCCCGCATGGGGGCCCTCTGCGTCGATTACGACCTCTTCGGCTACGGCGAATCGGAGCTCCAGGTGACCTCCGTGGGCCACCGCACCTCCTACGCCCAGCAGATCCAGGCCCTCAACGGCATCGCGATCCTCGACATGCTCCTCGCCCGCGCGGATGCCGACCCCGCACGCGTCGGCGTCAACGGCGCCTCGGGCGGCGGCGCCCAGTCGGTGCTCCTCTCGGTCATCGACGACCGCTACACGGCCCTCTGCCCCGTCGTGAGCCTCTCGTCGCATTTCGACGGCGGCTGTCCCTGCGAGAGCGGCATGCCCGTCACGCTCGCCGCAGGCGGTACCTGCAACGCCGAGATGGCGGCCATCTTCGCTCCGAAGCCCCTCTGCGTCGTCTCGGACGGCAAGGACTGGACCCGCACCGTCCCGACGATCGAATACCCCTACCTGCAACGCGTCTACGCGCTGTACGGCGCCGCCGACCGCCTCTCGAACATCCACCTCGCCAAGGAGGGCCACGACTTCGGCCCGAGCAAGCGCGAGGCGGTCTACGACTTCTTCGCCGCCGCGCTCGGCCTCGACCGCACGAAGGCCGATGAAGAGCGCGTCACGATCGAACCCTTCGAAGCGCTCTACAGCTTCGGCGCGCAGGGCGAAAAGCTCCCCGCCGACGCCATCCGCTCGATCAACGGCCTCGCCCCCTTCTTCGGCAAGGAGCGCGTACGCGCCGCCGCGGCCGACGAGTCGGTGATGAAGAAGGCGCAGGAGATCGTCGGCAAGCTGGGCCTGACCGACAAGCGGGCGGCAGCCCACGCCGTGACGGCCGTCTACAACCACCGCCGCGCCGTGCGCGACTGGCACAACACCCACCCCTACCAGGTGATTCCCGAAATCGAGGCCGAGACGGGCCGCAAGCTGTCGAAGGTCGAGCGCGAAATGATGGCTGACCGCCTCATCCCGAAGAGCGTCCACGAGCGCCTCGTGCGCGAGCTGAACCGCGTACTGACCCCCGCCGAGGTCGAGCAGGTCTTCGACGCCTACACGATCGGCAAAGTCGCCTTCACGATGCAGGGCTACGAAGCGATCGTCCCCGACCTGACGGCGACCGAACGGGCCGCCCTCGAAGGCTACCTCAAGCAGGCGCGCGAGGAGGCCCTCGAATGCAAGAGCATGAAGGCCATTTCGCAGGTCTTCGAGATCTACAAGACAAAGTGCGAGCAGTACCTCAACGACAACGGCCGCGACTGGCGCGCCCTCTTCAAGGCCTACGTCGACAAGCGCAATGCCGAGAAGAAAGCCGCCGCAGCCGACAAGGAGTTCGTGGCCAAGGCCTCGAAGATCGTCGCCGCCCTCGACCTGAAGGACGAGCGGACGCGCGAGGCGGTGACGAAGCTCGTCGAGGAGCACCGCCGCGCCGTGCTGGAGTGGCACAACGCCCACCCCTACACGACCGTCGCCGAGGCCGACCCCGCCACGGGACGCAAACTCTCGGCCGTCGAGCGCGAAATGATCGCCGACCGCCGTATCCCCGCCACGGTGCGCCGCACCCTCGTCAAGGGGCTGCGCAAGCACCTCTCGCCCGCCCAGATCGAGCAGATCTGGGACGGCTACACCGTGGGCAAGGTGGCCTTCACGATGAAGGGCTACGAGGCGATCGTTCCCGACCTGACGGCCGCCGAGCGGGCCGTGCTCGAAGCCAACCTCAAGCAGGCGCGCGAAGAGGCCCTCGAATGCCGCCGCATGAAGGCCATTTCGCAGGTCTTCGAGATCTACAAGACCAAGTGCGAACAGTACCTCAACGCCAACGGCCGCGACTGGCGCGCCCTCTTCAAGGCCTACGTCGACAAGCGCAACGCCGAGAAAAAGGCCGCCGCGGCCAAGTAAACCGACAATAACCCATTAAAAAACCGATACCTTTATGAAACGATTGATCGCTCTTTTCGGCCTCGTGCTCTTCGCGGCGGCCTGTGCCCCGCAGGCCGACCGGACGACCCTGCCGTGGGAGAACGGCAAGCTGGCCGTGACGGCCGACGGCCGCTACCTGCAACACGAAAACGGCGCCCCCTTCTTCTGGATGGGCGAAACGGGCTGGCTGCTCCCCGAGCGGCTGACGCGCGAAGAGGCCGATTTCTACCTCGACGCCTGCCGTGACGCCGGCTTCAACGTCGTGCAGGTGCAGACCGTCAACGGCGTGCCCGCCCGCAACGCCTACGGCAAACTCTCGATGCCCGAAGGCTTCGACTTCTCGAAGATCGACGCCGAAGGCGACGAGGGCTACTGGCAGCACATGGACTACATCGTCCGCAAGGCGGAGCAGAACGGCATCTACATCGGCATGGTCTGCATCTGGGGTGGACTGGTCAAGAAGGGCCTCATGAACGCCGAGCAGGCCGTATCGTACGGCACCTTCCTCGCCGATCGCTACAAGGATGCCCCCAACATCGTCTGGATCATCGGCGGCGACATCCGCGGCGACGTCGAAACGGAGGTCTGGGAGACCCTCGCCCGCACGATCAAGGGCATCGACCGCAACCACCTCATGACCTTCCATCCCTTCGGCCGCACCTCGTCGATCTACTGGTTCCACAACGCCGACTGGCTCGACTTCAACATGTTCCAGAGCGGCCATCGCCGCTACGACCAGACGCGCGGCGACGGCGACGACTCGGCCCAGGCCTCGATCGCCGAGGACAACTGGCGCTACGTCGAGGCGGGTCTCGGCATGGAGCCCCGCAAGCCGATCCTCGACGGCGAACCGAGCTACGAGGAGATCCCCCAGGGACTCCACGACCCCAGCGAACCGTGGTGGAAGGCGCCCGACGTGCGCCGCTACGCCTACTGGTCGGTCTTCGCAGGCGCCTTCGGCCACACCTACGGCCATAACTCGATCATGCAGATGCACTCGGGCGACAAGGTCGGCGGCTACGGCGCCGTCAAGTCGTGGAAAGAGGGGTTGCAGGACCCCGGCTTCAACCAGATGCAGCACCTCAAGCGGCTGATCCTCGCCTTCCCCTTCTTCGAGCGCGTGGGCGACCAGTCGGTCATCGCGGGCGAGAACGGCTTCCGCTACGACCGCGCCATCGCGACGCGCGGCACGGACTACCTGCTGGTCTACACCTACACGAACCGCCCGATGCGGATCGACCTGACGAAGATCGCCGGCGAGCAGAAGCAGGTATGGTGGTACTCGCCCGTCGACGGCTCGCTGCAATACGCCGGCACGGTCGAGGACGGCATCCGCGAGTTCCGCTTCGAGGGTCCCGAAGGCCCCGCCAACGACCATGTGCTGATCGCCTTCGACAGCACGAAGAACTACCTCACCGAGGGACAGCAGTCGCTCTAAACCGCCCCGCACATGAAACGATTCACCCTTCTGCTCGCGACCCTCGCCGCCCCCCTGCTGCTGCAGGCGGGGGTGCGCGTGGGAACGCTCGAGGTCGAGCAGCGGACCCGTCCGCTCTCGGTCGAAAACAAGGCGCCCCGCTTGAGCTGGATCATCGACGCGGACGAGCGCGACGTGATGCAGACCGCCTACCACATCCTCGTGGCGACGGATCCCGCCCTGCTCACCCCCGCCAAAGCCGACCTCTGGAACTCGGAGGTGACCGCCTCGGACCGCTCGGTATGGGTCCCCTACGGCGGTAAGCCCCTGACGAGCAACCGGCGCTGCTACTGGAAAGTGAAGGTCTACACGACGCAGGGCGAGAGCCCCTGGAGCGAGACGGCCGAGTGGGGCATGGGCCTTCTGGGCGAGACCGCCTGGGGCGGCCGCTGGATCGGCTGGGACGCCCCCTTCGAGTGGGACAAGGAGGTCGTGCACAGCGAATTGAGCGCCCGCTACCTCCGCACCGAGTTCGATGCGAAGAAGCCCGTCAAGCGCGCCACGCTCCACCTCTCGGGCCTCGGCCTCTACGAGCTCTTCATCAACGGCGAGCGCATCGGCGACCAGGTGCTGGCCCCCGCGCCGACCGACTACCGCCGCACGGTGCTCTACAACTCGTTCGACGTCACGAAGCAGCTCCGCGCCGACCGCAACGCCATCGGCGTCGTGCTGGGCAACGGCCGCTACTACACGATGCGGCAGAACTACAAGACGTGGAAGATTCCGCAGTTCGGCTACCCGAAGCTGCGCCTGCACCTGGTCGTCGAGTACGAAGACGGCACGCAGCAGCGCATCGTCAGCGACCCCTCGACGTGGCGCCTGACGGCCCGCGGCCCCATCCGCAGCAACAACGAGTACGACGGCGAGACCTACGACGCCCGCATGGAGCTGGGCGCGTGGACCGAGGCGGGCTACGACGACTCGCAGTGGCTCGTGCCGCAGCGCGTGGCGGTGCCCGACGGCACGCTGCGCGGCAACACCTCCGAGAACATGAAGGTGATGTGCGAGCTGCCCGCCGTGAAGGTCACCCCGTACGGCGACCGCGCGATCGTCGATTTCGGCCAGAACATGGCGGGCTGGGTGCGCATCAACGTCCGCGACACGCAGCGCGGCGACACGATCCGCATGCGCTACGCCGAGCGGCTCACCGACGAGGGCGACGCCCTCTACGTGCGCAACCTGCGCGACGCCCGCAGCACCGACACCTACATCGCCGACGGCACGGAGCAGGGACGCCCCTGGAGCGCCCGCTTCTCCTACCACGGCTTCCGCTACATCGAGGTGACGGGCCTCAAGAACCCCGCGACGGCCGATTTCACGGCCGAGGTGATCTACGACGACGTGCCCGAGCTCGGTTCGTTCAGCTGCTCGAACGAGGTCATCAACACCGTCTACCGCAACGCCCGCTGGGGCATCGCCTCGAACTACAAGGGCATGCCCCTCGACTGCCCGCAGCGCAACGAGCGCCAGCCGTGGCTGGGCGACCACGCCGTGGGTTCGTGGGGCGAAGCCTTCGTCTTCGACTGCGGCAACCTCTACGCCAAGTGGATGGACGACGCCCGCGAGGCGCAGCGCGAGGACGGCTGCATCCCCGACGTGGTGCCCGCCTTCTGGAACTACTACACGGACGGCATGGTCTGGCAGTCGGTCCTGCCGATCGTCTGCGAAATGCTCTACGAGCACAACGGCAACATCGCCCCCATCGTGCGCAACTACGACGCGATGAAAAAGTGGATGGACCACATGCGCGACTGCTACACGGATGCCGACGGCCTCATCACGAAGGAGAAGTACGGCGACTGGTGCGTGCCGCCCGAGTCGCCCGAGCTGATCCACAGCCAGGACCCGAGCCGTATCACGAAACCCGCCCTGATCGCCACGGCCTACTACAGCAAGGTCTCGCGCATGATGGCCCGTTTCGCCGGGATGCTCGGCCGCGACGACGACCGCAAGGATTTCGAGGCGCGCGCCGAAGCGGCCAAGGAGGCCTTCAACCGCAAGTTCCTCCACGTCGAGGAGGGGAGCTCGCCGACGCGCTACCCCCACCTGCTCTACCCCGACGCGACCTACTACGACAACAACACCGTGACGGCCAACCTGCTCGCCGTAGCCTTCGACCTGGTGCCCGAGAAGTACCGCGCGGAGGTCGAGAAGCAGATCGTCAAGAAGATCGTCGTCGACAACGGCGGCCACATCGGCAGCGGCGTCTGCGGCCAGAACTGGACCCTGCGCCAGCTCGCACGCATGGGACGCGGCGACGTGGCCTACCTGCTCGCCACCCAAAAGTCCTACCCCAGCTTCGGCTACATGGCCGCACGCGGGGCGACGACCATCTGGGAGCTCTGGAACGGCGACACGGCCAACCCGCAGATGAACAGCGGCAATCACGTCATGATGCTCGGCGACTTCATTCCATGGCTCTACCGCGACCTGGCGGGCATCAACCCCGCGGCACCCGCCTACAAGGAGATCCGCCTCGAACCCGACTTCTCGATCCAGGAGCTCGCCGAGGTCGACGCCTCCTACGCCTCGCTCCACGGCACGATCCGCAGCCGCTACCGCAAGACTCCGATGCAGCTCGAATGGGACGTCACGGTACCCTGCAACACGGTGGCGACGGTCGTGCTGCCGACGATCGATCGCGAGGCGCTCCGCGACCCCGAGGTGCGCTGCATCGGCCGCGAGGGCGACAAGACGCTCTGGCGCGTGCCGTCGGGCTCGTACCACTTCTCGGTGAAGATCGATCCCGCGCTCGGCAAGGAGCGCGAAGGGATCCTCGTCGACGAGTTCCTCTACGAAAAGGCCCCCTTCATCGAATGCCACTCGGCCACGATCGAGGAGCTGCCGAACGGCGACCTGATCGCCGCCTTCTTCGGCGGCACGAAGGAGCGCAACCCCGACGTCTGCATCTGGACCTGCACGAAGAAGAAGGGCAGCGACCGCTGGTCGGCCCCCAAGCAGGTGGCCGACGGCATCCAGAACGACACGCTGCGCTACGCCTGCTGGAACCCGATCCTCTTCCAGGTGCCCGAGAAGAACGGCGAGCTGTGGCTCTTCTACAAGGTCGGCCCCAACGTGGCGGGCTGGAAGGGCTACCTCATCCGCTCGAAAAACGGCGGCAAGACGTGGTCGAAACCCGAGCTGATGCCCGAAGGCTTCCTCGGCCCCGCCAAGAACAAGCCGGTCTACCTCGACGGGCGCATCCTCTGCCCCGCCTCGACCGAGGGGAGCCACTGGGACTGCCACTTCGAGTACACGGACGACCTGGGCAAGACATGGCACCGCACCCCGTCGCTCGACGCGGAGCTGAACGTACCGACGAAGGATCGCCCGCTCGTCGAAAAGCGCGCCGACATCGGCAAGGTCCCCTACGACCGAACGAAGGCGAAGCGCATCTACGCCATCCAGCCGACGATCCTCAAGCTCGCCGACGGACGGCTCCAGATGCTCTGCCGCACGCGCAACGGCAAGACGGGCACCGCCTTTTCGAGCGACCGCGGCACGACCTGGAGCAAAATGACGCTGCTCGATCTGGAGAACAACCAGTCGGGAATCGACGCCGTGACGCTCAAAGACGGCCGCCACGTCTTGATCTACAACAATTTCGAGACGCTCGACGGCACGCCGAAGGGAGTTCGCACGCCCCTCTCGATCGCCGTGTCGGAGGACGGCACCGCGTGGCGCCACCTGCTGACGCTCGAAGCGAGCCCCGTCAACCAGTACTCCTACCCGAGCATCATCCAGGCCGAGGACGGCACGCTGCATGCGATCTACACGTGGCGCCGCCGCCGTATCAAGCACATGCAGATCAAGCTGTAAATCCCTTCGCAGCGAGCGCTGCCCGATGACGACGAGAGCCGCCCCCTTCGCAGGGGCGGCTCTCGCTCTTTATGGGTTGCCGTAAAAATTCGATCGCGCGGCGGTCGGCGGGGCGCAGCCGCCCCCTGTGGGAGTGAAAATCGCACGGATGTGCGGCGGGCCGAAGGCTTCGTCCCGAGAAACGATGGCCGAACGGCTTCGACCTCGCAGAGGTCGGCGGGCCGCAGCTTTCGGCGGCGAAGGCCCGCAACTCTTGCGCGTGCGGGCGCTTCGCAAGCTGCGTCCCGAACACGCATCGCACGCAAGTGCGGCGCTCCGCAGGCTTCAACCCGAACAAACAAGCACGCTTTAGCGTGGCAGCCCGCAGCCGCCCCCCGGCGGAGGGCTGCTTCTCGCGTCCGCTCGTTGCAGGCCCCTCCGCTCGGCTGCGGGCCGATCCCCGATCGCGCGCAGTACAGCAGGCTTCGCCCCGAAGAAAAGATCGCGCCACAGGCGCGTGCCGTTCGCCGCCGCCCCATGCGGCTGAACGGCAAGCCTCGCCCGCAGGCTCGATGCCGTCCTGCCGCCGTCGGCGAACGTCCGCAAAATCGGACTCGGCTGCGGGCCTCGCACGCCGTGCGGCGGATCGGCCCCGCAAGCTCCGACCTGCGTAAACGCCGCCCACTACCGTTCGTAGAGGCTCTCCCCCTTCGGGCGGTCGTGCGACTGTTCGTCGTTCTGGCGGCTGACGCTCAAGATCATCCCCAGCGCCACGGCCGTGAAGAGGGTCGAGGAGCCGCCGCGCGAAATGAGCGGCAGCGTCTGCCCCGTCTCGGGGATGAGGTTCACCGTCACCATGACGTGCAGCAGCGCCTGGCAGGTAATCAGCAGCGCCAGTCCCAGCACGAGGAGCCCCGGGAAAGCGGTGCCGCATCGTCGGAAGATCTCGATGGCGCGGAAGAAGATCCACAGGTAGAGCATCATGAGCGCCACGGCGAGCAGCATGCCGTACTCCTCGACGAAGAAGGCGAAGGCGTAGTCGCTCTCGGGGTGGATCATCTCGACGCGCATGGCGCTCTGCCCCGCCCCCTCGCCGAGGATGCCGCCGTTGCGGATGGCGATCATCGAGCGTTCGGTATCGGTCAGCAGGTCGAGCGGCTTGTGGTCCTGCGGCAGCACCCAGAGGCGCACCCAGGTCGAGAAACGCCCCTCGGCGGTCTCGCTGCGCCCCAGGTTGAGGGTCATCAGGAGCAGAAAGGCGGCGACGGCCCAGCCGAAGAGCTTGAAAAGCTCGCGCGACCGCACGCGGCCGATGAGCATCATGACCCACGTCGCCAGAAAGAGCAGCGCCGACGAGGAGGTGTGGGCGGGGAGAATCACGGCGCAGGCGACCAGCACGGGGAGCAGGATCGGATAGGTCCCCTCGGCCCAGATGCGCCGCTGCTCGCGGTCCGTGCGCCACGTCCAGAAGCGCCACGAGGGGACGATGCGGATGCGGTCGATCTTCGTCTGCCGCGCCGCCAGCTGGGCCGCCAGGAACAGCACGGTGGCCACCTTCAGCGCCTCGGAGGGTTGGAACTGGATCGGACCGATCGGGATCCAGCGGGCGGCGCCGTTGGTCGTGGCGCCGATGAAGTAGACCGCCATCGTGAGCAGCACGCTCGCGTAGTAGACCCACCGCGCAGCGGCGTGGTAGAAGCGGCTGTTCATGCGCTGTACGATCACCATCACGCCGAGGCTGAAGAAGAGGATCAGCAGCTGCTGCCGCAGGAAATGGGCCGTCGAGCGCATCGTGTGGGCATCGTAGGCCATCTTGGCCGTCGACGAATAGACGACCAGCACCGAGACCGTCGCCAGCACGAAGACGATCACCCACAGCACGCGGTCGCCCGTGAGCCACCGACGCGTCGGGCCGGCGGCCGGTTGTCGGGCGGCCGAACGGGGTCGCGGAGAGCCCGTATGCGCTCCCCCCGCTTGCACGAAGTCCTCCTGCGAGGAGCCCGCCCGCATGGCTTCGTCGCGGGCCGATCCCCGCTGCGCCGCCTGTTCCGCTGCGGCCGCCGCCGCTCGTTCCGCCGTCATCGCAGGTCAGGCATTGGCGGCGACCCACTCCTTGAAGCAGGCGCCGCGGTGTTCGTAGTTCTTGAAGAGGTCGAAGCTGGCGCAGGCGGGCGAGAGCAGCACCGCATCGCCCCGACGAGCCGCACGGCGCGCCGCCGTCATCGCCTCGTCGAGCGACGAGGTCGAAATCACCTCGGGGACCACCCCCGTAAATTCACGCACGAGCTTCGCGTTGTCGAGCCCCATGCAGACGAGCGTGCGGACCTTTGCGCGGGCGAAGGCCTTCAGGGGCTCGTAGTCGTTGCCCTTGTCCGTGCCCCCCGCGATCCAGACCACGGGGCGCGTCATGCTCTCGAGGGCGTACCACACCGAATCGACGTTCGTCGCCTTCGAGTCGTTGATCCAGAGCACCCCCTCCTTCTCGGCGACGGGCTCCAGACGATGTTCGACGGGGTCGAACGCACAGATCGAGCGGCGGATCGACGCCTCGTCGACCCCCGCGGCGAGGGCCGCCAGGGCCGCCGCCATCGCGTTGTAGGCGTTGTGGAGGCCGCAAATGCGCATGCAGGCCGTGTCGAGGGTCACGCAGCGGTCGCCGAGACGCGCCGTGAAGCACCCCCCGTCGAGGCGGGCGCCGTCGGCAGCCGCGGCCGTCGATGCAGAGGCAGCGTCCGAGGTCGTCCCGACCGTTGCAGCCGCTTCATCCGCCGAGGCAGGGGCTTCCGAGGCCGCGGTTGTCGAGGCCGCCCCCGCGCGTGCCGTGAAGGGGAGCAGCCGCTGCCGCAGGTCGTATTTCGGGAGCTCGCCCGCGATCACGGGATCGTCGCCCGAGAAGACGAAGGCGTCGGCGGGGAGCTGGTTGCGCGTGATGCGCATCTTCGAGTCGACGTAGTTCTGAAAACAGTGGTCGTAGCGGTCGAGGTGGTCGGGCGTGATGTTCATCAGAACCCCGACGTCGACGCGGAAATCGTACATGCCGTCGAGCTGGAAGGAGCTCAATTCGAGCACGTACCAGTCATAGGAGCCCGTCGCGACCGAATAGGCGAAGCTCTCGCCGATGTTGCCGCCGAGGGCGACGTTGAAGCCCGCATCACGCAGGATTTTGTAAACGAGCGACGTGGTGGTCGTCTTGCCGTTCGACCCCGTGACGCAGATGCAGCGGGCGCCGTCGAGGTAGCGCCCCGCAAACTCGATCTCGGAGACGACGGGAATGCCCGCGGCGCGGATCCGCCGCACGATGGGGGCCGACTCGGGGATGCCGGGCGACTTGACCACCTCCGAGGCGGCGAGAATGCGCGCCTCGTCGTGGGAACCCTCCTCGTAGGGAACCTCCCACTCCTCCAGTTTTGCTTTGTAGCGGTCGGCGATCCTCCCCCGATCGGAAAGGAAGACGTCGAAACCCTCTTTTTTGGCCAGAATCGCCGAGCCGTAGCCGCTGATTCCGCCGCCCAGAACGACGAGCTTGTTGCGTGTCATGACGGATGTGTGTGTTTGTCGGTTATCGGATCTTGAGCGTCGCGAGCGTGATGGCCGCCAGCAGCAGCGAGAAGATCCAGAAACGAAGGACGATCTTCGTTTCGTAGATGTTCTTTTTCTGGTAGTGGTGGTGCAGGGGCGACATGAGGAAGATGCGCCGCCCCTCGCCGAAGCGCTTTTTGGTGTACTTGAAATAGCTGACCTGCAACATCACCGAGAGCGACTCGACGAGGAAGATGCCGCACAGCAGCGGCAGCAGCAGCTCCTTGCGGATGCAGAGGGCGAAGACGGCGATGATGCCGCCGATCGAGAGCGACCCCGTGTCGCCCATGAAGATCTGCGCGGGGTAGGAGTTGTACCAGAGGAATCCGACCAGCGCGCCGATCATCGCCGAGGCGAAGACGAGCAGTTCGCCGCTGTCGGGGATGTACATGATGTTGAGGAAGGGGGCGTAGACGACGTGGCCCGAGAGGTAGGCCAACACGCCGAGCACCATGACGATCGGCACCGAGACGCCCGTGGCGAGGCCGTCGAGGCCGTCCGTGAGGTTGGCGCCGTTCGAAACGGCCGTCACGACGAAGATCGCCACCAGCACGTAGAGGAGCCACGCCGCCGTGCGGTTGCCCCCCGTGAACCAGGCATAGTCGAGTTCGTTGTTCTTGTTGAAGGGGATCGTCGTATTGGGGTTCTTCGTCTGCTCGGCCTTCACGACGATCGTCTGCCGCAGCTCGTCGACCACCTCGCCGCTCTCGTCGACGACGAGCGTCTCGACGGGCTGCACCGTGCGCTCGCTCACCACGATGTCGGGCGAAAGCCACATCGTCGTGCCGACAATCAGCCCGAGCCCTACCTGCCCCACGATCTTGAAGCTCCCCTTGAGCCCCTCCTTGCGGTGGCGGAAGACCTTGATGTAGTCGTCCAGCCCGCCGATGAGCCCCAGCCAGACGGTCGAAACGATCATCAGACGGACGTAGACGTTGTCCAGACGGCCGAACAGCAGCGTCGGCACGAGGATCGAGAGCAGGATGATGATGCCGCCCATCGTGGGGGTGCCCCGCTTGGCGAGCTGCCCCTCCAGGCCGAGGTCGCGGATCTCCTCGCCGATCTGCTTGCGGCGCAGGAAATCGATGATCGAACGGCCGAAGATGATGGCGATCAGCAGCGCCGCGATGACCGCCGCGGCCGAGCGGAAGGAGATGTAGTGGAACATGCCCGAGCCGGGGAGGTCGTAGACATTGTCCAGGTACTTGAACAGGTGGTAAAGCATGGTTGTTTCTTCGTTTGTTGCTTGTTTCTTCTTTTTTTAACGGCGGGCGGCGGGGCGGGAGGAGACTGCGGAGCGCGATCCGCATTCGGTCCGAGAGCCGACGTCTCTCTGCCCGGGTCGGAGCCTGCGGAGCGCACGCAGCGAGCGTCCGCGAACTGCGGGCCTCCGCCGCCGGAGGCTTCGGCCCGCCGCGCTTGCAGCGCGATCACCGTTCAGCACGCACTCGCAAAGCGTTGCGAGCCTTCGCCGAGCGAAGCTTCGGCCCGACGCCGCCTCCTAATTTTTCATTTTCAACTCGGCGAACGCCCTCCTCACCTCCTCGCGATCGTCGAAATGACGTTTTTCGTCGCCGACGATCTGGTAGGTTTCGTGACCCTTGCCCGCGATAAGCAGCATATCGCCCGCACGGGTCAGCAGGACGGCCGTACGGATGGCCGTCGCGCGATCGGCGATCCGCAGGCAGCGCACCGAGGGGTCGAGCCCCGCGGTCATCTCGTCGAGAATCGCCTCGGGGTCCTCGTGGCGCGGGTTGTCGGAGGTAAAGACCGCCGTCGTGGCGTGCGATGCGGCGATGCGCGCCATCTCGGGGCGTTTCGTGCGGTCGCGGTCACCGCCGCAGCCGCAGACGACGACGAGCTGCCGATCCTGCGTGCGGATCTCCTCGATCGTTCGCAGCACGTTCTCCAGCGCATCGGGCGTATGGGCGTAGTCGACCACGGCGATCGTGCCGTCGGCGGCGCGGATGCACTCGAAGCGGCCGCTCACCGCCCCCAGCGCGCTCAAAGCGGCCAGCACCTCCGAACGATCGAGCCCCAGGAGGAGGGCCGTTCCGTAGACCGTCGCGATGTTGTAGGCGTTGAAACGGCCCGTGAGGTGCACCCACACCTCCTGTCCGTCGAGCAGCAGCTGCATGCCGTCGAGGTGCATTTCGAGGATGCGGCACCGCACATCGGCCATCTCGCGCAGCGAAAGGGTCTTCACCCGCGCCGCCGTGTTCTGCACCATGACGCGGCCGTTGCGGTCGTCGATGTTGACCAGCGCAAAGGCCGAAGCGGGCAGCGCATCGAAAAAGCCCTTCTTGGCCCGCAGGTACTCGGCGAAGGTCTTGTGGTAGTCGAGGTGGTCGTGCGTGAGGTTCGAGAAGAGCCCTCCCGCGAACCGAAGGCCGCGCGTGCGCTGCTGGACGATGGCGTGCGACGAGCACTCCATGAAGCAGTAGTCGCACCCCGCCTCGACCATCGCGCGGATCATCGCGTTCAGACGGATCGCATCGGGGGTGGTGTGGGTCGCCTCGACCGTGCGGTCGTCGATGCGGTAGACCACCGTCGAAATCAGCCCCGCACGGTAGCCGAGGGCGCGCACCAGCTCGTAGAGGAGCGTGGCGGTGGTCGTCTTGCCGTTCGTGCCCGTGATCCCCACGAGCTTCAGCTCGCGGCTCGGGTGGTCGTAGAAGGCGGCGGCCATGTCGGCCAGCGCCGCCTGCACGTCGTCGACCTCGACGTAGGTCACCGCGTCGCACCGCTCGGCGGGCAGACGGCGGCAGACCACCGCCGAAGCGCCCCCCGCCACGGCGGCAGGGATGAAGTCGTGGCCGTCGCAGCGGACCCCCTCCACGGCGAAGAAGCAGCAGCCCGCCGTCACCGTGCGCGAGTCGTAGGTAAGCGCCGCGACGGGCACCTCCAGCGATCCGTGCACCGCGCGGGGGGCGCAGTGGGCCAGCAGTTCGGATAATCGTTTCGTCATATCGTTGTTCGTTTCGTGTTTCGTCGGTGCGGGCGGGGCGAAGCCTGCGGGGCACACATGTTTGCCAAAACTGCGGGCCTTCAGTATGCGGAGGCTTCAGCTCGCCGCACTTGCGTGCGATGCGTGTTCGGGACGCAGCTTGCGAAGGGACGCGGCATGCGGGCCTAAAGCAGGGGCGAAGCTGCGGCCCGCCGACCTTTGCAAGGTCGAAACCCTTCGGCAGCGGATTGCGGCCTGCGACGAGCGCTCGCGAGAAGCAGCCCTCCGCCAGGGAGCGGCTGCGGGCTGCCGATGGCTATGCCATCGCGGCCAAACGGCCCGCCGATCCCGCGCGGGATCGTTCGCCGACGGCGGCAGGACGGCATCGAGCGGCCTGTCGCGAGGTTTGCCGTCCGCCGCATGGGGCGGCGGCGAACGGCACGCGCTGAAGCGCGGACTCATTCGGGGCACAGCCTGCGGAGCGCGCGATCGACAGATGCGGGCCTCCGCTGCGGGAGGCTTCGGCCCGCCGATGGCTACGCCATCGAGCCGTTCGGTGTGCGATGACGCACGACAGCCCACCGATCCCTCGCGCAATTTCCCCCCCCCTAATTTTTCATTTTTAATTCTTAATTTTTCATCCTCAACTCCACGTGCGCCGCGCCGCCCGGGCGGATCGTCTCGCCCGCCGAGGGCGACTGCCGCACCACCGCGCCGCTGCCCGTCACCGTGACGTGCAGCCCGCGGCTTTCGAGCAGGAAAAGCGCCTCCTTGAGCCCCATTCCGCGCACGTCGGGCATGCGGTCCGCCGCCGCGGAGAGGCTGCGGATCTCGACGTGCGAGGCGCTGTCGACCGTCGCCCGCCCCCAGCCGTGCCGCTCCTCGGCGTGCACGCGGGGCGAAAGGCGCCTGGCCACGGTGCGGATCTGCTCCACGTCGCCCCCCTTCATCCGCTCGGGATAGCGGCGCTCGCCGTCGGAGACGAGGCGCTTCGACCAGTCGTGTTCGCGGGCGTAGAGGTAGTCGACCACCCGTTTCACGACGGGTCCCGCCAGCGGACCGCCGTAGTAGGCCTTGCCCCCCTGGCGGCGCGTCTGGATCGTCGTGAGCACCGTATAACGGGGGTTGTCGGCGGGGAAATAGACCGCCATCGACCCCAGGTAGCGCCCCGCGTCGCCCGAAGTGACCTGGGCCGTACCCGTCTTGGCCGCCACGCGCAGCCGCGTCGTATCGCCGAAATAGGCGCTCGCGGTACCCGTCTTGGCCACCTCCTCCAGACATTCGCGCACGATGCGCAGCGTGCGGTCCGAGCAGATGCGGCTGCGGAGGGTCTGCGTGCGGAAACGCTCCTCCGTCTCGCCGTTGCGGCGGATCTCGCGCACCAGCACGGGGGCGATCTTCCGCCCGTCGTTGGCGATGGCGTTGTAGAAGGTAATCATCTGCAGCGGAGTCAGCCGAACACGGTAGCCGTAGGCCATCTTGACGAGCATCACCCCCGGGTCGGGAACCTTCCACTCGCGCGTGATCTGCGGCGCCCGCTCGCCGAGCGCCTCGAAGCCGACCGACTCGCCGAGCCCCAGCTTGTCGTGCAGAAAGTCGCTGAACTCCTTCTTCTTGCCCGTCACGCCGTAATACTCCCAGATCGCACGGGCGAAATAGACGTTCGACGACCCCGCCACAGCCCGCTTGAGGGCGATTTCGCGGTCGCCGCGGTGCGAGTCGCGGATGTTCTTCGCGGGACCCACCTGCACGGGGTCGCCGTTGTTCGTTTCGTAAACGCGCTCGGGCGACATCCCGCAGTCGTCGAGCAGCGCGAGGATCGTCGCCAGCTTGAAGGTCGAACCGGGCTCCATCGAGCGGCCGAGGGCGTAGTTCTCGCGTTCGGAAATGGTGCCGTCGGCCGCACGACCGAGGTTGACCATCGCCAGCAGCTCGCCCGTCGCGACCTCCATGACGAGCGTCGTCCCCCACTCGGCGTTCTGCCGTTCGAGCTGGCGGCGCAGGGCCCGGTCGGCGACGTCCTGCAGGTTCAGGTCGATCGTCGTCACGACGTCCGCCCCGTCGATCGCTTCGCGGTGGTCGCCGTCGGCCACGCGGCCCGAGAAGCCGCGGGCGATGCGCTGGCGCGTCGAGAAGCCGTTGCGCCCCGCCAGCTCCCCGGCATGGAGCATTTCGAGACCGTAGGTGCCGCTCGTGCCGAGGCGGCCGATCGTGCGGCGCGCCAGATCGCCCTGCGGGTAGATGCGGCGGTCGTACTCGGCCAGCGTATAGGTCATGCCCATGTTGTAGTTCAGGATCGGATAGCGGCGCAGCGTCTCCCACTCGGCATAGTCCACCTCGCGCGGGAAGAGGCGCATCGGGCGGTGGCTGCGGATCGTGTCGCGCACCTTTTCGGTCACCTTCGCCCGCCCCATCAGCAAATCGACGAGCAGCGGGAAGATCCCCTCGTCGCGGTAGTAAGCCGTGTCGCGCGGCTCGGAGAGGCGGTAGGACCAGCGCCCCGCGTTGCGGCGGCGGCGCAGCTCGTCGCGGTACTGCGCCGCGGTGCGGTCGCCGAAATAGGTCGAGAGAAGCCGCGCGAGCGAATCGCTGTGGCGGAGAAAGGCGAGCGAATCGGCGAATCCCTCCGAGCTGAAATCGAACAGCGGCTGGTAGCGGAAGAGCGAAATGGCCAGCGGCTCGCCGTCGCGCGCCAGGATGGAGCCGCGCTGGGCGTAGACCGTGTCGACGCGGAAGATGCGCTGCGAGAGGCGTTCGGCATTGATGCGCGTTTCGCGGCAGCCGAACTGCACGTAGAGCAGCCGCACGAGGATCACCGCCACCAGCACGATGAAGAAGAGGTAGAGCGCCTTGACGCGGAAGAGGATGTCGCTCTTGATTTCGGAGGGTTCTTGCGGACGCATGGCGGGTTACTCTTCGATGATTTCGACGGGCGCCGCGGGATCGGCGAGCGGGATGCCCCGCCGCTCCAGCTCGCGGACGACGGCCGAGTGGGTGGTGATCGAGTAGCGCCGCTCCTCGAGCCGGATCGACCGCTCGCGGAGCTTCTGCACCTCGCGTTCGAGGCGCGAATAGCGGCTGTCGAGGTGCAGCGACCAGAAGAGCACCACGATGTTCAGAAAGAAGAGGGCGGCGAAGGTGAAGAGGTAGGGATAGTATCGCGTCGCCTGCTCGCCGACCAGGATCGTGCCCGAGACGAGGCGGAAGAGCGGATTCGACCGACGGCGCTCCTCGCGGGCACGACGCTCCTCCGTGGCGCGCGCCGCCTCGGCTTCGGCCTCCGCATCGGCCCGCAGATCCTCGTCGGCCTCGCCGCTCTGCACACGCAGCACCTCGCGCCGCACACGACGGGCGAAATGCGCCTCGGCTGCGCGGCGGGCCTCCTCTTCGGCCCGCTCGGGGTGAAAGTCCAAATCCGTCTCGGGGATCATGCCGTATCTTCGTTTTTTTAGCGGTTTCGGTTCGGGGCGCGGCCTGCCGCGCGCAGGTTTCGGGCGAGCGAGGTCGGGCAGCAGCTTGCGAAGGGGCGCGACGTTTACGAAGCGGGCCTTCGCAGGGGCGAAGCTGCGGCCCGCCGATGGCTGCGCCATCGAACCGTGCGGGGTGCGATGACGTACGACACCGCGCTGTCGCACGCATGTTCGTTCGGGGCGAAGCCTGCGGAGGAACGCGGCATGCGGGCCTCCGCCCGCGGAGGCTTCGGCCCGCCGATCCCTTACGGGATCGAACCGGACGAGATGCGGCGACGATCGAACGCCTGCCGAGGCTCCTCCGACGCAAAACCCCGTTCCTAACGGGGCGGCCCGCCGATCCCTCGCGGGATCGAACCGGACAAGATGCGGCGACGATCGACACCCCGCCGCACTTGCGTGCGATGTCCGTGCTGCCCGCAGCCGAGCGGAGGCGCATCGAGCCCGTCGGCGAGTTGCAGCCCTCCGCCGGGGGGCGGCTGCGGGCTGCCGATTCCTTGCGGAATCCCCCGCCCCTCCGATTTTTAATTTTTAATTTTTAATTTTCAATTTTTCACTCCTCGTCGTCCCCGCGCTTCACCGCCGCCCGCAGCTTCGCCGAACGCGAGCGCGGGTTGCGTGCCAGTTCCTCGGCCGAAGGGGTCACGGCCTTGCGCGTCACCACCTCGAAAGGGGTCTGCCGTCGGCCGTACAGGTCGCTCTCGACCCGTCCGTCGAAGTTGCCGCTGCGCAGGAAATTCTTCACCAGCCGGTCCTCGAGCGAGTGATAGGCGATCACCACCAGCCGTCCCCCCGGGCGCAGCACCTTGAGGCTCTGTTCGAGGGCCATCTTGAGCGCCTCCATCTCGCCGTTCACCTCGATGCGCAGCGCCTGGAAGAGCTTCGTGAGGAATTTCGCCTCCTCCTTGCGCGGGGTGCAGGGCGCGACCGCCGCCACGAGTTCGGCCGTGGTGCGGATCGGCGCCGCGGCGCGCGCCCGTTCGATGCAGGAGGCGATTTTCCACGGCGTCTCCAGCTCGCCCCAGTCGCCCAGGATGCGCGTGAGCTCCGCCGCCGGCCACTCGTTCACGATGTCGGCCGCCGTGAGGCGTCCGCGGCGGTTCATACGCATGTCGAGCGGCGCCTCGCCGCGGAACGAGAAGCCCCGCTCGGTGGCGTCGAAATGGTGCGACGAGACCCCGAGGTCGGCCAGAATGCCGTCCACAGCCTCCACGCTGCGCCAGCGCAGCGCCCCGCGCAGAAAACGGAAATTGCTCGCCACGTAGCGGAACCGCGGATCGTCGGGCACGTTGGCCAGCGTGTCGCTGTCCTGGTCGAAGGCGTAGAGCCGCCCCCGCTCGCCCAGCTTTTCGAGGATGCGGCGCGAATGTCCGCCGCCGCCGAAGGTCAGGTCGGCATAGGTTCCCGCAGGGTCGATACCGAGCAGATCGACAGCGGGTTCCAGCAGGACGGGTATGTGGTAGGAGGTTCGTTCCATCGCGCAAAGGTTCGACCGGAGGTCGATTTGGGTGTAAAGTTAGGGATTTTTCGAAAAAGAATACCTATATTTGTCCATATAATTTTCCGTGCGCACAGCCCCGCGGCGACCCGCGCGGAACGACCCGAAAACCCGAACCGCCATGCCCGAAATCGATGTCGCCCTCGTTCTGCGCCAGAAGGCGCCCCGCCTCGCCCGCTGGATGCCGCGTTTCGCCATCGAATGGCTGCGCCGCACGATCCACGAAAAAGAGCTCAACCATATTTTCGCCTCCTGCTGGCACCTGGCTCCCCGGCCCTTCATCCGCGCCTGCTTCCGCGAGTGGCAGGTGAGCTACTCGATCGAGGGGCTCGACGCGCTCGACCCCGCAGGCCGCTACCTCTTCGTCGCCAACCACCCCTTCGGGGGCATGGACGGCATGATGCTGGCCGACAAGCTGATCGAACATTTCGGCGACGTGCGCGTCGTCGTGAACGACATCCTGCGCCACGTCACCCCGCTCGAACCCCTCTGGGTGCCCGTCAACAAACACGGCGCCCAGTCGCTCGCCTACGCCCGCCGCTTCGAGGAGGCCTTCTCGGGCCCGCTGCCCGTGCTGACCTTCCCCGCGGGGCTCTGCTCGCGCAAGATCGACGGACGCGTGACCGACACCGAGTGGCGCCCGAGCTTCCTGAAGAAGGCCGCCGCATCGAACCGCCGTATCGTACCGATCTTCGTCGAAGGGCGCCTGTCGAACTTCTTCTACAACCTGAGCCGGCTGCGCAAGGCCCTCGGCATCCGCGCCAACATCGAAATGCTGTGGCTGCCCGACGAAATGTTCCGTCAGAAGGGGTGCCACTTCCGCATGCGCGTCGGCCGGCCGATCGACCTCGAAGAGCTGCAATCCTTCGACACAGTGCGCGCACGCATCGAGGAGGTGCGCCGCCGCTGCTACGCCCTCGAAAAAGAGCTCGCACCGTGCGGCGGAACGGAAGAAAAAGCCTAACTTTGTTCCCTCAACGACTCACTCTTCGCATGGAACCGATCATTCCGCCCGTCGACAGGGCGCTGCTGACAGCCGAACTCACCCCCGCCCGCAAGGTGCGCGACACGAACCGCGCAGGCAACGAAATCTACATCTTCGATGCGCACGAATGCCCCGCGCTGATGCGCGAGGTGGGACGTCTGCG
Organism: uncultured Alistipes sp.; assembly: GCA_910584485.1. Taxonomy (GTDB): domain Bacteria; phylum Bacteroidota; class Bacteroidia; order Bacteroidales; family Rikenellaceae; genus Alistipes. The sequence continues at coordinate 62,790 of CAJUAV010000003.1, forward strand.
CGAAGAGGCGTTCCGCGGCGCGGGCGGCGGCACGGGCAAGGCCCTCGACATCGACGAAGAGGATCTGGCCGACGACGGCTACTACCAGCTCATCGTCTGGGACCCCGCGGCGCAGCAGATCGTCGGCGGTTACCGCTTCATCGTCTGCACCGACCCCTATCCGCGCCACCTCTCGACCGAGCACTATTTCCGCTTCAGCGACCGCTTCCGCCGCCGCTACCTCTCGCGGTCGATCGAGCTGGGGCGCTCGTTCGTGCAGCCCGCCTATCAGGCGCGCGGCAACAGCAAGAGCATCTACGCCCTCGACAACCTCTGGGACGGCCTCGGGGCGATCATCGTGCTGAACCCCAAGGTCAAATACCTCTTCGGCAAGGTGACGATGTACACCACCTACCAGCAGGTGGCGCGCAACGCCCTCATCTGGTTCCTGCGCCGCTACTTCCCCGACCGCGAACGGCTGGTCGAGGGCATCCGACCCTTGCAGCTCGACCTCGACGACCCCTACTACGAAGAGCTCTTCTCGGGGGCCGATTTCAAGGAGAACTACCGCATCCTCATCCAGAAGATCCGCGAACTGAACGAAAACATCCCCCCGCTCATCAACGCCTACATGAACCTCTCACCCACGATGAAGGTCTTCGACACGGTGTCGAATCCCGATTTCGGCGGGGTCGAGGAGACGGGCATCCTGGTCACGGTGCCCGACATCTACCCCGACAAGCGGCAGCGCTACATGCGCTGGAAGGGGTGGCGGCAGAACCTGCGCGCCCGCCGCGAAGCCTTCCGCATCGCCTGGATCGACCACATGGAGCGGATCAAGCGCAAGCGGCAGGAGGGGAAAAGCTGAAAAGGGGCGGGATCCGGCCCCACACAGCCGCCCCGTCAGGAACGGGGGGGGGTGCGGCGGAGACACCTCTTCGGCTGCCGCTGCATATCCTCCGAGTCGACCTCGCAGAGGTCGGCAGCCCGCAGCCGCCCCCCGGCGGAGGGCTGCAACTCGCCGACAGGCTCGTGCCACCTCCGCTCGGCTGCGGGGCAGTTGCGATATTTCGATCCCGCGAGGGATCGGCGGGCCCCCGTTAAGAACGGGGTTTTACGCCGGAGGAGCCTCGGCAGGCGTTCGATCGTCGCCGCATCTCGTCCGGTTCGATCCCGTGAGGGATCGGCGGGCCGCCCCGTTAGGAACGGGGTTTTACGCCGGAGGAGCCTCGGCGGGCGTTCGATCGTCACCGCATCTCGTCCGGTTCGATCCCGTGAGGGATCGGCGGGCCGAAGCCTCCCGCAGCGGAGGCCCGCATCGGTCGATACGGGCGCTCCGCAGGCTTCGTCCCGAAAGAACATGTGCACGACAGCGCGGCGGCCAGCAGTTTTGGCAAACGTGCGTGCACTCTGCAGGCTTCGACCCGAGCGAACATGCGCGCAACAGCGCGGCAGGGGAGTGTCGTACGTCATCGCCCACCGCACGGCTCGATGGCACAGCCATCGGCGGGCCGAAGCCTCCGCGGGCGGAGGCCCGCATGCCGCGTCCCTTCGCAAGCCGCTGCCCGATCTCGCTCGGCCTGAAACCCGCGCAGCAGGTCGCTCTTTCGAAAAATTATCGAAAATCAATAAATATTATTTGAATTTCGGCCTCTGTTCACTATCTTTGCAGCGTCAGTCATCTTTAACAGATCTACACCATGAGTTTACTTACCGTAGAGCACGTCTCGAAGCACTACGCCGGCCACACGGCCCTCGACGACGTCTCGCTGGCCATCCCGAAAGGGGCGGTCTATGGGTTGCTGGGGCCGAACGGCGCCGGCAAGACGACCCTCATCCGCATCATCAACCGCATCACGGCGCCCGACGCGGGCCGCGTGCTCTTCGGCGATCGCGCACTGGCCCCCGAAGATGTCCGCCGCATCGGCTACCTGCCCGAGGAGCGCGGTCTTTATAAAAAGATGAAGGTCGGCGAGCAGGCCCTCTTCTTCGCCCGTCTGAAGGGGCTCTCGCGCCGCGACGCCGCGATGCGTCTCAAAACGTGGTTCGAGAAGTTCGGCATCCAGAACTGGTGGGACAAGAAGGTCGAGGAGCTCTCGAAGGGCATGGCGCAGAAGGTTCAGTTCATCGTCACGGTGCTGCACGAACCCGAGCTGCTGATCTTCGACGAACCCTTCTCGGGCTTCGACCCGATCAACGCCAACCTCCTGAAGGAGGAGATTCTGGCGCTGCGCGACAAGGGGTCGACGATCATCTTCTCGACCCACAACATGTCCTCCGTCGAGGAGCTCTGCGACCACATCACCCTCATCAACAAGTCGAAAAACATCCTCTCGGGCAACGTCGAGGAGATCCGCCGCCGCCACGGCGCCAACATCTTCGAGGTCGACTACCGCGGCGACGAAGAGGCGTTGCGCACGCTGCTCGGCACCCGTTGCGAGGTACTCGAGAGTGCCCCCTCCGTCACGGGTTTCCACCACCTCAAACTCCATGTCGAACGCGACGAGGAGGTCCGCGGCGTCATCGCGGCCGTCAACGAGGCGGTCGAGCTGCGCTCGTTCCGCGAGGTGATCCCCTCGATGAACGATATCTTCATCCGCGCCGTCAACGGAACCCTTTGATCCGCACCAACATGAAACCGGCTCAACTGCGCAAGACGGAATCCGCCGCTGCCGCACTCATCGGCATCGGCCTCTTCAACCTGATCCACGCCCTGCACGCCGACCAGCCGATCGCGCTCGGCATCTGCCTGCTCTGCATCGGCGCCGTCCTCTTCGGAAAGGCACGGCGGAAAGGGGCGGAAAGCGACGAACAACCAACCCGATAACCCGCAAAACATCCTGTCATGTCGAACATATCCCTTATCATCGGCCGCGAATTCAACGAACGCGTCCGCAAAAAATCCTTCATCATCACCACGCTGCTCATGCCCGTGCTGATGATCGTGCTGATGGTCGCCCCCGCCTTCATCATGAAATTCGCGCAGGGCGAGCAGAAACGCATCGCCGTCATCGACCGCAGCGGCCTGGTGGCGCCGCACCTCGAGAGCGACGAATCGGTCCTCTTCGAGACGTGCGACCTCGACGTCGACTCGGCCCGCCGCGCCCTGACGGACCGTTTCGCCGTCCTCTACATCGGCGACGACCTCTTCGGCAAGGCCGACGTGCGCCTGTACGCCAACTCGTCGACCTCGATGGTGCTCGAAGAGAAGATCGCCGCGCAGATTGAGCGCGTCGTCGAAACCGAAAAACTCAAACGCTACGACATCGCAGACCTGCCCCGCATCATGTGCGAGGTGAAGACCGACATCACCCTCCAGACCTTCCGCAACGACAAGGAGGAGGAGGATCAAAGCGGCTCGTCGTCGACCGTCGCCACCGTGCTGGGCTACGTGTTGGGCTTCATGCTCTACATGTTCCTGCTGCTCTACGGCTCGATGGTGATGCTCTCGGTGATCGAGGAGAAGAACAACCGCGTGCTGGAGGTGATGGTCTCCTCCGTGCGGCCGTTCGACCTCATGATGGGCAAGATCCTCGGCGTGGCCTGCGTCGCGCTGTTGCAGATCCTGATCTGGGGCGTGCTCATCTGCGTCGTGGGTGCCGTCGTCATCCCGCAGTTCATGCCCGCCGACGTGCTGGAGGGCGCCCGCGCAATGCAGCAGGGTCTCCCCGACGCCGCCCTGACCGAAGGAATGAACCCGCAGCTGCTGCAGGCCGTGGCCACGATGACCGACACGGGCTACCTCGTCAAGCTCGTCGGCTGTCTGCTGCTCTTCGTCCTCGGCGGATTCCTGCTCTATGCGGCGATGTTCGCCGCCGTCGGCTCGACCGTCGACAACGTGCAGGACGCCCAGCAGCTCCAAACCCCCGTCACGATTCCGATCATTCTGGCCATCTTCGTGATGTTCGCCGTCATCAACGACCCCAACTCGGCGGTGGCCTTCTGGTTCTCGGTGATCCCCCTCACCTCGCCCATCGTCATGATGGCCCGCATCCCCTACGACATCCCGACCTGGGAGATCCTCCTCTCGCTCGGCGTGCTCTACGCCTCGTTCATGGCGATGGTCTGGCTGGCGGCGAAGATCTACCGCGTCGGCATCTTCATGTACGGCAAGAAACCGTCGTTCAAGGAGCTGTGGAAATGGCTGCGGTACCGCTATTGACGGACCGCCCCTTTTCGATACAACACCCGCCCCTCTGCTGAAGGGGCGGGTGTTTTTTCGGCGGGCGGGACAGGGTGATCTTGCATGGGAGCGGCGGGTAGGCGGGCGTCATCACATACCGCACGGCTCGATGGCGCAGCCGTCGGCGGGCCGCCCCGTTAGGAACGGGGTTTTGCGTCGGAGGTGCTTCGGCAGGCTTTCGATCGTCGTTGCATCCCGACTGGTTCGATCCCTCGCGGGATCGGCGGGCCGAAGCCTCCGCGCGCGGAGGCCCGCATCGGTCGATACGGGCGCTCCGCAGGCTTCGACCCGAAACAGCCTGTATTCGGCGTTCGCATCATGCAGGCTTCGTTCCGCGTGAACATGCGCGCGTTAGCGCGGCAGCCCGCAGCCGCCCCCCCCCTGGCGGAGGGCTGCAACTCGTACGCTCGTCGCAAGCCGCTCCGCTCGGCTACGGGTAGCGTGAAAATCGCGCGATAGCGCGGCGGGCCGCAGCTTTCGGCGGCGAAGGCCCGCAACTCGCGCAAGGCTCGTTGCGTACCCTTCGCAAGCCGCGTCCCGAACGGTTCGACCTCGCAGCCGTCGGCAGCCCGCAAGCTCCGCCCCGAATACGGGTCGTCCCCTCCGCCGGCGACTGTCTCCTCGCAAGCCCCTCCCGAAAAAAAGCGGGCGATCCGACCTTCCTCGGACCGCCCGCTTTTTCGCGTGCTCCCGTTTACAGCTCCATTTCGTGCATCACCCCCTCCATCTTGGCGCGGATCTCGGCCGTGCAGAGGTTGCCGATGCTCCCCTCGTGGGTGTGGCGCACGGTGCGCTGCGGGCGGTACTCGCCGCGCTGCACCTGCATGCCCACCGTGCGGTAGGCCTCGCGGAAGGGCATCCCTTCGAGCACCAGCCGGTTGACATCCTCGACGGTGAAAAGGTAGTCGTATTTCGGGTCGTCGAGGATCCGCTCGTTGACCCGCAGGCCGGCCAGCATGAAGTCGGCCGTGGCGAGGGTGCGGCGCAGCTCCTCGGTGGCGGGGAAGAGGATCTCCTTGAGCAGCTGCATGTCGCGGTGGTAGCCCAGCGGCAGGTTGGTCAGCAGGAGCGCCATTTCGTTCGGCACCGCCTGCAGGCGGTTGCAGCGGCCGCGGATGAGCTCGAAGACGTCGGGATTCTTCTTGTGGGGCATGATGCTCGATCCCGTGGTGAGGTTGTCGGGCAGCGATACGAAGCCGAAATTCTGGCTCATGAAGAGGCACAGATCCATCGCCAGCCGTCCGACGGTGGCCGCCACGGCGGCGACGGCCGCCGCCGCCGCGCGCTCGCTCTTGCCGCGGCTCATCTGCGCCGCGACGACGTTGTAGTGGAGTGTCCCGAAGCCGAGCAGGCGGGTCGTCATCGTGCGGTCGAGCGGGAACGACGAACCGTAGCCCGCGGCCGAGCCGAGAGGATTCTGGTTGGCGATCTTCCAGGCGGCGGCCACCAGCCGCAGGTCGTCGACGAGCGTTTCGGCGTAGGCGCCGAACCAGAGGCCGAACGACGAGGGCATGGCGATCTGGAGGTGGGTGTAGCCCGGCATCAGCACCTCGCGATAGCGCTCCGAGAGCTCCTGCAGGCGGTCGAAGAGGGCCCGCACGTCGCGCGCCACGGCCTGCAGCTCGTCGCGCAGGAAGAGCTTCAGATCGACCAGCACCTGGTCGTTGCGCGAGCGTCCCGCGTGGATCTTCTTGCCCACGTCGCCCAGACGGCGCGTCAGCAGCAGTTCGACCTGCGAGTGGATGTCCTCGACCTCCTCTTCGATGCGGAAATCCCCCGCCTCGATCTCGGCGGCGATCGCTTCGAGCCCCTCGGTCAGACGGGCCAGTTCGTCGGCCGTCAGGAGGCCGATCGTTTCGAGCATGCGGATGTGGGCCAGCGAGCCGCGGACGTCGTAGCGCGCCAGGCGCAGGTCGAGCGTGCGGTCTTCGCCCACGGTGTAGCTTTCGACCAACGCGTTCGTGTCGTAGCCTTTATCCCAGAGTTTGGTTGCCATAAGCGGTTGCGGTGTTTTCGATGATGTGCAGATAGCGGTCGATCCCCGCCCCGATTTCGGAGAGGAGAACGTATTCGTCGGCCGTGTGCGAGCGGGCCGAGTCGCCCGGTCCCAGCTTGAGGGCGGGGAAGGGCATCAGCGTGCGGTCCGAGGCGGTGGGCGAGACGAAGGGGGCGGCCCCCGCGGCCTGCGCCGCGCGCACCAGCGGATGCCCTTCGTCGATGACCGAGGCGCGGATGCGCGTCGAGCGCGGCACGGCCTCGGAGCGGATCGCGGCGCGGATCAGCTCGACGGTCTCTTCGTTCGTGTAGGCCTCCGTCGTGCGGACGTCGACCGTGAAGCGGCAGGTGTCGGGGACGACGTTGTGCTGCGTGCCCGCCGCGATGACGGTCGTGGCGATGTGGATCGGGCCGAGCAGCGGCGAGACCCGTTCGAAGCGGAGGCTGCGGAGCCGCTCGATGTCCTCGATGGCCGTGTAGAGGGCGTTCTCGCCCTCGTCGCGGGCGGCGTGGCCGCTGCGGCCGCGGGCCGTGCAGTCGAGCACCACGAGCCCCCGTTCGCCGAGCGCCGCATCGAGCGAGGTGGGTTCGCCCACGATCGCCATGTCGATGCGGCCGAGCGTCGGCAGCAGCGCGCGGATGCCGTGCTCGCCCGAGACCTCCTCCTCGGCCGAGAGGGCCAGCAGCAGGTTGAAGGGGAGCGGTCGATCCTTCAGCGCGAGGAAGACCGTCGCGAGGGCGACGAGCGAGGCACCCGCATCGTTCGCGCCGAGGCCGTAGAGGCGCTCTCCCTCGATCGTCGGAGCGTAGGGGTCGCGCGTGTAGCCCGCCGCGGGGCGTACCGTGTCGTGGTGCGAGTTGAGCAGCAGCGTCGGCCGCGCGGGGTCGTAGCCCGCGCAGCGCGCCGCGACATTGTGGTGCAGCCGCTCGGGCCGCACGCCGTGTTCGGCCAGAAAGGCGCAGAGCAGGTCGGCCGTCGGCCCCTCCTCGCGCGAGGGCGAGGGGGCGGCGATGAGGCGTCGGAGCAGGCCGACGGCCTCGGTGCGGGGATCGAACGGAGCGCGCATGGGATCAGCGGGATGCGATCGTCGTGCCCCCCTCGGCCCGCAGCAGGTCGGCGGCGTGGCGGATGCCGACGCTGCGCACCCCTGCGGCGACCGCCTTGAGGGCGTTTTCGATCTTGGGAATCATGCCGCCGGAGACGATCCCCGCCTCCTTGAGGGCGGGATAGGTCGCGGGGGTGATGCGGTCGATGACCGAGCTTTCGTCGGCGGGGTCGCGCAGCACGCCGCGCTTCTCGAAGCAGAAGACGAGCTCCGTCGGGGCGATCGCGGCCGCCGCGCGGGCGATCCCCTCGGCGACGCTGTCGGCGTTGCAGTTGAGCAGCCCGCCCGCGCCGTCGTGCAGGATGGCCGAGAAGACGGGCGTGATGCCCGCCTCGAGCAGCGTGCGGAGGAGCGGGGCGTTCACCCGTTCGATGTCGCCTGCGAAGCCGTAGTCGATCGGCTGCGGGGCGCGGCGCCGTGCCCGCACGCTGTCGCCGTCGGCGCCCGAGAGCCCCAGGGCGTCGCATCCGGCGGCCTGCAGCGCGGCGACGATGCGTTTGTTGACGAGCCCCGCGTAGACCATCGTCACCACGTCGAGCGTCTCGCGGTCGGTGACGCGGCGCCCCTCGATCATGCGGACGGGGATTTCGAGCCGCTCCGTAAGGCGCGTGGCAAGCTTGCCGCCGCCGTGCACGAGGATCTTCGCCCCTTCGAGAGCGGCCAGGTCGCGCACGAAGCGGTCGAGGGCGGCGGGGTCGTCGATGACGTTGCCGCCGATCTTGATGACCGTGATCCGTTCCATCTTCAGAGCGATTCGAGGAGACGTTTGAGCACCGTCTGGGCCGAGATTTCGCGGTTGGCCGCCTCGGGGATGACGAGCGACCGCGGCCCCTCGATCACCTCATCCGTGACGATCATGTTGCGGCGCACGGGCAGGCAGTGCATGAACCAGGCATCGTTCGTGAGGGCCATTTTCGCGGCGTCGACCGTCCACGAACGATCCTGCGAGAGGATGCGGCCGTAGTTCGGGTCGCGGTAGGCCGCCCAGTTCTTGGCGTAGACGAAGTCGGCCCCCTCGAAGGCGCGGCGCTGGTCGTATTCGATGCGGGCGCCGCCCGTGAAGCGCGGATCGAGTTCGTACCCTTCGGGGTGGGTGACGACCAGGTCGTAGCCCGCGGCGTTCATCCACTCGGCGAAGGAGTTGGGCACGGCCTGCGGCAGCGCCTTGGGATGGGGCGCCCACGTGAGGACCACCTTGGGGCGCTCGGTGCGCTTGTGCTCCTCGATCGTAATCAGGTCGGCGAAGCTTTGCAGCGGGTGGCCCGTGGCGGCCTCCATCGAGAAGACGGGGCGGCCCGAGTAGCGGATGAACTGCTCGAGGATGCGCTCCTCGTAGTCCTCCTGCTTGCTCTCGAAGCGGGCGAAGGAGCGGACGCCGATCACGTCGCAGTAGCATCCCATGACGGGGATCGCCTCGAGCAGGTGTTCGGGACGGTCGCCGTCCATCACCACGCCGCGCTCGGTTTCGAGCTTCCAGGCCCCCTGGTTCACGTCGAGGACCATCACGTTCATGCCGAGGTTCATCGCCGCCTTCTGCGTCGAGAGGCGCGTGCGGAGGCTCGAATTGAAGAAGAGCATCAGGAGCGTGCGGTTGCGTCCAAGCTCGGTATGGGCGAAGCGGTCGCGCTTGATTTCGAGCGCTTCGGCGACGGCCGCGCGGAGGTCGCCGAGGTCGGCGACGCAGGTGAATTTTTTCATCGCAAAAGGGTGTTGAAGGCGTTCAGGAAACGGTCCGCGTCGGCCTGCGTAAGGCCGAGGGCGGGGAGCAGACGGACAGTCGAGGCCCCTGCCCCGCCCGTGAAGATGCGCTGCTCGAAGAGGAGGCGGCGGCGCAGCTCGGCGGCCGAGCCGTCGATTTCGATGCCGATCATCAGGCCGCGGCCGCGCACCTCCCGAAGCGAGGGGATGCGGCGCAGCTCGGCGAGGAGGTATGCGCCGACGGAGGCGGCGTTGGCGACGAGGTTTTCGCGCTCGAAGACCTCCAGCACGGCGATCGCCGCGGCGCAGGCGAGGTGGTTGCCGCCGAAGGTGGTGCCGAGCATCCCTGCGCGCGCCTCGAAGTGGGGCGCGATGAGCACGCCGCCGATCGGGAAGCCGTTGCCCATCCCCTTGGCCGTCGTGACGAGGTCGGGGCGGATGCCCGCCTGCTGGTGGGCGAAGAAGCGTCCCGTGCGGCCGTAGCCCGACTGGATCTCGTCGAGGATGAGCTGCGTGCCCGTCTCGGTGCAGAGCCTGCGCAGGCCGCGCAGGAAATCGTCCGAGGGTTCGCGGATGCCCGCGACTCCCTGGATGCCCTCGACGAGGACGGCGGCGTAGCGGCGCGAGGCGAGCTCCGCGCCGACGGCTTCGAGGTCGCCGAGGGGTACGAAGGTCACCTTGTCGGTGCGGTTGAAGGGGGCGACGATCGTCGGGTTGTCGGTGGCCGCCACGGCCCCCGAGGTGCGGCCGTGGAAGGCCTTCGAGAAGGCCAGCACGCGGTCGCGCCCCGTGTGGAACGAGGCGAGCTTGAGGGCGTTTTCGTTCGCCTCGGCCCCCGAGTTGCAGAGGAAGAGGCGGTAGTCGTCGTACCCCGAGGCGCGGCCCAGCAGCTCGGCCAGGCGCTGCTGGAGCGAGTTTTCGACCGAGTTCGAGTAGAAGCCCAGGCGGGCGACCTGCCGCGCGAGCGCCTCGACGTAGTGCGGGTGGGCGTGGCCGATCGAGATGACGGCGTGGCCGCCGTAGAGGTCGAGGTATTCGTTGCCTGCGGCGTCGTAGACCCGCGATCCGCAGCCGCGGACGGGCTCGACGGGATAGAGCGAATAGACGTTGAAGAGTTCCATGGTCAGAAGGCGGAGGCTTTGAGTCGCAGCCCGCAACGTTCGTCGAGGCCGAAACGGAGGTTCATGTTCTGGACCGCCTGTCCCGAAGCCCCCTTCAGCAGGTTGTCGATGGCGGTCGTCAGGTGAAGCAGGTCGCCGTATTTGGCCGCGTGCACGAGGGCCTTGTTCGTGTTGACGACCTGTTTGAGGTCGATCGGACGGTCGACGGCGTGGGTGAAGGGGGCGTCGGCGTAGTAGTTCCGATAGAGCGTCGCGGCCTCCTCCTGCGTCAGGGGGCAGGTCGTGTAGACGCTCGCCAGAATGCCGCGCGTGAAATCGCCCCGCATCGGCACGAAGCGGATCGGCCGCTCGAAGGAGGGTTGCAGCCGGCCTATGTTGCGGCCGATCTCCTTCAGGTGCTGGTGCTCGAAGGCCTTGTAGACCGAGAGGTTCGAGGCGCGCCAGCTGAAATGGGTCGTCGCCGAGGGCTTGACCCCCGCGCCCGTCGAGCCCGTGACGGCCGTGACGTGCACCTCGTCCGTGAGCAGCCCCGCCGCCGCGAGGGGCAGCAGCGCGAGCTGGATCGCCGTGGCGAAGCAGCCCGGGTTGGCGATGCGGTCCGAGGCGGCGATGCGGTCGCGCTGCCACTCGGGCAGGCCGTAGACGAAGCCGTCGTGCTCGTCGCGGAAATCCTGCGCCAGGTCGATCACCGAGAGCCCTGCGGGCACGGCGTGTTCGGCCATCCAGACCGAGCTTTGGCCGTGGGCCGAGCAGAGGAAGAGGCAGTCGATCGAGCCGAGGTCCCCCTCGTCGCAGAAGCGGAGCTCCGTATCGCCCTCCAGTCCGCCGTGGACCGTCGTCAGGAGGTTGCCCGCGTTCGAGGAGCTCTGCACGAAGCGGAGCTCGACGGCGGGGTGGTTCAGCAGCAGGCGCAGCAGCTCGCCGGCCGTGTAGCCGGCGCCGCCGATGATGCCGACGCGGATCATCGCTCGTTGCGTTTTTGGACGTTGTGGTAGATCTTGATCGGATTGCCGAGGATCTTCGTGAAGCCCTTCACGTCGTCGGCCGTCCAGGCGCGGTTCACCTCGCCGTACTCGCCGAAATCGGTCTTCATCAGATCGAAGGTCGAGTCGACGCCGACGAGCGTGTAGCTCTGCGGGCGCAGCGTGATTTCGACCGTGCCCGTCACGTTGCGCTGCGACGAAAGGAGCATCGCCTCGATGTCGCGCATGACGGGTTCGAGGTACTGCGCCTCGTGGAGGAACATGCCGTACCACGTCGCCACCTGCTCCTTCCAGTAGAGCTGCCACTTGGTGAGGGTGTGCTTCTCGAGCATCTTGTGGGCGGCGATGATCAGGATCGGCGCCGCGGCCTCGAAGCCCACGCGCCCCTTGATGCCGATGATCGTGTCGCCGATGTGCATGTCGCGGCCGATGCCGAATTTCGAACCGATCGCCTCGACGGCGCGGATCGCCTCGACGCGGTCGGCGTAGGGGGTGCCGTCGACGGCCGTCAGCTCGCCCTGCTCGAAGGTGAGCTTCAGCGTCTCTTCGCCCTCGGCCGTCACCTGGCTCGGGTAGGCCTCTTCGGGGAGCGTCGTTTCGGAGTGCAGCGTCTCCTTGCCGCCGATCGAGGTGCCCCAGAGCCCCTTATTGATCGAGTACTCCAGCTTCTTGTAGTCGGCCGTGATGCCGTGACGGCGGAGGTAGTCGATTTCGTATTCGCGCGTCAGGGTCATGTCGCGCGTCGGGGTGATGATCTCGATTTCGGGAGCGAGGATCTGGAACGTCAGGTCGAAGCGCACCTGGTCGTTGCCCGCGCCCGTCGAGCCGTGGGCCACGGCGTCGGCGCCGATCCGCTTGGCGTACTCGATGATGGCGATCGCCTGGAAGATGCGCTCCGAGCTGACCGAAATGGGGTAGGTGCCGTTGCGCAGCACGTTGCCGTAGACCATGTAGCGGATGCTCTTCTCGTAATACTCCTGCTCGATGTCGAGCGTGGCGTGCTCGACGGCCCCGAGCGCCTTGGCGCGCTCCTCGATGCGGGCGAGCTCCTCGCGCGAGAAGCCGCCCGTGTTGGCGATGGCCGTGTAGACGTCGTAACCCTGCTCTTCGGAGAGGTATTTGGCGCAGAAGGAGGTGTCCAGCCCGCCGCTGAAGGCGAGCACTACTTTCTTTTTCGTATGCATGATGATCGGTTGTTTTTTTGTTGCTTATCTGTTTTGGGGCGGGTTGGGGACGGCTTTGCGGCGGGGAAGCGTATCCGATCCCATAAGGGATCGGCGGGCCGGAGCTTCGCCCCGCGAAGGCCCGCATTTGGCGTTCCTTCGCAAGCTCCGCCCCGAGTGCGTATGTTGCAAATCGCCCTTGCAAAGGGCTGCCAGCGGTCGATTTCGCCGTCGCAGCCGTCGGCGGGCCGCAGCTTTCGGCGGCGAAGGCACGCATGTCGCGTCCGCTCGTGCGTCCCTTCGCAAGCTGCGTCCCGAACATGCGTTGCGCGGAAAGCGCGTGCCGTTCGCGGTCGCCCGTTGGCGGAGGGCCGGTTGCGACGCGACCCCGCCGTCGGCGATTTATTTGAGGTGGAACACCTTCTTGAAGGCGTTGCCGAGGTAGAGCAGGTAGGGTCGCAGGCGCGAATGGCGGGGCTGCTCCTTCGCGGGATCGTAGAGCATGCCCGTGCAGAGGCACATGCGGCGCTTGTTGCGCTGGAGGATGTCGTAGTTGCAGCATCCTTCGCAACCCTTCCAGAATTCGTCGTCCTCGGTCAGCTCGGAGAAGGTGACAGGCGTGTAACCCATACGCGAGTTGAGCTTCATCACGGGCAGCGAAGTCGTGATACTGAACAACTTGGCGTACGGGAATCGTCGTCGGGCCAGCTCGAAGGTTCGTCGTTTGATGCGTTCGGCGAGTCCCATGTGGCGGTACTCGGGATCGACGATCAGACCGGAGGTGGCGACGAAGTCGCCGTGTCCCCAACATTCGATGTAGCTGAATCCGATCAGCTTTTCTCCGTCCAGCGCCACGACGGCCTTGCCGCCCGTGATCTTTGCCGCGATGTATTCGGGCGATCGTTTGGCGATGCCCGTACCCCGCTGCAAGGCCGACTCGTAGATGAGCGTGCAGATGCGTTCGGCATACTGCGCGTGCTGCGGTTCGGCGAATACGACGCTGATGGCTTTGTTGTTCATCTTTGCGGAATGGGTGGAATGGGATTTATGAAGGTGAATGAAAAACGGATGTCGTCCGAGGTCAGTTCATGCGGAAGGCGCGTTGCACGCCCTTGATGCGCAGGATACTGTGGATCAGGGCGTCGACGGCCACGGCACTCGGCACCTCGACGTCGATCGTGCCCGAGAGGATGCCGCCGCTGCCCGCCGCGAAATGGATCGAGCGGATGTTGAGGCGCAGTTCGCGGCTGATGACCTCCGTGATGTGGTTGGCCATGCCCGTCGTGTCGGCCGCGACGATGCGCAGCGTCACGCGGAAAGCCCCCTCGGAGTTCTGCCGCCAGCGCGCTTCGATGACGCGGTAGGGGTAGTTCTCGCGCATGCGCTTGGCGTTCGGGCAGTCGGTGCGGTGGATCGTGATCCCCGCGTTGATCGTGACGAAGCCGAAGACCTCGTCCCCCTTGATCGGGTTGCAGCAGCGCGCCAGCTTGTACTGGATCTTCGAGATGTCGTCGTCGATCACCAGCGCGTCGGTCGAGGGGCGCTCCTGCCGGCCGGCGGCGCGGTCGGCCCGCTCGGCCGCCTTCTGCCGCTCCTGTTCGGCGGCGGCCCGCTGCCGTTCAAGCTCCGCCTCGCCCGACAGATGGCGCGTCAGTAGCTCCTTGATGGTCTGAAAATCGAGCTTGTTGGTGGCGATCAGGGCGTAGACCTCCGTGCCGAGGCGCAGCTTGTAGTATTTGGCCAGGTAGCTGACCGCCTCGTCGACCGAGAGGGCCAGTTTCCAGTTCTTGAGTTTGCGTTCGAGCTCCTCGCGTCCGAGCCGCGTGTGCTTGGCCTGCTCCTCGCGCAGGAAGGCCTTGATGCGGTTCTTGGCTTTCGAGGTGGTGACGAACGAGAGCCAGTCGGCCTTCGGCGTCTGGTTCTTCTGGGTGAGGATCTCGACGATGTCGCCGTTGTGGAGCACCTCGCGGATCGAGGCCGAGCGGTTGTTGATCTTGCCGCCCGTGCAGCTCGCGCCGAGGTTCGAGTGGATGTCGAAGGCGAAATCGAGCACGCAGGCCCCTTCGGGGAGCTTGCGCAGGTCGCCGTTGGGGGTGAAGACGAAGATTTCGCCCGAGGCGGGTTTGGCGTCGAAGCGCTGCGCGAGCGAATGGGTCGTCTCTTCGAGCGCCTCGCGCAGGCGGCCGAGCCACTGTTCGCTCGTCTGCGCCCCCTGCTGCACCCCCTTGTAGCGCCAGTGGGCGGCGATGCCGCGTTCGGCCACGGCGTCCATGCGCTCGGTGCGGATCTGCACCTCGACCCAGCGTCCCTCGGCCGAGACGGTCGCGTGGAGCGACTCGTAGCCGTTCGACTTGGGGATCGAGATCCAGTCGCGCATGCGGTTCGTGTTGGGGGTGTAGAAATCGGTCACGACCGAATAGACGGTCCAGCAGAGCGGTTTCTCCTGCTCGGGCGGACAGTCGATGATGATGCGCAGCGCGAAGATGTCGTAGACCCCCTCGAACGGGACGCGCTGCTTGCGCATCTTGTTCCAGATCGAGTAGATCGACTTCGTGCGGCTCTTGATGTGGTAGCGGATGCCGAGCGTGCGCAGCTTCGCCTCGATCGGGACGAGGAATTTGGCGATGAAGGCGCGCCGCTCGTCGGCGCTCTCTTCGAGCTTCTGCGAAATGTGTTCGAAATCCTTCGGTTCGAGGTATTTGAGGGCGAGATCCTCCAGCTCGCTCTTGATGCCGTAGAGGCCCAGCTTGTGGGCGATCTGCGCATAGAGGTTCATCGCCTCCCAGCTCTTCTTGCGCCGTTTCTCGGGCGGGAAGATGGCGAGCGAACGCATCACCTCCAGCCGGTCGGCCAGCTTGATGAGGATCACGCGCGGATCTTCGGAGTAGCTGACGATCAGGTCGCGGAAATTCTCGGCCTGCTCCTTGGCATCCTTCAGGCGGAGCCCCGAGATGTTGGCCAGGCCGACGGTGATGCCCGCCGCCTCGTCGCCGAAGCGTTCGCGGAAGCGCTGCATGAAGGCCAGAAATTCGGCTGCGGGGAGACGCTTGTGCTGCAGGCGCACGATGTCGTGCAGGATCGAGGCGACGGTCGAGTTGCGGCCGAGGCCGATCTCTTCGATGGCGATGCGGGCAACGGCGACGGCATGGTCGAGCAGCGGGCTGCCGTCGTAGCGGAGCTCGTCTGCCAGAAATTCGTCGGCGTAGGCGAGAGCGTCGTCGACGAGGCGCTGCGTCGTCTCGGAGAACGACGCACGCACCAGCGCGCGCAGTTGTTCGTATCGTGCCATTTTCGCGGAAATTAACCTAACTAATCGGCAAAGTTACGAAAAAGCGGGGGGAAAAGCCAGGAATTGAAAATGAAAAATGAAAAATTAAGAATCGGAAGGGGAGGGGCGGCGTCAAACGGTTCGACGGCGCAGTTTCGGCAGGATGTCTCGGTCATTGCGCAGCAATGGCAGCCCGCAGCCGCCCTCGGGCGGAGGGCTGCCACTCGCCGACAGGCTCGTGCCGCCTCCGCTCGGCTGCGGGCAGCGCGAAAATGCGCGCGTCTGCGCGGCGGGCCGCAGCTGACGAGTGTACGCTCCGCAGGCTTCGATCCGAACGGTTCGCGCTTTAGCGCGGCGGGCCGCAGCTTCGCCCCTGCGAAGGCCCGCAGCTCGCGTCCGCTCGTGCGTCCCTTCGCAAGCTGCTGCCCGAAAAACACGTGTAAAGCAAGGGCCGTTCACCGCCGCCCGCTTCAGGCATGTTGTGCGCGCGTTGCGGGTTGCGCCCCTACCGCTCCGCAAGCGCCGTCCCGTTGTTCGACGCCTCCCACTCCGCGCGTGTCAGGCGCGAAAAGTGCTCCGTGCGCCGATCGCCGAGCAGCGTCGGTTTGTCGTATTCGATGTGGTGGTAGCGGAAGCCGCACTTCTCCTGTACGCGGCGCGAGCGGTCGTTGCCGTCGTACCACCCACACCAGAGCGCCTCCAGCCCCAGTTCGTCGAAGGCGCGCCGCTGTACCGCCCGCACCGCCTCGGGGATGAGGCCGCGGCCCCAGAAGGGCCGGCCGATCCAGTAGCCGATCTCCGCCTCGCGCCCTCCGACCTCGGCCGTGTGGACCGACTCGGCGAAATGCAGCCCCACGGCGCCCACCGGCTCGTCGCTTTCGCGCAGCGCCGCGGCGTAGACCTCGGGAGCCGAGAAAACGGTGCGGATGATCGCGCGGCTCTCTTCGACCGAGCGATGGGGCACCCAACCCGCCATCGGCCCCACGGCGGGGTCCTGCGCGTAGCGGTAGAGTGTTTCGGCATCCGTTTCGCGCCAGGGGCGCAGCCGCAGCCGTTCGGTCTCGATGACCACCTCGGCGCGCTCCTTCCGAAAGCGGATCATGTCGCGCAGGGTGATCCCCTCCTCGACGATGGGGCGGTCGTAGTTGTCGCGGAAGAAATCGGGGATGCGGTGCGTGAAGCGGAAGCCGCACGCCTCGTAGAAACGGCGGTTCGAGGGCGTTTCGCCCGTGCCGACGAGCAGCTGCCGCGTGCGGGGGCCGCAGCAGCGTTCGGCGTGGGCCAGCAGCTGCCGTCCCAACCCCTGCCGCCGAAAGGGGGCCGCGACGGCGATGTTCTTGATTTCGCTGCACCCCTCCTCCTCGTCCGTCACGACGCAGACGCCGCACGGGAGGTCGCCGCGGAAGAGGACGTAGAGGGTGCCCCGATCGAGGTAACGGTCGATCATCCGCTCCGACTCGTCGCCGACGAGCAGCAGCGGCAGGTAGCGGCGTTTGTCGTGTTCGATGCGTTCGATGCGGATGGCGCATGCGGCGGGGGTGCGGGGCGTTTCCATGGCGGTGTTTTTGCGAACAAAGATAGGGATTTTCGGCCGTCCGCCCGCGCCGCGGCGGGATTTTTGCGCGCTTCGGGAGGGCCTCCGCGCGGCATCGGCCGCACCGGTTTGCTTTTGCGCCCGCTTTTTCGTACCTTCGACTGCACAAAACCGATCCGAACATGGAATTTTACGAACTGCTCCGCCGCCGCCGCTCGATCCGCAAGTACGAGCCGCGCCCCGTCCCCGCCGAGGTGGTCGACCGCCTCTTGCAGGCGACCCTTACCGCCCCCTCGTCGCGCAACACCCGTTCGACCCACCTGCTGGTGGTCGACCGCCCCGACCTCATCGAGCGCATGGCCGCCATGCGCGACTACGGCTCGGCCTTCCTGAAGGGGGCCCCGCTGGCGATCCTCGTGCTGGGCGACACGACGGCGGGCGATCTGTGGCAGGTAAACTGCGCCATCTCGGCCACGCTGCTCCAGCTCGCCTGCGTCGAGGAGGGGCTCGGCTCCTGCTGGGTCCACGTCGACGGCCGTCCCCGCCTCAAGGCGGAGCCTGCGGGCGAACAGGCGGCCGATTACCTGCGGTCGTTCCTGCCGATTCCCGCGGGGTGCGCACCCCTGTGCGCCGTCGCCGTCGGCTACTCCGATTTCCATCCCGCCGAGCTGCCGCCCTTCGATGCCGAAACGCACGTGCACAGACTCTGAAAAGGCGCCGTCTATACAATATAAGGTCCGCCCGATAACGCGAAAAGCGCTCCTCGTCGCAGGGGAGCGCTTTGCTTTTTAAGCTAAAAACACAGGCGGCGGAGCGCGCAATGCGTTTGCGGCGAGCTGCTTGCGGAGCGCCTGCCCCGAAAAAAAGAAGCGTCCGCCGAAGGGGCGGACGACAAATTCTGACCGGCATGTTTGGAATTGCCGATTTTCTGACTATCTTTGTATGTTGACTTTTTAGCTTAAAAAGTCAACGCAACCCAACTCAACCCATTACTAACAACTAAATGAAGAACAACATGAAACAGACTTCTACGAATGCGGTCGCCGCATGGGTACGGAGAGTCTCCCTCGCGGCGGCTCTGCTGTGCTTCGCAGTGGCAGCGTATGCGCAGCAGCGCGTTACCGGTACGGTGACCGACGCCAAAGGCGAACCGGTAATCGGCGCGAGCGTCGTGGTCGAGGGTACGACCAACGGCACGACGACGGGCGTCGACGGCACCTTCTCGCTCAACGCGCCCGCCGACGCCAAGCTGGTCGTATCGTTCCTCGGTTATGCGGGGCAGACGATCGCCGTGGGCGGACAGACGGCCGTGCAGGTGGTGCTCCAGGAGGACGCCGCGATGCTCGACGACGTGGTGGTGATCGGCTTCGGCGTGGTCAAGAAGCGCGACCTGACGGGTTCGGTCTCCTCGGTGAAGGCCGACAAGCTGTTGCAGGCCCCCACCTCGAGCGTCGTCACCTCGCTCCAGGGCCGCGTGGCGGGTCTCGACATCGACGGCTCGACGATGCGTATCCGCGGTAACCGCTCGATCAACGGCTCGAACGACCCGCTCGTAATCATCGACGGCGTGCAGGGCGGTTCGATCAGCGACCTCAACCCGAACGACATCGAGACGATCGACGTGTTGAAGGATGCCTCGTCGACGGCCATCTACGGTTCGCAGGGTGCCAACGGCGTCATCATCGTCACCACGAAGCAGGCCAAGAGCGGTCAGGTTTCCGTCTCGTACGACGGCTACGTGACGCTCGGCATGCGTTCGCAGCACCCCGATTTCCGCTCGGGCGACAACTACTACGAAGCGCGCCGCCTCGCCGCCGTCAACGCGGGGATGTGGACCGGCCCGACCGACGACGAGTCGCTCTTCGACTCGCCCGAGGCCTACGCCGCCTACAAGGCGGGCCGCTGGACCGACTACGAGAAGCTCCTCCAGAAGGACGTCACCTTGAGCCACAAGCACACCGTTTCGGTATCGGGCGGCACGGAGAAGACCGCGGCCCGCTTCTCGCTGGGCTATGCGGGCAACGGCTCGAAATGGGAGAAGAGCGACGGTTCGAAGCGCTACACGCTGCGTTCGAGCATCGACCACAAGTTCTACGACTGGATCAACGCGGGCGTGAACTTCCAGCTGACCCACAACCGTTCGAAGAACAGCCCCTACCAGGCCGCTTCGACGACGGGCATGCAGCTCGGTTCGCCCTATGACGAGGAGGGCGTGCTCGTGACCTACCCGCTCGGCGCGGCCGGTTACGTCAACCCGCTCATCGACGGCGCGGGCACGAAGCTCTACAGCGCCGAGTCGTACAGCACGAACGTCGTGGCCAACGCCTACGTCGACATCCGTCCCGTGAAGGGCCTCACGATCCGTTCGCAGTTCAACACCCACCTGACCAACGCTTCGAGCGGCTCGTACAAGGACAAGGGCCACTCGACCGAGCTCAACACCACGAAACAGAGCGTCGCCACGGAGACCAAGTCGAACGGCACCTACGTCGAGTGGAACAACATCATCACCTACAATTTCACCGTCGCCGACGACCACAACTTCGGCATCACGGCCCTCACGGCGTGGAACAAGTCGATGAAGGACGAACTGGCGGGTACGGACAACGACCAGCTCGTCTCGAGCAACCTGTGGTGGGCCCTCGGCAGCGGCGACGCGACGCGTCGCGGCCTCGTGTCGTCCTACGTCCAGACGCAGAACTTCAGCTACGCGGGCCGCATCTCCTACAACTACAAGGGCAAGTACCTCTTCACCGCATCGCTGCGCCGCGACGGCGCCTCGGTGCTGGCCAAGGGTCACAAGTGGGCTTCGTTCCCCTCGGTGGCCGTCGCCTGGCGTCTGTCGGACGAGGGCTTCATGCAGGGCACCCGCTCGTGGCTCGACGACCTGAAACTGCGCGCCACCTACGGCGTCACGGGTAACTCGGGTATCAAGGCCTACGGCACGCAGAGCGGCGTGACCCCCGCCAACTACCAGTCGGCCTTCCAGGACATCGCCGTCAACCGCTACCTCTTCAACAACGAGATCGGTAACGTCGACACGAAATGGGAGCTCTCGAAGACGCTCGACATCGGTCTGGACCTTACCATGTTTAACGGCCGCGTGAACCTCGTCGCCGACTACTACCGCACGAAGACGAGCGACCTGCTGCTGCTGCGTTCGCTCCCCACCTCGTCGGGCAACGACGGTAACTTCAAGCTCTACACGAACATCGGTTCGACCGAGAACAAGGGCTTCGAGATGACCCTGACGACGCAGAACATCGTCAAGAAGAATTTCACCTGGAGCTCGACGCTCACCTTCTCGACCAACAAGGAGCGCATCACGAGCCTCGTCGACGGCCAGAACATCCTGCTCGGCAACTCGAAGGAGAGCGAAACCCTTATGATCGGCCACCCGATCAAGTCGTTCCAGTCGTTCATCTACCAGGGCATCTGGCGCACGGACGAGGCGGCCGAAGCGGGCAAGTATTTCACCGACGCCAACAAGACGATCCCCTTCAAGCCGGGCGACGTGAAGGTGGCCGACATCGACGGCGACTTCGTCATCGACGAGAACTCGGACATCGCCTACCTCGGTTCGACCTCGCCGAAGTGGTACGCGGGCTTCACGAACGATTTCCGCTACCGCAACTTCGACCTGAACGTCTACATGTACTGCCGCTGGGGCCAGTGGGGCGACAACCCGCAGGCGTCGTACAACCCCTCGACGGGCGGCTCCTACACGAACATGAACTACTGGGTGGCCGGCACGAACGAAGGCGGCAACCTGCCCGCCCTGTTCAAGGACAAGAAGCTCTACGAGTACAAGGGCTACCAGGGCCTGTCGTACATCGACCGTTCGTTCTTCAAGATCAAGCGCATTTCGCTCGGTTACACGCTGCCGAAGCAGCTCTCGCGCAAGGCGCGCATGGAAAACCTGCGCATCTACGCCACCGTGACGGATCCCTTCCACTGGTCGAAATCGGACTGGATGGACGGTTACGATCCCGAGGGGCTCGCCCGCAGCGTCGTATTCGGTGTCAACCTCACTTTCTAATCCCCTAAACCTCATTCGAAACCTATGAAAAGCATCCAATATCGTATTTCGGTCGCAGCGGCCGCATTGCTGGCGGTCGTCGGATTGCAGTCCTGCGATCTGGACGAATACAACCCCTCGGGCGCGACGGCCGACGTCGTCTTCTCGACGCCCGAAGGCATCGAAGCACTCGTCAACTCGATGTATTTCAACTTCCGCTGGAAATATTTCGGGCGCGAGGATCCCGTTCTCTACCTCGAGGGCAGTACCGACCTGTGGCTGAACCAGGCCAACCAGAACTACGGTCAGAAGATGACCCGTTACGAGGGGTTGCAGGGCGACGTGGGCCAGATCGCCAACGTCTGGAACCGCGTCTACGACGATATCAACCTCGCCAACTCGGTCATCAACCGCATCCAGAACGTACCCTACACGAACCCCGTCGAGAAGGCCGCCCGCGAGGGCGAGGCGCGCTGGCTGCGCTCCTACTGCTACTGGTGGCTGGTGGAGTTCTTCGGCGACATCGAACTGCGTCTGGAGGAGACCTCCTCGCCGAATTTCTACGCCTACCGCACCCCTGCGACGGAGATCTACGACAAGGTAATCATCCCCGACGCCGAGCTGGCCTGCACGCAGCTGCAGGTCGAGCCGATCGACGGCATCATGGGCCGTTACACGCGCAAGGCGGCCTACGGCCTGCTGGCCCGCGTCTGCCTGACGCGCGCCGCCTACTGCGCCGAGGGGAGCGCCGAGCAGAAGGCCTTCTATGAAAAGGCCCTTGCGGCGGCCGACTACGTCGTTCAGAACAAGGCGTCGCTCGGCATCAAAATCTACCCGACCTACGACGAGGTATGGCGCGCCGAGAACAACAAGACCAACACGGAGTACCTGGCTGTGGTGACCCACTCGTCGATCGCCTCGAACAACCCCCAGGCGAAGAACCCGAACCGTCTGCACTGCTACTTCTCGCCGAAGCTCAACGGCCGCGTGGGCATCAAGACGACGGCCGACAGCTGGGAGTATTTCAAGGAGAGCAACCTCATGATGCCGACGAAGTATTTCCTCGGCCTCTTCGAGGAGGGCGACCTGCGCTACGAGACGCTCTTCCAGGAGAAGTTCTACGCCAACACCGATTTCGAGTGGAAGGAGGATTCGGGCGACCTGGCGCTCTATAAGAAGGCATACGGGCCGATCGTGAACAAGAAGGTGAACGAGGGCGATCTGGCGCTCTATTTCACGCGCAACAAGGTCTCGGACCAGGAGAAGGCCGAGGCGAGCTACGCCGTGGTCGACATCGACATGCTCTACCATCCGTCGGGTCTGCTGAAGACCGCCGAGGAGGCTTCGACGCAGATCATTTCGAGCTTCCCGCGCTTCAAAAAGTACCGCATTTCGGATCCCGACAGCGACGTGAAGCTGCTTGCGGCCGCCAACGGCGTCGTGGGCTTCGCCGACGTGCCCATCATGCGCTACGCCGAGATGCCGCTCATCGCCGCCGAGGCCTGCATCGGGCTGAATCGGACCGCCGATGCCGCGAAGTACATCAACGACGAGATCCGCACCTCGCGCGTCGTGAAGCCCGGCTACGAGAACGCCATGAAGGTTTCGGCCTCGGACATGACCGTCGAGTTCATCCTCGAGGAGCGCGCCCGCGAGCTGTGCGGCGAGTGGCTGCGCTGGTTCGACCTGAAGCGCACGGGCAAGCTGGTCGAGTATTGCAGCAAGCACAACCCGAACATCGGTTCGAACATCCAGCCCTACCACGCGCTGCGTCCGATTCCCGTCCGTTTCCTCGACAAACTGCTCAATGCCGAGGAGTTCGGGCAGAACCCGGGCTACGATCCGTACGTGGTGAACAAGTAGGCTTGCAGGCCCTGCCGAAGGCCGGCTCCCCGTTTTCGGGCGAGGCGGCCGCGCAGGGCGGGAGTTACGGCTCCCTGACGAGCCGTGTTTCGTAAAAAGGGAGCGGGGCCGCCTGTCGCAAGACGGGCGGCCCTTTCTTTGTTAAGAATTAAAAATGGGGGGGGGCTTTCGGGCGAGGTCTCGTTTCGACCTCGCAGAGGTCGGCAGCCCGCAGCCCGAATAAGGAAATCGCACGCAAGTGCGGCGGGCCGAAGCCGCCCCCTGGCGGAGGGCTGCAACTCGCCGAGGGGCTCGATGCCGCCTCCGCTCGGCTGCGAGCCGGTTGCGGTATCTGCGATCCCGCGAGGGATCGGCGGGCTGTCGGGCGTCTTTGCATGCAGAACGGTTCGACGTCGCAGACGTCGGCAGCCCGCAGCCGCCCTCGGGCGGAGGGCTGCAACTCGCCCGAAGGCTCGATGCCGCCTCCGCTCGGCTGCGGGCAGTGCGAAAATGCGCGCGTCAGCGCGGCGGGCCGCAGCTGACGAGTGCGTACGCTCCGCAGGCTTCGATCCGAACGGTTCGCGCTTTAGCGCGGCGGGCCGCAGCTTTCGGCGGCGAAGGCCCGCTGCTCGCGTCCGCTCGTTGCGTCCCTTCGCAAGCTGCTGCCCCGAACTTAAATCGCGCGAAAAGCGGGTGCCGTTCTTCGCCGCCCCTCCCTCCATCACAAAAAAAGACCGACTGAAAATCAGTCGGTCCGCTCTTCGGTCGGTCGGAGAGTGCCCCCGCCTCCTCGGACGGGTTTAGTATTTGAACGTCGACTCGTCCGATACCGTCAGCTTCTTGCGGCCCTTCGCACGGCGTGCAGCCAGTACCTTGCGACCGTTCGCCGTAGCCATGCGAGCGCGGAAACCGTGCTTGTTGATGCGCTTGCGACGCGAGGGCTGGTAAGTTCTCTTCATTGCCATAGCTGTATCGTTTTTATTGTTTTAGACTTTTTTACGGAATGCAAAAGTACAACAAAAAAGTGATTCGCAAAAATTTTTCATGAAATTATTTCAAAAAGGCGGCGAATCGCCCGAAATCTTTTATCTTTGTCGAAAGGCGATTGCACGCACCCGCAACGCGAACGGCATCGACGCGGCGCCCGCCGCCGCCCGCCGCGTCGGGTCGACGACGCCCCACCCACTCAAAGTCCGGCATTATGGCAGTATTCAAAGTCGAAGGTGGCCACCGTCTGCACGGGTCCATCACGCCGCAGGGCGCCAAGAACGAGGCCCTGCAAATCCTCTGCGCCGTGCTGCTCACCGAAGAGCGCGTCACGGTACGCAACGTTCCGCGGATCCTCGATGTGCTGCAGCTCATCGAGCTGCTGCGCCGCATGGGCGTCGAGGTGGAGCAGTCCGCCGAAGACACCTATACTTTCTGCGCCCGCCGGATCGACGTCGACTACCTCCGCAGCGAGGATTACCGCCGTCGCTGCACGAAGCTGCGCGGCGCCGTGATGCTCGTCGGGCCGCTGCTGGCGCGCTTCGGCGTGGGGTACATGGCCAAGCCGGGCGGCGACAAGATCGGCCGCCGCCGCCTCGACACCCATTTTCTGGGCTTTCGGAAGCTCGGGGCGACCTGCGATTTCGAGCAGGGCGAGATCCGCGCCGACCGCCTGAAGGGCACCTACATGCTGCTCGACGAGGCCTCGGTGACGGGCACGGCCAACATCGTCATGGCGGCCGTCCTCGCCGAGGGCCATACGACGATCTACAACGCCGCCTGCGAACCCTACCTGCAACAGCTCTGCAAGATGCTCAACCGCATGGGCGCCCGCATTTCGGGCGTCGCCTCGAACCTGCTCGAAATCGACGGCGTGGAGGCGCTCGGGGGGACCGAACACACGCTGCTGCCCGACATGCTCGAGGTGGGCAGCTTCATCGGCATGGCCGCCATCACCCGCTCGGAGCTGACGATCAAGAACGTGTCGTACGAAAACCTCGGCGTCATTCCCGCCCAGTTCGCCCGCCTCGGCATCCGCCTCGAACAGCAGGGCGACGACATCCGCATTCCGCAGCAGGACCACTACGCCATCGAGAGCTTCCTCGACGGCTCGATCATGACCATCGCCGATGCGCCGTGGCCCGGCCTGACGCCCGACCTGCTGTCGGTCTTCCTCGTGGTGGCCACGCAGGCGCAGGGCACCGTGCTCATCCACCAGAAGATGTTCGAAAGCCGCCTCTTCTTCGTCGACAAGCTGATCGACATGGGGGCGCAGATCATCCTCTGCGACCCGCACCGCGCCACGGTCATCGGCCACAACCACCAGCTGCCGCTGCGCGCCACGCGCATGTCGTCGCCCGATATCCGTGCGGGCGTGGCGCTGCTGCTCGCCGCCATGTCGGCCGAGGGGGTCTCCACGATCCAGAACATCGAGCAGATCGACCGCGGCTACCGCGATATCGACGGACGTCTGAACGCCCTCGGCGCCCGCATCACCCGTCTGGACGAATAACGACCGCACGCCATGGCCTTTCTGCCGACCACGCTCAAGGAGGTGCGCGCCCGCGGCTGGGATGCGCTCGACGTGATCCTCTTCACGGGCGACGCCTACATCGACCACCCCGCGTTCGGGGCGGCCGTGCTGGGGCGGTTGCTGGAGGCCGAGGGGTACCGCGTGGCGATCGTGCCGCAGCCCAACTGGCGCGACGACCTGCGCGATTTCGCCAAACTCGGCGCGCCGCGCCTCTTCTTCGGCGTGACGGCGGGGGCGATGGATTCGATGGTCAACCACTACACGGCCAACCTGCGCCTGCGCCACGACGACGCCTACACGGCGGGCGGTGCCGCGGGCTTCCGCCCCGACCGCGCCGTGACGGTCTACACACAGTGTCTCAAACGGCTCTTCCCGCACGTCCCCGTCGTCATCGGCGGCATCGAGGCGTCGCTGCGCCGCCTGACCCACTACGACTACTGGAGCGACTCGCTCCACCCCTCGCTGCTCGTCACCTCGGGCGCCGATCTGTTGAGCTACGGCATGGGCGACCGCTCGATCCTGCAAATCGCCCGCGCCCTCGAAAACGGCTACAACGCCAAGCTGCTGCGCCGCCTGCCGCAGGTCGCCTTCCTCGCCGATGCGGCCTACGTCGACCGGCTCGACCCCGAACGGACGATCCGGCTCCCCTCGCACGAGCGGTGCTGCGCCTCGAAGGAGGCCTTCGGGGCCCATTTCGCCGTCATCGAGACGCAGAGCAACCTGCTGCATCCGGTGGCGACGCTCGTCGAGGCGACGGGCGATCGGATGGTGGTGGTCAACCCGCCCGGGGAGCCCCTCTCGACCGAAGAGCTCGACCGCTCGTTCGACCTGCCCTACGAGCGGGCGCCCCATCCCCGTTATGCGGGGCGCGGTCCGATCCCCGCCTGGGAGATGATCAAACACTCGGTCAACATCCACCGCGGCTGCTTCGGCGGCTGCTCCTTCTGCACGATTTCGGCCCACCAGGGCAAATTCATCCGCTCGCGCAGCGAACGGTCGATCCTCGCCGAGGTCGAACGCATCACGCGCATGCCCGATTTCCGCGGCTACCTCTCCGACGTCGGGGCGCCGTCGGCCAACATGTACCGCATGAGCGGACACGACCGCACGCTGTGCGAGCGGTGCCGCCGCCCCTCATGCCTCCATCCGAAGCGCTGCCTCAACCTCGACAACAACCATCGGCCGCTGCTGGCGCTCTACGACCGGATCCGCGCCGTGAAGGGGATCAAGAAGGCCTTTATCGGCAGCGGCATCCGCTACGACCTCTTTGACGATTCGCCCTACCTCGAAACGGTGCTCCGCCACCACACCTCGGGGCGTCTGAAGGTGGCGCCCGAGCACACCGAGGAGCATGTGCTGCAGCTCATGCGCAAGCCTCCGTTCGCCCTCTTCGAACGGCTGAACGCCGATTTCCACGCGATCTGCCGCCGCGAGGGGCTTCCCTATCAGCTCATTCCCTATTTCATTTCGTCGCACCCGGGCTGCACCGAACAGGATATGCGCGCCCTCTCGGAAAAGGTGCTCGGCCGGCTGCATTTCAACCTCGAACAGGTGCAGGATCTGACGCCGACCCCCATG
Organism: uncultured Alistipes sp.; assembly: GCA_910584485.1. Lineage (GTDB taxonomy): Bacteria > Bacteroidota > Bacteroidia > Bacteroidales > Rikenellaceae > Alistipes. The sequence continues at coordinate 89,779 of CAJUAV010000003.1, forward strand.
ACCCTTTCGTCCGTGCTGTTTTGGACGGGGGAGGATCCCTATACCCGCCGCAAGGTCTACGTGGCGCGGTCGCAGGAGGAGAAACGCCGCCAGAAGAGCTGGTTCTTCGCCCCGCAGGGAGCGCAGCGGGGGAGGCGGCCGAAGAAAATGAAGAATTAAGCATTAAAAATTATAGGGGGGGGGTCCGCTCTCGTCTCGGGTCGCAGCTTGCGAAGGGACGCCCCATGCGGGCCTAAAGCGGGTCGAAGCTGCGGCCCGCCGCGCCAAAGCGCGAACTCATTCGGGTCGAAGCCTGCGGAGCGCGCATGATGCGGACGCGAAATGCGGGCCTCCGCAAGCGGGAGGCTTCGGCCCGCCGATCCCTCGCGGGATCGCTATGCGATGTCCTCGGCCCGCAGCCGAGCGGAGGCGGCATCGAGCCTGTTGGCGAGTTGCAGCCCTCCGCCAGGGGGCGGCTGCGGGCTGCCGACCTCTGCGAGGTCGAATCGAAGGATGAGCAGCTTCGGCCCGCCGATGGCTGCGCCATCGAACCCTTCGGCACCCCCTCCCCGCAGCCTTTTTTCCCACTCGGCGAACCGCGCTCCCGATAGCGCGGAAAGCCTGTTCTATGAATTATTGGTCCGAAGATGCGGTAAATCCAAACCTTTTTCGTATTTTTGCGTCAATTGGGAAAAAGTGATCTAAATGCCGAAGCTCTATGATCGGGTAAACACGATCCGCAAACCGGACTGGCTGAAAATCCGCCTCCATCGCACGGCCGAATACGCCGAGGTGCGCCGCATCGTCGACGAGCATCGTCTCCACACGATCTGCGGCAGCGGCCGCTGTCCGAACCAGGCCGAGTGCTGGAGCCGCCGCACGGCGACCTTCATGATCCTGGGCGAGATCTGTACCCGCGGCTGCCGCTTCTGCGCCACGCAGACGGGCCGCCCGCTGCCGCCCGACGCCGACGAACCGGCCCGCGTGGCCGAGAGCGTCCGCCTGATGGGCCTTCGGCACGTCGTCCTGACCTCCGTCACGCGCGACGACCTCCCCGACGGAGGAGCCGCCCACTGGGCCGCCACCGTCGAGGCCGTCCGACGGGAGTCCCCCGACGCCGCCATCGAACTTTTGATTCCCGACCTCGATGCCGAACCCGCCCTGCTGGATCGGGTCCTCGCATCGAAGCCCGACATCATCGGGCACAACATCGAGACCGTCGAGCGCCTCACCCCCGTGGTGCGTTCGCGGGCCCGTTATCGCACGAGCCTCGAGACGCTGCGCTACCTGCACGAGCAGGGTGCCGTCACCAAAAGCGGCCTGATGGTCGGTCTCGGCGAGAGCGAAAAGGAGGTGTTGCAGACCCTCGGCGACCTGCGCGAAGCGGGGGTCGGGATCGTCACCCTCGGGCAGTACCTGCGTCCCACGCTGGCGCACTACCCCGTGGCGGCCTACATCACGCCCGAACAATTCGAACACTACCGCCTCCGTGCCCTGGAGATGGGCTTCGACTACTGCGCGAGCGCGCCGCTGGTCCGCTCCTCCTACCTGGCCGAAGAGGCGTTGAAAAAGAGCCGTAACCGCTCCGAGCGATGAGAGTTCGCTGTCAGGATGCGGGAACGACGGAGTATGCCGCCTGCCGTCGGTTGCAGCAGGAGCTTTTCGAGGCCCTGCTCGCCCGCAAACGGGCCGGCGAGCACACCGATGAGGCGGGCACGCTGCTCCTGGTCGAGCATCCGCCCGTCTACACGCTGGGCAAGAGCGGCCGCACGGAGAACCTGCTCGTCTCGGAGACGGAGCTGACACGCCTCGGCGCCTCGTTCTTCCGCATCGACCGCGGAGGCGACATCACCTTCCACGGCCCCGGGCAGCTGGTCGGTTATCCGATCCTCGACCTCGAACGCCTCGGCATGGGGCTTCGCGACTACATCGAGGCGCTCGAAGAGGCGGTGATCCGCACCGTCGCCCGCTACGGCATCTGCGGCGGCCGCATCCGCGGAGCCTCGGGGGTGTGGCTCGATGCCGAATCGGCCGCGCCGCGCAAGATCTGCGCAATAGGCGTGCGCGCTTCGCGTTATGTAACCATGCACGGCTTCGCGCTGAACGTGACGACCGACCTGCGGTGGTTCGACCGCATCCATCCGTGCGGATTCGTCGACCGGGGCGTGACGTCGATCGCGCGGGAAACGGGCTCGGAACCCTCCATGGAGGAGGTCAAGGAGCTCGTAACGAAAAACTTAAGTGAGATATTAAATGTCGAAATATATAAATAACAACGCTTATGCCTATCGAGAAACGCTGGGTGGTGAAGCCGCAGGGCGACCCCGCGCGGGTGGAGGCACTCTCCACCGTGCTCGGGATCTCGCCTGTGCTGGCCAATCTGCTCGTACAAAGAGGCATAGACACGGTAGAAAAGGCGAACAGGTTCTTTAAGCCCGACCTTGCCGATCTGCACGATCCCTTCCTCATGAAGGACATGGACCGTGCGGTGGAGCGGGTCGAGCAGGCGGTGGCCCGTGGCGAAAAGATCATGGTCTACGGCGACTACGACGTCGACGGCTGCACGGCCGTGGCGCTCGTATACAAGTTCCTGCGCCAGATCGGGCACAAAAACCTGACCTTCTACATTCCGGATCGCTATACCGAAGGGTACGGCATTTCGGTACGGGGCATCGATGTGGCCGCCCGCAAGGGCGTCAGCCTCATCATCGCCCTCGACTGCGGCATCAAAGCCACGGAGAAAGTGCTCTATGCGAAGACCAAGGGCGTGGATTTCATCATCTGCGACCACCATCTGCCGGCCGAGGAGATTCCCGAAGCCGTCGCCGTGCTGGACCCCAAGCGGGTCGACTGCTCCTACCCGTTCGACGAATTGTCGGGCTGCGGCGTGGGATTCAAACTGGTGCAGGCCTATGCCCAGAAAAACGGGATTCCCTTCGCGCAGATCCTCGATCTGCTCGATCTGCTGGTCGTCTCGATCGCCTCGGACATCGTGCCGCTGACGGACGAGAACCGCATCCTGGCCTATTTCGGCCTGCGCAACCTCAACCGCTGCCCCTCGAAGGGGCTGCTTTCGATCATCAAGATCTGCGGCCTCGACAAGCACCAGATCACGATCGACGACATCGTCTTCAAGATCGGCCCCCGCATCAACGCCGCGGGCCGCATGCGGATGGACGAAAACGACGAAAACGCCTCGCCCTCGGGCGGTCATGCGGCGGTCGAGCTGCTCATCGAGGGCAACGAGACGGAAGCGGCCAAGTTCGGCGAGGTGATCGACTCCTACAACCGCGACCGCAAGTCGATCGACCGCTCCGTGACGCAGGAGGCGCACGACTACATCGAACGCAACCCGACGCTCAAGGCGCTCAAGAGCACGGTCATCTACAACCCGAAATGGATGAAGGGGATCGTGGGCATCGTCGCCTCGCGCCTGATCGAGACCTACTACCGCCCGACGGTGGTGCTGACGATGAGTAACGGCTTCGTGACGGGGTCGGCGCGCTCGGTGCCGGGCTTCGACCTCTACCAGGCGGTCGAATCGTGTTCGGACCTGCTCGAGAATTTCGGCGGCCACATGTACGCCGCGGGGCTCACGATGCGCCCCGAGCGGGTCGAGGAGTTCACGCGCCGCTTCAACGCCTTCGTCGAGGAGAACATCGACCCGCAGATGCTCGTGCCGCAGGTCGAGGTCGACAGCGAGCTGCTCTTCTCGGACATTACGGCCGAGTTCCGCCGCGACCTGAACCGCTTCCAGCCCTTCGGCCCAGGCAACACGTCGCCCGTCTTCATGACGCGCAGCGTGAGCAACCAGGGCGACGCGAAGCTGGTGGGGCTCGAGCAGGAGCACCTGAAGATGGACCTCATCCAGCGGCAGAAGCCCAACACGAAGATCCCCGCGATCGCGTTCCAGCAGCCGACCCACTACGAGTGGGTGCGCGGCGGCAAGGCGATCGACGTCTGCTACCAGATCGTCGAGAACCACTACCGCGGCATGGTGACGACGCAGCTGCGGATCAAGGATATCAAGCCGGTCCGATAACCGCGGACGGTCGGCGGAGCGATCCCCCGCCGCAGCGCCTTTGACGGGTGTTGCGGCGGGGAATCGCTGTTTAGAACGGGGAGGCGTCGTGCGGACGCTTCGCAGGTTCGACGTCGCAGCCGCTCGGCTGCGGACCGATTGCAACAGCTTCGATCCCGTGAGAGATCGGCGGGCCGAAGCCTCCGCGCGCGGAGGCCCGCATCTTATCGACACGGGCACTCCGCAGGCTTCGACCCGGGTTCAGGCGCAGGTGAGGTCGGCAGCCCGCAGCCGCCCCCTGGCGGAGGGCTGCAACCTCGCCGAACGGCTCGCGGCAGGCCCCTCCGCTCGGCTGCGGGCCGTTCCTGCCGCGCGATGCCCTACAGCAGCGGCGAGAAGAGCCGCAGCAGCGATTCGGCGAAGCGGCGCAGCTTCGAGCGGCGGAACCACTCGGCGGGTTGCGGACGGCGGCTCTGCGCCAGATCGCGTTCGAACAGATGCGCCAGGCGGTCGACCAGTGCGGCGTCGTAGACGAAGGCGCTCACCTCGAAATTGTGTTCGAAGCTGCGGAAATCCATGTTGGCCGAGCCGATGACGGCCAGGTCGTCGTCCACGATGAGCAGCTTGGCGTGCAGGAACCCCGCCGTATAGAAGCAGACCTTCACCCCCGCCCGCATCATGTCGTCGAGGTAGGAGTGGACGGCCAGATCGACCACCTTCGAATCGGAGTGCAGCGGCAGGAGCAGCCGCACGTCGATTCCCGCCAGCGCGGCGGTTTGCAAGGCGTTGTTGAGGGGTTCGGAGGGGAGGTAGTAGGGCGTTTCGATCCAGATGCGGCGCCGCGCCCGCCCGACGGCGAGGCAGGTCGCCTGTTGCAGCGTGCGCCACTTGCCCAGCGGGCCGCTCGACACGATCTGGAGCGTGTTCGGCTCGTCGGTTTCGAACGGCGGATAGTAGCGCTCGTCGGTGATGCGGCAGCGCGTGGTGGCGTACCAGTCGTTCAGGAAGGAGGCCTGCAACCCCGCCACGCCGCCCCCTTCGAGGCGGAAATGGGTGTCGCGCCACGGCCCCAGCGCATTGCCGTAGAGGTAGCGGTCGGCGATGTTCATCCCCCCGAGGAAGCCCGTGCGGCCGTCGATGACGACGATCTTGCGGTGGTTGCGGTAGTTGACCTTGCTCGTGAAGCGGAGAAACTGCACGTGCAGGAAGGGGCGCACCTCGATGCCTGCCGCGCGCATCCGCTCGAAGAAGGCTTTGCCGACGCTGCGCGACCCCACGTCGTCGTAGAGGACCCGCACCTCGACCCCTTCGCGCGCCTTGCGGCAGAGGGCCTCGCAGAGGCGGCCGCCCGTGCGGTCGTTGTCGATGATGTAGTACTGGAGGTGGATGTGGTGGCGGGCGGCGGCGATCGCCTGTAGCAGCGCACTCATCTTCGAACAGCCGTCGGCGTAGATCTCGAAGCGGGTTCCGTGCAGCGGCACGGCCTGGGCCGTCGACGCCAGCAGCCGTTCGAGCGGCTGCCAGGCGGCGGCCTCGATGCGGGCATCGAGCTGCTTGCGGGCCCGCCGCGAAATGTTGCGGCGTTTCGAGAGGTTCTGCCCGAAGAAGAAATAGAAGAAGAGCCCGACGACGGGAGCCAGAATCAGCACGATGAGCCACGGCATGCTCTTGAGCGGGTTGCGGTTTTCGGAGATGATGACCGCGATGACCCCCACGATCGAGAGCGTGTAGACCGTGAGCAGCAGGTATGAAACGAAGGTCGTCATAGAGGATGCCTTAACGAACCGGTCGCCCTTCCCGAGCCGTTCGCGCCGAGGCTATTCGGCGGCTGTCGGCGGCTGCGGGAAGGAGATCGTATAGAGCAGGTGCTCCACGCCGCGCATCAGGTTGCGCTTGTGGGGCGGGAGCTTGGGGGCATAGACGTAGGCGTCGTAGGTGAAGACGTAGCCCGTCGCCGTGTCGAGGGTCGAATAGCTGACGAAGGGGCCGCCCATGAAGTCGTTCGCGACATCCCAGAAGCCGCGCAGCTCGACCCAGAGCCGTCCTTCAAGGCGGAACACCCGCGAAACGGGCGGAAAGGCCTCCGAGGTAATCATGTAGCTCCCTTCGGAGGGACCCGGGATGCGGGCGGCGAAGCGGCTGCGCGCCGCCATGAGCGAGGCGGGCGTGAGGGCCTTGCCGTCGGCGGGGTAGGCGTAGACCATGAATCCCTGGCTCGCTGCGGGGTATTCGTAGCGTGCCCAGACGAAGTCGGGTTCGTCGGCCGCCAGCTGGTACCCCGTCGGGACGTGCATTTCGACCCCGAAACGCTCGCGCACGGCGCGCTCGACCCCCGCAGCGCCGAACTGGCGGGCATAGGCCGTGGCGCGGTCACGCTCGGCCTGTTTGAGCACCTGCACGAGTTTGTCGCCGTTCGTGTCGAGGTAGGCGAGCATCGCCGCTTCGTCGGGAGCCTGCAGCGTCAGCACGATCTGCGGCTTGGCGGTCACGTCGTACGCCACTCCTGCGGCCGCCTCCTTCACGGCGGGATCGACTATCACCTTGAGGATGTTGCGGTGATCGACCACCATGCTCGTAAAGCCGTCGGGCGTCACGCGCAACACGTCGAACTCGGGCTCGGTCTGCGGCAGGTAGGGAATCGGCGCCGTGAGCAGCGAACGCAGCGTGTCGCCGACGGCACCCGTCCAGAGAGGCTGGTTGACGACGACGATCAGTTCGTAGGGACGACCCTGCGCCGTCTTGAGGTGCGAACCCGAGAGGGTGCGGAAGGCCTTGCAGCCCGACAACGACAAAGCCGCGGCGCAGAGGACCGCAAGCAGGCGGAAACGTTTCATGGCGTTCGGATTTTGGGATGATGGAACAAATATAACGAAACGGAACGAGAAAAACAAATATCGTACTAAAATAGTTGAAAGTCCGAACGAAAGGGCGGACAGAGCGTTTTTTGTGCGGGGGGGGGCTGCAATCCGCTGCCGAACGGTTTCGATCCCGCAAGGGATGGGCGGGCCGCAGGCTTCGGCCTCGCAGAGGTCGGCGGTCCGGCCATAAAACAGGAGAGGTCCTGTCCGACGGGCTGCCCGCCCCTACCGGTTCCGCTTCAGCTCCTCGACGAAGCGGTCGATGCGCCGCAGCTGTTTCGGAATATCGATCGACTGCGGGCAATGGTGCACGCACTTTCCGCATCCGATGCAGCGGTCCGCCTGCCGTTCGCGCGGCACCGCGCGGTCGTATCCCACGAGGTAGGCGCGCCGTGCCTGCCAGTAGTTCTCCGCCTGGCGGCTCTCGGGCACGCTCCCCTCGTTGACGCATTTGTTGTAGTGGAGCAGGATGGCGGGGATGTCGAGCCCGTAGGGGCAGGGCATGCAGTATTTGCAGTCGTTGCAGGGGATCGTCGGATACTGCATCATCAGATCGGCCGTTCCGTAGAGGTATTGCATCTCCTCCTCGTCGAGCGGTTGCAGCGGGCAGAACGAGCGCAGGTTGTCGTCGAGGTGCTCCATGCGGGTCATGCCGCTCAAGACGGTCAGCACCCCCGGGTGGGTCCCCGCGAAGCGGAAGGCCCACGAGGCGACGCTGCGCTGCGGTTCGCGCTGCTTGAGGCGCGTCACGATGTGGTCGGGCACCTTCGAGAGGCGCCCTCCGAGCAGCGGCTCCATGATGACGGCGGGAATGCCGCGCTTCTCCAGTTCGCCGTAGAGGTACTCGGCGTCCGTGTTGCGGCGGTTGATCTCCTTGGCGTGGCGCCAGTCGAGGTAGTTGAGCTGGATCTGCACGAAATCCCACTTGTAACGGTCGTGCTGCGCCAGCAGATAATCGAAGACCTCGACCTCGCCGTGGTACGAGAAGCCGAGGTTGCGGATGCGCCCCGCCTCCCGCTCGGCGAGCAGGAAATCGAGCACCCCGTTGTCGAGGTAGCGCCCGCGAAGCGCCTCCATGCCGCCCATGCCGACGCCGTGCAGCAGCAGGTAGTCGATGCGGTCGGTCTGCAACTCCGCGAACGAGTTGCGGTACATGGCGAGCGACGCCTCGCGGCTCCAGGTCGAAGGGTCGAAATTCGACAGCTTCGTCGCGATGAAATAGCGGTCGCGCGGGTGGCGCTTCAGGGCGATGCCCGTGGCGCGTTCCGAACGCCCCTTGCAGTAGGCGGGCGAGGTGTCGAAGTAGTTTACCCCATATTCGATCGCCTTGTCGACCAGTCGGTTGACCGTCTCCTGGTCGATTTCGTTGCCCGTGTCGGTCTTCACCGTCGGCCAGCGCATGCAGCCGTAACCCAGCAGCGAAACGCGGTCGCCCGTCGCGGGGTTGGTGCGGCAGGTCATCTTTTCGTGAGGGATCTCTCCCGCAGCCGCCTGCTCCGTGTCGGTGCCGCGCGCGGCGTCGCACCCCGCGAGGGCCGCCGCCGAAACCGTCGCCCCGAGTCCGAGGCGTTTGAGAAATTCCCGTCGGTTCATTTCGTTCGTCCGTTTCATGCTTTTTGGTCGTTAGATGATCGAATGGCGTTCGTGCCCCTCCACGTAGATGGCGCTGAAGGGACGGGCGGGACAGAGGTGTTCGCAGGCGCCGCAGCCGATGCAGCGCTCGGTGTCCACGGCGGGAATCCGCGGCGACGCAGGGTCGGCCGCATCCGACGGAACCATCCGAATGGCCCCCGTCGGGCAGTGGCGGGCGCAGTTGCCGCAGGCGTCGCCCTTCGCGAGCGGCACGCAGTTCTGCGGCACCCACACCGCATGGCCGATCTGCACGGAGGATTTCTCGGCCGCCGTCACGCGTCGGATCGCCCCCGTGGGGCAGACCTCCGAGCAGCGCGTGCACTCGGGGCGGCAGTGGCCGCGCTCGTAGGAGGCCTCGGGCTGCATCAGGCGGTCGATCGCCGTCGCGGGGCGCAGGACCCCGTTCGGGCAGGCCGCCACGCAGAGCTGGCACCCCGTGCAATGCTGCGTCAGGTGGCGCAGGCTCTCCGCCCCGGGCGGTACGATCGGCACGGCGCGGTGCGGCGCCCGCTTTTGCAGCAGCACGGCCAGTCCGCCGTCCACCTTCTTGTGCTGCGCACGGGCCGCCGTGGCGGCGGCGAAGAGGCCGAGGCCCGTCAGGAAGCTGCGGCGGCTCGTGTCGACCGCCTCCGATGCGGCGTTCGTCTTGTCAGCAGCCGTCTTGTCCGCGGCCCTCGACGCGGGCTCCGTCTCCGCTGCGCGGCGCCGCTCGTAGCGGATCGCCCCCTGGCGGCAGTTGTCGAGGCAGTCGAAGCAGACGACGCAGCGCGAAAGGTCGATCGCGTGGGCCTTGCTGTCGATGCAGGCCGCCTTGCAGCGGCGGGCGCAGAGGCCGCAGCCGTTGCATTTCGACGGGTCGATGACGGGGCGGAACCACGAGAAGCGCGCCAGCGCCCCCAGCACCGTGCCGACGGGGCAGACCGTGTTGCACCACGTGCGGCCGCCGCGCCAGGCGAGCAGGCCGATGCCGACGAAGGTGACGACGGCGACCGCGAAGACGGGCAGGCTGCGCACCCACACCTCGGTTCGGTAGAAGGCGTAGCTGTCGGCCCGCTCGGCCAGGTGCGCCAGCAGGTTGTTGCCCCATCCGTAGAGGGGTGCGAAGAGGTTCTGCGCGATGCGGCCGTAGGCGCTGTAGGGCGCCGCGAGCATCGCCGCGGAGAGCAGCCCCGCCGCGAGCAGTCCGACGAAGAGGAGCAGCATCGCGACCCGCAGCACGGTGCGTGCCGGGGTGTAGGCGTAGCGGTTGCGCCGTTTTTTGCCGATGCGGCCCGCGCGGCCGAAGAGGTCCTGCATCACCCCCAGCGGACAGACCACCGAGCAGTAGAGGCGGCCGAAGAGGAGCGTGCAGACGACGAGCGCCGCGACGACGCCGACGTTGAGGGCCAGCACGGCGGGCAGGAACTGGATTTTCGCCATCCATCCGAACCAACGGTGGATCGTCCCCGTGAAGTCGAGGAAAAGGAGCGTGACGAGCGCGAAGAAGAGCAGCGCGCACGCGATGCGGATTTTTCGTAACATGGCCGTTCGTCGATTAAGCGTGGGTGGTTTCTCCCCGCAGCGCCTGCACGAATCCGGGCCAGAGGCGCCACAGGTTTTCGGTTTGCAGCCACAGCTCGCGCGCTTCGGCTTCGGGGGTGGGGTGTTCGCTCTCGATCGCGTCGAGGTAGGCGGCATCGGCGGGGTGTTCGTCGGCCGTGAATTCGCGGTAATAGGGGGCGAAGCGTTCGCGGAAACGCTTCAGCTCGCCCTGCGGCAGCACGCCGTCGCGGCGGAAGCCCGCCCACAACAGCAGCAGCACCCGCACGGCGTGTTTGTCCGACACGTCGTTGATGACCTCGTCGAAGAGCTCCTGCTCGTCCATCGCCTGGTAGTCGAAGGCCAGCAGCGTGCTCCCTTCGAGGTGGTCTTCGGGGTCGAGTTCGAGCAGCAGCTCGAGCTGGGCGGCCGAAAGCTCGAAATCGTCGATCAGGAAGTGGTCGATCGCCGTGGCGTGCAGCAGTTCGAGCGCTGCCCGCGAATTGGCATGGTTCCACTCCAGGATCACCTCCTCGTCTTCGGGCAGCAGTCCCATGAGGCGCTGGAAGGCCTGGAAACGGTCGTTGCAGGCGCGTTCGACCGCACCCTGCCGTTGCAGTCGGCGGGTTTCGGCGAGGATCTTCACGAAATCGTAGGGGCCCGAGCCGATCAATTCGAAGGTCTGGTCGGGCGTGGGGTTAAGCAGCGGTTGTTGCATCGCGGCAGAATTTGTAATGGATGAAAAGGGTGATGCAAAGGGTCATGAGGAGGCCGGCCAGGTAGGCGGCCGTACGGTTCTCCATGCCGAAGAACTGGTCCGAGACGAAGAGGAACGACGCGCAGACGAAGGTCATCGCCACGGCGGGGAGCAGCGCCACCCAGCGGTTGCGCTTTTGCCGCACGAGCCACACCGTGATACTCCAGAGTACGATCGTCGCCAGCGTCTGGTTCGTCCAGGCGAAATAGCGCCACACGACGTCGAAGTCGATCGTCGTGATCCAGTAGCCGACCAGGAAGAGCGGCACGCAGATCGCCAGCCGCTTCAGGTGGGAGCGTTGTTCGAGGCGCAGCATGTCGGCGACGATCAGGCGGGCCGAGCGGAACGCCGTGTCGCCCGAGGTGATCGGGGCCGCGACGACGCCGAGCAGCGCCAGCAGGCCGCCCGCGACGCCCAGCATGCCGTTCGAGAGAGTATCCACGGCCCAGGCGGCGCTGCCGCCGTGGGCGCGCAGCTGTTCGGCCAGCTCGCCCGCGCCTCCGAAGAAGGCCATGGCGACGGCCGCCCAGATGAGGGCGATGATGCTCTCGGCGATCATCGCGCCGTAGAAGACGGGGCGGCAGGCGCGTTCGTTCTCCACGCAGCGGGCCATCAGGGGCGACTGCGTGGCGTGGAATCCCGAGATGGCGCCGCAGGCGATCGTGATGAAGAGCGTCGGCACGATCGGCAACCGTGCGGCATCGGGCTGGAAATTGCGCAGGGTCGTCAGGTCGGGGATCGTGCGGTCGCCCGCGACGACGGCGACGAGCAGTCCGAGCGCCATCACCACCAGGGCGATGCCGAAGAGGGGGTAGATGCGGCCGATGAGCTTGTCGATGGGCAGGAGCGTGGCGATGAAATAGTAGGCCAGGATGATCCAGACCCACGTCGCGGCGGGGATGGCGGGGGTCATGTTGCCGAGCAGCTGGGCGGGGCTCAAGAGGAAGACCGCGCCGACGAGCACCAGCAGCAGCACCGAGAAGAGGCGCATGAAGCGGCGCATGCCGTCGCCGAGGCAGTGCCCCACCGCTTCGGGGATGCTCAAGCCGTCGTGGCGCACGAGGAGCACGCCCGACAGAAAATCGTGCATCGCCCCCATGAAGATGCCCCCGAGGGTGATCCAGAGGAAGGCGACGGGGCCGAAGCAGGCTCCCAGCACGGCGCCGAAGATGGGGCCTGTGCCGGCGATGTTGAGCAGCTGGATCAGAAAGACGCGCCAGCGCGGCAGGGGGACGTAGTCGACTCCGTCGTAGAGCCGCCGACAGGGGGTCGGCGCCGTGTCGTCGATCGCGACGAGGCGTTCGAGGTAACGCCCGTAGGTGAAATAGGCCGTCACGAGGAGGGCCAGACAGATCGAAAAGGTAATCATCGGAGGCGATTTTTGTGCGAAGATAAGAAGAAAAGCGCGTTTTTTTTCGCAAAACGCTTGCACGGATTGTTTTTTTTTCGGATATTTGCACCTCGAAAAGGAGAACCAAGTGCCGCATTCCGTGCGGAGCGGTTCATTCCGAAAGGCCGAAATAGCTCAGCGGTAGAGCACTTCACTCGTAATGAAGGGGTCCCGAGTTCAAATCTCGGTTTCGGCTCAAAGATGCGAAAGCGCCGCAGGCGCCGGAACGAAAGAAAAAGACCGCTTCAAGTCCGCTTGAAAGCGGTCTTTTCGTTTCGGACCATCGATCGCGCAGCGATTTTCGCAGCTTCGACAGCGCCCCTGCGGCAAGCAGCAGAGACAAGACGAGCGAAGCGAAGTCAAATCTCGGTTTCGGCTCGCAAGAGGTCGCAATTGCTGCGGCCTCTTTTTTCGTGTCGTCTTTGTGCCGCCGCAGCCTGTCCGACCGCCCCGTATCCGCCTCTGCTGTCCGTCTGTTTCGACGATTATCCCAAGATACGAAAAACAAAGTTTGAAATCCATGCGCCGTACTGTTGCATGAAAACTTTGTTTTCAGGAAATTTGCAACAACAATACCCCGTTCGAGTGTTGCGTATTGAGAAACATTTCTTAACTTTGCGTTATCGCTCCGAAAGGACGATGACATATTTTTAGTGAAAGTGTTTCGCTAATCCTTACCGAGAAAAATTTGGCGATTTTTAAGTAAGCAGGGATAGGCAGTACGAACACTCATCACCGTATCCGGGCATATATCCTTCTCGATATATCCTTGTTCGGTGTGGGGTATTGTTTATTTGCTTACGGGCTCCGCCAAATGCCTCTCGGTCGATAAACGAACAGCTCCACACTTTCTTTTTGTATATAACCCACCGCAGCAGGAGTTGATACGGTAGAAAAACATTTGCTTATGATTAAGATAAGTGTATCTGTACTGATGGAGCTTTCAGAAGATTGGAAACAGCGTTTTGCCGATTTCCAAACAGAACTCCAATCTACACGATTCGTGAATGAACGAGGTGAAATTCATATACCGAGTTACACCTATTTGGACACAATTTTTGAGATTGCCCGCCGATATGAAATTTTTATAATTTTCCATTCTTGAATTTTCAACCACTCAAATCGTTATTATGAAAAAACTATTAACCCTATTATTCTGCGGCATATTGCTGTGCGGATGCAGCGACGAGTACGACGACAGCGCACTGCGCAATGATCTGAACGACCTTGAAACTCGTGTTACCAAACTGGAGGAACTTTGCAAACAGATGAACACCAATATTTCATCGTTGCAATCCATTGTAACTGCATTACAGACCAATGACTATGTTACAGGTGTGACTCCTGCCATGCAAAACGGGAAAGAGGTCGGCTACACCATTACGTTCAGTAAAAGCAATCCTATTACCATTTACCATGGCAGAGACGGACAGAACGGAGCGGACGGAACGAACGGTAAGGACGGCGCAACACCTGTCATCGGTGTGAAAAAAGACACGGACGGGATTTATTACTGGACACTCAACGGTGATTGGCTGACCGACGGGAGCGGAAGGAAGATAAAAGCCCAGGGAACGGACGGCCAAGATGGAACAAACGGTTCGGACGGAGACAACGGTACAAACGGTAAAGACGGTGTTACGCCCAAGTTTAAAATCGAAAACGGCTATTGGTACATCTCTTACGACAACGAGATGACGTGGACACAACTTGGTAAAGCGACAGGCGAAGACGGTAAAGACGGCGAGGATGGCATGGGTGGCAATTCGATGTTTGCCGCCGTGGATTATACCTCCGGTGCCGATTACGTAATTTTTACCTTGTCGAACGGTACGCAAATCAAATTGCCTACATGGTCCGCGTTCGAAGCCTTACAACGCCTTTGCAACGAAACGAATACTAATCTTTCGGCTTTACAGACCATCGTAACCGCATTACAGAATAACGATTATATTACGAATGTGGTTCCGCTGACCGAAAACGGCAAGGTAACGGGCTATACGATCCAATTCGCCAAGAGCAACCCGATTGTCATTTACAACGGCAAAGACGGTACGAATGGCGCCGATGGAAATACGCCTGTCATCGGTGTGAAGAAAGATGCGGACGGCCTCTATTATTGGACGCTGGACGGTGAATTTATCGTGGCGGACGGTCAGAAAATCAAGGCTCAAGGGGCGGATGGCAGCGACGGATCGAATGGATCGGACGGCATTACGCCCAAACTCGAAATTCGGGAGGGTTATTGGTGGATTTCCTATGACAATGGAACCAACTGGACAAAGCTGGGCAAGGCTACGGGCGAAAATGGTGCCGACGGCAAGGATGGCAGCGGCATTACAATCACGCAGGATGAAAACAACGTCTATTTTGAACTGGCCGACGGAACGATTCTGACCATTTCGAAAACGGGAAAAGTAATAGATCCCGACATCATTCAATTTGAAGATGAGCGTGTAAAGACGCTGTGCGTGGCTGTCTGGGATACGAACGGAGACCATGAGTTGTCTTATGAAGAAGCCGCTGCTGCGACGGCGATCGGTGATCTGTTCAAAGGAAATCAGGAAATCCGTTTGTTCAATGAATTGCAATATTTTACCGGTTTAACGACGCTTGATGGTACGTTTAACGGTTGTTCCGGCCTTTGGAGAGTGACGGTTCCTGCAAATGTCGAAACCATGTCGGAGACTTTTACGAGCTGTACCCAGTTAAAACGAGTTTTCTTTGAAAAAGGATCACGTTTAAAGAAGCTGGAGAATGTTTTTTGGGGTACTGCATTAATGTCCATTGAGATTCCGGCAAGCGTGGAAATAATAGGTGAGTACGCTTTTTCATCTCTTACGAATTTAACCTCCGTAACTTTTGAAGAAAACTCTAATTTACGCGTCATCGAAACGGAGGCATTTGTTGAGACATCGCTGACGGCTATCGAAATTCCGGCATCTGTTGAAACAATCGGAGACGCTGCTTTTCGGAATTGCTCCGCATTAAAAGAAGTTATTTTTCAAAAAGGAATAAAACTCAAAACAATTGCAGGCGGAGGAGCCTATACCGAAACAGCGAACGCAAACCAAGGCCTTTTTTACCAGTGTACATCGTTAGTTTCGATCGAAATTCCTGCAAGCGTCGAAGTGATTGAAAAAGCGGCTTTTAATGATTGCGCTAATCTGCAGACGGTTACGTTTGAGTCGAATTCGAATCTTTTGACGATAGGCGGTCAGAAAGATTATCGTGGAACCCAATTTGGTGCATTTTCGGGTTGTCGAAATCTGACATTGTTCGATGCCGAAAACTGCACCAAGGTTCGAACGATTGGTGGCTATGCATTCTCCGATTCCCGAAACCTGTCGTTTAAAATAGGCACCGAAATCCCTCCGATTTTGTATGATGCGGACGCTTTCTTTACTACTTATGGAACTTCTATAAAATTTTATGTTCCGACATCCAGTCTCGAAGCCTATCGAACCGCTGATATGTGGTATTATGTCTTCAATAACAACAAAACTCCTTTAATCGGATTCTAATGCAAGGTGGAATTTACTCGTGATAATCAATTGATTAAAAAAATACGAAAAATGGCAGAGGAGAAACTAACCGACTTGTTGAATAAAATATATTTCAACCAGAACGTCATTATATGGGTATTGAGTTACATCGGCGTGGCATATGCGTCGATGCACCCCGGGTTATGCTGGCTTTGCTGTGTGAGCCGGATAATGTATGTCGTGACCTCGTTATCGGTTCTTGTGACGCTGTTTGCCTATACCCGTCACTACTGCGCGAAAAAAAACACTAAAAAAACGCCGCCTGCCTCGAAATAGGAGACGCGGATCAAACGGCACGACCCCGAACGGACGGCTTTGTCAAAGACGGCTGCTCCGCTCGGGGTCGTCGTTGTTTTCGTGGTCGTCTGTTCTCCGCCCTCCCCTCCCGATATTTTTCGTTTTTCATTCCGCGTTTCTCGATTTATTTCTACCTTTGTAGGCGATGGAACGCACTGCAATCTTCCCCGGGTCGTTCGACCCCTTCACGCGCGGCCATGCCGCCATCGTCGAGGAGTCGCTCAAACTCTTCGATCGCGTGGTGATCGGCATCGGCAACAACACGCTCAAGCAGGGGCTGCTGTCGGTCGAGAGCCGCAAGCGCCTCATCGACGACGTCTACCGCGATAATCCGCGCGTCGAGGTGCACGTCTACACGGGCCTCACGGGCGAATTCGCCGAGCAGACGGGGGCCGTGGCGATCATCCGCGGCGTGCGGAACACGACCGACTTCGAGTACGAGCGCACGATGGAGGCGACCAACCACCGCATCTATCCCGAAATCACCACCGTCATGCTCTTCACCCCCGCCGCCGTCGCCGACATCGCCTCCTCGACCGTGCGCGAGGTGCTCGCCTTCGGCCGCTCGGTCGAAGAGTTCCTGCCCGAAGGCATCGACATCGCGAATTACCTGTAAACAGATTACGATATGGAATTTACCGCTGAAATGATCGCCGGCTTCCTGGGCGGCGAAATCGTGGGCGACCCCCGGGCCGCCGTGCACACGGTCTGCTCGATCGAGGAGGGACGCACGGGTGGGCTGGCCTACCTCGCGAATCCCAAATACGAACCCTTCCTCTATACGACGGGGGCGTCGATCGTCCTCGTGGAGCGCTCGTTCGAGCCCGCCGGCCCTGTCTCGGCGACCCTCGTGAAGATCGACGACGTGGCGGGCAGCGTCGTGCGCCTGATGTCCATGTACGCCGCCGCGAAGCCGCGCCGCAAGGGGATCAGCCCCCGCGCCTCGATCGCCGAAACGGCCTCGATCGAGGGTGAGAGCTACGTGGGCGATTTCGCCGTGGTGGAGGATGGCGCCAAGATCGGCCCCGACTGCCAGATCTACCCGCAGGTCTACATCGGCCCCGGGGTGGAGATCGGCGCGGGCACGACCCTCTATGCGGGGGTCAAGATCTACGAGGGGTGCCGCATCGGCCGCAACTGCATCCTCCACGCGGGGGCGGTGATCGGCGCCGACGGCTTCGGCTTCCTGCCCAATGCCGAGGGCGGTTTCGACAAGATCCCCCAGCTGGGCAACGTCGTCATCGAGGACGACGTGGAGATCGGCGCCAACACCTGCATCGACCGCGCCAAGACCGATTCGACGATCATCCGCCGCGGCGTGAAGCTCGACAACCTCATTCAGATCGGCCACAACGTCCAGGTGGGCGAACACACCGTCTCGTCGGCCCAGACGGGCATCGCGGGGACCTCGCGCGTGGGGCGCAACTGCTTCCTCGCGGGGCAGGTCGGCATCGCCGACCACGTGACGATCGGCGACCGCGTGAAGATCGGCTCGAAGAGCGGCATCGACAAGAACGTCCCCGACGACGAGATCCGCTTCGGCTACCCCGCACTGCCGGGCATGCAGTACCACCGCGCGTCGGCCGTCTTCAAGCGGCTGCCCGAACTGGATCGTCAGGTGCGCCAACTCGAAAAGGAGATCAACGAACTTAAAAACCGATAGGATGAAAAAAATGATCGTAACGGCACTCGCTGCGGCGGTGCTCGCAGGCTGCTCGACGCAGCCGAAGTATGTGATTTCGGGCCAAATCGACGGGCTCGAAGGAACGGTTTACCTGCGCGACCGCGAGGAGCTGCTCGACTCGGCGGTCGTCGAGAACGGCGCCTTCCGCCTGGAGGGCATCGTCGAAGAGCCCCGTGCGGCCTACATCTACGACCGCCGCGAGCCCGCTGCCGCGCAGATGCGCGTCTTCGTGGTGGTCGAGAAGGGCGAGATGCAGGTGGCGGCCGATCCCGAGCGGGAGGGTGCCTACAAAACGACGGGCAGCCCCTCGAACGATGCCTGCGTCGCCATCAACAAGCAGCGCTACGCCCTGCTGAACGAGTACAAGGCCGAAGAGACGACCGAGGAGCGTCGCGAAGCGATCGTCGAGGAGTTCAACGAGGTGGGGCTCGAGGGCGTCAAGGCGAATCCCGACAACCTCTTCGGCGTGCTGCTGTTGCAGGACGTGATGTACGAACGGACGGCTGCCGAGCTGCAGGCGCTCATCGACGGCTTCTCGCCCGCCATGCAGGAGCATTCGATGATGGTGCAGATCAAGGAGTACGTGGCCAAGAAGCTCCTCACGGAGCCCGGGCAGTCCTACGTCGATTTCGAGCAGCCGACAGCCGACGGCGAATCGCTGTCGCTCAAGTCGGCGATCGAGAACCCCGCCAACAAGTACGTCCTGCTCGATTTCTGGGCTTCGTGGTGCGGCCCCTGCATGGGCGAGGTGCCTGCGCTCAAGGAGGCCTACGCCGCCTACCATGACAAGGGCTTCGAGATCTTCGGCGTCTCGCTCGACAACAACAAGGAGCGCTGGACGGCCGCCATCGAGAACAACGGCATGAACTGGATCCACGTGAGCGACCTCCAGGGCTGGCAGAACGCTGCCGCAGCCGAGTACGGCGTGCGGTCGATTCCTGCCAACTTCCTGATCGATGCCGAGGGCAAGATCGTTGCCACGGGGCTGCGCGGCGACGAGCTGAAGGCCAAGATCGCCGAACTGCTCGACTGACGCCGATCCGACCGATCGCAACGAATGCGGGGGAGCCGGACGCTCCCTCGCTTCGTTCGGCGGCCTTTCATCGCAAGAGGCATGGAACGTTACCGCATCATGGGGATCGACCCCGGTACGAACTACATGGGCTACGGCGTGATCGAGATCGAGGGCCGTACGCTCCGTTCGGTCGTGCTGGGCGACATCGACCTGCACCGCCTGACGGACCCCTACGCCAAGCTGCACGGCATCTTCGAACGGGTGGGCGAACTGATCGAGACCTACGATCCGCGCGAGGTGGCGCTCGAATCGCCCTTTTTCGGCGAAAACGTGCAGTCGATGCTCAAGCTGGGACGGGCGCAGGGGGTGGCGATGGCCGCCGCGCTGCACCGCGGCCGTCGGGTCTTCGAATACGCTCCGATGCGGATCAAGCAGGCCATCACGGGGCGCGGCTCGGCGACCAAGGAGCAGGTGGCCGCGATCGTCTGCCGCACCCTGGCGGTCGAGCGTCCGCCCCGACGCCTCGATGCCACCGACGGCATGGCCGTGGCGCTCTGCCACTATTATACGGTGTCGAGCCCCCTGCAGGCGGCGTTGGGCGAAGAGCGGGTCAAAGGGCTCGGAGGCGGCAAGAAAGCCGCCTCGAAGGGGGGATCGAAGAGCTGGGAGCGCTTCCTGACGGAGCATCCCGAGCGGGAGATCAAATAGGAACGTAGAGCGATGCCGCGGCACCGCTCTTTTTGTTTTTCGGTACGGCCTTTGCAGCGGACGACGGGTAAACGAATCAACGATGAAACGACCGAATTTCCCCCGAACGCTCGTCCGCTTTGCGGCGTACGACGAGACGGCGACCCCCGTCGCCGAACGAAACGATTGCGCGACGGCCGATGCCGCCGACGAAATGTATTGTCAGACGCTGCTGGAGGAGCAGCGCGCCGAGGCACAGGCCTGCGAGGAGGCGAAGACCGAGACGCAGCTGACCCCCGACGACGTGGTGGCTGACGGCGGTGCGATGGCTTCGACGAGCGGCGACGAGACGCCGACCGAACGCGAACTGGTGCAGGACGTCGTGACGACCAACCCGTCGAAGGAGAGCATGGAGAGCCGCGGGTAGGGAGTTGAAAATTGAGAATTAAAAATTAAAATGGGGCGGGGCGGGGTGCGCATCATTCGATTCGGCCTCGCAGCCATCAGCGGGCCGAAGCCTCCGCGTGCGGAGGCCCGCATCGGTCGATACGGGCACTCCGCAGGCTTCGACCCGAAAGCAGCCCGTATTCGGCGTTCGCATCATGCAGGCTTCGACCCGCGTGAACATGCGCGCTTTAGCGCGGCAGCCCGCAGCCGCCCCCTGGCGGAGGGCTGCCACTCGCACACTCGTCGCAAGCCGCTCCGCTCGGCTGCGGGTAGCGTGAAAATCGCGCGATAGCGCTGCGGGCCGCAGCTTCGCCCCTGCGAAGGCCCGCATAAAGCGTCCCTTCGCAAGCTGCGTCCCGAACGGTTCAGCCTCGGCTGCCGCAGAATCCGATCGCCCTCGGAATCCTGCGCCCCGCAAAAGCCCCCCGCTTCCAAACGATTGCGGCCGAAACATCCGCACGGATGTCTCGGCCGCAAAGCGTGAGCGAAAGCCGCTGTACGCTACTCCTCGTCGGTATCGGTGTAGGCCTTCAGCAGCTTGTCCTGCACGTCGGCGGGCACCTGCTCGTAGGAGGCGAACTTCATCGAGTAGGTCGCCGAACCCGACGTCAGCGACGAAAGGGTCGTCGAGTAGCGGTAGAGCTCGGCCAGAGGCACGGCAGCGTTGAGGCGGTCGAAGCCCTTGTCCGACTCCATGCCGAGGATCATCGCGCGGCGGTTTTGCAGGTCGCTCATCACGGCACCCATGTATTCGCTCGGCACGAGCACCTCGACGTTGTAGATCGGCTCCATGATCTTCGGTCCCGCGTTGCGGAAGGCCTCCTTGAAGGCGTTGCGGGCCGCCAGCTTGAATGAAATCTCGTTCGAATCCACGGGGTGCATCTTACCGTCGTAGATCACCACGCGGATGTCGCGGGCGTAGGAGCCCGTCAGCGGGCCCTGGTCCATCTTCTCCATGACGCCCTTCAGGATGGCGGGCATGAAGCGGGCGTCGATCGCGCCGCCCACGATGGCCGAGTAAAATTGGAGCTTGCCGCCCCAGGCAAGGTCGTACTCCTCCTTCGTCTTGGGGTTCACGACCAGCTCGCCCTTGCCGCCGATCTTGTAGTTCTTCGGCTCGGGCATCCCTTCGTAATAGGGTTCGATAATCATGTGCACCTCGCCGAACTGGCCTGCGCCGCCCGACTGCTTCTTGTGGCGGTAGTCGGCCTGCGCCACCTTCGTGATTGTCTCGCGGTAGGGAATCTTCGGAGCGATGTATTCGAACTCGATCTTGTTCTCGCTCTGGATGCGCGAACGCAGGATGTTCAGGTGGTGTTCGCCCTGCCCCTGGATGATCGTCTGCTTGAGCTCCTTCGAGTAGTCGACCAAAATCGTCGGGTCCTCGTTCTTGGCGTCGTTGAGCAGCTTGCCGAGCTTCTCTTCGTCGCCCTGCACCTTGCACTTGACGGCGGCGCGATAGCGCGGCTCGGGGAAGAGGATCGGCTCGACGCTGATCGGATCGGCCGCCGCCGAGAGGGTGTCGTTGGCCTTCGTGCCCTTCAGCTTCACCGTGCAGCCGATGTCGCCGGCCGACAGCTCGGTCACCTTGATGCGGTTCTTGCCCGCCACGGCGAAGAGCTGCGAAATCTTCTCCTTGTTCTGCGTGCGCATGTTAACGAGCTCCGTGCCCTCGGCGATCGTGCCGCGGATGACGCGGAAATAGGTGATTTCGCCGATGTGGGGCTCCACCTGGCTCTTGAAGACGAAGGCCACGGCGGGAGCCGCTGCGTCGGCATGGATCTCCGCCCCTTCGGTCGAGAGGAATGCGGGCGCCTTGAGCGGGCCCGGGGCAACGTTGATGATGAACTCCATCAGACGTTTCGTACCGATGTCGCGCTTGCCGCTGGCGCAGAAGATCGGCATCACCTCACGGTTCGCCACGCCGATCTTCAGACCCGCGCGGATGTCGTCCTGCGTCAGGGTTCCCTTCTCGAAATAGAGCTCCATGAGCGCCTCGTCGTGCTCGGCGGCCATCTCGACCAGCTCCTTGTTCAGCTCCTGCGCGCGCTCGAGCTCCGAAGCGGGAATCTCCAGCTCCTCGCGGTGGCCGTCGTGGTCCTTGAAACGGTACATCTTCATGAGCAGCACGTCGATGAAGGCGTCGAACGAAGCACCCTGGTTGACGGGGTACTGCACGATGACGGGCTTCACGCGCGAAGCGGCCTTGATCGACTCGAACGTCGCCTCGAAATTGGCCTTGTCGCTGTCGAGCTGGTTGATGAGGCCGATCACGGGCTTCTTCAGCAGACGGGCGTAGCGGGCCTGGATCTCGCTGCCGACCTCCCAGCCGTTGGCGGCGTTGAAGCAGAAGACGCCCACGTCGCCCACCTTGAAGGCCGAGAAGAGGCTGCCGCAGAAATCGTCCGACCCCGGGCAGTCGATGATGTTCAGCTTGCGGTCCATGAACTCCGTAAAGAGGATCGTCGAGTAGATCGAACGCTTGTATTCGTGCTCGATGTCGGTATTGTCCGACAGCGTGTTGTTGGTCTCGATGCTGCCCCGTCGGTCGATCACCTTCCCTTCGAAGGCCATCGCCTCGGCAAGGGTTGTTTTACCCGTGCCAGGGGCACCGATCAGTACGATGTTCTTGATCTCTTTGGCTGCATAGTTTTTCATATCGATTCGTTTTAAGGTTGCACTTTTTGCATTACGCGACTATAAATATACAAAAAATCCGAGACCTGCAAGTCCGAAAACCGAAATTTCGATCGGACAGCCCGCGTTTTGCCCGTTTTAAGACGAATGACAGGGTGTTTCGGGCCGATTGTTAGAAAGAGCGCGGCAGAGCGGCCGCGAGGTCGAATCGCTGGATGCGCAGCGGCAGTCGAGCCGAAGAGGTATGGTTCGAGGGGCGCAGCTGGCGAAGCGCACGCAGCGAGCCTGGAGCGAGCTGCGGGCCTTCGCCGGAGCGAAGCTGCGGCCCGCCGCGCTAAAGCGCGAACCCGTTCGGGTCGAAGCCTGCGGAGTGCCCGTGTCGATAAAATGCGGGTCTCCGCGCGCGGAGGCTTCGGCCCGCCGATCCCTTATGGGATCGAACCGTTCGGTCAGCAAAGACATCCGACAACCCGCCCGCTCCTGCGCCGATCCGAAAACGGGGCCCGACGAACCAAATCGTCGGGCCCCGTTTTTTTTCGCAAAACAGCCTTTTTACAGGTGGATCGCCATGCCGAGCGCCGCTTCGGCCGCCTCCATCATCGCCTCGTTCATCGAGGGATGGGCGTGGATCGTGCGGGCGATGCGGTGGGCCGTGACGCCCATCGCCTTGGCCAGCGTCGGTTCGGCCAGCAGCTCGGTGACCGAACCGCCCACCAGGTGGGCGCCGATCAGCCGCTCTTCGGCGTCGAAAATCAGTTTCACGAAGCCGTCGCGCTCGCCAGCGGCGGTCGCCTTGCCCGATGCCGTGAAGGGGAAGCGTCCCACCTTGCAGGCGATACCGCGGTCGACGGCCTGCTGCTCGGTGAGCCCCACCGAAGCCACCTCGGGCGAAGTGAAGATGCACGACGGAACGGTCGTATAGTCGATCGGTTCGGGATCGAGGCCGCAAATCGCCTCGACGCAGCAGATCGCCTCGGCCGAGGCGACGTGGGCCAGCGCGGGGGTGGCGATGATGTCGCCGATGGCGTAGACCCCTTCGCACGAGGTGCGGTAGAAGGCATCCACGACCACCTTGCCTCGCTCGACGGCTACGCCCGCCTCCTCGAGGCCGATGCCCTCGATGTTGGCCGTGATCCCCACGGCCGAGAGCACGAGTTCGGCCGAGAGCGTCTCGGCGCCCTTCTTGCCCTCGATATCGACCTCGCATCCCTCCTCCGAGGTACGCACGGCCTTGACGGCGGTCGAGGTGAGCACCCCGATGCGCAGCTTGCGGAAAGCGCGCTCGACCGCCTTCGAGACCTCTTCGTCCTCGAGCGGCATGAGCCGCGGCAGGTACTCGACGAGGGTCACCCGCACGCCGAGCGCGGCGTAGAACCACGCCAGCTCGCTGCCGATGGCCCCCGAGCCGACGACGATCAGCGAGGCGGGGAGCCGCTCGAGGCGCAGGGCCTCGGTCGAGGAGAGGATGCGGCGCCCGTCGATCGGCATGAAGGGAACCTCGCGCGGGCGGGCTCCCGTGGCGAGGATGATGTGGTCGGCCTCGTACGGCGTGCCGTCCACCTCGACGCGGTGCGCGCCCGCCAAACGGCCCGTCCCCGCGATGAGGTCGATGCCGTTCTTCTTCAGCAGGAACTGTACCCCTTTCGACATCGTTTCTGCCACCGTGCGCGCACGCGCCACGATCGCCGCGAGGTCGGGTTTCACGTCGCCTTCGATGCACACGCCGTAGCGGGCCGCCTCGCGGCAGTGCTGAAAAACCTGCGCGCTCTTGATGAGCGCCTTGGTGGGGATGCAGCCGCGGTTGAGGCAGACGCCGCCCGCCTCGGCCCGCTCGACGAGGGCCACCCGCTTGCCCAGCTGGGCCGCCCGAATCGCCGCGACGTAACCGCCCGGGCCCGAGCCGATGATAAGGATGTCGTATTTCATATTCTTTTATGTTGTTCGATTTCAGGGGTCGAGCGGCTACATCCCGCCGGGGGCTCGATGCCCTATTTCACCACCTTCAGCACCTCGCCGTTGTCTTTGGCCACGGCGCGCTTCCAGGCTTCGTTATACCCCGGGAACTGAATCTTGCCCGGGATCTGTTTGCCGTTTCCGTTCTCCACCCAGTGGCGGTGCGAACCGTCGCGGTCGAGGAACGAGAGGACGTCGGCGTGCTCGCTCTTGAGGTTGCCGTCGACGTATTTGACGAGCAGATAGCCGTTCAGTCGCTGCCAGCGGTCGAAGAGCTCCTGCGCCTTCGCGGTCGAATAGCGCGCGAGGGCCTTGCGGCGCGCCTTGGGCGAGGCGTCGGCGAGCGCGTTCTGTTCCTCGACCTCCGCCAGGCGGGCGTTTTCCCACGCATCGACCACCTTGCGGATGTCGGCCGCGATCAGATCGTAGCGCATGTAGGCGAAATTGGTCGTGCGGTTGAAGAGCCAGAAGGCCGACGTGGGGGAGTATTCGAGCATCGAGCCGTTCCCCTCGCGGAAGCATTCGGGGACCTCGGTCGTCGAGCAGTAGATCGGCGTGAGACACGACGTGGCGGCATCGTCGACGCCGAACCACAGAATGCCCATGTCGGCGGGGAGCTGCGGCCGCGCCTGCGCCACGAACCAGAAGCCCGTCTGCTGCGTCGCCGTAGCGCGCTCGTTGCAGTATTCGACGCCGTCGACCTCGAAATACATCGGCCGCCAGCGGTAGGGGCAGGCGTGGCCGCCCGCGCCGAGGTCCTTCGTCATATCCATCTTCGTCCCTTCGTAGTGGTCGCGCATGCAGTCGAAGAGGGTCTTGGGAGCGACCTTTTCGCGCGGCTCGACCCAGAGCGGCATGCGGTTCCGCGGGTTGTGGCCCATCGCATAATCCTCGTAGCGCTCCATGCCGTCGGCCACGGTGCGGAAGAAGGCCCACACGCGCGCCTCGCAACCGCGCAGGGCACCGAAATCGAGCGGCGCATAGGCGTCGGCGAAGCTGAAATCGGCGTCGGCGCCGTCGAAATAGCCCTGCTCGCGGGCGAACGAAACGACGTCGGGGGCATAGAGGCAGTTCTCGGGATCATCGGTCGGGAAGGTGGTGATGCGCGCCTGGTTGGCGTGGGCCGAGACGCAGCCGTCGGGGATGCGGCGGGCGACCCAGACGATTCCCTTGCGGGCGTTGCCGCCGCGGCCGTCGTCCGCGAAACCCTTGCCGATAAGCTCCATGATCCACGCTTCGTCGCGGTCGGCGATCGAGAACGACTCGCCCGACGAGGCATAGCCGTGGGTGTTCGCCAGCTCGACGATCGTGCGGATCGCCTCGCGCGCCGTGCGGGCGCGTTGCAGCGTGATGTAGATGAGCGAGCCGTAGTCGATGCGGCCCGTCTTGTCCTCGAGTTCGGGACGGCCTCCGAAGGTCGTCTCGGCGATGATGAGCGAGTGTTCGTTCATGTTGCCGACCGTGGAGTAGGTGCGGGGCACCTGGGGGATCTCGGTCAGCAGGTTCCCCTCGTCCCAGCAATAGACGGGCAGCATCGCGCCCGCCTTGTGGCGGCCGGCGGGGGTGTGGTAGAGGGCGCCGTAGAGGGCGTGCGAGTCGGCGGCGTAGCTGACCAGGATCGAACCGTCGGTCGAGGCGCCGCGCGTGACGATGAAATTGGTGCAGGCGGCTGCCGTGCCGTAGAGCAGCAGGGAGAGCGCAGCCGCGAGAATCGGGCGTATCTTCATAATCGTAAACGGGTTTTGCAGTCAAATGTACGAAACAAAACGCAAACGGGCAACAATCGCGATTTTTTTGTTACTTTTACCCCCGCAAGGGAGGCGCTCCGCCGCCCGAAAAAACACACGCGCCGCCATGTCCGTAACTCGTCAACTCGAAGCCGTACGCCGCACCCTGCCCGAAGGGGTGAGGCTCGTCGCCGTCTCGAAAACGCACCCCCTCGAAGCGATCGGGGAGGCCTATGCCGCAGGCCAGCGCCATTTCGGCGAAAGCCGCCCGCAGGAGCTGCTGGCCAAATACGAAGCGCTGCCGCGCGATATCCGCTGGCACATGATCGGACACCTGCAAACGAACAAGGTACGGCTGATCGCCCCCTTCGTCTCGCTCATCGAGTCGGTCGACAGCGCGCGTCTCGCGGAGACGATCCAGCGCGAGGCGGCCCGCTGCGGCCGCACGATCGACGTGCTGCTGGAGCTGCACGTGGCCCGCGAAGCGAGCAAGACGGGGTGGCAGGCGGACGAATTGGACGCCTACGTTCGCTCGGGAGCTTTCGGGCGGATGGATGCCGTGCGCGTGCGCGGAGTGATGGGCATCGCCTCGCACACGGAGGAGGAAGCGGTCGTGCGACGCGATTTCGAGGCGCTGCGGGAGGCTTTCGAGCGGCTGCGCCCCGCCTTCGGCGAGGCGTTCGACACCCTTTCGATGGGCATGTCGGACGACTATCGGCTGGCCGTCACCTGCGGATCGACCTCGGTGCGCGTCGGATCGCTCATCTTCGGCGAACGGAGCTATCGGTAGAACGGGGAGCTTTCGGGTGTCACGGCATGCCGAACGGTTCGATGGCTGCGCCATCGGCGGACTGAAGATTTCGATTTCGAGGATAAATCGCACGCAAGTGCGGCAGCCCGCAGCCGCCCCCTGGCGGAGGGCTGCTCCTTTGCGTCGTAGGCCCCTCCGCTCGGCTGCGTGCCGGTTGCGACACCTTCGATCAAAAAGGGATCGGCAGGCTGAAGCTTTCGGCGGCGAAGGCCCGCAACTCTTACGAGTGCGAGCACTTCGCAAGCTGCGCCCCTATACGAGTCGCACGCACGTGCGGCGGGCCGCAATTTGCTGCCGAATGGTTCGATCCCGTTAGGGATCGGCGGGCCGAAGCCTCCCGCAGCGGAGGCCCGCATCTTATCGACACGGGCGCTCCGCAGGCTTCGACCCGAACGAGATCGCGCGGCAGTCCGCAGCTTCGCCCCGCTTTAGGCCCGCATGCAGCGTCCCTTTCGCAGGCTGCGACCCGAATCTGTCGAATGCGCACCCTCCGCAGACTTCGTCCGAGGAGAGCCCCCTCTCTTTTTCCGTATCTCGCGGAAAAAGATTATCTTTGTCGTGCCATGCGTATCAAACCGCCCAAAATACTGCGTCGGCTGATGCCCGACCTGATCTGGGAGATCGAGGACGAGGAGGGCGTGTTCCTCACCTTCGACGACGGCCCGACGCCCGGCGTCACGGAGTGGATCCTCGCCACGCTGGCGCGCTACGACGCCAAGGCCACCTTCTTCGTGCTGGGCAAGAACGTCGAGCTCTATCCCGACCTCTACCGCCGCATCCTCGATGCGGGCCACCGCATCGGCAACCACACCTACTCCCACCAGAAGGGGTGGAAGATGAGCCTCGAACGCTATACGGAGGATGTCGACTTCGCCAACGACCTGCTCCACACCGACCTCTTCCGTCCCCCCTACGCCCTCATCACCCCCGCACAGGCGCGCTTCCTCGGACAGCGCTACAAGCTGGTGATGTGGGACGTCGTCTCGCGCGACTACAACCGCCGCCTCTCGCCGCGCGGCTGTCTGAAAAACGTGCTGCCGCACCTCGCCCCGGGGGTGATCGTCGTCTTCCACGACAGCGAGAAGGCTTTCCGCAACATGCGTTACGCCCTCCCGCGGACGCTCGAGGCGATCGCGGCGGCCGGCCTGAAATGCAAGCCGATCGAATTGTGACACGGCGCCCGCAGGGGCGTTTTTTGCGGCAAAATTTTGATTTGCGCGCGTCATGTACTATCTTTGCGCTCGGAACATACAAACCATAAAATAATCACACCATGCAAATTACAGCCGCCGATATCAAAATCGGCATGTGTATCGAGATGGACGGCAAGACCTATCTGGTCGTCGATTTCCAGCACTGCAAGCCGGGCAAGGGTCCCGCTTTCGTGCGTTCGAAGCTCAAGAACCTGGAGAACGGCCGCGTCCTCGAAAACACCTTCTCGTCGGTAGGCATCAAGATCGAGCAGGTGCGCGTCGAGCGTCGCCCCTACCAGTTCACCTACGAGGACGACCTGGGCGCCCATTTCATGCACACGGAGACCTTCGAGGAGATCAACATCGAGAAGAGCCTCATCAACAACTACGACCTGATGGCCGACGGCCAGGTCGTCGAGGTGATGTACCGCACCGACAACGATGCGATTCTCTCGGCCGAACTGCCCCCGATCGTCGACATGGAGGTGACCTACACCGAGCCGGGCATCAAGGGCGACACCGCCTCGACCAACTCGCTCAAACCCGCCACCGTCAACACGGGCGCCACAGTGAAGGTTCCCCTCTTCATCAACACGGGCGACAAGATCCGCGTCGACACCCGCACGCGCGAGTACTACGAGCGCATCAAGTAGCCGCCGCTTCGGAAACGGAAACGACCGTCCGCCTTTGTCTGGCAGACGGTCGTTCCGCATCAGGGGAGGGGCTTGCGACGCAAAGGAGCAGTCCTCCGCCAAGAGGCTGCCGATGTCTTGCGACGTCGGCTCCGCCCCGCCGGCCGAAAAAAATCCCCGTCGGAGGATTCCGACGGGGGCGGTTGCACGGACACGGGTCGCACCGCGACGGTCGCACCGCGCGAAGGGGGCCGAGCCGCGATTATTTCTCTTTCTGCTTCTCGATCTGCCGCTTCAGCGCATCGATCGCTTCGTCGAGCGCCTCCTCGAAGGTGCGGGCCTGCTCCTGCGCACGCAGGTCGCCGCCCGGGAGATGGAGCGTCACAGCAGCGATCTTGTTACCCTTCTCGGGATCCTTGTCGAGCTTCAGCACCACTTCGGCGCCGGTGGCCCGCTCGGCGAAACGATCTAATTTCGCCATCTTGGCGTTCACGAATTCGACCAACCGCTTGTCGGCGTCGAATTTCACGGACTGAATCTGTACGTTCATAGCCTGCTGTTTTTAGGGTTTGACTTCGGTCGTCCGCTCCGGCGGGGCCGTGCGGCGCGTTGTTTCGTTCGGGAACCGCCCGCCTCACGGCTGCGGCTTTCGGTTGCGCGGGTGGGCGCGGGCGTAGACGGCCTGCAACCGCGCGATGCTGTTGTGGGTATAGACCTGCGTCGCCTGCAACGAGGCATGTCCCAGCAACTCCTGGATTTCGCGCAGGTCGGCACCGTCGTTCAGCAGGTGAGTCGCGAAGGTGTGCCGCAGCACGTGCGGGCTCTTCTTCCCCTGCACGCCTCCCTTTTCGAGCGCCTCCTGCACGAGGCGGTAGACCGCTGTTCGGGAGATGCGCCGACCTTTCCCCGATAAAAATAACGCTTTTTCTCCGTTTTTGCAAATTTGCTGCCGACGAACCTGCTCCAGGTAGCGTAAAATTTTTTCGCGGACGAATTCGGGGAGGGGCATGCGCCGCTCCTTGTCCCCCTTGCCGCGCACGAGCAGCGAACGGTAGTCGGCCGAAAAGTCGTCGCAGTCGATCCCCACCAGCTCCGCCAGGCGCAGGCCGCAGGCATAGAGCAGCAGTACGATCAGGGCGTCGCGTTCGGCCTCGCCGCTGCACTCGTCGGAGGCTTCGTCGCACTGCACCAGCACCTCCTCCATACGGCTCTCGGGGACGAAGACGGGCAGACGACGGGCCATGCGCAATCCGGGCAGCCGCCCGAACAGCTCCTTGTCGATCCGCCCTTCGCGCAGCAGCCAGCGGAAGAGGGCGCGCAGCGAGGCGATTTCGCGGTTGAGCGACGAGGCCTTGAGGCGTCCCTCCTCGCCGCGGCGGACGATCCACTCGCGCAGATCCTCGATCGTGATGCGGCGCGGGTCGAACGACGCCTCGTCGACCCCGAGCCACGCCAGAAAGCGCTCCGCATCGCGGCGGTAGTTGCGCACGGTGAGGGGTGAATAGCGGCGTTCGGCCTCCAGGTAACGGACGAATTCGGAGAGCATACCGCAAAGATAGCACAGACGGCGGGCAGAACCAAATTTACGGGGGCGGGAAAAGGGCGCTTTGCGGCGGGGCGCGCATCGAATTTTTGGCTATCTTTGTCCCGCGAAGGCACCGAAGCCCTTCGCCCGAAGAGTTTCGACGACATGCGAGAGAGCTGGAAACCGGGGACGCTCGTCTATCCCCTGCCCGCCGTGCTGGTAAGCTGCGGCGCGACACCCGAAGAGCGGAATCTGCTGACGGTGGCCTGGACGGGCACCGTCTGCACCGATCCGCCGATGTGCTACATTTCGGTGCGGCCCGAACGCCACTCCTACGGCATCATCCGCCGTACGGGCGAGTTCGTCATCAACCTCACGACGCGCCGCATGGCGCGCGCCACGGACTGGTGCGGCGTGCGCTCGGGGCGCGATTACGACAAGTTCCGCGAAACGGGGCTCACGCCGATCGAAGCCCGCTTCGTCGCGGCGCCGCTCGTCGAGGAGTCTCCCGTGCACATCGAGTGCCGCGTGAAGCAGATCCTGCCGCTCGGATCGCACGACCTGTTCCTGGCCGAGGTGGTCGGCATCGAGGTCGACCCCGCTTACATCGATCCCGAAACGGGGCGCTTCCGCCTCGATCGGGCGGGGCTGTTGGCCTATGCGCACGGCGCCTACTACGAGCTGGGCGAGCGGCTGGGAACCTTCGGCTGGTCGGTGCGCAAACGACCCTCGGTCGGCCGCCGCAAAAAACATTAACGCCTCGGACGGAGGCTGCGGCCTCCGCCCGATCGAATCCCGTTCGCCATGGAGGATATCAGACTGGACAAATACCTGTGGGCGGTGCGCATCTTCAAGACGCGCAGCGATGCCGCCGATGCGATCCGCAACAACCGCGTGACGGTCAACGACGCCTATGCGAAACCCTCGCGCGAGGTGAAGATCGGCGATCGGATCGCCGTGCGCAAGCAGGCGGTGACCTATGCGTACAAGGTGCTCGACCTCGTCTCGAGCCGCCAGGGGGCCAAGAACGTCCCCCAATACTGCCTCGACATCACCCCGCCCGAAGAGCTGGCCAAACTCAACGCGCCGCGCGAAACGATCTTCGTCTTCCGCGACCGCGGCACGGGACGCCCGACCAAGAAGGAGCGCCGTGAGCTCGACACGCTGATGGAGGGGATTTTCGAAGAGGAGGCGTAATCGGGGCGAAGCTGCGGCCTGCCGCGCGATCTCGTTCGGGGCGAAGCCTGCGGAGCACGCATGATGCGGACGCGAAATGCGGGCCTCCGCAAGCGGGAGGCTTCGGCCCGCCGATCCCTACGGGATCGAACCATTCGGCAGCAAATTGCGGCCCGCCGCACATACGTGCGACGCGTATTCGGGCGCAGCTTGCGAAGGGACGCCAAATATGGGCCTTCGCCGCCGAAAGCTGCGGCCCGCCGATCCCTCGCGGGATCGAAGGTGTCGCAACCGGCCCTCCGCCAGGGGGGGGCGGCTGCGGGCTGCCGCGCGTGCGTGCGAGGTTTCTCCTGAATGCTTCCCCCCGATCAATAGAACGTCGCCTTCGGCGCGAAGATCGGGTAGCCGAAATTGAACATGAGGTAGGTGTTCTTCCAACCTCTGAAATCGTATTTTATCATCGAAAGATTCACGGGGCCGATCGGCGTGTGGTAGACGAGCGACGCCTCCGAAATGTGGTGCAGGCGCCGATCCGACCACGGCACGAGCGCATCGCGGCCATAGCGGTTCGCCGAGCGGTACATCGTGTAGAACCCCAGCCGCAGGAAGAAATTGGGCATCAGGTCGATCGTCGGGTTCAGGCCGCCCGCCACGTAGCGCTTGGCGCAAAAATCGGGCATGAAGATCTGCTTGGCATGCGGAATCGGCTCGTAGGCGGGCGCCGAGAGGAGCGTGGCGCCGAGCGTCGTGAAATCGGGGTGGTTCGTGTAGACCCCCTCGAGGTGGAGCCCCATCGAAAACCACTTCACGAGCGGCATGTCGAAAATCTTCTCGTAGCGGAACCGTCCGCCGAACCACTCGCGGTGGACCCCCGGAGCGAAATGAGGCGTCCCCTGGCGGCGCAGCTTGTCGCGCCCGCCGACGTAGATCGCCGAAAGGTGCAGCTCCGAACCGCGCGTCGGGTAGATGAACTTGTCGAAGGTGTTGCGCGCCAGTTCGAGCCGCGCCCCCGCGAAGAGGAAGCGCGTGCGATCGCGCCCCGTCGGCGAGAGCACCGAACCGTATTTGTAGCTCGCCTGTCCCGCATGCAGCTTCAGCTCGATCATCGAGCGGTGCGTGAGGCGGAACCCCATGCCGAGCGACGCATAGCTGTCGTCGGTCTTGATCTGCAACGTATTCGAAATGCGCGAAATGCGGCCGAACGAGCCGTGTTCGAGGTTCTTGACCGAGAAGTTGTAGCCGTAGGTGAGGAAGAAGGGATCGTTGAGGTAGAAATCGACGCGTCCGCCGAGCGATCCCCACGTATGGGTCGGCCCGAGGTAGAGGTTGGCGCCGAGGCGGTGGGCGACGCGCCCCACGGTCTGGTAGTCGACCCCGATGTAGGCCTGGTTGAAGGCGGTCGAGGAGATGTTGCCGCCGATCATCAGCTTGAAATTGGGCCGCGTATGCAGCGTCGCCGCGAAGGAGTAGCGCTCGGCGATCGAATCGTAGGCGACCGTCGGCATCTCCATCGTGTAGTCGCCGCTCGTAAGGACGCGGAAGAGGTTCGTGCGCAGCCCCTCGAAATTCATCTGGCGCTGCCGCCCGGGGGTGTGGAGGTCGGCCCGCACGTAATCGCGCACGTAGGCCGTCTGCCGCTCGTTGAGCCCCTCGAAGCGGTAGTCGTTGAAGACCAGCGGCGGACATTTCGCACGGAAAGCCTCGCGGCGGGCGGCATACCGCTCGGGGGTCCACAAGGTATCGACGCGGGCGAGGATCTCGGGCATCTGCCGCATCGCATCCTCGTAGCCCGCATTCATGATCGCCTCCGACTCGTCGAAATCGAGCATCCCCACGGGGACGGCGCGGCGGATCGTCACGCCGCGCTCCTCGGGCAGCGTGTAGTCCGTGCCGCTCATCACCAGCATGAAAGCCTGGTCCAGGAGCGAATCGTCGGCATCGGGCACCGTATTGCCGCTCGTGCAGATCGAGCCGATAATCAGGTCGGGCCGATGGCTCTCGTCGAGGGGCCGCCAGGGAAAGTTGTCGAAGATGCCGCCGTCGTAGTAGAGGCGGTCGCCCTTTTGCAGCGGCTTGAAGGCGAGCGGAATCGACATCGACGCGCGCACCGCCTCGGGCAGCGATCCGCTGCGGAGGGTCACCGGCTCGCGGCGGTTCATATCGGCCGCCACGCAGAGAAACGGCACCATGAGGCGCGAAAAATCGCCCTCGGCGGCCGTCGTGGCGGGGGTGAAGAGTTCGAGGAAGGCCATCTCGATCTGCGTCGAGGAGATGAGGCTCTTGGGCAGTTTGAAGACCTTGTCCTTCGACCCGAAATCGAGCCAGAGGTTGAAGAACGACGGCGAGGTCCCCGCCTGCCGGTAGTAGGGTTTGTAGCGCGACGGATCGATGCGTCCCGCGATCCACTCCTGCACGGCGCCCGAGCGGACGATCGCGCGCATCTCGGCGGGCGAGTAGCCCGCAGCGTACATCGCCGCGACGATCGAACCCATCGAGGTTCCCGCCACGTAGTCGATCGGCACGCCGCTCTCCTCGAGCGCCTCCAGAACGCCCACGTGGTAGAGCCCCTTGGCGCCGCCGCCGCTCAAGACGATCCCCACGCCCCCCTGCGCAGGCCCCGCGGAGCCTCCGGCGGCGGCAGCGGCCGAAAGCGTCGAGAGGGCGAGGAGGAGAAAGAGGACAGGGATGCGCATGATATGATTTTTTTTACTAACTTTGCGTGTTAAAGAGACCCTTCAAAAGTAGAGAAAAAGAATAAACATTCAAAATATGATCGACAAAATCAACGAACTTTCCCGACAAGTCGAAGCATTCGCGCCTAAAACGACGGCCGAAATCGAGGAGTTCCGCATCCGCCTGCTCGGCAAGAAGGGCGAGCTCACGGCCCTCATGGAGGCGTTCAAGGGGGTCGCTCCCGAACTCAAACGCGAGCTCGGCCAAAAGCTGAACGCCCTGA
Organism: uncultured Alistipes sp.; assembly: GCA_910584485.1. GTDB lineage: Bacteria > Bacteroidota > Bacteroidia > Bacteroidales > Rikenellaceae > Alistipes. The sequence goes on from CAJUAV010000003.1 coordinate 124,219, forward strand.
AAACCGCCGCCCTGAACCGCATCAACGCCCTGCGCGAGGAGGTGGGACGGGCTGCCGAGCTGCAGGCTGCGGCCGCCGGCGACCTGACGCGCCCGGGATCGGCCGAGGAGCTCGGTTCGCGCCATCCGATTTCGCTCGTGAAGAACCAGATCGTCGAGGTCTTCGCCCGCCTGGGCTACACGGTGGCCGAGGGGCCCGAAATCGAGGACGACCGCCACGTCTTCACGAAGCTCAACTTCGCCCCCGAACACCCTGCGCGCGACATGCAGGACACCTTCTTCATCGAGCGCCGCGGCGAGGAGCCTTCGGCCGACGACATCCTGCTGCGCACCCACACCTCGTCGATCCAGGTCCGCACGATGGAGCACCGGAAGCCCCCCATCCGCGTCATCTGCCCGGGCCGCGTCTTCCGCAACGAGGCCATTTCCTACCGCGCCCACTGCATCTTCCACCAGATCGAGGGCCTCTACATCGACGAAGGAGTCTCGTTCGCCGACATGAAGCAGTCGCTGCTCTATTTCGCCAAGGAGATCTTCGGCGAGCAGGCCCGCATCCGCATGCGCCCCTCCTATTTCCCCTTCACGGAGCCCTCGGCCGAGGTCGACGTCTCGTGCAACCTCTGCGGCGGCAAGGGCTGCGCCGTCTGCAAGGGAACGGGATGGCTCGAAATCATGGGGTGCGGCATGGTCGACCCGAACGTCCTGAAGGCGAGCGGCATCGATCCCGAAAAGTATTCGGGCTTCGCCTTCGGCATGGGTATTGAACGCATCGCCATGCTTAAATACGGCGTTCGGGACCTGCGCCTCTATTTCGAAAACGACGTCCGCTTCCTCCACCAGTTCGACAAGGCCCTCTGACGGTCGGACCGCTCGGAACGAAGCCCGCAAACCGCTGCCGCCGTCCATGAAACGTACCGCTGCGATATCGGCGCTCTGCGCCCTCCTCTTCGCGACCGCCTTCGCGGGCGGCGGCGCGAGCCGTCCCGCTCCGGCGGCCGACGACAGCCTCTCGAGCCTCCGGCTCTACACCGAGGCGGTCAAGCAGCGCACGATCCGCGGCGACTCGGCGCACGCCCGCGAGCTGCTGGAGGCCGCCGTCGCACGCGACTCGCTCTTCGCCCCCGCCTACTACGAGCTGGCATCGAACGGGCACTATGCCGCCCCCGACGAGGCGGTCGAGCTGGCGCGCCGCGCCTATCGGCTCGACACGGCCAACCTGTGGTACCTGCGCCTCTACGGGCAGACGCTGCTCGCCGCCGAGCGCTACCGCGAGGCGCTGCCCCTCTTCCGCAGCCTGCGCGAACGCGACCCGAAGAACCCCGACAACTACCGCATCCTCGCAGCCCTCTACGAGGAGGACAGCCAGCCCTTCGCGGCGATCATCACGCTCGACTCGGCCGAGATGCGTTTCGGCCGCATCCCCCTGCTGGGCCGCATGAAGCGCCGCCTGCTGATCGCCACCAACCAGCACGGGCGAGCCGTCGAGGAGGCGCGGGCGCTGGCCGACGAATTCCCCTACGAGGCGGAGCACCGCACCGTGCTGGCCGACCTCTACGCCCTGACGGGCAAGGATTCGCTCGCCCTGGAGAGCTACCGTGCCGCGATGCGGATCGACTCGACCGACCTGGGCACCCTCACCTCGCTCTACAACTACCACAACTCGAAGCACGACTACCGCGCGATGCTCGCCACGCTGCGCCGCATCTTCGAGCAGCCCCGCATGCCGCTCTCTTCGAAGATCGACCGTTTCGAGGCGCTCACCTCCGACATCAACTTCTACCGCGAGCACTATTTCGCGCTGAACGACCTGGCGGGGCTCCTCTCGATCCTCTATCCGACCGACAAACGCGTCGTCGAGCTCTACGCCAAGCACCTCGTCGCCTCGGGCGAGCTGGATCGCGCCCTGGCGCACTACAAGCTCCACACGGCCGATACGCCGCCCGAAGAGAGCTACTACCGTGCCATCATCGACATCGAGAGCTACAAGCAGCGCCCCGACTCGGTGCGGCTCTACGTGCGGCGGGCCCTCGAACATTTCCCCGACCGCGCCGAGTTCCACCTCGCGGGGGGCAACATCCACTACTACACGAAACAGTACGACGAGGCGGTGCGCGCCTACCGCGAGTCGCTGCGCTACGCCGACGGCGATTCGCTGCGCAGCGTGATCTGGGGGCAGATCGGCGACGTCCGCCACCGCCAGGCCGAGGAGGCCGCCACCCCCGCCAAGCGCCGCAGCTACACGCGCGCCTCTTTCGACGCCTACCGTCGGGCGCTCCGCTACGACCCCGACAACATCCTCGTACTCAACAACGAAGCCTATTTCCGTTCGCTCGAGGAGGGGAGCGACCTCGAAGCAGCACTGCGCATGGCCGAACGGGTCGCGGAACTCGCTCCGAACAACCCCACCTACATGGACACGCGCGCCTGGATCCTCTTCCGCCTCGGGCGGCTGCAGGAGGCCCGCGCGCTGCAACGGCAGGCCGTGGCGCTCGACGGCCAGAAGAGCCTCGAACTGCTGGTTCACTACGGCGACATCCTCCAGGCCCTGGGCGAACGCTTCATGGCCGAAACCTACTGGAAAAAGGCGCTCGAAAAGGGCTACGACGCGGCCGAAATCGAACGACGGCTGCAACAGCCGCGCGTCGCGCCGCCCGCCGCCGAATAAAACCTCCTCCTTTCAAGCCACCGCCCCATGACGAAGACCCTCACGCTCCTGCTGCTCGCCCTGACGGCCTGCCTCGCACGCCCCGCCGCGGCACAGAACGACCGCCGCATCGCCGAGCAGCGCAAGGCGATCGCCGCGCTCGAAGCGAAGATCGCCGCCGAAGAGGCGCAGATCGCCCAACTCAAAAAGGGCCGTTCGGCGACCGAGGAGCGGGCGCGGCGCCTGGCGGGGCAGATCGACGCCCGCAACCAGCTGCTCCTCGAGACCGAGCGCGAAGCGGCGCTGCTGCGCGAGGAGATCCGCCGCACGGACAGCCTGGCGGGGGACCTCTCGACGGCCCTCGACCGCAACCGCGCGCTCTACCGCCGTCTGGCGCAGGAGAGCTACCGCAACTACCGCCAGCACGGCTACATCGGCTACCTCTTCTCGTCCGACGACTTCGCGGAGGTGGCGCGCCGCCTCGCGGCGTTGCGCGAAACGGCCGCCCTGCGCGAACGCACGCTGCACGAAATCGCCGAACAGCAGAGCGCCGTGCGCGACACCCGCACGCGGCTCGACGACCGGCGCCGCAGCCTCGATTCGGTCACCGACAAGGCGACGACCCAGCGCCGACGGCTCGAACGCGACGCCGAAGCGGCGCGGCGCGAGATCCGCAGCATGTCGCAGCGCGAACGCTCGGCCCTGCAGCGCAAATTGCAGCAGGAGCAGCAGTTGAGCGTGGCAATCAGCGAATTGCGCAAGCTGACGAAGGGCAACCGCGAGGGCGCCTCGTTCACGGGGAAGACCTCGGGGCTGAACCTGCCCGTCGTCTCGGGAAGCGTGAAGCGCTACAAGGGCAACATGGCCGAAATCGCGGGGCCGAAGGGGGCCGCCGTCCGCTCGATCTACGAGGGGAAGGTGGTCGAGGTCAAACGCAACCGCATCACGGCCAAATACGACGTTTTCGTGGCCCACGGCGAGTATATCACCTCCTACGCCAACCTCGGGGCCGTCACGGTCGAAAAGGGGGCGAAAGTGGCCAAAAACCAGCGGATCGGAACGATCGGCGCCTCGGTGAACGTCCAGACGATGGAGCCCGAGTACAAGATCGTCTTCGGCATCTACTCGCCCGACCCGAAGGAGACGATGTCGGCCGCCGCCTGCTTCAAGGGGCGGTAGGGGACGCCGCAGAGGCTCGGGACGAAGCCGGCGAAGCGCCCGCCCGCACAAGAGTTGCGGATCTTCGCACAGCGAAGCTCCGGCCCGCCGATGGCTGCGCCATCGAATTCGCGTCAACGATTTCAAGCAAGTTCGCCGTCGGCGGCAAAGGCTGTGAGCGGCCTGACGCTTTCCTGCCGTCCGCCGCATGGGGCGGCGGCGAACGGCACGCGCTTGCCACGCGGACTGATGCTCGGGGCGAAGCCTGCGGAGGACTCGCAACTATCCGTACGCGAGATGCGGGCCTTCGCAAACGGGAGACTTCGGCCCGCCGACGTCGAACCTATCACGATCGGCCCGCAGGAACCGAACGGCACGCCCCCGTTTGCAAGCCGCCCCGCAGACCGAAAAACGAACGAAAAAACCGCATTACCCATGCCCGTACACTACTATACGGAGGAGTGCCGCTACCGTCTGCCCGAAAAACGGCGCACGACGGCGTGGCTGCACCGCGTCGCCGAGGCCGAAGGTTATCGCCTCGAGACGGTCAACTACATCTTCTGCTCGGCCGCACGGCTGCTCGAAATGAACCGCCGGTTCCTCGGCCACGACTATTTCACTGACGTCATCACCTTCGACTACAGCGACCGCAAGGGGGCGCGCACGCTCGCGGGCGACGTCTTCATCGACGTCGAAACGGTCGCAGACAACGCCCGTCTCTACGGCGCCACGCGCCTCGGCGAGATGCGCCGCGTGGTGGTGCACGGGCTGCTGCACCTCTGCGGACAAAAGGACAAGACGCCCCGCACCAACGCGCAGATGCACCGCAAGGAGGACAAATACCTGGCATGGTGGGAGGAGCCCGCCGACAACGACACCGAAGCATGACCCTCGACTACGACCTGATCGTCATCGGCGGCGGCCATGCGGGGTGCGAGGCCGCCTCGGCCGCCGCGCGCCTCGGGTCGCGCACGCTGCTGCTGACGATGGATATGACCAAGCTGGCCGCCATGTCGTGCAACCCCGCGATCGGCGGCGTGGCGAAGGGGCAGATCGTCCGCGAAATCGACGCCCTGGGCGGCCGTACGGCGATCGTCACGGACCGCTCGACGATCCAGTTCCGCATGCTCAACCGCTCGAAAGGAGCCGCCATGTGGAGCCCCCGCGCCCAATGCGACAAGCAGCTCTTCTCGGAGCTCTGGCGCCGCGAACTCGAGCAGACGCCCAGGCTGTTCATCTGGCAGGACGCCGCCACGGAGCTGCTCTTCGAAAAAACGAGCGAAGGCACTCGCATTCAAGGAGTTCGCACCCGCATGGGGGTCACCTTCACCTGCCGTGCGGCGATCCTCACGGCGGGGACCTTTCTCGACGGACGGATGCACTGCGGCGAGGCGCAGGCCGAGGGAGGCCGCGCGGGCGACGCCGCCTCGCACGGCATCACCGAATCGCTCGTCGCCCTCGGCTTCGAGACGGGGCGCATGAAGACGGGCACCCCCGCACGGCTCGACGCCCGCACGATCGACTTTCGCCACCTCGAACGGCAGGAGGGGGACCAAGCGCCTTCGAAATTCTCGTTTTCATCTGAAACAGAAGCAGTTAAAGATCAATTACCCTGCTATTCGGTCTACACCTCGCCCGTCGTCCACGCCGTTTTGCGCGAGGCCTTCGACCGTTCGCCCCTCTTCAACGGCACGATCCGCGGCATTGGCCCCCGCTACTGTCCGAGCATCGAGGACAAGCTGCGGACCTTCGCCGACAAGGAGCAGCACCAGCTCTTCCTCGAACCCGAGGGACGCTCGACGAACGAATACTACCTGAACGGCTTCTCGTCGTCGCTGCCGTGGGAGGTACAGTGGAAGGCGCTGCATCGGATCGAAGGGTTCGAGCAGCTGCACATCTACCGCCCGGGCTACGCCATCGAATACGACTATTTCCCGCCGACGCAGCTCTATCACACCCTCGAAACGAAACGAGTCGAAGGGCTCTATTTCGCGGGGCAGGTCAACGGCACGACGGGCTACGAGGAGGCGGCCGCGCAGGGGTTACTGGCAGGCATCAACGCCCACCGCAAGCGGGTAGGGGAGGAGCCGATCGTACTCGGACGCGACGAAGCCTACATCGGCGTGCTGATCGACGACCTCGTCACGAAGGGGGTCGACGAACCCTACCGCATGTTCACCTCGCGCGCCGAGTACCGCATCCTGCTCCGACAGGACAACGCCGACGTCCGACTGACCCCGCTCGGTCGCAAAATCGGACTTATTTCGGCGGAACAGTACGAGCGATTCCTCGAAAAAAAAGCGCACGTAGAATCGCTTATTTCCTTCGCCCGCGAACGGAGTATCAAAATAACGGAAATTGAGGCCTATCTGAAATCGATCGGTTCGGAACCCCTGACGCAGGGAAAAAAACTCTACGAGCTGCTGATGCGCAACGGCGTCACCTTCGAAGGGGTCCGTCGCGCCGTCGCCGCAGTCGATCGTTTTCTGACACAGGAGGGGATGACGCGCGAAGCGATCGAAGAGGCGGAGATCCGAATCAAGTACAGCGGCTACATCGAACGCGAAAAACAGATCGCCGAAAAGCTCCGCCGCCTCGAAGCGATCGCCATTCCTGACGACTTCGACTACCATGCCATGCAGTCGCTGACGATCGAAGCGCGCCAAAAACTGACCCGCATTCGACCGAAAACGATCGGGCAAGCCTCGCGCATTCCGGGTGTTTCGCCGGCCGACGTCAACGTACTGCTCGTGAAATTCGGCAGATAAAACAAAGCGGGTGTTCCACGTGGAACACCCGCTTTGTTGTTTTGTTCCACGTGGAACATCACTCGACGATCGTACACCATCCGTGGCGATCTTCCGCGCGTCCGTACTGAATATCTTTCAGACGCGTGTACAATTCCATGAAAACAGGGTGCATTTCCTGCCCGTATTCGATCGTTCGCTCGGTCTGCATGTCGTAGATCCGACCGATCGGCGAAATAACGGCTCCCGTTCCGCAGGCACCGCAGGCATCGAAGGTCTCCAGTTCGTCGACCGTCACGGGGCGCTCCTCGACCTCCATGCCCATTTCGGCAGCCAGCGTGCGCAGGCTGCGGTTCGTGATCGAGGGCAGAATCGTATTCGAACGGGGGGTGATATAGCTGTTGCCGCGCACGGCGATGAAATTGGCGGCGCTGCACTCCTCGATGTATTTGTGTTCGAGGGCATCGAGGTAGATGACGCTCGCATACCCCGCCTCATGGGCATGTTCGCCCGAAAGGATGCTCATCGCATAGTTGGCGCCGATCTTCACATCGCCCGTACCGCGCGGTGCGGCTCGGTCCTGCTCCCGATCGATCGCCACATCGATCGGGCGGATACCCCCCTTGAAATAGGGTCCTACGGGCGAACAGAAGACGACGAACAGGGCATCGCGCGACGCCTTGACGCCGAGGCCCGGGGTCGTGCCGATTTCGAGCGGACGGATGTAGAGCGCCGCATCGTTACCGTAGGGGGGCAGGTGGCGCAGGTTGCGGCAAACCACCTCCGTGCAGGCCGTGCGGATCATCTCGTCGGTCGGCACGGACAGGCAGAGTCGGCGCGCCGAAGATTGCAGACGACGGACCGTATCTTCGATGCGGAAAATGCGGATGCGGCCGTCGGCGCCGCGGAAAGCTTTCAGACCTTCAAAAAGTTCGGTGCCGTAGTTCAGGCACGAGGCGGCGACGTGCACGGGGATATACTCCTCTTCGCTGACAAAAAGATCGCTCCAGCACCCCTTATCGGCCGAATAGGCATAGCGCACATTGCAGTCGGTCCGATAGAAATCGAAGGCGAGCGATTCCCATTCCCATTGTGAATTTTCCATAGCTTCCAAAGAAAGAGGTTCGACCCGAAGGCCGAACCCGATTAAAAAGGTTGATTTCGTTCGTTAACCGACGACAGCGCCGTTACTGGTCTTTTCGTTCGGTTCGAGCAACCGCAATTTGCCCGACGCATCCTCGGCCATGAGGATCATGCCGCGCGAGAGGGTGCCCTTCAGTTCGCGGGGTTCGAGGTTGACCAGGACGAGCACCTGACGGCCCACGAGCTCCTCGGGCGTGAAGTGCTCGGCGATGCCCGAGACGATTTCGCGGCGGTCGATGCCCGTGTCGACGGTCAGCTTCAGCAGCTTCTTCGTCTTGGCGACCTTCTCGGCCGAGAGAATCGTCGAAACACGGATATCCATGCGCTGAAAATCATCGAAAGAAATATTATCTTTCTGATCCTCAACTTGTTGCGTCTTTTCAGCCGCCAGATTGGCTTCCTTCGTCGCAGCGAGTTTGGCGAGCTGACGTTCGATCACGTCGTCCTCGATCTTCTCGAAGAGCAACGCGGGGCTGCCGATCCGATGGCCTGCGGCGACGAGTTCCATCGATCCGAGCTCCTCCCAGCCGAAGCGGTCGACGGCGAGCATCGAACGGATCTTCCCGGCCGAGAAAGGCATGAAGGGTTCGATCGCGACGGCCGTGTTCGCGGTGATCTGGAGCGCGATGTTCAGGATCGTTTTGACCCGTTCGGGGTCCGTTTTGACCACCTTCCACGGCTCGGTATCGGCCAGGTACTTGTTGCCGATGCGGGCGAAATTCATCGCATCTTTGAGCGCCTCGCGGAAATGGTAGTGTTCGATGTTCGCTTCGAGCGAAGCCTTGATGCCGCCGATTTCGGCGATTGTCGCACGGTCGTAGTCCGTCAAAAGGCCGCAGGCGGGCACCTCGCCGCCGTAGTACTTCTGCGTCAGCACAAGCGCACGGTTGACGAAGTTGCCCAGCACGGCCACCAGCTCGCTGTTGTTGCGCGCCTGGAAATCCTTCCACGTGAAATCGTTGTCCTTCGTCTCGGGGGCGTTGGCGCACAGCACGTAGCGCAGCACGTCCTCCTTGCCGGGGAACTCGTCGAGGTACTCGTGCAACCAGACAGCCCAGTTGCGCGAGGTGGAGATCTTGTCGCCCTCGAGGTTCAGGAACTCGTTCGAGGGGACGTTCTCGGGGAGGATATAGCCGCCGTGGGCCTTCAGCATCGAGGGGAAGACGATGCAGTGGAAGACGATGTTGTCCTTGCCGATGAAATGGACGAGCTTCGTATCGTCGCTCTTCCAGTACTTTTCCCAGTCGGGCGTGAGCTCCTTCGTGGCCGAAATATAGCCGATCGGAGCGTCGAACCAGACGTAGAGCACCTTCCCTTCGGCCCCCTCGACCGGCACGGGAATGCCCCAGTCGAGGTCGCGGCTCACGGCACGCGGCTGCAAGCCGCCGTCGAGCCAGCTCTTGCACTGGCCGTAGACGTTCGATTTCCACTCCTTGTGGCCGTCGAGGATCCACGCACGCAGGAAGGCCTCGTAGTCGTTCAGGGGCAGGTACCAGTGCTTCGTTTCGCGCTTGACGGGCTTCGAGCCCGAGACGGCGCTGTGCGGATCGACGAGCTCGTCGGGCGAGAGGGTCGAACCGCACTTTTCGCATTGGTCGCCGTAGGCGCGTTCGTTGCCGCACTTGGGGCAGGTGCCGACGATGTAGCGGTCGGCGAGGAAGGTCTGCGCCTCCTCGTCGTAGTACTGCATCGAGGTGCGCTCGACGAACTTGCCCTCGTCGTAGAGCTTGCGGAAGAAATCCGAAGCCGTCGCGGCGTGCGTGGGCGACGAGGTGCGCGAATAGATGTCGAAGGCGATGCCGAGGCGCTCGAACGAACGCTTGATGAGTGCATGGTAACGGTCGACGACCTGCTGCGGCGTGATGCCCTCCTTGCGCGCCTTGATCGTGATGGGCACGCCGTGCTCGTCCGATCCGCAGACCGACAGCACGTCACAACCCTTCAGGCGCAGGTAGCGCGTATAGATGTCGGAAGGGATGTAGACGCCCGCCAGGTGGCCGATATGGACCGGTCCGTTGGCATAGGGAAGCGCCGAGGTGACGAGGTATCTGTTGAACTTTTTCTGTTGCATGAATGCTATTTGGTTTGTGTTTGGTACTTACCGGATCATCGGCTCCGACGGAGCCGTGCGGGCCGCAAGCCTCCCCGCGCGGAGGCCCGCAGGTGCGTGCCCCGCAGGCCGCGGCCGCAAAACGTTCCGCTCTATTTCACAATCTCCATCTCATCGAGCAGCCAGCCCGCACCCGCGAACTTGTCGATGATGAAGAGGACATAGCGGGCATCCACGGCGATGCAGCGCTGCAATTCGGGTTCGAACGCCACGTCGCCCGACATCGCCTCCCAGTTGCCGTCGAAGGCCAGACCGATCAGCTCGCCGCGTCCGTTCAGCACGGGCGAACCCGAGTTGCCGCCCGTGATATCGAGGTTCGCCAGGAAGCAGGTGACCAGCTCGCCCCGCTCGTCGGCATAGCGGCCGAAGTCGCGCGCGGCGTAGAGCGCCTTGAGCTTTTCGGGCACCGTGAACTCGATCGGGTTCTTCGGGTCCTCCTTCTCCATGACGCCTTTCAGAGTCGTATAGTAGTTGTAACGGATGCCGTCGGCGGGGCTGTAGGGCAGCACGTTGCCGTAGGTGAGGCGGATCGTGAAGTTGGCATCCGAGGCCCACGCCTTTTTCGGATGTTGCAGCATGAGGCCCGCGATGTACTTGCGGTGTCCCTCGGCATACTGCGGTGCCAGCGGTTCGAGCCGGCCCGCCAGTTCGAGGTACTTCGCGCGGACCGAATTGTAGAGCTTCACCGCGGGATCGGCCGCCGCCTTTTCAGGCGTGTACTCCTTCAGCAGCGCCTCGAGCTTCTCGGGAGCGGTAAAGGCGGAACGATCGTAGAGGTCATCGACGAAGCGGTCGATATCGCCGCCGAACTCGCCGTCGATCGTCTCGGCATAGAACGAGGGGAGCGACGCCATGTTTTCGCGGGCGATCTGCAACATGCGCTTCGCCACACGGCGGTCCGTCGGCGCGTCGAAATCCTTGTACAGCGCGGCGGCGCGGGCCGTCAACTTCGCAGGATCGACCGTCTCCTTCGTCTTGCCCCCTTCGGTCACCATCGAGGCGAACGAGAGCAGCTCGACGGCGCGCAGCATCGACTCGGAGAGGTATTGCAGGTCGGCACGGGCGGCGCGACCCTTCGCGACGTACGACTCGATCTTGTCGAGCGCCGTCACGTATCCCTCCTCAAGGACGGTATTGGCGACCGCCCAGTTGCGGAACGACTCCTCCTGCGCCGCCTTGCGGGCACGGACGTTCAGCCGCTCGATGCCGCGCGACATGCCGATCGAGTTCTTCCAGTAGTTCGACGACGAGGCGTATTTCGAGGCGTACTGGATACGTACGCGGTCGCTGGCGGCCATCTGCTCGGCCAGGATCCGCTGGCGCTCGCCGCGGATGAAGATGCGCTGCGGATTGTCGACCTCCAGCATGTAGTCGATTTCCGAAGAGGTCATGTAGCGCTGCGTCGAGCCCGGGAAGCCCATCACCATGGCGAAGTCGCCCTCCTTGACACCGGCGAGCGATACCTTGAGGTATTTCTCGGCGCGATAGGGGCGGTTTTCGGGCGAATAGTCGGCGGGGCGGTTATCGGGACCCGCATAGACGCGGAAGATCGAAAAATCGCCCGTATGACGCGGCCACATCCAGTTGTCCGTGTCGCCGCCGAACTTGCCGATCGACTGCGGCGGGGTGCCCACCAGGCGGACGTCGGTGTAGACCTCCAGCACGAAGGCGAAGAACTGGTTCTGTCCGAAGAAGGGACGCACGATCACCTCCATGCCGGGGTGCTCCTTTTCGAGGCGCTCGACGACCCCCTTGATGTTTTCGTTCGCGATGCGCGAGAACTCGGCCTGGCCCGCAGTCGAAGGGATGTCGCCGACCACCTCGGACGTGACGTCGGCGATGCGGCGCACGAAGCGCACCTGAAGCCCGGGAGCGGGGAGCTCCTCGCGATTCGACATCGCCCAGAAGCCGTTCTTGAGGTAGTCGTGTTCGACCGACGAGAGGGACTGGATCGCTCCGAAACCGCAATGGTGGTTCGTGAAGAGCAAACCTTCGGGCGAGACGATCTCACCCGTACAGCCGCCGCCGAAAATGACCACGGCATCTTTGAGCGAGGAGCGGTTCATCGAGTAGATCTCCTCGGCCGAGAGGCGGCACCCCTTGGCCTTCATATCTTTCGCATTCATCTTCTGCAGGTAGGGAAGCATCCACATTCCCTCGTCGGCCAGGGCCGAGACGGCGACCGACAGGGCGATCGCCAGCGTTAACAAGCGTTTCATGGGTCAATATTACATATAAGTTCGTTATCGGTCGTTTTTCGGGTCGGCGCTTGCGAAAGTCCTGCACGCGCAAGCGTTGCGGGCCTTCGCAGGGGCGAAGCTCCGGCCTGCCGCACGCAAGTGCGATCTGTTTGCGGCCCGCAGCCGAGCGGAGGGACTTGCGATCTTTCGCAGCAGCCGGCTGCTGCGGGCTGCCGACGTCTGCAACGTCGATTCCGCAACATCCTCCGCGAAGGATGCACCGAATGCGCGCGACAGCGCGGCGGGCCGAAGCCTCCCCCCCGCGGAGGCACGCAGTTTCGACAAACATGCGTGTCCTCCGCAGGCTTCGCCCCGAACCGGGATCCCTCCCCCAATTTTTAATTTTTCATTCTCAATTTTTAATTCTTCCTCCCGACGGCGATCATGTTCCGGATCGACCGCTCGGCGGCGCGCCGCACCTCCTCGTCCAGCCGGATCTCGGGCTCCATGCGCTCCAGCGTCGAGCAGATGTTTTCGAGCGTCACCATCTTCATGTAGCGGCAGTTGTTGCAGCCGCACGTTTCGTCGTCGGGGGGCGCGGGGATGAAGCGCTTCGCGGGGAAGCGCTTGCGCATCTCGGCCAGGATCCCCGCCTCGGTCACCACGATGAACTCCTCGGCCGTCGAGCGGCCGCAGTAGTCGAGAATCGCCGCCGTCGACCCGACGAAATCGGCCGCTTCGACGATGTAAGCGCGGCATTCGGGGTGGGCCACCACCTCGGCCGCGGGGTGTTCCCGCTTCAGCGCCAGCAGTTTTTCGAGCGAAAACTCCTCGTGCACGTGGCAGGCGCCGTCCCAGAGCACCATGTTGTCGCGTCCCGTCAGCTTCTTTATATAGGAGCCGAGGTTGCGGTCGGGGGCAAAGATCACGGGACGGTCGGCAGGGATCGACTCGACCACCTGCAGGGCGTTCGACGAGGTGCAGCAGATATCCGTGAGCGCCTTCACACCGACCGTCGTATTGACATAGGAGACCACCGTGTGATCGGGGTAGCGCGCCTTGAAACGGGCGAAATCGGCTGCATCGCACGACGCGGCGAGCGAGCATCCCGCCTCGGGGCAGGGGATGAGCACCGTTTTGTCGGGGCAGAGGACCTTGGCCGTCTCGGCCATGAAGTGGACCCCCGCGAAGAGGATCACCTCGGCGTCGACCGACTGCGCCTGCACGGCGAGGGCCAGCGAGTCGCCCAGGAAATCGGCGACCTCCTGCACCTCGGGCGTCGTATAGTAGTGCGCCAGGATGACGGCGCGGCGTTCGCGCTTGAGCTCGGCGATCCGCCGGCGAAGGGCGTCGGAGTTTTCGACGGTGTGCATGTCGTTTTCTTTTTTTTATTTTAATAACTAATTAATCAATATAAAAAAGAGTAAAAAGAAAGGGTGTCGACAATGTCGATAACTCGCGGTGCGTTTCGGTTATCGACTTTTCGTCGTTGCGGCTGTCGATCGCCGATTGCTGCAACGGGCCTCCTTTCAGGCGGTCGGTCGGAGTTTTCGACCGGTGTTCATATCTTTTTCCACATTTCCACAGCCTCTCTTTGTCAACAAACGCGGCCCGAAAGCGGTTCTTATCCGCTACAGAAAAAAACGAAAACTTTTTTTGGATTTTTCCGTCGGGCGGCCATACGCGCTTCGATCGCAGAAAAGCAAGGGAAAAGAGTGAAAAGTTGTCATGCGGTTATCGACCGTTCGTGAACCTGTTGTCAACCCTTTTTCAACCGTTTTTCATCACTTTTCCCACAATGCGGTCGGCAATGGCGCGGTAGCGTTCGCCTACGCGGGGATCGATGGCGGCGGCGGGATGACCCTCGTCGCCCCCCTCCATGATCGAGCGGATGATCGGAATTTCGCCCAGAAACTCCACGCCGTACTCCTCGGCCACGCGGCGGGCGCCGCCGCGACCGAAGAGGTAATAGCGGTTGTCAGGCAGCTCCTCGGGGGTGAACCACGCCATGTTCTCGATGACGCCCGCCAGCGGGATCTTCACCTGCTCGTTGCGGAACATCTCGATGCCGCGCACGACGTCGGCCACGGCCATCTGCTGCGGCGTCGAGACGATCACCGCGGCGTCGATCTTCAGCTCGCCGATGATCGACAGATGGATGTCGCCCGTGCCGGGGGGCAGGTCGCAGACGAGGAAGTCGAGCGCCCCCCACTGCGTCTGGTGTATCATCTGCTTCAGGGCGTTCGTCGCCATGGCGCCGCGCCAGAGCAGCGCATCGGTCGGTCGGATGAAGAAGCCGATCGACATGAGGCGGATCTCCTGCGCCACGGCGGGGACGATGCGGTCCGTGCCATCGACCTCGACGGCGTCGGGTACGTATCCCTCGACCCCGAACATCTTGGGCTGCGAGGGGCCGTAGATATCGGCGTCGAGCAGGCCGACGCGGAAGCCGAGGTCGCGCAGCGCCACGGCGAGGTTCGCCGCGACGGTCGATTTGCCGACGCCCCCCTTGCCCGAGGCGACGGCGATGATGCGCGTGATGTCGCCCGTGGTGGTCTGCTCTTTGAGGTCGGGACGAGGCGCCGTGCCCCCCTCGCGCACCACGACGAGCGTTTTGGCGGCGGGGAAATGGTCGGCCAGCAGCCGTTCGACGGTATTCTTGATCTTGACGGCGAAGGGATCGCGTCCCTTCGGAAAACGCAGCGTGACGGTGATGGCGGCCTCCGACGCGGCGATGCGTTCGACGATGCCGCCCGCGACGATATCGGCCCCCGTTTCGGGGTGGACGACGCCCGAAAGCAGCTTTCTGATCTGTTCTTCCATGACGAGGCTATGAATTACAAGGGACAAAGGTAGTGTAAAATTTCGTTAATAAATCAAGGTGTAGCGTTGAAATTTATCGAAAAACGATAAAGTATACAAATTCTTTTGCTATCTTTGTCGCAACGAAACAAACCAAATCATCCATACAATGAAATTCATCAAGCTGTTTTTGGCGGGCCTGCTCGCATTCGTGGTCGGCTCGTTTGTGGTATCGATCCTCTGGATCGTCGTTCTGATCGGCATCGCGAGCGCGGGCGGCACGACCACCCTCGTCGAGAAGGGCTCCGTGCTCAAGATCGATCTTTCGGAGGTGATCGCCGACGCCCCCTCGACCGATCCCTTCGCCGGTTTCGACCTCTTGTCGATGCAGTCCACGCCGCAGCTCTCGCTGCTCGAGGCGGTGCGCGCCCTCGAGGCGGCCGCCGCGGACGAGCGCATCGACGGCATCTACCTGCGTTTCGACGGCGTGGGCGGCGTCGACGGGACGGCCGTGCTCGAAGAGCTGCGGGCGGCCCTCGAAGCCTTCAAGGAGAGCGGCAAATTCATCGTCGCCTACAACGAGACCTATACGCAGGGCGCCTACTACCTCGCCTCGGTCGCCGACCGTATCTACCTCCAGCCGCAGGGCGGCATGGATTGGTCGGGTCTCTCGTCGACGGTGATGTTCTACAAGGGGCTGCTCGACAAGCTCGACGTGAAGATGGAGGTCTTCCGTCCGACGATGTGCCGCTACAAGAGCGCCGTCGAGCCCTATATCATGACCAAGATGTCGCCCGAGAACCGCGCCCAGATGCAGGCGCTGGCCGATTCGATGTGGAAGACGATCAAGGAGGCCGTGTCGGCTTCGCGCGGCATCCCCGTCGAGGAGCTCGACCGCCTGGCCGACGCCCTCGCCGTGACGCTGCCCGAGGAGGCCGTCGCGCACAAGCTCGTCGACGGCGTGGCCTACGAGGACCAGATGAAGGAGCTGCTCGTCGAGGCGGGCGCTTCGACCGACAGCGACGACGAGCTGCGTTTCGTCACGCTGGGCGAATACGCCTCGCAGGTCGGAGGCGACCTGAAACACCTCTCGTCGCCCCAGGTGGCGCTCGTCTACGCCCAGGGCCAGATCGTCGACGGCTCGGGCAGCGGCAAACAGATCTTCGGCAACACGCTCGCCGCGCAGCTGCGCGAGCAGCGCCTCGACGACGAGGTGAAGGCCGTCGTGCTGCGCGTCAACTCGCCGGGCGGCAGCGCCCTCGCCTCGGACATCGTATGGCGCGAAATGGAGTTGCTGAAGGCCGAAAAACCGGTCATCGTCTCGATGGGTTCGTATGCCGCCAGCGGCGGGTACTACATCTCGGCCCCCGCCGACGCGATCGTGGCCGACAAGATGACCCTGACGGGTTCGATCGGCGTCTTCGGCATGTATCCCTACACGGTCGACGCCCTGAAGAACAAGCTGGGCATCACGATCGACGGCGTGAAGACGAACGCTTCGTCCGACATGGGGGCGATGAGTCCGCTCACCCCCGTCGAGCGGGCGACGATCATGCGCGGCGTGGACCGCGTCTACGAGACCTTCACGGGGCTCGTGGCCGAGGGGCGCAACCTGCCCCTGGAGCGGGTGCTCGAAATCGCCGGCGGCCGCGTATGGTCGGGCGAGGATGCGCTGCGAATCGGTCTGGTGGACGGCTGCGGCGGCCTGAAGACGGCCGTGGCGCTGGCGGCCGACAAGGCCGAGCTGGGCGAGGATTTCCGCCTCGTGGAGAAGATCGAGACCCCCTCGGGTTTCGCCGCCCTGCTGGCGGGCTTCTCGGCCCGCGTGAAGGCCTGCGTGCAGCGCTCCGAGCTCGAAAAGTTCGCCGAGGAGTATGCGGCGGTCGAGGAGGCCGTTTCGCAGCGCGGTCTGGTGATGTATTCGCCCGTTCGGGTCGAGCTGCGTTAGTGCCGTGAAGAACCGCAATCTCTTCGCCGCGCTCTTCGCGGCGGCGCTTCTGGTCATGCTGCTCGGCCGCCATGCGGCGCAGGAGCAGGCACAGCCGCTGCCGCGCATCCTCGTCAGCACCGACATCGGCGGCACGGACCCCGACGACAACCAGTCGATGGCCCACCTGCTGATGTTCAGCGACCGTTTCGAGATCGAAGGACTCGTCTCGTCGCCCTCCTACGGAACGGGCAGCAAGGAGGAGATCCTGCGCATGATCGACCTTTACGAACGCGATCTGCCCCGTCTGCGGGAGCGCTTTCCCGACCTGAAGAGCCCCGACGCCCTGCGCGCCGTGACGAAGCAGGGACGGCGGGGTGCGGCCCCCCTCTGCGGCTACGATGCGCCGACCGAGGGGTCGGAGCTGCTCGTGCGCTGCGCCCGCCGCGACGACGAAAGACCTCTCTACGTCCTCGTGTGGGGCGGTCTGGAGGATGTGGCGCAGGCGCTGCACGACGCGCCCGATATCGCGCCGCGCATCCGCGTCTACTGGATCGGCGGTCCGAACAAGAAGTGGAGCGTCAACAGCTACCTCTACCTCGTCGAGCACCACCCAGATCTGTGGATGATCGAGTGCAACGCCTCCTACCGCGGGTTCATCGCCGACAACCGCGATTCGTCGCGCTACCACACGGGATATTACGACTACGCGATCCGCGGGGCGGGTGCGCTCGGCGCCGATTTCGCCGACTACTACAAGGGAACAGTGAAGATGGGCGACACCCCCTCGCTGCTCTACATGACGGGCGCCGACCCCGCCGATCCCGCGCACGGCGGCCCGGGCGGGCGCTTCGAAAAGCTCGCCTTTTCGCCCCGCACGATCTTCCGCCGCGCGACGACCGCGCAGGATACGGTGGCGCTCTACTCGGTCGTCGACTGGCGCTTCGAAGGCCCCGTCATCGACCGCCCCGTCGGGACCCCTGTGCTGACGGCCGAAATCGATCGCCAGACGTGGGAGGGGTACTACCTCGGCGAGGGCCGCTATACGCTGCGCTACGCTCCCAAGGGGCCCGCCTCGCTGACCTATCGGATCCGCTCGGAGATCGCAGCCCTCGACGGACTGGAGGGGGCCTTCACCGTCTGCGGCGCGTGGCCCGGCGTGCGCACCGCGGAGAGCTTCCCGCTCGGCGGGAGCTGGTGGACCGACTGCGCCGATCCGGCCCTCTTCGGGGGGCCGTGGCACGGTTTCCGCACGGTGGCCGACCACCGCGAAGCGGTGCTCGAGGAGTGGGCCGCACGGTGGAACGCATTGAAAGAGTAAAAAAGAGTTGTCTATGTCCGTGATTCGACTGACCAAAGAATTTTCCTTCGAAGCGGCCCATGCGCTGGGGGGCTACGACGGCCCCTGCCGCGAAATACACGGCCACTCGTACCGCCTCTTCGTGACGGTCAAGGGGAGCCCCTCGACCGACGAGGAGGATCCCAAACAGGGGATGGTCCTCGATTTCGGCCTGCTGAAACGGATCGTCGGCGAGGAGATTGTCTCGCGCTTCGACCACGCGCTGGTGCTGCGCTCGAACGTCGACGCCGAATTGCGCCGCGTGCTGGGCGAACGCTTCGGCAACGTGGTGACGGTCGACTACCAGCCCACCTGCGAACACATGCTCGCCGATTTCGCCCGCCGCCTGATCCGCCGCCTCCCCGCAGGGGTGACGCTGCATGCGCTGCGCCTGCACGAAACGGCCACCTCCTATGCGGAGTGGTTCGCCGAAGACAATCCCTGTTGAGGGGAGGCCGGCCGAACGGGAGATCGCATGCAGGGCGGCCGCAATCCGTATAGGCGGTCTCTGACGTAAAACGCCGTTTTAACGGCGTGCCGTTCGCCGGCGCCCCCTGCGGCGGACGGCAGGAAAGCGTCAGGCCGCTCCCTGCTCGTCCTGCCGCCGCCGTCGAACTTGCGACATTGGCGGGCCGAAGCCTGCGGAGTGCAGTTCTGCGCATGCGTGCACTCCGCAGGCTTCGCCCCGCACGAGTTCGCGTAACAGTGCGTGCGCTTCGCCCGCCGCGGCCCGATAGAAGCCCTGCCGCCGCCGCACGGTCGCTCCGCCCGATGCCGCCGCCTTTTCCGCCCATAAACCGAACAACCGCTTTACACACGATGAAAACCTGTTACCTGGTCGATGCCTACGCATTGATGTTCAAATACTACTACGCCTTCCTCGGGAAGCCCATGCGCAACCACGCGGGGATGAACACGTCGGTCGTCTTCGGCTTCGTGAAGTTCCTGCGCGATATCCTCAAGCGCGAGCGCCCCGATCTGCTGGGCGTCGCCTTCGATCCGAAGGGGGGCAGCTTCCGCCGCACGATCTTTCCCGCCTACAAGGCCAACCGCAGCGAGACGCCCGAAGACATCGTGCGCTCGCTCCCCTACGTGAAGCGGGTGCTGGAGGCGATGTGCATCCCGATCCTGGAGGTCGAGGGGTACGAGGCCGACGACGTGATCGGCACCCTCTCGCAGCAGGGGGCCGCGGCGGGGTACGAGGTCTTCATGGTGACCCCCGACAAGGACTACGGCCAGCTCGTGCGCGACCACTGCAAGATCTATAAACAGAAGGGGGCCGACGGGCAGATCGAGGTGGTCGACCGCGAGGCGATCCGCGCGAAATACGGCATCGACGATCCGACCCTCGTGCGCGACATCCTCGCGCTGTGGGGCGATGCGTCGGACAACATCCCCGGCGTGCCCGGGATCGGCGAAAAGGGGGCCTGCAAGCTGGTCGGCGAGTGGGGCACGGTGGAGAACATCCTCGCGAACGTCGCCTCGATCAAGGGCAAACAGGGCGAGAAAATCGCCGCCTGGCGCGACAACCTGCTGCTGGCGAAGCGGCTCACGACGATCTGCCTCGACGTGCCGATCGCCTTCCGTCCCGAAGAGCTCACCGTCTGCGAGCCGCACATCGACCGGCTGCGGGCGCTCTTCTCGGAGCTCGATTTCAAGGCTTTCCTGCTCGATCTGCAGAACCTCGCCCCCGCGGAGCCCGCGTCGGACCGTCCGCAGCAGGCCGAGCAGCGGCAGCTGGCGGAGATGGCCCGCACGAAATCGGCCGCCGCGAAGGCGGCCCGTTTGGCGGGTCAGGGCGACCTCTTCGCGACGGCGGCCGAACCCGCCCCCGAGGCGGCCCCCGCAACCGACGCCGCTGCCGTTGCCGAGACGGTGCAGGAGAGCGTCGAGGAGGCCTATGCCACGGCTCAAAACACCCCCCACTGCTATACGCTCGTCGAGACGGCGGAGCAGCTGCGCGAGGTGGTGGCCGAGGTGAGCCGCTGCGAGGAGTTCTGCTTCGATACGGAGACGACCGGTCTGGACCTCTTCAACGACCGCATCGTGGGGCTCTCGCTCGCCGTCGAGCCCCATGCGGCGTGGTACGTCCCCTTTTCGCCCGCCGTCGAAGCGGCCTACGCCGAGCTGCTGCGGCCTCTTTTCGCCGACGAACGGATCGCCAAGATCGGTCAGAACATCAAGTTCGACTGCATGGTGCTGCGGCGCCTCGGCATAGAGCTCCGCGGCCGCCTCTACGATACGATGATCCTGCACTACCTGCTCGATCCCGAGTCGCGCCACAACATGAACGCCCTGGCCGAACGCTACCTGCACTATCGGCCGATCGAAATCGAGACCCTGATCGGTCGCGGGGCGAAGCAGCTGACGATGGAGATGGTGGGCGTGGAGCGCGTCTGCGAATACGCCGCCGAGGATGCCGACATCACGCTGCAACTCAAGCGGGTGCTCTATCCCGAGGTCGAACGGGCGGGGCTGGCGCGCCTCTACGCCGAGATCGAGGAGCCGATGATCGCCGTGCTGGCCGACATCGAGCAGGCGGGAGTCCGCATCGATACGGCGGCGCTGGCCGACTATGCCGTCGAGCTCAACGGAAAGCTCGCCGAGCTGGAGAGCGCCGTGCGGGCCGAGGCGGGCGAGCCGACGCTCAACATCAACTCGACGCGGCAGCTGGGCGAGGTGCTCTTCGGTCGGATGCGCATCGCCGAGAAGCCCAAAATGACCCGTACGAAGCAGTTCTGCACGGATGAGGAGTACCTCCAGAGCTTCGCGCACAAACACCGCATCGTCGATCTGGTGCTCGAATACCGCGGCGTGAAGAAGCTCCTTTCGACCTACGTCGAGGCGCTGCCGCAGCTCGTGAACCGCACCACGGGGCGGATCCACACCTCGTTCAACCAGGCCGTGACGGCTACGGGACGCCTCTCATCGACAAATCCCAACCTGCAGAACATCCCCGTGCGCGACGAGCTGGGGCGCCGCATCCGACAGGCCTTCATCCCTTCGGACGACGACCACCTGCTGCTGTCGGTGGATTACAGCCAGGTCGAGCTGCGGCTGATGGCCCACCTGGCCGACGACGAATCGCTGCTGGCCGCCTTCGAACACGGCGAGGACATCCACGCCGCGACCGCCGCACGGCTCTTCGGCAAACCGATCGACGAGGTGACGCCCGAGGAGCGCCGCCGCGCCAAGACGGCCAATTTCGGCATTATCTACGGGATTTCGGCCTTCGGGTTGAGCCAGCGGCTGGAGATTCCGCGCAAGGAGGCCAAGGAGTTGATCGACGGCTATTTCGCCTCCTATCCCAAGGTGAAGGCCTACATGGACGCCGTGGTGGCGAAGGCGCGCGAAGAGGGGTTCGTGACGACGATCTTCGGACGGCGGCGCTACCTGAACGACATCGCCTCGCGCAATGCCGTGGCCCGCGGCGTGGCCGAACGCAACGCCGTAAACGCCCCGATTCAGGGGTCGGCGGCCGACATCATGAAGATCGCCATGATCGAGGTGCACCGCCGTTTCCGCGCCGAGGGAGTACGTTCGCGGGTGATTTTGCAGGTGCACGACGAACTGGTGGTCGACCTGCTGCGCTCGGAGCAGGAACAGGTCGTCCGCATCGTGACCGAGGCGATGGAGGGGGCCGCGAAGCTGCGCGTGCGCCTGGTGGCCGATGCGGGCATCGGCTCGAACTGGCTGGAGGCGCATTAGGGCGGCGCGGCCGTGTCGGCAAGGGCTCGACGGCAGCACAGTCGGCAACCGGCCGCCTCGGTGTGGCGTGAAATCGCGCTTCGGCGCGGCAGCCCGCAGCCTTCCTCCCCCGAGCGGAGGGCTGCATCTCGCCGAACGGTTCGCCGCAGGCTCTTCCGCTCGGCTGCGGGCCGGTTGCGACATCTTCGATCCCGCAAGGGATCGGCGGGCCGCAGCTTTCGGCGGCGAAGGCCCGCAACTCTTGCGCGTGCGAGCGCTTCGCAAGCTGCGCCCCGAATACGCGTGGCGCGCAAGCGCGACGGGCCTGAAGCCTCCCGCTTGCAGAGACGCGCAGTTTCGGCAAACAGGCGAGCGTTCCGCAGGCTTTGCCCCGAATGAGTTCGCGCGACAGCAGCGCGGCGGGCTGAAGCCTCCCGCTTGCAGAGACGCGCAGTTTTGGCAAACAGGCGAGCGTTCCGCAGACTTTGGCCCGAACGAGTTCGCGCGACAGCACGGCGGGTCAAAGCCTCCCGCTTGCAGAGACGCGCAGTTTCGGCAAACAGGCGAGCGTTCCGCAGACTTTGCCCCGAACGAGTTCGCGCGACAGCGCGGCGGGCCGAAGCCTCCGCACGCGGAGGCCCGCATTTCGCGTCCGCATCATGCGCGCTCCGCAGGCTTCGGCCCGAAAGAAGATCGCCTGCGCACGCTTCAGGCCCGTCGCGGCGCTTTGCCTACGGCGGCCCGCATAAAGCCTCGTCCCGTATAACGAAAAAAGCCGCCCTGCACGGGGCGGCTTTCGTCTATTTCTTGTTGAATCGGTTCATTGTCATCTGGCATCCGACGGTGGCGAACGAAAGGATCGCTTCGCCGAAGACCTTCAGCCGGTCGGGCAGTTCCTTGCGCTCTTCCTCCGTCCAGCGTCCCAGCACGTAGTCGACCTGGTGTCCGCGCGGGAAATCGCCTCCCACACCGAAGCGGATGCGGGCGAAGGCCTCCGTGCCCAGCAGTTCGGCGATGTTTTTCAGTCCGTTGTGGCCGCCGGCGCTCCCCTGCTGCCGCATGCGCAGCTGTCCGAAGGGGATGGCGATGTCGTCCGAGATGACGAGCAGGTTCTCGGCGGGGATCTTCGCCGCCTCCATCCAGTAGCGGACCGCCTTGCCCGAGAGGTTCATGTAGGTCGAGGGCTTGAGCAGCAGCAGCGTGCGGCAGCGGTGGCGCAGCTCGGCCATGTCGCCGTAACGGACCGTCGTAAACGAAATGTCGGACGCCCCGGCCAGGGCATCCAACACTTCGAATCCGATGTTGTGACGGGTTCCGACGTACTCGGCGCCGATGTTCCCCAGTCCGACGATCAGATATTTCATGCGCGCGGCCGACTACTATTTCTCCGCTGCGGCACCGCGCGAAGCACGGGTTACGCGAACGGCGCAGACAGCCGTCGTGGCGGGCGTCACGAACTTGAGGTTCTCGATCGAGAGGTCGCCTACGAAGATCGTCTTGCCGACGCCGAGCGACGTTACGTCCACGACGATTTCGTCGGGCAGGTTCTCGACCAGTGCGCTGACGATCAGCTTGCGGGCCGACAGCACGAGCTTACCGCCGACCTTCACGCCCTCGGCATTACCCGACAGACGGACGGGGATGGCGATGGCGACGGGCTTGCCGGCGGCGATGCGGAAGAAATCGAGGTGCAGGATCTGCTCGCGTACGGGGTGGAACTGGGCCTCGCGGAGCACGGCCAGCTCGACCTTGTCGCCGAAATGCAGCTCGACGATGTACGAGTTGGGGGTGTAGATGAGGGCCTTGATCTCGCGCGGATCGACCGAGAAATTCACGGTCTCGCCGTTACCGCACAATACGCAGGGTACCAGACCCTCGCGACGGACAGCCTTGGCTGCCTTCTTGCCGAAGTCGTTACGCTCGACGGCATTTACAACGATGGTTTTCATGGATGATGAAAATGTTTGAAAGTTAAACCACCGGCGGCTCTCGGCCCGCACGCCGAGCGCGGGTGCGGGCTCCACACCGCCTGTTTCGGAGCGCAAAGATAGGCTAAAAATCCGAAAAATGAAAACGTTGCGCAAAAAAACGAATCGGGGAAACCGCAGCTTCCCCGATTCGTCGGTCGCGAAGAGGCGGAGCCTACTCCATCCCCCGCACGTGCTTCTCCCAGGCCCAGGCGGCGCGCAGCGTGTCGTCGAGGTTGCGGCGGGCGTGCCAGCCGAGCTCCTCGTTGGCGCGCGTCGGGTCGGCCCAGATGGCGACGATGTCCCCCTCGCGCCGCCCCGCGATGCGGTAGTTGAGCTTCAGGCCGTTCGCCTGCTCGAAGCGGCGGATCAGTTCGAGCACCGAAACGCCGTGCCCCGTGCCGATGTTGAAGACCTCGTAGGGCTCCTTGCAGCGACCCTCGATCATGCGGCGGACGGCCGCCACGTGGGCGCGCGCCAGGTCCGTCACGTCGATGTAGTCGCGGATGTTCGAGCCGTCGGGCGTCGGGTAGTCGTCGCCGAAGACCGAGAGGCATTCGCGCAGCCCCGCGGCCGTCTGCGTGATGTAGGGCAGCAGGTTCTGCGGCACGCCGCGCGGCAGCTCGCCGATGAGGGCCGAGGGATGGGCGCCGATGGGGTTGAAATAGCGCAGTGCGATGCCGCGCAGCCCCTCGCTCGCCGCCACCGTGTCGCGCAGGATGTCCTCGCAGATCTGCTTCGTGTTGCCGTAGGGCGAGGTGGCGGGCTTGCGGGGCGTCAGCTCGGTGACGGGCTGTCGGTCGGGTTCGCCGTAGACGGTGCACGACGACGAGAAGAGGATGTTCGGCCGTCCCCACGCGCGCATCAGATCGACGACGTTCAGGAACGAGTCGAGGTTGTTGCGGTAGTATTCGAGCGGCTTGCGGACCGACTCGCCCACCGCCTTGCTGGCGGCGAAATGGATCACCGAGTCGAAATCGTAGGCCTCGAAGAGCCGCGTGCGCAGCGCCTCGCGGTCGCAGCAGTCGACCTCGACGAAGGGCACCTCGACCCCCGTGATGCGGCGGACGCCTTCGACGGCTCCGAGGTCGCTGTTCGAAAGGTTGTCGGCGATCACGACGTCGAAGCCCGCCTCGACGAGCTCGACGGCGGTGTGCGAGCCGATGTAGCCCGCTCCGCCGCTGACCAGTACGGTGTGTTTTTTCATGGCTGTATCTTTTGTTTCGGATTACCAGAGGTGGTGGACCTGCGGACGGATCAGCCGGTCGTAGATCCGGCGGACGGCCGCCATCTGCTCCGCCGTGAGGGGCGGCAGCTCCGAGGCGGCCGCATTGCGTACGATCTGCCCGGGACGGCTCGCCCCCGGGATGACGACGCTCACCTCGGGGTGCATCAGGATCCAGCGCAGGGCGATCGGGCCGAGCTCGTCGCAGCCCAGCTCCTCCTTGAGCAGCCGCGCCGCCTCGACGCCCGTCCGATACTCGACGCCCGAGAAGGTCTCGCCTTTGTCGAAGGCCTCGCCGTTGCGGTTGTAGGTGCGGTGGTCGTCGGCGCCGAAGCGGGTCTGCTCCGTGTAGCGCCCCGTCAGCAGCCCGCTCGCCAGCGGCACGCGGACGATGAGGCCCACGTTGCGTTCGGCGGCCTTCGCGAAGAGCTCCTCCGCGGGGCGGAGGCGGAACATGTTGAAGATGATTTCGATCGCCGAGATGTCGTGATCGAGCGCCGCCAGCGCCTCGTCGATGCGTTCGACGCTCACGCCGTAGTGGCGGATCGCCCCCTCGCGCTTCAGCGCGTCGAGCGCCCCGAAGAGCTCCCCGTTGCGGAAAACGGGGGTCGGCGGACAGTGCAGCAGCGTCAGGTCGAGCCGCTCGACCCCCATCCGTCGGCGGCTGCCGTCGACGAAGCGGCGCATGTTCTCGGCCGTGTAGCCCGCGGCCGTGTGGGGATCGAGCGCGCGCCCCATCTTCGTCACGACGCGCACGTCGGCTTCGGGGTGCTCGCGCAGAAAGCGCCCGATGGCGCGTTCGCTCTCGCCACCCTGGTAGATATCGGCCGTGTCGAAGAGGTTGATCCCCTCGGCGCAGGCCGCCTCGAGCGTTTCGCGGGCGGTCCGCTCGTCGAACGGTTCGCCCCAGCGCGAACCGAGCTGCCAGGTGCCGAGCGAAATTTCGCTCACGCGATAGCCGGTTTTTCCCAGAATACGGTATTTCATCTTTTCGGTCGTTTGATTGCGTTGCGTTGCGCGATCCGCCGTCGCGCGGAGCGGGGATCGGTCTACAAAAATAGGCAAAAACTTTGTACTCGCCGAATTTTGGCGTAACTTTGGGCTGACAAACGGGGAGCTTCCGTTTTTCGGGGCTCCCGCCACTGAAACCGCTAACACCCTATCCGTGAAAAAAATCGCTATCGGCATCGACATCGGAGGCACCAACACGGCCTTCGGCGCGGTCGACGAGGAGGGCTGCGTGTGCGCCGAATCGAACCTTTCGACCCGTCGGTATCCCCTGCTGGACGACTACCCGGACTATGTGGCCGACCTGACGGCCGCGATCCGCACGCTGCTCGGATCGCTTCCCTTTCCCTTCGAAACGGCGGGCATCGGCATCGGCGCCCCGAACGGCAACTACCGCACGGGCGCCATCGAGCAGCCCGTGAACCTGTGGAAATTCCGCCCCGGGGAGATCGACCGCGACGAGCGGCGCCGCATCTTCCCGCTGGCCGACGAACTTTCGGCCGCCTTCGACGGCATCCCCGTCCGCATGACGAACGATGCGAACGCCTCGACGATCGGCGAGATGATCTTCGGCAATGCCCGCGGCATGCGCGACTTCATCGTCGTCACGCTCGGCACGGGGCTCGGTTCGGGCTTCGTGGCGAACGGCGAACTCGTCTGCGGCCACGACGGCTTCGCGGGCGAGCTGGGCCACGTCGTCGTCGAGCCCGGGGGGCGCTGCTGCGGCTGCGGCCGTCGCGGCTGCCTCGAAACCTACGTCTCGGCGACGGGCATCTGCCGCACGGCCCTCGAGCTGATGGCCGAACTGAACGAGCCCAGCACGCTGCGCGGAATCGCTCCGCAGGAGCTCGACGCGCGGATGATCTCCGAGGCGGCCGAGGCGGGCGATCCGATCGCCGTCGAATGTTTCCGCCGCACGGGCGAGCGGCTCGGCCGCGCGCTGGCCGACGCCGTGACGATCACCTCGCCCGAGGCGATCCTGCTCTTCGGCGGGCTGGCCAAGGCGGGCGCCAAGCTCTTCGATCCGACGCGCGCGGCGATGGAGGCGCACATGATGTACCCCTTCCGCAACAAGGTGAAGCTGCTGCCGAGCGGCATCCGCGCCACGAATGCCGCCATCCCGGGCGCCGCGGCCCTCATCTGGAAGGAGCTGCGGGGATAGCGCCCCGAACGAACCCTCCCGCTCTGCGGGACCCTAACCGACCGATTCCATGGATACACTCCAAGCCGTCTTGCTCGGCATCGTGCAAGGCATCACCGAATTTCTGCCCGTATCGAGCAGCGGCCACCTCCAGCTCGCCAAGGAGCTGCTGGGCGTCGAGCTCGACAACAACATCACCTTCGACGTGACGCTGCACGCGGCCACCGTTTTGAGCACGGTCGTCGTTCTGTGGCGCGAGCTGTGGCGTCTCTTCTGCGGCCTCTTCTCGCGCACGTGGAACGAAGAGCACGCCTTCGTCGCGAAGATCCTCCTCTCGATGATCCCTGCGGGGGTCGTCGGTCTCTGCTTCGCCGACCGCATCGAGGCGCTCTGCTCTTCGCTCGCCTTCGTGGGGTGCATGCTCCTTGCGACGGCCGCCCTGCTCGCCTTCGCCTACTACGCCCGTCCGCGCCCCAAAACCTCGATCTCCTACCGCGACGCCTTCGTGATCGGCCTCGCGCAGGCCGCCGCGACGCTGCCAGGCCTCTCGCGCTCGGGCTCGACGATCGCCACAGGACTGCTGCTCGGCAACGAGAAGGGGGCCGTGGCCAACTTCTCCTTCCTCATGGTGATTCCTGTCATCCTGGGCAAGATGCTGCTCGACATCGCCTCGGGCGAGATGGCGGCGCTCGATGTTCCCGCGGCGGCGCTCGCGGGGGGCTTCTTCGCCGCCTTCGTCACGGGCACGCTCGCCTGCCGCTTCATGATCGGCATCGTCAAGCGCGGACGCCTCATCTGGTTCGCCCTCTACTGCCTTGCGGCGGGGCTCGTCGCCCTGGCGGGTGCGTTTTCCTAACCCGCTGTTCGCATGAAGCATACCGAAGAACTGCGCGGCCTCGATTTCGAGGCGGGCTACATCGCCGTCATCGACAAGCCGCTGCACTGGACCTCGACCGACGTCGTGCGCAAGATCAAATTCGCGCTGCACCGCCTCGGCTACCGCAAGATCAAGGTGGGCCATGCGGGGACGCTCGATCCGCTGGCGACGGGGGTGCTCCTCGTCTGCATCGGCCGCGCGACGAAGATGGTCGACGCGTTGCAGGCCGAGGAGAAGGAGTACGTGGCCGAAATCCGGTTAGGGGCCACCACGCCGAGTTTCGACCTCGAACACCCGATCGACCGCACCTACCCCTTCGAACACGTGACGCGCGAGGCGCTCGACGAGGCGCTTGCCGCCCTCACGGGTGAGCGGCTGCAGGAGCCGCCCCTCTACTCGGCCAAGAAGATCGAGGGGACGCGCGCCTACGAAATCGCCCGCGCGGGCGAAAGCGTCGAGCTGCGCAAGGCGCTCATCCGCATCTACGAGATGCAGGTCGAACGTTTCGAACTGCCCGACCTGCGGCTGCGCGTACGGTGCAGCCGCGGCACCTACATCCGTTCGCTGGCGCGCGAAATCGGCGAGGCGGTCGGCAGCGGCGCCCACCTGACGGGGCTGCGCCGCACGCGCAGCGGCGGCTTTACGGCCGAAAACGGCTGGGATCTCGACTTTTTTCTGGAAAAGTTGCAGGAACTTGAAACAAACGGCTGATTTTTGCGTATTGTTTCAGATCACCATTCGTTAAAAAACGGCAACTCCCATGAAACTATCCCAATACGGCTACGATTTCACGCCCGAGCTGGCGCAGCATCCGACCGTCAACCGCGACGATTCGCGCCTGCTGGTGCTGCATCGCGCGACGGGCGAGATCGAGCACCGCATCTTCAAGGATATCCTCGACTATTTCGACGAACGCGACCTCTTCGTCTTCAACGACACGAAGGTCTTCCCCGCGCGTCTGTACGGCAACAAGGAGAAGACGGGGGCCGAAATCGAAATCTTTCTGCTGCGCGAGCTGAATCGCGAGCTGCGGCTGTGGGACGTGCTGGTGGACCCCGCGCGCAAGATCCGCATCGGCAACAAACTCTATTTCGGCGACGACGACCTGCTGGTGGCCGAGGTGATCGACAACACCACCTCGCGCGGCCGCACGCTGCGTTTCCTCTTCGACGGTCCCTACGACGAGTTCAAGAAGGCCCTCTTCGCGCTGGGCGAGACGCCCCTGCCGCGGTGGGTCCGCGAGCAGGTCGAGCCCGAGGACGCCGAGCGCTACCAGACGATCTTCGCCGACAAGGAGGGGGCCGTGGCGGCGCCGACGGCGGGCATGCACTTCTCGAAGCACCTCATGAAGCGCATGGAGATCAAGGGGGTGGAGCGCGCCTTCCTGACGCTGCACGTCGGCCTGGGCAATTTCCGCACGGTCGACGTCGAGGACCTCTCGAAACACAAGATGGATTCGGAACAGTATTTCGTCACGGAGGAGGCGGCCGAGGCGGTCAACCGCACCAAGCAAGCGGGCCGCAAGGTGGTTTCGATCGGCACGACGGTGATGCGCACGCTCGAATCGGTCGTCTCGACCGGCGGGACGATCAAGGCCGAGAGCGGCTGGACGAACAAGTTCATCTTCTCGCCCTACGAGTTTACGGTGGCCGACGCCATGGTCTCGAATTTCCACCTGCCCTACTCGACGCAGCTGATGATGGTGGCCGCCTTCGGCGGATACGACGCCGTGATGAAGGCCTACCGCACGGCCCACGAGGAGGGGTATCGCTTCGGCACCTACGGCGACGCGATGCTCATTCTGTAGCGGGAATCGGAGAACGGTTCGCAGCCCACGAACGTGTTTCGTTCGTGGGCTGTTTTTGTTTTTTGGGGATTGAGGGGAGCCGCCTCGCGCGACAGCGCGTGCCGTTCGCTGCCGCCCCCTGCGGCAGAACGGCAGGTTCGCAGCAGGCTGCTCGCTGCCCGCCTGCCGCCGTCGGCGAACGTTGCCAGGGCGCGCTTCAGCGCAGCAGGCCGCAATCCGCTGCCGAACGGTTTCGATCCCGCAAGGGATCGGCGGGCCGAAGCCTCCGCGCGCGGAGGCCCGCATTTCGCGTCCGCATCATGCGCGCGCTCCGCAGGCTTCGACCCGCGTGAAAATGCGCGCGGTAGCGCGGCAGCCCGCAGCCGCCCCCTGGCGGAGGGCTGCAACTCGCCGAACGGCTCGCGGCAGGCCCCTCCGCTCGGCTGCGGGCCGGTTGCGACACTTTCGATCCCAAAGGGATCGGCGGGCCGCAGCTTTCGGCGGCGAAGGCCCGCATCGTAAACGTCGCGTCCCTTCGCAAGCTGCGCCCCGAAAGGGGCAACCTCGCCCGAAGGCTCGCTGCCCCTCCGCCCTCTTTCAGGCTCCGCCCGCCCCTCTTTTTTCCGTTGCAACGCTTCGTTTTCTGACGCAGGTTGTTTATCTTTGCACATATTTCCGTCTTATGCTCCTTATCGAACGATTTCTTGCGGCTTACGGCATCGAGGGGGCCGTGCTGACGGCGGCGGGCCTGCTGCTCTTCGTCGTGCAGGTCGCCCGCTACGTCCGTCTCGGACGCCTGGCCGCCTATACGAACAACCGCCGTCACGCGGTCCGCGAGGCCGAACCTCCCGTGTCGGTCATCGTGCCGCTCTTTTCGGAGGATTACGCCTTTCTCGAAGAGCGCCTGCCGCTGCTGCTCCAACAGGAGTACCGCCAATTCGAGGTGGTGCTCGTCTACGTGGGCCAGAGCAGCGAGTTCTACGAAGATCTGCTCGGGCTGCGCCAGTGCTACGCCCACCTCTATTTCTCGCGGATCCACTTCGACCCGCGCCGCCCGATTTCGCGCAAGATGGCGCTCAACATCGGCATCAAGGCGGCTCACAACGAATGCCTGCTCTTCACCTCCTCCGATGCGGCGCCCCGTTCGCCCCGCTGGCTCGCTCTGATGGCCAAGGGGTTCGTGCGCGGCGACGTCGTGATCGGCTACTGCGGGCTGGAGGGCGGCCGCGGCCTCGTGAACCGGCTGATGCGCACGGGCCGCATGATGCGGAGCGCCGACTGGATTTCGCGCGCCGTGCTCGGCCGTCCGCACCGCGGCATCCTCCACAATTTCGGCTTCACGAAGAGTCTCTATTTCGACAAACGGGTCAACGGCTTCAACCGGCTCAACATGAACATCGGCGAAGACGACCTCTTCCTGCAGGAGGTCGCCTCGCGCGAAAACGTCAGCACGATCCTCTCGCCCAAGGCGACCGTCGAGCAGCACGCCTGGGGCGGCCTCGGCTGGTGGCTGCGCGAGGAGAGCTACTACGGAGCCGCCGCCCGCTTCTACCCCCGTCGGGTGCGCTGGAGCAACCGCCTCGAACCGCTGGTGCGCGTCGCCTTCTTCGCCGTCGTGGCGTGGGCCTGCGTGCGGATGCCGCTCCCCTTCGCCCTTGCGGCCGCGGGGCTGCTGCTGCTGCGCTACCTGATCGTGCTGTTCGAGGTGCGCCGCATCGCCCGCCGGCTCGGCGAACGCCGTATGCTGCGCCTCTATTTCCTCTACGACCTGGCGAGCCCGCTCTGGGGGCTGGTGCTGGGTCTGCGCATGCTGCGCAAAGATCCCCGCGTATGGAGATAGCCGACTACATCGTCGCCGAAGACCGCCGCCTGGCCGCTCTGGCGCTCGAAGGGGACGATACGGCTTTCGCACACCTCTTCAACCGCTACCGCGACGCGATCCGCCAGCTGCTCGTGCAGCGGACGGGGTCGGCGGACGATGCCGACGACCTGTTGCAGGAGACCTTCATCAAGGTCTACCTCCACCTCGACCGCTACAACGCCGCCTACTCGTTCGGGCAATGGGTCTACACGATCGCCCGCAACACCTTCATCGACTATGTGCGGCGCCGCTCGGAGGAGCTGCCGATCGACGAGCGCTTCTCGGCTCCTGCCTCGTCGGCGCCGAACCCCGAGGAGAGCGTGATCCACAGCCAGCAGCATGCCCAGATCGAACGCTACCTCTCGATGCTGCCGCCCCACTACGGGCGGTTGATCGCGCTGCGGCTGTTCGACGAGTACTCCTACGAGGAGATCGCCGAGCAGCTGTCGCTCCCCCTGGGCACGGTCAAGACGCGCATCCACCGCGCCCGCGAACAACTCTGCCGCCTCATTCGGGGCGGCGAAACCGAATAATCCCGCGATGCAAACGATCCTGAATTATTTCCCCGACCTCGACGAGGTGCAGCGCAGCCGCTTCGCCGCGCTCTACGACCTCTACGCCGACTGGAACGCGAAGATCAACGTCGTCTCGCGCAAGGATTTCGACCAGCTCTACCTGCGTCACGTCCTCCACTCGCTCGCCATCGCGCGCGTCTGCCGCTTCGACGCGGGGGCGGAGATCCTCGACGTGGGGTGCGGCGGGGGGTTCCCGTCGGTGCCGCTGGCGATCCTCTTTCCCGAAGCGCATTTCGTCGCCGCCGACTCGATCCGCAAGAAGATCACGGTGGTCGAAGGGGTGGCCCGTTCGCTGGGGCTCGAGAACCTCGAACCGCACTGCGGACGCGTCGAGCAGCTCGACCGCCGTTTCGACTACGTCGTCTCGCGCGCCGTGACGGCCATGCCCGAGTTCGTCGGCTGGGTCTGGGAGAAGATCCGCAGCGGCTGTCGCGGCACGCTGCCCAACGGCATCCTCTACCTCAAGGGGGGCGATCTGGCCGAGGAGCTGGCTCTGACGGGCAGGCGGTGGCGGCTCTACGACATCGCGGAGTTCTTCGACGAACCCTTCTTCGAGACGAAAAAGGTGGTCTACACGCAGCGGTGAGGGCGGCGGGCGGAGCTCTTCGGCGGGATTTCAGCCGAGGCTGCGGTGTGGAATCGGGCGCGAGCTGCGGTACGGAGTGCGGCCCCGTTTTTGTACGATCGATCGATATGAAACATTGGATTTTGACCGTCGCCCTGCTGCTGTGCGGCATGGCGGCAAGCGAGGCGCAGGTGCGCTTCGAGACGTGTTCGACGGACGAGCTGCGCGAGCTGGCCGTTCGCAGCGGCAAACGGGTCTTCATCGACTTGTACGCCTCGTGGTGCGGTCCCTGCCGCCAGATGGAACGCGACGTCTTCTCGCAACGCGCCGTGGGCGAATTCTTCGACCGCCGGTTCGTGGCGGCCAAATACAGCGTCGACCGTTCGACGGGGCGGCAGCTGATGCAGCGCTACGGCAACGGCGCCATTCCGCTCTATTTAATATTCGATACCGAAGGGAATCTGCTGGGGCGCATCGAGGGCGCCGCGCCTGCCGAAAAGTTCCTGGCCGAGCTGCAGCGGATCCTCGACAAACACCCTGCGGAGAAAGGGAAATAGCGGGCAGTCGGCTGCGGGCCATCGGGCGTTGCGGTCCTGCGTGAAGTGCGGCCTCGTCAGAGGTCGGCAGCCCGCAGCCGCCCCCTGGCGGAGGGCTGCAACCTCGCCGAACGGCTCGCGGCAGGCCCCTCCGCTCGGCTGCGGGCCGATGACAGCGCATATCGATCCTGCGAGGGATCGGCGGGCCGAAGCCTCCGCACGCGGAGGCCCGCATCTGTCGACACGGGCGCTCCGCAGGCTTCGACCCGATCAATGATCGCCCGCCCGCATGTTCCGTCCCTTCGCAAGCTACCTCCCCGAAGACGAAACGCGCGGCAAGTTCTTGCCGCCCGAACGAAAAACAACCGCCCCTCCTCCGAACGAAATCCCGTCCGCCCGCGGCAACCTCCGCCCGCAACGCACCGCGGCGGAGCCTCCGAAATCGGAAACTCCGCCGCGAAACAGGTCGACGAGCGCTTTTTCAGAGCCCCAGCTTCTTGGCGATCGCCTTGGGCAGGGCTTTTTTGTTCAGCATCAGATCGGTCGTCTTGTAGGCCACGAAGGGCTTCGAGAAGTACCAGAAGCCGCCGTAGGGAGGTACTGTCGACCACGAATTCTGCACCTTGTAATACTCCGTGCCGTTCTGATCGACGGCCGTGCCGACGATCACCATGCCGTGGTCATCGGTGGTCTCGTAGTTGTCGAAGGCCTGCTGGCGCAGCTCCTGCGTGATCGTACGCTCCTTGCCGGGCTTGTCGAACGAGTAGAGCGCCGCCTCCTTCTCCTTGGCCGTGAGCTGTCCCCAGCGCTCGGCCTCGGTGCCGCTCATGCTCTTCGGATCGGTCTCGGGAATGACGCCGATCGCCTTCGTGCGGCTGAAGCCCTTCTCGCTCACGTCCGTGCCCCAGGCGATCGTGTAGCCGTTGGCGAGGGCGTGATCGACCACCTGCATCATTTCGTCGAGCGGCAGGTTATAGGAGGCGCCCCACATCCAGTTGTCGGGAATTTCGAGTACGAACTGCGTGTAGAAGGGGTGGTGCGTGAAGGAGGTCAGGTCGATGTAGTCCTCCAAGTCGATCGGCAGCGATGCGGCGAACGACTGCGGCGTATACTGTTTGCCTTTCCATTCGAAGGTCTCGGGCAGCTCGCCGAAATACTGGTCCAGCAGGGCGTTGAAGCCGCGTTTCCACGCCGTCGAGAGGGGTGCGCGGCGCTCGCCGCTCTTCATCACGGCGTCGAGGTAGGCCTTCAGGACGGGCGTCAGCTCGTTGAAGTCGGGCAGCTCGGTGCCGTAGTTGAGGCCGCGGTAGACCTCGAAGGGAACGATGCCGTATTTCTTGATCCCCTCCGTCACGTCGTGGGCGGCGCCGCCCTCGGCGAAGTTGATCGTGCCGTGCATGCGGATGTAACGCTCGGCCTTCTCGAGGAAGGTGTGGCGCACGATCCACATCTCGGAGAGGTGCACCGCCTCGCCGCCTGCGCGCAGGATCTCGCTCTCGAGGAAGGTCATCGTCGAGAAGCACCAGCAGGTGCCGCTGCGGTTCTGGTTCTTGACGGGGGTCGTTTCGATCGTCTTGCGGTCCGTGAAACGGTAGCCCTGCACCGCCGCGGTGTCGGGCTCCTGTGCCGTGGCAGCCGCGAGGCAGCCCAGGACGGCGAACAGAGTAAGGAGGTTCTTCATGCTGTATGAGGGTTAGGTTGGGTTTGGCGTCGGGCTATTTCTTCTTCGACTTCTGGATGATTTCGAGGCACTGCTCGTAGGTCAGCTCCTCGACCTTCGTCCCCTTCGGCAGGCGGTAGTTCTTCCCCTTGCTGGCGAGGTAGGCGCCGTAGGGGCCCTGCTTGACGATCGTTTCGGGATCTTCGTCGAAGGTGCGCAGCGGCGCGCGGTTCGCGGCGGCCGCCTTGGCCCGCACGAGTTCCACGCAGCGGTCGTACGTGACCGTGTAGGGGTCGTCCGAGGCCTGGAGCGAGGCGAACGACTTGCCGTGGCGGACGTAGGCGCCGAAGCGGCCGATGCCTACCACGAGCGCTTCGCCCTCCAGCTCGCCCACCGTGCGCGGCAGGGCGAAGAGCTCGAGCGCCTCCTCGAGGGTGATCGACTCGATCAGCTGCCCCTTCTTGAGCGAGGCGAAGCGCCCCTTTTCGCCCTCGGCCCCCTCGATCTCGACCATCGGACCGTAGCGGCCGATGCGCGCCTTGACCGTGTGCCCCGTCGCGGGGTCGGTGCCGAGGATGCGGACGCCCGCCGTGCGATCCGTCTGGCGGCCGATCGCCTCGTCCACCATCTCGTGGAAGGGCGAATAGAAATCGCCGATCATCTTGTTCCAGGTGATTTCGCCCTCGGCCACGCGGTCGAACTCCTTCTCGACCGAGGCGGTGAAGTTGTAGTCGAGGATCGGGCCGAACTGCTGTTCGAGGTAGTCGTTGACCACCATGCCGATGTCGGTCGGCGAGAGGCGGTTGCGCTCCTTGCCGTAGTTCTCGGCGAGGGTCTTCGCCGTCAGGCGGCCCCCCGAGAGGGTCAGCTGCTTGTATTCGCGCTTGCGGCTTTCGCGGTTCTGCTTCTCGACGTAGCCGCGGTGGATGATCGTCGTGATCGTCGGCGCGTAGGTCGACGGACGGCCGATGCCGAGCTCTTCGAGCCGCTTGACGAGCGATGCCTCGTTGTAGCGCGCGGGCGGGGTCGTGTAACGCTCCGTGGCCGTGATCTGTTTGGCCGTCAGCGGATCGCCCGCCGCGAGCTTCGGCAGCTTCGCTTCGGCCTCCTCGTCGGCCGCGTCGTCGTCGTTCGACTCGGTGTAGAGCTTCAGGAACCCGTCGAAACGAATCACCTCGCCCTGCGCCACGAATTGGAGCGGCGAGCCCTCGATGCCGATCGTGATCGTCGTGCGGTCCAGTTCGGCGCAGACCATCTGCGAGGCGACCGTGCGTTTCCAGATGAGGTCGTAGAGCCGCTTTTCAGCCGCCGTGCCCTCGATCGTCTGGCGGTCGATGTACGACGGGCGGATCGCCTCGTGGGCCTCCTGCGCCCCCTTGCTCTTGGTCTTGTAGTTGAACCAGCGGTGGTACTGCTCGCCGAACAGCTTGGTCACCTCCTCCTTGCACTGCGCCAGGGCCTGCGTCGAGAGGTTCACCGAGTCGGTACGCATGTAGGTAATCAGACCCTGTTCGTAGAGGTGCTGTGCGACGGACATCGTCTGCGCCACCGACATGCCGAGCTTGCGGCCCGCCTCCTGCTGGAGGGTCGAGGTGGTGAAGGGGGGCGCGGGATAGCGCTGTGCGGGCTTCTCCTCCGAGCGGAGCACCGTGAAGGCGGCCTCCTTGCACGAGCGGAGGAACTCGGTCGCCTCGGCTTCGGTCTCGAAGCGGCGCGACAGCTCCGCCTTGAAGAGCGTTTTGTCGGGATCGTTCGCGGGGTAGAACTGCGCCACGACGCGGAAATAGGGGCTCGACGCGAAGGCGATGATTTCGCGCTCGCGCTCGACGATCAGCCGCACGGCGACCGACTGCACGCGGCCCGCCGAGAGCGACGGACGCACCTTTTTCCAGAGGACGGGCGAGAGTTCGAAGCCCACCAGACGGTCCAGCACGCGGCGTGCCTGCTGGGCGTTGACGAGGTTCATGTTGACCGTGCGCGGCTGCTCGATCGCTTCGAGGATCGCCTTTTTGGTGATCTCGTGGAAGACGATGCGTTTTGTGCGGTCGACGGGGAGCCCCAACACTTCGGTCAGGTGCCATGCGATGGCCTCTCCTTCGCGGTCTTCATCGGAAGCGAGCCACACGGTCTTCTCCTTGGCCAGTTTCGTCAGCTCGCCGACGACCTTTTTCTTGTCGGCGGGAATCTCGTAGACGGGGGCGAAATCGCCGTCGAGGCGGATGCCGAGGTCCTTCTTCGAGAGGTCGCGGATGTGACCGAAGCTCGAACGCACCATGAAATTCTTACCGAGAAATTTTTCGATGGTCTTGGCTTTCGCCGGAGACTCGACGATGACTAAATTTTCCTGCATATCTGTTTCTTGCGCGCTAAAACACGAAAACCCGAGAGCTGTAGTCCGGGTTTCGCGTCAGGTCGTGTATGTAACGTTATTTCACCATGTTGTAGGTCAGCTCGAAGCGGATCGGCGCCGCAGGGAGGGGCTCCCCTTCGCTGTAGGATCCCTGCAGGAAGCTCACGTCGAACGAGTAGGCGCCGTAGGCTTCGGGACCGAGATAGAGGGTGCGTCCCTCGACCTTTTCGAGGTCGATCGCGCGGCCTTCGGCCTTCGCCGCGTCGCGCTCCTTCTTATAGTTGTTCCAGAGCTGCTGCACGTGGCCCGTGATGTTCATCGTGTAGCGGCCGTGGCTGCGGTTGACGTAGCCGCCGTAGGCGAGCTGCGTGCCGTACTGCTGTTCGTAGGCGTAGGCATAGTCCGAGACGGCCGTCAGCTTCTTGTAGGAGGTGTAGAGCCCCAGCCGCTCCTGGGCCCCGTCCATCTCGTCGAGCAGCGACTGGTACTTGTCGGCGCCCATGTCGACGGGGTTGAGCGAGAGGTAGTCGTAGATGCTCGACGGGAAATAGAGGCCGATGGTCGCCTGCGAGAAGGCGAGCGTCGAGAACTCCTTGTTCGTGGCGGCCAGTTCGTCGGCGAGGATCTTGTCGAGCGCATCGAAGAACTCCTGCGTGAAGGTCAGCTCGGCGATCGCGCCGCCCATCCCTTCGACGATCAGTTCCGAGCGCTCGGGACGGTTCGCGACGCGTTCGTTGATTTCGTCGATCTGCAGCTTCAGCTCGCCCTGCGCGTAGTCGTGGCGGACGGTGTTGACCGAGACGTTCGCGTTGTCTTTGTAGGGGTCGATGAAGTTGAGCAGCATGCCCACCGTGTCGCGGATGAGGGTCGGATCCTCCGCGCGGCGGTTGCGGCCGTAGAGGGCGATTGCCGAGGCGTCGAGCTGCGTCACGTAGAGCGTTCCCTCGCCCTCGGGGTCGGTCAGCGGGCGGATGTAGAGGCCCTTGAACTCGTCGAGCCACTGCTTGATGCTGTCGCGGCTGTAGATCGAGTAGTCGCCCTTGTATTTGCCCTCCTGGAGGAAGAGGCGCTGCACGTAGGCGCGGCCCGCCGCCGTCGGGGTGAGGGTCACGGCCTGCGTCGCGGGGCCGCGGTCGCCGCCCAGCGTGAAGGTGAAGAGGGGCTCTGCGTCCTGCTCGACGGCACCCGCCTCGACGGGATCGAAATTGAGGTAGAAGGTGGTGTCCTTCTCCTCCTTCTCGGTGAGGTAGGCGTTGCTCGTCACCTCGAAGATGCCGAAGCGCTGTTCGAGGGTCGTGTCGCCGCCGTAGCTCGCGATCGAGAGTTGCAGCTGCGCCGAGTCGAAGATCGGACGGTAGCCGAAATAGCCCGAGTCGACCTTGTAGTAGTTCAGGTGCTGCGTCAGGAAGCCCGCCGTGCGGCGGCCGAGCTGCTTGTGGAGCATCGAGCCGAAATAGCCGGCCGAGATGTTCGAGCTGACGATCGAGTCGGTCTGGTAGAGACGCGTCTCGACGTATTTGCGCGGATGGAGCTGTCCGACGGCCTCTTCGCGGAGGTCGCGGCCGTCGAGGGCGAGGTAGCCCGCCTTCATCTGCTGGTCTCCGGGAACGAGGATCGAACCCAGCGTATCGTCCGTCTCGACCGTGCAGGCGACTGCGGCGAAGGCGCAGAGTGCGGCCAGCGCGGCGCGCAGCGGATGGCGATAGCGGTTAAAGTTGCTCATAGAATCGTGTGTAATGGTCGAAAAACTCCTCCGAGGCGGGATCGAGGTATTCGAGCAGCGGTTTTCCGCTTGCGCGGAGCAGCTCCGCGATTTCGGGTTTCACGCGCTTCGAGGCGATCACGACGCCGTCGGCATAAGCAAGAACGAAACGACAGAGATTTTCGTATGACGGGTCGTTCAAAAGTTGCAGGCGGTCGTCCTTGACCCCTTCGCCCGCGATCTTCGAGGCGAAGGCGGGGTCGAGCGCGCCGGGCAGATCCTCCTCGTAGAGCGAGAAGACCACCTTCACGTCGCGGAAGATGGGGTCGTCGGCGAAGACGCGCTTCAGGTAGACGGGGCCCACGGCCGAGAACCAGCCGTGGCAGTGGACGATCGTGGGGGTCCAGCGCAGTTTCTTGACCGTTTCGAGTACGCCGCGGGCGAAGAAGATGGCGCGTTCGTCGTTGTCGGCGAAGCCGATGCCCGTTTCGGGATCGACGAGCGCCGCCTTGCGGGCGAAATAGTCGTCGTTGTCGATGAAATAGATCTGTACGCGGGCCGAGGGGATCGAGGCGACCTTGATGATGAGCTGGTGGTCGTTATCGTCGATGATGAGGTTCATGCCCGACAGACGGATGACCTCGTGCAGCTGATGGCGGCGTTCGTTGATGATGCCGTAGCGCGGCATGAACGAGCGGATTTCGTTGCCGCGTTCCTGCATCGCCTGCGTCAGCGTCCGGCAAAGCAGGGAGCACTCCGTTTCGGGAAGATAGGGAGCGATCTCCTGGCATATGTACAGAATCTTGTTTGCCATGGGTTCGTTATCGGTGGTTCAACCCTGCAAAGATAGTGAAAATTTGTTGAAATCCATGCGCATCGTTTCCGAATAAAGAGCGGGCGGAGGAAGGGGGCGCATGAAAACAGGCAAAATTGAAAATGAAGCATTTGAGCAGGGGGGCGTTCCGCGAAAAGACGGGCGCGGCGGGACGTCGGGCGCCTTTGCCCGACGAACGGTTCGGCGGCGCAGCCGTCGGCGGGTCGTGATCCGCTGCCGAACGGTTTCGATCCCGCGAGGGATCGGCGGGCCGCAATTTGCTGCCGAATGGTTTGATCCCGTAAGGGATCGGCGGGCCGCAGCCTCCCGCTTGCGGAGGCCCGCATTTCGCGTCCGCATCATGCGCGCGCTCCGCAGGCTTCGACCCGAGAAACGATTGCCGAACGGTTTCGATCCTGTAAGGGATCGGCGGGCCGCAGCTTCGCCCCTGCGAAGGCCCGCAAGTGGCGTCCCTTCGCAAGCTGCGCCCCGAATGGTGCGACCTCGCAAGAGGTCGGCAGCCCGCAGCCGCCCCCTGGCGGAGGGCTGCAACTCGCGCGAGCTCGTCGCAAGCCTCTCCGCCCGGCTGCGGGCTTTCGATATCGCCGCCGCCTTGTTTTCGGGCGAAAGCGAAAAGGGTCAGCGGCGTTCGCGCGCCGTGCTGTGACCGTAGTACATCACCACGAAGAAGCAGACGAGCGGCAGCACGAACGAGAGGTTCACGGCGGGCCATCCGCCGATCGTGCCGCAGTCGATCACCATCGCCTGCAGCGGGGGCAGCACCGAGCCGCCGAGGATCGCCATGATGAGGCCCGCGGCGCCGAATTTGGCGTCGTCGCCCATGCCGTCGAGGGCGATGCCGTAGATCGTCGGGAACATGAGCGACATGCAGCCCGAGACGGCCACCAGGCAGTACAGGCCCCAAATATCGCGCAGCAGGATGACCCCTGCCGTGAAGGCCGACGCCGCCACGGCCAGCAGGAAGAGCAGACGGCCCGGGTTGATGTATTTGAGCAGGTAGGTGCAGACGAAGCGGCTCGAGCAGAAGATCACCATGGCGATGATGTTGTAGCGCTGCGAGAGGACCTCGGCGGCCTTCTCGGCCATGCCGTCGGCCATGAAGACGCGCGTGCCGTACTGGATGATGAAGGTCCAGCACATGATCTGCGCCCCGACATAGGCGAACTGGGCGATGACGCCCCAGCGGTAGCGGCGCAGGGAGAAGATGCGGCGGATCGTCGTGACGAAGCTGTCGCGGTTCCCCTCGCCGTCGTGGTCCTTGGGCATGCGGGCGAAGCGGATCACGAGGAACATGGCGGCGATCACCAGACCGATCACCAGGTAGGGGGTGATGAGGACCGAGAGGTCGGCCTGCTTCATCGTCTCGAACTCGGCCTCCGAGAGCTGCGCGCGGCCCGCCGTGTCGAGCGGGTGGAGGCGCGCCTGGATGAAGTTCATCGCCACCCACATGCCGACGAGCGATCCCATCGGGTTGAAGGCCTGCGCCAGGTTCAGGCGGCGCGTGGCCGTCTCGGGGCTGCCCATCGAGAGGATGTAGGGGTTGGCGCTCGTCTCGAGGAACGAGAGACCGCAGGTGAGGATGAAATAGGCGGCCAGGAAGGGGTAGTAGCTGCCCGTCAGCTTGGCGGGCAGGAAGAGGAAGGCGCCCGCGGCGTAGAGGCCGAGCCCCATGAGGATGCCCGCCTTGTAGGAGTAGCGGCGGATGAACATCGCCGCGGGGAAGGCCATGGCGAAATAGCCGCCGTAGAAGGCGACCTGCACGAGGGCTCCGTCCGTGACGCTCATGCGGAAGATCTTCGAAAAGGCCTTCACCATCGGGTTCGTGATGTCGTTCGCGAAGCCCCACAACGCAAAGCACGCCGTGATGAGGATGAAGGGGAGCAGGTAGTTCACGCCGTTGTGGCGCAGAATCGACTGGTTCTCTTTTTTCATGGTCGGTATTTCAGGTGGTTTTCGGTTTTTTCGGTTCAGGGTTCTTCCGTCGCCGCGGTCAGCGGGGCGGTCGCCGCGCCGGTGCAGCGCAGCAGGTCGGCGGGGGCCAGGCGCAGCTGGAGGCCGCGCACGCCCGCACTGACGTAGATCGCGTCGAAGACTTCGCACGAGGCGTCGACGAAGGTCGGCAGCCGCTTTTTCATCCCGATCGGCGAGCAGCCGCCGCGGATGTAGCCCGTCGCAGGGAGGAGCTCCTTCATCGGGAGCAGGTCGGCGCTCTTGTTGCCCGTGAGGCGGGCGGCGCGTTTGAGGTCCACCTCGCGGTCGCCCGGGACGACGCAGACGAACAGGCCGTTGCGGTCGCCCTTCAGCACGAGCGTCTTGAAGACGCGCTCGATCGGCTCGCCGAGCTGTTCGGCGACGTGCGTCGCCGCAAGGTCCGTTTCGTCGACCTCGTAGGGGATCAGCTCGTAGGGGATCTTCGCCCGATCCAGCAGCCGCGCCGCGTTCGTCTTTTCGATCTTTGCGGCCATGGGTCAGGCGGCGGTTTTGCGGGGCAGGAAGAGTTGCAGGCATCCCCATGCGGCGAGGTAGGCGAGCCCCGCCATGAGGAAGACGACGAAATAGCTGCCCGTCAGTTCGAGGAGGTTGCCCACGGCCGATGCGGCCAGCACGCCGCCCACCGAGCCGGCGAAGCCCGCCAGCGAGGTCATCGTCGCCACCCGTTCGCGCGGGTAGTAGTCCGAGACGAGCGTGTAGATGTTCGAGGCCCAGCCCTGGTGGGCGAAGCAGGCGATGCTGATCAGGCCGATCGCCGCCCAGAGCGATCCCGTGCCGGGGATCGTCACGACGGGCACCACCAGCAGCGCGCAGACGAGCAGCGCCGCCTTGCGGGC
Source organism: uncultured Alistipes sp. (assembly GCA_910584485.1). Classification (GTDB taxonomy): domain Bacteria; phylum Bacteroidota; class Bacteroidia; order Bacteroidales; family Rikenellaceae; genus Alistipes. The sequence goes on from CAJUAV010000003.1 coordinate 166,871, forward strand.
GAACGGGACCGTGCGGCCGCGGCGGATGAGCGCCGAGGAGAGGTATCCGCCGAAGATGCCGCCGAAGGAGGAGAAGGTGTAGATGACGATCAGCGGCAGCACCATCTGTCGGATGTCGACGCCGAAGCTCTTTTCGAGGAAATCGGGGGTCCAGAAGAGGAAGAACCACCAGACCCAGTCGCAGACGAAACGCGCGAGGGTGATGCCGATCGTGGCGCGCTGCGAGAGCAGGCGGCGCCAGTCGAAGCCGTCGGCAGCCGCTGCGGCCGAATCGTCGGCTGCGGCTTTATCCGCTTCGTCGTCCTGGCGGATATAGGCCAGTTCGGCGGCGCCGACGCGTTTCGACTGCTGCGGCAGGCGGTAGACGAGCAGCCAGCAGATCATCCAGACGAAGCCGAGCGAACCGGTGACGATGAAGGCGATCTGCCAGCCGTAGACGACCGTCAGGTAGGTGACGATGAGCGGCGAGACGACGGCGCCGATGTTGCTGCCCGCGTTGAAGAGCCCCGTGGCAAGGGCGCGTTCGCGCTTGGGGAACCACTCGGCCGTCGCCTTGATGGCGGCGGGGAAGTTGGCGCTTTCGCCCAGTCCGAGGGCGAAGCGGGCGATGCCGAAGCCCAGCGCGCTGCGGGCGGCGGCGTGCAGGCACCCTGCGAGGCTCCACAGGGCGATCGCGAGGGCGTACGAGATGCGGGTGCCGAAGCGGTCGATGAGCCGCCCCACGACCAGCAGGCCGATGGCGTAGGCGGCCTGGAAGGCGGAGACGATGTAGCCGTAGTCGGCCTCCGAGAGGTGGATTTCGTCGGCGATGACGGGCTTGAGCATGCCCAGCACCTGACGGTCGATGTAGTTGATCGTCGTGGCGAAGAAGAGTAGCGCCACGACCGACCAGCGGTAACCGCCGATCTTCTGCTGCGGGGCGGGTGTCAGCGGCATATTTCGTGGATTTTACGGTACAGATCGGCCTGCTCGGCGGGGGTGTCGCAGTAGGTGACGACGATCAGCTTCATGCCCGGGCGCCACAGGGCGCGGACCTTCTCGACGACCACCTCGGCGGGGCCCACGATGCGGGCGTTGAGGACGGCGCCGCTGCCCGCGAAGGCCTCGGCGAACCCTTCGACGGGGTTGGCGCCCGGGTCGGTGGCGAGCGAGAAGGCGCCGTCGGCCATCCGCAGCCCCTCGATGCGGGCGATTCCCTCCTTCTTGTCGGTCCAGCAGCCGCACGAGTGGAAGACCGTGCCGCCGAAGCGGTCGCCGACCTTCTTCATGGCGGGGACGGCGACGGGGAAATAGAGGTCGGGCGAGAGCATCGTCACCGTGTCGTCGCTCATGCCGAGGCCGTCGAAGGCGCGGGCCGACGAGAAGCCGTGGCCGGGCTTGACCAGCGCGGGGCCGATCAGGCGGCGCTGCGCCTCCGTGAAGTCGGCCAGCAGGTCGGCCGTGCGCTCCATGGCGGTCGTCATCGCCTCGGGATCGAGGTAGAAATCGAGGTAGAACTGGTTCGAGTCGACGATGTTGCTCAAGGTGTTGAGGGGCGACTGCACGTCGCAGTAGGACATGGGGAGCTCGCCGCGGGTCGCATCGAGGAAATATTCGGCCATTTCGAGCGTGTGGCGGCCGATGGCCGTCTCGGCGACGGGACGGAAGGGGGCGGCGACGAGCTCGGCCGTCGAGGCGAACTTGCCGTCCACGGCGGGGGCCAGCCCCGCCTCCCAGCGGTAGTCGAAGCCGTAGGCCGCGGCGACGGTGCCCAGGCCGTACCACGGCTCGAGGAAATTGGGGACGTCCGCTTCGTAGCGCATGCTCTGCTCGAGGGCGCCCAGCTGCCACGCCAGCGAACGGCGCATGTCGCGGCAGTCTTCGGCGAAGACCTCCTTGACGCGCATACGGCGGTAGACCAGCACCCCTTGGCCGGCTTTCCAGAAATCGGCGCAGCGCTCCTCGAGCGCCGCGGCATAATCGGCGTAACGGGCCCGGTCGAAACGCTCGGGCGCAACGGGCTCGACGCGCGTCGCCTGCGAGTCGGCCAATGATGTATCGAAGGTGTCTTTCATGGTTTTCGGTTGTGGTGTCGGTGCGTGCCGCTTGTTTTCGGTTCGATGGCGCCAAGGGGCTGCGTGCCGCTCGTCGTCGGTTCGATGGCGCAGCCATCGGCGGGCCGCAGCTTCGCCCCGCGAAGGCCCGCAGCTCGCCTAAAGCTCGTTGCGAGCGCTTCGCAAGCTGCGTCCCGAACGGGCGGTGCGTTTCGAACGGCAGCCCGCAGCTTCGTCTCGCAAAGGCCCGCAGCTCGTCTGAAGCTCGCTGCGTGCGCTTCGCAAGCTGCGTCCGCGCCTCGGACGGTGCGTTTCGAACGGCAGCCCGCAACGCCCCCCCCCTGATTTTTAATGCTTAATTTTTCATTTTTAAATCCTCCGTAATGCGGTAGATCTCCCGCACCCGCTCGTCGCTGACGTTCGCATCCATGTTCACGCAGCAGATGCCCGTGCGGAGCAGGTCGCCCGAGGCGCGGACGCGGCTTTCGATGATCTCGCGCAGCTCGGCGGACGAATACCCCTCGATTTCGACGGGATTCAGGCGCAGGCTGAAGAAGGTCTCGGGGAGCGCCGCCCGCAGCGCCGCCACGTCGCCGCCCCACCCCAGATCGAGGAAGGCGAGGTTCCGAATGCGGGCGAACTGCTCCGCATGGCGGTGCGGGTCGCGGCCGCAGTAGTGGATGCCGTAGGGCCGGTAGCGTTCGCTCCACGCCAGGTCGATCGGCAGCAGCAGCGCTTCGTAATCCTGCTCCGAAATCATCGTGTGCGAACATTCGGAGTGGATGAAGATCGGCTCGTCGAAGTGGCGGGCGATGCGGTTGACCGAGATCGAGGTGGTGCCCGTCTCGCTGCGGATGTAGGAGAAGAAGCGCTCGACGACGCGGCCGATCGCCTCGAAATAGGCCTTCGTCCCCTCGGGGTCGATCATCATGTCCATGAGCACCTCCTCGCCCCGCAGGTCGATCGCCAGGTTGAGGACGCCGCCCCAGTTGATGTCGCCCGTGACGTAGCCGTAGCGCGCCTTGAGCGCCTCGATGAGGCGTTGCAGCCGCTTGAAGGCCTCCGAACGGAAAGGCGCCTCCTCGTCGATCGCGAGCTCCTCGCGGTGGGCGCAGATCACCTGCGGCGCCGAGTCGGCCGCGTATTCGATGCGGCAGCCGAGCATTTCGGAGAGCAGGTACCCCGCGGCCAGGTGCACGGCCCCGATTTCGGGCCGCTCCTCGGCGTGGTGCCCGCCCAGCCCGCAGTCGCCGAAACGGTCGTGGAGCGTGCGCTCCATGCGTTGTTCGTCGGCCACGCGGCGGCGCGGATCGTAAAAGAAATCTTCGTCGAAGGTGATGCCGACGTGCCGGTTCCACCACGAGGGATGGAAGACCACGTCGACGGGCAGCGGCTTGGAGCAGATGTTTTTCATCGTCTTTTTCGGGTTGTTTTCGGGTTCGGCGCGGCCCCCTCGGCGAAGGGGTCTGCGCAAAGCGACGCCAATTTACGATTTTTTCGGCAAACGGCCGCGCTTTTTCGGGCGAAATCTCCCGACCGCGGCGGATTTTCCGCCGAAAAAGGGGCGTTTCGTTTTTCCGTTCGGCGAACTTTGCGTATTTTTGGCGCCGTAACCAACACGAACGCGCGCGTGTCTTCGATCAAACATCCCTACCTTTGGCTGCTCCTCTCGGCCGCCCTCCTCTCGGCGGGCTGGCTCGGCCTGACGGGGCTCGCGCTGCCCGCGGCTTTCGTGCCGCTGCTGGCGATGAGCGCCGCCGAGGAGCCGACGCGCCGCGGCTGGTGGCGGATGTGCGGCCGCGCCGCCCTCTGCTTCCTGCTCTGGAACGCCGCTACCGTCTGGTGGATCTGGTACGCCACCCCCGTGGGACCGATCGCCGCCGCGCTCGTCTCGACCGCCCTCTCCCTCTTCGCCTTCATGCTCTTCCACACGGTCTCGAAGATCGCCCCCAAGCCGCTGGCCTATACGACCCTCGTTTCGGCCTGGATCGCCGCCGAATACTGGTACACCGCAGGCGAGGTGTCGTGGCCCTGGCTCGTGCTGGGCAACGGTTTCTCGCACGATGTGTGGGCCGTGCAGTGGTACGAGTGGACGGGCGTCTTCGGAGGTTCGCTCTGGGTGCTGGCGACGGCGCTGCTGCTCTACGAGGCGCTGGCGAATCCCTCGCGCCGCCGCACGCTGCGCGCCGCCGCCGCCTACCTGCTGCCGATGGCCCTTTCGCTCGTGCTGGGCGCCCGCTGCCGCCGCAGCGACGACGGGGAGCGGGTCCGCATCAGCATCCTCCAGCCGAACGTCGACTGCTACGACAAGTTCCACGGCGACGAGCGCGCCCAAATCCGCAACCTCTTCGACCTGTTAGGCGAGGTTCCCGCCGACGTCGATTTCATCCTGCTGCCCGAAACGGCCCTTCCGGGCCGCTGGTGGGAGCCCACGCTCGCGGAGCACCCCGACGGAACGACCCTCGCGCCCCTCTGGCGGCAGCTGGCCGACACGCTGCGGGCGCACCACCCGCAGGCGATGCTGCTGACGGGGGCCAACACCTGGCGCCTCTACCCGACGCCGAAGGGCTCGGCCACGGCGCGCCCCTACGGGCCCCTGCAAAGCGTCGACATCTACAACACGGCAGTTGGCATCGACGCGGCGGGCCGCACGCGGCTCCACCACAAGGGCCGTCTGGTGATCGGCGTCGAGACCACCCCGACGTGGATCTTCGACCTGATCGATTTCCTGACGATCGACCTCGGGGGCGTGGCGGGGCAGCTCGGCTTCGGCACGCACGGCGCGGCCTTCGAACACGAGGGCGTCGCGATCGCCCCCGCGATCTGCTACGAGGGGCTCTACGGCGACTTTTTCGGCGACCACGTGCGCCGCGGCGCCGCGGTGACGGCGATCCTCTCGAACGACGGTTGGTGGGGCGACACCCCCGGATACCGCCATCTCTTCACGATTTCGCGGCTGCGCGCCGTCGAACACCGCCGCGCCCTCGCGCGCTCGGCCAACACGGGCCGCTCGGGCTTCATTTCGCCCTGCGGCGCCGTTTCGCAGACGCTCGGCTGGAACCGCCGCGGGGTCCTCACGGAGGAGGTCGCCGTGCGCCGCGAGCTGACCTTCTACACCCGTTACGGCGACTACCTCGGCCGCATGGCCGAGTGCGTGCTGCTCCTCTCGGTGCTCTACTGCGTCGCCTACCGCGTCAAACGACGCAACTACCTCGTGCCATAAATCCCGTACCGCAATATGAACTACGCTCAAACGCTCGATTTTCTCTTCACCGCGCTTCCCTCGTTCGAGGAGAAGGGGGCTTCGGCCTACAAGCCGGGGCTGGAGCGCATCGGCGAATTTTGCCGTGCGCTGGGCAACCCGCAGCGCAATTTCTTCACGATCCACGTCGCCGGAACCAACGGCAAGGGCTCCGTGTCGCACATGCTGGCCTCGATCCTGCAACAGGCGGGCTACCGCACGGGGCTCTTCACCTCGCCCCACCTCCAGGATTTCCGCGAGCGCATCCGCGTCGACGGCGAGATGATCCCGAAGCAGAAGGTGGTCAATTTCGTCGACAAGCACCACGACAAGATGGTCGATCTGAAGCTCTCGTTCTTCGAGATGACGGCGGCCCTCGCCTTCGACTATTTCGCGCAGAGCGACGTCGAGGTGGCGGTGATCGAGACGGGGCTCGGCGGGCGGCTCGATGCGACGAACGTCATCGTGCCGATCGTGAGCATCATCACCAACATCGGGCTCGACCACACCGCCCTGCTGGGCGATACGCCGCAGAAGATCGCGGCCGAGAAGGGCGGCATCATCAAGAAGAGCATTCCGCTCATCATCGGCGAGGCGGACGACCGCTACAACGAGGTGTTGGAGCAGATCGCGGCGGCGAACCGTTCGCGCGTGATCTATGCCGAGCGGGAGTTCGGCTGCGAGGCGCTCGACGCGGAGGCGGGTTCGCGCTACCTGCTGGAGCGCATGCGCGACGGACACCGCTACGAGGTGGCCCCCGATCTGGCGGGCATCTACCAGCGCAAGAACCTCGTGACGGTGGCCGCGGCGACCGATTTCCTGCACGAGAGCACGCCGCTGACCATTTCGCGCCGCGCCTTCGTCGAGGGGCTCCGCACGGCGGCGGCGATCACCTCGCTGCGCGGCCGCTGGCAGCAGCTGGGCGAACGCCCCCTGACGATCTGCGACACGGGTCACAACCCCCACGGCATCCGCTACGTCGCCGAGCAGCTCGCCGCGACGCCCTACCGCGCGCTCTACTGCGTCGTGGGCTTCGTCCGCGACAAGGACCTGGCGCACATCCTGCCGCTGCTGCCCAAGGAGGCGCACTATATCTTCACCGCCGCCCGCACCGAGCGGGCCATCCCCGCCGACTGCCTCTGCGCCAAGGCGGCGATCTACGGCCTGCGGGGCGAAGCGGTCGCCGGCGTGGAGGCCGCCGTGGCCCGCGCGAAGGAGCTGGCGGGGCCCGAGGATCTGATCTTCATCGGCGGCAGCACCTATGTCGTTGCCGAGGCCCTCTGATCGGGGCGGAGCGTTGCGGCGGACGATCGAGGCACGCCCCGAAGCGGCGGGCGGGGCGGCTGCCGCGTGCGGCGTTCCTACCGATGGGGATGTTTCCGTTGACGCTTTGGCCACCGTTGTTGCACCCGCTGCCGTTGGTCTGTCCGCTGCCAGTCCCGCATCCCCTGCCGTCCTCCTCCCCGCGGAGACGGCTGTGCCGCATACGGCCGCAGCTCCCGCAGCTCCCGCGGCCCCGCGCCGCAAAGGGGCGCGCTCCTTTCGGACGATTCCGCCCGAGGTGCGCGAAGGGCTCGACCGCGGCGAGATCGAATCGGCCTCGCTGGCCGAATTTCTGGCCGTCGACCGCCTGCGGCTGTTCGAACGGGTGCTGACCGCCTGCGGCCGCGCCGCGTGGTTCCCCGCCGTCGCCGCCCGCACGGCGGCCCTGCGCAAACCCTCCTTCAAGACGATCCACGAAGCCGTTGCGGCGGCGCTCGCCGAACGCATTGCCGCCGCAGGCGATGCGGCGGTCCTTTCGTTTCTGGCAAGCCATCCCTCCGACACGGTCCGCAGCGTCGCCGCCTGCGTGACGGCGCGGATCGCACCGCCTGCGATCGGGGCGCAGCTCGCCGCGATCCGTCCCTTCGCCGCCGACCGCCATTTCAATGTCCGCGAATGCGCCTGGAGCGGCGTGCGCGAGGCAATCATCCGCGAGCTGCCCGAGGCGCTGGCGCTGCTGGCCCGCTGGGCCGCGGATCCCGATGCGAACATCCGCCGCTTCGCCTCCGAGGCGACCCGTCCGCGGGGTGTCTGGTGCCTCCACATCGAGGCGCTCAAGGCGCACCCCGAAGCGGCGCTGCCGCTGCTGGAGCCGCTGCGCAGCGATCCGTCGCCCTATGTGCGGGCGAGTGTCGGCAACTGGCTCAACGACGCCTCCAAGAGCCGTCCCGCCTTCGTGCGGGCGCTCTGCGACCGCTGGCTGCGCGAAAGCGATACGGCGGAGACCCGTCGGATCGTCCGCCGCGCCCTGCGCACGATCGGAAAATAGGCGTGCGCCCATCCCCTTAAAATGCCGCGGAGCCCCTTGCGAGGGGCTCCGCGACGTCTTGTTCAGAGGAGGCAGACGACGATGTGGTCGTCGAAACGGCAGACCGTCAGCCGCAGCGGCGGCGCCGTGCCGATGCGGCCCGTCAGCGAGCCGATCGATCCCGCGGGGGCGGCAGCCGTCGCCCCTTCGACGACGAAGGGAAGGTCGGCGGAGCCGCCGACCGCTTCGATACGCCCCTGCCCGATGTGTTGCAGGCGGCCGTGCGCATATTTGTAGAGGGCCTCCTTGGCGCAGCAGGCGACGACGGGATAGAGCGGATCGGTCGAGAGGAGTCGTTCGGCGGGGGTGAGGATGCGGCGGCCGACGGCCTTGAGGTCGCGGTCCGCCCGTTCGATGTCGACGGCGCAGGGGGTGTCGGCGAGCAGCACCGCCAGTCGGTCCTGCGTGTGGGCCACGGAGATCCGCTCGGGGCGTCCGACGAGGCAGGGGGCTCCGCAGGCGTCGTAGCCGAAGCGCAGGTCGCTGCCGAGGCGGGCCCGTACCAGTGCGCGCCACCCGAGCCATTCGCGGCGGCGTCCGACGGAGAAATCCGCGGCCGCCGCGCGCTCTTCGGGGGTGGCGCTCCGCCACGCCTCCTCGTCGGTCGGGAGGGGTGCCAGGAGCAGCCGCGGCGTCATGAGAGGACCTCCACCTTGATTTTGTCGATTCGGTGCGCCTCCATTTCGGCCACCGTGAAGCGGATGTCGTGGGCCGTGAAGGTGTCGCCCTTGCGCGGGAAATCGCGTTTGAGTTCGAGCATGAGCCCCGCCAGCGTCTCCGCCTCGCCGCGCACGTCGGCGAAGAGCTCTTCGTCGAGCTCCAGGATGCGTTCGAAATCGACGATGTGGGCCTTGCCCTCGAAGAGGTAGCTTTTGGGCCCGAGCGTCGTGTAGAGCTTCTCCACGCTGTCGCTCTCGTCCGAAATTTCGCCCACGATCTCCTCGATGATGTCTTCGAGCGAAATGAGGCCGAGCGTCGAGCCGTATTCGTCGACGACGATCGCCATGTGGATCTTGTTCGACTGGAAATCGGCCAGCAGGTCGTTGATCTTCTTGTGCTCGGGGATGAAGTAGGGTTTGCGGATCAGCTGCTGCCATCCGAACTCGTTGCCGCGGTTGATGTAGGGCATGAGGTCCTTGACGTAGAGCGTGCCGCGGATGTTGTCCATGTCGTTGTCGTAGACGGGGATGCGCGAGAAGCCCGACTCGATGATGAGGCGTTTGAGCGTCTCGTAGTCGGCCGTCAGCTCGATGGCCGTCATGTCGACGCGCGGCTTCATGATCTCCTGCGCCTCGGTGTTGACGAAGTTGACGATGCCCGAGAGCATCACGTGCTCCTCGCGGTTTTCGGTGCGGGTCATGTCGACGGCGTCGGCCAGCTCGTCGAGCGAGATTTCGTTGCGGCGCGAGGCGCGTTCGCTGATCGAGTTGCCCGCGCGGACCAGCAGCCGCGAGAGGGGGCGGAAGAGGGTGCGCAGCACGAGCAGCGGCCGTGCGGCGAAGCGCGCCGTGCCGATGGGCGACGACTGGGCGAAGACCTTCGGCAGCACCTCGCCGAAGAGCAGCAGCAGGAAGGTGACGAAGACCGTCTTGACCAGAAAGTCGAAGCGGTGGAAGGTGAAGAGCGAATCGATGATCGTCGCTGTGAGGATCGTGATGCAGATGTTGACCAGGTTGTTGACCACGAGGATGGTCGCCAGCAGCAGGTCGACGTCGGCGAGCAGGCGCAGCACGGCGGCCGACGAGGCGGTGTCGGAGTCCTTCAGGGCACGGATGTCGTGGTGCGAGAGGGAGAAAAACGAGGTCTCGGAGCCCGATACGAGGGCCGAGACGCCGAGCAGGAGGATCGTTGCGGCAAGGAGCCAGAGGACGTGGGGCGAGAGCCCCTCGAAGACGATCCACGTGAGGTTTTCGGCAGTTGCGGGTTCGATGTTCATCGGCGCGAAGGGGGCTTGTCCGTGGTTATCGGTGGCGGATCATGCGGTTGCGTAAGGGGCGGACCCTAAAAGAGCGAACCGTTGTCGGAGGTTTCCTGCGTCTCGTTCTCGGGGCGGTCGTCGCGCAGCACCTCCTTGCGGGTCTTGGGGGTCTGGACGATGAATTTCGAGTTGCGCGACTGGTAGGCGGGCTTGGCCAGCAGCACGCCGATGTTGCCGTAGCGGTTCGGGCGGGCCCCAAGCACGGCGGGCTCGGCGGGACGCTGCGGCTGTCGGACGGTCACGGGCTTGATCGGTTCGAGCGGTTCGGGAGCGGCGACGGGCTGCGGCTGCGGGATTTCGAAGGTCGGCGTCGTCTCGGTGATGCGGTTCAGGAGCTCGTCGGCATCCTGCTCCTCGCTCTCGAAGCCCGTGGCGACCACCACCAGCTCGAGCTTCTCGCCCAGCGAGGGCTTCTCGCTCGTACCCCAGATGATGTTGGCCGTGTGGATCGTGCCGTCGGCCTCCTTGACGCTGGCGTGGGCCTGGATGAAGTTCAGGATCTCGATCACCTCCTGGTAGATGAGGTTCTCGGCGCGGTCGACCGAGATGTTGAGCAGGATGTTCTTCGCCCCCGCGATCTGGTTGTGGTCGAGCAGCGGCGAGTGGAGCGAGGCGGCGGCGGCCTCCTGCGCGCGGTGTTCGCCCTCGGCCGTGGCGACGGCCATGTGGGCGCGGCCGCTGTTGCGCATTACCTTCGAAACATCGGCGAAATCGACGTTCACCAGATCGCTTTCGACGGTGATGATCTCGGCGATGCCCTTCGTGGCGAGCGACAGGATGTCGTCGGCCTTGCCGAAGGCCTGCTTGAGGGAGAGGCGGCCGTAGAGTTCGAGGATGTTTTCGTTGTTGATTATCAGCAGCGAATCGACCGTCTTGCGCAGCTCGTCGATGCCGCGGAAGGCCTGCTCGTAGCGGGGCTTGCCCTCGACGGCGAGGGGCGAGGTGACGATGGCCACCGTCAGCAGTCCCATCTCCTTGGCCAGCTTGGCGATCACGGGCGAGGCGCCCGTGCCCGTGCCGCCGCCCATGCCTGCCGTGATGAAGATCATGCGCGTGCCCGCCTCTTCGAGGGCCCGTCGGATCTCTTCGAGCGACTCGACGGCGAGCTGACGACCCGACTCGGGGTCGCTGCCGGCGCCCAGGCCGTCCCGCCCGAGCTGGATTTTCCGCTCGACGGGGCTGATGTTCAGGGCCTGACGGTCGGTGTTGCACACCATGAAGGTCACTCCCTGAATGCCCATGTTCCACATGTGGTTCACGGCGTTGCCGCCTGCGCCGCCGACACCCATCACCGTGATGATCGATTGCTCGTCGCGCGTCGCCTTGATCTCCGACATCAAATCTGTCATAAAGTTCGTATCTCTCTTCTGCGGAGGCCTCCCTCGGCGGGGGCTCCGGTTCGTTTGCGGTTTAAAATCGCCGCCCCGAGGGGCGGGGCGGGCGGATGCGGCTGCCGAAGCACCGACGGCGCGGGTCGTTCGTGCGCGTCGGGGGCTGCCGCTTTGCGGGAGCGGCCGGGTTCGGCGGCTGCCTGCGGTTTTTGCGGGCGCTTCGGTGGCGCTGGTTGCCGACGGCCGCTTTTCAGGTGGCCCGAGTTCGGCAGCTGCCTGCGGACGTTGCGGACGCGTTGGTGGCGCCGGTTTGACGACGGCCGCTTTTCAGGTGGCCCGGGTTCGGCAGCTGCCTGCGGACGTTGCGGACGCGTTGGTGGCGCCGATTGCCGACGGCCGCTCTTCAGGTGTGCCCGGGTTCGTCGGTTGCCTGTGGGGCTTTGCGGCCGCTTCAGGTTCGTCTGCCTGCCTGTCGCTCTGCGGGCGCGTTCGGTTCCGTGCGGGACCCGTTTGCCGTGCGGGGTGCGCTGCGGGCCTTCGGCGGGTGGGGGCGGTGCTTGCGGGGCGGCTCTGTCGAAGCGGCCTGCCTGCTGCGGGCGGAGTGCCTCGGCCGACCTGCTGCCCCTTCCCGTATGTCTCCTTCCCTGCGATCAGATCTCCTCGTCGCCCGGGGCTTCGAAGCCTTCGGTCATCTTGCGGACCCAGCCCCAGAATCCCCCCTCCTTTTTGGGCGGCTCGGGCTCCTCGTCGCGCGGCTCGGGCCGTGCGGGTTCGGCGGGCTCGGGCTGTTTCTCGGGTTCGGGCGGCACCTCGGGGGGTACGTAGGGGTAGCGGGGCGTCCGCTCGACGGCGGAACGCTTCGGCTCCTCGGCGGGTTTCGGCTCTTCGGGCTGCTCGAAGGCGGGGCGCTCGGGTTCGGGCTGCTCCGCCTCGGGCTGGGGCTGGGTGCTCTTCGGTTCGGGCCCCGGCACGTAGGCCAGCCCCGACTTGCTGCGCTCGCTCCCCTTGAGCAGCAGACCCACCGCCGTCGCATAGGCGGGATCGGCGGCGAGGCGTTGCGAAGCGGGTCCCAGTACCGCTTCGGGCGTCGCCACGCGCACCTCCATGCGGGTGCCGAGACGGAAGAGCTCGTCGAGGTCCTTCAGCTTGGCCGAGCCGCCCGTCAGGACGAGACCGTAGGCCAGCTTGTCGGCGTAGCCCGAGATCTTCAGCTCGTCGTTCACGAAATCGATGATGTCCATTGCACGCGCCTCGATCACCGTCGCGAGGTTGCGCAGCAGGATGTCGCGCGATTCGCGCGCCGTGCGGCCCGTGACGCGGATGAGCTTCTCCTCCGAGACGCGCTCGGCGACCGCTGCGCCGTACTGCTGCTTGAGGCTCTCGACGAAGCGTTCGGGAACGCCCATCGTGCGGATGTCGTGGTTGATGGCCGCGGCGCCGATCGGAATCGAGGCGACGTAGCGGACGATGTTGCGGTAGTAGACCGTGACGTCCGTTACGCCGCTGCCGATGTCGACCACGGCGATGCCCTCCTCCTTCTCGTCCTCGGAGAGGACCGCCTCGGCCACGGCCAGCGCGTTGGGGATCGCGCTGACGAGCTTGACGCCGACGCGCTTGAGCGCCATGTCGAGGCGCTGCATCGGGGTGCGCTGGCAGAGGATGAAATTGAAGGTCGAGGAGAGTTTGCGGCCGAACGATCCGATCGGATTGGCCGTCTCCTGCTCGCCGTCGACGAGGTAGTGCTGCGGAATGCGCTCCATGATCGTCTCGTCGTCGGGCGCCTGGAGGTTGCGCATGCGGTCGAAGAGGCTCGCCACGTCGGCCTGCGCCACGCCGTTCTGCGGATCGGCGACGTAGACGTAATCGGTGTGGCGGGCGCAGCGGACGAACTCGCCCGAGATGCCCGCATAGGCCTCCGTGATGCGGATGCCCGCCGCGTCGCCCGCCTCGGTCACGGCAGCGCCGAGGGCCTGTGCGACCGACTCGATGTTGTCGATGCGGCCTGCGTTGACCCCCTGCACGGGTTTCGAGACGAGCGCCTTGAGTTCGAGCGTACCGTCGTCCTCGCGCGCGGCGACGGCCACGACGACTGCCGACGAACCCAGATCGACGGCGACGATATAGTTTTTACGTTCCACGGTATGTTGTCAGTTCTTATTTTCGTTGCATGCGGAGGGGGCTGCGGGCGCGATTCGTGTCGCGGCGGACCCGCTTCGAAAACCCTGCGGCCTCGGCGCGGCCTCTCTCGGCTCCTCTTGCGCTTGCCTCCGCGGCGGCAGCCTCCTCGGCCCTCCTTTGCGGCAGACCCGCTTCGAAATCCCGGCTGCGGCCCCTGCCTGCCCCCCCCCTGCTCGCGGCCCCCGGGGTCAGCGGCAGACGATGCGGTCGGCGAAGCGGACGTCGATTTCGCGCCAGCGCTCCCAGCCGATCACGGGCAACCCCCGCTCGTAGAAACGCAACAGCCTGTCCAATTTCTCCTCCACGTGCTCCAGACGGCCGAAACGGATCGTAAATCGGCCGCTGCGCGGCACCAGCGAGAGCTCCAGCACCCCCGAGGGGGCGACGGCGGCCACGAGCTCCACGAGCTCCGACCGCCAGAAATCGTCTTTGCCGACAATTTCTACAAAGGTAAGGAGTTTCATGAAATCTTCGTAGCTTTTTTCCAAATTTTTTTGCCGCCGACGCTGCCGCGCCTGCTCCTCGCCGATGCGCTCGATCGCCTCGTCGATGCAGCGCGCCTCGTAGCGGTAACGACGCAGCAGCAGCGCCTTCTCCTCGCGCAGCTCCTCGACGCGGCGTTCGAACTCCTCCTCGGGTTCGAACGCCCACCAGCGGCGTTTGACGCGTCGGCGCCGCACCTCGCGCTGTTTGCGGGCGTTCTGCCGCTCGGCGGCGTAGTGGGGATATTTCGACCGTTCGAGCGCCTCGACGAGCGAGTCGATGCGTCCCTTTTCGCGATCGATCCGCTCGCGCATGAGCCCCGTGTGCTTCGCGGGGACGGGCGGACGGTAGCTCCCCGTCACGACGGGGACGTAGCGGGCCGAGCGGGGCGGGGCGGGAAAGAGGTACCCCGTGCGGGTGACGTAGCTGTTCATCCCCTCGGTCAGCAGCCGCAGGACGGGCTCGTGCTGCGACAGTTCGATCCGCAGCACGCCGTCGGTCGTCAGGTAGGCCGCGGCGCGGTCGACGAAGCCTCCCGCACGCACCACCCGCTCGATGGCTGTCAGGTCGACCGAGTCGAGCGGCTGCCCCTGCACCTTCAATCCGCTGCGGGCGAGGCGGCTGCGGACCTCGCGTTCGGTGACGAGCGAGCCGTGGGCCGTGCTGTCGGTCACCTCGACCTGCACGGTGCCGACGACCGTCGTGCGGCGGGCGCTCCGCGCCAGCGAGGCGGCGTAGAGCACGTAGAGGGCCACGGCGCTCCAGAGGAGCGCGGGAAAGAGGTATCGTCCGATCTTCCGCATGCGTCGCGGTTATGCTTTTTCGGTGAGCCGTTCGGCGATCGCTGCGCAGCAGGCGTCGATGTTGCCCGCCCCGAACGAAATCACCACGTCGGTATCCATCGCCGCCACCTCGTCGGCCAGCCGCTCGCGTTCGACGATGCGGCAGGGCACGGTGATCTGCCGCGCGATGAGCTCCGACGAGATCCCCTCGATCGGCTCCTCGCGCGCGGGATAGATCGGCAGCAGCACCACTTCGTCGGCCTTCGAGAGCGCCTCGGCGAAGGCGGCGTGCAGATCGCGCGTGCGGGTGTAGAGGTGGGGTTGGAAGAGGGCCGTGATGCGGCGTCCGGGGAAGATCCCCGCCACGGAGTCGAGCGTCGCGGCCAGCTCGCGCGGATGGTGGGCGTAGTCGTCCATGTAGACGCACGAGGGGGTGTTGACGTAGAGCTCGAAACGGCGTTTGACCCCCGAGAACGAGGCGAGGGCCCCGCGCAGCGCCTCGCGGTCGAGGGGGCGTCCCTCGCGGCGGGCGGCGATCCAGACGAGGGCCGTCGCCGCGACGGCGTTTTCGATGTTGACCCGCCCGGGAACCCCCAGCGTGCAGTCGTCGACCGTGCCGTCGGGCAGTACCAGGTCGAAGCGGCAGCGGCCCCCCGCCTCCGTGCGGAGGTTGCGGGCGTAGAAGTCGGCGGGGGCGTCGCAGGCGTAGCGGTAGACCTCGATCGCGGGGTTGTCGATCCGCACGTCGACTCCCTCTTTGATGACCAGCGCTCCCTGCGGGCGGATCTGGCGGATGAACTGCGCGAAGGCCTCCTTCACCGCCTCGTGGGTGCCGTAGATGTCGAGGTGGTCGGCATCGGCCGAGGTGACCACCGCGGCGTCGGGATAGAGCCGCAGGAACGAACGGTCGAACTCGTCGGCCTCGACCGCCAGCCGCGCCCCCTCGCCGAGGACGAGGTTGCTGCCGAAATTCTTCGAGATGCCCCCCAGAAAGGCCGAGCCGCCCCCCGTGAGGCAGCGGTTGAGCCACGCCGTGAGGGTCGAGGTGGTGGTTTTGCCGTGCGTGCCCGCGACGGCCATCACGTACTTGCCCGCCGCGAGGTGGCCCAGCATCTGCGACCGCTTCTCGATCGTAAAGCCATGCGCTTCGAAATAGCGGTATTCGGCGTGGTCGGTCGGCACGGCGGGGGTGTAGACGACGATCGTCGTCGCGGGGTCGCGGAAGGGGGCGGGGATCCGCTCGACCGCCTCGTCGTAGTGGACGAGGGCCCCTTCGCGCTCCAGCTCGGCCGTCAGCGGCGAGGGGGTGCGGTCGTAGCCCGCCACGCGGCGGCCTTCGTGCAGGAAATAGCGCGCCAGGGCGCTCATGCCGATGCCGCCGATGCCCAAAAAGTAATAGTTTTCGTATTGCATCGCGTTACAACAGTTTCAGGATTTCGTCGACGATCTCTTCTGCGGCGCGGGGGCGCGCCAGCCCTTCGAGGGCGGCGCTCATCGCCGCGAGGCGCTCCGCGTCGTCGAGCAGGGCGAGGGCCGCGGGGATCGCCTCCGTGCGGCAGCGGTCGTCGGGCACCAGCGCGGCCGCCCCCGCGCGTTCGAGGGCGCGGGCGTTCTTCGTCTGGTGGTCTTCGGCGACGTTGGGCGAGGGGACGAAGAGGACGGGTTTCGCCACGAGGCAGAGCTCCGAGACGGTCCCCGCGCCGCTGCGCGAGATGACCAGGTCGGCCGCCGCGTAGGCGTCGTCCATGCGCTCGATGAAGGCCCCCTGCCAGATGCCCCGCACGGGGTGCTCGGCCAGGAAGGCGCGCATCTCGGCCTCGTAGTACTTGCCCGTCTGCCAGATCACCTGCACGGGGGCTTCGCCGTCGAGGGTGCGGATCCACTGCTTCATCATTTCGTTCAGCGAGCGGGTGCCGAGCGAGCCGCCCACCACGAGCAGCGTGCGGCGGCTGGCGTCGAGGCCGAAGCGGGCCGCGGCGGCCGCGCGGTCGGGCCCCTCCTTCGAGAAGCGGCCGCGCAGCGGGTTGCCCGTCAGGAGGATCTTTTCGGCGGGGAAGAAGCGCTCCATGCCCGCATAGGCGGTGCAGATGCGGCGCGCCGAGCGGGCGAGGATCTTGTTCGTGAGGCCCGCGTAGGAGTTCTGCTCCTGGATGAGGGTCGGAATCCCCAGCCGCTGCGCCGCCCACAGCACGGGGGCGCTGGCGTAGCCGCCGAAGCCGACGACGACGTCGGCGCCGAAGGCGCGGATCGTCCGTCGGGCGAGGCGGAGGCTCCGCAGCACCTTGAAGGGGACGAGCAGGTTTTTCGGTTCGAGGCGGCGCTGGA
Organism: uncultured Alistipes sp.; assembly: GCA_910584485.1. GTDB lineage: Bacteria > Bacteroidota > Bacteroidia > Bacteroidales > Rikenellaceae > Alistipes. The sequence continues at coordinate 183,572 of CAJUAV010000003.1, forward strand.
GCCCCGCGATGGGGAGGCCGACGATCCGATAGCCCAGCGCGGGGACCTTCTCCATCTCCATCTTGCCCTCGGCGCCGACGAAGAGGAGTTCGACCTCGTCGCCGAGGCGGCGCTTCAGGGCTTCGGCCACCGCCACGGCGGGGTAGATGTGGCCGCCCGTGCCGCCGCCCGAAAGAATGATCTTTTTCATCGTATGATACGTTGTTCGTTTGCTTGCATGTTTTCGGCCTCGCTCCGGCGTTCGTCGGAGCGGGGGATGTGTCAGCGGGGCCGGTCGAGTCGCCGGTAGCCGATCGCCTCGGCGACGTCGATCGGCTCGATCCGCTCGCGGTCCGCCAGGTCGGCGATCGTGCGCGCCACCTTCCGAATGCGGTCGCAGGCGCGGGCCGAGAGTTCGAGCTCCCGCATGGCGCGTTCGAGCAGCCGTTCGCAGGATGCGTCGAGCGGACAGAAGCGCTCCACCAGCGGCGCGGTCATCCGCGCGTTCGTGCGGCATCCGTCGATCCCTTCGAAGCGTCGGCGCTGCACCTCGCGGGCGCGCACCACCCGTTCGCGGATCGCGGCGCTCGGCTCGCCCGCGGCGGCTCCCTGCAACTCGGCGGGGTCGAGGGGCGCCACCTCGATCTGGAGGTCGATGCGGTCGAGCAGCGGCCCCGAAATGCGGTTTCGGTAGCGGTGCACGGCCCCCGGGGGACAGGTGCAGCAGCGGGTCGGGTGGCCGTGGTAGCCGCAGGGGCAGGGGTTCATCGCCGCTACGAGGGTGAAATCGGCGGGGTAGCGGATGCGGTAGCCCGCCCGCGCCACGACGCTCGCGCGATCTTCGAGGGGCTGCCGCAGCGTTTCGAGGGCCGAGCGGCCGAATTCGGGCAGCTCGTCCAGAAAGAGGACGCCGTTGTGGGCCATCGACACCTCGCCCGGGCAGGGCGGCTGGCTGCCGCCGATGAGCGCCGCCTGCGAGGCGGTGTGGTGCGGGGCGCGGAAGGGTCGCTGCCGCAGCAGGCCGCTGTCGCGGCGCAGCCCCGCCACGGAGTGGATGCGGGTCGTTTCGAGCGCTTCGTCGAGCGTGAGCGGCGGCAGGATGGTCGGCAGGCGGCGGGCCAGCATCGTCTTGCCCGCCCCCGGGGCGCCGATGAGCAGCACGTTGTGGCCGCCCGCGGCGGCGATCTCCAGCGCCCGTTTGGCGCGCTGCTGCCCCCGAACGTCGGCGAAATCTTCGGCATAGGGTGCGGCGGGCGCATCGTGCGGGTCGGTCGGAAGGGCCTCGGCGCGGGTCGGCTCGAGCGCACGGGTGCCGTTCAGCAGGTCGATCGCCTCGCGGAGCGTGGCGACGCCGTAGACGGCGGGCCCCTCGACGACGGCCGCTTCGGCGGCGCTTTCGCGCGGCAGGATCATGCGCCGCAGCCCCGCTTCGCGGGCGGCGAGGGCCAGCGACAGCACCCCGCGCACGGGGCGCACCGAGCCGTCGAGCGAGAGCTCGCCGCAGATCATCGTCTCGTCGAGCCCGTCGGCTTCGATGCGGCCCATCGCCGCCAGGATGCCCGCGGCGATCGGCAGGTCGAAACCCGCCCCCTCCTTGCGCAGGTCGGCGGGGGCGAGGTTGACCACCACCTTGCGGCCCGACATGCGTTCGCCCGAGTTCTCGAAGGCGGCGCGGATGCGCTGCTCGCTCTCCTTGACGGCGCTGTCGGGCAGGCCGACCAGGTGCAGCCCCACGCCGCCGCTGCCGATGTGGACCTCGACGGTCACCGGTACGGCATCGATCCCGAGCAGGGCGGCGGCATGGGTGCGGACGAACATGGGCGTAGTATGGCGGTTTCGGGTTGGCGGTTCGGTTTCGTTGTCGTTGCGCGGTCGTTCCGCGTGTCGGGTTCGATCCCGCGGGGGATCGGCGGGACGGATTCGCACGTGCGTGCGGCAGCTCGCTCCGCTCGGCTGCGCGCCGTCGATGCTGTTTCGACGTCGCAGACGTCGGCGGGCCGAAGCCTCCGCGCGCGAAGGCCCGCATCTTATCGACGCGGGCTCTCCGCAGGCTTCGCCCCGAGTGCGGAATCGACCTCGCAGAGGTCGGCAGCCCGCAGCCGCCCCCGGCGGAGGGCTGCTCTCTTCGCTCGATGCCGCCTCCGCTCGGCTGTGGGCGGCGGGGCCGTTCGGATGTCGGCAGCCGCCTCTTTTTAAAACGGCACCTCCTCGTCCAGCGCGCCCGGGGTCATGCGGACGGGGGGCTGGGGCGGCAGGCCGAACTCGTCGCCGCCCGTCGCCGCGCCCAGTCCGCCGCCTGCGGGCAGGTTCGCGCCGCTGGCGTAGTCGTCGTAGGCCTGCTGGGCGTCGGCCGCCTGCTGCGGGGGCAGCATCGCGTCGTCGACGTCGAGGAACCGCGCCTGCTCCTTGATGAAGCGCAGGTTGACGTCGCAGACGGCGCCGTTGCGGTGCTTGGCGAGGATGATTTCGGCCATGCCGTCGGTCGGCATGCCGTTCTCGTCCTGGTGGATGCCGTAGTATTCGGGACGGTGGATGAAGGCGACGATATCGGCATCCTGCTCGATGGCACCCGACTCGCGCAGGTCCGAGAGCTGCGGCCGCTTCGAGCCGCCGCGCATTTCGGTCTGGCGGCTGAGCTGCGACAGGGCGATGATCGGCACGTTCAGCTCCTTGGCGATCGCCTTCAGCGTACGCGAAATGAAGGCCACCTCCTGCTCGCGGTTGCCGTTCTTCGTGTCGGTGTTGCCCGTCATGAGCTGGAGGTAGTCGATGATGATGATCTTGATGTCGTTGTGGATCTTCAGACGGCGCGCCTTCGAACGGAATTCGAAGACCGAAAGGGCGGGCGTGTCGTCGATGAAGAGGGGCGCGGTCGAGAGCGGCTTGGTGGCCGATTCGAGGTGGCGCCATTGTTCGGGCGAGAGGCGTCCCGACTTGACGTCGGTGCCGCTCAAACCCGTCTCGGCGATGATCAGACGCATCATGAGCTGCACGGCCGACATCTCGAGCGAGAAGAAGGCGACCCCCTGTTCGTGGTCGACGGCCATGTTGCGCGCCATCGAGAGGACGAAGGCGGTCTTGCCCATCGAGGGTCGGGCCGCGATGATGATCAGGTCCGAGAGCTGCCAGCCGAGCGTCACGCGGTCGATCGCCATGAAGCCCGACGGAACGCCGTTGAAGCTGCTCGTGTTTTTCGAGGCCTCCTCGATCTGCGCCAGCGCACGCGCCAGGATCTCCTTCGAGGCCTGCACGGAGCGCTTGACGTGTCCTTCGGAGACCTTGAAAATTTCGCCCTCGGCGAAGCCGATGAGCTCCGTGACGTCGGTCGATTCGTCGTAGGAGCGCTTCTGGATTTCGGTCGCCGAGCGGATCAGCTCGCGCTGGACGTATTTTTGGGCGATGATCTTGGCGTGGAACTCGACGTTGGCCGCCGAGCCGACCTTCTGCGTCAGACGGGCCAGGTAGGCGGCGCCGCCCACCTTCTGCAACTCCTTTTTGACCTTCAGCCGCTCCGTGACCGTGTAGAGGTCGATCGGTTTGAGCTCCATCGAGAGTTCGTTGATCGCCTTGTAGATCAGACGGTGCTCCTCGGTGTAGAAGGCTTCGGGGGCGACGTACTCCTGCACGGCGATGATGCTGTCCTTTTCGAGCATCAGGGCGCCCAGCACCGCCTCCTCCAGTTCGACCGCCTGGGGGGGTACGTTGCCGGCCGTTTCGGTCAGGGTTTCGAATGCCTCCCGATTGCGCGAGGCGGGGGTGTAGTTGTTTGCCATCTGCTTTTCGCTTACCGCTTCTTTCCGCTTCAAAAGTAGCAATTCGATGGGACATTTCAAAACCCGCGTCGCAACAAATCGACAAACGGCGGTTTTTTGGCGGCGGGGGTTGCGGGCCAGCTTGTCGGAGGAGGCATGCGGGGGTTCGATCCCGTCAGGGGTCGGCGGGGCGAAGCTTTCCGCCCTGTGCATCGTCGCAAGCCGAACGGTTCGACCTCGCAAGAGGTCGGCAGCCCGCAGCCGCCCCCTGGCGGAGGGCTGCAACTCGCGAGAGTGCGCTCGTCGCAGGCTCCTCCGCTCGGCTGCGGGGAGGTTGCGACATTTCGCTCCCGTCAGGGATCGGCGGGCCGAAGCCTTGGCGCGCTTAAGGCCCGTATGGGGCGTCTCTTCGCAGGCTGCGGCCCGAATACGCTTCGCGCGGCAGGCGCGTGCCGTTCGCCGCCGCCCCACGCGGCAGCACGGCAGGTTCGCAGCAGGCTGCTCACGGCCGCCCTGCCGCCGTCGGCGAACCTCGCTCGGGCGCTCGGAACGGATTCGTTTTTCGGGCGAACCTGCGTGTCCCGAATCCGAATCGCCTCTCTACGAGGCGCTTTTCCGAACGACGTAGATCCGATCCTGCGGCAGCGCGAAGCGGGTCCGCTCCGCTTCCGTCAGGCGGGCGGCGTAGTCGACCGCTTCGGCCTCGAAACCCGCCTCGCGGAGGCGGTCGACGAAGTCGGTGCCGTAGATGCGCCGATGGTCGTACTGGCCGAAGATGCGGGTGCGCGCGGCGGGATCGGTGATCGAGTCGTCCTCGAAGGTGGCGGCGCGGTCGAGCTCCACGGGCGAGAGCAGCACGCCCCAGCCGCCCGGGCGGAGGATGCGCCGCAGTTCGCGCATCGCCTGCCGATCGTCGGCGACGTGTTCGAGCAGGTGGTTGCAGATCACGCAGTCGAACGAGGCGTCGGGCAGCGGGATCTGCTGGACGTCGAAATGGAGTCGGGCGAGCGGGCTTTCGAGGTCGGCCGTCACGTAGCGTTCGGGGCAGTCGGCGTAGCGTTTGCCGAGGTGCCGCATCAGGCAGACCTCGGGTGCGACGTGCAGCAGCCGCGGCCGCGTTTCGAGGAGCTCCGTTTCGCGTGTCAGGTAGAGCCAGAGCAGGCGGTGGCGTTCGAGCGCGAGGCAGTGCGGGCAGAGGGCGTTCGGCCGCGGGACGACGTAGCCGTAGGGCAGGAAGCGGCGGTAGCGGCGGCCGCAGACGGGGCACTGCACGCGGCGGCCCGCATAGAAGAGGCCGACGAGGGGCAGCAGCTGCTCCGCGATCCGTTGCAGCGCGGGACGGGAGATGTGGTTGAGCAACCACCGAATGAGTCGTTTCATTCCGCGTCGAGAATTTGGGTAACCTCGCCCTCGACCCGCTTCAGCTGCGCTTTGCAGGCGGCGATGAGCTCCGTGGCACGCTTCACTTCGGCGGTGAGCGTGTCGACGTCGGGTTGTTCGGTGCGGAATTTCGCCAGGATGCGTTCGATCTCGGCGATCGCATCGGCGTAGTTGCAGGCGTTCTTTTTCTTGGCCATGGCGGTGTCGTAAAGGCGGCTTCCGTGCAGGAAGCCGTACGGGCCGCAGCCTCGGCGCGCGGAGGCCCGCAAATGGCGCTCCTCGGCAGGCTGCGGTCCGGTTGTGTTATGGTCGTTTTTCTCCGTACAGCAAATCGATCCAGCGTTCGACGACCGGTTTCCACAACTCGGTGCCCGCGGGCTGGCGTTCGAGCGAAATCGCGTGGCCGCCCTGCGGGAAGATGTGCAGCGAGGCGGCTACGCCGCTGCGGCGCAGGGCCGTGTAGAGGCGGAGCGAGTTTTCGGCGGGAACCGCACGGTCGTCGTGGGCGTGGATGAGGAGCGTCGGCGGGGTGTCGGGGGTGACCTGTTCGTCGATCGAGTGGCGGGCGATCGTCTCTTCCGAGGGAGCGGGTCCGCAGAGTGCCTCGCGGCTGCCGCGGTGGGTCAGCCCCTCGCGGAGGGTGACCACGGGCGAGACGAGGATCATGAAATCGGGCCGCCAGGGCGCCTCCGACACGGCGTCCGTACCCGTGTACAGCAGCTGCGGTGCCACCCCCGCCGAAGCGGCGAGGTGTCCGCCCGCCGACGAACCCTCGACCCCCACTTTCGCGGGGTCGATCCCCCAGCGGTCGGCGTTGCGGCGGATCAGCTGCAGGGCGCGCTGGAGGTCCTGCGTGCCGACGAGGGCGGGTTCGACGACGTCGGGCGAGGTCGGCAGGCGGGCCGTCAGCACGAAGCCCGTGATCCCTTCGTCGGCCAGCCAGCGGGCGATGTCGAAGCCCGCCACCTCCCAGGCGTAGCGTTGGTAGCCGCCGCCCGGGCAGATGACGACCGCGATGCCGCGGTTGCGTTCGGGGGCGGGGGCCACGCGGTAGAGGGCGGGTCGTCCGACGCGGTAGACGCGGTGGTTGGCGACGCTGTCCGTGACGGCGATGCCGCGCGAATTGGGCATCGGGACCCCTTCCCAGAGGTCGATGCGCTCCTGTGCGGAGAGCGCGGCGGCGGTCGCAAACAGGGCCGCGAGCAGGCTGACGAGGCGTTTCATGGCAGGTTGTGTTGTCGGTTTGCAGGGGAAAGAGAGGTGTCGTCGCGGTCGATCGAGCAGGTGCCGTCGGCCAGCTCGATCGTGAGGCTGCGGCTGCTGCGCAGCGCCTCGACCGAGCGCACGGCACGCCCCTCGGCGCGGACGATGGCGAAGCCGAGGCGCAGGATGCGTTGCGGCGAGGCGGCGGCGATCCCCTCTTCGGCGTTCTGCAGCCGCAGCGTCTCCTGTCGCAGGCGGGTCCGCACCCGTTCGGGCAGGATCGTCGCGAGGTGTTCGAGCCGCAGCCGTTCGCGCGTCAGCCCCTCCGCCGCGCTGCGGTGCAGGGTGCCGCGCAGCTGTTCGAGCTGCAGCTCGGTGCGCCGCATCGTTTGCAGGGTGATGTCGTGGAGTTGCAGGGCGGCGGTGTCGAGCCGTGCCTCGACGCCGGCCATGCGGTCGACCAGCCAGGCGGCGACCGCCGTGGGGGTCTTCAGGGGGGTGTGGGCCACCAGATCGGCGACCGATTCGTCCTTGTCGTGGCCGATGCCCGTCAGCACGGGAAGCGGAAACTGGGCGATGTAGGCCGAGAGGCGGTAGGCGTTGAAGCAGTTGAGGTCGCTTTGCGAGCCGCCGCCGCGCACGATGACCGCCGCATCGAAATCCTCCTGCCGTTCGGCGACGGCGCAGAGGGCCGCGATGACCGATGCTTCGGCCCCCGCGCCCTGCATGACCGCCTCGAAGAGGGTCGTTTCGATCCGATAGGGCGATGCGGCGAGCTCCTTGCGGAAGTCGCGGTAGCCCGCCGCCTGCGGACTGGAGATGACGGCCACGCGCTGGATGACGGTCGGCAGCGGCAGCAGGCGGTTGAGCTCCCACACCCCCTCGCGTTGCAGGCGGGCGATCGTCTCGCGCCGCTGGCGCGCCATGTCGCCCAGCGTGAAGGCGGGGTCGATGTCGTTGATCTGGAGCGAGAAGCCGTAGCGTTCGTGGTAGGTGACCAGCACCTGCGCCAGAATCTGCATTCCCGCGGCGGGCGGGGCTCCCGTCTCCGCCTCGAAATAGGAGGCCAGCCGCGGCCAGACGGAGCGCCAGACGACGGCGCGGGCCTGGGCCGTCGGGATGCCGTCGGCTTCCGTCCGATCGGCCTTTTCGATCAGCTCCAGGTAGCAGTGGCCCGAGCGGTTGACCTTCAGTTCGGAGATTTCGGCCGTGATCCACAGCGGCAGCGGGAACTGCTCCGCCAGCACCTCGCGGACGCGGCGCTGCAATTCGGAAAGGGGGATCGGGGCGGCGGAAAACATCGGCGGATGCGTTTATCGGATGACCAGTTCGGGGCGGCGCGGCAGACGGCGCCCCTCGGGGAGCTGGATGCGGAGCACCCCTTCGCTTTCGACGGGGGTGCCCGCCTTGCGGGCGGGTTCCCAGCGGGGAATCGCCTCGAGGGCCTTCAGCACGCGGCGGCGGAAACGGTTGTCGGTGGCTTCGAGCACCTCGCTGACCGCGAAGCCGCCGTCGGCCGCGATGCGGTAGCGCAGCACGACGCGTGCCACGGGATCCGTCTCGGTCCAAGCGATGCGGCGGGCGGCGTAGCGTTCGAAGGGGAGCGTGTCGGCCGTGAAGCGGGGCGCCTCGTCGTACTTGAGCGTCAGCAGCACCACGCCGCCTGCCGCCTTCGCGCCGTAGCGGGCGATGCTCTCCTCGTCGGCGGGCAGCTCTTCGACGCGCTCGATGATCGAGGGCGGAATGTCGGCCACGTCGGCGCGTTCGCGGCCGTTGACGAGGTAGAGAGGCTGTTGCGCCCGTGCCGACGAGGCGGCGAGGAGCGACAGCGCGGAGAGGGCGGATAAAAGCGTGCGTTTCATCATATGCGACGAACGGGGATCGGGCGGAAAAATTGTATGGCCTCCGCGGGCATTCGCTCGGGTCGGAGCTTGCGAAGGAACGCGACGTTCGGGAAGCGGGCCTTCGCGCGGGCGAAGCTCCGGCCCGCCGCGCTTGCAGCGCGAACCATACGCTCGGGTCGGAGCCTGCGTAAGGAACGCGGCTTGCGAGCCTCCGCTGCGGGAGGCTTCGGCTCGCCGCGCTGTGCGCGATTTTCGGTGCGGACGGCGCCTGTGCGCCGCCCGCACCGCTGCCCCCCCCCTGCTACAACTCGCTCTCTTTCAGTCGCTCGGCGTTTTCGGCCACGATCAGGTGGTCGATGCAGTCCTGGATGTCGCCGTCCATGAAGGCCGAGAGGTTGTAGATCGTGTAGTTGATGCGGTGGTCGGTGATGCGCCCCTGCGGGTAGTTGTAGGTGCGGATCTTGGCCGAGCGGTCGCCCGTCGAGACCATCGTTTTGCGCTTCGAGGCGATTTCGTCGAGGTATTTCGAGTATTCGAGGTTGAAGACGCGCGTGCGGAGCTCCTCGAAGGCCTTGTCGAAGTTCTTGAGCTGCGATTTCTGGTCCTGGCACTGCACGACGATGCCCGTCGGGATGTGCGTCAGGCGGATCGCCGAGTAGGTCGTGTTGACCGACTGGCCGCCCGGGCCCGAGGCGCAGAAGATGTCCTTGCGGATGTCGTTCATCGAAATCTCGACGTCGAACTCCTCCGCTTCGGGCAGCACGGCCACCGAGGCGGCCGAGGTGTGGACGCGTCCCTGCGTCTCGGTCTGCGGCACGCGCTGTACGCGGTGCACGCCCGATTCGTACTTGAGCGTGCCGTAGACGTTCTGTCCCGTCACCTTCAGCACGACCTCCTTGAAGCCGCCCACGGCCCCCTCCGACGAGTTGGTGATTTCGTAGCGCCACCCCTTCGTCTCGATGTATTTGGTGTACATGCGCAGCAGGTCGCCCGCGAAGAGGGCCGCCTCGTCGCCGCCCGTGCCGCCGCGGATCTCGACGATGGCGTTCTTCGAGTCCTGCGGATCCTTCGGGATGAGCAGCAGCTTGATCTGCTCTTCGAGCTGCGCGGTCTCGGGTTCGAGTTCGGCGATCATTTCGCGCGCCATTTCGCGCATCTCCTCGTCCTTGTCGTTGGCGAGCGTGTCCTTGGCCTCCGCGAGGTTGGCCAGCGCCGTGCGGTAGCGCTCCGAGGCGGCGATGATCGGTTCGAGCTCCTTGTACTCCTTCGTGAGCTGGATGAACTGCTTCACGTCGGCGATCACTTCGGGGTCGGTCAGCTTCTGGCCCGTCTCCTCGTACTTGAGTTTCAGGCCGTCCAGCCGGTTCAGAATGGTATTGTCTGCCATGGTGTTTACGGTTTCGTTGTCGGTTGTCTGTTCGTGTCGAGCCGCCCGAGCCAGTCGAGCACCGCCGCCTGCCACTGCGCCTTCCAGGGGAAGGTGTCGCGCATGCCGAAGCCGTGGCCGCCGGCGGGGTAGATGTGCATCGAGGCGGGAACGCCGTGCGCCTTGAGGGCCTCGTAGTAGCGGGTGCTGTTGACCGAAGGGACCGTACGGTCGTCGTCGGCGAGCAGCAGCAGCGTGGGCGGGGTCTGCTCCGTCACGCGGTTCTCGAGCGAGTAGCGGCGGGTCTGCTCCTCCGTGCGCGCCTCGCCCAGCAGGTTGTCGAACGAGCCCTTGTGCCGTTTCGAGGCGTCGCCCGTGATGACGGGATAGAAGAGGATCGCGAAGGCGGGTTTCGGATCGGCGAGGTTCGAGGCCATGGCGGCCAGATGGCCGCCCGCCGAGCTGCCGACGATCCCCACGCGGTCGGCCGTGAAGCCCGTGGCGCCCGCCTCGAGCCCCATCATCGTGCGCAGCGCCCGCTCGGCATCCTCGAGCGGCACCTCGGGCCGCCCGTTCGGCATGCGGTAGCGCAGCACGGCCGCCGTATAGCCGTTCGCGGCGAACCACTCGGCCATCCGCGCCCCCTCGTTCTCCATCGAGAGGTGGCGGTAGCCGCCGCCCGGGCAGATCACCACCGCCATGCGCTTGTCGACGGTCGGGTCGGGGGCGTAGAGGTAGAGCTCGGCCCGCGTCGTGAGGCTCGGGCGGCCGTTCGCGACGGCGGGTTCGGCCCCGAGCCCGTTCGAGTGGGGGGCCGAGGTGTTGTCCCAGAGGGGCAGGATCGCCGTTGCGCGCATCTCCTGCGCCGCGGCCCCGGGGGCCGCCAGCAGCAGGCAGCAGGTGACGAAGAGGCGTTTCATGGGGCCGGTCAGATGACGATGTTGATGATCTTGTTCGGAACGACGATCACCTTCTTCGGCGTTTTGCCCTCGAGCCACTTTTGCGCCTCGGGGCGGGCGACGATCGCTTCGCGGATCGCGTCGGGGGCGGCGTCGGTCGGGAAGGAGTGCTTGAAGCGCAGCTTGCCGTTGATCGAGACGGGGTATTCGAACGCGCTCGACACGAGGTATTTCTCCTCGAAGAGAGGATACTGCGCGTCGCAGACCGAGGTCGTGTGGCCCAGCGCCTCCCAGAGCTCCTCGGCCAGGTGCGGCGCGAAGGGGGCCAGCAGCACCGTCAGCGGTTCGAGCACGGCGCGCTTCGAGCAGTCGCCCAGTTCGTTGAGGCAGATCATGAAGGCGGCGATCGAGGTGTTGAACGAGAAGTTCTCGATATCCTCGGTCACCTTGCGGATCGTCTTGTGGAGCGTGCGGAGCTCCTGTTCGGTCGGCGCCTCGTCGGTGACCGTCAGGCGGCCGTCGCGGTCGTAGAAGAGACGCCACAGCCGCTTGAGGAACTTGTGGACGCCGTCGATGCCGTTCGTGTCCCAGGGCTTCGACTGCTCGAGCGGCCCGAGGAACATTTCGTACATGCGCAGCGTGTCGGCGCCGTAGTGCTCGACGATGTAGTCGGGGTTGACGACGTTGAACATCGACTTGGACATCTTCTCGATCGCCCAGCCGCAGACGTAACGTCCGTCTTCGAGGATGAACTCGGCATCCTTGAAATCGGGCATCCAGCGGCGGAAGGCCTCCGTGTCGAGGAGGTCGTTGCGGACGATGTTGACGTCGACGTGGATCTCCTGCGTCTCGTAGCGGTCCTTCAGGCCGAGCGAGACGAACTTGTTGGTCCCCACGACGCGGTAGACGAAATTCGAGCGGCCCTGGATCATCCCCTGGTTGACGAGCTTGCGGAAGGGCTCGGGTTCGCAGACGAGCCCCAGATCGTAGAGGAACATGTTCCAGAAGCGCGCGTACATGAGGTGGCCCGTGGCGTGCTCGATGCCGCCGACGTAGAGGTCGACCTGCCGCCAGTATTCATTCGCCTCGCGTCCCACGAGGGCGCGGTCGTTGTGCGGATCCATATAGCGCAGGTAGTAGGCCGACGACCCTGCGAAGCCGGGCATCGTCGAGAGCTCGTAGGGGTACCCCTCGGCCGAATGCCACGTCGCGACGCGCGCCAGGGGCGGCTCGCCCTGCTCCGTGGGGCCGAAATCGGCGATCGGCGGCAGCTCGAGGGGGAGCTGCTCCTCCGGGAGGGGGCGGGCGGTGTCGCCCTTGTAGCAGATCGGGAAGGGTTCGCCCCAGTAGCGCTGGCGCGAGAAGATAGCGTCGCGCAGGCGGTAGTTGATCCGCTTGCGGCCCAGGCCGCGGCGCTCGATCTCGGCGAACATGGCGGGGATCGCCTCCGCGACCTCCAGCCCGTCGAGGAATCCCGAGTGGATCATGCGGCCCTGCTTGGCGTCGTAGGAGGCCTCCTCGACGTTGCCGCCCTCGACCACGGGAACGATTTCGAGGCCGAAGCGGCGGGCGAAGGCCCAGTCGCGCGAGTCGTGCGCGGGGACCGCCATGATGGCCCCCGTGCCGTAGCCCGCCAGGACGTAGTCGGAGGCGTAGATCGGGATTTCGCGCCCCGTGAAGGGGTTCACGGCGAAGGAGCCCGTGAAGACGCCGCTCACGCGGCGCGTCTCGGCCATGCGCTCGCGCTCGGAGCGTTTTTTGGTCTCGGCGACGTAGGCTTCGACCTCGGCGCGCTGCGCGTCGGTCGTCAGGGCGGCGAGCTGTTCGTGCTCGGGGGCGACGACCATGAAGGTGACGCCGAAGATCGTGTCGGGGCGCGTGGTGAAGACCTCCAGCTTGCGCTCCGAGCCCGCGATGTCGAAGAAGAGCTGCGCCCCCTCGGAGCGGCCGATCCAGTTGCGCTGGATCTCCTTGAGCGAGTCGCTCCAGGCGAGGGCGTCGAGGCCGTCGAGCATGCGCTGCGCATAGGCCGTGACGCGCAGCAGCCACTGCTTCATGCGCTTCTGCTCCACGGGGTAGCCGCCGCGCACCGAGAGTCCGTCGCGCACCTCGTCGTTGGCCAGCACGGTCCCCAGCTTCGGGCACCAGTTGACCATCGTGTCGGCGCGGAAGGCGAGGCGGTAGTTCTGGAGCACCTGTTCGCGGCGCTCCTCGTCCCAGGCGTTCCACTCGTCGGCCGTGAATCGCAGCTCGGTCGTGCAGGCGGCGTTCAGCCCCTCGTTGCCGTATTTCGGGAAGGCCTCGACGAGCTCGGCGATCGGCCGCGCCTGCTGCGTGTCGTTGCAGTAGTAGTGGTCGTAGAGCTTCAGGAAGACCCACTGCGTCCACTTGTAGTAGGCGGGGTCGCACGTGCGCACCTCGCGCTCCCAGTCGAACGAGAAGCCGATCTTGTCGAGCTGCTCGCGGTAGCGGGCGATGTTGCGGGCGGTGGTCACGGCGGGGTGCTGCCCCGTCTGGATGGCGTACTGCTCGGCGGGGAGGCCGAAGGCGTCGTAGCCCATCGGATGGAGGACGTTGAAGCCCTTCAGCCGCTTGTAGCGGGCGAAGATGTCGGAGGCGATGTAGCCCAGCGGATGACCGACGTGGAGCCCTGCGCCCGAGGGGTAGGGGAACATGTCGAGGACGTAGTATTTCGGACGGGCGGGATCGACCTCGACCCGATAGGTCTGCCGTTCGCGCCACCGCTGCTGCCAGCGCGCTTCGATCTCTTTGAAATTGTATTCCATAGACGTGGTTTCGTTTGGAGGACAAAAGTAGTAAAATTTTCGCGAACTAAAGCGGCATCCGCCCGCAGGTGCGCGCATTTTCGTCTTTCGCGGGAGGGAATTTCCGCGAAAAAGAGCTATCTTCGCAACATGGACTTTTCTTTTACGCAGGGAGCGGCGCTGTTCTGCGCCGCGGCACTCGGCGCCTCCGCCGTGCGGCGGTGGGTGCGGTCGCGAGGCGGCGCCTCCGACGAAACGGGGGCGCTGCGGCGTCGGGCGGCGCTCTGGCAGCTGCTCTTCGCCCTCATGACGATCCTGGCGGTGCTCCGGTAACGGACGGGGAGGCTTCGAAGCCTCCCCGTTTTCAATAGCTTACCGTCGCCGTCTCCCAGGGCGACTGCCCGATCGAATGGCCTGCGCGGGCAGCCTCCGAGCGGATGCGCCGCATGGCCGACTGCGCCTTCGAAAGTTCGCTTTTCATCCCCGCGTAGCGGCTTCCCTGCCAGCTCCCCGCGGCCGATCCCGCGCGGTTGCCCTCGCGGTCGCGGACCGAGACGCCCGCGGCGGTGAGGCTGCGGTAGGCCGATTCGGCGACCCCTGCCCAACGGTCGTACATCGACCGGTAGTAGGAGGCGCTCATCCCCGACTCGACCTCGACCGCGCCGCTCTCCCCGCCTCCGCCGCCGTAGGCTTCGGCCGCGGCGACGAACTTTTTCCAGCCCGCTTCGATGCGGCGGTATTCGGCTTCGTCGATGCGCGTTTCGCCCTCCGTGCCGTCGCTGTAGCGGACCCACGACAGATCGCGTGCGATGCGGATCGTCGGGCCGCTGCGCGTGTGTTCGTAGCGGAGCGTCGTTTTGGGAGGCATTCGGCCGTAATCGATGTGGCCGCGGAGGATGGCGGCCTTGTAGACGAAAGCCTCGTCGGTCGTTTCGAGCAGCAGCATGGCGAAACTGCCGCCGCCGATTTCGCCCAGCCCGTTGCCGAGCTCGAAATAGGGCATGGCGGGGGTCGGCGAGATGATTTGCTGGCCGCCGACCGTGCGGAACTCGATCGCGATGTGGAGGAATGTCTGCGGCTTGGTCCAGTAACAGGTGCCGCTCGTCGGAGGCGCCGTGCGGCGCGATCCGCTGTTTTGCGCGGCGGCTGCGCGGTTCGTGCCGCCGGCCGATGTCGTCGGACGACCAGACGGGGCCGCAGCGCCCTGCCGCTGGAGCTGCTGCACGCGGGCGATGCACGCCTCGGCGAGCGGGCGGTTCTCGGCCGTCGTGCAGTCGCGGAACCGGCGGTAGAAATGGAGGGCGCTCGTCAGGTTGCGGTCGCATCCGTTGCCGTGTTCGAACTGGGCGCCCAGCAGGTAGCAGGCGAACCAGTAGTCGCGGCTCGACGGCTCGCTGCAACCGACCGAGACCCCCAGCCAGTAGTGCGCCTTTTTCGGATCGTGCCGCGGGTTGTTTTTCATCGCATAGCACTCGCCCAGCGCGAAATAGGCCTCCTGCACCTTCGCCTCGGCGGCCCGTTCGAGCCACGGCACGGCCCGATCGTAACGCTGCGCCGCGACGAGTTCGCGGCCGCGGCGGAGGCATTCGGCAGGAGTGTGGCGTTCGACATCGGGGTGCTCTTCGGCGCGGCGGACGAAATCGACCATCGAGCCGTGTCGGCGGGGTGCGGGCAGTGCGGCGGCGAGCCGCTCGTGGGCCGCCAGACGGGCGGCAAAAGGAGCCTTCACCACCTGCTCGATCCGTTGGCGCGTCTCGGCCAGACAACGCGCGTAGGGGAGCAGGTGGGTTTTGAAGGCTTTATCGATCAGTTGTTTGACGTATTTCGCTTTGAACGGCGGGACGACCTGGCGGCCCGTTTCGTCGAAGAGGGCGAGCGTCGTTCCGCGTTCGGCGACGAACAGCACGACCGCGCCAAGTTCGTCGCTCCAGCATCCCGCCTTGCGCAGTTTCGGTTCCAGTCCGTACAGCGCGGCGATGTCGCGGTCGTCGAGCGAGCTGTATTGTGCGGGGAGGATCACCTTCCCCTCCGCATTGAGCAGGCCGTAGCCGCTGTCGGTGCGGAAGCGGATCAGCTCGGGGGCGTAAATCGTCCGCTCGAACTCGACGGCGCGGATCGGTGCGATCGGACGGAACGAGAGGTCGACGAGGCGGAAGGTGCTTTTCCCCTCCTCGCGCAGGGCGAAGAAAAGGGGTTCGTCGCGGTCGGTCGTGTTCTGCACCGGAACCACATGCCCCTTTTCGGGCGAGATCGGCACCCCGTCGAATCCGACGAGGCGGTCGGGCGCGCTGCCGTAGTGCCGCGTCAGGAAAAAATGCGGCCAGATCTGCGGGGCATCTTCGAACGCCTCCTCCGTGACGCGGCCGCCCGTGCGGTCGATCAGGTAGCAGCGCCCCTCGTGGCGGACGTAGGCGACGGGGTGCCCCTTGGGGAAATGCGCGGCGTGGTCGAAGACGCAGGGAATGACGTTGTTTCCTTCGTCGTCGAAATAGCCCGCCCTGCCCGAGGCGTCCTTGCCGGGGGAGAGCCACGGCAGCTCCTGCTGTTGAGCGCGGAGGGCGCCGACGGCAAACAGCAGAGTGGCGAGCAGCAGGTTGCGGATCACGGGGTTTCGTTCTTTTGCGGGTTGCTTTACAAAGATAAGCGTTTTTTTTCGTTTCCGCAAGGCGCGCGGAGGAAACGGAGACGGCGGTGCAGCGATTGTAAATGCGCTGTCAGCCAGCGCATAATGTTCCGATCCATAAGAAAAAACTATACTTTTGAAAATCCGATCGGAAAACAGAATCGAATCGGGGCTAAAATCCTGAAAAAAGGGCGAAAAAGAGCGCATATATATTGTGTTATAAAAATTTTTGCGTATCTTTGCAGTCCATTTTGGAGAATGGAAATAGAAAATTAACCAATTAAAGGACAGTTAAAATGCCAACTATTCAACAGTTAGTTCGTAACGGCCGAGTAGCGATGGAGGACAAATCGAAGTCGCCCGCACTCGCCGCGTGTCCGCAGCGCCGCGGCGTTTGTACCCGTGTGTACACGACGACCCCGAAAAAGCCTAACTCGGCTATGCGTAAGGTGGCACGTGTGAGATTGACCAACGGCAAGGAGGTGAATGCCTACATCCCCGGCGAAGGTCACAACCTGCAGGAGCACTCGATCGTACTCGTTCGCGGCGGTCGTGTGAAGGACCTCCCGGGTGTTCGTTATCACCTCGTGCGCGGTGCGCTCGACTCGGCGGGCGTCGACGGTCGTCGCCAGCGTCGTTCGAAATACGGTGCCAAGCGTCCCAAGGCCGCCAAGAAGTAACCCCGATCCCCACAAGCAACACACTTAAGATTCTATAAATTGCTATGAGAAAAGCAAAGCCAAGAAAGCGAATTCTACTTCCGGATCCGAAGTTCGGAGACGTGGCTGTGACCCGTTTCGTGAACAACCTCATGCTGGATGGTAAGAAGAGTATTGCCTACACCATCTTCTACGATGCACTGGAGCTGGTGGGCAAGAAGATGAAGGATGCTGATAAATCTCCGCTGGAAATCTGGAAACAGGCCCTCGAGAACATCACTCCTCAAGTCGAAGTGAAGTCGAAGCGTATCGGTGGCGCCACCTTCCAGGTCCCCATGGAGGTTCGTCCGGAGCGCAAGATTTCTATTTCCATGAAAAACCTTGTTCTGTTCTCCCGCAAGCGCGCCGGCAAGACGATGGCTGACAAACTCTCGGCAGAGATCATGGATGCCTACAACCAGCAGGGTGCCGCCTTCAAGCGCAAGGAGGAGATGCACCGCATGGCCGAGGCCAACAAGGCATTCGCTCACTTCCGTTTCTAAAAGCAGGATACACCAATGGCAGCAAGAGACTTACATTACACGCGCAACA
Organism: uncultured Alistipes sp.; assembly: GCA_910584485.1. Taxonomy (GTDB): domain Bacteria; phylum Bacteroidota; class Bacteroidia; order Bacteroidales; family Rikenellaceae; genus Alistipes. The sequence goes on from CAJUAV010000003.1 coordinate 200,633, forward strand.
TCGGTATCATGGCGCACATCGATGCCGGTAAGACGACCACGTCGGAGCGTATCCTCTTCTATACGGGCAAAACCCACAAGATCGGCGAGGTGCACGAGGGCGGCGCCACCATGGACTGGATGGTCCAGGAGCAGGAGCGCGGCATCACGATCACCTCGGCCGCCACGACGGCCTTCTGGCAGTACAAGGATCACCAGTACCAGATCAACCTGATCGACACCCCGGGACACGTCGACTTCACCGTCGAGGTGGAGCGTTCGCTGCGTGTGCTCGACGGCGCCATCGCCACCTTCTGCGCCGTCGGCGGCGTGGAGCCCCAGTCGGAGACCGTATGGCGTCAGGCCGACAAGTACAACGTCCCCCGCATCGGTTACGTCAACAAGATGGACCGCACGGGTGCCGACTTCCTGAACGTCTGCGGCCAGATCAAGGAGCACTTCGGCGCTACGGCGCTGCCCGTGGTCCTGCCGATCGGCGCCGAGGACAAGTTCGAGGGTTTGGTAGACCTTATATATAATAACGCGATCTACTATTTCGACGACAAGACCGTCCGCGACAATTTCGAGCTTCGCGAGATTCCCGATTCGATGAAGGCCGAGGCTGCCGAGTGGCGCGCCAAGCTCATCGAGGAGGTCGCCTCGACCGATGACGCCCTGATGGAGAAGTTCTTCGAGGATCCCGATTCGATCACCCCCGAGGAGCTGCTCGCCGCCATCCGCAAGGCCACGATCTCGATGCAGCTCGTGCCGATGCTCTGCGGCTCGTCGTTCCACAACAAGGGCGTGCAGAAGCTCCTCGACTACGTCATGGCTTTCCTCCCCTCGCCGCTGGATGTTCCCGCTGTCGAGGGTATGAACCCCAAGACCGAGGAGACCGAGGTGCGCAACGCCACGGAGGAGGATCCCTTCTGCGGCCTCGCCTTCAAGATCGCTACCGACCCCTTCGTGGGCCGTCTGGCATTCGTCCGCGTTTACTCGGGTAAGCTCGACGCCGGTTCGTACGTCCTGAACGCACGCAGCGGCAAGCGCGAGCGCATCAGCCGCATCTACCAGATGCACGCCAACAAGCAGAATCCGCTCGAGACGGTTTCGGCCGGCGACATCTGCGCAGCCGTGGGCTTCAAGGAGATCCGCACGGGCGATACGCTCTGCGCCGAGAACGCACCCATCGTCCTGGAGCAGATGACCTTCCCCGAGCCGGTGATCGGCCTGGCAGTAGAGCCCAAGACGCAGAAAGACCTCGACAAACTCGGCATCGCGCTGGCGAAGCTCGCCGAGGAGGACCCCACCTTCACGGTACACACCGACGAGGATTCGGGTCAGACGGTCATCAGCGGTATGGGTGAGCTCCACCTCGACATCATCGTCGACCGTCTGCGCCGCGAGTTCGGCGTCGAGATCAACCAGGGCGCTCCGCAGGTAGCCTACAAGGAGGCCCTGACGAAGACCGTCCAGCACCGCGAGGTCTTCAAGAAGCAGACCGGCGGTCGCGGTAAGTTCGCCGACATCATCTTCGAGATCGGTCCCGCCGAGGAGGGCAAGATGGGTCTTACGTTCGTCGACGAGGTCAAGGGCGGTAACATTCCGAAGGAGTTCATCCCCTCGGTTCAGAAGGGCTTCGAGGCTGCCATGTCGAACGGCGCCCTCGCAGGCTACCAGATGGACTCGATGAAGGTGACCCTCAAGGACGGTTCGTTCCACCCCGTCGACTCGGATCAGCTGTCGTTCGAAATCGCTGCCCGCAACGGTTACCGTGCCGCCGCTCCGAAGGCCGGTTCGATCATCATGGAGCCGATCATGTCGGTCGAGGTCGTAACCCCCGAGGAGAACATGGGCGACATCATCGGCGACCTGAACAAGCGTCGCGGCCAGATCACCGGCATGGAGTCGAAGGGTACGGCCCGCGTCGTGAAGGCCAAGGTGCCGCTGTCGGAGATGTTCGGCTACGTCACCGTGCTGCGTACGATCTCGTCGGGTCGCGCCACGTCGTCGATGGAGTTCTCGCACTTCGAGGAGGTTCCCGCCGGTCTGGCGAAGGATATCATCGAGAAGGCGAGTGGTAAACGTAAGGATATTGAATAAGCAAACGATATGGATCAGAAAATCAGAATCAAGTTAATGTCATTCGATCACAATCTCGTCGACAAGTCGGCCGAGAAGATCGTAAAGACCGTAAAGAGCTCGGGCGCCGTCGTCAGCGGACCGGTACCCCTGCCCACGCGCAAGCAGATCTTTACCGTGAACCGCTCGACCTTCGTCAACAAGAAGGCGCGCGAGCAGTTCCAGCTCTGCACCTTCAAGCGGATTCTCGACATCTACTCGTCGACGCCCAAGACGATCGATGCGCTGATGAAACTCGAGCTCCCCTCGGGTGTCGACGTTCAGATCAAGCTGTAGACGAACCGACGGATGAAGCGGGGACGGAGCCTCGCCCCGAGCGGGGCTCCGATCCTCACCTCTTCCTCCTCCCCGGCCCGCGGCAGGCGGCCGAAAGGACCGACGGGCGGACGACGAACGTCCGCACTGGTGCGTGCGGCGGCGGAGGAGTGACGCTGAAAAAACATTCACTTATTTATAACAAACCAACAAGAGACAACAAAATGTCAGGACTTATTGGAAAGAAAATCGGAATGACTTCCGTTTACAGTGCCGAGGGAAAGAATATTCCATGCACTGTCATTGAGGCTGGCCCGTGCGTTGTTACGCAAATCAAGACCGTCGAGAAGGACACCTACGACGCGGTCCAGATTGCCTATGACGAGAAGAGTGAAAAGCACACCACCAGCAGTTTGTTAGGTCACTTCAAGAAGGCCGGAACGACGCCCAAGCGCAAGCTCGCGGAGTTCAAGGGCATGCCTGAAGTGAATCTCGGCGACACGCTGACCGTAGACCTCTTCACGGAGGAGGACTGGGTAGACGTGACCGGGATTTCGAAAGGTAAGGGCTACCAGGGCGTCGTCAAGCGCCACGGCTTCGCCGGTGTCGGTGGCCAGACGCACGGTCAGCACAACCGTCAGCGCAAACCCGGTTCGCTGGGTGCCTCGTCGTACCCCTCGCGCGTATTCAAGGGCAAGCGTCTCCCCGGCCAGATGGGCGGCGAGCAGGTGAAGGTGCTGAACCTGAAGGTTCTGAAAGTAATCCCCGAAAGCAACCTGATCCTCGTCAAGGGCTCGATCCCCGGGGCCAAGGGTGCTTATTTAACCATTGAGAAGTAGTATGGAATTAGCTGTATTGAACACACAAGGTAAAGAGACGGGTCGCAAGGTAGTCCTTTCGGAGGCCGTCTTCGGCGTGGAGGCTAATGACCACGCGATCTATCTCGACGTAAAGCAGTACCTGGCCGACCAGCGTCAGGGTACGCACAAGGCCAAGCAGCGCAACGAGGTGACGGGTTCGACCCGCAAGCTGAAGCGTCAGAAGGGTACCGGCGGTGCCCGCTGCGGTTCGATCCTCTCGCCCCTCTTCCCGGGCGGCGGCCGCGTCTTCGGTCCCGTACCCCGCGACTACAGCTTCAAGCTCAACAAGAAGCTCAAGCAGCTGGCTCGTCGCAGCGCGCTGACCTACAAGGCGCAGGCAGGCGCCATCACGGTCCTCGAGGCCGTTTCGATGGAGGCCCCCAAGACCAAGACGGTCGCTGCGCTGGCCGCTGCGCTCAACGTAGCCGACAAGAAGGTGCTGCTCGTACTGCCCGAGGGCAATGCGAACCTGCAGCTCTCGTGCCGCAACATCCCCAACATCATGCCGATCCTGGCCCAGAACGTCTGCACGTACCACGTGATGAACGCTTCGGCCGTCGTGCTCGTCGAGGGTGCCGAGCAGGTTTTGAACACTTTGTTAGCATAAAACGCAAAACAACCATGGAGATTATTATTAAGCCGGTTTTAACCGAGAAAATGACGATTCAGGGCGAAAAGTTGAATCGCTACGGTTTTATCGTTGATGTGCGGGCTAACAAGCTGCAGATTCGTCAGGCCGTAGAGCAGATGTACAACGTCGTCGTAACGGACGTGAATACCGTTAACTGCATGGGCAAGCTCAAGAGCCGCTACACGAAGGCGGGTCTGCTGGAGGGCCGTGCCAACAACTTCAAGAAGGCGATCGTCACCTTGAAGGAGGGAGATAAGATCGATTTTTACAGTAATATCTAACGAAGATGGCAGTCAAGAAATTTAAGCCTGTTACCGCAGGTACGAGACATAAGATTATCAGCGCCTACGACGAGATCACGAAATCGACGCCCGAAAAGTCGCTCGTGAGCGTCAAGAAGAGCTCGGGCGGCCGCAACAACGACGGCAAGATGACCGTCCGCTACATCGGCGGCGGCCACAAGCAGATGTACCGTAACGTCGATTTCAAGCGTCAGAAGGACGGTGTCGCCGCGACCGTGAAGTCGATCGAGTACGACCCGAACCGCACGGCGCGCATCGCACTCCTGGTTTACGCCGACGGCGTGAAGAGCTACATCATCGCTCCGAACGGCCTTCAGGTGGGTCAGACCGTCATGAGCGGCGCAGGCGTCGCTCCCGAGGTGGGCAACACGCTCCCCTTGAGCGAGATTCCGCTGGGTACGGTCGTCCACAACATCGAACTCTACCCCGGTCAGGGTGCCGCCATGGCGCGTTCGGCCGGTTCGTACGCCCAGCTGCTGGCTCGTGAGGGCAAATTCGCCGTCATCAAGCTGCCTTCGGGCGAGACTCGTATGGTACTCGTTACCTGCCGCGCCACGGTGGGTGTCGTGTCGAACGTCGATCACAACCTCGAGTCGTCGGGCAAGGCGGGCCGCAGCCGCTGGCTGGGTCGCCGTCCGCACAACCGCGGTGTCGTGATGAACCCCGTCGATCACCCGATGGGTGGTGGTGAAGGCCGTGCTTCCGGTGGTCACCCGCGTTCGCGCAAGGGTCTGCTTGCCAAGGGTTACAAGACGCGCAACCCGAAGAAGACGACCTCGAAGTTCATTATTTCCAAGAAGAAAAAATAATTAAATAAGAGTACATAATGAGCCGTTCATTAAAAAAGGGACCGTATATCGACCCGAAACTCGAGGCGAAGATCGTCGCACAGGCCGAGGGCAACAAGAAGGCGGTCATCAAAACTTGGTCGCGGGCAAGCATGATTTCGCCTGACTTCGTAGGTCAGACGGTCGCTGTCCACAACGGAAACAAATTCATCCCGGTCTATGTCACCGAGAACATGGTTGGTCACAAGCTCGGCGAGTTCGCTCCCACGCGCACTTTCCGCGGTCACGCCGGTAACAAGAAAAAATAAAGTAGCATTATGGGTGCAAGAAAAGCAATAGCAGCCGAGAAGCGCTCGGCTGAAAAGAAGCAGAAGGCGATCGCCGTGCTGCGTGACTGCCCGACTTCGCCCCGCAAGATGCGTCTGGTTGCAGACATCATCCGCGGCGTGGAGATCAACAAGGCGTTGGGCATCCTCCGTTTTTCGAAGAAGGAGGCGTCGATCCGCATGGAGAAGCTCCTCAAGTCGGCCATCGCCAACTGGGAGGCCAAGAACGAGGGCGAGCGTCTCGAAGATGCGCAGCTCTGCGTGAAAGAGGTGTTCGTCGACGGCGGCCGCATGCTGAAGCGCATTCAGCCCGCTCCGCAGGGTCGTGCCCACCGTATCCGCAAGCGTTCGAACCATGTGACGATCGTCGTAGACAAAATCCAAACCGTAGAAAAGAACTAACAAGATGGGACAGAAAGTTAATCCGATAGCAAATCGTCTGGGTATCATCAAGGGCTGGGATTCGAACTGGTTCGGTGGTAAGAATTTCGGCGACAAGATCGTCGAGGACGAGAAGATCCGCAAGTATCTGAATGCCCGTCTGCAGAAGGCGTCGATCTCGAAGATCATCATCGAGCGTACGCTGAAGCTCGTCACGGTGACGATTTCGACGGCCCGTCCCGGTATCATCATCGGCAAGGGCGGCCAGGAGGTCGACAAGCTCAAGGAGGAGCTCAAGAAGCTTACCGGCAAGGAGATCCAGATCAACATCTTCGAGGTGAAGCGTCCCGAGGTGGATGCCGTGATCGTGGGTCAGAACATCGCCCGTCAGCTCGAGGGCCGCGTATCGTTCCGCCGCGCCGTGAAGACGGCCGTCGCTTCGACGATGCGCATGGGCGCCGAGGGTATCAAGATCCAGGTGTCGGGTCGCGTCGGCGGCGCCGAGATGGCCCGCAAGGAGACGATCAAGGAGGGACGCATTCCGCTGCACACCTTCCGTGCCGACGTGGACTACTGCCTGACGGAGGCGCTGACCAAGGTCGGCATCCTCGGCGTGAAGGTATGGATCTGCCAGGGTACGGTCTACGGCAAGCGCGACCTGTTCGAGCTGCAGGGTGCTTCGGCACAGGCTCCGCAGGGCGGCGAGCGCTCGGATCGCGGTGAGCGTCGCGGCCGCGGCGATCGCGGCGACCGTCGTGGCGGTCGTCGTCGCAACAACAACAACAGACAGTAAGTAGGACCTTTTTAAAGCAGAACAAACATGTTACAGCCGAAAAAGACCAAATTTAGAAGAATGCAGAAAGGCCGTATGAAGGGACTTGCTCAAAGAGGTAACCAGCTTGCATACGGATCGTTCGCCATCAAGGCCCTCGACTCGACCTGGATCACGGGTCGCCAGATCGAGGCCGCCCGTCAGGCCATCACGCGTTACATGAAGCGCGAGGGTCAGCTCTGGATCCGCATCTTCCCCGACAAACCGATCACCAAGAAGCCGGCCGAGGTGCGTATGGGTAAGGGTAAGGGTAATCCCGAGGGCTTCGTAGCCCCCGTTACCCCGGGCCGTATCCTCTTCGAGGCCGAGGGCGTGCCCCTGGCCGTGGCACAGGAAGCGCTGCGCCTGGGTGCCCAGAAGCTGCCGATTCCGGTGAAATTCATTGTACGGCGTGACTACGTCGAAACCACACTTTAATAAGGAGACACAAGATGAAAAGTGCAGAAATCAAGGATATTTCGACCAAAGATCTCGTTGAGCGCATCGAGGCCGAGAAGGCCCAGCTTGCCAAGCTGAAGGTGCAGCACGCCGTGTCGCCCATCGAGAATCCGTCGATCATCAAGAAGAGCCGCAGAGACATCGCGCGTATGCTGACCATTCTGCGTCAAAAGAACGCCTAATAAGGAGAAGAACTATGGAAAGAAATCTGAGAAAAGAGCGAATCGGCGTGGTTGTCAGCAACAAGATGGAGAAGACCATTGTGGTTGCGGTTGCCCGTAAGGTGAAGCATCCCATCTACGGCAAGTTCGTGAACAAGACGACGAAGTTCGTCGCCGAGTGCCTGGACGAGAGCTGCAAGGAGGGCGATACGGTGCGCATCATGGAGACCCGCCCGTTGAGCAAGACGAAGCGTTGGAGATTAGTACAAATCATTGAAAGAGCCAAGTAGGATATGATACAGCAGGAATCAAGACTCGTAGTAGCCGATAACAGCGGTGCCAAGGAGGTACTTTGCATCCGCGTTCTCGGCGGTACGAAACGTCGCTACGCCTCGATCGGCGACAAGATCGTCGTAGCAGTGAAGAGTGCGACGCCGTCGGGCGACGTCAAGAAGGGCGCCGTGTCGAAGGCGGTGGTAGTCCGCACGACCAAGGAGATCCGCCGTGCCAACGGTTCGTACATTCGTTTCGACGACAACGCCGTTGTGCTGCTTAACAATCAGGGTGAGATGCGCGGAACCCGTATCTTCGGTCCCGTGGCCCGCGAGCTGCGCGACCAGTACATGAAGATCATCTCCCTCGCACCCGAGGTACTCTAATCAAACAAAATCAGTTCGAATATGTCAGTTAAAATGCATATTAAGAAAGGGGATACGGTTCAGGTGATGGCCGGCGACAACAAAGGCAAGCAGGGCAAGGTCCTGAAGGTCGAGGTGTCGAAGCAGCGTGCGATCGTCGAGGGCGTGAACATCTGCAAGAAGGCTACGAAGCCCAATGCGCAGAATCCCCAGGGCGGCATCGTCGAAAAGGAGGCTCCGATCCACGTGTCGAACCTCATGGTGCTCGACCCCAAGAGCGGCCAGCCGACGAAGGTGGGCCGCAAGGCGAATGCCGAAGGTAAATTAGTTCGTTACGCTAAAAAGTCAGGGGAGGAGATCAAATAATGGCAGCTTACATTCCTACACTCAAGACCCAGTATAAGGAGCAGATTCTGCCTGCCCTTATGAAGCAGTTCGGCTACTCGAGCGTCATGCAGTGCCCGAAGCTCGAGAAGATCGTCATCAACCAGGGTATGGGCCAGGCGATCGCCGACAAAAAACTGATCGACGTGGCCCAGGAGGAGCTGACGCTCATCACTGGTCAGAAGGCCGTGCAGACCCGCTCGCGCAAGGACATCTCGAATTTCAAGCTGCGCAAGGGCATGCCGATCGGCGTGCGCGTGACGCTGCGCGATCGCAAGATGTACGAGTTCCTGGAGCGTCTGGTGGCCGTGGCGCTGCCCCGTATCCGCGACTTCAAGGGTATCAACGAGAAGTTCGACGGTCAGGGCAACTACACGCTGGGCATCACCGAGCAGATCATCTTCCCGGAGATCGACATCGACAAGATCACCAAGATCTTCGGCATGGAGATCACCTTCGTAACGACGGCCAAGACCGACGAGGAGGCCTACGCCCTTCTGAAGGAGTTCGGCCTTCCTTTCAAAAACGCTAAAAAGAATTAGGCTATGGCAAAAGAGTCCATGAAGGCGCGCGAGGTAAAGCGCGTGAAGCTCGCTAACCGATACGCACACAAGCGCGAGGAGATCGCTGCCAAGGTCAAGAGCGGCGAGATGGATCACGAGGAGGCGTGGATCGCCCTCTCGAAGCTGCCCCGCAACTCGAACCCGATCCGCCAGCACAACCGCTGCAAGATCACGGGTCGTCCGAAGGGCTACATCCGTCTGTTCGGCATCAGCCGTATCCAGTTCCGCGAGATGGCTTCGAAGGGCCTGATCCCGGGCGTGACGAAGGCCAGCTGGTAACGACGCATCGTCGGCGGGGGGGGGTATTCGAGCCTCTCTCGCCGACGTTTTTTCTTCTTTTTCTTCGCTCGGGCGCGCGTTCGCGTCTGCTCTGCGGACGCTCGGCGGCGGCTCGCGAAGAGAGGATCTGCTGTTCCGAAGGGGTGTGACAGCCCGGGAGGATTCGACGAGGTTTCGTCGGCGCGGCACGGCCGCGACGGGGAACGGCGCTCGGCTCGTGCGGCGGCGATGCTGCCGACGGCCGTTCGGGCGCTGCTGGTCGGATGATCGGACGAACGGAGGTCGATACGGGTGTCGGACCCGTGTAGGAGGACCGCAAGGTCGGGGAAAGTGCCGCTCAAGGCAGCGGTAACTTCTCGGCGGCGGGGTCTTCGGAGGGGTTCGGCACAGGCGTAGGAAGGGCTCGGAAACGTGCCGCGATCCGCGACGTGCGTGCGGAATACCCGTTGGGGGTGTTTCGCGACGGCGTGCGGAGCGGCAGGAGCCGTTCGAACGATGACATGTTGGCGGACAAGGTGTGTTGCCGACATGTGTCGTTTTCGGAGGAGCGGGGCGCTTTGTGTCGGAGGGACCTCGGAGTGGGGTCGGGCGGTATCGCATACGGTTCGATCCTTCGCTCGATCGGCGGGCCGCAATCCGCTCTCCAACGGTTCGACTTTGCAGAGGTCGGCGGGTTGTCGCGGGTTATTGCATTCCGGTTGGATTCGATGGCGCAGCCATCGGCGGGCCGAAGCCTCCCGCGCGCGAAGGCCTGCAGCTCGCCGCTGCTCGATGCGTATATTTCGCAAGCTGCGCTCCGAGTAAGGTTCGCAACTGCGGTTCGACCTCGCAGCGGTAGGCGGATTGTCGCGAGTTATCGCATGCGGTTCGGTTCGATGGCGCAGCCATCGGCGGGCCGAAGCCTCCCGCAGCGGAGGCCCGCAACTCGCGTCCGCTCGTTGCGTCCCCTCGCAAGCTGCGTCCCGAACGACGATGCGCGGTTCAGCGGGGGGCTCTCCGAACGCTTCGACCTCGCAGAGGTCGTCAGCCCGCAGCCACCCCCTGGCGGAGGGCTGCCGCTCGCCGAAGGACTCGCTTGCCGTCTCCGCTCGGCTGCGGGCGGATTGCGTCGGGTGTCCATCCGCGGGCAGGTGCCGCAAGGTTCGACGGCACCGTCGTCGTCAGCCCGCAGCTTCGCCCCGCGAACGCCCGAATCGTTAAATTCGCTGAAAATACGGCCTTTGGCTTGTTTTTTTGCGGAATTATGCGTAAATTTGCGCGCTTATGCACCCATAGTGCATGGCAAACAATTGTTAATAAACCTTTTACATTTACATTTTAATTTCTATTCGTTATGACTGATCCTATTGCGGACTTTCTGACCAGAATTAGAAACGCGGTGAAAGCCAACCGAAAAGTGGTTGAAGCTCCCGGTTCCAAAATGAAACGAGAGATCACGAAGATCCTCTACGAGCAGGGTTACATCCTCGCCTACAAGTTCGACACGGACGAGAAGGGCCACCCCTCGATCAAGATCGCACTCAAGTGGGATGCCGCCACGAAGTGCAACGCCATCAAGGAGCTCAAGCGCGTGAGCCGTCCCGGTCTGCGCCGCTACACCTCGGTGGACGACATGCCGCGCGTGCAGAACGGTCTGGGCATCGCCATCCTCTCGACCTCGAAGGGCATCATGACCGACGCCAAGGCGCGTCAGGAGCGCGTCGGCGGCGAGGTGCTGTGCTACATCTGCTAATCGAAACAAAACTCTAAACAACCACACACATGTCAAGAATTGGTAAATTACCTGTAAACCTGCCTGCCGGCGTGACCGTCGAGGTCTCGGCCGACAATACGGTAAGCGTGAAAGGGCCTCTTGGTACGTTGAGTCAGAAAGTGGACTCGGACATCACCGTTACGGTCGGCACGCACACGGATCCCCACACCGGGGCGGAGATTCCCGCCGTGCTGGTATCGCGTCCCACGAACCAGCCCCGTCACCGCTCGCTGCACGGTCTCTACCGCGCCCTGATCAACAATATGGTCGTCGGCGTGACGAAGGGCTACGAAATCAAGCAGGAGCTCGTCGGCGTCGGTTTCAAGGCCGAAGTCAAGGGCCAGGTCCTCGAAATGAGCCTCGGCTACTCGCACGATACCCATTTCCTGCTCCCGAAGGAGGTGACCGCCACCGCCGTCACGGAGAAGAAGGGCAACCCGATCGTCACCTTCAAGTCGATCGACAAGCAGCTCATCGGTCAGGTGGCCGCCAAGCTGCGTTCGCTGCGCAAGCCGGAGCCGTACAAGGGTAAGGGTATCAAGTTCGTCGGCGAGCAGCTGCGTCGCAAGGCGGGCAAGTCGGCAGGTGCCAAATAGTAAATAGTCTGAAGTTATGTCACTGAACAAGATAGAAAGAAGAGCGCGTATCAAGATGCGCATCCGCAAAATCGTTACCGGTACGGCCGCACAGCCCCGCATGACGGTTTTCCGCAGTAACAAGCAGATCTACGTGCAGTTCATCGACGACCAGGCCGGTCTGACGCTGGCGCAGGCTTCGTCGCTCGAGAAGGAGATCGTCGAGGCTGCCGCAGGCAAGAACAAGACGGAGGTGGCCGCCCTCGTGGGCAAGCTGGCTGCCGAGCGTGCCGCCGCCAAGGGCATCACGACGGTAGCTTTCGACCGCAACGGTTACCTCTACCACGGACGTGTTAAACAGCTGGCCGAAGCAGCGCGCGAAGGCGGTCTCAAATTCTAACTCAAGCAACCATGGCTAATACCAACATAAAGAAAGTACGCACGAGCGACCTCGAGCTCAAAGACAGACTCGTAAGCATCCAGCGTGTTACCAAGGTAACCAAGGGCGGTCGCACATTCAGTTTCTCGGCCATCGTCGTCGTAGGCAACGAGGACGGCGTCGTGGGCTACGGCCTGGGCAAGGCTTCGGAGGTGCAGGCCGCCATCGCCAAGGGCGTGGAGGATGCCAAGAAGAACCTGGTGAAGATCCCCGTCATCAACGGCACGATCCCCCACAAGCAGGAGTTCCGCTTCGGCGGTTCGCTCGTGATGATCCGCCCCGCCGCTCCCGGTACGGGTATCATCGCCGGCGGTGCCATGCGTGCCGTGCTCGAGTCGCTCGGCATCAAGAACGTGCTCGCCAAGAGCAAGGGTTCGTCGAACCCGCACAACCTCGTCAAGGCTACCATCGGCGCCCTGTGCGAGCTGCGCGACGCCGCTACGGTGGCCCGCCTGCGCGGTATCTCGATGAATCAGGTGTTTAACGGTTAATTTCGGATCATACAATGGCAAGATTGAAAATCACCCAGGTCAAGAGCCGCATCGGTGCCACGAAGCGCCAGTGCGCCAACCTCGACGCCCTCGGTCTGAAGAAGATCGGCGCTACGGTCGAGCACGACGATTCGGTCATCATCAAGGGTATGATCGAGCGCGTGCAGCACCTCGTGAAGGTCGAGAAGGCTGAATAAGTTTAACTCTAACGATTCAAGAAACACACATGGAACTGTATAATCTCAAACCCGCAAAGGGTTCTACGCACCACGACAAGCGCATCGGCCGCGGTGCCGGTTCGGGTCACGGCGGCACGGCCACCCGCGGTCACAAGGGCGCCCAGTCGCGTTCGGGTTATTCGCGCAAACTCGGTTTCGAGGGCGGTCAGATGCCGCTTCAGCGTCGTCTGCCCAAGTTCGGCTTCACCAACCTGAACCGTGTGGAGTTCAAGGCGATCAACCTCTCGACCCTCGAGGAGCTGGCAGCCAAGAAGAACCTCGCGGAGATCTCGGTCGAGACGCTCGTCGCAGCAGGCTTCGTTTCGTCCAACGACAAGGTGAAGATCCTCGGCAACGGTCAGCTTACGAAGGCGCTCGCCGTCAAGGCGCACGCGTTCTCGGCCAGCGCAGCGGCAGCCATCGAGGCCGCCGGCGGCAGCGTCGAAAAACTGTAAGTCGAAACCGTAGAAAAACAACATTATGAATCAATATCTCGTTGTTGGCATCGTCTTTTTAGTGGTCATCGCTCTTTTGGCTGCCAACAAGAAAGTGGTCGAAACGCTCAAGAACATCTATAAGATCGAGGAGCTGCGCAAGCGTGTCATCTACACGGTCGGGCTGCTGCTGGTCTATCGTCTGGGCTGTTTCGTAGTGATTCCGGGCATCAACCCCAACGTGCTGGGCGAGGGGTCGGCGTATGCCAGCCAGTTGGAGGGCAACGGACTGCTGGGTCTGTTGAACGTCTTCTCTGGCGGTGCATTCGGCAACGCCGCCATCTTTGCGCTCGGAGTCATGCCGTACATCACCGCCTCGATCATCATCCAGCTCATGGGCATGATGATCCCGTATTTCCAGAAAATGCAGAAGGAGGGTGAGAGCGGCCGCCGCAAGATGAACCAGTGGACGCGTTTCCTGACGATCGGCGTGCTCGTCCTGCAAGGACCGGCCTTCATCGCCAATCTCTACCACACGACGCCCGCCGCCTTCGTCTACGGCAATTCGTTCGGATTCGTCTGCTATGCGACGACGATCCTGATCGCCGGCACCATGTTCATCATGTGGCTCGGCGAGAAGATCACCGACAAGGGGATCGGCAACGGTATCTCGCTCATCATCATGATCGGTATCGTGGCCCGTCTGCCGCACGCGCTGTTGGCCGAGGTCAACTCGCGTCTGCAAACGGCCACGGGCAGCGCCATCATGCTGATCTTCGAGCTCGTGCTGCTCTTCTTCGTCTTCATGGCGACGATCGCGCTGGTACAGGCCGTTCGCAAGATCCCTGTCCAGTACGCCAAGCGTATCATCGGAAACAAACAGTACGGCGGTGTGCGGCAGTACATCCCGCTGAAGATGAATGCGGCCAACGTGATGCCGATCATCTTCGCGCAGGCCCTCATGTTCATTCCGATGCTGTTCGCGGGAACGGCCTTCGCGGCTGCCTTCAGCTCGATGACCGGTTTCTGGTACAACCTTACGCTGGCCGTGTTGGTAATCGCCTTCACCTACTTCTACACGGCGATTATCGTCAACCCTCAAATGATGGCCGATGACATGAAACGCAACGGCGGCTTCATCCCGGGAGTGAAACCGGGCAAGCAGACCGTGGGCTACATCGACACCATCATGACGCGTATCACCCTGCCGGGTTCGATCTTCCTGGCCATCGTGGCGATTCTGCCCGCGCTGGCCATTCGGTTCCTCGGCATCCAGCAGGAGTTCGCCTATTTCTACGGCGGTACCTCGCTGTTGATTATGGTGGGTGTGGTACTCGACACGCTGAAGCAGATAGAGAGCTACCTCTTGATGCGCCACTACGACGGTCTGATGAAGACGGGCCGCATCCAGGGACGTCATTAGGAAGCCGTAAGTTAATTAGCTGCGTCGAAAGATGATACACTTGAAAACGGACGAGGAGATCGAGCTCCTGCGCGAAAACAATCTGCTGGTCTCCGAGACGCTGGCCGAGGTGGGTCGCCACATTCGGCCGGGCGTCACGACCAAGCGGCTGGACGAAATCGCCGAAGATTTCATCCGTGCGCACGGAGCCGTCCCCGCGTTTTTGGGATACCAGGGCTATCCCGCTTCGTTGTGCATTTCGGTCAACGAGCAGGTGGTCCACGGTATACCGTCGGCCAAGGTCGTTCTGAAGGAGGGCGACATGGTCTCGATCGATTGCGGTACGTTTATGAAGGGGTTTGTCGGTGACTCGGCCTACACATTCGAGGTCGGCGAGGTCGGCGAGGAAGTACGCCGCCTGATGCAGGTCACCAAAGAGGCTCTTTATAAAGGTACGGCGCAGGCGAAAGCCGGAAATCGCGTAGGCGATATTTCGGCCGCCGTGCAGGAATACACCGAGTCGTTCGGCTACGGTGTCGTACGCGAACTGGAAGGACACGGGTTGGGCCGGAAGATGCACGAGGCCCCGGGTGTCCCTAACTACGGCGCCAAAGGCCGCGGCCCGCTCCTGAAGGAGGGGATGGTCATCTGCATCGAGCCGATGATCACCATGGGCAGCAAATCGGTCGTATTCGAGGAGGACGGATGGACCGTCCGTACGCGGGATCGCAAACCCGCGGCGCACTACGAGTTCGCCGTGGCGATCCGCAAGAACGGTCCCGACGTCCTGACGGATTTCGGCATCATCGAACAGGCGATCAAACACTAAAACGCTACTATGGCAAAACAAGCTGCTATCGAACGCGATGGGACGATCATCGAGGCTTTGTCGAACGCGATGTTCCGCGTCGAACTCGACAACGGTCACGTCCTGACGGCCCACATCTCGGGAAAGATGCGTATGCACTACATCAAGATCCTTCCCGGGGACAAAGTAAAGGTGGAGATGACTCCCTACGATCTGACGAAGGGTCGCATCTCGTTCCGTTACAAATAACAGTACATGAACCAGATTGCTTGAAAAACCATGAAAGTAAAAGCATCCATCAAGAAGCGAAGCGAGGATTGCAAGATCGTGAAGCGTAAGGGTAAGCTCTACGTGATCTGCAAGAAGAATCCCAAGTTCAAAATGCGCCAAGGTTAAACCAATTAAAGAAGAAAAAGAAATTTTATGGCACGTATAGTCGGTGTAGATTTACCCAAAAATAAACGCGGCGAGATCGGTCTGACCTATATCTACGGTATCGGTCGCTCGACCGCCCGCCACATTCTCGAAGTAGCCGGTATCAGCTACGACACGAAGGTTCAGGACTGGACCGATGCGGAGGTCGGCGCGATTCGTTCGACGATCGCCGACATGGGTCTGAAGGTGGAGGGCGAGTGCCGCTCGCTCGTTCAGCTCAACATCAAGCGACTGATGGATATCGGCTGCTACCGCGGCATCCGTCATCGTCTGGGTCTTCCGCTGCGCGGTCAGTCGACCAAGAACAACGCCCGCACGCGCAAGGGCAAGAAGAAGACCGTCGCAAACAAGAAAAAGGCAACGAAGTAATCTTTAGAGAATTATGGCAAAGAAAACTGGAACAGTCAAGAAGAAGGTTGTCAAGGTCGGTCTGGTGGGCAATGCCTACGTTCACTCGACTTTCAACAACGTAATCATCACCATCACGAACGAGACCGGCGACGTCATCAGCTGGTCGTCGGCCGGTAAGATGGGCTTCCGTGGTTCGAAGAAGAATACGCCGTATGCCGCACAGACGTCGGCCGCCGATTGCGCCAAGGTCGCTTACGACATGGGTCTGCGCAAGGTGAAGGTCTACGTGAAGGGTCCCGGTGCGGGTCGCGAGTCGGCCGTCCGTACGATCCACGGTGCGGGCATCGAGGTGATGGAGATCATCGACGTCACGCCGCTGCCGCACAACGGCTGCCGCGCTCCCAACCGTCGCCGCGTATAATCCGCGCACCGTGAAGAGAGGGTAAAGCGTATAACAAACAACATAACATAGAGACTACAATGGGAAAATATATTGGACCTAAATCGAAAATCGCCCGTAAGTTCGGCGAGGCTATCTATGGCGCGGACAAGGTGCTCGAGAAGCGTAATTTTCCTCCCGGACAGCACGGTCTTGCCCGCAAGCGCAAGAAGGTTTCGGAGTACGGTACGCAGTTGAGCGAGAAGCAGAAGGCTAAATATACCTACGGTCTGCTCGAGAAGCAGTTCTCGCGCACCTACGAGCAGGCTGCCCGCATGGGCGGCATCACGGGCGAAAACCTGCTGAAGCTGCTGGAGTGCCGTCTGGACAACGTCGTGTACCGTCTGGGCATCGCCCCGACGCGCGCTGCGGCCCGTCAGCTCGTTTCGCACTGCCATATCTGCGTAAACGGCGCGGTTGTGAACATTCCTTCCTACTCGCTTCGTGCGGGCGACGTGGTGTCGGTACGCGAGAAGTCGAAGAGCCTCGAGGTGATCGCCGACTCGCTGGCCGGCGGTCAGCGCAGCCGTTACGCATGGCTCGAGTGGGACGGTGCTACGATGAGCGGTAAATTCATTCAGAACCCTGAACGCGAAGAGATTCCCGAGAACATCAAGGAGCAGCTCATCGTCGAGTTGTACTCGAAGTAGTAAACAATCAAATTCAAGATTATGGCAATATTAGCATTCCAGAAACCTGAAAAGGTTATTATGCTCGAATCTACTTCTTCGTTCGGAAAGTTCGAATTCCGACCGCTGGAGCCCGGATTCGGTCGTACGGTCGGGAACGCTTTGCGTCGTATCCTGCTCTCGTCGCTCGAGGGCTATGCGATTACGACCGTCAAGGTGGCCGGCGTCGATCACGAGTTCGCCGCGATCCCCGGCGTGAAGGAGGATATGTTACACATCATCCTCTTTCTGAAGCAGATTCGCTTTATCCGCACGGTGGACAACCAGGATGCCGAGAAGGTGTCGATCAACGTGGCGGGGGTTACGGAGCTGACTGCCGGATATATCTCGAATTACCTCTCGTTCTTCAAAGTGCTGAACCCCGATCTGGTGATCTGCCACCTGGCCCCCGGGACCAAGATGCAGCTCACGCTGACGATCGGCAAGGGCCGCGGCTATGTCCCCGCCGAGGAGAATACGCCGGCCGATGCCGAGTTCGGAACGCTCCCGATCGACTCGATCTTCACGCCGATCAAAAACGTGAAGTACGCGATCGAGGACTACCGCGTGGAGCAGCGCACGGACTATGAGAAACTGAATTTGGAAATTACTACCGACGGGTCGATCCATCCGAAGGATGCGCTCAAGGAGGCTGCGAAGATTCTGATCCAGCATTTCATGCTCTTCTCGGACGAGAAGATCACCGTGAACATGGAGGACAAGAACGGCACCGAGGAGTTCGACGAGGACGTGCTGCACATGCGCCAGCTGCTCAAGACGAAGCTGTCGGATCAGGACTTGAGCGTGCGCGCGCTGAACTGCCTGAAGGCGGCCGACGTCGATACGCTGGGCGACCTGGTGAAGCTCAACCGCAACGACCTGCTGAAGTTCCGCAACTTCGGCAAGAAGTCGCTGACGGAGCTCGACGAGCTGCTGGCCTCGCTGAACCTCAAGTTCGGGATGGACGTAGCCATCTACAAGCTGGACAAGGATTAGTCCGACCACCGCTAACACAGTAAAAAACTTTTATTTATGAGACACAATAAGAATTACAACCACCTCGGTCGCCAGGCAGGACACCGCAAGGCCCTGATGTCGAACATGGCTTCGTCGCTGATTCTGCACAAGCGCATCGAGACCACGCTGGCCAAGGCCAAGGCGCTGCGCATGTTCGTCGAGCCTCTGGTAACCAAGTCGAAGGAGGATACCACCCACTCGCGCCGTGTCGTATTCTCGTATCTGAAGCAGAAGGAGGCCGTGACGGAGCTGTTCCGCACGATCGCCCCGAAGATCGCCGAGCGCAACGGCGGTTATACGCGCATCCTGAAGACGGGCTTCCGTCTGGGCGATGCGGCCGAGATGTGCATCATCGAGTTCGTGGACTTCAACGAGCCCTACACGCTGGGAATCGCTCCCGCGGCTGCTGCCGAGGCGAAGCCCAAGACGCGTCGTTCGCGCAAGAAGTCGACGGACGCCGTCGAGGATGCAACGGTCGTCGAGGGCGAGAAGAAGCAGGCCCAGCAGGCTGCCCGCAACGTGGCTGCCAAGGGGGCTGCGCCGAAGGTCGCCAAGAAGACGAACGTCGGCAAGAAGATGTAATCCGTTTCGGATCATGCCTCGTAAGACGGGCACCGCTTTTCGGCGGTGTCCGTTTTTTTTGCGACAGGAGGGGGCGCGGACGGTGGCGTTGCGACGGATTTCGCGGGATGCTGCGGCGTTAAGAGCGGGGATCGGCGTCGGAGGCGGCTCGGCGGGCTCGTATCTTGTTCGCTTCGACCTCGCAGAGGTCGGCGGGCCGAAGCCTCCGCGCGCAGAGGCCCGCATTTCGCCGCTGCATCATGCGTGCGCTCCGCAGGCTTCGGTCCTTGGAAAAGTCGCACCTTCGTGCGTGCCGTTCGCCGCCGCCCATGCGGCGGACGGCAAATCTCGCGTCGGGCCGCTCGATGCCGCCTGCCGCCGTCGGCGAACGTGCTATCCGGTCGGACGCAGCTGTTGCCCCCCCCCGTGTGTTATAAAATGAAAGCGTGCTTTGAAATTATTTATATTCTTTTTATATTTGTGAAAACATCGCGTCGCATGATCCCCCTTTTTCGCTCTCTTTCGATCCTCCTTGCCGGATGTTTGGTCGCTTCGTCCGCCGCTTTCGCGCAGGAGTCGGGTTCGCCTTTCCTGTCCGCACCCTCCGCGGCATCCGCATCCTCCGTTGCACCCTCCTCTGCATCCGTGCCCGGCGCTGCACTCGCGGCCTCCCCCGTATCGGCGCAAACACCCGCATCGGACTCCGAACCGTCCTCCGCATCCGCGCTCCGATCGCCGCTCGCACCCAGGAGCGAGGTGTGGAACGGCGTGTTGGAGGTCGGCGGCCATCCTCTTCGCATCGTCTTTCGGCTCTCGTCGACCGATGCGGGGTGGCGCGGGACGATGGACAGCCCCGACCAGCGTGCCTACGGCATTCCGCTCGATTCGGTGGCCGTCTCGCCCCTCGGCGTGCACCTCGCGTCGCCGGCGCTGCGAATGATCTTCTCGGGCGGATATCTCGGCAGGGAGCTCCTGTCGGGCGTTTTCACGCAGGGCGGGGTCGAGCGGGCCCTCGTGCTGCGGCGCGGCGAGGCTGTGCCTCCGCGCCGTCCGCAGGAGCCGCAGCCGCCCTTCCCCTATCGCTGCGAAGAGGTTGCATTTGACGGCCGCGACGGGGCGGCGACGCTGCACGGGACGCTGACCCTTCCCGCGGGCGAGGGGCCTTTCCCCGCGCTGGTGTTGGTGACGGGGAGCGGAACGCAGAACCGCGACGAGGAGGTTTTCGGTCACAAACCTTTCCTGGTGCTGGCGGATTTCCTGACGCGGCGCGGGGTGGCGGTGCTGCGCTACGACGACCGCAGCTACGGCGCCTCGCGCGAGGAGCAGGCACGGTTGCAGGGGACGACGACGCTCGATCTGACGGAGGATGCGCTGGGCGCCTTCGACTTTTTGCGCAGCCACGGGGCGATCGATTCGGCCCGCATCGGCATCGGCGGCCACAGCGAGGGGGGCACGATCGCCCTCTTCGCCGCCGCCCGCGAGCCGCGGGTGGCCTTCGTCGTCTCGCTGGCGGGGATGTTCGTGCGGGGCGCGGAGCTGCTCGCGGAGCAGAATCGGGCGGCGCTGGTCGACGCAGGGGTGCCGCAGGAGACGGCCGATGCCTACGGGCGCGCGTTGGAGCGCCTCTATGCCGCGTGGATCGAACGAACCCCCGCCGAGCTGGCGGCGCAGCGCACGCGGCTCCTTGCTGAGGCGACGGCGGGCGAAGCGCTGCCCGAGCCGCTGCGGCGCAACCTCGATGCGGTGATCGATGCGGCGCAACAGCCCTGGTTCGACCGCTTCGTGCGGCTCGATCCGTCGGAGGCGGCGGCGCGGTTGGGCGACCGTCCCTGTCTGGCCCTCAACGGGGCGAAGGATCGGCAGGTGGATGCCGCGCAGAACCTCGGACGGCTGCAACGGCTGACGCAGGGGCGTCCCGCGGTGGAGACGATCCGTTACGAGGGGTTGAACCACCTGTTCCAGCCCTGCACGACGGGGGCCGTGAGCGAGTATGCGGCGATCGAGACGACGATCTCCCCCGCCGTGCTGGCCGATCTGGCCGCGTGGCTTCAGCGCACGACGCAGCGGTAGGCGAAAAACCGGCGCGAAATTTTCGGTTTTTCGGCGGCGGTGTCGATTTTTATTATACCTTTGCAATGTGAAAGGTTTCCCGCTGCGGTGCCGCCGCGCGGGATGAAAAGGAAATTCGGTGCGAAGCCGAAACAGTACCTGCTGCTGTAAGTTCCTCTTTTCAAACGAAAAGAACCCGATGTTCCGTGCAACGGCCACTGACCCTCCGCGGTTGGGAAGGCGCACGGAGCGGAACAAGTCAGAAGACCTGCCTTTCCGACCACAACCGATTTGCCGCCTGCAGGAGTACGGGGACGAATCAAGACCGCATCCCCCGATCCGCTCGTCGGAGAGCCGTTTCGTCGGGGCGCCGTTTTGAAACTGTCACAAGCACCGTATTTCGCTTTGCGCGGAGTACGGTGCTTTTTTTCGGACAGTTACTTTAAACCGATAAGAACATGAAAAAAATCCTGACTTTTGCGATGCTCCTCGCCGCGGCCTGCGGCTCGTGGAGCTGCTCGGACGATCACGACGATGCGTTCAAGCTGCGTGTGCTGACCTTCGAAGATGCCGACTATGGCGGCTCGTCGACCGTGAAGGGCTACTGGTCGTCGCTCGTCGACGATGCGCAGTACAACGGCGCGCTGCTCTACGGCAATACGGCCGGTTACAACTGGTACGACGAAGGCAACACGGGGCTCGCCTCGGGCATGCTCGACGCCGATTTCTGGAACGGCGGCCATGCCGTCTCGGACTATTATGAGGCCGATTTCACGGGGTGCGATTACAACAAGCAGCTCGCCGTCTCGACCGCGGCGAACGGCGCGGGCCACAACGGTTCGAAGCACTTCTGCGTGCAGAACGGCTACGTGGACGCCTCCTCCTACAAGCAGGAGCTGCCTGCGCTGCGCTTCAAGAGCGGCGAAGAGCACGTCATCGACCACATGTGGGTCGTCAACACGAGCTATGTGCTCGATTTTTTGACCAACGGCAATGCGTTTTCATCGGCTGCCGGCGCCGACTCCTGGTTCAAGATCATCGCGACGGGCTACGACGCCGCAGGCGCCGAGACGGGTACGTGCGAATTTTTCCTCTGTGAGGGCCGCACCTTCGTGACCGAGTGGACGCGCTTCGACCTGTGGCAGCTGGGTGCCGTCGCACGCGTCGAGTTCAACCTGAAGGGCAGCGACGACCTCTACGGCGACTACGGGTTGAATGCTCCCGCCTATTTCGCTTTCGACGACGTCGCCGTACGCTTTTGATCGCCCCGCGGGCGATCCTCACTCTGCGCCGCGTCGAGGCATGCGGTCGCAGCACCGAAAATTTTTTTGGTATTTGTTTAGGGCGAGAGCGCCGCTCCCTGCGAGGGGAACGGCGCTCTCGGTGTCTGTGCGGCGCGGGGTCGTTCAGAGGAAGATGAGCTGCGTGAGCACGTAGACGGGCAGCAGGATCACCAGCGAGAAACGGAACATGTAGCCGAAGAAGGAGGGCATGCGGACCCCTTCCGACTCGGCGATCGCCTTGACCATGAAGTTGGGGCCGTTGCCGATGTAGGTCATCGAACCGAAGAAGACGGCGCCCAGCGCCACGGCTTTGAGCAGCACCTCGGGGATGCCGGCGACGTAGGTCGCACCCGCGACGGCGGGCAGACCCGAAGCGACGGTGTGGAAGGCCACGGCCGTCGGGGCGTTGTCGAGGAACGAGCTCAAGAGGCCCGTCGAGTAGAAGAACTGCCACGGCGCATGGAGGCCGAGCGAGGCGGCGTGCTCGTTCAGGTAGAGCAGCGCGGGGGTCATCGTCGTGAAGATGCCGACGAAGAGGATCGCCACCTCGGTGATGGGCTCCCACGAGAAATGGTTCTCTTCGCGTACGGCGCGGCGCGTCGTCGCGAGTGAGAGCGCGACGAGCAGCAGCATCGCCTCTTCGCGCAGGAAGCTGACGTAGAGCGGGGCATCTTCGGTTCCCATGGCGGGGATGTAGGTCTGGTTCAGGAAGATCACCGAGGCGATGATGCCGGCCAGATAGAGGAGGTTGATGCCTCCCTTGATGCGGATCGGTTCGATTTCGGCGAGGTCGCGTGCACGCATCTCGGCGGGTTCCTTGCGGAGGTAGTACCAGTCCGTGCAGGCGTAGATCGCCAGCAGCAGGCCGCCCGTGAAGAGCCACTCGGGCACCAGGTGCATGAACCACGAGAAGGAGGCGCCGCGCAGGTAGAGCAGGAAGAGCGGGGGATCGCCCAGGGGGGTGAGCACGCCGCCGCAGTTGGCCACCAGGGCGATGAAGAACATCACCGTGTGGACGCGGTAGCGGCGCTGGCGGTTGATCTGGAGCAGCGGGCGGATCATGAGCATCGCGGCCCCCGTCGTACCCATGAAGGAGGCGAGTAGGAAGCCGATGCCGAGCAGCAGCGTGTTGACGGCGGGCGTCGCGGCGACGTCGCCGCGGACGTGGATGCCTCCCGTCACGACGAAGAGCGCCAGCAGCAGGATGATGAAGGGGACGTAGTCGAAGAGGAGCTGGTGCTCGACCTGCCCGCCCAGACCGATGTGCCACAGATAGAGGGCCGTGGGGAGGGCCAGCACGAGCGTCACGAGGAGCTTGTTGCCGTTCTTCTCCCACCAGTGCTCGGCGACGAGCGGTGCCACGGCAATCGTCAGCAGCATCAGCACGAACGGAACGAGCATCCAGAGTTGGACTTGTTGGATCATAAGGTGTGCGATTTTGGTTTTTTCGTTTGCTACGTGCGCGCATGCCCCGTGCGGACGAAGGCGCATCATACAAAGATACGATCTTTTTCTGCAAATACGGTGCAAACGTCGACAAAATGAAGAGAGTCGGCGACGTTTCGAAGAGCCGGGGCGGCGGCAGGGGCGGGTGGTCGAGGTGGAGAGGTGGAGCGTCGGGAGTATCCGAAGAGGGAGGCGGGAGGTCGGGAGCATCGGGACGGCGTCGGCGCGTCGGAGTGTGTTGGGACGGCGGCGGGTGCCCGAGGGTGGGGCGTGTCGGGGAGGTTGGCGGGTGTCCGAAGGTCGGCGGGGGCTCGCCGCTGCAAACGGCGGGCACCGCATCGGTCTCTCCCGTATCGGTTGTCTCGGCATTGGTCTGCTGCGCGTCGGTCTGTCCCCCGTCGGTCCGCTGCGCATCGTCCGTCCGCCGTCTGCGGGGGCCTCCGTTCCGCCCGTTTCGGGCCGCATACTGGCACGGTCCGTGCAACGAACGGCCCGCCATGAAAATCGTTTTACTCTCGCTTCTGCTCTTCGCGCTGCTCTTCTGCATCCTGTGCGCACCCGCGGCCGACTGCATCGACCGCACCCCCGTTCCGACGCTCGACCTCGACCGTTTCCTGGGTCACTGGTACGAGATCGCCCGTTTCGACCACCGCTTCGAACGCAACCTGGAGGCGGTCGAGACCGATTACACGCTTCGCCCCGACGGCCGCATCGCGGTCGAGAACCGCGGCGTCGACGAACGGACAGGGCATCGCTCGACCGCGCACGGCAAAGCGCGCACGACACGTACCCCGGGACGGCTGCGCGTCTCCTTTTTCTGGTTTTTCTACTCGGATTACAACGTGCTGGAGCGGGGCGACGACTACGAATGGCTGCTCGTCGGCAGCCGCTCGCCCAAATACCTCTGGATCCTGTCGCGCACGCCCCGCCTGGATGTCGAGACCACGAACCGCATCCTGCGGCTGGCCCGCTGCCGCGGCTACGCCACCTCGCAGCTGCTCTTCGTCGACCAGCCCGCGGCCGATTCGGCGGTTGCTGCCCGCAGGCGGGAGGCGAAGCGGAGCAGGGCTGCGGAGGTCGTTGCGCGTGCCGAGGCGCCCCGTCCCGCCGCCTCGGGTGCGGCCCCCGTCGCCGTGCGTCAGGCGACCGAGCAGGGAATGCCCAGCGCCTCGACCTCGGCGGCGATGCGTTGCAGCTCCTCGCGCGAGATCCGCTCCAGCGTCGTGCAGGGGGTGTCGCGGTCGAGCGAGTAGGCCATCACCTGCCGCGGCTGCGTTTCGGCGACCAGCGCCAGCCATGCCCGCACCTCCGCCTCGGTCGTGTTGTCGATCGGCTCGCCGTCGCAGGTGCCGCGCAGGAACATCGTCTGGAGGATGAAGCGGCCCGAGAAGCGTTTCAGGCGCTCGACGGTCGCCGCCACCGTATAGGCGGGCTGCTGCGGGCGGTTCATGCGGCGCACCGTGCGGTCGAAGGCAGAATCGAGCTTCAGGATGTTGTTGTCGACCCGATCGAGCGCGCGGCACACCTCCTCGCGGTGCAGCTGCGTGGCGTTCGAGAGGACCGAAATCTTCGCCGCGGGACAGAGACGGTCGCGCAGGGCGATCGTGTCGTCGATCACCCCCTCGAAATCGGGGTGCATCGTCGGCTCGCCGTTGCCCGCGAAGGTGATGACGTCGGGCGGCGTGCCTGCCGCCACGAGCTCCGCGAGCACCTCGCCGAGCCGCTCGCGCACCGCCGTGCGGTCGTTGAAGCGGCGCTCGCCCCGATGTTCGGCGTTCCAGCCGCATTCGCAGTAGATGCAGTCGAAGGTGCAGAGCTTGGCGTGCACGGGCAGGAGGTTCACTCCCAGCGAAAGGCCGAGCCGCCGCGAACGGACGGGGCCGAAGATGATGTTTTCGAAGAGTTTCGTCATGATGTCCTGTTTATGGGGGTGCGGGCGGCGGAGCCGGAAGCACAGTCTTTATTTGGGCCGGGGCTTGCGAAGCGAAGCGACGTTTACGAAGCAGGCCTGAAGCGGGGCGAAGCCTGCGGAGTGCACGCAAATTGCGGGCCTCCGCTGCGGGAGGCTGCGGCCCGCCGGCCTCGCAGAGGCCGATTTCGCTCGTCCGCTGCGGGCTGCTGCTGCGGGCCGCAGCGGACGCAGCCATCGGCAGCCTATTCAACGATCGCCCTTACCGCGCTTTGAACGTATAGCTTTTCCCCGCTTCGGTCGGCACCTCGTATTCGAAGTAGTCGGGCAGCTCGAAGCAGCTCTCCTCGTACGGAGCCTCGGCCGAGCGTTCGACCGTCGGCGTCGCCTGCGGCCGCAGGAGCGGGTTTTCGGTCGCCGTGTCGGCATCGACCTCCGTGAGCCCCTCGATCGGCTGTGCCGACCGCAGGCGCAGCGTCCCGCCGCAGGTCGAGCGGATCACCGCCTCGCTCCAGCGTCCCCCGTGCCACGTCAGCCGTTCGAGGACGAAGCCGCCGCGGCAGCGCAGCCCCTCGACCGATCCGTCGGCCCAGCGCGCGGGCAGCGCGGGGAGCAGGTGCACGGCCCCCGCGTGGCTCTGCACGAAGAGCTCGGCGATGCCCGCCGTGCAGCCGAAGTTGCCGTCGATCTGGAAGGGCGGGTGGGCGTCGAAGAGGTTCGGATAGGTGCCGCCCGCCTGGCCCGTCTCGGCCGTCGTGGGGGTCAGCTGTTCGGCGATCAGTTTGTAGGCGCGGTCGCCGTCGAGCAGTCGCGCCCAGCAGCAGACCTTCCACCCCATCGACCACCCCGTCGAGTGGTCGCCGCGCTGTTCGAGCGTGCGGCGCGCGGCCGCCATCAGTTCGGGGGTGCGGCAGGTGACGACGCGCCCCGGGAAGAGCCCCCAGAGGTGCGAGATGTGGCGGTGGCGGTCCGTCGGCGAGTCCCAGTCCTCCATCCACTCCTGCAACTGGCCGTGCCGTCCGATGCGCATCGGCGGCAGCTCGGCCGCCGTCCGCCGCAGCGAGTCGGCGAAGGCGGGCGCCTCGCCCACGATGCGCGCCGCCTCGGCCGTGTTGTGGAGCAGGTCGGCGATCATCGTGTTGTCCATCGTCGTCCCCGCCACGACGGAGAAGGCGCGGCGTCCCGCGATCGCGGGACGGTTCTCGGGCGAGAACGACGGCGCCGCCACGAGGGCCCCCGTGCGCGGTTCGCGGACGAGGAAATCGAGGTAGAAGCGCGCGGCGTCGCGCAGCAGCGGGTAGATTTCGCGCAGGTAGGCCTCATCGCCCGTCAGGAGGTAGCGGTCCCACAGGTCCTGGCAGAACCAGGCGTTGCAGGTGGGCCAGATGCCGTACGAGGGGCCGTCCACGGCCCCCGTCGAGCGCCAGATGTCGGTGTTGTGGTGGAGCGTCCAGCCGCGGCAGCCGTACATGGCGGCGCTCGCGCGGCCCGCCTCGGCGCACTCGCGCACCAGCCGCAGCATCGGCTCGTGGCACTCCTCGAGGGCGGTCGTTCCGGCGGGCCAGTAGTTCATCTCGAGGTTGATGTTGGTCGTGTACTTGCCGTCCCACGGCGCGCGGCGGCGGTAGTTCCAGATCCCTTGCAGGTTGGCCGCCTGCCCGCCCGGCTGCGAGCAGGAGATGAGCAGGTAGCGCCCGAACTGGAAGTAGAGGGCCGCCAGCTGCGGATCGTCCGCCGCGGCGAACTCCGCCACCCGCACGTCGGTCGTCTTGTCGGCCTGCGGCGTGCGCCCCAGGTCGATCCTGACGCGGTCGAACTGTTCGCGGTAGCGCTCCGTGTGGGCCCGCAGCGCCCGATCGTAGTCGCGCGGCGCCGCGGCGAGGTACTTTTCGGCCGCGGCGAGCGGATCGCCCGAGACATCGCGATAGTTTACGAAATTGGTGCCGATCGAGAGGTAGATCGTCGCGCAGTCGGCCCCCGCGACGCGCACCGTCGTGTCGGCCTCGCAGCGCATCGTGCCTCCCTCGGGAACGATGCGCGCCAGCGCCGTGAAGCGCACCTTCCCCTCGATCCCCTCGTGGTCGTCGGCCTTGCCGTCGAGGCGCAGCACCCCGTCGGCGGCCGAGCGCGTCACCTGCTCGGTGTAGGGGGTCGTGTAGCGCGCGGCGAAGGAGAGGGCGCCCCGCTCGGAGGCGGTCAGGCGGATGATGAGCAGCCCCGCATCGAGCGATGCGAAGGCTTCGCGCCGATAGGCGACGCCGCCCGCCGTGAAATGCGTCGTGGCGACGGCGCGGCCGAGGTCGAGCGCGCGCTCATAGGCCGAGACCGAATCCGCCAGGTCGAAATCGAGGTGCAGCGACCCGACCGTCTGGTAGGGCATGCCGTAGACCCCCTTCGAGCCGTTGACGCCGCGGGCGGTGATGTAGCGGCCGCAGAGCTCCTGCGCCTCCTCGTTGCGCCCCTCGAAGAGGAGCCGGCGGATCGAGTCGAGCCCCGCGCGGTCGTACGCGTTGACGTTGTTGTGGGGCGAGCCGCCCCAGACGGTCTCTTCGTTGAGCTGGAACTCGTCGTGCCGCGGGTCGCCGTAGACCATCGCGCCGAGCCGTCCGTTGCCGATCGGCAGCGCCTCGACCCAGCGCGCGGCGGGCTCGTCGTAGTGCAGGCGCAGCTCCTGCGGGGGTGTCTGTGCGGTGCCGCAGGCGGCCAGTGCGAGGGCGGCCGCGGCGAAAAGTCGGTTCATCATAAGGTGTGGGCAGTTGGTTGCGGTGTGTAAAAAAAGCGGTTTCAGAACCGCTTCATCAATCCGTAGATCTCTATCGCGAAGCCGCCGACGACGAGGATCGGGGCCAGCGTGATGCGCCGCCACGAGAAGACGTCGTAGTCGAACGTTTCGGGCGACGAGCTGCCGCCCGCCATGAGCAGCAGCCCCAGCAGGATCACCCCGACGCCGGCGAGCAGCACGAGGTAGTTGCGCCGCGTGAGGGGCAGGCGCGGATTTTCGGGCGCGTCGGGCGCGGAGGCGTTGCGGGACTTTTTCATATCAGTACAGATGGATCTTGTTCGATTTGATGTTGACGAATTTGTTGACCGCGAGGGCCGTGAAGAGCATCGACACGACGATGCCGCACGCCACCAGGGCGCCGAGCATGACGGCCGTGCGGCCGTGGTCGGCCAGCGACGCGAGCTCGGGCACCGCCTCGCCCAGTCCGTAGGCCGCGGGGGCGAAGAGCACGGCCGCCAGCAGCCCCGCCAGGATGCCCTGCGAGATGCTGCTCGCCAGGAAGGGGCGCATGATGAACCACTTGGTGGCGCCGACGAGCTTCATCGTGTTGATCAGGTAGCGCTTCGAGTAGATGGCCAGCCGCACCGTGTTGTTGAGCAGGATGAGCGAGACGACGAGCAGCGCGGCGCCGAACAGCAGCAGCACGAGGCGGATACGCCCCACCGTGCGGTGCAGCCGCTCGGCCATCGACCGCGGAAAGGAGACGTGTTCGACCCCCGCCATCCGTTCGACCGAGGCGAGGAGGCGCTCCGTCGGCCCCTGCTCCTCGGAGGCGGCCGTCAGGGTCGCCTCGAACGAGTCGAGCAGCGGATTTTCGCCCAGCACCTCCTCGAAGCTGCTCCCGAACATGCGGCGGAATTCGGCGTCGTCGGCCTTCTCCTCCTTCGAGACGAAGCGGATCGAGGCGACCAGCTCGTCGTCGGCCAGCCGCTCGGCCACCGCGTCGCGCTGTTCGGGGGTGCAGTCGCGCCGCAGCTCGATCATCACCGCGATGCCGTTCTGCAACGTGTCGGCCACGCGGTTCGCGGCCAGCATCAGGTACCCCACCGAGCCCAGCAAAAAGAGCACCAGGGCCGTGCTGACGGTCGAGACGATGTACGAATTGCGCACCTTGCGCTTGAGCCGTTTGTCCTCCTTCATGGCGTGTCGTTCGAAATGGTGAAAGCTCTGCGAAAGCGGAGCGAATGTTGCAAAAGTAATGGATATTTTCGGAAATCCCCAATTTTTTGCCTACATTTGTCTGACCGTAAAGCCCCGATCCTATGTTGCTCAAAGTCCTGCTCGTCATCGCCGTCATCATCCAGTCCGTCGCCACGGTCTACGCCCTCAAGCTGGTGCGCGCGACCAAATACAACTCGATCTGGATCCTCTTCATCATCGGCTTTTCGCTGCTGTCGGTCGAGCGCATCATCCAGCTGCTCGTCTTCTCGGGCCACGCCGTGCCGCGCTACTGCTTCGCCGACCTGGGCATCGTCATCTCGATCTGCCTCTCGATCGGCGTCATGTACGCCCACAAGCTCTTCAAGTACATCGACCGCCTGAACTACCAGCGGCGGCTCTGGAACCGCCGCATCCTGACGGCCGTGCTGCGCACCGAGGAGAAGGCGCGGTCGAGCTTCTCGAAGGAGCTCCACGACGGCCTGGGGCCGCTCCTCTCGTCGGCCAAGATGTCCCTCTCGGCCCTCTCGCGCGACGAGGAGGATGCCGCGCGGCGCGAGCTGCTCGCCAACACGACCTACGTCATCGACGAGGCGATCCGCTCGCTGCGCGAAATCTCGAACAACCTCTCGCCCCACGTGCTCAACGACTTCGGTCTGGCGCGCAGCGTGCGCAACTTCATCGACAAGAGCGCCGCGATGCACCGCGTCGCGATCCGCTACAAGACCAACCTGCGTGCCGAACGCTTCGACACGGACATCGAGGTGATCCTCTACCGCGTCATCTGCGAGCTGATCCACAACTCGCTCAAGCACGCCGCCTGCCGCACGATCGACTGCTCGCTGACGCTCGCCGACGAGACGCTCGTGGTCGAGTACGCCGACGACGGCCGCGGCTTCGACCCGCAGGCGATGATCGACTGCGGCATGGGCCTCTCGAACATCGCCTCGCGCGTGGGGTCGCTCGGCGGCCTCTGCGAAATCGCCTCCTCGAAAGGACACGGCATGCGCGCCACGATCCGCATCGCCCTGCGCAGCGAACCTTCGCCCGAGCGGTCGCGCACGCGTCGCCGCCGCGCCTGATGCAGCAATGCCGACGGGGCGCGCCGCCGTGCGGCCCCGCACCGAATAACCGAAAACCCGAACCGACAGCCATGCAACCCGTCCGTATCGTACTGGTCGACGACCACGCCCTTTTCCGCAGCGGCCTGCGCGGGCTGCTCGAACGCGGCACCGCGTGGCGCGTCGTCGCCGAGGCGGCGAGCGGCGAAGCCTTCCTCGAACTCGTGCAGGGGCTCGACGCCGACCTCGTCTTCATGGATTTCGCCCTGCCCGGTATCGACGGGGCGCGCACGACCGAGCTGGCGCTGGCGCGCCGCCCCGACCTGCGTTTCATCACCCTCTCGATGTTCGGCGAGGAGAGCTACTACTCGCGCATGGTGAAGGCGGGGGCCCGCGGCTTCCTGCTCAAGGACTCGGCCATCGACGAGGTGTGCGAGGCGGTCGAGACGGTGATGGCGGGGGGCAGCTACTTCTCGCCCCTTTTGATGGAGCGCCTCGCGCGCCACATGCAGACGCGCACCGCCGCGGACGACGAACCCCTTTCGACGCGCGAGCGGGAGATCCTCGTGGCGATCTGCCGCGGCCTCTCGAACCAGGAGATCGCCGACGAGCTCTTCATTTCGAAGCGCACGGTCGACAAGCACCGCGCCAACATCCTCGAGAAGACGGGGAGCAAGAACACCGCCGCGCTGGTCGTCTACGCCATCCGCACGGGGATCGTCGAGGTCTGACCGTGCCCTCTTCATCGCCTATGACCCGAACTGTGAATACCCGTTTCGATGTCCGCGCGGCCAACCGCTGCCAGCAGGTCGACCTGTGCGACTTTTGCAGCCTTCCGCGCGACGAGGTGCGCGATCTGGCCCTCGACAAACTCGTTCTCGAACTCTGCAACCACTACGAACAGCTCACGCTGGCCGCATTCGACGGCTACGACGGCAAGTCGGGCTATTGCGGCGTCCACGCCCCCGCCTGCCTCACGGTCGACCTGGGGGCCCTCGCCGCGGGCGAGGAGCGCGACGTGGGCCTGATCCGCCTGCTGCTCTTCGATTCGGTCGTCGACAACAACCACGGCGACCGCGAGCGTCTCTACTACTACCGCGTGCTCGTCGCCGAGGATTTCGCGACGGAGCGGCGCGACAAGGATGCCTGGGAGTGGCGCGTGGTGGCCGACCTCACGCGCTGCGGCACGCGCAACTGGCAGTTCATCCGTATCCCGGGCGGGCTGCGGCGCGTCCGCTACATCCGCATCCACTGCGTCGGGAGCCTCAAGAACAGCGGGTTCCACATCGTGCGGCTGGGCGCCTATGCGGAGCGGGTCGCCGCGGCGGTCGACTACGGCCGCCTGATGGAGCACCTGCGCCGCGATCCCGCGGTCCCCGCGCCCGACGGCACGCTGCGGCCGATCGACCCCTGCGGCAAGGCGCAGTACGTCTGCGTCGAAGGGAGTCCCGAGATCGAGGTGGGGGACGGCTTCCCCCTCTCGAAGCGCATCTACGACACGATGAACTTCGTGCAGCTCATCGCCGACCGCGACGCCCGCATCCGCCGGATCCTCGACGAAGCCCGCCGCACCATCCGCGACAAGGGCCGCCTTCGCGACGATGCCCGCCGCGGCGGGGCGGCCGAAGCCTCCTCGGCGCAGGGGATGACCTTCGAGATCGAGGCGCGCCACCTCGAGGGGATCAACACGACCATTTCGAAGAAGATCGAGGCGTTCCGCTGCGGCGAGCACGGCGATCGGGTCCGCCTCGACTGGCGCAGCATCTACCAGATCCTCGCCAGCATCGCCGACGACATCGCGATCGTCGAACAGGACCCCAAGAACATGGAGCGCGTGGTGCTCGACCCCGTGAACGGACAGCTCGACGAGGGCTACCGCCAGGACCGCTCGTCGTTCGTCTGGTCCGTCGTCGCGATGGTGCTGCCCTACCTGCTGGGTCTCCTCGTCCACCGTTTCTTCTGATTCCGCCGCCCCATGAAAACCGCGAAAACGACCTCCGCGTGCCCCCGTCAGACGGACCCGCACGAATTCAACAAGGCGATCTGCGACCTGATCTGTCCCCGCGACAAGCGCGACTGCCCCGACTACAACCACAACCTGATGCTCGCCCGACGGGGCGACGAGGGGCTGCCGATGCTCGTCGTCGAGCGCCCCTGCCCGCGGGTGTGGCCCGAGGGCACGCCCCTCGCGGGGCGCTCCTACAACGAAGAGTGCTACGACGATACGATCGACGTCATCCGCTGCAAGAGCTGCCCCGACCGCATCGACTGCCGCCGCATCCTCTCGCCGAAGATCGTCACCTCGCCGCTGGTCGACGACCGGCGGCGCGAAACGCTGAACTACTCCGAGTTCAGCGGCTGCACGACGGTCGTCGCCCCCAACGCCCTGACCTTCGACCTGAAGCAGAATGACCCCGAAGGGACGACGCTGCACACCGTGCAGACGATCCAGTTCCTGCTGTGGGACAACCGCGGCTGCGACAAGCGCGAGGCGTGCGACGTGGCGGTCCGCTACCGCCTGCTGGTCTCCGATTTCGAGGGGGACCTGGCGGTGGACGAACGGACGGAGCGCGTCGTTGCGACCGACGGGCGGACGGTGCGCTGGCACGTCCTCTACGACACGCTGCGCGCGAGCTACAACGGCTGGCAGGTCTTCCACCTCGAACGGCCGCTGCGCATCCGCTACATCCGTCTCTGGTTCGTCGGGAGCTCCGACGAGACGCGCCGCTGCAACATCGTGCGGCTGGGCGCCTACTCGAAACGGCTCGTCGGCTACCCCTTCTACAACTACCTGCCGACGCTCGAGCGGAGCATCGAGGCTCCCGCGACGCTCTGCGCCGACGCGGCCGAAGAGGAGGAGCGGATCGAAGAGGCGTCGATGGCCCACTCGATCGCCAAATTCCCCGAGGCGCTTCACGCGAAGATCCTCGAAAAGCGGCTCGAGGCGGAGCAGGCGCTGGAACAGAGCCCCTATCGGGAGCTGGAGGAGATCAAGGTGGAGCTGCTGAAGGATTTCTCGACCGACCTGGAGATCGCCATCGGGGAGCTGCGCCAGCACGACCGCCACGTCTACCGCGTCAAGCACAAGATCTTCCGCAAGACGACGGAGCTGCTGCGCAACTCGGACCGCCTCAAGCTCATTTCGATCCTCTTTACGGTGATCGGCCTTATCGGCGCCCTCGTCGAAATCTTCCTTCGATAGGGCGACCGACCGAAACGCGACCGCCGCTGCCTGTTCGGGGCAGCGGCGGTCGGTCGTTTCGTCGGGGTCGCGTCGCGTTTCGTCGGCGGTCGGGCTATTTCTGTTCGGCGCGGCGCAGTTCGTTGAAGCAGTGGCGGCAGATCGGCTCGTAGCTGTCCTGGGCCCCGAGCATCACCTGCTTCTCGTCGCTCGTGAGGCGGTGCGAGTGGTGGGCGAGGTTGCCGCAGCGGACGCAGATCGCGTGCACCTTCGTCACGTATTCGGCCGTCGCCATGAGGGCGGGCATCGGCCCGAAGGGTTTGCCCGTGTAGTCCATGTCGAGCCCCGCGACGATTACGCGGATGCCGCCGTCGGCCAGCTTGCGGCACACCTCGACGAGGCTTTCGTCGAAGAACTGCGCCTCGTCGATGCCCACCACGTCGACGTCCGAAGCCAGCAGCAGGATGTTCTGCGGCGACTCGACGGGGGTCGAGCGGATGGCGTTCGCGTCGTGCGAAACGACCTGTTCTTCCGAGTAGCGGACGTCGATCTTCGGCTTGAAGATTTCGACGCGCAGGTGGGCGAACTGGGCCCGTTTGAGGCGGCGGATGAGCTCTTCGGTCTTGCCCGAAAACATTGAGCCGCAGACGACCTCGATCCACCCTTTTCGATTGGTATTTTCCAGGAACATAATTGATTGCTCTTTTTTCGGCCGCAGCGGATCCGCGGACGGGGAGTACAAAGATAAGCATAAGCGAGGGCAAAAGCAAGCTTGCTTGCGTTTTGCCGAGCGAGCGCATCTTCGGCGCAGCCAAAGACGAAAAGTCGAGGGCAAAAGCAAGCTTGCTTGCGTTTTGCCGAGCGAGCGTATCTTCGGCGCAGCCAAAGACGAAAAGCCGAGGGCAAAAGCAAGCTTGCCTGCGTTTTGCCGAGCGAGCGTATCTTCGGCGCAGCCAAAGACGAAAAGCCGAGGGCAAAAGCAAGCTTGCCTGCATTTTGCCGAGCGGGCGCATTCGGGCGTATTTCGGGCGGAGCCGAGGTCGGGATCGGAACGGGATCGGGTCGGGCGGGCTGTCGGACGGATGGGAGCGGTCGCAGGCGGTGTGCCGCAGGAGCGACCGAAAAGGCGGTGAAACGACCGGCGACAGCGGCGGCCGAAGCGGCCTTTCGGTGAACGGAAACGGTTGAAAAACAGTCGGATGATGCGATTTCGCGAGGGAGGGCCTTCTCGTCGGCCGATTTGCGTAAATCTCTGTAAAAGAGA